>NZ_CAMPPE010000015.1 GCF_946893725.1 Anaerococcus sp. Marseille-Q5996 | reverse complement strand
GCTTGTTGTGAGCTTACCCTAGCTTTCGTTCACTTACGTCCTTCATCGTCTTCATGTGCCAAGGCATCCACCTTGCGCCCTTTCTTTCTTGACTGGAAATATTGTTTGCTATTTAGTTTTAAGCTTAGCTATTGCTAAGTGGTTCATTTTTTTCTAATATACGGATTGTTTATCCGTACGATTAGCGTCGTAGATTTCTACAAACCCGCTTCGCGCGTTTGGAAATCCTGACGGCCGACCTACCATCCATTTGCTTTGCAAATGGGGTTAGGTCTTGCTGGTGGAGATAAAGAGATTCGAACTCTTGACCCCCTGCGTGCAAGGCAGGTGCTCTCCCAGCTGAGCTATATCCCCATGTTTTATATATAGTTTAATATTGAAATTTAATTTATATCAATGATTATGTCTGTGTTTCTAATTGATAGAGAATAACGTATCATTCTCTTTCCGGACCTGATTGGTTAATCTAATACAAATATAATTGCTTACGTTTGTAGAGACGTCCTAGAAGCTCTCTTGATTCGCAAGATTCGTTCTAGGATGAAAG
>NZ_CAMPPE010000014.1 GCF_946893725.1 Anaerococcus sp. Marseille-Q5996 | reverse complement strand
AGAGTACAAAGGCAAAAGCGAGCTTAACTGCGAGAGATACAGCTCAAGCAGAGTAGAAATACGGACTTAGTGATCCGGTGGCACCGCATGGAAGGGCCATCGCTCAACGGATAAAAGCTACCCCGGGGATAACAGGCTTATCTCCCCCAAGAGTCCACATCGACGGGGAGGTTTGGCACCTCGATGTCGGCTCGTCTCATCCTGGGGCTGAAGTAGGTCCCAAGGGTTGGGCTGTTCGCCCATTAAAGAGGCACGCGAGCTGGGTTCAGAACGTCGTGAGACAGTTCGGTCCCTATCCAGCGTGGGCGTAAGAAATTTGCGAGGACCTGTCCTTAGTACGAGAGGACCGGGATGGACATACCACTGGTGTACCAGTTGTTCCGCCAGGAGCATAGCTGGGTAGCTAAGTATGGAATTGATAAGTACTGAAAGCATCTAAGTACGAAGCAACCCTCAAGATAAGATTTCTAAAAGTACGTAAAGAAAATACGTTAGATAGGTCCAAGGTGTAAGTGCAGTAATGCATTAAGCTAATGGATACTAAACTTTAAATCTTGACTGGAAATATTG
>NZ_CAMPPE010000013.1 GCF_946893725.1 Anaerococcus sp. Marseille-Q5996 | reverse complement strand
TGCATGAAGTTGGAGTTGCTAGTAATCGTGGATCAGAATGCCACGGTGAATGCGTTCCCGGGTCTTGTACACACCGCCCGTCACACCATGGAAGTTGGCAATACCCGAAGCCTGTGAGCTAACCGTTTGGGAGCAGCAGTCGAAGGTAGGGTCAGTAACTGGGGTGAAGTCGTAACAAGGTAGCCGTATCGGAAGGTGCGGCTGGATCACCTCCTTTCTAAGGAAGCCCGGCCTGGTGGGTGGAAGATGCTTGCATCTTTCATCCTAGAACGAATCTTGCGAAGCAAGAGAGCTTCTAGGACGTCTCTACAAACGTAAGCAATTATATTTGTATTAGATTAACCAATCAGGTCCGGAAAGAGAATGATACGTTATTCTCTATCAATTAGAAATACTTGTTGCTCAAATTAATAGTTTAATTATATTTATTAAAATGAACCACTCACAAAGTGAGTAAAAAATTAAATAGCAAACAATATTTCCAGTCAAGAAAGAAAGGGCGCAAGGTGGATGCCTTGGCACATGAAGACGATGAAGGACGTAAGTGAACGAAAACTAGGGTAAGCTCACAACAAGCAATGACCCCTAGGTATCCGAATGGGGAAACCCGGCTGATGAAGAATCAGTCATCCTATGGTGAATACATAACCATAGTGAGGTTAGACCCTGCGAACTGAAACATCTAAGTAGCAGGAGGAAAAGAAAGAAAACTCGATTTTCCAAGTAGCGGCGAGCGAAAAGAAAACAGCCCAACCCAGTAAGAAATATATTTTTTAGCAGAATCATTT
>NZ_CAMPPE010000012.1 GCF_946893725.1 Anaerococcus sp. Marseille-Q5996 | reverse complement strand
AGCAATTTTAAATTCTCTATCAATCCGAAGCTTCGGTACTGAATTTTAGCCCCGTTCATTTTCGGCGCAAACCCACTTGACCAGTGAGCTATTACGCATTCTTTAAATGTATGGCTGCTTCTAAGCCAACGTCCTGGTTGTCTTAGTAGGTTCACATCCTTTTCCACTTAATCCAGATTTTGGGACCTTAGCTGTCGGTCTGGGCTCTTTCCCTTTCGACTTAGGAGCTTATCCCTCTAAGTCTGACTCCATGATCTGATTTTTTGGCATTCGGAGTTTGATAGGCTTTGGTACGGTTAGCCGCCCTAGGCCAGTCAGTGCTCTACCTCCGCAAATCTTTAATCATAGGCTAGCCCTAAAGCTATTTCGAGGAGAACCAGCTATCTCCGGGTTCGTTTGGTTTTTCGCCCCTATCCACAGTTCATCCGATGCGTTTTAAACCGCACCCGGTTCGAGCCTCCAGTGAATTTTACTTCACCTTCACTCTGACCATGGATAGATCACCCGGTTTCGGGTCTATCATATCTAACTTTCGCCCTATTAAGACTCGCTTTCGCTTTGGATACGTCTCTTAAAGACTTAACCTTGCTTTATATGATAACTCGCTGGCCCATTCTACAAAAGGTACGACATCACACTGTTGTGCTCTGTCTGCTTGTAGGCACAAGGTTTCAGGTTCTGTTTCACTCCCCTTTCGGGGTTCTTTTCACCTTTCCCTCACGGTACTTGTTCGCTATCGGTCACATGTTAGTATTTAGCCTTAGGGGATGGGCCCCCTATCTTCACAGCAAATTTCTCGTGTTCACTGCTACTTGCCCCCACAATATATTTTCTTTTGCTTACAAGACTGTCACTTTCTTTGGTTCATCTTCCCAAATGATTCTGCTAAAAAATATATTTCTTACTGGGTTGGGCTGTTTTCTTTTCGCTCGCCGCTACTTGGAAAATCGAGTTTTCTTTCTTTTCCTCCTGCTACTTAGATGTTTCAGTTCGCAGGGTCT
>NZ_CAMPPE010000011.1 GCF_946893725.1 Anaerococcus sp. Marseille-Q5996 | reverse complement strand
TGCATGAAGTTGGAGTTGCTAGTAATCGTGGATCAGAATGCCACGGTGAATGCGTTCCCGGGTCTTGTACACACCGCCCGTCACACCATGGAAGTTGGCAATACCCGAAGCCTGTGAGCTAACCGTTAAGGAAGCAGCAGTCGAAGGTAGGGTCAGTAACTGGGGTGAAGTCGTAACAAGGTAGCCGTATCGGAAGGTGCGGCTGGATCACCTCCTTTCTAAGGAAGCCCGGCCTGGTTGGTGGAAGATGCTTGCATCTTTCATCCTAGAACGAATCTTGCGAATCAAGAGAGCTTCTAGGACGTCTCTACAAACGTAAGCAATTATATTTGTATTAGATTAACCAATCAGGTCCGGAAAGAGAATGATACGTTATTCTCTATCTATTAGAAATAAATTGTTACTTAATTAATTGCATGGACCTGTAGCTCAGGTGGTTAGAGCGCACGCCTGATAAGCGTGAGGTCGGTAGTTCGAGTCTACTCAGGTCCACCAGCAAGACCTAGCCCCATTTGCAAAGCAAATGGATGGCAGGTCGGCCGTCAGGCTTTCCCAAGAGTGCGAATAAGCACGATTGGCTAGAAAGCTACGGCGTATTACTATTTGAAATTTATAAAATAAGGTGTAAAGTTAAAATCATACCAATAAATGAACCACTTAAACTGAAGTAAAATAGTACAAACAAGTACTAGCGTTATTTTGCCTCTGCCATTAAAAATGACAGAATTCAAAATCAAAGATTTTGAACTCACTCAGGATAAGCTTAAAACTAAATAGCAAACAATATTTCCAGTCAAGAAAGAAAGGGCGCAAGGTGGATGCCTTGGCACATGAAGACGATGAAGGACGTAAGTGAACGAAAGCTAGGGTAAGCTCACAACAAGCAATGACCCCTAGGTCTCCGAATGGGGAAACCCGGCTGTGGAAGACACAGTCATCCTATGGTGAATACATAGCCATAGCGAAGTAAGACCCTGCGAACTGAAACATCTAAGTAGCAGGAGGAAAAGAAAGAAAACTCGATTTTCCAAGTAGCGGCGAGCGAAAAGAAAACAGCCCAACCCAGTAAGAAATATATTTTTTAGCAGAATCATTT
>NZ_CAMPPE010000010.1 GCF_946893725.1 Anaerococcus sp. Marseille-Q5996 | reverse complement strand
GCCTCCCAACTATCCTGTACATCTAATCTCAAAATCCAATATCAGCCTACAGTAAAGCTCCACGGGGTCTTTCCGTCCTAGCGTGGGTAAGTCGCATCTTCACGACTACTACAATTTCACCGGATCCTTTGTTGAGACAGTGCCCAAATCGTTACACCTTTCGTGCGGGTCGGAACTTACCCGACAAGGAATTTCGCTACCTTAGGACCGTTATAGTTACGGCCGCCGTTTACTGGGGCTTAAGTTCTAGCCTTCGCGTTCGCTAAGCCTTCCCCTTAACCTTCCAGCACCGGGCAGGTGTCAGCTCCTATACTTCATCTTACGATTTTGCAGAAACTTGTGTTTTTGGTAAACAGTCGCTTGGGCCTGGTTTCTGTGGCCTGATCGCTCAGGCTCCCCTTCTCCCGAAGTTACGGGGACATTTTGCCGAGTTCCTTAACAAAGGTTCTTCCGCGCGTCTTGGTATTCTCTACCTCCCTACCTGTGTCGGTTTTGGTACGGGCGCTTTGGTCTTGATAGTGACTTTTCTTGGCAATTTGAAATCGGCTACTTCTCTACTCATGTTTTCGATACCTATCACACATTAGCCTTTGGATTAGCGGATTTGCCTACTAATCAGCCTTTGTGCTTAGACTGCCTTCCATCGGGCAGCTTAGCTTATCCTCTTGCGTCATCACTTCTCTATAGCGACTTTAAGCGGTACAGGAATATAAACCTGTTATCCATCGGCTACGCCTTTTGGCCTCGCCTTAGGTCCCGACTTTCCCTGAGGGGACGAGCCTTGCTCAGGAGTCCTTGGGGTTTCGACGGGAGTGATTCTCACACTCCTTCTCGCTACTCATGCCAGCATTCTCTCTTGTATTAAGTCCACACCTGCTTTCGCTTGGGCTTCTTCCCTAATACAATGCTCCTCTACCACTGATAGAGTATTTAAAATTGCTGGTAAATACTTTGACGTTTTAACCAGTTACATATATTAATATATGCGATTGTTTTCGGTGATAATCGTAGTTTCAACTTACCTTTTACTTGTGATTTTGCGTAATTAATTAGTTGATAACTCGTTTATCTTGATTGTATTGTTAATATTTCCGTCTAAGTTTTACCTTTTTCT
>NZ_CAMPPE010000009.1 GCF_946893725.1 Anaerococcus sp. Marseille-Q5996 | reverse complement strand
AAATGAGTAAACAACAATTCGAAAGAAGCAAACCACATATTAATATCGGAACAATCGGACACGTAGACCACGGAAAAACAACAACAACAGCAGCAATAACACAAGCTCTAAACAAAAAATACGGAACAGGTGAATTCATCGACTACGAAAACATCGATAAAGCACCAGAAGAAAGAGAACGTGGAATCACAATCAACACCTCAGTAGTAGAATACGAAACAGCAAACAGACACTACGCACACATCGACGCTCCAGGCCACGCCGACTACGTTAAAAACATGATCACAGGAGCAGCACAAATGGACGGAGCAATCATCGTAGTAAGTGCAGCAGACGGTCCAATGCCACAAACAAGAGAACACATTCTACTAGCGCGCCAAGTAGGAATACCAAAAATCGCAGTATTCCTAAACAAAGAAGACCAAGTAGACGATCCAGAACTACTAGAACTAGTAGAAATGGAAGTAAGAGACCTACTAAGCGAATACGAATACGACGGAGACGACGCACCAGTAGTAGTAGGATCAGCATTAAAATCACTACAAGAAGGTGGAGAAGGCGAATGGTCAGACAAAATCCTTAAACTAATGGAAGAAGTAGACAACTACTTTGACATCCCAGAAAGAGATAATGACCAACCATTCCTAATGCCAGTAGAAGACGTAATGACAATCTCAGGCCGTGGAACAGTAGCAACAGGAAGAGTAGAAAAAGGAACACTAAAAGTAGGCGACACAGTAGAAATCGTAGGCCTAACAGAAAAAACTTCTGAAGCAGTAGTAACAGGAGTAGAAATGTTCCACAAACAACTAGAACAAGCAGAATCAGGAGATAACGTAGGAATCCTATTAAGAGGAGTACAAAGAGACGAAATCTCAAGAGGACAAGTACTAGCAAAACCAGGAAGCGTACAACCACACACAGAATTCGAAGGCCAAGTATACGTACTAACCAAAGAAGAAGGAGGACGTCACACACCATTCTTCAGTGGATACAGACCACAATTCTTCTTTAGAACAACAGACGTAACAGGCGACATCGAACTAGAAGAAGGCGTAGAAATGGTAATGCCAGGAGACAACGCAACCTTCAAAATCAAACTACAAAAACCAATCGCCCTAGAAGAAGGACTAAGATTTGCCGTACGTGAAGGTGGTAGAACAGTAGCATCAGG
>NZ_CAMPPE010000008.1 GCF_946893725.1 Anaerococcus sp. Marseille-Q5996 | reverse complement strand
AACGGTTAGCTCACAGGCTTCGGGTATTGCCAACTTCCATGGTGTGACGGGCGGTGTGTACAAGACCCGGGAACGCATTCACCGTGGCATTCTGATCCACGATTACTAGCAACTCCAACTTCATGCACTCGAGTTGCAGAGTGCAATCCGAACTGGGACAGGCTTTTTGAGTTTTGCTTAACATCGCTGTCTTGCTGCCCTCTGTACCTGCCATTGTAGCACGTGTGTAGCCCAAGTCATAAAGGGCATGATGATTTGACGTCATCCCCACCTTCCTCCGGTTTGTCACCGGCAGTATTGCTAGAGTCCCCAACTTAATGATGGTAACTAGCAAAAGGGGTTGCGCTCGTTATGGGACTTAACCCAACATCTCACGACACGAGCTGACGACAACCATGCACCACCTGTATTTCAGTTATCCGAAGATATAGGCTCTTATCTCTAAGTGCTTCCAAAATATGTCAAGACTTGGTAAGGTTCTTCGCGTTGCTTCGAATTAAACCACATGCTCCGCTGCTTGTGCGGGTCCCCGTCAATTCCTTTGAGTTTCACACTTGCGTGCGTACTCCCCAGGCGGAGTGTTTAATGCGTTAGCTGCGGCACCCAGATTTACTCCAGACACCTAACACTCATCGTTTACGGCGTGGACTACCAGGGTATCTAATCCTGTTTGCTACCCACGCTTTCGTACCTCAGCGTCAGTTAATGGCCAGAAAGTCGCCTTCGCCACCGGTATTCCTCCTAATATCTGCGCATTCCACCGCTACACTAGGAATTCCACTTTCCCTTCCATTACTCAAGGTCCCCAGTTTTAGAAGCTTACTATAGTTGAGCTATAGCCTTTGACTTCTAACTTAAAAACCCGCCTACGTACCCTTTACGCCCAATGATTCCGGACAACGCTCGGTCCTTACGTATTACCGCGGCTGCTGGCACGTAATTAGCCGGACCTTATTCGTATAGTACTGTCATTTTCTTCCTATACAAAAGATTTTTACAACCCGAAGGCCTTCTAAATCACGCGGCGTCGCTGCATCAGGGTTTCCCCCATTGTGCAAAATTCCCCACTGCTGCCTCCCGTAGGAGTCTGGGCCGTGTCTCAGTCCCAATGTGGCCGTACACTCTCTCAAGCCGGCTACTGATCGTTGCCTTGGTGAGCTGTTATCTCACCAACTAGCTAATCAGACGCAAGTCCATCTTACACCACTAAACATTTTGATTATTTCCTCATGCGAGAATGTAATTTCATAGGGTATTATTCTCCGTTTCCAGAGGCTATCCCCTTGTGTAAGGCAGGTTACTCACGCGTTACTCACCCGTTCGCCACTAATCC
>NZ_CAMPPE010000007.1 GCF_946893725.1 Anaerococcus sp. Marseille-Q5996 | reverse complement strand
CCCAGGAGGCCGTGAGTTCGAATCTCACTACTCACCCCATGCGGGATTGGCGGAATTGGCAGACGCGCTAGACTTAGGATCTAGTGAGAATTTCTCGTGAAGGTTCAACTCCTTTATCCCGCACCAAAGATTTAAAGCAGACGTTGGAATATCAGCGTTTGCTTTTTTTAGTGTGGGTAATATGTGGGTAATAGGCTTTTTAAAAGGTGTTTTATTGAATTTTTTGTAACTCACTATAGATATACTCATCTAAATCTTGGATATATGAGTTCGCGGTTATATTAAAGTTTGTATGTCCCATTAATTTTTGTAAAGCCTTATCGGTTACTCCACTATTATGTGCTATGGTAGCAAATGTATATCTGCAAGTGTATGGTATCTTTTTTTCAACTCCTGCTTTTTCTAGAGCAGGGTAGTACATTTTTTTGTTAAAGGTATTTATACTAGGATTGATTATTTTTCCGTTAGGTTGTTTATACTCTACTATATAACCTGTTTGTGAGTTGAGCATTAGTTCTGCTAGTATTGGCTTTATTTTTGGGTGTATAAACATTTTTCTGTCTCTACCTGCTTCTGTCTTTTCTCCAAAGTCTATTATTGTATTATCCTTTAAGTTTATATTGTCTTTTTTAAGTCCTAAATACTCTCCTGTACGCATACCTGTGAAGATGAGTATTAATATATGCCTTGCATAGTAATTGGTGTTTATAGAGTTAAATAGTGAGTTTATCTCTTTATTGGTAAAGATTTGTTTCTTTCTTTGTATCTTTAATCCGCCTACTTCTAGATTTGTTGCTAAATTATAAGTAAGTAGGTTTTCTTTTATCGCTGTTTTATATATCTTACTTACTAGGTGTTTTAATCTTTCTATTGATGATTTGCTATAGTATTTTTGTTTGTATGATCCATCTTGATTTTGTACTTGATAGCCGTCATTTTCCATATCATCTATAACTTCTTGGAGCTGGGAAAATCTGATGTCGTGTATATTTTCTTCGTGGATATCTTTATATTTATCAAAGGCTACGTCGTATCTTCTTTGTGTTTTCTCTGATAGTTTTTTAAATTCATTTGTATTTTTATATTTTTCATACAAAGCTTTAAAGGTTACTTCTGGAGGTGCTTCTTGGTAGTTGATTAGGGCTTCCATTGCTTCATTGTAGGTTTTAAAAAAGCCTATGTCTTTACGTCCTTTTTTTGCTGGTAGTCTTGCTCGGTATTGATTGAGTCGTGTTTTGCCTTGGGGTGTTAGTTTTACTCTTTCTATAGATCCTGTGCCGTTTGGTAGTTTTCTTCTTTTTGCCATTTGTATTTCCTTTCTTTTTGTGGTTGCCTGTTGCCCGGGCTGTGGGGCATCACCTCCTTTTATTGTCTGTTTTGGTCGCTTAGTGTCTTTGTTGGGTGTTTTTTTAGCCCTATGGATTGGCATAGGGCTGGGGTGCTATTTAAAAGAAGGGTGGATGTAATATTCATCAGATATTTCTTTGATGTTGTCTTCGTTGAAGTTATCAAAGTTTATCTTGTCAGCTTCTTCCCTTGGAATATAGATATGCATTACTTCGTCTTTTTTCTCATTGCCGTATTCGTCGGTAAAGTCAGTGTATGTGTTTTGGACGTAATAAGAATAATTAATGTTATTTTCTCTCAATTTCATTAGAACTTTTGTTGCTTTGCTATTTTGACTCATCATTAATTCTTTTTTTGTTGATAGGATTTCATAATAGCTGTTTACAGTGATTTGGCCTATACTTCCATCTTCTTTTTTGGATACTTCGTAGCTTTCGTACCCTTTTCCAATTTCAGATTTCAAGATGTTTTCGATTTTTTCTTCATCAGACATATCGTCGGTGATTGCAAATTCATCTTCTTCTTTTGTTTCTTCTTTTACTTCTTCTTGATGATCCTCTACTTTTGCAGGTTCTGGAGTTTCATTTTTATCTTTGTCTTTCGGACCAAAGATTGCTCCTATAATTATTAGGGCTGCGATTGCTATGAACCATTTCTTTTTGTAGAAAGGTTTTTTTTCTGTGTTGCTTGTTTTCATAATTTCCTCCTAGTATTTTTATATATTAAGCCTTGCGGCTGAATATCAATTTTATAAAGTTACTGAGTATTGGACTACTTTCCCTATAATTTTTATGTTATCTTCTATATCAAAGATTGTATCGTAGTAGTTTAGGTTGGTTGATTCTGGTCTGAATATCAGTTTATTACCGTCTCTGTAAAAGTATTTGACGGCAAATTCGTTATCTTGGGTCGAATAGACGACTATATCTCCATTTTTAAGGTCATAAATTGAGTCGTATTCAATTATCCCTATCACTGATTCGTTAGGTATTACCTTGTTCATGGATTCACCACTTACCTTTAAAAAGAATAACTTATTATTTCCAGCATATTGTCCTGTTATTTCGTCTGGTACTTGAATTTTAGGTAGGTTTTCCATACCGCTTATAGTGGTTGGACTACCTGCTGATACGTAGTTATCTATGTAGGGATAGGTGTGGGCTGTTACTGATTGGGCTATAAATTCTAATGTGTCTTTTGGTTCGCCTGTTAACTGAGATATGGATATGTTATATATATCCGCTAACATTTTTAATTTTGAGTATGGAGGCTCATTTCTACCTTGTTCGTATGATCCATAGGCGGATGTGGTGATTTTCAATTTAGGAGCGATTGTTTCCTGAGTATATCCGTTCAGTTTTCTGTAATGTTTTAGATTTTCAGTAAGTTTAGTCATTTTTTGTTCACCTCCTTTTATAGTATCTTACAACTTTAAATGGTACAATACCACGATTTAAAATGGTAATTTATAAAAAAACTATTTAAAATGATAAAAAATATTTGACAAATACCATTATAAATGGTATTATATGTTTAACAAACCAAGAAGGGAGGAAATGATGAGTAAAAGTGATAAAGAAAGATTTAAAGATTGCATAGTGCTTAGCGATGATGAGAGTGAGATTGAAGAGATTATTATTGATTGCTTAGAAGTTAATGACTTTAATGATATTTTTTATAGGCTGCAAGAATTGTATGAGTTTGAAAAAGAGTGCAATGTTTGTTGCACTCTTAAGAAGATTGTCATATCGCCCAAGAAATGAAAACTCACATTGGTAAATTTTTATTGATATACAAAATGAAAGATGTAATGCGAGTCGCTAAATAGATGTGATCATTAATATGCTCGTCTGGGATGTTAAAGACTCCTTTTTCCAAAGCTAATTGGGTTACTTCAATAGCGTTTTTAGAAACGGGGCTGTCTATCATTCGGCTCATATCTTCGATTAATGTATTGTAAAATTTAACTATAAAATCAGCAGCATTTATACTATTGTTGAAGTTGTTTGCAAAACCAGCTTTAATAATTGATTTGGTCAAATCATTGGCGTAATTTATTAATTGATTTTTATTAACCCTTGGCATCTGACGTTCAATTTTATCATAAATATCTGACATACTCTTCCTCCTTTCTTTGAAATTAATAGGATGAAACACCATACTTAAAGCATTATTCCTATTAATAACATTATACCACATATAGTGGTTTATATAAAAGGAGGACTATATATAGTATGAATAGTTTAAAAAAGTTTAGAAAAGCTGCAAATATGAAGCAAAAAGAATTAGCTGAAAAGGTTGGGGTAAATTGTAGGACTATTAGTTCTTATGAAACTGGTGCAAGAGATATGCCCGTTAAGGTTGCAAAGAAAATTGGTAAAGTTTTAAATATTGATTGGTGGATACTTTATGAAGATTAGGAGGGAGATATATGAAGAAAGAACCTTTGGGAATAGAAGTAAAAGAAGTGTTAGAAATGACTTTTAGAGTCAAAGATGATTCTCTGATGCCTGATAGGATTGTAAAAGAATATCAGACACCAGAGGGCAAGTTTATTGGCAAGTATGATCCATTGGATCAGTTTTCAGCAATCATATCAGCCGCTTCTGAAGCTGACAAATCAAATGCTATATAATGAATAAGAGCTTGTAAGAATTTTTTTAAATCAGAGATGTCTTTATCGGGTTGTAGCTTAACAGGATGTGTTTCATCATTGCCTATGTAAGATGACGCTCTAGCTAAATTTCTGATTTTATCATTGTCAATCATATCAATTGCATTGCCAAGACGAATTTTTAGAATATTTTCTGGTTTATCTATTTTTTTGAAAATCAGATAATCTTTTACTAAAAATTCTGTAGCCTTACGGTAACCCATTCCTGCAATTTGATTTAAATTATAGGCTTCTGCAAGCTTTGATTGTTTGTAGATTTCTTCAAATTTCTCAGAGGTTTTATTTATATTTTCAGGAATTTCGATATTTATTTCTGGAGAGTAATTGTAAGGTATTAAAGTTGTCTCGTGTTTGCCATAATAATATCTATAAAGATATCCTAAGGCGAAGAATTGGTCACATATTGTGCATTGAGCTAGTAAACCTATGCGATTAACTTGTTTTATCATTATAGGTTTTGACTGCATTATTATGTTAGCTGTCATTTCTTTATGACAATGAGGACATTTATCAGGTACTTCAAATTCGATTTCGTCTCTGGTGATGATATAAGTGTTTGTTTGTTGCATGGTGTACTCCTTTTTGTTTTATTATACATCAAGGAGAAAGTTTTAGGGGGTGGTTTTATTACAAATAATATTAAAATTTACAGGGCTTATAAAAATGTAAGTCAAAAAGAGATGGCTGAGGCTATAGGTATTACTCAGCAGACTCTAAGTAGGATTGAAACTACAAATAATACTAATCTTAATACAGCTAAAAAAATTGCTGATTATTTTGGTGTTGGGATTGATGATATTTTTTTAGATAAAAATACCATTTTAAATGTCAAATAATATAAAATAAATCAAAAAGACTATTGTAAATGTTATTTGGAGGGTAAATGAACGATTTAAAGATTTTTGAGAACAGCGAATTTGGAGAATTAAGAACAATTAAAGGCGAGAAAGGCGAGCCTTGGTTTGTGGGAAAAGATGTTGCTAAAGCTTTAGGGTTTACAAATACTAGAGATGCAATAAGAACTCATGTCTTCGAAGAAGATAAGGGGGTAGATTTGGTCGACACCCTTGGCGGAAGACAAAAAATGACAGTTGTAAACGAGTCTGGCCTATATGCATTAGTGTTTGGCAGTCAATTAGAAAATGCTAAAAAATTTAAGCACTGGGTTACATCAGAAGTCTTGCCAGCAATCAGAAAACATGGGGCTTATATGTCTGAAGAGGTTATCGAAAAGACTTTGTCTGATCCTGATTATCTGATTAGGCTTGCTACTAATCTGAAAGAGGAAAAGGCTAAGAGGATGCTTGCTGAGGCTGAGAATGAGCGAAATAAACCTAAGGTGCTTTTTGCTGATACTGTGTCTGCTTCTGCTAGGTCTTGTCTTATGGGTGAACTTGCTAAGATGATAAGCCAAGAGGCTATTAGACAAGGAAGAATTGATGAAAAGATTGGTCAGAACAAACTGTTTGCTTGGATGAGAAATAACGGATATTTATGCAAGTCTGGCGAAAGAAAAAACCAACCAATGCAACAGTATGTGGAGCAGGGGCTTTTTGAGATGAAGAAGGGGTCTTACATTGATAGCAAGGGTGCTAATGTTATGACTACTACTACAAAAGTTACTGGCAAGGGTCAGATTTACTTTATTAATAAGTTTTTAGGATAGGTGATTATGTGAAAGCAAGTGACCATTTAACTACAGTTGCAGAAGCTAGTGAGCTTTTGAACTGGGATGAAAAAATAATACGTGATTGTCTGAGGGCTGGGGTGTTGACTTTTGGGACTGCTATAAAAGGAACTGGGGGCAATCATAAGTATTACATTGATAAGAAAGCACTTTATAAGTGTGCAAGTGGAGAGAAAGAATTATTTAAGTAAAAGGAGATTAGAAAATGACTATTAGTATTAATTCAATTATTAAAAATAAGTATGAAATTCAAAGAAGTGATAGGGATAGGGTTAAGAGAAGGACTACTGCTCGTGAGAGGAGGGCTAATAGGGTTAAGCGTGAGGCTATGAGGTCTGAGTTTAACAGAAAAATGGAGTTTGAGAAGTATTTAAGGTTTTGTGAAGATCTTGATTTTGAACAAAAAAATGGCCAACTAGCGTAAGGGTCTAGTTGGCTAAATAAAAATATCTTTTACATGGTTATTATACCATGTTTGGAAAGGAATTGAAAATGAATATTTATAAAAGTGAGACTTTGAGAGAGAGTTTGAAGACTGTTGATGATAAGCACTTATATAGTTTGCGTGTTTGGTATGACGAAAAAGGAGAAAAGGGCAAGGATGAGTTGCTTTTGATTGACCTTGAGATTGAGAGAATGGCAAAGTTAAGGAGATATTATGATATTTAATGTAAATTTAACGCTTGATGTTGATCCTGATGAATTTTTTAAGGAATTTGATGAGGATGTTTCTTATCTTGATATTGAAAACATGATGAAATGTCATCCTGATTGGTTTGAAATTGATGATTATAAGCGTGATTATGACCCTCGTGATGATGTTTTTGAGGAAAGGGTGGCTCGTGAAATGGAGCTGGAGTTTAGGCGTATGGAGCAGGAATATTATGGGAGCTTGATATGACTAATACTATTGTTAATGTTAAGGATTTGTCCCGTGAGGAGTGGCTGGAGTATAGGCAACTTGGCATTGGTGGGTCTGATGCTGCGGCTGCTTGTGGGCTTTCTAAGTGGAAGAGTCCTGCCCAGTTGTATTTGGATAAGACTACGCCTGTTGAGAAACAGGAGTCTGAGAGTGAACATTTAAGGCAAGGGCGTGACTTTGAGGACTATGTGGCGAGGCGTTTTTGTGAGGCTACTGGCAAAAAGGTTAGGCGTGATAACTACATGATGAGCGATGATGAGTATCCGTTTTTGATTGCTGATATTGACCGCCGAGTGGTTGGTGAGGATGCAATCCTCGAGTGTAAGACTACTGGCCCTTATAACCGTGATAAGTGGGCGGATGGGCAAATCCCTATTGAGTATGAACTTCAGTGTTTGCATTATATGTCTGTGACTGGGGCTAGGAGGTGTTATATTGCTTGCTTGATATTTGGTACTGATTTTATTATTCGTGAGATTGATTGGGATGATGAGACTATTGAGATGCTGAGGGCTAAGGAAATAGAGTTTTGGACTGAATATGTGGAAAAAGGTGTTATGCCTGAACCTGACGGATCTAGTGCTTATGATGAGGCTCTTAAAAAGCGTTTTAAAGGTGGGTTAGAGGAGAGTATCGACCTTGATACTGATAAGCATGCCTATGACCTATATCTTTACAATAAAGAGCAGATTAAGACCCTAGAGGCATACAACAAACAGTTTGAGCAAGAGATTAAGTTGGCTATGGGTGATAACAATTTTGGTGAGAGTAAGCATTTTACGGTGTCTTATAAGCCTAGTACTAGCGTAAGGCTTGATACTAAGAGGATTAAAGAAGAAGCACCTGAGATTTATGAAAAGTATGGCAAAGAGACTGAAAGCAGAAGATTTTTGATTAAGGAGATTAAAAAATGAATTTAAAGCAAGAGTTATTACAATCAATGGAAAAGATTTTAAATTTAGGCATGAAGATGAGTATAGATCAAACGTTTGAAATGGACGAAGAAGAATTACTATCGAAATTTAAGGATGCAGCTTGTGATTCTCTAGAGGATAAATCTTCTGGAATGTTTGGATTGATGTTTGTAATCGGGACTTTTGGCACGGTTTTAATCACAAAATATGAAAGAAGTGAAAAAGAGCTAATTAAATTAATCAAAGAAACAAATGGTGATTTTATAAAGGAGTTACAAAATGACTAACGCAAAACAAGCACTAAGTAAAGTAAACAATAAAAAACCACAAAATAACAGCACTGGCAAGATGATTAGTATCCTGGATTCTGCGGTTATGAAGGAACAATTTAAGAAAGCACTTCCTAAGTATATGACTACTGACAGGTTTGTTAGGATGGCTATTACTGCTATTAACTCTAACCCTCTAATCGCTGAAGGTAGTCAATCAAGTGTATTTGCTGCTATGATGAATTCTGCTCAATTAGGGCTTGAATTTAATACTCCTATGGGCGAGGCTTATCTAATTCCGTATAAAAGAAAAGATGGAACGGTAGAAATAAACTTTCAAGTCGGATATCAAGGGCTTTTAAAACTTGCTTATAACACTGGCCAATTTAAAAGGATTACTGCTAGGGAGGTCAAGGAGAATGAAGAATTTGAGATTAATTATGGTACTGGGGAGATTAGTCACAAGCCTTGCTTAACTGGTGATAGTGGAGATGTTATAGGTTACTATGCAATTTATCAAACTAAGGATGGTGGCCAAGATGTCTTTTATATGAGTAAAGAGGATGCAAGAGCTTATGGGCTTGAATACTCTGTACCTTTTAGCAAATATAATAGTGGCCCTTGGGTAGACAACTTTGATGCTATGGCTAAAAAATCAGCTTTAATACAAGTTTTAAAGTATGCACCTAAGGCTACTGAAGCTGACAAGCTTGTTCAAGCTACTAGTGTTGATAATGCTAATATAACTGATTACAAGCAGGGTAACGACGGGTCGGTGGAATTCGATATTGACTATGAGGTTGTTGATGAGGGTGACAATTCTTCAGGAGATCCTTCGACTTCGCACAGCTCCGCTCAGGATGACAAGGGGGCTAAGGTTGATAAAGAGACTGGGGAAATTATTGAGGATGATTTCTTTGGGGATGATTTTGAGCCGGTGAAGGATGAGAAATAGTGAGTGATGTTAAATGTGAACTGTACAATGATAACTTTCAAAACTTTAAAAGATATGGGATACCAAAAGCCCAGTTAGTTATTGCTGATATACCTTATAATCTTGGAGCTAATGCTTATGCTAGCTCCACTGAATGGTATGTCAATGGGGACAACAAGCAAGGGGAGTCTAAAAAAGCTAAGAGTGCATTTTTTAAGACTGATCTTAACTTTAACCTTGCTGAGTATATGCACTTTTGTAGCAAGTTACTTAAAAAAGAGCCTAAAGAAAGAAATCAAGCTCCAGCAATGATAGTCTTTTGTAGTTTTGAACAGATGCCTTTGATTATAGAGTATGGCAAAAAATATGGCTTTAAAAACTCTTATCCATTATTTTTTATTAAAAACTATAGCTCCCAAGTACTTAAAGCAAACATGAGGATAGTTGGAGCGACTGAACATGCGGTTGTTTTATATCGTGATAAGTTGCCTAAGTTTAGGAATGGTAAGACAGACACTACTAAGGGCAAGATGATTTTTAACTGGTTTGAGTGGCAAAGGGATAATAAATCGGATTATCCTAAGGTGCATCCTACACAAAAGCCTGTAAGGCTACTAAAAGAGTTGATAACTATTTTTACAGACCCAGGTGATGTAGTTATTGATCCCGTGGCTGGTAGTGGCTCTACTTTAAGAGCTGCTAGAGAGTTGGGGAGGCCAGCTTATGGTTTTGAAGTAGAAAAAAAGTTTTATCAATTAGCTAAGGATGAAATGCTTAAAGAGGAGCCAGAAATTCAGATTACAATGTTTGAGAGTTGTTAGTGAGGTGAGTTAGTGGGAGATGAAAAGAGATATTATTGGCTGAAACTTAAAGATGACTTTTTCCAGTCTAGGAAGATGAAGAAACTTCGCAAGGTGGCTGGGGGTGATACATATACTATCATCTACCTGAAGCTCCAGCTTCTAAGCATAAATAACGATGGTGTGATTGAGTTTGAGGGCACCGATGAGGATATTTTTCACCAACTTGCACTTGAGATTGATGAAGAGATTGACGATATAAAAATGACTGTGGCTTTTTGCACTGCTAATGATCTGATTGAGATTAAGGAGCAGGATTTATTTTTAAATGATGTACCACATCTGATTGGGTCTGAAACTCAGGCTGCTAGGCGAATGCGTAGGAAAAGAGCAAGGGATAATAAAGCGATTGAAAGTAGTACAAATGGTAACAATGTTCTGAATGAACGTAACAATGTAACGGAGGAGCGTAACAATGTTCGCTCCTGTTACACAGAGATAGATATAGATAAAGATATAGAGAATAGAGATATATATAGTCGAGCAGAGCACGACCGTGTGGCTGACAAAATCCCTTACAAAGAGATTGTGTCTTATCTAAATAACAAAACTGGTAAAAACTATAAGCCTACTAGTAAAAAGACACAGAGTTTAATTAAGTCTAGGTACAATGAGGGTTTTAAATTAAGTGATTTCAAGCGAGTTATTGATAACAAGGTTGTTGATTGGGCTAACAATGACCAGATGAACAAGTATTTAAGGCCTGAGACTTTGTTTTCTAGTAAGTTTGAGGGTTATTTGAATGAAGTTGCTAAGAGCGATGCTAGTAATAGCAATGACTATGCACAGAAAGCCCGTGAGGAGAGGTTTAAGAGGATGTTGGAGTTTGGTAATGACTAGGAAATTGACTTTGAGTTTATCTTTTAATCAAGTTTTCACTGATTATAGTGAGGTGTTTGTGGGCAACTCTTTGCGTTTTGAGGGTTGCTTGAAGCCTTGTTTTGAGGGTGTTTCTAATTTTAACTTGATTAGATTTGTTAGTGGCGGTCGCAGGTATGTGACTTATAGGCTTGACCGTGATGGTGATTTTGTTAGGGGTGTGATTCGTTATAGGGCTTTGGCTGAGGCTGATCCTGAATTTATTGAGGTCAGTATTGCTAAGATGGAGGCTGCTATTGGTAGGGCACCTAGAAAAATGCCGCAAACTAGGGCTGTTAATGATGCCCAGATTGACAAGATTAGGTTGTTACACGCTAGTGGGATGAGTCAAAGGGATATTGCTAGAGACATGGATATACATTACATGACTGTTGGGAGGATTATAAACAGGAAAGGGGCGTATGCTGAGTGAATTGTGTTAGTTTGATTGGTCGATTGACTAGGGATTTGAATTTAAGGCAGACCAAAAGTGGTACTGCTGTTGTTGGTTTTAATTTGGCGGTTGACAGGGGTCTTTCTAAGGCTAAGCGTGACGAGGCTGAGCAAAATGGGAGTCCTACTGCTGACTTTATTTCTTGCCAAGCTTGGGGTGTGACTGCTGAACTTTTGGCTAAGTATTGCAAAAAGGGGTCTAGGATTGGCCTTGTGGGGCGTATCCAAACTGGGTCTTATCAGGATAAGGAAACGGGCAAAACTGTTTATACTACTGATGTTGTGGCTGATAGGATTGAGTTTTTGGATAGTGCTAATCAAGCTAAGGCTGATGATGACTGGGCTGATGATTTTGTTGATGAGACTGACAATGGAAGTATTCCTTTTTAGTGGTTATTGTTGGGTAGGTCTTTTAGGTTAACATAAATTTGCCTTAAATCGTGCATGTTTTATGCCTAGATTGGCTTGAAATATTAAAAGAGTACCAATGTATGGATAAGGGGGTCAATATCGTTAGAACGAGAAATAAAGGCTATAACAAGTATGGCAATAAAAAGGTTGTTGTCGATGGATATACTTTTGATAGCAAGAAAGAGGCTAGGAGGTATGGAGAGCTTAAATTGTTACTGAGAGCTGGGAAAATCAAGGATTTGGAACTCCAGCCTAAGTTTGAGCTTATCCCGACTATTAGGACTGAGGATGAGACTTTGAGGAAGGTTTCTTATATTGCTGATTTTAAGTACATAGATTTGGAGTCTGGCAAGGTGGTTGTGGAGGATGTAAAAGGTTTTAAAACGGATGTATATTTATTAAAAAAGAGGTTGTTTTTGCAAAAATATACAGAGTGTGTTTTTAGGGAGGTTTAGATGGCTGAAGATAAAATATACAAGATAAAAATCTATCATAACGATATGAGTACGTCTTATGTGAAAACTACTAAGGAGTATGTAAATGAATTCATGCGCCTACTATGTGATAGTCAGTATGACTTTACCTACGCCATTGGTTACACAGACGAGGATATTCTATCTTTCAAAAAGTCAAACATTAGAGCGGTGAAAACGAGTGAAATAGGAGGTGTTGATGAATAAGACTGATTTGAGCGACTTTGAGATGGTGGAGGTGGAGGAATGAAATTATATCTAGTAATCGAGAGAAATGATGGTGCAAGTGGTCTTTGGGGCGAGTATGTATCTTTATGTGGTATATATACAGATGCAGACCGACCAATAAATGAATTTTTAGGAGGGTATGGTGAATGATAGATGAATTAGATAAAGACCAAATATTAAGCGATATAAGTCAATTAGAAACTGGCATACAAAATCTTTATAATGTAACAGTTTATAAATTAGATGTTAAAATTGATGAATTAATTGGTGATGTACAGGATTTATATCAAATAGTTGAGGATTTAGAGGTTGAAGAGTGAAAACAATCAAAGTTGTTCTAAATGAACCTGAAAATGGGGTTGATACTTTTATGATAGGTAATGTTTTTAAATATGGGGAGATATATAAATTTGAAAGATTTCAATTTAAAGATATTCCAGTTGCTGCTGAACTAAGAATAGAATGTTTAGATGAAAGTGTTTGGGTATTTGATTTTGATAAAATACAGAGTTGGGAAGTTATAAGTTAAAAATAAGTGATTTTAGAGGTGGAGGAATGAGTGATAATGCTACAATTGTAATTCTACTTCTAATGTTCATGGTTTTTATCTATAAAGTGATTAAAGCAACTGAAAGGGATTAAATATGACAATTAGCGAATTAATAAAACTTATAGAACAATGGGCAATTGACCGTGGTCTTGATAAAAATGGTACTGTGGAAGGGCAGCTTATCAAGACTGCTGAAGAAGTGGCGGAGCTTATTATTGGAATATCCAAAGATGATATTGATGTGATTAAGGATAGTGTAGGAGATGTGTTTGTTACTTTGGTGATTGGTAATATGATTGATAAAAATCTTGATTTACTTGAGATTTGCCAAAGGGTTGGCAGGTCATCTACTATGCACCCTAAACGTAAGTTTGACTTAATTTATTTTTTAAATGGGTCTTTGCATAGTTTGTTGGCTGCTGAGTCTTATACTAACTTGGAGTTATCTTTTTTACTGGAGTCTTTGCTTGATGTGTGTGATTGGTATGAACTAGACTTTGTTGAGTGTGTGGAGAGTGCTTATAGTGAGATAGCAAACAGAAAAGGTGTTGTTAGGAATGGGACATTCTGGAAAAGTGAGGATTTAGAAAAGTGGGAAGAAGAATAGATGAAACTGGAAACAAATATGGCGAACTTACAGTAGTGAAGTCGGGCGGCACTAATAAAGATAAGAAAGCGTTATGGTTATGTAAATGTAGTTGCGGGAACTATACAACTACCACTGGAAAGTCCCTGCGAAATGGATCAAGCACCTCGTGTGGGTGCTTAAAAGTAAAGCGTGCAAGGGAAATGGCTAAGCGTAACAAAAAACACGGAGAAACAAACACCAGGCTTTACGATATATGGAGAGGGATTAAGAAAAGGTGCAGACTAGCAACGATTGATGCTTATGCAAACTATGGAGAAAAAGGTATAGATGTTTGCGATGAGTGGTTTGAGGATTATGAAAGCTTTAGAGATTGGAGCTTAGCTAACGGGTACGAAGACGACTTGACGATTGATAGAATAGATCCAAGAGGAGACTACACCCCAGAAAATTGTAGGTGGACGACCTGGAAAGTGCAAGAAAATAATAGAGGAAACACAGTTTTTTTGGAATACAAAGGCAAGCTATATCCTAGAGCTATACTGGCTGAAATGTTAGGGGTGTCTAGACAGGCATTGTATTACAGGGTAAAGCATGGAATTCCACTGGAAAAGCCATATAAAAATTTATAAAAGAAAGTTGTTTAGAGATAAGTAGGAGGTGTGGATGAATTTTAATAAGCAGCGTGAATTGAATAAGGATAGGGTTAGGGCTGATATTATTAAGGCTCGCTTGAGGAATTATAGGGAGGATCTAGAGATGCTAGATTCTCTTAATATGCGTATTGGTATTAATCGTGACAAAATGGATTTGCAGGGCGGTTGGTCTGATTGTGAGGCTGTGCAGGGTGGCGGGTCTAGTCAGGAGGATAGGCTTAATAAGCTGATTGATAGGATTCGCGAGGATGAGCGTTCTGTGAAGTTGATTGAGCTTGAGAATAGGGCGTTAAAGTATGCTATTGATTCGCTGGCTGATACGGATATGAAGTTGATTGTTCATCATGTTTGGGTTATGCATGATAGGTCTATGGAGCAGTTGGGCAAGGATTTGCATTTGTCTAAATCTAGTATTTGGCGTAAGTCTGATGCTGCTTTGCTTGAAATTTATCGTAAGTTATATATTTTAACTCCTAATGATGTTGATTTGAGATAGTTTGCCTTGTGCAACGTATTTGTCTTTGGAACGAAAACGGAACGATTACGGAACGGAAATGGCTTTTTATCGTGATATAATATAAGTGTGTAAAACTACATAAATTAACAACTACTTGGTACCGCGGTTACTGAATGAAACTCCTTATTTTTTTATCTTTTGATTTTTTGCGGTGGGTGGTTGTTTTTTTGTGTTTATTTTTAAGGGAAAGGCAGGTGACTGGATGAATCCTAAACAAAAGATTGCTGTGGATGAGTTTATCATCTGCGGTGATAAGAAAAGCTCTATGCTTAAGGCTGGTTATTCTAAGAATTATGCTGATAGGAATGCGGAGTCGATTTTTGGCAGGCGTGATGTTAAGGAATATATTGCTGAGCGTATGAAAGAGATTGACTCTAAAAAGATTGCTGACCAAAAAGAGGTTATGGAGTTTTTGACTGCTATTATGCGTGGTGAAAAGACTGAGCAGGTTTTAAGGCTTGATGGTGATGGCTATCAGGTGGTAACTGATATTGAAATTACTGCTAAGGATAAGTTGAGGGCGGCGGAGCTTATTGGTAAAAGACATCAAATGTTTACTGATAAGGTTGACCTATCTAGTGACATTACTCTTAACTTTGAACTGGATTACGGTGATGAGGATTGAGTGCTGTTAAAACTGTAAAGGTTGGCCTTAATCCTATCTTTAAACCTGTTAATACTTGCACTAAGCGTTATCGTATCCTTAAAGGGTCTGCTGGTAGCGGGAAATCTACTAACATTGCCCTTGATTACATCTTAAAACTTTCAAATCCTAAATATAAGGGGGCTAATTTACTTGTTGTGAGAAAAGTAGATGAGTCCAATAGAGACAGTACTTTTGCAGAGTTGCAGAGTGCTGTTTTTTCTTTGTTTGGGAATGCATGGGAAAGAGTGTGGAAGATACAACAAAGCCCTTTGTCTATGGAGTGCTTAAAGACTGGAAATAGGATTATTTTCCGCGGTATGAAAGATGATAAGCAGAGGGAAAAGGTAAAGTCTATTACTTTTAAGACTGGTAAGCTTACTTGGATATGGATCGAAGAAGCGACGGAGCTTGCTGAAGCTGATATTGATATTCTTGATGACCGTTTGAGAGGTCAGCTTTCTAATCCTAATTTGTTTTATCAAATAACAATGACTTTTAACCCGGTGTCTGCTACTCATTGGATTAAGAGTAAATACTTTGATGTTTCTAATGAGGATATTTACACTCATCATTCGACTTATTTGACTAATCGATTTATTGATGAGGCCTACCATCGAAGAATGATGATGAGGAAGGAACGTGATCCTGACGGCTATCGTATCTATGGCGAGGGCGAATGGGGAGAAACTGGAGGGCTTATCCTTAATAACTGGGAGGTTATGGAAATATCCCAGGACTTATCGGATTGGGAGTATTTGTCGATTGGGCAAGATTTCGGCTTCAATCATAGTAATGCTATTTTGACTTTGGCTAGTAAGGATGATGATATTTATGTCTTAAGTGAGGTCTATGTATATGAAAAGACTACAAGTGAGATTATAGACCTAGCTAATGGCAAGGTGGCTAAGGATATTACTATGTATTGTGATAGTGCGGAACCTGATAGGATTAAGGAATGGAAAAAGGCTGGCTTTAGGGCTACTGCAGTTAAAAAGGAGAAAGTGACTGGAAGTACTTATATTAATAACCAGATTAACTGGCTTAAAGAGCGTAGGATTTACATTCATCCTTCGTGTACTAACTTAATTAAAGAGTTATCCCAATGGAAGTGGAAGTATGATGACAAACGCTCTGAATACCTTGATGAGCCTGTAGCCTTTTTTGATGATGCTATTGCGGCTTTAAGATATGGAGTTGAGCCTTGGAGAAAATCTAGAGCTATTAAGTCTATGAGTAAGGATTTATTATTTTAATGAAGTTATCTATTGTTTATTTATCTAATTTGCATAGGCCTTGGTTATTACGTAGAGAGCATGGAGACTATGACCAACATGCTCATTTTTTTACTAAAAAAGAGGCTTTGTGTTGTCGTAAACTGATTGATGCGAATAAGTTTCCGCGTGATGATAAATATAGGATTGCTATGCAGAGATTACTAACCGAAGAAGAGTACAAGAGGCTTAATAAGAAGCCTAGATATTATAAAAGGAATTGTGGGGTGAGATAGTGTTTAGAACTGATAGTGAAACTCTTGAGATTAAAGAGGCTTTGGAGTTTATAAAGCTTCATAAGGTGAAGCGTGCTAGGTATGAGAGACTTAAGAGGTACTACCAGGGCGACCATGATATTTTAGATGTTGGTGGAGCATCTAAGGATAGGGATAACAAAGTTGTTGCTCCTTATCCTAAGTATATTACTGATTTTTCTACGGGTTATTTTATGGGCAATGCTGTTACATACAATGCTACTAAGGATGACCATTTAGATGATGATGAGTTTTTGGAAGAGTATATCAAGATTTGTAATTTTAATAATGAGGCTAAAGAGAACCTTGCAATAGCTAAGATTAATTCTATTAAGGGTGAATGTTTTGAGGTTTTATGGTTTAGCGATGATAGTCAAGTGAGATTTAAGCGTGTGGAGCCTGACAATGCTTTTTTAATCTATGACACAAGTATAGATGAGAAAGAGAAATTTGGGGTTAGGTACTACCTTGATGAAAAATTAAAGAGAACTGTTACTTATGTGGAGATCTATGATAAAGACTCCATTTTTTATTTTAATGATGAAAATAAAAGCAATGAATTTGTAATGACTGATGTGCAAGACCACCCTTTTGGGGCTGTGCCTTTGATACATTATAAAAATAATGAGGAGTTGCAGGGTGATTTTGAGCAGGTTATATCTTTGATTGATGCTTATAACCGTGAGCAGTCCAATACTTTAAATGATATGGACCAGTTTTCTGATGCTTATTTGGTGTTGACTGGTTATAGTGGTTCAACTCGTGAAGATATTGAACAGATGAAAAAAGATAAGATTCTTCTTAACGAAGCAGATGGTGATGCTGAGTGGCTTATTAAAGATGTCAATGATAGTTGGGTTGAGAATTATAAGAATAGACTTAATAAGGATATACACAAGTTTTCTTTTACTCCTGATTTTACAGATGAGTCTTTTGGTACTAATGTGCCTGGGGTGTCTTTAAAGCTTAAGTTATTGACTAGCGAGGAATTAAGGGCTACTAAGGAGATGTTTTTTACTGAGGGTCTTCGTAAGCGTATGGATTTGATTGCTAATTACTTAAATATGGCGGGTGACCATGATATTATCCGTAATGAGATACAAATAGTATTTAGCGATGTATTACCTCAAAACTTATTAGAGATTACTCAGATAGTACAAAATCTAGCACAGGATGTATCCACAGAAACTAGACTTGCTTTACTACCTTTTATCGATGATCCATTAGGAGAAATGGAAAAGAAAGAGCAGGAAGAAGAAGCTAAGGCTGAAAGTGACATAAACCTTTATAGAAACTTTGCTAAGGATAATGATAATGGCGAAGACAAAGAAGAAGTATTGGAAAGATAGAAGCGAACAAAAGCTTGTCAAGGTTTTAAGGGATGCTGAAAAGACTCTGAATCTTGTAGAAAGTCAGTACCGTAATGCTAGTTATGGGATTAATAAAGATATTAAAAAGCTTTATGCTCAATTTGCTGGAGAAAATAACCTGACTATGGAAAAGGCCATGGAGTTAATACATGGTAGTGAGTATCTAGAGTGGCGAATGACAATGGATGAGTATATGGCGAAGATTGAAAGCACTGGAGACCAAAAACTTTTGCTTGAACTTAACACTTTGGCTATGAGGTCTAGAATAACTAGGCTTGAAGCTTTGAATGCTGAAATCATGGCTAATGTTGCATTGATGACTGATAGGGCTGATAAAAATATTTCATTGCTTTTGACTAGATCTTTAGAAAATACTTATTATGAAAATATGTATGATGAATATAAGGATAGGAATCCAAAGGTTTATGATTTGATGAGTCAGCACAATGTAGGTATTTCTAAGGCTGCGGTTGATAGGGAACTTAAACTGCCTTGGTCTGGAGCGAATTATTCAACTAATTTGTGGAATAATGCAGATTATATTGCTGGAAAGTGCCAGAAACTGGTAGCCCAAAATATTATAGCTGGCACTTCTATTGATACGCTAACAAAGGAAATTACTAAAGCTTTTGGTAAGAATTATAGGGCGGCTGCACAAAGACTTATAATAACTGAGACTGCCTATGTAAAAAATAGGGCGGATATGCTTACTTATGAAAAATTAGAGATTGAAGAGTATGAGATTTTAGCTACTCTTGATACAAAAACCAGTGAGATTTGCCAAAACCAAGATGGAAAGCATTATAAATTGGAAGATGCTGTAATTGGGGAAAATTATCCACCCTTTCATCCACATTGTAGGTCTACTACTGTGAAATATGATCCTGATACTGAAGATAGAACTAGGATTGCCCGTGATAAAGACGGCAAGAATGTTACTGTACCTTATGATATGAAGTATAAGGAGTGGAGAGAGTGGATTGAATCCAATGATAAACCTTATGAAATAATCACCGAGAATACGAAACGTGAATTAGATAAAAAAGATAAACACGTTGGGTACATGAATGAAATCATAATCGACGGAAAGAAGTATGTAGTTGATGATAAACACGTTGTGCTAGATCCAGACAAGAGAGAAAAAGAAATTGGACAATGGTTAGTAAATGAGGTAGGAGGCAGTATTGAGTTTGTACCTAGAGTTTTATTACCTCAAGGTGTTAGTACTCCAGATTATTTGTGGAATGGCGAAAGTTGGGACTTAAAACAAATAACTAAAAAGTCCAAAAATACAATTACAACGGCAATTAATAAGGCGAAAAATCAAACAGATAACATCATTCTCGATTTAAAACCTGGCTTATACAGTGATGATGAAATATCTAATCAACTCGAAAGAGTTTTCATGAATAATCGTTATAACTTCTTGAATAAACTATTAATTACCGAGAGTCTAAAACTAAAAGGAATATATAAAAGAAAACAAAAAAAATAGGAGTGGCCCCCTCAAACTATTAAAATTACTTCTAATAGCATTTGGTGGGAAGAGGTACTCCTATTGTTACTACAAATATACCCGTATTTAGCGTAAAGGCAACAGGAGATAATTATGATTGAAGTAATGTTTCCATCCATAAGGTGGAATGATGAAGATTGGTGTATTAAAGAGCTTAAGTCTATTAAAGATGGAGCAGATGTGCTTAGAGCCTGTGATGGCGGTGTTAGTAATGTAATATTAGATTGCAAAAGTATTAATAATGTTGAAAAAAATATTAAAGTGTTATTTCAAGAGATTGACTGGATCGATAAAATTCTTGTTAAACACAATAACGAACTTGTAGGAATATATCAAAGTAAAATTTAAATACTTAATCTAAGGCGGTTTTATACCGTCTTTTTTTGTACTTAGAAATAAAGAGGAGACTAATTGAAGATAATACTTGATGAAAAGAGAATCAGAAAAGGAAAGCCTATAGGCCTGCCTTACATAGGAAGTAAGAAAAAAATATCTAAAAACCTTATAGAGATTATCAAACAAAACTTTGGAATAGATAAAACCATATATGACCTATTTGGTGGGGGTGGAGCTGTTACTTTTGAATGTTTGCTAAATGGTTTAAATGTTGTTTATAACGATATAGACCCTATACCAGGTCTTATGATACAAAAAATATTATCAGAAGATAGGGAATATCTTAAAGCCTTAATTTGCAGTAGGGAAGAATTTTTCAAGATTAGAGATAAGGAAGAAAAGGTTATAGATGACCATTTGAAATTACTTGTAAATTCGTTTAGCAATAATAACAGAGATTACTTATATAGCAAAAAAACTTCTGATATTAAATATAAGCTAGCTAAAGAAATTATAGAAAAATACGATTGTTTTTATGGATACAAGCAAACTGAAACTTTTAAAGGATTTGTAGAAAACGAAGAAAAACAAAAATCTATAAATTGGGAACACAAACATAAGAAGAGCCAAACATTGCAACAGTTATCAAGATTGCAGCAGATGGAAAGGCTCGGCCAACTAAAATCAATAAAAAATAATAAAAAAATTAAAAATTTAAAAATCCATTCAAAAAACTATAAAGAATTTTCTGATATTAAAAATTCAATTATATATTTAGATCCACCATATAAAAATACTAAAAGAGCCTATAATCACAATGATTTAAATTATGAAGAATTTTTTGATTGGTGTAAGGATATGAGCAAAGAAAACATCGTTCTTATAAGTGGATATGATATGCCAAAAGATTTTGAATGCATTTATGAGTTCACAAAGGCTAAGTCAACTCTTCAAGGCGGAACTCATAATAGGAAATATGAAAAACTTTATACTATAAAAAACTAATCGTGCGTTAATCGTGCGGTTTTTTTATGCCTTTTTTACTTGGTCTAGGCTTTAAAGAAAATCATGGAATATACAGTCGACGGACTTTAAATGGAGGGAACAGATGGATACACAATTGTTAACAAATTTGAATTTACAGAGGTTTGCAGAGGATGTGGACCAAGAAACTACTGAGCAAGCAGGACAAAGCGAAGATACAGAAACTTCTAAAAATACTGGTGATGATGAGAAAAACGAAACTAAGATGCTTTCTATAACTCAAGATGAACTTGATGAGATCTTGAATAAGAGACTGGCTAGGCAAGAAGAAAAGCTTAAAAAAGATTTTAAAGCGCAAAGAGATGAGGAAATTCGCAAGTCTAAGCTATCACAGGCAGAAAAAGAAGCAGAAGAAAGAAAAGAGCTGCAAGATGAATTAGCTAAGGCCCGTGAAGAAAATCGATTGATGAAGCTTGAAGGTCGTACAAGTGAACTTCTTACAGAAAATGAATTGCCACAGTCTTTTAAGGGATTTTTGATTGGCAAAGATGAAGAAGCAACTGAAGCTAATATCAAAGCTTTTCAAGAAGTCTACCGTGCTGAGATTAAGAGAGCAACTGAAGAAAAATGGAAGTCTAAGGCTCCTGGAACTGCTACAAAGGAGGCTGCTCCTGATGTTTGGGAGATTGCTGCGAAATCAATTAAGTAAGAGAGGAATTAAAAATGGCAATTAAAATTTATGAAAAACAATTTTCTAAGACACTACAATCAATTTTTACCACTAAACAAAGATTTTTTGAAACATTTGGGGGTTCTTTACAAACTGCTTATGGGGCAGAGTATGACGATAAGTTTATGCATATCAAGACAAGCCCTAAAAACAACGTAATTATTCAAAAATATGACACTGGGGAAAATGTAGCTTTTGGAACTGGTACTGGAAATTCTAATAGATTCGGACCAAGACAAGAAATAAAATCAGTTGACACTGCGGTTGGATATGATGACCCAATTGCTGTTCATGCTGGTGTTGATAGATTTACATGTAACGATATACCAGAGCAATTAGTGGCAGAATACGCAGCAAGTCACGCTAATGCTTGGGTTAAACATTTAAATACCTATATGGCTGACTTGTTAAATGAAAATGCAAGTAAAACCTTACAAACTGATTTAACTGAGGATGGGATTTCAAAATTATTTTTTGAAGCTAGAAAGCATTATATCAATTCAGAAATTTCTGATGGCATTACTTGGGCAGCTTATGTTAATGCCGATATTTATAATCTTTTGGTTGAGCATAAGCTTACAACTCCTAATAAATTAAATGCTGGTAATATTGGAGAGCAAATTATAAATAAGTTTAAAGGCTTTGTACTAAGAGAAGTGCCAGATCAATATTTTAAAGATAATGCTTGTGTGATTTTTGCACCTGATAACATAGGTGTTATTGGGGTTGGTATTAATACTTATAGAGTTATAGATTCTGCTGATTTCAACGGTGTAGCTATTCAAGGTGCTGGTAAAACTGCAAATTATATACCTGAAGAAAATAAGATTGCTATAGTAAAAGCTACTATAGGTGCATAAGGAGGATTAGATGTTTGTTAAAACAAATAGAAACTTTTTTGATATTGTAACTGGAGATTACAGAAAAGCTGGAGATGAGTTTGAGGTTAGCAAGGAAAGATTTGAAGAACTTAACGAAAAAGTGCCTGACTTTGTGACTGAATTAGACTCTAAGACTAAAAAAGAGATTGATCCACTTGATAATCTTACTGTTGCTGAAATCAAAGATTTGCTTGATAAAGATGGTATCGACTATGACCCTAAGGCTAAAAAGGAAGATTTGAAAGCACTTCTTAAATAAGGAGGTGGCTTATGGACAAAAACAAAAGAGAAAGAGCTAGGTATTTGCTCAATGATGAGGTTAATAAGGCTATAGAAGATGAAGCCCTTGATTTTAACTTTGATTTGATAGAGTCTGAGGTCTTGAGTTACTGTAATAGGCTGGACTTTCCACCTGGCCTAATGCTGATTGTTATAAAGATGGTTGCTGACTATACAATGGCTAATTACTATAAGTCTAAAATGGCTGAAGAAGCTGCCAAAGGTAATGAGGACAGCAAAAGAGTTGTTTCCTCTGTAAGCCGTGGAGATACAACTATATCTTATGGTGACAATGCCAAGGTCTATGATTTTGGCACTCCTATGAAGGCTTATCTTGCTGTAAATGACTTTGTGGGCAACTACACAGATCAAATAAGAAAGTATAGGAGACTTAAAACGCCATGGTAATGACTAATCCTATTTTTGAAAATGAGGCTGATATACTAGCTGAAACTTATTACCATACATGTACGGTTAAAAGGCCCTCACATAAACGTAATAAGTACCTAGATGAGTTTAAATATGATGAAGTATATAAAGATATAGCTTGCGCCATATCTTTTACTCAGGGGTCAAAAGGGGACTTATCTGATACCACTCAAGTCATACAGTATGATGCAACTTTCTTTGCTAGACCTGAGATAGAAATATTGGCTGGAGATATTATCTATGCTGATGTTTTGGGTCATGCTTATGAGTTTAGGGCTGGAGAGGGTTATTGGTATCAATCCCACATTGAAGTGCCTCTAATCAGAAATGAGGTGGCCTAATGAGTGTTGATATTAAGATAAAGGGATTGGATGAGGCTCTTGCACAAATGGAAAATCTAAATCCTAAGATTGAAAAAGAACTTACTTTTACCCTTAATGATGAGGGTGTGGAGTGGAGAGATGATGTTCGTGCTAATACACCAGTGGATAGTGGAGAATTAAGACGATCTATGACCTTTGAAGATGTGAAAAAGACTGGCAGTGGCTTTGAAATGAGTTTATCAAATAACACTGAATATGCTGGTCACGTTGAATTTGGTCATAGGACACGTGGTGGTAAAGGTGTAGTTAAAGGTGTCTACATGATGAAAAAGGGTACTACACGCCTAGAACAAAGGCTACCTAGCAAGCTTGAGCAAGCTATGGAAAGGGCTTTGGGTGATTAGTATGGCCCACTATGAGATAAAAGTACAGGATATATTTTATGAAATAGCTAGGGTCTTAAAAGCTATATATCCTAATAATAAACTTAAAATACACCAAGAAAGAATTGCTGATTTAAAGACTCCAGCAATGAGTATAGAACTTGTGCAATATAGCACACCTCAATTTAGTCAATCAATCATAAATAAACGTGTTGATTTGGATATAATTTATTTTTCTGAATCTGACACGGTAGCTGAAGCACTCTCGATGGTTAATCCCTTGATGAGTGCTTTTTCTATGGGCTTAAAGGTATATGAGCGTGACTTTGATGGAAATATTCAAAGGGATGAAAAAGGAAACATTGTATATTCTCGATTTATCCATTGTTTAAGACCACCTGAATATACTTTGGTAGATCAAGACTTACATTTTATGGTAACTTTTGAATTTGCTGATAATTATAAGCCTATCTATGTGCATTTAGATGATGAAAATGTGAGTGAATATAACACTGCAGATGAGACTCTAGATAACAAAGAAATTGAATTTATAAATGATGAAGATAATGCGAAAAATAGGGCTTATATAAATGAGCCTTATAGATTGATGGAGGATTTATATACTAATGTCAATTGTATTAATGCCTCTATGGAAATTAAGAAAGGATAATATATGCCTACAATTGGAATGCCAAAGGTTAAGATAGCTTTTGAGTCTGCAGGGCTTACAGCTATCCAAAGAAGTGAAACTGGTATAGTTTTGCTCCTGATTAAAGGTACTAATCCAGAAGAAATGGGTTCATATAAATTTACTTCGCTGATTGACTTGCCAGAAGATGTGCAGTTTAGCGAAGAAACTATAAAACTTATCAAGCTGGGATATGAAGCACACCCAAGAAGAATGCTGGTTGAAGTTTATGGAGATAATAATCCACTAAAACAAGTATTAGCTAAGCTTCAATTGATGAAATTTAACTATTATGCTGCACCTAATGCGACTGAAGATGAGATTGATACTATAAAAAGCTGGCACATGCAAATAGTAAATGAAAAGGATAAGACAATTAAGTTTGTTGGCTTTGACTATGAGGCTGACCACGAAACAGTTATTAACTGGTCTACTCCTAGAATTGTTTATGATGATAAAGAGTACACAGGTCAAGAGTCTACTGCTTTAATTGCATCACAATTAGCAGCACTCCCTCTTACAAGATCCTTTACCTATTTTAGCTGGCCTTTACTTACAGATGCTGACCTACCTTATGCTGAAGATGAGGATAAGGCTGTAAATGAGGGAAGATTATTCCTTACTTACAATGGTGAAAAGTACAAGATTGCAAGGGGTGTAAACTCACTTACTACTTATAATGCAAGAAAAGGCGAAGATTTCTCTAAGATTAAAATTGTCGATTCTATGCATCTTATTAAAGATGATATTAGGGATACATGGAATGAGTTTTATGTTGGTAAAATCCTAAACACTTATGAAAACAAGATGCAGTTTATTGCCCTAATCAATAGGGTTTATTTTGTTGAACTAAGAAACACAGTTTTAGAAAATTCTGACAGAAACAAAGTTGATATTGATGTTGCTGCCAATATGAGATATGCAATCAAGCGTGAAGCTAAGGTTGATGAAATGACTAATCAACAAATCAGAGAATTTAATACTGGTTCCAATGTTTTCCTTGATGGATATGTATCTATGCTTGATGCTATGGAAGACCTTTATATTAACTTCTGGAATGAGTAAGGAGGGGATGATTAATGGCTTTATATGGCAATAATGAAAACCGTGGATATAGGAGAATAGCTGGTGCTTGGGGTACCCTCCATATCGATGGTGAAGATATTTTTGAAGTTGAATCTGTAGAAGCTACTATAGAAGTCCAAAGGGGCGATGTATTAGTAGGAAACAATGTAGATAGTAAGATAACAGGACTTGCAGGAAGCGGGTCTTTTACAGTTAAACACGTTTATACACGCGGTATCGAAAGAGCCTTATCTAAGTTAAAGGAGGGACACGATCCGCGTTTTGTTATGTCTATAGCTTTTAATGACCCTGATGCAGTTGGCGGTCAAAAAGAGCGTATCAACATTGGTAATGTGTGGATTAATAACTTACCATTATCAAACTTTAACCGTTCTGAAGTTGTAGAAAAGACTTTTGAGTTTGGATTTACTCCAAATGATGCTGAAATTGCTGAAGGTATTTACTAGGAGGAAAGATGGCAATAAGTGCTAAAGACTTAATCAATAATAGAAAATTAATTGAAGATAGAAAAGATGATCAAGTAGAAATAGAAGTCCCTAATGTAGGGACTTTTTTATTTAGGCTGCCTACTATAAATGACTCTCAAGATGCACAAGCTAAAGCTAAAAACAGACCTGGAGAGTTAATGGAGAATAAATATCTGATTTACTCTTGCTGTGTAGAACCTGCACTTAATGACAAGGAATTGCAAGATGCATACGAATGTAAAGAACCTATCGATATTGTAGATAAGCTATTTATGATTGGCGAAATTACAAGTATTGCCCAAATTTTGGTTGATAATGCTGGATTTAAAGATGATTACAAAACGGTGGTTAAAAAAGCAAAAAACTAATATTAGGCAATGATGCAGAGATGCAGATTGTTGCCTATATGCTGGGCAAGGGATTTACCTTTGATTATATATTTTCTATGGATGAATATGAAAAGCTATTAGTTTTGGCTACTATCGATGCTGAAAATGAAAGGAAGGTGAATCTAATTGGCGGTAATTAAAAGTACTGTTGTTCTTGATGATAAGTATTCATCTAAAGCAGAGAAGATAGCAAGTTCTACAAATGCCATGAGTGAGGCTATGAAAAAGAGTCAATCTGTGGCAAGTAAAATGACCAGTGCTTTAAAGTCTGCTTTTAGCAGATCTCATAAAGTAAAAATATCTGAAGTAGGCTCTAAAGAAACTAGAGCTAAGATTTATAAACTTAATAATGATTTAAAATCGATAACAGGAAAACCACTTAACTTTGAAATTTCAGCTAAAACTGGAAAAATTGAACATATTAAAAATCAATTCTCAAAAATGAAAAGTGGCGTCAATTCCTTAAGTGGAGCATTTAATAATAAGCTAGACAAAGGATTTGGTAAACTTACAAAATTCACTTCAGATATTTCTAGTTTCCATAAAGCTAAAAAAGAAGCTAGAAGTCTGTCAAAAGAATTGACAAAAATGACTGGACAAAAGCACAAAATCAAAATTGATATGGAAAATCCTATCAAAAAAGGTTTTGCAAACTTGAAGTCTGGTATTGGAAATATGTTTTCCAAAATGAATCCTAAAAACTGGTTTGGCAGATCATCTGCACCTATGATGGCACCTCAAATGGGTGGCGGCTCGATGCTTGGTTCATTTATTAAGGGGAATTTGATAAGTTCTGCTATTACTTCTGGTATTGGAATGCTTAAGTCTGGAGTCGACACTACACTGGGCGCTGGTATGACTAGGCTTGAGAATATCCAATCTGCTAAGGCTAGGCTACGTGGACAGACTAATGCTGATGGGACTAGAAAGTTTAATGATAGTCAAATCAAGGCTATTTCTGATTCGGCAATGAATGCTGTTACTGGTACTGCTTATGGATTTGGTGATGCTATGTCTACTGCTTCATCTGCAATTGCAGCTGGGGTGGACCAAAAGAACATCGAGCCTTATTTGAAAAACATTGCCAATATTTCTGCGGCTACTGGTTCTGACTTTAACGAAATTGGAGCTTTGATTAACAAAATCCAAACTACTGGTAGGCTCCAAGGTGATGAGCTTATGCAATTGTCTGATAGGGGATTACCTATGTTGGCAAAGATTGCTGAACTTAAGGGTGTGGATGCTAATACTGCTAGGGATATGATCTCTAAGGGTGAAATATCTGCTGAAGATGCAATCAAGGCGGCTACTGCTGCGGCTGGAGATTCTGCCAAAGAGATGAATAAGACCTGGAATGCTGCAAAGATGAACTTTGGCTCTGCACTAAGTAAGATTGGGGCTGGACTTTTAGGTGGTAAAGAAGGTGAAGAAGGCGGTATCTTTGGGGCTATGACTCCAATGCTTTTAAAGGTTAACGATGCCCTTAATGGCTTTGTACCTATTGCAAAAAATGCTGGCGATGCAATAAAAGACTTTGCAACAAATGGTTTTGAAAAACTTAAAAGTGGATTTGGAAAAGTTTCTGAGTTTTTTAAGCCTGCTATGGATAAGTTTAAGGAAGGATTTAGTAAAGTTTCTGAAAAAGTTGGGGAATTTATTGATCCATTAAAAGAAAAGTTTGTAACAGTATTTGATGGCTTGAAAGAAGCTTTTGCGCCATTGGTTGAAGGTATATCTAATCTGTTTGGAGATGGTATTGAAGGCAATATGGATATATTTACCACGGTAATTGATTTAGTTGGTCAAGGTTTGACAATGCTAGCTGAAGCAATCATTACAGCTACCCCGATTATTCAATCTGTAGTTGAATGGATTTCTGCAAACATCATTCCAGTTATAAGTGAGCTTGTAGCATGGGTATCTGGAACCTTGATTCCAGCTATTGCTGAAGTTGAATCAACTGTTATGGGTGTACTTTTACCTATATTCCAAACTGTTGCGGACTTCATAGGTACTTATGTAGTACCAGCCTTTCAAATAATAGCTGATACAGTATTAACTGTGGCTGAACCTGTATTCCACGCTATAGCAAGTGCTGTAGAGTGGGCTACTGGTAAGTTTAATGACTTGGTTGGTGCTGTAGGTGCTGCTGCTAATGCTTTGTTTGAACTACCAGGGAAAATAGCTGGCATGGTCGGAGATGCTGTCGGTGGGGCTGTAGGTAGTGTTAAGAGTTTCCTTGGTATAGGTAAAAACGCTACTGGTACATCCTACTTTGGCGGTGGTATGACTCAAATAAACGAACGTGGTGAAGAGATGATCCAGCTTGCCCGTGGGGATAAGATTTATCCTGCTGGCAAGACTGAGAAGATTATCAAGAATGATATCAAGAAAAACTCTAACAATACCACTACAACACAAGTTCATGCTCCTGTGAATATGTATATCTACACTAACGATGAAAAGAAGATAGTTCAAACTATGGACGCTTACTTTAAGAAATTAGGAGTACTTGTATGAGTATGCAGCAATTAATATTAAGTTTTAATAATAGGGCTGAGGTTTTAGAACTGCCTTGGCCTTTGCAAGAGCACTCCATATCAAACGAACATAATACTTATACCTTTAACACTATCAATCAAGGAGAGGTGCTTGCAATTGGTAAAAAGAAGTTAAGGTCTATGACTATAAACTCTACTTTTCCAGCCCGACAATATCCTTTCTTGCTTTCTAAAACTTTTCAAGAGCCTGAGGTATGTATAGCTATGATTAATAAATGGAAGCTATCTAACAAACCTATAAGGGTTGTAATTGTGGATACTGATATTAATCTGGCTATGGCTATAGAAGACTTTACTTATGGAAAAGAAAGTGGAGATGGGTCGGGAGATGTTGTATTTACCCTATCACTTAGAGAGTATTCTTATCTAAATGTAGAAAGATCTAAAAAAGCTGATAATACAAGTGGTTTAAAGGATAGGCCAGATGAAAGAGAAGATAATAAAGAAAGCTTAAAACATACCGTGAAAGCTGGGGATACTCTGTGGGATTTGGCAGATAAGCATTATGGAGATGGCAGTCGTTGGAAAGAAATTGCCAAGGCTAATGGAGTGACAAATCCTAGAGCCTTGCAGATAGGTAAAACTCTTACAATTCCTCCAAAGGGGGCTAAGTAATGAAGATAAAAGTAACTGGAGCTTCAATGAATGCTAGCACTGGAGAAACTGAATTTGCTGATATATCTGATTTGGTTTCTGATATACAGGTAAAGGGTGCAAGTAAGGAATGTAGCAGGACTTTGACCTTTAAATTGCTTCGTGGTGATTTTGATGAAACTCTGCCAGAAGTGAATATAAAGCTGGGCGATGCTATCACGATGACTGAAATAGATGAAGAAAGCGGGTCTAGCACTGAATTCTTTAAAGGTGTGGTATGGACTAAAAAGGTAGCTGATAATGATGTAGCTATTGATATTACTTGTTATGATAAGTCGATTTATCTAAACAACAATGAGCCTGAAACTCAAGTCCATACACAAAAGACTCCAGATGCTGTTGCCCAAACTGTTATATCTGAACTTGGTCTATCTGCTGGAGAGCTTGCAAGTGGAAGCTCAGATGACTTTAATTTACGTGGTTTAAATGGATATGATGCGATAATGGCTGCATACACAAAAGAGTCAGAAAAAAGTGGTAAAAAGTTTAAGTTAGTTTGTACAAATGACAAAATAAATGTGTATGAAGATAATCAGGAAGTGGATGTAGTTATAGAAGAACTTGATGAACCTCTTGTTGGTAAACTATTAAATACATCATATACTGAAACCCTTGATTATGTAGTCAATGAAGTTAAGGCAATAGAAGATGAAAATAAGGATAAGAAAAAAGGAAAGAAATCTAATCCTAAAAGTCAAGCTAATTATGGTACTATGCAAAAGATAGTTAAGGGCAAACCTTCAGATATTGAAGGAATAATGCAAGATGTTAAAAAAGAAGTTGATGTTGAATGTATAGGTAGCTGGGATATGGTTACTGGTAAATCTATATATTTAAAATCTAGTATTGTAAGTGGAAAATTTTATATCTTATCAGATGACCATAATCTTGATGATGCTGTCCATACTTGTAATCTAAAGCTGTCAACTGAATATGAAATGGATGAAAAGAAAGGAAGTGAGGCTAATTAGTGGAAAGAATTGCAAGAAATATGAAAGAAATTGAGAATAAAAAAGACTCTAGTGAAATTGGAATTGTTACCGGTCTAGATCCTCACTTTAAGTTTTCTATAAATGGGCAAGAATACTCTTCTGAGTTTTTTACAATATATCTACCTGCAGTTGATAGAATACGTCATTTTGAAAAAATTGATGTTGAAACTTATGTAAAGACAAAGGATAACAATCCACAGGGTGTGACTACAAATATAGGTAAGGGTAAGGGGGAAACTTATATAGATATAGGTGACCTTGAGCTAGAGCCTGATATGTATGAAAGAAGATTTCTGGAAGGGGATTTGATTGATGTTACAGATCGTGGAGATAGTTTTGTTGTCCATGGCCGTTTGGTAAAGATAGGCGAAGAGAGTGAAATTCATACCCCTACTCACAGAGATAGAGGAAATGGTGTAAAAGAAGATAAAAAAGATAGGCGAAATAGACCGCCTAAAGAATGGTAGGTGGTAGTTATGGCTATTTATCCTGCTGTTATGGATGCTGTAGAGGTATTGCCAGTTAAAGAAGAAATACTTGAGCGTGAAGGATTTTGTGAGTATGCTTATGACTTTGAAAATAATGAACTTCTGACTAAAAACGGCGAACATTATTATGTTTATGGCAATGAGGCTATGAAGATATGGATATACAAGTGCATGCTTACAGATAGGTTTAGATATTCTGCTTATACTAATAAGTTTGGCACTGAAGTATACACTTTAATCGGTGAGGTTATATCTAACAAGCTAAAAGAAGCTGAAGTCAAAAGGTATATTACGGAAGCTATTATGGTGCATCCTTTTATGGTGTCTATTAATAAGATGGTTTTAAAGACTGTTAAGAGTGGACTTTATGTTGATGTTTATTATACAACAGTCTTTACTGATAAGATTGCGAGGGTTGAATGCTTAGTTACAATCGAATGATACAGGCCTTAACCTTTGAGACAATTGTTTCAAGGATGAAGGCGGATTTGAAGAACCCTCCCAATAAGGTTGAGGGTTCTTTTGCTGCGGATAATATCCAAGCTGTGGCAAAGGAAATATTAAAATATTATGACTATATAGACTTTTTGCAAGACCAACACTATGCAGAAACAGCTACTGGTGAATATCTTGATAAGAAAGCCCAAGAAGTAGGTGTATTTAGAAAAGAGCCTACAAAAGCAAGTGGTTTTGCTACTTTTGAAGGGACTCCTGGAGTAATGATCCCTGCTGGCTTTAGGATACACTCTGACTCTTATACTTATCTAACCAGAGAGATAGGATATATCGGAAAAGATGGAAAAGTTATTATTCCTATTGAAGCTGAAAAAGCTGGTAAAGAATCAAATATACCTGCTGGGTCTATATACAAATATGATAGTGGAGTTGTTGGACTTAAAAGAGTACACAATGAAAAGTCAATAAATGGTGGTACTGAACTTGAAGATGATGAGTCTTTAAGAGAACGTACACTTTTAAGAATGAGGTATCCTGGCACATCAGGCAACCAATATCACTATATGCACTGGGCTATGGAGGTTGAAGGTGTAGGCCGTGTGAGGGTCTTCCCAATATGGGATGGTCCTGGTACTGTCAAAGTCTCAATATTAGACTCCAATCAAAGAGTAGCTAATGAAGACTTAATCAAAAAAGTCAAGCACCATATAGATAATGACGGTGATAGGCTTGGTGAAAGTCTTGCACCAATAGGGGCTTTGCTTACTGTGTCTACTGCCAAAACAGTAGGTATAGAGGTTAAAGGGAAAGTTGTACTTGAACCTGCATCAAAAATGAGACGTGAAGATCTAGAAGACAAGCTAAAAGAGAATTTACAAAACTATATCGACCAATCTATATCTTATAAAGCTAATAGATTGACAGTAGCAAAAGTTATTGACCTTTTGTACTCTATAGAAGGTGTACAGGATATAATTGAACTTACTGTAAATGGGGTTAATGATAGTGTGGGTTTTGAAAAAGAAGAAATACCCTTTGTTGAAAGTGTGAGCCTATCATGAGAGGGGATAGATTTAAGAAAAGACTTCCTAAATTTATAGGTCGTATATCTGATATGGATGACCTTTTCTATGCTGAAGACCAAGAGTTTGAACGTATAGAACAATTAATTTGGGATTTTACTTATGGGCTTTATGTATCACAGATAGATAAGACTTCAAATCCCGATTTCTTTTTATCAAGGCTTGAACGTGATTATGGTTTAGAATCAGCAGGAAGTGTTAAAGAACGTATAAATGCAATACTGCTTAAAATGAGAGGGAAAAGGACTACCACTGAAGAAGTTATCCTTGAGATATGTTTTGCTTTTGGTTTTCCTACTACTTATCAAGAAAGATACAAGGACTATAGCTTTCTACTAGAACTTTTTGTAAATGGAGACCTCGATATGGACCAAATGCTTAAAGCTTTAAGAGAGGTTACTCCAGCACACTTATGGATAGACTTGAATATGAATTTTGCAAGAGTTATGAAGCTACAAACACGTAGTGGAGATAGCTCTTTTTTAGTGTGGTTATGTGGTGAACATCCATGTGGAGATATACCTTATCCATACACTGTTGCTGAACCTTACTATGTCGGTGTAAGTGCAAAAACAGGAAATTATGATGCAAATCACTATTATGGAAATGCTGGAGATGGTCATAGATCTGGAGAACTGCGTGACTATGAAGATACAGAGTATATCTATGTACAAAACTTTGGTCTAGAAAACATAACAAACTTTGGAGGTGATGTTTAGGTGCTAAGTGAATATCTAATGAAAAATGTTTGCCAATTTATAAAGGATGAAATCAAAACTGCTGTAGTTGTTTTTGAGGGAAAAGAACCTGAAGAGGTGCAAATCATAAGAAAGAATTTAGATAAAGATACTTTAAAGGTGTTAGTAAATACGACAAAGGGTGCTGGAACTATAACTGATATAAGACTGCTGGATAATAAGGGCAATGTGCTTATATCAAAACCTAAGGGAAAAGTAAAAACTATAGACCATGGAATTATAAGTACCTTTTGGATAAAAATTGTTGAAGAAGAAATACTTGATCCTATAAATATCTTTGAGTTGAAAGGAGCTTTAAATGGCTAATGGTTTTTCTTTAGCTGAGTATTATCAGTTGCTTGAGAGTGGTTATTCTAGTGAAGAAATTATTGAGTATTTTGCTTCGCAGAATATATCGTTGGTTGGGTGGAAAGACCATCTGGCTGAGTTTGCTGATGTGAGGGCTGAAAAGGATGTTGGGAAAGACAATGAGGGCAATCCCTTATACCAACATATACGTTTTGATGGGGTGGTTGTTCAAGAGGGTACTCCTGTAAATGCTGAAAATCTGGGGCAAATGGAGTGGAATGACTTGGTTAATGCCTCACGAATTAATAGACATGATGATATAATAAGAGACATTGTGGTACAAGTGGCTACCTTGATAGGTCAAAACAATAACAATATGCCTTACAACGCTTTTACAGCTTCGGCTAAGATACTGGGCGAGGATTTAGAAATGATTGAAGGTATCTATGATGAAGTGAATGGAAGAGGGGTGGTGTAGACTATGGCTAAGGTTGTTTATAAGAAGTATCAGGCAATAGCAAGCAAGCCTAGGTATGTACCTAAAGAAACCAAGTACTATAATATCGGCAAAAGTTTCTCAGGGTCTTATGGAGACTATACTTTTAACCATCAAACAGGTAAGTTTACTGGAATCGGAGAAACTAGTTTAGGCAAGAGAAGTTATGAAATATCTGATGATGGTAGTACCGTAAGATACATGTTAAAAGTTTCTAGTGGCGATGTTTCCTATGGGGCAGATATGTATATGATCCGTGCAGTTCTAGTGCCAACAACTTACTCTATCGGTGGATATATAGAAGATGTAGTTGCTGAAGAAGGGACTTATCCGAAAAATGGTCATCAGGGTGGTTATTGGTATGAGTGGGATAGATATGCCAATCGTGCCCCTATAATCGGCGGGTCTAGCACAGCCCTTGGCAATGTTAACAATGACTTTGCTATATCATACAACTTGATGGATGAAGATAATGATGAAGTAAAAGTAGAGATTATGGTTGATGGCAAAGTCATCCAATATCCAATGGCTATGGCTTTAAATCAAAACCACAGTGTACCTATAAGACTGGCTGATTATGGATTGGGTGAACATACTATAACGGTAACTGCTACTGATAGTTCTAATGCGTCTGCTAGTAGAACTTACTCTTTTACTAAGACCAATACTGCTCCAACTATATCTGGGTCTGATAGGGACTTGGGTGCTAAGTTTCAAGACTTTCAAGTGGACTATATAATTCAAGATGCTGAGGGTGACGATGTATCGCTTGAGATAAAGGTAGATGGGGCAATTAAGCAAAGCAATGACAAGACAACTTTAGGGGTTAGAAGATACTTTGCGGTTAGTATCAAGGAATATGACCTTGGTCGTCATAATATCGAGATTAAGGCTACTGATAAAAACAATGCTAGTACTATAAGGACTTTTACCTTTAACAAGGTTAACTCCGCACCTGTGATTTCTGGAGATGATAAAAACCTAGGGGCAAAAAACACTGCCTTTACTTATAGCTATACTGTGGCTGATAATGAGATCGACAAGGTAGATATAATTGAAAAAGTCAATGGCGAAGTAATCCGTGTGCTTAACAACGCTACTTTGGGCAGTGAGTATAGGATAACTATAACAGATGAGCAAATCAGAAAGTTTGAACTTAATGCTTCAAATACTATTGAGATAGAGGCTACTGACGGGACTGCCACTGCTTTTAGAAGAGTTACCTTTATTCGTAACAATATGCCGCCAATCATATCTGATAAGGACAAGGATTTGGGAGAAGTGACAAATGACCTTAAATACTCTTGGTCGGCTACTGATCCTGAAAAAGATAAGATGACTGCAATAATCTTTCTTGATGACAGGATAATAAAAGATAGATTTGCCTTAACTGAGGGAACTAACCAAACGCTTAAGATTGATGGCTACGATATGCTAAAACTAGGTCGTGGTAAGCATAAAATACGTATTGTGGTAGAAGATGACAAAGGCTTTTCTTCTACTAGGACTATAACTTTTAATAGGGTTGTTCCTAGACTTATAATGCAACTAGCACACAATGGGGTTGAAACTGATGAACCAGCTACACGTGTAAATGTTACTCAGGCTGGGATATATGTGGCAAAGGGTGCTGGAGTTAAGTATGAAGTATGCAATAATTCTTTTGATGAAAATCCTACATGGGAGGATGCAACAAGTGTAACCCAAGCGGGAAAAGCATATAATTTCCAAAACAAAAATCATAAATCTGATAGAGTGGGTGTAAACATAAGAGTAACCATAGAAAGAGGTAGTGCAGCGGCTTTATCCTATATAAGTGCGATTGGGGGTGCTTATGATTAAGGTATTTAATAAAAAACCAATAGCGGAAATAAACGAACTAAGGGAGCAAGGTTTATACAATGCTCCTTTTTCTGTGCTAGAAAGTGTGGATTTGTCTAAGCTTAAAACTCAGGAATTTGATGATAGCGAGATCCAACAAAGGATTGATGATGTTGAGTTTATGCAAAGTGAGTTTATGGTTGATGCTTATGAGCAAATGAACGAAATAAAAACTAGTCAAGAACAGGCAGTTGTTGAAATCTACGAAACATTATTAGGAGGTATGTAATGGCTAGAGTAATAGCAGTTGCTTATAAAAACTGTATTATCAGAGGGATTAGAGTCATAGACCAAGTTAGGCCTGATGAACTAAAAAAAGAAGTGCAGGATTTACTAATTGCCGAAGGTAGGGAAGACCTGGCAGAGGTTGAAAAAGAAGAAGCAAAAGAAGAAACTCCAATAGATAAAAAAGAAGATGAGGCTCCTACTGATAGCACAGAAGAAAAAGAGGAGCCTATCAAAGATGATGAGACTAAAGAAGATAAAGAGGGTTAATCATGGCAACAGGGATTGTGCAAGGTCGCTTTCAGTTTCAGGACGGGAGCAAAGAGGAATTAGAAGCGTCTGATTTAATACTCCTAAAAGGTGAATTAGCCCTTGAAACTGATGAAGAGGGTACTACCCGTATGAAAAGGGGTAATGGTAGGTCTAAGTATGTGGATTTGCCTTATATAACCATTGGGGAAGTCAAGGTGGATGAACTATCTGAAGAAGATAAGGCTTTGATTAGAGGTCCTAAGGGTGAAAAGGGAGACCCTTTTACCGCTGATGATTTTACTGCTAGTCAGTGGCTTGACCTTAAAGGTGATACTGGTGATGTGGGACCACAAGGTAAGCCTGGGGAGTCTATAAGGATTGCTGGAACTTTTGAAGATGAAGAAAATAATGCGACGGTTGTTAAGTTTACTAATGGCCAATCAATATCTATCCCTTGGGGACAGAAAGGGGAAAGGGGGAAACAAGGCCCTCCTGGTATCCCTGGCAAAGATGGGCAGCCTGGAAAACAAGGTGAAAAAGGTGATCCTATAAAAATAGTTGAGGCTAAAACTGTATCTAACGGCAACTCTTATGTGCTTTTTGATGACGGGACTAAGCTTGTAATTAGACAGGGTGAAACTGGCCCTCAAGGCCCTCCTGGTCCTGCTGGTAAAGATGGTGTAGATGGAAAACCAGGGGTTCAGGGTAAGCAAGGGAAAATTGGACCTAGTGGTGCAGATGGAGATAAAATATACTCGCAAAAGAATGACGCCATAGCAAATGCTCGTCCGGGTATAGATTGGTATATCGATGATAAAGGGACTATCGGACAAATACAATCTATAGATAAAAAGAATAACACAATTTCAATGATAAGCAATACAGTGGTCAACCTGCGTGGCGAAGCAGGTAAGGACGCCAACATCATCGCGGGTAAAGGACTTGTAAAAAGTGGTGATACTGTCAGCATTGAAACAAGCCTTTTGGAAAAGCTAAATAATTTGCCTAAGTTTCAATCTATGAAGCAAGCTGATTATGATAAACTTACTAATCCTGACCCTAATACTCTTTACTTAATCGAGGAGGAAATTTGATTAAATATAAAAACAAATACCCTATAGATGCTCTATACAAAAATAAACAGCATACTAAAATTTACTATGGAGAGCAATTAATTTGGAAAAAACCACCCGAAGACGGATCTTTTACCGTAGAGACCAGAGGTAGTCAGTACCTTTATAGTGTGCATACAAAACCTGGTTTAAGATACAGAGCTTTTTTTAAGTATGCTAGATCGTCACTAATTGGTACAAGACCAAGATATGAGGATATTTACAGAGACAGACCACCGAGAGAAGGTGTGGTTTTTACTGCTAAAACGAGCATAACCCATATAACAACAGGTACAGATAATGAGCTATTAAGGGTTGTTAGGGAAGTTTAAGTTGAGACTAGGAGGTGATGATGTTGTGTTAGACAAAATAGCAAGTATAGGAGCTGATCAAGGCTTTTTGATGATGTTTGCTATAGTGGTACTGTTTATACTTTGCTATATAATACAGGTTGCTATGAGTGACTGGAAGCAGCAAAAGGCTTTAGAAAGAGCCGAAAGGCAGAAGGATAGAGAGATTGCTATAGCTACCAATGAGAGATATGCTCAAATTATTGAAAATCAGTCTAAACAGATTGAAAGGTCTACAATTAGCATACAAGGCTATCAAAGTGAGCTAAGCAAGCATACGGAAAGGTCGGACTTATCTTTTAAGGAGATAGTTGGTAAGCTTGATGACCTTGATGATAAGGTAAAAATCATTGGTAGTCATAGTGAGGGTCTAGCTACCAAAGAGATGGTAGCAGATGTGAGTGAGGATATAAAATATATTAAGGACTCACTAAAAAAAGATTAGGGACTAGTATAGGCTAGTCCTTTTTTATTTGGAGGTTTTTTATGACTGTTGATATTGACAAGGTACTAAAGTACGCGGATAGCAAGCATAGGTCTAAGCCTGGCAGCCCTAAGTATAGCATGGCAAGTCCTGCAAGACTAGGTCCAAATTACATGGATTGCTCTAGTTTTGTGTATAAGGCTTTAAAGGCTGGGGGCTGGCAGTCTTCTATAAACTATATTGGCAATACTGAAACTTTATATCGAGAAAAGAACTTAAAAGAGATTTACTCTTATGATGAGGTTAGACCTGGGGATATCTTTATCCGTGGGGTGCAAGGCTCATCAATTGGCGGGGCTGGACACACTGGTATTTTCTATAAGAAAGATGGAATTGTCCATTGTAATTATTCTAATAATGGGGTTTCTTATAATGATATGTCTTGCTATCTGACTTACTTTATTGACCGTAAGCGTAGTAACAAGGAAAGATATTTTAGGCCTATACCACAAAAGGCTAAGGCTAAAGCAAAAGCTACTGGCGGTTATGTAACTGAATTTGCTAAGGCAGTAATTGCTGGTAAGTATGGTACTGGACAAGCTAGGGTAGACCGTATCTATAAGGCTGTGCAGGACGAGGTTAATAAGCTTGTAAAAGGTCAAAAGGGTCGTGGTGATTATGTGACTGCTATGGCTAAGGATGTGTTGGCTGGTAAGTATGGCGTTGGGTCTGACCGTAAGGCTAGGCTTTATAAGGCTGTACAGAATGAAGTGAACAAATTGGTTTAGGAGGTTTTTTATGATAGATAGTTTAATGATTTTTGGTTTAGTACTCCTTTCTGGAGCTTTGCTAACTTTAATTGTAGAGGGTTTGGGTAAAGCTAAAGTGGAGGTGGAGCAGATAGAAAATGAGAATTTAAGATTTGCCCTTTTACAGTTAATAGATACTGTAAGAGCGGTTGTGGGAAGTGTCAATCAAACTGTTGTAAAACCACTTAAGGAGAGCCCTGAGCTTAATTGGGACAACGCTGCTCAAGAAAAAGTTTTAAGAGAGACTATCGATGAGATTAAGAAAAATCTTGATGCCAAGAGTCTGGAAATCTTAAAGGATAAGTACGAGGATCTGGACAAAACTCTAAGTCACTTTGTGGAGGCTGAGGTTAGAAAACAAAAGCTGATAGAAGCGTAGACTCTTAATGACTTTTATAGTCGTTGGGAGTATAATATCAGTGATAGATGTAACTGTATATTTTCTGAATTAACTCTAAAAATTGGGCTGGCCTTTGGGCTGGCCTCTTTTTTTGTGAAAATAATAAAAAATAAACTTGACAAGGCGTATAAATAGGCGTATACTATATATTGAAAGGAGGATATTGTCTTTGAAAAAGCGTGATTTAATAAAAATTATAGAAAGTCACGGCGGTAAGTTTGTTAGACACGGTTCAGACCACGATATATATCAAAATGCCGAAGGAACTAAAAAATCACAAGTCCCACGACATAACGAAATAAACGATATTACTGCTAAAAAGATTTTCAAGCAGTTGGAGATAAAACTCTAACTGCTCCCCTCAATAGGGGAAGGCAATATAAAGGGAGGAATAATGGCAATATCACAAGATGTTAAGGCATATCCGATTTACCTTAAAAAAATAGACGGTTTTTATGCTGTATGGAATGATAGCATTCCTATAGCAACACAAGGGAAGACACTAGAAGAAGCTTTATATATGGCTAAAGATGCTATAGAATTAATGGCTTATGACGCTTTTTGTAACGGTGAGAAGATAATCGATCCCGATGAAAATGTAGAAACAGAGGATGATTACGACTTTAAAAATTTTGTTGTGTGTGATATGTATAGGTATGTAAGGCTAGATAATGATAATAAAGTTAAAAAAAATTGCACTATTCCAGAAAGCTTAGCTAAAGCTGCTGAGAGTAGAGGTATAAATTTTTCAAAAGTATTAACTTACGCACTTGAAAAAGAAGTCGAAATGGTTTAGAATATAATAAAGACAATATCCTAGAGTCGACAATAGTGTCGGCTCTTTTTTTGTGTTTTAAAGCTTTTTTATAGGTATAAAAGTATGGCTAAAGAAATAAAATCGCTTATAGCTTAAAATATTGATGATTGGCTTGATTGCAGGGGTTGTAGGGTTTAGTTCTCTTTTTGTTTGTAAAGTTTATGTAAAATAAGAGATTTTCTTTAAAAAACTTGGAAAAAGACTTGACTTTATATAGTACCTGTACTATAATATAGATATAAGATAAAGACAAGTATTAAAGGAGATTTAAACATGACAAAACAATTAGAAGTACTAAGAAACAAAGAAGACCAAGAACTAGTAGTAGCTTATCAAGGTATAGACCTCGATGACTATGAGTACTTAACAGCAGATGAGTTTATAGAAGCAGTAGAAAGTGCTGATATGTGGAGCGATATAGATGCTGAAGTGTATGCAAAAGCATTAGAAGAGTATGAGCTAGACTACAGTAGCTATGATGATCCTGATACTATGTGGAGTGACTTTTTAAAAGCTGCAGAAAATGACAGATAAAAAAGGAAAAGTAAGCGAGGCTCAGCTACGAGCCTCTGCTAATTACCGAGAAAGAAACCCTGAGGCTACTAAGTATTTAAGATATAGAACTACAGCAAGAACTTTTGTAAGACATCATGCAAAGCAAGAAGATATTGATGAGTTGATTGAGATTTTTAAAAAGGAAAATCCTAATGGGATAAAAAAAGAGGATGATTAGTCCTCTTATAAATCTGTGGGCAACGTGTGGGCAACCTAACTGGGTGGTCGGGGTTGTGCTTGGTGGGAGTAAGTCACTATATAAACAGATGTTGAAATATCAATGTTTTGATAATACCTTTATCCCGCACCAAAGATTTAAAGCAGACGTTGGAATATCAGCGTTTGCTTTTTTTAGTGTGGGTAATATGTGGGTAATAGGCTTTTTAAAAGGTGTTTTATTGAATTTTTTGTAACTCACTAT
>NZ_CAMPPE010000006.1 GCF_946893725.1 Anaerococcus sp. Marseille-Q5996 | reverse complement strand
AAGAAGGCGTAGAAATGGTAATGCCAGGAGACAACGCAACCTTCAAAATCAAACTACAAAAACCAATCGCCCTAGAAGAAGGACTAAGATTTGCCGTACGTGAAGGTGGTAGAACAGTAGCATCAGGTGTTGTTACAAAAATCGATAAATAATTTAAATATTAAATTATACTAATAAACTAAAAGAGTAAGCTATGGCTTGCTCTTTTTTATTTTCTAAAATTTAAAAATTATCATAAATAATAACTATAAATAAAAAAGAGATTTTAATTTTAATAATTTACTTAAAAAAATTATTATAATTTACATATTTCTATAAAAAAGTATAATATATATTACGGAGGAAATATGAATAAGAAATCACTAGTAATAATGTTAGCCTATGTAGGAGTAGTTACAGGAGCAGGGCTTGCTTCAGGCCAAGAACTCTTGCAATATTTTGTTTCATTAGGCATGCCAGGTCTAATTGGAGCAGGTGTGGTAGGATTATTACATACATTGATAGGGGGAGTACTTTTACAACTAGGCTCTCACTATATGGCAACAAATCATTCAGAAGTATTTGGAGAAATTACCAATAAGTACATGGGAAAATTTATGGACTATTCCCTAATATTTACTTGCTTTGTAATTGGTTTTGTAATGATAGCTGGAGCTGGATCAAATTTAAATGAAGCCTTTGGATTAAAAAAATCTATAGGTCAAGTCATATGTGCAAGTCTAATAATTATAGTTGGCATGATGGATTTTGAAAAAGTTTCGAAAATTATTGGTTCTTTTACACCATTAATTATTATTTTTACATTAATTGGTTCTTTGTATACATTTTTTAACTATCATCCAGATTGGAATTATATAAATAATATAGCAAAAGCTTTACCATCAAACTTTAATAGCCTAATATTCTCAACATTTAATTATTACGGAATGTGTCTTATGAGTGGAGTTTCCATGGGGCTTGTTTTAGGTGGAGAAGAATTAAATACCCAAGATGCAGGAATAGGTGGACTATTAGGTGGATCGATAGCAGGTATACTTGGAATTTTAATATCATTTACACTTTTTATAAGGGTTGATGAAGTAGGAAAACTTGATATACCAATGCTTTACATAATCGAATCTATAAATCCTATACTTGGAATACTAATGGCACTAGTAATTTTTGGCATGATATTTAATACAGGTATTTCACTTTTTTACGCATTAGCACGTAGGTTTTCAAAGGGTGAAGAAAAAAGATTTAAAATATTTTTAATAGTCTTAACCCTAATCGGTTTTGTATTAAGTTTTGGAGGATTTAAGGAGTTAGTATCAATATTTTATCCAATAATTGGCTATATCGGTATACTAATGATGATAGTATTAGTAGCAGCTTGGTACAAAGAAAGATCATCTATAAAATACGAATCTTATAAAAGATTGGGAATTAGCCATTATATGAGAAAAAAAGTAGATGATAATGAAGACTTTAGTAAAGAAGATAAAAAGAGATTAGAAAAACTAATAGAAAGATCTCATATTGATAACGAACAAATAGAACAAGCAGCAGAAAAATTTGTAAAAAACAGAATCGAATCAGAAGAAGATTAGATATGTATGAGGTCATTAAAAATGGCCTCTTTTTTTATAAATATCATAATTTAACAAAACAAATAAAAATGTTAAAAATTTACGAATATAGGGTAAATAATTAACAAACAATTAAATTAACAAAAAGGAGGATAGTATGTTTAAAAATTTAATTCTATCTATAATGCCTCTAGCAATGATTTCACTTGGTATTTATTATTTAAAGCTTTCTAAAAGAGAAGTTTCAGATTGCAGTGGTTTTAGAACTAAGATTAGCAAAAGCTCGAAAGAAGCTTGGAAGTTTGCTAATAACTATGCTGCTAAGTACTTATTGATGCTGGGGATAATATGTTTTATTATAACTTTGATTATATATGTAAATGGAAAAATAGGAGATCTAAAAGAATTTGATATCTTTTTTATTGTCATTGTAGAACTTATATTATACATTTTTGTCACTATAAAAACTCAAAAAAGTTTGGAAAAAAATTTTAAATTCTAAATAATTTCATATAAATTTATAATTTATTTACCAATTTATTATAATGGTATTAATTGTCACTATCAGGAAAATGTTTTATAATGAAAGTGATTATAAATTTATAGGAGGAATTATGGGAAAATATGTTGATGAAGCCAAAAAGCTTCTAGAATATGTTGGAGGAGATAGCAATATCTCATCGGTTACTCATTGTGTTACCAGGATGCGCTTTGTTCTTAATGATCCTAAAAAAGCACAAATTGACAAAATTGAAACCCTACCATCAGTAAAGGGTAGTTTTACTCAAGCTGGTCAATTTCAAGTAATTATTGGAAATGATGTAGACCAATTTTATAATGATTTTATGAGTTTTTCTAATGCTCATCAGGCTAGCAAGGATGAAGTTAAACAAGATGCTAAGAAAAACCAAAGCTGGCTACAAAAATTTGCATCAGTTTTAGCTGAAATATTTGCTCCACTTATACCTGCAATAATCGTTGGTGGTCTATTATTAGGCTTTAGAAATATTATAGGTGAAATTGAATTTGCAAGCCTTGGCGGTAAAACTGTTGTTGAAACAAGCCAATTTTGGGCTGGTACAAACGATTTCTTGTGGTTAATTTGTGAAGCAATTTTCCATTATTTACCAGTTCATATTACTTGGTCTATTACTCGTAAAATGGGGACAACCCAAGTTCTTGGTATAGTTTTAGGGATTTGTTTGGTTTCTCCAAGTCTTCTTGCAAATGCTTATTCTATAGCAGGTGGTGGTGAGATTCCTATTTGGGATTTTGGTGGTTTTCAAATCGAGAGAATAGGTTACCAAGCCCAAGTTATCCCAGCTATGCTTGCAGGTTTTACCCTAGTTTATCTTGAAAGATTTTGGAAAAAGCACATCCACCAAGCAGTTTCTATGATTTTTGTGCCACTTTTATCACTACTTCCAGCAGTTATCCTAGCTCACGTAATCTTAGGACCTATTGGTTGGAAAATAGGCTCTTGGATTTCTAATGGAGTTTATGCTGGCCTTACATCTGGACTAAACTGGTTATTTGGTGCAGTTTTTGGATTCTTTTATGCTCCACTTGTAATCACAGGTCTTCACCACATGACAAATGCCATAGATTTGCAATTAGCAAATGATTTTGGTGGTACAATTTTATGGCCAATGATTGCCCTTTCAAATATTGCCCAAGGTTCTGCAGTTCTTGCTGTTATTTACCTTCATAGTGGCGATAAGGATGAGCAACAAATTTCTGTTCCAGCAATGATTTCTGCGTATCTTGGAGTAACAGAACCTGCCATGTTTGGTATCAATATCAAATATGGTTATCCATTTATAGCCGGTATGATTGGGTCAGGTTTTGCTGGTTTATTTTCAGTATTTACAAAAACAATGGCTCACAATATAGGTGTCGGAGGTCTACCAGGCATCTTATCTATTAAGGCTGAATCTTATATAACTTTTATAATTGCAATGTTAATAGCAATTGTAGTACCATTTATATTGACAGTAATATTTAATAAGAAAAAAATGTTCCAAAATAAAATTGAATTTAAAACACCAAGCTTTAAATAAGGATGATTATGAATTTAGGAAAAAAAGTTATTTACCAGGTCTATCCTAGAAGTTTTAAGGATACGAGTGGAAATGGCATAGGAGACCTTAGAGGCATAGCTTCTAAGGCTTCTTATTTTAAAAATTTGGGTGTAGATATGCTATGGCTTAATCCATTTTTTATCTCACCACAAAATGATAATGGATATGATATAGCAGACTACTACCATATAGATGAAAAATTTGGCAGTGAAAGTGACTTAGATTATTTAATCAAAATATGCAAGGAAAATGGTCTGGAACTTATGTTTGACATGGTTTTTAACCATACATCAACTGAGCACCAATGGTTTCAAAAGGCCCTTGCTGGTGAAAAATATTATCAAGATTTTTATTATATTAGAGATCCAAAAGAAGATGGGTCCTTGCCTACAAATTGGCAATCAAAATTTGGTGGCCAAGCTTGGGCAGAATTTGGTGATACGGGCAAATATTATTTGTGCCTTTATGATAAAACCCAAGCTGATTTGAATTGGCATAATCCAAATGTCAGAGCAGAAGTATTTAAGATTGTAAATTACTGGATAGACCGTGGTATAAAAGGTTTTAGATTTGATGTCTTGAATGTAATAGGCAAGCATGAAAATTTTGCCGACAGCACAGGGGATATTAGCCAAGAAAAATCACTATACACAGATACTCCAATTGTCCATGATTGGATAAGGGAAATGAATCAGAAAACATTTGGAAAATACGAAGATATAATCACAGTTGGAGAAATGTCCTCAACTAATATTGAAAACTCAATACTATATTCCTCTGCAAAAGGGGATGAGTTATCAATGGTGTTTTCCTTCCACCACCTAAAGGTAGACTATGAAAATGGTGAAAAATGGACAAAATCTAAGTTTGATTTTATAAAATTAAAAGAGATTTTAAATTCTTGGCAAATTGGACTTCAAGAAGGTGGAGGATGGAATGCACTTTTTTGGAACAACCACGACCAACCAAGGGCAAATAATAGATTTGGAGATGTAGAAAATTATCCATATCAAACAGCAACCATGCTTGCCCAAAGCATACACATGATGCGCGGAACTCCTTATATCTATATGGGAGAAGAAATTGGAATGACAGATCCAGTTTATGAAAATATGGATGATTATAAGGATATAGAAAGTCACAATGCTTATAAGATGCTAATTGAAAATGGACTTAGAAATCAAGAAGCCTTTGAGATTATAAAAGCAAAATCAAGGGACAATTCTAGGACTCCAATGCAGTGGGATGATAGCACAAATGCTGGTTTTACAGATGGTAATCCTTGGATAAAAGTAAATAACAACTATAAAAAAATAAATGTGGCCAATGCCCTAGAGGATAAAAATTCTGTTTACTATTATTACAAAAAATTGATTGAACTTAGGAAAAATAAAGATATAATTTCAGATGGTTTATATTTTCCAATCCTAGAAAATGATCCAAATATTTTTGCCTACCTAAGAAAGTATGAGGGTGAAATTTTATTAAATATAAATAATTTTTCTGCCAATCAAGTTAAAGTAAATATCACGGACATTATCGAAAATTATGATAAATTTACCTATCTTTTAGGAAATTATGGTGAAAGTAAGATAAAAGATACCATTAGCCTAAGACCATATGAATCAATTGCCTTTATAAAAGAATAAATAAAAAATCAGCAAAGTTTGATTTCTTTGCTGATTTTTTATCTAAAATATGCCCGGTTTAGTGCATGGGGCAGTATTTCAAATTCTATCTTCTTATCTGTAAAAATTTCTCCATCTATATTTGCCAAAAAATCTGAATTTGCAGAAATTTTTCCTTTTTTTACCCTAAACTCATCCAAATATGGAGAGCTTTGGTGCCTACCTTTTTTATATTTTAAGATTAAACTTAGTAGGTAAAACTTAGGAAATTTCCTAGCTAAGACTAAATTTATAATTCCATCGTCTATTTTGGCATCGGGGGCAGGATTAAATCCTGAACCATAAAAACCACCATTGCAGATGGCAGAAATTAAAAATTCATTTTCTATACTTATTTTTGAATCATCTTCTAAAATCAAATCCATGGTCAAATGATTATAAGATAAATGACGTACCCTATCTCTAACAGCCTTCAAATAGGCTCTTTTGCCTAAGGATTTATCTTTTTCTAAGTAGTCGTAGGCATTAACTAAAACTTCGGTGTCAAAACCAAGGCTTGTTACATTTATACAATATCTGTCATTTATTTTTATCAAATCAATTGGATTTTTTTTGATATAAAAGGTATCTTCGATTTTAAAATCTTTATAGTCAAAGTTTTTGGCAAAATCATTGCCGGTACCAGTTGGAATTAATCCGATTGTAACATCTTTTCCATAGCAGAGATTTACTACTTCATTTAAAGATCCATCTCCTCCTAGTATAATGATAACTTTATCATCATAATTGCTTTTTAAAAAATTATTTACAATTTTTTCCAAATGACCGGCATACTGTGTTTCTTCTACTATTATCTCATCTAATTTATTATTTGATTTATAGACTTCTTTTATATGTTCTTTGCTAAAAAAATATTCACTAGCACCAGCATTAGAACTTATTAAAAATAATTTCTTCATAATAGTTATTGTACCCTCAAAATACTTTTTAAAAGATAAAAATTTTGCAAATTATATGGAAATTAAAATAAAAATTAATTTGACAAAAAATATCAATTTTTGATGTTGAAATATATTAATATGTATAAATTATAAAAACTTGGGTATTAGGTAAATAATATTAAATTAAAAAGGAGGGAATTATGAAATACTCTAAAATTTTATTATGTGCACTTAGTATATCAGTGCTAGCAGCTTGCGGCAATGAAAAGCAGGGAAATGAAAAAGTAGAAGCTACTAAAGTTGAAGAAAATTCGACCGAGAAAGAAAATTCTGTAAAAATTGAAAAACCAGTAGATAAAGAAGATAAAGAGTCAGACACAAAAGAGGATAAGAAAAAAGCTACTAGCCATGGATCGGATTTACTTGTAAAGGCTGATTATGATATATTCGAAGAAGACATTTTAGATATAGCTGATGAAGATCCTGCTGATCTTGGTCTAGTGGAAAGTGAAAAAGATCCAGATGAGTTGATTGATTCCTTTTTTGATGAAGATGTAAAAAATCTTATAAATGAAAGTTATGTAGCATTTAATTCAATGGGAGAGAAAAGTGGCCAGTATTTTATGGCTGCAGTTGAATATAAAGATGATGATATTTACCAAGGACACTTTTTAGACTCCACCTATGAAAGCGATAAACAAGAATCCAGTGAAGAAGAAAACTTTTATACAAACAATCCATCCTATGACTACAATTATTATAGATTTTTAGAAAATGGTAAAGTAGAAGGTAAAAAAACCCCAGATGGTAAAGTACAAATTACTGTAAATCCGGAAATAAATCAGCTTATGGAACAGCTTAAAAAACTTTCATCTAGTATAAAGGCCTACGAAGATAAGGATGGCAAAACATACTTATATTACAAAAATGATCCAGCTGGAAAAATGTTTGACCTATTTAAAGATCAATTTAAACTAAGCGTTGAAGGTGTAGATTTAAAAGATTTAGAAGAAAAACTTGTAGTAACATATGAAGATGATGATAATTACCCAGATAAGTTTTTATTATCAATAGGTAAGGATAATATACAAATACTAATAAATAACTATTTCTCAGATTATAACAAGGTGGATGAGGATAAATTAAAGCCTATTTCCTTTGATGGAAGCATAGATGGAACAAAAGATGTATCAGAGGTTGAAGTTACCTCAACAGACGCTGAGGCGCTAAGCAATATTGGTTTAAAAATTTCTTCAGTAGCAGACTATGATGAGGCTGTGTATAAATTTTACGATTTGATAGATGATGGAAAATTCTACGACTTTTGGGATAAAAATCCTACAGGTTCTAGTATTGATGAGGTAGATAAGTTTGTAGATGGATATTTTGATAAAAAAGTTATTGATATAAAAGACAATGATCAGATGGTTGTGTATAAATTTGAAGAGTTTGAAGATAAAGATATGGGTAAGGTTTATGCCTTAGACATTGCGGTAAACTTTTACGAAGACAAACTAAATCTAGCAAGTATTCAACCAGGATATTTTGAAGTAAAACCAGAAGAAATAATGGATGATAAAGATTTATCAAAATTACAAACTGTAAATGATATTGATCAAGCTAATGTGAAGCCGTTAGGAATAGCAGCTATGGTAATGAATAAAAAACCAGTTGCTCAAATTGTGGTACCAAGTAAGGTTAGCGATGGAACTTTTAGGGCAAATTATCTTTTCTATGTGGATAATCAACTTGTAGAGCACCTATATTTACCTTTTGAAGAAGCTAGCCAAGACTTTGCTACAGCATCAAATTCTATGTTTAGAGAATTTGTAAATATAATTTTAGAAGAAAATCAATAAAGAAATAAGCTGTGATTATTCACAGCTTATTTTTTATTCTTCCCTTAAGGCCTCAACAGGATCTTTTTTGGCGGCCATAGATGATGGGATAATGCCTGCAATCAGTGTTAATATTATGGAAATTAAAACTAAAATTCCAGCAGCTTCTACAGGTAGGCTTGATGCTATATAATCTACTCCTGTCAAATTACGAATTATATTTGTGATTGGAATATTTAAGAGCATTGTAATTCCAACACCCAACAAGCCTGACAAAAGACCGATTATAAAGGTTTCAGACATAAATACTTTCCTAATATCAGATTTGCTAGCACCAATTGACCTTAATATCCCAATTTCTTTTGTTCGTTCTAAAACTGAAATATAGGTTATAATACCTATCATTATTGATGAAACTACTAGACTTACACCAACAAAGGCGATTAGGACATATGAGATTGCATTTACAATATCTGTCACTGATTTTGTGATTAGGCCAATATAATCTGTGTAGGTTATTTGTTCTTTTTCACTTTTATCTTTGTTGTAATCATCGATTACATTTTTAATATTTTCACGATTTTCAAAATTTTCTACATAGATGTCAATTTCTGCTGGTGCATCCTTGCTCACAACTCCCAGGTCTTCGAGATTTTTGTTATAGGAATTGCCGGATAGGAATTCGTCATAAATATCAATTAAAGTTTTTTTGTCATTTTGATTTAGAACATATTGGGAAAGTTGGTTTTGGTTTTGATTTTCATTTGGCTTTTGATTTTCCATCATAGAAGGATTTGCCATGGCATTAATTTGCATCTCTTGGGCATTTTTTTGAGCTTGTTCTGCAATTTCTGGCTTATTTCTAACAATCCAGGTAGAAAAGCTAAGAGAACTTTTCTCATTTAAATTTTCTAAGAAATATCTAGCAGATTTTTGTTTTTCATCATCATTTTTTGCCCTAAAAGGGAGATTGTTTAGGACGTTTTTGTCCTTATCTGCCACTTGTGCCTTTACAATTTCAGATTTGTTGGCATGGTCAATCATCATGTCTGTAAGGCCTTCTGTAAAACCAACTGTGCCATTTACAACTTGATTATCATCATTTGTTTTTCTTTTTGCAATGCCGACTATTTTAGCTTCTACACCGTTTTCTACAATTTTATCTACTTTCACTTCATCATCTTTTACACTTAGAAAACTATCACCATCTTTTTCGTAATAGTCAGAAGGAGAGATGATTTTATATTCATGTCCGATGATTTCTGATGGTTTGATGCCAATTTGATCTAAATTTACTTTTTCATTATTATCTAGTTTTGAAATAATTTCCTTGTAATCTTTAGCTGGCAAAAATCCTAATTCGTACATATGACCAGTAAATATTTCGTTGTTATAATCTGTAAATAAAACTAATTCGTCAGCATTTTCTGGCCATTTTCCATCAACTATCTCGAATTCGTCAGTGATTATTGGACTGATTTTGCCATCACCACTACTAATTAATTGAGTAAAATTTTTATTATCTTGGCTTGGTGCAAATAGGTCAGCAATTGGTGGACGTTTATTTTCCTCAAAGTCCTCGCCATTGGTATTTACAAGTTCACCGTTTGGATCTTTTGTGTAAATATCAAAGTTCATATCATATAGATAAGAAATAAAATTTGAACCTACACTTTTATCTAATTCATTTTTGTTTTCTTCGATAAATTTTTTAAAGGGAGTTAGGTTATTTTCCTTAACATTTGATGCAAAATCAGATCTGCGATCTAGGATGAAATTATTTGCATATATTTTGTCATCCTTATGGTTTTTTTCCTCAGTTTTGGGTGGGGTGATTAGTGATCCTAGGTTTACAGATTCTTTTTGAATTTGGATTGGATATGATTTTAAGGCTTTTCTTTGGCTATCAGCTATAAAATCATTGGCTCCGGTTGAAATTGAAAGTATGAGAGCTATACCTATTATCCCAATAGATCCAGCAAAAGCAGTTAAAAGTGTCCTAGCTTTTTTGGTCAAAAGATTATTAAATGAAAGGCTGATTGCTGTTGGTAGACCTAATTTTATTTTTTTTGTCTTAAAATTATCCACCTCATTTGGATCAGTAAATGGATTGCTATCTCCAATTATTTGTCCATCTTTTATACGAACTATCCTTGTCGAATAGGCTTCAGCTAACTCTGGGTTGTGGGTAACCATTATTACTAGCCTGTCTTTTGCAATTTCTTTTAGCAAATCCATAATTTGCTTGCTGGTTTGCGTATCAAGAGCACCTGTTGGTTCATCAGCAAGGACAATATCAGGATTATTTACCAAGGCTCGCGCAATAGCAACTCTTTGCATTTGTCCTCCGGACAATTCTGATGGTTTTTTATTTATGTGTTCACCAAGGCCAACTTTTTTTAACGCTCCTATTGCTTTTTCGCGTCGATTTTCTTTTGATACACCCGATAAGGTTAAAGCAAGCTCCACATTTGATAAGATGCTTTGGTGGCTAATCAGATTGTAGGATTGAAAAACAAAACCTACCGATACATTGCGATAATAATCCCAATCATTGTCAGAAAAGTTTTTAGTAGACTTACCGTTTATCAAAAGGTCACCTGATGTGTAATGGTCAAGGCCACCTATGATATTTAATAGCGTTGTCTTTCCTCCACCTGATTGGCCGAGTATGGAGACAAACTCATTTTGCCTAAAGGAAATTGAAACATTATCCAAGGCCTTTTGTTCAAAGTCTCCAGTCTTATAAATTTTAGAAATATTTTTAAGGGTTAACATTTATACCTTCTTTCTGTAATCACAATATTATACCCTCATAATTTGTGAAAAGTAAACTAAAATGTAATATATTTGGTAGAGGTAAATATGCAAAATTTAGTGCTTTATAGGGAGAAGCACTCCCAAATAAATAAAAAAATTACATATTACAAAAAATTAGGAATCAATGGCATACTTATTAGCCCATTTGACTATATAGATGAAAAAATCTTGGAAGAAATTTTTGCAAGCAATGACTTATTGTCAAAAAATGATATTAAATTATTTTTACAAATAGATATAGAAAAAACTTCTAAAATCTTATTAGACAATCTAGGAAAAATTGATTGGTCAAAGCCCAAAATTCGCAAGTCCTTTTACCAATTTATAAACTACCTTAAAAAATATGGTATAAATGGATTTTATTTTACAAATTTTGAAAAATTATTCTTTGATAACTTTTATGATTACCTTAAGGAGTTGTCAAAAAATACTTTTGTAGGAAAAAATGTTATTACAATAGGACAGATAAGTTCAGATGATTTGAATTATCAAAAATTTTTATCAAATGAAAATTACAATAACTTTGATTATATATTTAACAAGATAATTGAATCTCAAAATTTCGAGAGTTTAATTGATGCAAAAAAATATTTTTCGAGAATTTATAAGCAAAATATAAGGCAAATTTTTATTACAGATAACGCTTTTAAAGGATTTACCAACAAGAAAAACTTTCCTTTTTTAAGCCATAGTCTGACAGCGGGTCTTAGTTTTTTATTAAAGGGTGGAATTTTTTTAGAAAATTTTGAAGAGCTGGGGATTTTTGAAAATAATTCTTATGTAAATGATCATAAAGTCCTAAATTTAACAAATAAGACATTTGATTTTTATAAAGACCTAATCAATATAAAAACTAAAAATAAAGCAATTAGCAATGGGACTTATAGGGAAATTTTTAAAGATGATCCAGATATATTTGCCTTTGTAAGAACTTATGAGAACCAAAAAGTTATAGTTTTTGCTAATTTTAGCCAAAAAGAAGTCCTAGCTGATATTCGCTTTCATTTTATAGATATAAATGATTTTAAATATCTGTTGGGCAATTATGGCAAAAGAAGAATTGTTAAAAATCTCTTATTGAGACCCTTTGAATTTATAGTATTTGTAAAATAATTTAGCAAAATATTACGTGTTTAAAATATTTTATAAAAAAATTTGTGAAAACAGCTTTAAAGTGTTAAAATAATATCTGACAAATATAATAATATGTTTAGGAGGAAATTATGCAATTTGTTGCCGTACTAGTTACACTAGTATTATTTTATGTACTCCACCAGATGAAAAAGCGTGGTATTTCTTTTGGTGTAAGAGTTATAACCGGTACTATCGCAGGTCTTATTTTAGGATTTATTTTTAGGGGTAATACCGAGTATGTTTCTATTTTTGGATCAATATATGTTAACTTGCTATATTCCATGGTTATTCCGCTATTATTAACTACAATTGTTAGAACAATGCTAAATACAGGTTCACTAACAAAACTTAGATCTGTTGGTTTAAAATCAATTGGTATTTTAAGCTTACACAATGTTATGGCATCTATTGTTGGACTTATCCTTGCAATAGCATTTAAGATTGGCCAAGGGGTAAATTTTGATATACCAGCTGATACTGAAGTACGTGAAGTACCAACAGTAGCAGAAACTATCACTAACTTCTTTCCATCAAATATAGTTTCAAATGCAGCTGAAGGACAAATCGTACCAATTATTATCTTTTCAGTTTTACTTGGTATAGCTGCTCTAAAATTAATTGAATCTGGTAAGGAAGAAGTAGTTCGACCATTTGCAGAATTTACAAACTCACTTGCAGAAGTTATATTTAAACTTACAAGTATGATTACAAGCCTAACACCATATGCAGTGCTTGCTCTTATGACAAATGCTGTTGGTAGGGTTGATTCTACAGCTATTGCACCATTTATATTAATATTGGTATTAAACTATGTGGCATCAGCAATCCACACCTTCCTAGGGACAGGTATGCTCGTATCAGCATTTGCAAAAGTTAATCCATTTGCCTATTTCAAAAAAGTATGGCCAGTAACAATGATTGGTTTTACTACTCAATCATCAATGGGAGCAATACCAGCAAATGTTGAAAACTTAACAGAAGAACAAGGTGTAGCTGAAGAAATCGCATCATTTACAGCTCCACTTGGAGCAACCATGGGTATGCCAGGTTGTGCAGGCTTTTGGCCAGTTATGAATGCTATTTTTGTTGCAAATATGATGGGACTAGGATGGGGTCCTGCTGACTTTGTAAAACTTATTTTAATTGCACTTTTAGTTTCACTCGGAACAGTTGGAGTGCCAGGAACAGCTACAATTACAACAACTGCTTTATTTGCAGCAATGGGACTGCCACTAGAAATGGTAGTACTGCTTGCTCCAATCTCTACACTCGCAGACATGGGTAGAACAGCTACAAATGTTACAGCTGCCAACTCATCAGCACTTATCGTTGCTGCTAGCGAAAACAAATTAAATAGAGAAATTTTTAATAGAATATAAGTTATTTAAAAAGCTTGGCTAAAAGTCAGGCTTTTTTATTGTAAAAATTTTCTTTTCTTGTAAAATAAACTTATCTATTTTAAGGAGAGTTTATGAAAATTGTAGTTTTTGGATTAGGCTATGTAGGCTTGGCCAATGCCATTTTGCTTAGCCAATCAAATGAGGTAATAGGGATTGATACAAATGAGGAAAAAATCAATCTAATAAATCAAAAAAAATCACCATTAACAGATGATTTAATAATTTCCTATCTGGCAGAAAAAGATCTTAATCTAAGAGTAACAAATCAATACAAAAATCACTTACAAGATGCAGAACTTGCCATAATTGCTGTGCCAACAAATTATGATGAAGACAGTAGATATTTTGATACATCATTTGTCGATGATGTAATTACAAATATAAAAAAAGAAAATGAAAATCTACCTATCTTAATCAAATCCACAATCCCAGTTGGATATACAAAAGGACAAAGGGAAAAATTTGCCTGCGAAAATATTATTTTTTCACCAGAGTTTTTAAGAGAAGGCAAAGCCCTATACGATAGCCTTAATCCATCTAGGATTATTGTGGGAGATAGGACTGATTTGGGGCAAAAAATTGCTAATTTATATAAAAAAGAAGCTCAAAATGACCCTGGAGTTTTATTTATGGATTCTACAGAAGCTGAAGCAGTAAAACTTTTTGCAAATACTTATCTAGCAATGCGCGTTTCTTACTTTAACGAACTAGATACTTTTGCAGAAATTAAGGGACTTTCCACAAAAGACATCATCGAGGGAGTATCTGCAGATCCTAGGATTGGAAATTACTATAATAATCCATCATTTGGTTATGGGGGATACTGCCTGCCAAAAGATAGCAAACAGCTTTATGCAAACTTTGAAAATGTGCCAAATGCTATGTTTGGGGCAGTTATTGATGCCAACCAAATTAGAAAAGACTATATCAGCGATAGAATTTTAAGGGATAAACCAAAAACAGTTGGCATATATAGGCTGGTTATGAAAAAAGATTCTGATAATTTTAGAAAATCTGCAATATTTGATGTTATAAATAATATTAAAAATCAGACTCAAATTATAATCTATGAGCCAAATATAGATGAAGATTATTTTGAGGGATTAAAGATTGAAAATAATCTGGATGACTTTAAAAAAGCAGATATTATAGTGGCAAATAGGTTAGATGATGAATTATTGGATGTGAAAGATAAAGTTTATACAAGAGATATTTTTAATAAAGATTGATTAAAAATTATAAGGGTAAAATAAAAAGTGAGAAAAAGGAGGGCTTTATGAGCGAAAAAAAAGAAAAATATATACCATTGGTGCACTCCAAACTAAGAAAATCTTTTATCACCGTGCCAAAAGAAATTTATAAGGCATCTGGGATAATGATTTTTGAAAAGAGAATTAAATCCTTACTTTTTACAACAGACCTTGCTATTATTAGAAATTCAAATGCTGATAGCATCATGGCAGTTTATCCATACACCCCTCAAAGTTCGATTTCAAATGCTATATTAAGCGTATCAAATGTTCCTTGTTTTATAGGAGTTGGCGGAGGTACAACCCAAGGCTTGCGTTCAAAATATGTTGCAATTGATGCAGAGCTTTCTGGTGCCTATGGAGTGGTAGTAAATTCTCCAATGCCAAATAAGGATATTAAAGAAATTTCTGGTTTTGTAGATGTGCCTCTTATTGCAACTGTTACCAATAGTGAAGATGACTATATTGGTAAAATTCAAGCAGGGGCTGAGATTTTAAACGTATCTGGTGGTAAATACACTGCTGACTTGGTAAGGGAAATTAGAAAAGATATTGGCGATAATTTCCCAATCATAGCCACAGGGGGGAAAACTGGAGAAAGCATCCTAGAAACAATAGATGCAGGCGCAAATGCCATCTCTTATACACCACCATCAAGCTCAGAAGTATTTGGACAAATGATGGATAAATATAGAAACGAAGATGTTGCCCACTAATTTTGGCCTCCAAAAGGGAGGTCTTTTTTAAAGGAGAATTATGTATAAAGGTTATATTACAGATATAGAAGGCATAAAAATTGGCCATGCTCAAGATTTTGTTGCGGGGACTGGACTTACAGTATTAATTCCACCTAAAAACAATACTTGTGCGGTAGAAGTCAGAGGCTCAGCACCAGGAACTCGCGAAACAGACCTCTTAGATCCTATAAATACTGTAGAAAGTGTAAATGCACTTATCCTAAGCGGGGGTTCTGCTTATGGGCTTGATGCTGCTAGTGGTCTTATGGAATCTTTAGAAGAAGATGGAATAGGACTTGATGTTGGAGTTGGGATTGTGCCAATAGTTTCCCAAGCGGTTTTATTTGACCTAGCCTACAAAAATCCAAAAATTAGACCTGATAAAAATATGGGAAAAGTTGCCTATAAAAATGCAAAATCAGACGAAGACAGCCAGGGAATAATAGGGGCAGGAACTGGAGCAACAGTAGGAAAAATACTAGGCATGGAATCTGTAATGAAATCTGGCCTTGGATCTGCAACCCTAACTGAAGGAGATCTAAAAGTTTCTGCAATAGTTGCTGTAAACGCCTTTGGTGATGTTTTTGACTATGAAAAAGGAATTCAAATTGCAGGTCCTATTAAAGATGGAAATATGATCAAAACAAGTGTTGTAATGTCAAACATTATAAGCGATTTTTCAGACCTTGCTAATAAAAACACGACCATAGGCATAGTTGCAACAAATGCAAGTTTTGATAAGACAAGGCTTAAAAAAATTGCTCAAATGACCCATGATGGCTTTGCAAGATCTATAAATCCTGTCCATACAGGCTTTGATGGGGATACTATATTTGCCCTAGCAACCAATGAAATAAATGCAGATTTAAATGTAGTTGGAGTTATGGCAGCTAATGCTATGAGTCGTGCCATTGCCAATGCAATTTATCACACAAAATCCCAAAAAAGCATTGACTAAAAGACAAATCGGTAGTAAAATATAGCAGTAACACTCTACTCCGTGATAAATCAACGGGGTCATAGACCATAGGGAGGTGAAAAAATGAATAACTACGAAGCAGTTTTAATTTTCAAAGCTGATATGCAAGATGCAGATAGAACTGAACTATTAGAAAGATTCAAAGGAATCATCGAAGAAAATGGTGAAGTAACTAATGTAGATGACTGGGGTAAAAGAAAATTAGCTTACGAAATTAATTATATCAAAGATGGATATTATTATATCGTAGACTTTAAATCTCTTCCAGACCATATCAGAGAATTTGAAAGAAGACTTAGACTTTCAGATTTCATAATCAGATACATGGTTATCAGAAAAGAGGACTAATTTATGAATCGAGTAGTACTTGTAGGAAGACTAGTACGTGATCCAGATTTAAGAAACACTCAATCAAACCAGACTGTTACTAGCTTTACTCTAGCTGTAGATAAGAGCTTAAGTAAGCAAAAGAAACAAGAACTAGAATCTCAAAATCGTCCAACAGCAGATTTCATTCGTATAGTTGTTTGGGGTCCTCAAGCTGTTAATTGTGAAAGATATTTAAGAAAAGGAAGTCAATGTGCAGTAGATGGTAGAATCCAAACAGGATCCTACATTGACAAAGAAACAGGCAAAACAGTTTACACTACTGACATTGTGGCTGAAAACGTAGAGTTTTTAGGTAGCCGTTCTGATAATCAAGGTGGAGGCTCAAACTATAATCAAAATTATGGTGACAACCAAGATTATGGCAACAACGACTATTCACAAACAAATTATCAAAATAATTACAACAACAATTCCTACAATCAAAACCAAGGCGGATTTGATAGTAGCGATGATTTCTTTGATGATGACTTCACAGAAATAGAAGATGATGGCAGGATTCCGTTCTAAAAAATAAAAGGAAAGGAATATCATGGCTCAAAATAGAAGATTTAAACCAAGAAAAAAGGTTGATCCATTTGTAAAAGATCCATCAAAAGTTATCGATTACAAAGATATTGAAACATTAAAAAGATTTATCTCTGATAGAGGAAAAATCCTACCTAGAAGAGTAACAGGTCTTAATGCAAAACACCAAAGAGAAATCACACGTGCAGTTAAACGTGCTCGCCAAGTTGCATTATTACCATATGAAGAAAATTAATAATTAGATTATAAATATAAAAACAAATTCAATAAGCGATAAATAGGACGCTAAAAGTTAATGCAGACTTGCATCTCTTTGGCGTCCTTTTATTATAAAAAAATTATTTAACTTGGTTTATGATTGTAATATTTTATTTTAATATTACAATATAAATATAAAGATTATATAAGGAGGACATATGTCTGTAGAGATTTTATCTTTGATAGTAGCAATACTGGCGATAATTTTCATGATTTTTACAATTACTCAAAAAATCAACCCATTATCAGCTGGTAACGAACGTATGCTACAAATCTCAAGCTATATCAGAGATGGTGCGATGACATTTCTAAAAAGAGAGTACAAATTTATCGCAATTTTCGTTGTTATAGTAGCAATTTTACTAGCAGTATTTTTAAATATTAAAATTATGCTTTGCTACTTACTAGGTTCTATTCTTTCAATGCTAGCAGGTTTTATAGGAATGAGAGTTTCTACTGCTTCTAACGTTAGATGTGCAAACCAAGCTTACGAATCAGGCCAAGATGGAGCATTAAAAGTAGCTTTCTCTGGTGGTTCAGTAATGGGTATGGCTGTAACTGGTCTTGGATTTATAGGAATTATTTTAACCTACCTTTACTATAAAGACCCTACTATACTTATGGGATACTCATTAGGTGCATCATCAGTTGCTCTTTTTGCAAGAGTTGGTGGTGGTATCTACACAAAAGCTGCTGACCTTGGAGCTGACCTTGTAGGTAAAGTAGAAGCTGGAATTCCAGAAGATGATCCAAGAAACCCTGCAGTTATTGCTGATAACGTAGGAGATAATGTTGGGGATGTGGCTGGTATGGGAGCAGATTTATTTGAATCTTATTCTGGTGCTATCATTTCTTCAATGACTCTTGGTGCAGTTTACTTTGCTGAAGCAGGACTTCAATTTACACTTTTCTTAGCAGCCCTAGGAATCGTTGCATCAATCGTATCTTCAATTGTATTCTTAGTAGGAAAACACGCTAACCCACAAAAATCATTAATGGGTACACTATATATCTCAGGAGCAATCGTTTTAATCGGTGCACTTATCCTATCAAATAGATATTTTGGTAACTTTAGCGCAGCTTTTGCAGTAATTACAGGATTAATTGCAGGTATCTTAATCGGTCTATTAACAGAAATCTACACTTCAGATAAATATAGACACGTAAAATATATCTCAAAAGAATCATCAACAGGTGTTGCAACAAACATCATTGCTGGTCTTTCAACAGGTATGCTTTCAACAGTATTCCCTATCCTAGTTATTGCACTTGCGATAATGATTGCATTTAAGCTAATGGGAGTATTTGGAATTGCTCTTGCAGCAGTAGGTATGCTTTCAATTACTGGAACAACAGTAACAGTAGACGCTTATGGTCCAATTACAGATAATGCTGGTGGTATAGCAGAAATGAGCTACCTACCAGAAAATGTTCGTGATATTACAGATGGGCTTGACTCAATTGGTAACACAACAGCAGCTATTGGTAAAGGATTTGCAATCGGTTCTGCAGCCCTTACAGCACTTTCATTATTTATAACATATGCTGAATCTATTAACCTTGAAGCAATCTCTATCCTAGATAGTAGAGTAGTTGCAGGTATGTTCATAGGTGGTATGCTACCATTCCTATTCTCAGCTCTAACTATGAACTCAGTAGGAAAAGCAGCAAGCCAAATGATCGAAGAAGTTAGAAGACAATTTAGAGAAGATGACAAAATCCTAGCTGGAGAAAAAGACCCAGACTATGCAAATTGTATCGACATCTCAACAACAGCTTCACTTCAAGAAATGATTATCCCAGGGGTACTAGCAGTAGTAGTTCCAATCTTAGTTGGAATCTTCCTAGGACCTTACGCACTAGGCGGACTTTTAGCAGGTGCACTTGTAACAGGTGTAATGATGGCTATATTTATGTCAAATGCTGGTGGAGCTTGGGATAATGCTAAAAAATACATCGAATCTGGTGTAGAAGGCGGAAAAGGATCTGATGCTCACAAAGCAGCAGTAGTAGGAGATACAGTAGGTGATCCATTTAAAGATACATCAGGACCATCACTAAATATCCTAATCAAACTTATGACAATAGTTTCAGTAGTATTTGCTGGATTATTTATCTAATAAGAAAAAGAAAACGAAGGAATATTCCTTCGTTTTTTTATTTTTATTTATAAATATAAATTAAAAATATTGACATAAAAATAATTATATGTTTAAATATTACAAGTGATATATTTGATTGATAGCAAAATTATCTAATAGATAATTAAGTACACTTGCTAGCAATCATTTTAATATATTATTTTACTATATAGATTGTCTAGAGATAGGATTTTTCTTAGTACACACTTTAGGCTTATAAAGAAAGTTTGCTTTCTTAACGGGGAAAGTGCGCTCTTTTTTAACTAATCTATAAGTAAAATACTTTAAAGATTAATTTTATAAAAAAGAGACCCCTGTAAAGATTTTTTACAGGTTTTTTTGTGCAAAAAACTGAAAAATTTACATATTAGGAGATAAAAATGAACAATTTCAAAAAAACAGCATTAATTTTAGCAATGGCCCTATCTTTTACAGCATGTGTAAACAATAACCAAGATGCAAAAAAAGAAGAAACCCAAGCAGAAATGCCAGCAGGCGATCCAAATACAGATACATCAGCTGAAAATGTAAATGAAAAAGATCCAGAAACTGTAGAAGAAAATACAGGTAAAGAAGCAAAAGATAATGAAAATGAAGATAACAATGTAGAAACAACAGGCAAAATGGAAGATGAGCCACACTACGGACAGCCAATCAAAGTTGGATATAACGGTGGTATTTGTACAGGTGCACCAGGGATTGCAAGTGTACGTGGAGAATTTGAAAAAAGAGGAATCGAAGTAGAATTTATCAATGTAGAAAGTGATATAGACTCAATTGGTACACACACAGCAGATGCTACAATTGGTCACATTGCAAAATTTGTACCACCAACAGTTAATGGTATTGACGCAGTTTTTGCATCAGGAGCTCACACAGGTTGTAAATCTCTTTATGTACTTAATAATGATGAAATTAATGATACAGAAGGACTAAAAGAAAAAACTGTTGCTTTCCCAGGAGCAATCGGAACAGCAGATCACAATATTGCAATAAGATTCTTTAACAATGATGGCATCACACCTGAAGAAGTTAAATATAAACAAGTAGAATTATCAGCAATCGTTCAATCAATGGAAAATGGAGAAGTGCAAGGGGCAATCCTATCTGATGAATATGCAAACAAATTTGTAGAAGATGGTACCCTAAAAAGAATTAGATCATTATCATTTGACGATGACTTCAAAAATGAAGCTTGCTGTGTTAATGCACTAAACGGTGACTTCGTAAGAGAAAACCCACTAATGGCAAAAGCTTACAATGAAGCAGTATTAGCTACACAAAAATGGATTGAAGATAATGTTGAAGAAGCAGCACAAATCCTTTTTGATAACAACTGGGCATCTGGAGACTTTGATGCAGCTGTAGAAATGATGGAATCATACAACTGGGCTGTAACACTAGATGATACAGAAAAAACACTAGGAACAGTAATCGAGGATTACAAAAACCTAGGAATAATAGATTCAGAAATTACAAAAGAAGAATTTATCTCAAATTACTGGAACAATCTAGGATTAAAAGATAGCGATATAAAATAGAAATTTTTAAGTCATGAAAGAAAATAAAAACATAAAGGAAAATGCTCATCAAGGATATGATAAACTTGATGGGCAAATTCCATCTACTAAAAAAAATAGAAGGATAATAAATATTATAAAACTGATATTACCTATAATTATGGGGCTTATAGCAGTTTTTGAATATGTTTATTTACCAAACCACAGGCCAACAGCCAAACAGACAAATTTTTATAATGGATTTTTGTGGATATTAATTGGAATCTATACTTTAAGCCTTTTAATATCTATAAAAAATAAAAAACTAAGAGAACATTTAATATATAAGGCACCATTTTATTGTTTAATATTACTAATTTTGATGGGTCTTGACATCTTAACTTTAAAAACAGAAAAATTAAGATTGCCATATTTTCCATATGCGGATATGATTTTTAATGCAATTGTTAAAGATAGCGACTACATACTGCAATCTACTTTTTCATCACTAAAATTGCTATTTATCGGATATTTTATTGGAAGTCTTTTAGGACTACTTACTGGTATTTTATGTGGATACTCCAAAAAAGTATCCTATTGGGTAGAGCCTTTTATGAAAATATTAGGACCAATACCAACAACAACCTGGCTACCAGTAGTAATGGTTTTAGCAACTACACTTTTTAAGGGAGCAGTATTTATAATTGCACTTGGTGTTTGGTTTTCAGTAACCCTTGCAACTATGACAGGTATCCGTAATGTTGATAGATCTTACTATGAGGCAGCAAAAACACTTGGAGCAAGCGAAAATCAATTGATAAGAAAAATTGCAATCCCATCAGCCCTTCCAAATATTTTTCAAGGGCTAACCGCCGGCATGAGCTCAGCTTGTACATCACTACTCATTGCAGAGATGATGGGGGTAGAATCAGGCCTTGGCTGGTATATCAACTGGAAGAAATCTTGGGCAGAATATTCAAATATGTATGGGGCAATAATTATAATTTGTTTGACATTTTTATTTGTAAACTGGGTTTTAAGAAAACTTAGAGATCGTGCCTTAATTTGGCAAGAAGGAATGGTTAATTAATGAGTGAATTAGTTTTTGAAAATATTAATAAAGATTTTATAAGCCCTGATTCGCAAATGGTAACCCATGCCTTAAAAAACGTAAGTTTTACAATAAATGATGGCGAATTTGTTTCTATAGTTGGACCTTCTGGATGTGGGAAATCTACAATACTCAGATTGATTGCAGGTCTTATTGATCCTACAAATGGTTCTATTAAACTAAATGGCCAAGAAGTTAAAGGCACTGATAGCAATAGGGGTATGGTTTTTCAAAAACCAACACTATTTCCATGGCTTACAGTAAAAGAAAATGTAGCTTTTTCTGGAAATTTAAAGAATAATGTGGATTATAAAAAAGTTGATGCCCTTTTAGAAAAAGTTGGACTAATAGAATTTAAAGACGCATATCCCCACCATCTTTCAGGTGGTATGGCTCAAAGAGTAGCATTGATAAGAACTATGATTAACGAACCAAAAGTTTTTTTACTTGATGAACCACTTGGGGCCCTAGATGCTTTTACAAGAATGAATATGCAAGATGAACTTTTAAAACTTTGGCAGGAAAATAATACCATGATGATAATGGTAACTCACGACATAGATGAGGCTATTTATATGTCAAATAAGGTCATAGTCATGAAACCAAGACCTGGAGAAATAAAAGAAATTGTAAATATATATATGGACTATTCTAGGGATAGGACAGCTAAAGAGTTTACAGAATACAGAAATCACATACTCCATACATTAAATATTTAAAAAATTTGACAAAGCAAGAAAAAAAGGTTAAAATGACCTTAATTAGAATATTAGTCTTAAAAATGTGTTGAAGAGAAGAGTATTTATCTAAAAAAGCTTCAAGCGAATCCTAGATGGTGAGAGGGGATAAGTGGTTAGATAAAGAAAAGAACCTCTGAGCTAATAAGTCGATACAAGGAGATTTATTCGGGAACTCCCGTTATAGAGTTAGAGTATTATTTGTACTTGATGAGGTTTATTTTGCGAAAAATAAATAAATTTGGGTGGTATCACGAGCTTTCGTCCCTTTGGGGATGAAAGCTTTTTTTATTGCCTTAAATATACACAAATGACTATATTTTAAAAAAAATTATGGAGGATATTATGATTAAAAACGAATACGAAGTTTTAAAAGAAGCAAACAAAGTAATATTAGCCTATTCTGGAGGCCTAGATACATCAGTAATGGTGACTTGGCTAAGAGAAAATGGAGTTAAAGAAGTCATTTGTGTATCAGTAGACCTAGGTCAAGTAGAAAATCCAGATGCCCTAGAGAATAAAGCCTTATCATCAGGAGCTAGTAAGTTTTATAATGTAAATGTAGAAGAAGAGTTTATAGAAGACTATGCCTTTAAATCTCTAAAAGCTGGGGCAAAATACGAAAATATATATTTATTAGGAACGGCCATAGCTCGACCACTAATTTCAAAAGTCTTGGTAGATATTGCCAATAAAGAAAATGCAGATGTCATTGTCCATGGCTGTACTGGTAAGGGTAATGATCAAATCCGTTTTGAACTTTCTATTATGGCTCTTGCTCCAGAAATTTCAGTTATTGCACCTTGGAGATTTTGGGATATAAAAGGCCGTAGTGAAGAAGAAGCTTACGCAAAAGAGCATGGAATCCCTCTAAAAGTAGAAAAAGATGAAGATTATTCAATGGATGAAAATATCTGGCACCTATCCCACGAGGGTCTGGACCTAGAAGATCCGAAAAATCCAGCTGATTTAGAAAAAATATTATCATGGGTAACTCCTCCTGAAAAAGCAATGTATGAGGCGGAGATTATTGAAATAGGATTTGAAAAAGGAAATCCGGTTGCTGTGAATGGTGAAAAATTAAAGGCTGCTGAACTTGTCAAAAAATTAAATGTCATAGCTGGCAAACATGGAATCGGCATAGATGATATTGTAGAAAGCAGGATGGTAGGAATGAAATCAAGGGGTCTTTATGAAAATCCTGCAGCAAGTGTTTTACACTTTGCCCATGAAAAATTAGAATCAGTAACCATGCACCCTGATGCTCTCCAATACAAACAAAAAATTGCCCTAGATTATGCAAACTTAGTTTATGCTGGAAAATGGATGACACCATTAAAAGAAGCCATGGATGCTTTTATAGAAGAAACTCAAGAAAATGTGACTGGAAAAGTAAAAGTAAAACTATATAAGGGTTCAATGCAACCAGCTGGAATATTTGCAACAAATTCCTTATACTTAGAAGAATATGCAACATTCGAAGAGGATGATGTTTATAACCAATCAGATGCGACTGGATTTATAAATTTATTTGGACTTAGCACAAAAATATATGCAAAAGCATTGAAAGAAGGTGAGAAAAAGTAAAATGAAACTTTGGAGCGGAATGCTATCTGGGGACTTGGATAAATTTGCAGAAGAATTCAATTCATCAATTAAAATTGATCAAAGATTAGTTTTCGATGACATAAAAGGATCTATTGCCCATGTAAAAATGCTTAAAAAAACTCAGATTATAGAAGCTGATCAGGCAGACGAAATAATTATGGGGCTTCAGATAATCAAGCAAAAACTTTTAGATGGTAAGTTAGAAATTGATTTATCCAGTGAAGACATCCATACCTTTATCGAATCAGCTTTAATTAAAGAAATTGGTGAAGTTGGCAAGAAAATGCACACAGCTAGGTCAAGAAATGACCAAGTTACAACTGATTTAAGATTACATCTAAGGGATGAAGTTGAAAATATAGGCTCAATTTTAAAAGAATATTTAAAAATATTGTGTGAAGTAGCTGATAAAAATAAAGAGACAATTATGCCCGGCTACACACATTTGCAAGCAGCCCAGCCACTTACCTTTGCCCATCATTTGATGGCTTATGCCATGATGGGACTTAGGGATTTAGAAAGATTAGAAGACTTAAAAAAAAGAATAAATTCTTCACCACTTGGAGCCTGTGCTTTAGCTGGAACAACTTATCCAATTGATAGAGAATTTACTGCAAGAGAATTAGGGTTTGAAAGTCTAATGCAAAACTCTATGGATGCGGTTAGTGACAGGGACTACATTTTAGAATTGCAGTCTGTTTTGTCAATAATTGGCATACATTTATCAAGGCTTTCTGAGGAATTGATTATTTGGTCATCCCAGCCATATCATTTTGTGAGTATAGATGATAAATTTTCCACAGGATCATCCATTATGCCTCAAAAGAAAAATCCTGACATGGCTGAGCTTATTAGAAGTAAGTCAGCAAAACTTATAGGAAATATGAATCAGTCATTTGTAATGCTAAAGGGATTGCCCTTAGCTTATTCAAAGGATATGCAAGAAGATAAGGAATCAATATTTGATAGTGTGGATACAATAAAAATTTCATTACAAGTTATGGCAGGGCAAATAAAAAGCCTAAAATTAAATAAGGAAAAAATGCTAGAAGCTTGTAAAGATGGTTTTTTAAATGCAACTGACCTTGCAGATTATTTGGTAAATAAAGGAGAAAATTTTAGAGACGCTCACCATATTTCAGCAAGACTTGTAAAATATGGCATAGAAAATAACAAAACTTTGGATGAAATTGATCTAGACATCTATAAAAATGAATCAGATTTATTTGATGAAGACATTTACCAAGAAATTGATATAATAAAATGTGTCAATGAGAGAAAATCCCTAGGCGGGCCAGCTAAAAAAGAAGTAGAAAGACAAATTGCCTTTGTCTTAGAAAAGCTAAGTTAGAATGGAGTATAAATGAAAAGTAAAAAGAAAAGTCTGCTAGCATTAATTTTTATTATGGTATTATTTTTACCATTTAAATCCCTAGCGGCAGATGAACTTGTAGATGATGGTGTAATAGATTTTGGAACAAGTGCAGATTTCCCACCATATGAATATTATGAAAATGATGAAATAGTGGGAATTGATCCTGATATTGTAAGGGCAATTGGAGATTATTTGGGTTATGAGGTTAGACTCCATGATATGGATTTTAACACTATTATTGCCAGTATCCAATCAGGGAAAATGGATGGGGGAGCAGCTGGGTTTACTGTAACTGAAGAACGTAAAAAATCAGTAAATTTTACAGATTCATTTACAAAAACTAGCCAAATAGTAATAGTTAGAAAAGATTCTCAAATTAAAGAAGTAGAAGATTTAAATGATGGAGCCCAAATTGGGACTCAACTCGGGACAATAGGCGATACCATAGCAAAAGATGACTTTGGTGAAGAAAATGTAAATTCTTTTAACAAGGTACCAGACGCTATTCTATCCTTACAAAACAAAAAAATCGATGCAGTAATCCTAGATAAGCATACGGCAGAAAATTATGTCAATGCAAATAAGGATTTGAAAATCATCGACACTCCTTATTTGGAAGAAGAATATGCCCTAGCGGTTAATAAAAATAATCCAGAACTGCTTGAAAAAATGAATGAAGCCATAGCAGCCCTTAAAGAATCCGGAGAAATTGATAAAATTATGGCAAAATACGAAAAAAAAGAAGTTGCAGAAACTGGAACTGGTATTTTTGGCAGATTTAAATCAAATATTATTGATAACGGTGCTTATAAATACCTTTTAGATGGACTAAAAATCACTGTAATTGTAACAATCTGTGCCTTAATTATTTCCTTTGCCCTAGGACTTATAATTGCTTTAGTCAGAGCAGCAAGCATTGAAATGGATGGTGAGAATGTAGGTTTTGGAGGCATACTTATAAAAATATTAGATAAAATATTTAATATTTTTGTATCAATTATCCGTGGTACCCCTTCTACAATCCAGCTTTTAATTATGTTTAATGTAATTTTAGTAAATTTTGATAGCCTGCTTTGGGTAGCAATTATTTCATTTGGGCTAAACTCATCAGCCTATATGGCAGAACTATTTAGGGGTGGGATAAATTCAGTTGCAAAAGGGGAAAAAGAAGCGGCACGTAGCCTTGGATTAAGCAATTTTCAAACTATGAAAAAAGTAGTAATGCCTCAAGCACTTAAAAACTCACTACCAGCCCTGGGCAATGAAGTTATTACATTATTTAAAGAAACTTCTATTGCAGGTTTTATAGGACTAGCAGACCTTACACGCGGAGCTTCTATTGTAATTAGTCAGACCTTTGATGCAGCAACAGCTTATTTTTCAGCAGCAATTATATATTTAATAATCGTCTTACTAATAGAAAAAATATTTAAGAAAATAGAAAGGTTGTACCTATATGCTTAAAGTAAATAATTTGGAAAAATCATTTGGTCCTTTAAAAGTCTTGGATAAGGTAAGCCTTGAAGTTGAAAAAAATGATGTAATTTCAATCATTGGCCCATCAGGTTCAGGTAAATCTACATTTTTAAGATGCCTAAACCTTTTAGAAAAACCAAATGGAGGAGAAATATTTTTTGAAGATAAGAAGATAAATGATTCAAATGTAGACATCAACAAACTTAGAGAAGAAATGGGTATGGTTTTTCAAAACTTTAACCTATTTTCAAATATGCCTATCATAGAAAATCTAACCCTTGCTCCAGTTATGAGAGGGAAAATGACAAAAAAAGAAGCAAATGATAAGGCAATGAGACTTCTTGAAAGAATTGGCCTAAGTCAAAAGAAAAATGTATATCCAGTTAGCCTTTCTGGTGGTCAAAAACAAAGGGTGGCTATTGCAAGAGCCCTAATGATGAATCCAAAACTAATGCTTTTTGATGAACCAACAAGTGCCCTTGATCCAGAAATGGTTGGTGGAGTTTTGGAAATGATGCAAGAATTAGCAAACGAAGGTATGACCATGGTTGTTGTAACCCATGAAATGGGATTTGCTCGTGAAGTATCAAATAGGGTTGTTTTCATGGATAGGGGTCACATAGTTGAACAAAGTAATGATCCTTATGATTTTTTTGCAAATCCAAAAAACGAACGTAGCCAGAAATTCTTATCACAAGTCATTTAAGAGGCAACTCTTATTTGACTTTTTTTGTTTTTGGGTGTATCATAATTTAGTATTTACGCAGGATTGGCGGAATTGGCAGACGCGCAAGACTAAGGATCTTGTGACCGATTTTAGGTCGTGGAAGTTCAAGTCTTCTATCCTGCACCAAAACAAAATATAGAAAAGAGTATAATATGTGGATATAAGCATATTATTTTTTTTGCTCAAAATTGATAATTTTTGTTATAATTGTAGCTGAGGTTAAAATGAATAGAAAATGTTTTGCAAAAATTAATTTAACTTTGGATAGCTTATACAAACGTGATGATAGTTATCATGAGATAGATACTATTATGGCACGCATAAGCTTATTTGACGAGCTTGAAATTATTCCAAATGATAGGGGAATTTTTAACTACTCATCAAATCTTGAAACAATTTGTCCAGTTGAGGACAATTTGATATATAAGGCTTGGGAGATTTTAAAAGAAAAAATTGAAAATCCAGGTGTGGATGTTTACTTAAAGAAAAATATCCCCCTTGCAGCAGGACTTGCAGGTGGATCGACTGATGCAGCTGAAATGATAAAGGGTCTAAATGAGCTTTGGAATCTAAATCTATCAAAAAAACAAATGATGGAAATAGGAAAAAAACTTGGAGCGGATATACCATTTTTCTTTGAAAATTCACCAGCTAGAGCAAAAGGGATTGGGGAAATACTATTCCCATTTGAAAATAATCTTGATATGAAAATACTTTTGGTAAATGATGGCACAGAAATATCTTCAGCTGAAGTTTATAAAAAACTTAGAGATTTTGGTCATGTAGAAAATGACCTAATAGTTGAAAAACTAAAAAAAGGAGACCACTCAGCTATTTTTTATTTTGAAAATGTTATGGAAGATGTGGTTACTGATATGTACCCTCATTTACTAGACCTTAAGTACGAATTCCTAGAGTATGGGGCAGAAGTTACATTAATTAGTGGCAGTGGAGCATCTATTTTTGGAATATTTATGGATGATGAAAGCCTTGAATTTGCCTATAAAAAAATGAGTGAAAAGTACGAATTTGTAAAAAAGGTGGAATTATTATGACAAATATTGGTGTATTTGATTCTGGCCTTGGTGGACTAACTGTTTTAAAAGAGCTTGCTAGTAAAAAAAATGCAAATTATTTTTACCTAGGAGATAGCAAAAGAGCTCCTTATGGCAGCAGGTATAAGGAAGAAATTCTAAAACTTACCGATGAAATAGTCGAATATTTAGAAAAGTATGATATAGACCAATACATTATTGCATGCAATACAATTTCAACAATTGCAACTGAATATTTGGAAAATAAATATAAAAAGAAATTTTACCCCATAACTAGGGCTGGTGTAGAAAATGCCTTGCAATATGAGGGTGATTTTTGCCTGCTTGCAACTAAGGCAACTGTGGACAGCCATATATATAAAGAAGAAATTGAAAAGAATTCATCAAGTAAAGTTTTTGAAATTCCTGCCACAAAATTGGTTACACTTATTGAAGATGGAAAATTAAGTGGAGATGAACTTGATCAGGCTTTGAGCCAATATTTAGAAATTGCCAATCAAAAGCAAATTCCAAATATTATTCTTGGATGCACCCATTATCCAATTATAAAGAATGCTATAATAAAAAATTTGAATTATAAGGTTAACATTATTAATCCAGCTCATAATGTCAGCAAAAAAGTTAATTTTGATGAGGATAATAAGTCAAGTATAAATATTTTTATGACCCAAGTAAATGAAAAGAATAAGCAGATTGTAGATCATATTTTAGATTGTGATTACAACTTAGAACTAAAGGAGATTTAAGATGATATATGCAGTAATAGACATCGGTTCAAACACCGTTAGACTGTCTGTTTTCAAAATATCTGGCGATAAAGTTACAAATTTATTTAACGAAAAGGAACAAGCTTCCCTAAAAACTTATGTAAGTAATGGAGTATTATCAGAAAAAGGTATCCAAAGATTGATTGAAACCCTTCGCACTTTTAAGGCAGTAGTGGATAATTTTGGTGATATTGACGAACTACATCCATTTGCAACTGCAACAATCCGTGATGCAGCAAATAGGACTGAAATTTTATCCAGAGTAAAAGAAGAACTTGATCTAGATATTGAAATTATAAGTGGAGAAGAAGAAGCTAAACTTGCCTTTATAGGTGCAAGCTCTTCAATAGAAGTTTCCCGTGGGGTTCTTACTGACATTGGTGGTGGTTCATCTGAAGTTGTAATTATTGATCAAAATAAAGTTATAAAATCAACATCTCTTTCTATTGGTTCTCTTTCTGCTTTTAATGATTATGTTAGTTCTTTATTTGTAAATAAGGATGAGAAAAAAAATATAGATACAGAAGTAAAATCCTTGCTTGAATCAAATAAAATGTACAGGGAAGACCATGATTTACTTTGTGCAGTAGGTGGTACAGCCCGTGCTACTTTAAAATTTTATAATGATTACTATGATGAAGCAAATTACAATACATCAATGGATGCAAATAAGCTTAATGATATGATTAAAGAAGTTATAGACAGGCAGCCAAGAGATATTTTAGATGCCATCCTAGCAGTAAAACCAGATAGGGTACACACACTTCTTCCGGGTATGATAATACTAAACCGTTTGTCTAAATATTTTTATTGCGATACAATAAATATAAGCCAAACAGGTGTAAGAGAAGGGTATGTATATAACAAATTACTAGGAAGGAATAAATAATATAATATGGCAGATATATCTTTTACGCAAAACAGAGAACTTTCGTGGCTAAAATTTGACCAAAGGGTCTTAGAAGAAGCAAATGATAGAGATGTACCAGTTTTAGAAAGACTGAGATTTTTCTCGATATTTGATACCAATCTTGAAGAATTTTTTATGGTAAGGGTTGGTAGTCTTACTGACTTTAAGAATTTAAAGAAAAAACCAGTCGATAGCAAATCAGGTATGACCAGTGATGAGCAACTTGATGCAATATTAACAGATTGCGTTGACTTATATAAGCAAAAAGATCAAGTATATGGACAAATAGTAGATGAGCTTAAAGTAAATGGTATAAATTTACTCAAAGTTTCTGAACTTAGTGAAAAAGATAGAAAATCTGTAGAATACTACTTTAATACAAAAATAGAACCAATTTTAAATTTCCAAGTAGTAGATAGGGTTCATCCTTTCCCAAGACTACCAAACTTAGCCTTATCTGTTGTTTTCTCATTAAAATCAGAAAATGATGAGGAAAGCAAGAGTGTAGGCCTTATTCAAGTTCCAGATAAATTAAAAAGATATTTAAAAATTAATGATACAAGCTTTGTCTTTATCGAAGATATAATAAAAGAATTTGGCTACCAAGTATTTGAAGGATATGAGGTAGAAAACCAATATATAATCTCACTAACAAGAAATACTGATATTTCATATGATGACGATGATTACGATGTTGACCAAGACTTTAGAGATTATATGAAAGGCAAGCTTAAAAAAAGAAAGAGACTTCATCCAGTTAGACTTGAAGTAGACAATGACCTATCAGATGAGTCATTAGAATTTTTAAAAACTCAATTCGACCTAGATAAGAAAAATATATTTGTAACCAAATCACTAATGCAAGCAGGATTCTTATTTGGACTTGTAGAGGATTTACCTGAAAATATTATAGCAAAACACACTCACGAGCCATTTAGCCCACAAGCATCAGCAATGGTTGATCCAAATCGTCCTATGATGGAGCAGATTAACGAAAAAGATATATTTTTATCATTTCCATATGAATCTATGGATCCAGTTATCAGACTTTTAGAAGAAGCAGCTGAGGATGAAAGTGTAGTTTCAATAAAAATTACCCTTTACAGGATTGCCCATGACAGCAAAATTGCAAAAGCTTTGATAAAAGCAAGTGAAAATGGCAAAGATGTAATAGTTTTAATGGAACTTCGTGCAAGATTTGACGAAGATAACAATATACTTTGGTCATCAAAACTTGAAGATGCTGGCTGTAAAATCCTATATGGTTTTGATAATTATAAAACTCACTCCAAAATCTGTCTGATAACTAAAATAGACCAACACGAAAATATCCAATATATCACCCAAGTTGCAACAGGAAACTATAACGAAAAAACAGCAAAATTATACACAGATTTTTCACTTATGACATCAAATGGTGCGATAGGCCTTGATGCAAAAGATTTATTTGATAATGTTATGCTTGGAAACCTAGAGGGTGAATACAAAAACCTAATGGTAAGTCCAAAATCAATGCAAGAAGGACTTGATAAGCTGATTGATGAGCAAATACAAATTCAAAAACAAGGTGGACAAGGATATATCAGGATAAAACTAAATTCTATATCAGATAGGATTTTGATTGATAAACTTTCTGAAGCGTCAAATGAAGGTGTAAAGGTAATAATGCTAGTAAGAGGCATTTGCTGTATCCTTCCAGATGTAAAGGATCGTACAGAAAATATAGAGATATATTCGATTGTAGGAAGATTTTTAGAACACCACAGGGTTTACCAATTTGGACACCGAGAAAATGCTAAGGTATTCATATCATCAGCTGACTTTATGACAAGAAATATCAGACATAGGATGGAAGTTGCAGTTCCTATTTTTGATGAGGAAATTAAAAAACGAATCCTCGACTTTATGGATTTGATGCTTTCAGATGATGTTAAAATTAGAAAACTATTATCAAACGGAGAGTACACAAAAGTTCAAAATGTAAATAATATTAACTCTCAAGAAGTCTTAGCAGAACAAGCAAAAAAACGCAGCTTACAAGCAGAAGAAAATAGATCAGTTCAAAAAGTGGCTGAAAAAAATAAAAAAAGGAAAGAAAATATAATGAGCGAAGAGCGAAAAAAACTAAAAAAAGAGAAAAATTTCCTTCGCAGAATTTTAGATATTTTCAAAAAATAATAAATATTAACTAAATTTTACAAAAATCGGCTATTTAAGTCGATTTTTTTTCATTATTTATGCAAATAAAATGCTTTTACCCCTATTAATTTTGTAAAAATCATGCTATAATGTTAGTAAATAGTAATAAATCAATTTCGTATAAAATTGAGATATATTTTATAAAATTGATTTCCCACAGTCTTCACTCAAAAACAACTATAACTATAATATTGAAATAAATGAATAGGAAATTATTATGTCTAATAAAGGTATCAGAGAAAAAAAGAGAAATCAGGCAAGAAGAAGAAAAGCAAGAAACAAAAAGATTTTTACAAGTGGAATATTAGCAGTAGTATTAGCAGGTTCTATTTATCAATTTGGATTTAATGGTAATAATGAAAATGAATTTGAAATTGCAAGACCAAATGAAATCAGACAAGCAGCAGGGAATTTTAGCGAGTTAGAAGAAGAAACAATCGAAGAAACAAGCAATAAAATTCATGTGGCAACTGATGTTGGTTTTAAAGATGCAGGGGTAGATGAAAGCCATGCCCTAAAGGATGATAAATATAGCGATGACCTACAAGAATACGTTCTTTGTGTACAAACACAATACGCTTATCAATTCCCAAATGACTATTCTAAAACTGAAAAATTTATTGAAGAAGGATCATATGTTCCATACTTTGGCACAGAAAATGGTTTTTCTAAAGTGAAAATCGATGATACCTATTATTATGTAAATAAATATGGCCTATCAAAATTAGATAGCGATAAGCAAATCAAGGTTGTAAATGGCTTAGCCTTTGTAAATGAAAATTATCCATTACCAGAAGACTTTGATCCAGGTGTGGATAAGACAGCAAGACGTGCCTTTGAAACTATGCGCCAAGACATGGCTCGCGAAAATTTAGATGTAAAAATAGCGTCTGACTATAGGGGCTATGATTTAGAAAAAAGAATGTTTGAGGTTTCTGAGCCAGATAGTTCGGCTCCAGGAACAAATGAGCATCAACTTGGATCTGCCTTTGACTTTTTTACAGAAGGCAGCAAGTACAATGACAAATTTGAAAAAACCGCAAGCTATGATTGGCTAGCAGAAAATGCTTACAAATATGGTTTTATAGAAAGATATCCAAAGGGTAAAGAAAATAAAACCAATCATAAGGCAGAACCTTGGCACTTTAGATTTGTAGGTGTAGAAAATGCTAAAAACATCTATGAAAATGATTTAACACTTGAGGAATATTTAAAAATAAATTAGAAAAAGTCTTGAAATTTTCATTAAATTGTTATATAAATGTAGTATGAAAACATTTTAAATTTACAATTTAAGGAGAAGTTATGAAATCATTTCACACAGACAAAGCACCAGCAGCAGTAGGACCATATGTACAAGCAATTGGTACAGAACAATTTGTATTTACATCAGGTCAAATTCCACTAAATCCAGAAACTGGAGAACTAGTAACAGAAATCTCTGCTGCAGCTAGACAAGTTTTAAATAATATTAAAGCTATCCTAGAAGAATCTGGTTCATCAATTGATAAGGTTATAAAATGTACAGTTTACTTAGCTGACATCAATGATTTTGCAGCAGTAAATGAAGTTTACAAAGAATTTTTTGATGAACACAAACCAGCAAGATCAGCTTTACAAGTAGCAGCTCTTCCACTTGGAGCAGCACTAGAAATCGAAGCTATAGCTTCAGTATAATTTTATATAGTAGACGGCAATATGAGCATTGCCGTTTTTTATTACCAAGATTTGCATATTGATAGATTAAATAAACTGTTTAATTAAAAAAATAATGCAATATAATTATTATGGAGCAGATATAAAATACAATTTTGATCAGATAGTTGATAGGACAGGAACAAATGCCCTGAAATTAGAAGGTTATAAGGGATATATTTTTAATTCCGATGATTCTTTGAATCTGCCTTTTAAAGAAGATGAATATTTAGAATTATTTTTTGCAAAGGAAGCTGGAGTGTTGATAGAATCTGATACTACCTTTGTTGACCATGCCAATAGAATGGTTAGGTTAAATCTGGCATGCCCAAGATCATATTTAGAAGAAGGCCTCAATAGGATGGCAGATGCTATAAATAATAAGCACAATGAAAAATTTGCAGGATAGAAACAATCCTATAAAAATTATAATTTATTTATAAATATCGATTTTGATAAAAAACCATAGTATGGTACATGTAAAGAACTCGATATTTTATAATATTAAAATACATTTATCAAGACGGGTCTAACCCGTCTTTTTTAGGAGAAACTATGACTATTAGCAATGAAGTTATTTTAAATAGTGTTGAAGAAATTAATAACTATTTGATAAACACCCGCCGATACTTACATGAAAATCCAGAGCTATCTGGGGAAGAAATAGAAACTAGTAAGTTTTTAAAAAAAGAAGCAAAAAAATTAGATTTACCTATAGTGGAAGTTGAAGGTACAGGATTTTATGCTATCCTTGATACAGGAAATCCAGGCAAAACTCTGGGGCTTCGTACAGACATTGACGCACTTCCAATTGTAGAAAAGGATTCAAATCAAAAAAACATGCGCCTTTGCAAATCAATAATTGAAGGCAGATTTCACGCTTGCGGCCATGACGGTCATATGGCAACTTTACTAGGGGCTATGAAAATCCTAAGTCAAAATAAAGATAAGCTTAAGGGGAAGATTATTTTTATATTTGAAGAAGGGGAAGAAGTAGGAACTGGTATTGATAAGATGGTTAAAGCTCTAAAGGATGAAAATATAGATGCTATCTATGGAGAACATTTGGCTGCCTTTTTAGAAACTGGGAAAATTGCAGTAGATGCTGGTCCAGTTATGGCCGGAAATGCAATAGTAGATTTCACAATTCGTGGAAGAGGTGGTCATGGATCTCGTCCTGACTTATCAGTCAGCCCAATTTTTGTGGCCAGTAATATCATAAATGGTCTAGCAAGTGCATGGGTAAATCGTATTGATGTTTCAAAAACAGTTACCCTAGGCCTGGGTCTTATAAATGGAGGAACTATTGCCAATGTTATCCCAGATGAAGTAAGGGTAGCAGGAACCCTAAGATATTTTGATACTGAAGAAGGCAAGAAAGCCTTAGACCTAGTAAGAAAAGTAGGATCTTTGACAGCTAAGGCCCATGAATGTGAGTTTATAGAAAATAAAATAATTCATGACAATGAGCCAGTTATAAATGATGAAAGCCTAGCCAAGCTTGCACAAGAATCCATAGAAGATATAATGCCAGGTACCATCAAAAAAGACTTAACATGGTTTGCTTCAGAGACATTTGCAGGCTATAACAAGCTATGCCCAATAGCTTTTGCCCTAGTAGGGACAAAAAATACTGACCTAGGATCTGGTGCAGAACATCACAATGAATATTTTGATATAGACGAAAAATCTTTAAGCATAGGCACTATTGCCATGGTCAAATTCGCCAATGAATTTTTAATTTCAAAATAGTTGGGTATATATAATATATCGAAGAAAAAGGAGTGTATTATGACTATTAATGTAAACGAAAAAGCACCAGAATTTTCACTAAAAGACCAATACAAAAATGATATAAACTTATCAGATTTAAAAGGCAAAAAAGTAATTCTTTCTTGGCATCCACTTGCATTTACATCTGTTTGTACAGATCAAATGAGATCTTTAGAAAGAAATTATGATAGAATCCAAGAAAAAGGGGATACAGTGGTTATTGGGTTATCCATAGACCCATTCCCAGCCAAACAAAAATGGGCAGATATACTCTGCATAGAAAATGTAAAAATCGCATCAGATTTCTTCCCATATGCAGAAGTTACAAAAGCATACGGATTATTTAATGAAGAAAATGGTGCCAGCCAAAGGGCAAATGTAATAGTTGATGAAGAAGGTAAAGTACAGTGGGTGAAAGTTTACGAACCTTCTGAGTTACCTGATATAGAAGAAGTAATCGAAAACTTATAAATCTAAAAAGCTTCCAAAATTTTGGGAGCTTTATTTTTTTTGTAAAAATAGGGTAAAAATACAAAAAGCATTAAAAAAATAAGGAGCATATTATGAACTTAGAACAAGTTGTAAATCTCCAAAGAGAATACTTTTATTCTGGAGAAACTAAAACCTTAGACTTTAGACTTAAAAATTTACAAAAATTAAAAGATATACTAATTAACTTTGAGGATAATATCTTGATGGCCCTTGCCAAAGATTTGGGAAAATCAAATTTTGAAGCCTATGCAACAGAACTTTCTATGGCCTATGAGGAAATAAAACTTGCCATGGATAATCTAGAAGAATGGATGGAACCCATAGCAGAAAAAACTCCACTTATGTCCATGCCAGGAAAATCATACACCCTTTTTGAACCAATGGGAGTAACACTTATCATATCACCATGGAATTATCCATTTCTACTAGCAATCGACCCACTAATTGGAGCAATTGCTGCTGGAAATACAGTGATTTTAAAAACAAGTAGAAAATCAAAACATACTTCAAATCTCATTCGTGAAATAATAAATGCAAATTTTGACCCGAATTATATCTTTGTAGTTGATAATAATGAAGTTAGTCATGATGAGCTTTTATCATACAATTATGACCACATTTTCTATACCGGCGGGGCAGAAGTTGGTAAAAAAATTATGGTTGCTGCCAGCAAAAATTTATCAAAAGTTACCCTAGAACTAGGAGGCAAATCACCAGCTATTGTAGAAAAAGATGCAAATATTGGACTTGCTGCAAGATCTATTGCTTGGGGAAATACTGTAAATGCTGGTCAAACTTGCGTATCACCAGACTATATTTTAGTCCATGCATCTATCAAGGATAGGTTTGTAAGAGAACTTGAAAATGCTCTCTTAGAATTTTATGGATCAGACCCAATAAGTAGCCCAGATTATGCAAGTATAATTAATAAAGATCATCTTGATAAACTTATTGGACTGTTAGAGGGCCAAAATATTATTTGTGGCGGTGATTATGATAATAATAATTTACGTCTAGGGCCTACTATAGTCGATGGGGTAGACTTTGAAAATAAATTGATGGATGAAGAAATATTTGGTCCAATTTTTCCTATCATTACTTATACAAATCTAAATGAAGTTTTATATAAGGTAAAAACTTTACCAAAACCACTAGCTTTTTACTTATTTACTGAAAATGACCGCACAAAAGAAAAAGTTATGTACAATATGGAATTTGGAAATGGAATGGTAAATGATACACTGATGATGGTTTCTAATCCATACCTCCAATTTGGCGGGGTAGGATATAGTGGCCAAGGTGGATATCATGGTTACTATGGTTTTAAGAATTTTTCAAATCAAAAATCTATAATGGAAGCAAATTCTGATTTTGAAATGAAAATGAAATACCCACCATATAAGGATGGAGCTTTAAATATACTTAAAAAATTAAAATAAGCGTTAAAAAAGGAGCCTTTGGGGCTCCTTAATGTTATTTTAATATTCTTGGCTATATAGGTCTTCTTTGATAGCTTTTGCAAGTTCTTTTAATTGGGATACTTGGTCATCTTTTACAGCTGAGTTGATTAATACATCTTCTCCAACATAGGTGTGTTTGCCTGATTCTAAAATCTCTTTAGATCTTTTTAGGCTGTTACCACCCCATGACCAGTTGTTTAAGAAAGATATGTGTCTATTTTGGTAACCTGTACCAACTAGTTCTTGTAAAAATGCCTCCATTGGGTAGTATAGGCCAGAATTGTAGTTGATTGGACCAAATACTGTATTACTATATTTATGGCATTGGGCGATTATATCTGATGGATGCCAGTCTGATACGTCAAATACTCTAATATCTTCTGTAAGACCAAGTTCAGCAAGTTCTGCTGCAAGAATATCAGCTGCTTGTTCTGTATCTCCATACATTGTTGAGTAAACAATTGCTACACCTTTTTCTTCTGGTGTGTATGTTGACCATTTATTGTATTTATCCATGATAAAACCAATTGATTCTGGGTCATCATAAACTGGACCGTGTAGTGGAAGTATAGCTTGGATGTCAAGGTCAGCTACTTTTTTAAATGCTGCTTGTACTTGGTTACCAAATTTACCAACTATATTTATATAGTATCTACGAGCTTGGTCTAACCAGTCACCTTTATGAATTACATTTTTAGCTCTTAAGTGTCCTTCTATAGCGTTAAATGAACCAAAGGCATCTGCTGAGAATAAGATTTTTTGGCTTGTTTCATATGACATCATTACTTCTGGCCAGTGAACCATAGGTGTCATTACAAACTTAAGTGTGTGTTTACCAAAGTTTAGCTCATCGCCTTCTTTTACTTCGTAATATCTATCTTTAAACTCATCATTGTAGAATTGTTCATAGAATTGGAAAGTTTTGGCATTACCAACTAGCTTTGCATTTGGCCATTTTCTCATACAAAAGTCAATATTTCTACAGTGGTCTGGTTCCATGTGGTGAACAATAATGTAATCTAAATCTTCACCATCTAAAGCTGCTTCTATATTTTCTAAATATTGTCTAGTAAATGCAGACTCAACACTATCTACTAAAGCATTTTTTTCATCTTTTATAACATATGAAGAATATGAAACACCATTTTCAAGTGGGAACATATTTTCAAATCTATCAATTCTTCTATCGTTTACTCCGACATAATAAATACCATCAAGGATTTGTCTAATATTGTGCATTTTTCCTCCTAAATACAGTCTCTGCTTATATTATACAACTCTTACAGTATAAATAAAATTTTTTGTTAAAGCATAATTAAAAGAACCTCTACAAACATTTTCAATAGACTGTGGTAAAATACTTCTAAGAGGTGGATTATGAGAAAAAATTTAAAAATTAGATCTACAAACTTTGAGCTTGCTCTTGGAGATATAAATAAAAATAAAGAAATTATAAAAAATTTGGTGAAAAGTGCATATGATGACGGTGTAAGTATATTATCTTTGCCAGAATTATCACTTACAGGAGCTAGCCTTTATGATGGCTATAAAGATATGGCTTTATTATGTGAGGATGCTATTCTTGAAATAATAAAGTTTTCAAAAGGCTATAATATTTTGTTTTCTGTTGGTTTTCCTTTACAATACAATAAGAAAATTTATAATGCCATAGCTTTAATAATGGATGGATATTTAGTAGATTTGTATACTAAAAGAAATTTAGGCTTAACAGAAAAAAATGTATTTGCCAGTGATATAGCAGATGGAGAAGGTATAGAGTTTTTGGGTGGCTGGTATGAGATAAATCCACCATCAACAAGTATTAGTCAATTACATATAGGAGTAAGCATTGGTGAAGATGATTTGATGAATATACCAAGAAGTTTAACTTACAAGTCTGATATAGCTAACTGCCCACAAATTATTTTAAATCCAACGGCAGAGGTAAAAATGGCTTTAAATGAAGAAGAAATTTTAAATAGAGTAAGATTTTTATCAAAAGATGTAACTTATGTCTATACTTCTCAAGGCAGGGGTGAAAGCACGACAGACTTTGTATATGGCGGCTTAAATATAATTGCTGAAGATGGGAAAGTAGAAAAAATTATTTGCAATGATCAAATAGATTATGTAAACAGATATAGGATATATACTGATCAAGAATTACTACACTTTGATAAGTTTGAAGAAAATATAACTAGGGAAAAATTCCCATATTTACCTATATATGAACAGAGGGATGATTATGTAAGAGATGTCCTTGATATAGGATCAAGTGCACTTTTAACTCGTATGCAAAAAATTGGTGTTAAAAGTGTATTTTTAGGAGTATCTGGTGGCCTTGACTCAACTATGGCGCTTTTATTTTTAGTCCACGCTTATAAAAAAGCTGGTTATGATTTATTTGGAATAAACTGCTACACAATGCCAGCATTTGGTACAAGTGATAGGACAAAATCCAATGCTTATTTACTTTGTGAGGCCTTGGGCTTAGAATTAAAAGAAATAAATATTACAGAAGCTGTAAAAATCCACTTAAGAGACATCGGCCATGATGGACTTACCCCAGATACTGCATATGAAAATGCTCAAGCTCGTGAACGTACACAAATATTATTTGATCTTGCAAATATGCATAATGGGATTGTGATAGGTACAGGAGATTTATCTGAGTCCATGCAAGGATTTGCAACCTTTAATGGGGATCAGATGAGTAATTATTCACTAAATGCAAGTCTTACAAAAACAGAAATTCGTTATGTAGTAGGGGCTATAGCAGAGACTACTGAAAATTTAAAACTAAAAGCAGTTCTTAATGATATACTTGATACACCAATATCTCCAGAACTAATAAGTGAAGATAAAAAAGAAATTAGCCAAAAAACAGAAGACATCATAGGGCCATACGAATTGATAGACTTTTTTATCTACGAACATTTGACCTATCATCTGCCAGCGGATGAAATATTAGAAGATGCAATCTCTGCCTTTGAAGATAAGTATGACAAAAAAACTATCAAAAAATGGTTGATTTCATATTTTAAAAGATTTACAGCAAGTCAATTTAAACGCTCGACTGCAGTAGATGGTCCAAATATAACAGGAAGGTCATTTAGCCCACGAGCAGGATTTAAAATCCCATCCGATTTGGGAAATGAAGGATATTTAGAAAAATTAGATGAAAAAAATTAGTAAAATTGCCCTAGGGCTTACTGCAACAGCCATGGCCCTGGGTCTTTATATAAATAATCAATGTTTTGTAGCAAAAGAAGGAAAAGTTACACTTACAAGTGAAAAAATAAAAAATCCAATAAAAATCACTCAAATAAGTGATTTTCATTCCAATGCTATTAAAAATTTATATGAGCTTTTGGCAAATATAAAAAGATTTGACCCAGATTTTATAATTCTTACCGGCGATATTATTGACTATGGAACAGAGAGTAAAATAAAAAGGTCAGTATACTTCCTAGAAAAATTATCAAGCTTAAATAAAAAGACATATTACATAACAGGCAACCACGAAGAGGGCGGCCCAAATTTAGATGTGTTTTTAAAAGAACTAGATAGGCTGGGGATAAAATACTTAAAAAATGAGGGCGAAAATTTAAATATAAAGGGCAATAATGTATACCTATACGGGACAAGTATGTTTGATTTTTCATACGAAAATTATCAGGCAAGTGAAGAAAGTGTAAATATAGTTCTAAGCCATTTTTCAAAAAAAGTAAGAGAAAATTATAGGGGTGATGAAGATTTTGTATTTTCAGGTCACACCCATGGTGGACAAGTAAGATTACCTATAATAGGCGGGCTTATAGCCCCTGGAGAAGGAATCCTACCAGACTTTGATAAAGGCACATTTAAATTTAAAAACTCAATAATATATGTAGACAGCGGCCTAGGTAATACCTTCCTACCACTAAGATTTCTAGACCAAATCCAGTATAGTAATATTACACTTGTGCCAGTAGTTTAGTGGTAAAACAAAGGTGTCCGAAGCCTAAGATGGGAGTTCGATTCTCTCCTGGCATGCCATAATGACCTATCCCAATTCAGCGTATCTGGATTGATGGAAGGTCAGATGTCGCGGTGTTTCAAAGTTGATTTATCAACTTTGTCAGCAAGCCGACTACAAGCCCCTCCGGCTCTAGGAGGAGTCGCGCTCTACAAGCGCGAAATTACCGCAGGAGCAAAGCTCCGAGGACCTATCCCAATTCAGCGTAGCTGGATTGGTGGAAGGTCAGATGTCGCGGCGTTTCAAAGTTGATTTATCAACTTTGTCAGCAAGCCGATTACAAGCCCGTACGAAAACACGCTTTTGCAAAGTTCTTCCGTGCTACCGCGCTAAGTTTTCGGGGTAAATATGCCAAATCAAGGCATATTTACCAGGCTTAGGGAGGACTCGTGCTGCAGCACGAAAAACCGCAGGCGATAAAATCGCCTAGTACCATTCTTTTTGATACTTTTTCTAATTCAAAAGTCATTACTAAAATTAAAACCAACAGTTTTTTGATATAATTCATATATAATACAAATATACAAAATTTTTATTATTAAGGAGAAAACATGAGAATAGCACGTGAAAAAATTTGGATATCAGGATCATCAGGTAGGCTTGGTACATCCATGCTTAGACTTCTAGATCCACTTGATGCAGAGATTATTGCAACAGATAAAAATGAGGTGGATATTACAAATCTTGATGAAGTTACTCAATTTGTAGGACGTATCAGACCTCATACAATTATAAATTGTTCAGGACTATCAAACAGGGATAAGTGCGAGGCAAATCCTGATGCTGCCTACCTATTAAATGCAATTGGTGCTAGAAATATTGCCATTGCTTCAAATAAATATATGGCAAAACTTGTCCAATTATCAACAGCAGATGTTTTTGATGGCAAAAGTTTTAAATCATACACCGAATTTGATAAGGAAAATCCATTAAATATTTATGGAAAGAGTAAGTTTGAAGGGGAAAATTACGTAAGAGAATTTTCAAACCATCACTTTATAGTTAGGGTGAGTAGACTTTATTCTCGTGAAAATCAGCTGGTAGAAAATATATTAAAAGAAGCAGAAAAAGGAGAAGTAAGGATAGCAAAAGACTTATTTGTATCACCAACTTCAGCACACGAGCTAGCTAACTTTTTGATAAAACTTATAGATACAAACTATTATGGCACCTACCACGCATCAGCAGATGGATATACTTCTATGAAAGATTTTGCAGCAGAAATTTTATCATATACTGGAAAAAATGCCACAATTATCGAAACAAGTGATGATGAAAGATTAAGCCAAAAACCAGGATTTTTTGCCTTAGATGACTATATATTAAAAATTACCGGAGGAGATAAAATTCCAAACTGGAAGGAAACTCTCCACCAATACATTGACAGGGAGGGTTTAAATGGAAAAACAAAATAAAAAATTATCCCAATCACAGAAAATTTTTATAGGCCTGATTTTGGGTGTTATTGTGGGGATAATCCTCCACTCATTTGTGCCAGATTCACATTTTAAAAATGACATACTCATAGAAGGAATATTTTATACCCTAGGCCAACTTTTTATAAGACTAATGCAAATGCTAGTTGTACCACTGGTATTTTTCTCAATTGCTGATGGTTGTAGAAACCTGGGAGATACAGAAACTTTAGGTAAAGTTGGGATTAGAATTGTAATATTTTATATGTTTACAACTGCCCTAGCTATTTTTATAGCTTTAAGTTTTGCAAGTATTGTGGGTCCAGGTAAGGGCATGAATATGGCAATTGGTACTCAAAGTTTTGAAGTAGATAAGGCTGACATATCATTAAAGGATACAATTTTGGATTTTATTCCAACTAATCCAGTTGGAGCTCTTGCAGAAGGAAATATGATTCAAATAATTATATTTGCAGTGCTTGTAGGACTTTTGATAGCTTCAATGGAAGAAAGGCTGACAACTCTTGGAAATATAGTGACAGAAATGAATGATCTTATGATGGGCATGACCATGTGGGTTATGAAACTTGCACCTATTGGAGTATTTTTCCTAATTGCAAGGACCTTTGCTAGCCTTGGTTATGATGCAATTATATCCATGCTTTCATACATGGGATCAGTTTTAGGAAGTCTGGCAGTGCAATTAATAATTGTATATATGCTGTTAGTTGTAATATTTGTAAGGGTAAATCCATTTAGTTTCCTTAAACAATTTGCACCTGTTATGACCTTTGGATTTTCTACTGCATCATCATCAGCAACAGTGCCAATTCATATACAGACCCTTGAAGATATGGGTGTTGATAAGAAAATCTCATCTTTTACCATTCCACTAGGTGCAACTATAAATATGGATGGTACTGCAATCATGCAGGGTGTGGCAGTAGTATTTATTTCAAATGCATATGGAATTGAACTAACTGCAACTGATTTTATGACAGTAATTCTTACAGCAACCATAGCCTCAGTAGGAACCGCAGGTATCCCATCAGTGGGACTAATCACCTTGTCCATGGTTTTAGAATCAGTGGGCCTTCCAGTAGAAGGGATCGCTATTATCATGGGTATTGACAGAATCCTAGACATGGCAAGGACAACAATAAACTTAACTGGAGATGCTGCAGGAACAATGATTGTAGCAAACTCAGTAGGGGCCTTTGATAAAAATAAATTTAATAGTAAATAAAAAAACTGCTATATTTATAGCAGTTTTTATTTTTTATTTTGGCATTCTGGGCATATGCCTGTAAATTCAAAATTGTGTCCATTTATTACAAAACCAGTTTCTTTTTCTATTCTTTCTTCCAAATCATGGACCGGGCAGTTTTCTATTACAAATTTTTTGTGGCAATTGTTGCAAGTAATAAAATGCTTGTGGTCGCTGGTGTTTAGCTGATAATAATTTAGGCCATCTAAATTTGTAGTCTTTAGTAGGACAGATTTTTCTTCTAGTATATTTAAATTCCTATAAATAGTAGATAAATCCATATCATTCTCCACTTTTAACTTGTCAAAAAGCTCTTCAGCTGATATTGGATTTGCTTCTTTTTGTAGGGCTTCAAGGATTATTTTTCTATTTTTGGTTACTTTTAAATCTTTTTCTCTTAATAGGTTATTTATGGTCATTATTAACCTCCAATATTATTATACAATTATTTGACATATTAAAAAATTATTATATAATCTTAAATGCAAATGATTTGCATTAAGAAACGGAGGAGTTTATGAAATACAAAAAAATGGCATTAGTGCTTGCCCTAGGAGTGGGTTTAAGTGCTTGCAACAATCAAAAACCAGCAGAAAATAATGCTAATACAGAAGTTAGCCAAGAAGCTAATAATGATAAAGTTGATGAAAAGAAGGCAGAAAAGACCAATCAAAATATGGAAAGTACAAGTGTTTATACTTCTTTTTATCCAATCTATAATTTGACTAAACAAATAGCAGGAGATAAATTTGAAGTAAAATCTTTTACTAACCTAAAAACAGAAAGCCATGGTTGGGAGCCATCAGCAAAAGACATAGCTGATCTAACAGATAGCCAGCTTATGTTTATAAATGGTGCTGGCATGGAAGAGTGGGAAGAATCATTAGAAGGCTCTTCAGATATCGAGTTAGTAAATACTAGTGAGAATGTAGAATTAATCAAAGGTAGCCATGATCATGTCCATGAACATGAAGACCATGACCACGCTCATGAAGAAGAAAATCACGATCACGAAGACCATGACCACGCTCATGAAGAAGAGATGCATGAAGACCATGACCATGCTCATGAAGAAGAAAATCACGATCACGAAGACCACGAACACGCTCATGAAGAAGAAAATCACGATCACGAAGACCATGACCACGCTCATGAAGAAGAAAATCACGATCACGAAGACCACGAACACGCTCATGAAGAAGAAAATCATGATCATGAAGACCATGACCATGATCATGAACACGATCATTCACACAGCCACGGAGAATTTGACCCACACACATGGTTAAGCCCAAAAAATGGACTTGCCCAAGCTAAAGTCATTGCTGATAAGCTTTCAGAAATCGATCCAGCAAATAAAGACTATTATATGGAAAATTACAAAAAAATTGAAGATGAGCTTAATGCTATGATAGATGAATATAAAGAAAAATTTGAAAAACTAGAAAACAAAAACTTTTTAGTTAGCCACCAAGCCTTTGGCTACCTAGCACGTGATTTTGGACTAAATCAAATAGCCCTAACAAGTTTAACTTCAACAGAAGATGCAGATGCAAAAACTTTAAAAGAAGCTGTTGATGAAGCTAAAAACCTAGGCATAAATACAATTTTCTATGAAATGGGTGGATCAAGCAAATCAGCAGACACTATAGCAAACGAGCTAGGTGCAAACACAGTTCCACTAAATACTTTAGAATTTGCCACAGACGAAGAATTAAATAATGACACACCATACCAAGATTTGATAAAATATAATTTAGAAGAACTTTACAAATCTATGGCGAAATAAAATGAGTGTTATTGAAATAAAAAATCTAAATTTTGGATACAATGAAAAATTAATATTAAATGATATAAATCTAAGGGTAGAATCTGGAGACTTTTTGGCTATTTCTGGTCAAAATGGTAGTGGTAAGACTACCCTAATCAAAATCCTAACCGGTGAGTTAAAAAAGCAAAGTGGTCAGATAAATATCCTAGGTCAGCCAATCGAAAAAATTGATGATTTTAGAAGACTTGGATATGTACCACAACTTAGTGAATCAAAGGATATTACCTTTCCACTGACTTGCTTTGAATATGTAATTTTAAATCTTTATAGGGAATTTAATATATTTAAAAGACCCACCAAGGAAGCTATTAGAAAAACAAATGATATTTTTAGAAGGTTAAATATCGAAAATCTTAAAGACAGACCCTTTAACAAATTATCAGGTGGCCAGCAGCAAAGAGTCATGATTGCAAGGGCCATGGTAGCTAATCCTGAGATTTTAATCCTAGATGAACCAACAGTTGGCATCGATCAAAAAAGTAAGGTAGAATTTTTGGACATTTTGGGTCATCTAAATAAAAAACATGGCATAACTATACTTATCATAAGCCATGAAATGGATTTGATAGATGATTTTGTTAACAAGAACTTGGTTTTAAAGGAAGGTAGGCTAGTAAATGCTTGAATTTAGCTTTATGAGAAGGGCCTTTGCCATAGGAATTATGCTTGCAATTATTATACCTATGATTGGTATAATAATGATAAACCGCAAGACATCAATGATTGGAGATGCCCTAAGCCATAGTTCTCTGGCAGGTATTGGCCTGGGTCTTATTTTTGGCATAAACCCCATGTGGACATCAATTATAATTTGTATTATCGCAAGTTTCGCTATTGAAATTTTAAGGAAGAAATTTCCAAAATATGGAGATATGGCTACAGCGATTGTAATGAGTACAGGTATTGCCATAGCATCTATACTTTCAGATTTTACACCTGGTGGAACTAGCTTTGAATCCTTTATGTTTGGGTCAATAACAACTGTTAGTAGTGAAGATTTAATTATAGTTTCTTTGATATTTTTAATTGTAATTGTAAGTTCGATTTATTTTTACTACGGACTTTTATATACATCCATAAACCCAGTTTTGGCTAGGCTTGCAGGGGTAAATACGAGACTTATTAATAATTTATTTACCTTTATAACAGCAATCACTGTTGCAATTTCAGCTAAAACTGTCGGAGCTTTAATGATTACATCCCTAATGACCATACCAGTAGCTTCCGCTATGGTTTTTACAAAATCATATCAGTCAACCTTTAAGATCTCCATAGTTTTTTCTAGTATATTCATGATTTTGGGAATCATAGCAAGCTACTACCTGGGGGTCAAACCAGGTGGGGCCATTGTTTTGATAGCAGTAGGATTTTTTATTTTAACATCTTTAATATCATATATAAAAAGAAAGCAAATAGCAGGTTAGAGCCTGCTATTTTTGTGTGTTATAATTTATATAATGGAGGAATTTCGATGAAAATAATTATTTCACCTGCAAAAACTTTTAAAGAAAATCAAGGAATTAAAACTAAAGATTTAATTTTCCCTGAAAAAACTAAAATTTTGGTAGATAAATTAAAAAAATATTCCATGAATGATATGGGAAATCTCAATAGAACTAACGATAAATTAACAGAAAAAGCCTACTATGATTACCAAGAATTTGACTTCGAAAAATTAGACAATCCAGCAATTTTTGCATATGATGGGTTAGTTTTCAAGCAATTTTCTAGGGATGACTTTGATGATTTGGATTACTTGAATGACCATGTTTATATAATTTCTGCTTTATATGGTTTGCTAAAGCCTTTGACAGGTATGGCTGATTATAGGCTATATTTTGATAATTCTGATATGGATTTGTACGAATTCTGGGGCAAAGACCTATATGATGAATTGTATAAAAATGATGACATAGTTATAAATCTAGCCAGCAAAGAATATACAAAAACCATTAGACCATTTTTAAAAAAGGATGATAAATTTATTTCTATATCTTTTAAAGATGATAAGAATGGCAAGCTTAGATCTTATACAGCTTGGATGAAGCAGGCTCGTGGTGAAATGCTAAAGACCATAATTAAAAATAAAATCGAAGATCCAGAAGAGATTAAAAAACTTGTTGTAAATGATTATAAATATGATCCATTTAACTCCACTAAAAATGAATATGTATTCATAAGGAGTCATTCATGAGATTGTTGCATTTATCAGACCTACATTTGGGAAAATATATTGGAAATTATTCACTAATCGAAGACCAGAAATACGCCCTTAATCAGATTTTAAATATAATTGATGATTATAATGTTGAAGTTATAATGATTTCAGGCGATATATTTGATACGACAATTGCAAATGTAGATGCCTTAAAACTTTATTCTAACTTTATAGATGAAATAATATTTAAGAGAAATAAAACTGTCCTTGCAGTAAGTGGCAACCATGATTCTGCCAAAAGATTGGATATTAATACAAATTTTTTCACAGAGCGCAATTACCATTTATATGGGGAGTATAAGGATGAAATAATTACTCTGGAAGATGAATACGGCAAAATAAATTTTCACCTAATCCCATATATTTCCCTAAACCAAGGCAAAATCTTATTTGATGAAGAAATAGAAAACTTTACCGACCTTTATAAGGCCTTGCTTAAGGACAAAATCTATGAAGATCGCAATGTGCTTATTACCCATTGCTATGCAAATAATATAGGGATTGAGCAAGAAGATGCCTATACCGAGGGGCAAAAACCTTTAATTATTGGTGGGTCCGATGCCATGGACGGGCATTTATTTTTAAATTTTGACTATGTTGCCCTAGGACACCTACATGGCAAACATTTTGTAATTGACCCTAAAATTAGGTATGCAGGCACCTTTATGAAATATTCTTTTGATGAGACAAAGGCCAACAAAAGTGTAAGCATTGTTGATATTACAGATAAAGTCACAACTTTTGATCTGCCTATAAATCCTTTAAGAGATTTTAGGATTATCGAGGGCAAATTTGATGAGATAATAAAGATGAGTCCAAGCGATGACTACATAAAATTTGTACTAGAAGATGACCATACAGTTGATAATGCCATGAGCAAATTAAAAGAAATTTTCCCTCATGCAGTTCAAATCACCTACAAAAACAAAGGGATTTTTAATGCCACAAGTGATTTAAATCTAGATTTAGAAAATAAGGATACTTTGGCCTTATTCAAAGAATTTTATAAGTACAAAATGGATGAAGAATTGACTGCTGAACAATTAGAAATCATAGGAAGGGTTATAGAATGAAGCCTATAAAATTGGAATTTAGGGGATTTATAACCTACAAGGAAAAAATAGAGATAGATTTTACCAGTCTCTATGAAAAAAAAATATTTATTATATCAGGAGATACTGGATCAGGGAAAACTACAATCTTTGATGCAATAAGTTTTGCTCTTTATGGGCAAACTTCAAGAAATATACCTATGGATAAGCTAAGATCAGATTTTCTAGGTCCAGAAGATTTTTTTACTTATGTAAAACTTAGTTTTGAATCAGATGGCAAAATATACGAGATTGAAAGAATTCCCAGCCAAAGAGCCAAAAAATCAAAGGTTGATCAAAATATATCTCATGCAGCTAGCCTATATGATATTACCAATGAGAAAACCCTACTTGCAGAAAAAATCGGTGATGTAGAGAGTCAGATAAAATCAATAATTGGTCTGGATAAGGACCAATTTACAAAAGTGATGCTCCTAGCCCAAGGAGAATTTCAACAATTTTTGCAGGCAAGTTCTAAAGAGAGAACAGAGCTCTTAGGTAAAATTTTTAAAACTGACAATTATCAAAAAATCCAGGAAGCCATTAAAGAAAAATCTCAGAAAAGCAAAAAAGATTTATTATATATAGATGAAAATTTACAAAATGAACTTGAAAAAGATGATGAGATAAATGTTGCTATTGACCCAAGCGATCGTATTTCCCACAACTTTTTATCTATTAAATCAAAAATTAGTAAAATTAATAAGTCTTATGAAGAAAAATTAAGCGAAGAAAATAATCTTTTAGAAGCAGAAAATATAAAGTACGCAAGCCTTGTCAAACAAAGGGAAAAAGATAAGACCTTAAATGAAAATATCCTGAAATTTAGGAAAGTAAGTTTTGATTTGGAAGAAAAATTAAAGGATGAGGATTATTTCACCGACCTAAAAGATAAATTTGAAAAGGCAAATTTTGCAAAAAATATTAGCCTCATAGAAGAAAATTTAGACAAAAATAAACAAAATCTCTTAGAAAATAAGGATAATCTTAAAAAAGCAAATGATTTAGTCAAGGACATAGAAGAAAAATTATCTAAGTCAGATGAAGATTATTTAAAAATTGATGAAAAAAATAAAAAATTAGATGAACTTAAAATTTTAAAAACAAAGACAAGCGACACTTTAAATAGCTTAGAAGAATTTAGAAAAAAAGAAAAGCTCTACCAGCAAATTGAAAAAGATTTGGAGGATATAAGTTCCTTATCAAAAGATTATGATAAGCTAAAAGAATCATTAGACCAAAAACATAAGGACTTGTACGATTTAAATAATTCCCTAGATGAGAAAAGAAACCAATCCTTGATCTTAGAAAAAAGTCTATCTGAACTCCTAGAAACTGAAAAGCAAGTAAATTCTGAATTAGAATCCTATAGAGAAAATCAAAAGTTATTGAAAAAAATTAAGGAAAATGATGATTTATTAGCAATTAATATTAATAAGAAAAAAGTGCTGGAAAAAGATATAGAAATATTTGAGCAAAACAGAAAAATAATTCAAATTAATGAGCTAATTGATGATTTAAATAATTCAGGAATATGCCCAGTTTGTGGAGAAAACCATAAAAAACATTTTGAAAAAATGCCTGTAAGTAAAATTGATATTGATATGGTAAATGCTAAATTATCAGAGATAAAGCAGGCAATAACAAAAGTAGAAACTCAAAACCAAATCTATCAGCAATCCATAAAAGAGACAAAATCACTTGATGAACTAGATTTGGAAAAAAATAATTTAACAAATCAAATTAAAAATACCAATGAAGAGAAAGAAAATTTATCAAATACAATTAATGAAATCACAGACAAGGTCCAAATTTTAAAAACTGAGATTTCAAATATCACTCATAAATCACAAAAAATTAGAAATTTATCAGAAGAATTAAGGGAAAAAACAAAAGAGTCTGAAGATTTAAAAAACTATTATCATGCTAATAAAGAAAAGATGCAGGACTTGGATTTGGATAGCTTGGCAAAAGAAGTTAAAAACCTAGATATCAATATCAATAGCTTGGATGAGGAAATAAAAAATATCAACCAAGTTCATAATAAGCTAATTAACGAACAAAGCAAAAATCAGGCAAATATCTCAAATTTTGCAAAAAATATAGAAAATTTAGAGAACAATATTGGTGAGTTAGAAAGTCAATTAAATGAAAAAATCAAAGAAAAATTTGACTCACATGGTGACTACAAGTACTATCTAGGACTTTTTGAGGAAATATCCGGAAAATCAAAAGAAATCGATGACTATTTTAAAATCCTCAATGAGTTAAAGATTAATTACAAAAATTTAAGAGAATTTGAGGGCATGGATTTGATAAATTTAGATGAAATAGAGGAAAAAATCACTCTTGTAAATAATTCTATCAAAGAAATAAGTGATTTAATCTCAAATCTTAAATTCAAAATCTTATCTATTACAGGCATATTAGAAAATATAGAGAAACTAGAAAAAAAATATGAATCTATATCTAAAGAAAGTGTCATATTTGATAAATTAGCTGAGATTGCTAATGGTGCGACAGGAAAGGTAGCTGGTAGGCAAAAGGTTGATTTTCAAACCTTTGTTCTAACTTATTATTTTGACAGAGTTCTGAATTATGCCAACCAAAGACTTTTACAAATGTCAAATGGACAATTTACTATGATTCGTACATCCGAGGCAAAAAGTTTAAAAACTCAATCAGGCTTGGATATAGAAATTCTAGATGCAAATACTGGTAAAACTCGCCCAGCTTCAACTCTTTCTGGAGGTGAATCATTTTTAGCTTCACTATCACTAGCCCTAGGACTTTCTGATGAAATAAGTGCTGAAAATGGTGGAATAAGCATAGATACGATTTTTATTGATGAGGGATTTGGAACTTTATCAGATGATTACCTAGGAAAAGTCATAGAACAAATTGAAAAACTTTCATATGACAACAAATTTGTAGGACTAATCAGTCACGTAAATGAATTAAAAGATGCCATAGATGCAAAAATCCTTGTAGAATATGATCAAGCCAAGGGTTCAAAAGTAAATGTAATTGCCTAAGGAAGGAAAATATGATTGATCTAATTGTTTCAAAATATCCAGCAAAAAATAGTAGCTATATCTACAAAAAAATAGAAAAAGACATCCAAGAAAAGAAAAAATCTTTTTTAATTGTTCCAGAACAATACACTTTACAGACTGATATAGACTTTATTGAATCTATAAAATATAAGACGGTAATGGATGCAAAAATCTTAAGTTTTAATTCATTTTCTAGGTTTATCATCGATAGGGTTGGTGGAAATAAGGAAGAAATCCTAAGTCCAAATGCAAAGATAATGCTAATTACAAACATATTAAAGGAAAATAATGACAAATTAAAACTTTTTAGAGACAATTACAAAAATGTAGACTTTGCTAAAAATCTAGCGGATATTATCTCCCAAATTAAAGATAATAATATAAAAAAGAGTGATTTTGAAAAAATATTTGATACCCAAATTGAAGAGGAAGAATTAAAATATAAATTTGAAGAAATAAAATTAATCTATGACAGCTACCAAATAGCCATCAAGGATGAGTACATCGACACAGAAGATAGGCTAAGGACTGTTATTAGAAAAATTGAAAATGCTGATTTTTTAGCAGGATCTAGGTTCTACTTTGATAAATTTGATATTTTTTCAGACCTTCAAATGGATCTTATCGATGCTTTGATAAAAAAAGGAGCAATAGTCAGCATTTCTCTAAACCTAGATCCAAAATATATTTATAACAGAATGGGCATGGACTTAGAAATGTTTGCCGGTGCCTACCAGCAAATAGATAGATTAAATCATGATTTTGAAATAAAAATTATAGAAGCTGATAAGTTATTAGATACAAAATCAAACCCAGAAATTGAGCATTTAGCAGATAATTTTGAAAAATATAATTATCAAGAAATGGATCAGAAATACCTTAATCAGCTAGAAAAAATCGAGAAAAATATAGATGGAAAAAACAAATTATTTTATAAATTAAATCATATAAAAGTTTTAGAAAATCCATCCACTACAAAGGAAGTAGAAAATATCGCCCTATTTTTAAAAAAACAAGTAATAGAAAATGATATGCGCTACAAAGATTATGCTATTTATTATACTGACAAGGGTGAGTATGAAAACGAATTAGCAAAAGTCTTTACCCGCAATAAGATTCCTTATTTTTTGGATCACACAATAACTCTTATTGATAATCACATTATAAAAACATATCTTGCAGCCCTAAGGATAATAATTTTTAATTACAAAATTGATGATTTATCATATTTTCTAACATCAAATATTTTCTATTTTAAGAACAATCAAAACTTAAATGTAGCAAGCCTTTTAACCTACCTTGATGAGAGAAATATAAAAGGCTCTATGTTTACAAAAGATAAATATTTTGCATTTGATGATGAGTTTTTTGGCAAAATTTATGGGGTAGATGATTATAGATTTAAGTACAAAAAATCAGAAAATGAACGTGTAAATCAAATCCGACAAGCAATCTTAGACTTATTTGATAAGCTATATAAACTTCGTAATGGAGACCAATCTGCTCGTGAAATTGCCAGCACCATCTATAAATTTATTTCAAATGATGTATTTAAAAGGGGAATTAATAACTATCAAAATTTCCTTAAAGAAGGCGATTACCTTGAAAAATACCAGCAAAATGAGCAGGCAGTTGAAAAATTTATCTATATTCTAGATCAATTTATTGCCATAATGGGGGATAGAAAAATCAGCCTATCTGATGCTTATAGGCTAATAGAATCTGCATCAGAAAATACAAAAATTGGTATCATCCCTCCAAGCAAGGACCACGTGGTAATTTCTGATTTGTCTAGATCAAGTATTGCAAACAGGGAAAATAATATTATTCTTGGCCTAAACGATGCATATTTTCCAAAAGTAAATGCTAATGATGATCTTATTAATGAAAATGAAAAGGCTATTCTTCGTGAAAAATTAGATATAAAACTTTTTGATGAAGACATAGCAGAAAGGCAAATCAGAGACATTTACAAAATTTTTACCAGAACAAATAATTTATACCTTTCATATGCTAATTCTGATAAAAAGGGCGAAAAATTAGAACAAGCATCGATACTCAACCAAATTTCAAATATCTTTGGAGGAATCTATCCTCACGACTTATCAAGCCTAGAAAACTTAGAAATTAAATATTCAAAAGATGTTTTGGGCAAACACGTCCTTGATTTAATAAGGGAAAACCGTTCTGGAAAAGTGTTAACTGATGAGGAAGAAGATTTAATTAAAGCTTATTTTACAATTATCCGCAAAGATCACAGCAAAGAAAGTGACTTGCAATTATTAGATGATTTTGAACTTTTAAACAAGGCTTTATTTTATACTAATAATAAGAAAAACTTAGAAAATGTCCTATCAAATAATTTATTTAGACAAAATAAATGGTCAGCATCACAAATTGATAAATTTTCAAGATGTCCATACCAGCACTTTGTGGAGCGCGGTATAAAACCAATTGAAAAAGAAGAATTTGAAGTGGATGCAAGAGATGAGGGAAACATTGTCCATGGAGTGTTGGAAGATATTTCAAAATTATTTGTTGATCAAGATATTGAAAATATGCCAGAAGACCTAGATAGGCAAACTTATGATTTAATTATCAAAGATCATATGGAAAAAATCCGCATCGATGACCCACGCAATCAAATCACCACAGATAATATTTTCCAAAAAAGCCAGGAAAATTATTCTAGGATCAAAAAACAAATTGAGATGAGTGACTTTATAGTATCAAGCGCTGAGCAAAGTTTTGGTTATCCAGACAGCTTGCTTCCAGAAGTAAAGCTTGACCATGATAATTCCTTAATCGGCAGGATTGACAGAATAGATAGGATAAACGAAAAACTAAATCCAAGCAAAAAAAATTACGTTAGAGTTATTGATTATAAAACGGGAGATAAGAAATTTTCTATAGCCCATGTATTAAATAGGCTGGATTTCCAATTGGTAATCTATCTACTTAGCCTAGAAGAAACTGAATTTATACCAATCGGTTCATTTTATTTGCCACTTAAAGATGAGATAGAAAACTTTGGTGCAATGAATGTAAAATACGATAAAAACGAAATTGATAGTAAAAAACTTCAAAACCATAAGATGCAGGGCTTAGTTATAGACCTAGACAATGCTAATGCTAAAAAAGATACAAAAGCAGAATTTTTCCAAATATTTGATAAAGATGCTGACCATACTTTTTCATCCATCAAATCAACAAATCTGGCTAATGATATAATATTAAATGAAAATGAAAAAGAAAATCTTTATGCATTTGTAAGGCAAAGTACACTTTCTATGATAAATGATATTAAAGCTGGGAAAATCAATCTTGAGCCAGTAAAAGAAGGGGAAAGGACTACTTGTGATTATTGCAAATATAGAGGCATTTGTAAAATTGATCCAGTGATTGATGAAGATAGATTTAGGGAAGTTCAGAAGTTTAAAAAAGAAGACATCAGCAAAATACTAAATGAAAAAGGTGGGGCTAATGACTGAGTTAACCATAGATCAAAAAAGAATAGTGGATACAAGAAATAAAAACATTATAGTTTCAGCTGCAGCTGGATCTGGGAAAACAAAAGTTTTGGTCGATAGGATTATAAAACTAGTTACAGATGATAAAAAGAATATCGACTCTATGATTATTGTAACCTTTACCAACAAGGCCAGTGCAGAAATGCGAACTAGGATTCAAAAAAACTTAGAAAAAGCCTATAAGGATGCGGATGGAAATCAAAAAGATTTTTTAAAAGACCAACTAAAAAGACTTAGAAAAACCCATATACAAACTCTTCATTCATTTTGTGCAGATATGCTTAGAGAAAATTTTTACAAAACTAATAATATTAGCCCAAATTTTAGGATTTTGGATGATAAAAGAGCCCAAATTTTAAAAATAGATGCCATTGACGAGCTTTTTGATAGCTCCTATCAAAATCCAAGCGAAGGTTTCAAGACCTTTATAAATAATTTTGGCAAATCTCGTAATGATGAAAATGCAAAAAAAACCGTGCAGTTTGCTTACGAAAAAATAATGGATCAGGTAAATCCAGACAAAGTTATAAAAAAATACTTTAGTCAAAATGACAGCTATAAAATATATAGACGTGAAAAAATAGAGGAATTTAGTGGTATTTATGAAAATTATGGACTTTTAATTAACCATAACCACTTTGACAAAATAAGTGAAGGCTTGCGAGATGAACTATTAAAAGAATATGCAAATGTAGAAAATGCCCATGAACTTATTAAAAATATCTCTAAAGAAGAGGCAATCTCTGATCATATTTGGGAAAAATTTGCTGACCTTATCAGAAAAGTTAACATAAAACAAATTTCTCAAATAAAAAATAACAAAATAGACAAGGGTGAGGGTTACAACGATCTTAAGGCTACACGAGATATTGCATCAAACCACATGGCAGGATTTATAAATGAAATTGATCTTGCAAGTGGAGAAAATTTTAAGAAGCACAGGAAAAAAGAAAAACAAATCCTAGATGAATTAAAAATTTTAGTTACAACATTTGCTGATATTTATAAGGCTAAAAAAAACGAAGACAATGGTCTAGATTTTAATGACCTAGAGCATGAATTTATAAATTTGATTGATGATGAAGAAAATCTTAGGCCAATTAAGAAACAATTTGATTTTATATTCTTCGATGAATATCAGGATGCCAATGATGTACAAAACTATATTGTCGATAAATTAAAAAAGGATGATAATTTATTTTTTGTAGGTGATGTAAAGCAATCTATCTATGGTTTTAGAAGGGCAAATCCAGAATTATTCTTAGATAAACTTGCTACTTATCCCTTGGATGAAAATGCTGATTCCAAAAATCTAAGAATTGACCTTAGCCAAAACTTTAGAACAGAAAAAGATATTCTGGACTTTAATAACTATGTTTTTGATAGGTTAATGACTTTAGATAATTCGGGAATTGACTACAAAGATGGCCACAGGCTAAATTATTTTAAGGAAATTGACCCAGCAGAAAATAAAGTAGAAATTGATATAGCAGAAAAATCTGACGACCCATATAATCTTGTAGCTGACCGCATTTTAAAATTAAAAAATGAACAATACACCATAGAAGAAGAAAAAGATGGGATTACAGAAAAAGTAAGTAAAAATTATGACTATAAGGACATAATTATCCTACTTAGAACTGGAACAAAGGCCCACCTTTACGAAAAAGCCCTAAAAGAGGCTGGTATTCCTGTCAAAAATGAAATTCAAAATAAAAATGCAATAAGTGTTGAAGCGAATTTCTTTATTGATATGCTAAAATTTGTAGCAAATCCATACGATGACATCACCCTACTAGCAGTGATTAGAAGTGAAATTTTTGATTTTGATGAGGATGATATTGCAAAAATAAGACTATTTTCAAACTTTTTTAGCTTTAACAACGCCTTTTATAATTACAATAAGGCCCTAGATCCAGTAGTTTTAGCGGAAAAAGGAGAAAAACAAGTTTATTTTGACCAAGACTTAGCCTACAGGATTACAAATTTTATAGCAATCTTTGACCAATTTAGGTATGAATCATCACTTATGAACCTCTATGAATTTGCAAACCATTTATTTGAAGACTCAGGATATTATGAATTTTTAAAGGCACGAGATAGGTCGAATGAACGCATAAAAAATGTAGAAGACTTAATTGACCTTATGGGAGAATTTGACCAAAACAATGATAATGGTCTATTTGGATTTTTGAAATACTACGATGATTTAAGTCAGACCAACAATAACTACCTTGAAGGTAGGGCACTTACAGAAAATGAAAATTTTGTAAGAATAATGACAGTCCACAAATCAAAAGGTCTTGAAAGTAAGGCTGTAATTCTTGCCAATGCTGATGGGCAAATGGGCATAAAAGATGATAAATACATGTATGCCTTTGATTCTGAAATTGGTTTTGCTTTTAAATTAGTGGATGAAGACTTAAGAGTCTGGGTCAAATCCCCAACTTATCAGCTAATAATTGAAAAACTCAAATCGGAAATGTTGAGAGAAGAAATGCGTATCTTATATGTTGCCCTAACTCGAGCAGAAAATAAATTAGTAGTATCAGGTAGCCTAAAATCTTATAATGATACTATCAAAAAACTTACAAGAGAGCAGGATTATTTAAAACTAAACTCGCATTTGGAATGGATACTAAAGGCTATTTCAAATGATAAAATCTTAGAAGAAATAAGCGAGTTTTCAAACACTGATGAATTAAATGGCATTGTGAAAATTAATCTATCAAGTGAAATGGAATCAAATTTAGAAGAGAAAGAGAAAATTGATATCAATTTGAAGTCTCTTATTAATGATGATTACAAGGGAAGCTTGTTTGAAGAATTGAAAGAAAATTTTGCACCATATAAATATCTTGAAGCTACAAAAGACCCTCTCAAAAAATCTGTTACAGAAGTTTCAAAAAATTATATAGTAGAAGATGAGGGGGCAGAAAGGGAAAATTATTGGGCCTTTGCAAGAGAATTTGAATTTAAAACCCCAGAATTTATGGCAGAAAAAATCGAATTTAGCCCTGCAGATAAGGGAACAATAATACATCGAATTTTCCAAAATCTTCCTATAAAATCTTATACACAAAAAGAATTTAATAAGGAACTTCAAAAACTAATTGACCTTTATAAAATCACACAAGAAGAAGCAGACCTTATAGAAATCGATAAGATTTTAGGATTTTTTAATAACGATCAAATAATAAATCTAGGTAAAAACGCCATACAAATACTCCATGAAGAGTCATTTTTGATGAAGCATATAGATGATAAAAATCCCGAAAATTATTACTATATCAACGGTCAAATCGATCTTTTATTTGAGTTTGAAGATCACATTGTCCTTTTAGATTTTAAAACTGATAATACTAAAAGAGAAGAAAGCTATCGCAACCAACTAGCCTATTACAAGGAGGCTATAGAGGATGCAAAGGGCAAAAAAGTTACTGATTCTATAATTTATTGGTACAATTTTAAAGAATTTAGCAAATATTAAAAGAAAAATGCACCTTAGATTAGGTGCATTTTTTAATAAAAACCCCCGTTGATATGAATAATATCTCCTGTAATATAAGACGCTTCATCAGAAATTAAGTATCTTACAAGACCAGCAATTTCCTCAGGCTTTGCAAATCTATTTATAGAAACTTCTTTTTTTAGGTCTTCAAGTTCTGATTTCGTAAAATCATTTCTCATCAAATCCGTATCAACAATACCTGGGGCTATAGCATTTACTCTGATGCCAGAAGGGGCAAGTTCTTTTGCCATGGCCTTTGTAAAAGTATTTATCCCACCCTTGCTTGTCGAATAAAGAGCCTCCATGCTAGCTCCAAAATCTCCCCAAATAGAGCTCATATTTATTATGACTCCATACTGGTTTGAAATCATATTTGGGATGGCACGTTTGCTATTTAAAAAAACTGAATTAAGGTTTGTATTTATAACATTTTTCCAAGTATCAAAGTCAATGTCTTGGATAAGAGAAAAATGAGAAATGCCAGCATTATTTATCAAAATATCAACATGGCCAAAGTTTTGTTCAGCAATAGCAAACATATTTTCAACTTCATTTTCATCAGAAACATCAGCCTTGAGGGCGATAACATTTGGATTTGTAGATCTTAGCTCATCCAAAAGCTCCATGGCTTTATCTTTACTTTTGTTGTAATTAATTATTATTTTGTACTCATCATTTAGCCTTCTAGCAATGGCAGCGCCTATTCCCCTAGAAGAACCGGTAATTAAAACTGTTTTCATACTAAAATTATAACACAATGGGGTATATATGTATCAAAAGGAGTGAAAATTATGGATTATTTTACATTAAATGACGGCACAAAAGTACCTGCAATAGGTTTTGGTACATTTAAAATTAAAGAAGAAAGCGAAATGGACCTAGCCATAGAAACTGCCCTAAAGGCTGGTTACACATATTTTGATACAGCAAAGTTTTATGAAAATGAAGATCTTTTAGGAAAATATTTAAAATCCTATGGCAAAAATCGTGAAGATTATCAAATAGCTACAAAAGTTTGGCCAAATGCGTATTCTTCTGACAAAGCTAAAGAATCTATCGAAGGTTCTTTAAAAGATTTAGGTGTGGATTACTTAGATGTGGCACTTTTACACTGGTACGGAGATAATTTTAGAGAAGCTTGGAAAGTTCTTAATGATTACAAGGACCAAGGAATTATAAAAAGTATTGGTGTTTGCAACTTTTCTATTGACCAAATGTCAGAATTATTAAAAGAAGGCACTGTTCCAGTTCTTGACCAATTAGAAAGCCACTTGCACTTGCAAGATAAGGACACTCATGAGTTCTTAAAAGAAAATAAAATCTTGCACCAAGCTTGGGGTCCACTTGCTCAGGGTAAATCAAACTTATTACATGAGGATGTATTAGCTGACTTGGGAGAAAAATATGGAAAAACCCCAGCACAAATTGCCCTAAAATGGAATATCCAAAGAGGGGTTATGGTTTTAGTAAAATCATCACATGAAGAAAGAATTTACGAAAATATTGACTTATTTGATTTTAACCTATCTGAAGATGATATGCATGCTCTAGCTAGCCTTGATAAAAAAGAAAGATATTCTGCAGATCCAGAAGATAAAGAATGGCTAGAAAAAGCTGCTAATATGTAAATAAACACTAAAAAAACAAACTCAGTTTTGATTCTGAGTTTGTTTTTTTGTTCTTATTTATTATTTTCTTTTTGTTGCAAATAAACCTGCTGCAGCAAGTGAAAGTGTTGCATAAACTCCTGTTAGTGTAGCTACACCTGTTTTTGGGTTATCAGATTTTTTATCTTCTTTTTTGTCGGATTTACTTTCTTTTTTAGCTGCTTTTGGTGCTTTTTCACCTTTTACTTCTTTAGCTGGTTTTTTGCCATCAACTGTATTTTCAGCTTGGTAGTTAAAGTTTGAAAGTCTTGTGTTAAGTACTTCTATAGCTGCATCAATTTCTTCTTGGCTTGTGTAGCTAGCGTTTAGTACTTCTTTTGCTCTATTGATTGCATCGTTGTATAGGTCTAAATTTTCTTTTGTATCAACGATTTTGTAAGCTTCAGCTTTTTGGATAGAAGCTTCTAATTTTGCTTTTGAAACTTCTTTTTGTAATAGAGGATTGTTGATAAATTCGTCTGTTTTGTGGATTGTGTAGTAATCTACAATTTTTCCATATGGATCCATTGTTTGGATGTTGAATAGATTTTTTGTAAATGTTAGATTTGAGAATAATTGGCTTCTATCATCTAAACTTCTTTCTACAAACCATTGGTCTTCTCCGATTGGGTTATAGAATTTTGCTCCACCTGATGCAGACATAGTAAGGAAAAGTGTTCCACGTGGATTTGTTACTTCTTTATTGTCGTAATCTAATTTGATACCATCAACAATTACTTTTCCATTTTTGTAAATTCTATTGTTGTAAGTTTCTGAGTAATTTTCTTTAATGTTAGCATTTTTGTCATCAGCATCTGTACCATAAGCATCTTTGAAAGATAAAGCTTGTTCTCCAGCTATCATGTGGCCAGTTCTTGTGTAGATATGATCGTGGCCGTTTAGTACAATATCAATTCCATTTTCATTAAATATTCTAACAAGTTCATGTCTTCTTTGAAGTATATCATCATCAGAGGTATGTGTTGCTGTTGAATATGGAGCATGGTGGAAGGATACCACTTTCCATGAGAAATTTTTGCCACGTTCTTTTGTAGCTTTTGCAATTGCATCTTTGATAAATGCTTCGTGTTCTTTAGAATCATTTACATTTGAGTTAATGTTTAAGAAAAGTGTATCACCATAAGAATAATAGTAGTCTCCAGAAACATAGAATGGAGTGCCATCTTCGTTTACCTTAGAAATTGAGCCTAATTTTGATTCGTTTGGTAGGTGGAAGTGGTCAGAAAAAACAGTGTTTCTTTGGCTGCCAGCTTTATCATCTACGTATGTTTCGTGGTTTCCAACAACAGTAGAGAATACTCTTTCTTTAAATAAATCATTATCTAAGAAATAATCATATTCACCTTCATAGTTTACAATTTCAACGTTATCTCCCATTGAAAGGTAAAAATGAGGATCCATTTCACGAGCTTTGTCAATTGATTTTGCAAAGTCTATCTTATCTTGGTCTACTTTTGCTTGAGTGTTTTTATTAAGTCCTTTTGAATCCCAAACACTATCTCCAGATCCTATTTGAGGGTCACCAAAGTAAGCAACTTTAAATTCGTTATTTTCTCCAAGAGCTTTGGTTTTTAGTGTGTATGTTTCTGATTTGTATGATCCTGATTGAACATAATAATTATAAGTTTTACCAGGAGTGATATTTACAATAGCAGTATAAGTGCTGTATCCATTTTTATCTCCAGTTTTTCTTGCTCTAGTAGGAGCATATTCTTTTCCATCAAAAACTAGTTTTGATTCTGTAACATCACCTTTAGCAAACCATGTTACAGCAATTTCATTTTCATTTTTACCGTTATTTACAACGATATTTTTGATTGGAGTAGTGATTGATTTTAGATTGTGATTTGCATATTCGCCATTTTTTTTGCCGTACTCACCATTTGTTTCTTCAAGTTTTTTGGCAACTTCTGGGTCAATATCTGTTACGTTTTTATCTTCTCCGAAAGTTTCTCTGTCAGTTTCTGTAGCTCTGTTGAATTTGTTTGTGCCGTCTTTTTCTCTTACATTTGCTTCATTTTTAGGAAAAGTTACTTCATCATCTGTGAAATTAAAGTAATTGTCTGAAGCATATGTAGTAGAAGTAAGTTCAGTTTCATAAATGCTGGCATCATCATGAACTTCATTGCTTTCTACAATTGCATTTTTATTTTCTAAGATTGCAGTATCTTCTGCTGCATATGTATTTTGAACTGGAAAAATTGCAGCACTTGCACTTGCGATAGCTAGGGCCAAAACTAATTTATTATTTTTTTTCATAAAAACCTCCATAAAATTTTTCAAAATTATTATATAAGATGAGTATTATAAAATTTATATAATATTGTAAACTTTGTGTAAAATTTTTATGCATTTATTAAAATATATATAAATAACACTTGCTAAGATTTATCTATAAAAAAGAGTACAATAATAATATTATTTGATTTTTATAAAGGAGGATTTATGCAGAAAAAAACTTATAGTAATAAGTATTTGATTAAAAAATTCTTACCCTACTATAATCCATATAAAAAGATACTTTTTGCTGACTTGTTTGCATCAGCCTTGACCACAGTTTCTCAATTAGTTTTGCCACTTTTGCTATCAAATTTAACAGACTGGGCCCAATTAGGACTACTTGATGCAAGCCGTGTGGTAAAAGTAGGAATTGTATATACAGTTACAAAAATAATTGAAGTAGCTGCAAGATATTTTATGCAGTCTTTAGGCCACATAATGGGGGCAAAAATAGAACGAGATATGAGGGCAGATGTATTTAATCATTTGCTAACCATGGACACAGAATTTTTTAACGATGCCCGTATTGGTGCTTTGATGAGTAGGATTACAACAGATTTATTTGATATTACAGAATTTTCCCATCACGTGCCTGAAGAAATGTTGGTTGGAGCCATTAAATTAATTTTATCATTTGTAGTTCTTCTAACTATAAATTGGAAACTTTCTTTAATAATATATATTATAATTCCAATTATGTTTGTAGTTTCAAGCCAAAAAAGAAAGCAATTTAGACAGGCTACCATGGAAGTTAAAAGACAAATTGGGGATATCAACTCTGGTGTGGAAGATACTCTTTTAGGTATTTCTGTTGTAAAATCTTTTGCCAATGAAGATATAGAAAAATCCAAATTCCAAACAAATAATGACAAATTTGTAGACATTAAAAAAGATAGGTATTTTGATATGGCTGGATTTTTCATGATTAATGAAGCCTTTGCTGGACTTATGTATGCAATCTTGATTTTTGTTGGTGGATTTTTTGTAATTAACGGGCAAATTAGTCCTGGTGAATTAATTGCCTTTACTATGTATTTGAATATGCTAGTTACAACTATCGAAAGACTTATAAATTTCACTGACGTATTTCAAGCTGGTACTACTGGTATAGAAAGATTTACAGAAGTTATGGAGATGGATAATTCTATCTTTGATCATGAAAGTGCAAATGAGCTAACAGATGTAAAAGGTAAGATTGATTTTGAGAATGTTTACTTCAAATATCCTGAGGCTGGGGAAGATGATCCATACGTCCTAGAAAATATTAATTTTTCTGTAGATGTTGGTGAAAATATTGCCCTAGTTGGTCCATCAGGTGCTGGTAAGACTACAATTTCAAAATTAATACCTAGATTTTATGATATTTCAAAGGGTACTATAAAAATAGATGGAGTTGATATTAAGGACCTAACCCTAGATTCCCTTAGAGATAATATCGGTATTGTCCAACAAGATGTTTATTTATTTAGTGGAACTGTAAAAGAAAATATCCGCTATGGTAAGGATGATTCTAGTGATGAAGAAATTGAAAGAGCAGCAGCCCTAGCAGGCGCAACTGAATTTATAAAAGACTTGCCAATGGGCATGGATACTCATATAGGTGAACGTGGAGTAAAATTATCTGGTGGCCAAAAACAAAGAATTTCTATTGCCAGAGTATTTCTTAAAAATCCACCTATTCTTATTTTAGATGAGGCAACAAGTGCTTTAGATAATAAGAGCGAGGCAATTGTCCAAAAATCTCTTGAAACCTTATCCAAAGGGAGAACAACAATTACAATTGCCCACAGACTATCTACAATTATAAATGCAGATGAGATTTTAGTTTTGACTTATGATGGCATAGTTGAACGTGGAAATCACAAAGAACTTTTGGATAAAAAAGGAATTTACTACAATCTATATAATAGTAACAACCAAGAATTATTTGGCTAAAAAGGATGGTTTTATAACCATTCTTTTTTTATTTTAAAGAAAGTGAAAACTTTGATATAATTTTAGGGAATGGAGAAAAATTATGAAGTTTTTAGGAAAAATCTTACACGGACTTGCAACAGGATTAGGTACATTTTTTAATGTATTGATTAATATTATGAATGTTATAGTTGTAACCTTTGAAGGAATCAGACAATTATTATTTATGATATTTGTATTTGGTTGTTCAACTATATTTATTTTCCCAATCATTCCTTTATTGTTACCAAAAGAAGTAATGTATTTTATTTTTGCGGTAATTTTTATACCGATTTTGGGACCAAAATTTATTTCTTTTTTAAGATACATAAACTACACCCTTACAGAATGGATGTATGATAGGGCAGATACCATGATTACTGGTCAAAAAGTTGGATACGAAAGCATTTCAGATTATTCAAATAAATATAAATATGAACAAGAGCAAATGCGTCGACGTCAGCGCGAAGAAGAAGCCCGTCGTCAACAAGAAGAAATGAATCGTCGTTTTGAAGAATTTGTTAGAAACTTTGGTGGTTATCAAAATTCAAGAACTTATAATCAAGGATACAATCAAGGCGGATATTCTGGATACACTGGTGTAAATAACATCGGTTTTAAGGAAAAATATGAAGAAGCTTGCGAGATACTTGGCCTTAGTGTAGATACTGATATTTACCAAGTTAAGCTAAATTATAGAAAGCTTGCCAAAAAATATCACCCAGACATAAATAAGGATCCAGGTGCAACAGAAATGTTTACTAAGGTAAATGAGGCTTATGAGTTTTTGACTGAGGAAAATATTAAAAAATATAAGCAAAGTTATTTATAGAACATAATTTTAGAAAAGGATAGAAGATGACTAATGAAAAAATTACTTCTCTGAAAGAAGCGGTAATACTTTCAGAAATTGCAGCATCAGCGGGGGCTTTGATGCTGGCAAATGGTGCTGAAATATATAGGGTAGAAGATACTGTTGAAAGAATAATCAGATCAAAGGAATCCATTAAGGATGTGGATGTATCTTCAACTTTTAATACAATTATAATTTCATTTTCTTATAAGGGCGAGATCCACACAAATATGCGTAGGGTAAGAAACCGTGGTAATAATTTGTTTTATGTGGATAAGGTAAATACATTTTCAAGAAATTTTACGACTGGAAAGTTTACTCTTTACGAAGCCCTTGAAGAAATTGCCATGATAAAAAAAGAAAAAAGTATGCCAACCCCTCTAAGAGTTTTTGGAGCAACTATCGCAGCAGGGTCATATTCGATTCTGCTTGGGGGGAATATAATAGAAACTATATCATCTTTTGTGATTGGGTATTTGGCCTTTAGATTTTCTTTATTTTTAGAAAGAAAAAAAATAAACTTTTTTGTTGTCCACTTTCTTTATGGGATGATACTTTCCCTACTAGCTCTTTTAGTAAATGAAATTACACCAGTAAGTATCAATATCCTTATCATCGGTGGTATGATGGCATTTGTACCTGGAGTTATGCTTACAAATGCAGTTAGGGATTTGATGAGTGGGGATGCTTTAAGTGGTATAACAGGAACAGCTATGGCAATTTTAATTTCAATTGCTCTTGCTGTTGGAGTAGCTACACCTATTTCTATATGGAGGTTATTCTAAATGTCATATTTATTACAATTTATAGCAGCAATAATGTCAACAGTTGGATTTGCCATAGTATTTTCAGCACCCATGAAAACTCTTTTGGTTTCAGCTATAAATGGGGGCATGGGTTGGATTGTATTTAAATTTGTAATTGACTCAACTGGTAGCAAATACATAGCAGTATTCTTATCAGCCTTATGCATAACATTTGTATCAGAAATGCTTGCAAAAAGGCTAAAATATCCTGCTTCAGTATTTATTATTCCAGGCATAATTAATCTTGTTCCTGGAGAAGGTATATATAATACCATGAGTTATTTTGTAAACAACCAGTCGGAGTTGGCCATAGCTAGTTTTTATAGCACAATTGTTGTTGCAGGATCCATATCATTTGGAGTCTTACTAGCCAGTTCCTTTTCAACATCACTTAAGAGTTTTAGAACAAGAAGTGTTAATCGTACCAATTATTTAAGGGGGAAAAAATGATCAAAGAAATCTATTTAGCAGGAGGATGTTTCTGGGGAGTAGAAGCATATTTTAAAGAAATTGATGGAGTAGCTGATACAGAAGTAGGCTATGCAAATGGTAAAAGTGATCAAACTAATTACCAAGAAATTAAATTCACAGACCATGCAGAGACAGTAGAAATAAAATACGATGATGAAAAAATATCTTTAGAAAAACTTTTAGAATATTTATATTACATTATCGATCCATTTTCAATTGATAAGCAAGGCAATGATAGGGGTCGCCAATACAGAACAGGAATTTATTCTAAAAATGAAGATGACTTAGAAATGGCTAAAAACTTTTTAGATAAAAAACAAGAGAAAGAAGATAAAGAAATAAAAGTCGAAGTGGAAAAACTAAGAAACTTTGTGATTGCAGAAGACTACCACCAAGATTATCTAGAAAAAAATCCTACAGGCTACTGCCATATAAATCTTAATGATAGACCCAATATTTAATCTAATCTTTGAATAAAAATAAATATAATATATAATAAACTTACTAATATTATTAAGGAGGAAATATGAAAAGTAATTTTATTAGTAAGTTTTCTTTTACACTTGCTGCACTTTTTGCACTTACAGCTTGTGGAACTAGTGAAGCACCAACAGAAGAATCTCAAACAAATGAAACAGCTGTTGAGCAAAATGTAGAAGAAGAGAATAAAGCAGAAGAAACTACAGAAGAAACAGAAGATGAAAAAGAAGAGGCATCTGAAGAAGAAACTGAAGTAGCTGAAGCTCTAAATTTTGAAGGAAGAACATTAAATGTAGTTGCAACAAGTGACTCATATGTACCACTATTTGATGAATTTACCAAAGAAACTGGTGCAGGTGTAGAATTTTTATCAATGTCAAGTGGAGAAGTTATTTCTAGAACAAAAGCTGAGGGAAAAGCTATGGCTGACTTATGGTTCGGTGGTGGTCTTGATGCATTTATGGCAGCAAAAGATGACCAACTACTAGAACAATATCAATCAGAAATGACTGATAAACTTCCAGTAGAATACAAAGATGAAGATGGATACTACTTCTCAAAAGGACTTACAGTTGTTGGATTTGTAGTAAATAATTCTATCCTTGAAGAAAAAGGACTAGAAGCCCCAAAAACTTGGAAAGACCTAGCAGATCCAAAATACAAAGGCGAAGTTATAATGTCAAACCCAGCTATTTCTGGTACAAACTACGCAGCCCTTAAAGGACTTTTAGACCTATATGGCAAAGAAGAAGGTTGGGAATTATTCTCACAAATTAATGACAACATTGACTTTTACTCAAAAAGAGGAAAAGATCCTCAAGAAAAAACAGCTCAAGGCGAATTTGGAATTGGAATTATCCCAGTTGACCAAAAAGCATTTGATGCAGCAGAAGACTATGGTCTAACAGTAATCTATCCAGAAGATGGAATTCCTTGGGTTCCAGAAGGAGTTGCAATCTTTAAAGATAGCGAAAATGCTGACATAGCAAAAGCATTCATTGACTTTATGCTAAGCGAAAAAGCTCAAAATATGATTGCAGAAATTGATGGAAAAGATACAAACCAACTGATAGTTCCAGACATTGAAGGATTAGATTTAGGCTTACCAAAAGATAAACTAATCGAGCAAGACCTTTCAACATTTGGATCAGAAAGAGAAGAAATCTTAAACAAATTCAAAGAAATTGCTGGAGACAAAGCTAGCGAAGAATAAGATAATACCAAGGCCTAGCCTTGGTTTATTTTATATGTACATATTATGAAAAAAACAAAGACAATTAATTTTTTTGACATTTTAATACAAATTATTTTGGCATTGGCGGTAATATTTTTTATATTACTGCCCTTTGTGAGCGTATTTAAGGAAAGTTTTATCATAGAAGGCAGTCTTGACTTTAGCTATTATAAAGATATTTTGGCAAATAAAAATATTTTGGCAAATTCCTTAAAAATGGGGATATTGACTTCTATATTTTCTTGTTTCCTTTCCACAATGCTAGCTATTTTTACATACCTAACTAGCAAAAAATATAGAAAAATAATTAATTTTATCCTTTTACTAACCCTTATCAGCCCGCCATTTGTAACAAGCTTAAGCTATATTACCCTATTTGGACACCGAGGATTTATTACTCATAATTTACTTAATCTATCCACAAATCCTTACAATATGTGGGGAGTGATTTTTATGCAAACTTTATCATTTATTTCTCTAAATTGCTTAATTTTGCTGGGATATCTAAAAAATATGGAAAAAGATGTAATAAATTCTGCAAGGAGCCTTGGTGCAGATACCAACTCAATAATATTGGATATAATAATACCTCAGCTAAAAAATGGAATTTTTACAGTTTTCCTGCTTAGTTTTTTTAAATCAATGTCAGATTTTGCCACACCATCTATTATTGGAGGCAAATTTAATGTCTTAGCCTTAGAATCATATTTTGAAGTAATTGCAAATGGAAATTTGTCCAAGGCCAGTGTTTTAAATGTTTTGCTTTTAGTTCCAATTATTATAGTTTTTTTGATAGTAAATTTTTTAAATAAAGAAAAATCCTCAACAGCAAATCCAAATAGTCTTTCTGAAATCCATGTTCAAAGAAGGGGATTTGTATATCAATTATTTAAATTTATAGGGATTTTAATCTTGCTTTTACTAGTAAGCCTTTATTTTTCAATTATCTTAAGCGCCTTTACAACTATGAAAAAAGGAACTTTGGTATTTTCTTTGGATAATTTATCCCGTGCCAAAAATTATATTAACGATGCCATGCTTAGATCTATAGGATATTCATTAATTTCAGCCCTTGTTGGAACTCTGATTGGTATGCTTATTGGATATTATTTAATAATTAAAAAAAGTAAGTTTATGAAAGTAATCGATTTAATCTCAAATATGCCTTATATAATTCCAGGTACATTTTTTGGTTTAGGCTACTTACTTTATTTTAAATCTCCTCCTATTATGATTATCGGAACAAGTACAATTGTAGTTTTAAATGTGCTTTTTAAACAATTGCCATTTTCAAGTAGGGTGGGCAATACCGCTATGAAATCAATTGATATAGATATGATAAATTCTTTAAGAGACCTAGGTGCAAATACTTTTTATGAAATTAAAGACGGCATAATACCAAATATTAAACCATCCTTGCGTATTTCTATGATAAATTCATTTACAACTACTATGACAACAGTTGGGTCAATTATTTTTTTAGTCTATCCAGGCAAGAAACTTTTAACCCTAGTCATGTTTGATGTTATAAATAGTGGAAGATATGGAGAAGGTTCTGTAATTGCACTTTTAATTATGGTCATATGTCTTATATTTAATGTATTAGTTAATTGGATTTTTGGAAATGGTAGCTTAAAAGAGAGGTTAGCCCATGTATTTAGAAATTAAAAATTTATCCAAAAATTATGGGTCAAATAAGGTTTTGGATAATATAAATATAAATTTAGAAAAGGGAAAATTTTTGTGCCTACTGGGACCCTCTGGTTCTGGAAAAAGCACAATCCTTCATTCAATTGGCGGATTCGTTGATCATGAGGGAGAGATAATTTTAGATGGCGAAGACATTTCAAAGCTAGAAGCCAACCAAAGAAAAGTTTCTACTGTTTTCCAATCCCTAGGCCTATTTTCCCATATGACTGTTTTAGATAATGTGATGTACGGGCTAAAATTCAATCAAAAATCATTAAATGCCAATGAGAAAAAAGAATTAGCCTATAAAACTATTGCAATGGTTGGTCTAAAGGGATATGAAAAAAGAAAACCTGCTGCTCTTTCTGGTGGAGAAAAGCAAAGGGTTGCGCTTGCTCGAAGCCTAGTTGTAAAACCAAAATTGCTTTTGATGGATGAGCCATTTTCTGCCCTAGATCAAAAACTCAGGGAAAAGATGCAATTAGACATAAGAAGAATTCACAAAGAATTTGATTTAACAACAATCTTTGTAACCCACGATCAAAGCGAGGCTTTTAAGATGGCTGATGAAGTTATAATTCTTAGCCAAGGTAAAATCATAGATCAGGGATCGGCACAAAGAATTTATAACAACCCAGCCAATAAAAAAAGCTTAGACTTTGTAGGTCAAAAAAATATAATAGGTAATACATTTGTAAGACCCGAGAAAGTTAAAATTTCAGATTATGGTGAAGAATTCATAATAAAAGACATCATATTCATGGGCAGCACCATAGAATTGTTTGTAGAAAACAAAAATAAAAAACTAAAAGTTTTGTTATTAAACGACGATTTTGACAAAAAAATTGGTGATCCAATTAAGCTTATTTATCAAATGGAGCAAATAAAATGAAAATATTACACGTACTAACCCAACTTCCAGCCAAAACCGGCAGTGGAGTATATTTTACAAATCTTATAGATAGCCTAAATAATCTAGGCATAGAAAATGCTGCAGTTTTTGGCACAGAAGAAATTTATGATAACAAAGTAAAGGCAGACATTTTAAAGCCCGTTTACTATAATACTGAATCCATGCCCTTTAGAATTTGTGGGATGAGCGATTTAATGCCATATGATTCAACAGTTTATAGCCAAATGACAGAAGAACAAATCGATATTCTTTTAGACAATTTCAAAAAAAAGCTATTAGAAATAAAAAAAGAATTTAATCCAGATATGGTTATATCCCACCACTTATTTTTAATAACAGACTTGGTTAGAGAAATATTTAAGGACACAAAAGTTATAGGCATTTCCCACGGTACAGATATTAGGCAAGTAAAACAACACAGCAAATTTTTAAAAAGACTAAATCACATAAAAGATCTAGATTATGTACTTACTGTTACTGACCAAGAAGATGAAGCTATAATAAATTTACTAGATGTAGATGAGAAAAAAATCCACAACGTAGGTGGCGGATACAATGAAAAAGTATTTTATCCTACAGAAGAAAAAATTAAGAAAGATACTATTGATATTGTCTATGCAGGCAAAATCAGCCAGTCAAAAGGTGTATTTGAACTAGTACAAACTCTACCAATACTAGAAAAAAAGTATCCAGAGATAAGGCTACATATGGTAGGAAATGCAGATTTAGAATCTTGCCACAAAATGAAAGAATTAGCCAATCATTCACCAAGACTAGTAATTTGCCATGCCCTTGATCAGATGAAATTAGCAAATCTTTTAAGACATGCAGATATTTTTGTCTTGCCATCATACTTTGAGGCCCTAGGATTGATTGCAATAGAGGCATTAGCTTGTCATAAATTAGTAGTAACAAGTGAAATAGAGGGGCTATATAATCTGGTGGGAGATAAAATAAAAGAAAATCATCTAATAGAATTTACAAAACTTCCAAGAATCTATGATGTAGACAAACCAGTCAAAGAAGATATACCAGCATATGTAGAAAGACTTAGCCAAAACATAGAAAAGCAAATTAAAAGGCTAGATAAAAATTTATTTACAGATGAAGTAAACGATGAAATACAAACGTTAGCCTGGGCTAATATTGGACAAAAAATATTAAAAGTAATAAATAATTAAAAAAAGTGTTGACAAGGATAAAATACCATGGTATTATATATCTTGTCGTTAACAAGCGACAAAGAACCTGATGATTTATCCTAAAAGTGGGTAGTCATCCATCAAATATATATTTGATGAGACAATAAAATAGTAATTAAACTTTAGCAATTAATTTGAGTAACCAAAAATTAGGCCTGTCCGGCCAGAAGATGACAAAGTGTGTCTCCACATCATGAGACCCACGGAGTGGTCGCAGGACGGAATGGCCGAGAAAATGATTCTTATCTATATTATATAGAAAAGGATAAATTTAAATCACGCATTGATTTTAAAATCAGTGTAAATGAAAAGAGCTTGAATCAAAAAGCTTTTATGAATTAAACTAAAAACT
>NZ_CAMPPE010000005.1 GCF_946893725.1 Anaerococcus sp. Marseille-Q5996 | reverse complement strand
GTCAAGAATACAGTGGCGATGGCGCTAGGGATACACCTGTTCCCATACCGAACACAGAAGTTAAGCCTAGCAACGCCGATGGTACTCGGAGGGTGACCTCCCGGTAGAGTAGGAAGCTGCTGAATAATTGGACTTAGTCTTTTGACTAAGTCTTTTTTAGTACAAAAAATATACACCTGTCACGAAAAGTCGCCTTCTACGAAGGCTTATCCGCGCTCCCGCGCTACTTCCCGGGGCAAATGATGGTGTCTGAACTCCTGGACCCAAATCAAGGCATATTTGCCTATACCGAACACAGAAGTTAAGCCTCATTACGCTGATGGTATTCGGAGGGTGACCTCCCGGTAGAGTAAGAAATCGCCAAATAATATTTAGCCCGTCCGGCTCGTGGAGGACCCTCCATGGAATGGTCGAGCGAAGCGAGAACTAGTCAATTGACTAGTTCTTTTTTATTAATAGGATACACCAACTTAGCCCGTCCGGCTAATGGAGGGCTCTCCATGGAATGGTCGAGCGTAGCGAGAGACTTAGTCATTTGACTGAGTCTTTTTTAGTATAAATATACATCTGTCCGCGAAAACTTGTTTGCTTACTTAAAACTCTTCCACCCTCTACGAAAATCGGTCCTATATAACTTTTTTGAGTTATCACATCAGTGTCAGCTTATAATTGATATTGAGTGAAATAGAAAATATAGACAATAATAACTGATTACATATTATAAAAGTACTTGACATCATTAGTTTACAATGGTAAACTTATGTTAAGAACTAAGTCTACAAATGTAAACAATAATTAATTAAGGAGGGAAAGTGAATGAGCACAATAGTATCTAAAATCCATATCACGGATGCTGAATGGGAAGTCATGCGCGTAGTTTGGGCGAATGGTCGAGTAACTAGTAAAAAAGTTATCTCCATATTGAAAGAAAAAATGGACTGGACACAATCCACTATCAAAACAATCTTAGGCAGACTAGTTGAAAAAGGTATGCTAACTACGGAGCAAGAAGGTAGAAAGTTTATTTATACTGCAAATATTGGAGAAAAAGAAGCCGTAATAGATTATACAGATGATATTTTTAACCGTATTTGTCGAAAGAAAGTCGGGTATGTAATAGGAAACATCATTGAAGATCATGTCTTAAGCTTTGATGATATTAAGCGACTCGAAGAAATATTAGAGATGAAGAAAGCTAACGCAGTAGAAGAAGTGGAATGTAATTGTCCAGAAGGACAATGCGAATGCCATTTAAATCATCATGGAGAGTAAGGAGCAAAAAATGAAGGATTACAACAAACATACGTCCCATAGTCACCATAATCACGGCGACATGAATCACTCAAAACATGTGAATGTAAGCACGGAAGAACATAGAGACCATAATAAGGATCAACATCACAACCATCATGCTGGCCATGACCACGGTGGGCACAGTGGGCATGAGCATCATCATCATGGAAACTTTAAGGAACTTTTCTTAAAGTCATTGCCACTAGGAATCATTATTATGCTCTTATCCCCTATGGCTGGGTTTGACCTACCATTCCAGTTTACTTTTCCATATTCTGATATTATAGTAGCTATTTTATCTACTATATTAATTATTTATGGTGGACGTCCATTCTATCAAGGGGCAGTTGACGAATTTAAACAAAAAGAACCTGGAATGATGGCTCTCGTTTCTTTAGGTTTAAGTGTTTCATATTTATATAGTATTTATGCTGTTATCGCTAGCTACCTCACAGGTGAACAGGTGATGGATTTTTTCTTTGAATTTGCTTCATTACTATTAATCATGTTATTGGGTCACTGGATTGAGATGAAAGCTATTGGAGAAGCAGGAGATGCACAAGAAGAACTGGCTAAGCTAGTACCAAAAGATGCTCATGTCGTATTAGATGACGATTCCATTGAAACACGTCCAGTTGCTGACTTAAAGGTAGGTGATTTAATTCGTGTTCAAGCCGGAGAAAATGTGCCGGCAGATGGAACTATCGAGCGCGGAGAATCACGTCTAAATGAAGCTCTTTTGACTGGGGAATCTAAGTCAATTAAAAAAGGACCTGGCGATGAAGTGATCGGAGGATCAACAAATGGGGAAGGGGTTCTTTATATTAAAGTACTTGAGACAGGTGATAAGTCCTTTATCTCTCAAGTACAAGATTTAATCAGCCAAGCTCAAAGTCAGCCTTCCAGGGCAGAAAATATTGCACAAAAAGTTGCGGGCTGGCTATTCTATATTGCGGTGATAGTTGCGTTAATTTCATTTGTAGTATGGATGCTTATAGCGGATATTCCAACGGCAGTAAAATTTGCTATCACAACATTAGTTATAGCTTGTCCGCACGCATTGGGTCTTGCTATTCCATTGGTAACCGCCCGTAGCACAAGCTTAGGAGCTAGCCGTGGTTTACTAGTAAAAGACCGAGAATCCTTAGAAATAGCTCAAGATGCAGATGTGATGATTTTAGATAAAACAGGTACTTTAACAACTGGTGAGTTTAAAGTATTAGATGTTGAATTTTTTAATGACAAATATACAAAAGAAGAAATAATAGCCTTATTGGCAGGTATTGAAGGAGGATCTAGTCACCCAATTGCTCAGTCAATTATAAGTTTCGCTGAAGAGCAAGATATACGTCCAGTATCATTTGATTCGATTGATGTGATCTCAGGTGCTGGGGTAGAAGGTAAAGCCAAGGGCCATAGTTACCAATTAATCAGCCAAAAAGCATACGGACGTAATCTGGATATGGATATTCCAAAAGGAGCAACTCTCAGTGTCTTAGTAGAAAATGATGATGCCATTGCTGCTGTAGCTTTAGGGGATGAATTAAAATCAACTAGTAAAGAGTTAGTACAAGCTCTTAAAAAGAACAATATACAACCAATTATGGCAACAGGTGATAATGAAAAAGCGGCTTTAGGTGTATCAGAAGATTTAGGGATTGAATATAAAGCAAATCAATCTCCACAAGACAAGTATGAATTAGTAAAAGAACTTAAAGATGAAGGAAAAAAAGTTATCATGGTAGGTGACGGTGTCAATGATGCCCCTTCTCTTGCCCTAGCAGACGTTGGTATAGCTGTCGGTGCTGGAACCCAAGTGGCACTGGATTCAGCTGATGTCATCTTGACTCAATCTGATCCAGGAGATATTGAATCATTCATTGAATTAGCACACAAAACAACTCGTAAAATGAAACAAAACCTCTTTTGGGGAGCCGGCTATAACTTTATAGCTATCCCTCTAGCTGCGGGAATTTTGGCCCCTATTGGCTTCACATTAAGTCCAGCAGTAGGAGCAATTCTAATGTCTGCGTCAACAGTCATAGTTGCAATTAATGCTATATTATTAAGATTAGACACAAAGTAAATTGACGGTTAACATATCTAATAATTGAAGCCCCTTAACTATAAAAATACTATAGTTTATAAATACCTGGGTTTATCACACCTATTTGTATAATCTAAAATCAAACACACTAATAAGGATTTATCCCTTATGGAATCCAATTACTAGCAGCCTTTGCTCTTATTTCTATATTTATTAGATATGCAGAATCAAAAGACCCATGGAATTATGAGCACGATATGCCAGAAAGTCAAGTTTTAGAATTATCAAAATAAAACAAAGATAATCCAGATAAGCCAAGCTTGTCTGGATTATTTTTTCTAAAATGTGTACGATATTAAAAGTGAAATTAATTTTATTAAAAATATTTAAATGTAGTAGATTTTAGCTTGTTGCAGGCATAAAAAAAGGGAGGCTTATATGGATTTAAATCTAGTAAGACAATTAGAAAATGATTTTGACAATAAGATTGAAGTCTTACTTGATGGGAAAAATCACTTTATTTATAATGAGTCCAACGCTGATTTTTTGTATTGCAACCAAGATAAACTTGCTATTAATTGTGTTGGTAATTCCTTATTGGTTCGTTCTTCTAGCAAAAGATTATTGGATGAATTAGAAGAAACTTATTTTGATTTCCCAGCTGCATGGTTTATGGAAATGGACAATATTTTTAAACTACAAAATATTTTGAAAAAGTATGATATGTCTTTAAATAATATGGGTCCTATTATGGCTCCTAGGCCAAGTTTTGCAAAGTTTGAAAGTGATTATGAATTTAAAAGAATTGATAAAAAGGATTATAATAAATTTAAGGGTTTAGTTAAATTTGCCTTTTCATTTGATGAGGAGATATTTGATGACCAGCTTGTCCTATCATATTATGATGGTGAAAAGCTGATTGCTATTGCTGGGGCAAGTCGAAATTCAAAATATTTGTGGGATATTGGTGTTGAGAAGTTTGATTTTTCTCCTAAATACAGAGAAGTTACTCCAATTTTGATAAATAATTTAGCAGTACTAACACAAAAAGAAAATCCTGACATTACAGTTATATATACTAGTCAGTTTTCTCATGTTAATTCTATAAATCTAGCTATTAGAGCGGGTTATCAATTAGCCTTTTCTTCTATTCTTGGTGGATAAATTAAAAAAGAATCCCATTTGGGACTCTTTTTTAATTTCCTAATTCATGGTCACTTAGGGTTGTTTCTGCTGTAAGCTTGTTGCCTTCTAGTTCTTTAACTTTTGGTTTAAGACCTAGGGCAAATTTTTTGAGTAGCTTTGTTTCTTTGTCTATTTCAACTTCTATAGTTTTTTCAATTTGATCTTGATCAAGATCACTTACATTAATTATATATTCTTCTTGGACATATTTAATTATATCCATAGCCTTATCTTTAATCTCTAATTTGTAAAAATCAGCATTCTCACTAACTTCTAGCTCATCTTTCATATCCATTATAGCTTGGACTAGGCGGTGGTAGTCTGGTTTTATGTCATAGGATTCAATTTTGACATCTGAAACACTTGTTTCTTCTTCTCCTGGTTGTCTTTCTAAAATCATGGCACGGCTATCATCATTTTCAACAAATTTTATTTCTTGTAGGTAGCCGTTGCTCAATTCTTTTTTAGTATCACCCTTTATAATATTTTGATTTTCATCATAAACTGGATCTGCAATAAAGCTTGCATTTTCTTTTCTATCTGGATAGGTATCTTCTATATTTGTCTGCATATGAACTTTTATTACTTTATCATTTTCGTTTTTGATTTCTTCGAATAACTTGTCTTTGTCTATGGATGCTTGATCTAACTGATTTTCATCATTTTCTTCATCTTGCTTTTCTTCCGAAGTTTTTAAGTCTTTATTATCAACTTCTTCTTTTTCTTTATCTTTGGAAACTTGATTGGATTCTTTATTTTCAGTAATTTTTTCCCTTTTATCAGTTACTTCATTTTCGGATTCTGAGACAGTCGATTCATTTTTTATATCTGGATTTGAAGATGTATCTTGATTGTTACATGCTCCTAAAAAGCTAAGTGATAATCCAAGTAGTAAGGCCAACTTTATTTTGTTTTTCATATTTTCCTCCTTCCATTTTTGATAGGAATATTAAAAGATAAAGTAATATGTTAATTATATGCTATATACTTTAATGTATAAACTTATTATTTCTATACCCGGATTAATTTTTTTAAAGCAATGATTTTAATTTTCACTAAAATAGGCATAGAAAAAGGCGATGTATTTCTACATCACCTTTAAGAGCTTTATTTTATGAAGCAAATGAAACTGTTGTTACTATTCCATTTTCAACGTCGATTTTTAGGGCTAGGCCTGAATCTTTAACTTTTTGGTAATATTCAACGAATTCTTCTTTTGAGAAGTATTCTGGTTCTGCAAGTCCACCAACAGCTTGAAGGGTTACATTATCGCTAAGCTTGAAATTGTAAGCTGCATTTTCATATTTTTCAGCACTTTCAAAATCTTCTGGATTTACCAAATAGTCAATAGTTCCTTCAACAGTTAGAGTGTCGCCTTCAATTTTTAGATTTGCAAGATATGGAGAATTGAATTCTTCGTCACGCTCTCCATTTTTTGATGCTGCCAGAGTAGAGAAATATAGTCCATCACGTTCTTCGTATTTGATGTCATTATTTTCTTGGCTTTGCTCTTTATTTGATGCTTGGGCTTCTTCTTCTTTTTTTACATCAATTGTTGAATCTTTTTCTTCCTTTTTATCTGCAGTTTGTGAGTCTTTGTTTTCAGTTTCTTCTTCACTTTTGTCAACAGACTCTTTTTCTTCTGCTGGTTTGTTATTTTCGCTATCTTCTGTTATTGATTCTTCAATTATATCTTTATTTTCTTCGCTTGCTTCTGTGCTTACGGCTGTATTTTCAGCTGCACTTGATTCAGGAGTTCCTGAGTTTGTACATGCGGCAAGGCTAACGGCCATGAAAGCTGCAAGTAGTGTTTTGTTAAAAGTATTAATTTTCATTTTAATCCTCCTTAGCTTATTTTACCCTTTTTTTAGGAAAAATAAATCTAAAATTGATAATTTTTAATTTTGTTCACCAGAAACCATCATCAATTCATATAAAATCCCTTCTCTTACGATTTTTACTAGATTCTTGCATAGAATTATCATTAGCACCTTGATTTGCGCAAGAAGCCAAGCTAGCAACGATAATTGAAGCAAAAACTACATTTCTAAATTTTTGTAAAAGCATACCCTCCGCCTTCAAATGATAAGCACTATCAACCTATTATTACAAAAGATATACCCGCTTTGCAAAGAAAGTTAACTAGTAATTTTTCAAGGTAAAGTTTTATGATGGTTAAAAAATGCAAAAGTAGTTAATTTCTATCATTTATTTTTCTATTTTATGTTTATTATTAACGCACAAATATTTTACAAGTATTTTACATTGATTTGAAACTAAATTTATAAATAATAATTAAAATGTACACATAATAATTGATAAAGGAGAAAAATGTGGTCAATATAAAAAAATTATCAAATCTTGCTCTAAGTATACTTATGTTAGCAAGTTTTAGTGCTTGTGGTAATAATCAAACCACCACAAATGATAACGCTTCTGATTCAACAACTCAAACTGTAGAAACTAATAATACAGATAATATAGAATCAAGTGAAGTAGCTAGTGAAGATAATAAAGAATCATCTGAAACTACTAAAGAAAATAACGGAGAGGTAACTACAATTGAGTACTGGCATGTAAACGCCGAAACTCAAGGTGGAACAACTGTTGAAGAACTAGTAAACAAATTCAATGAAGAACATGATGATATCCAAGTAGTAGCTAGATTTAACCCAGATATGTATAAAGGGCTAATGCAAAATTTACAAGCTGAGCAAGCAGCTGGTAAGACACCTGATATTGTCCAAGTTGGTTGGGCTTTTCTTGAATACTTCTCAAATAACTTTGAGTATGTGTCACCACAAGATGCAATCGATCAATACGCACCAGATGACAAAGACTTCTTAACAGAAAATTTCTTACCTAACGTTCTTGATCTAGCTGTAAACAACAATGGAGACCAAGTAGGCATTCCATACTCTCTATCAAACCCTGTATTATATATTAATAGAGATTTAATGCAAGAAGCTGGCCTAGGCGACAAAACTCCACAAACTTGGGAAGAAATTAGAGAATATGCAAAAATAGTAACTGAAAAAACTGGGAAATATGGTTTCTATGAGCAAGAACCAGCTGACTTCTGGGCTCAACAAGCTATGATTGAATCAAATGGTGGAAAAATGATTGAACTAGAAGACGGAAAACCAAAAGCTGCTTTTGCAACAGAAGAAGGCTTTGAAGCTATGCAACTTATGGCTGATATGCTAAATGAAGATAAATCAGCAGCTCATCTTGGATTTGATGAAGGTCTTCAAGCCTTTACTAATGGAGAAATAGCTTTGTACTACACAACAATAGCGAAAAGAGCTGCAGTAGAAAAAGGTGCTCAATTTAAAGTAGAAACAACACTTTCACCAACATTTGGAGATAAAGAAAGAAAGTTACCTGCAGGAGGATCAATGCTTGCAATCACAGCAAAAGATCCAAAACAGATTGCAGCTGCATGGGAATTTGAAAAGTTCCTTTATAGCGTAGAATCAATGGCAGCTTGGACTGAAGGAACTGGATATGTTCCTCCAAGAAAAGGTGTTGATGAAGATCCAAATGGACTTAAAGAGTTCTTAGCTGGAAATGAACTCATGAAACCAGCTATAGAACAAATGCCATATGTAGCACCATGGGCTTCATTCCCAGGTGATGCAGGACTACAAGCTGAACAAATGCTTCTTGACATGAGAGATAAAATATTTGGCGGTCAACAATCAGCAAAAGATGCAATGACCCAAGCTCAAGAGGAAATTAACCGCATAATGGAGTAAAAAATGAAAAAACTTAAACCATATATATTAATGCTTCCGGCATTACTTGCTTTTGCAGTATTTGTCTTCGCACCATTTCTATATACCTTGTATTTAAGTTTTTTCGATTGGAATATGATTAAACCTACAAAGCAATTTGTAGGTTTATCTAATTATACACTTGTATTAAGTGATCCAATTTTACGAAAAATTTTTATAAATACATTTATTTATATAATTATTATGCTTTTGATGAATTTTGTCATTCCCTATATATTAGCCTTTATATCCCGTTTTATGATCAGTAAATTTCAAAATTTCTATAAAAAAGCATTCTTTCTGCCTTCTATATTGTCACTAGTTATAGGTTCAATACTTTTTGTCTGGATTCTAAACCCAGTAGCAGGACCTGTGGCAATCATTCTTAAAAAGATAGGACTTGCTATGCCAAATTGGTCAAAAACTGATGGTTGGGTAATAGCAGGGCTATCATTAATAGCTTCGTGGAAGAGTTTTGGATATAACTATATTGTTCTTTTGGGAGGAATATTGGGAGTAGACACTTCAGTAATAGAGGCTGCAAAACTAGAAGGAATTAGTAATTTTAAATTATTTACTGACATTGTAATACCAATGTCATCAGCAACAGGTATTTATGTCCTAATTACATCAATTGTTCAAGGACTACAATATATATTTACGCCGATAAAAGTGGTTACTCAAGGGGGGCCAAACTATGCTTCATCAAATTTGATTTACCAATCATATCATGAGGCTTTTGTGTATTATAGAACTGGAGTAAGTGCAGCTTTATCTATGATAACTATGCTTATTTTTGCTGTTTTATTATTCTTAGAATATAAATATATAGAAAAAGGAGTATATTATGAAAACTAAAAATGAATGGTTAACTCATCTAATTTTATTAATTTTCGTAATACTCATGATATTCCCAATAGTTTTTGCAATTTCAAATTCTTTTAAAACTATGCAAGAAAGTGCAAATAACATTATGGGCATTATCCCAGAAAATCCTACATTAGATTCATTTAAATATGTAGCTGAAAGACTTCCAATAAAAAAAATAATAGGCAATTCATTTTTTATTTCAACAACAGTTACTATTTTTAAACTTGTAACTAGCGTACTAGCAGCATATGGTCTAGTTTATTTTGATTTTAAAGGTAAAAATATTATCTATTTTCTAATGCTTATGACAATGTTTATACCATTTACAGTAACAATGGTTCCAAATTATCTAATGATCTCAAAACTTGGATTAGCTGATAAATTAATAGGGGTAGCTTTACCTCAGTTTGCTGATGTAGCAGGTATATTTCTAATAAGACAGGCTATGAGAACCATCCCAAAATCATTAATAGAAGCTGCAAAAATGGATAATATATCCGATTTTCATATTATGAAAGATATAATTTTTCCTATTGTATCTCCAGCGGTAGTATCATCTGGCATAATGTTTTATATAAATTCGTGGAATGAATTTGTATGGCCAACCTTGATTTTAAAATCACGTGATAATTTTACTCTGCCACTTGCTTTACAAATGTTTATGTCTGCAGAAGGAGGAACTGATTTTCCTATTGCAATGGCAGTGTCAGTTATTACTATGAGTTTACCAATTGTTCTATATCTAATTTTCCAAAGATATATTATAGGAACCTATGCAAGTTCAGGAGTAAAATAGATGAAAGAAATTATATTTGATAATGTAGAAAAAAGATATGGGGACAATGTAGTAATACCCCATCTAAATCTAAAAGTAGAACCAGGTGAAAGAGTAATATTACTTGGTCCATCAGGCTGTGGAAAATCAACTACTCTAAGAATGATTGCAGGTCTTGAAGAAATTTCAGGCGGGAAATTAATCATGAATGATAGAGTAGTTAATGATGTAGCTCCTGGTGATCGCGACGTTTCCATGGTTTTTCAAAATTATGCCCTGTATCCTCATATGACTGTAAAAGAAAATATAACTTATGGTCTAAAAGCTAATAAAGTTGATAAAAGTGAAATTGAACGTAGGTTAAAAAATGTTTTGGATATGCTAGCTCTAGAAGAATATAGCGATAGAAAACCAAATCAATTATCTGGTGGTCAAAGACAGAGAGTTGCACTTGCACGTGCAGTTGCTAAAAACTCATCATATCTTTTATTGGATGAACCACTTTCAAACTTAGATGCTCAACTAAGGCTTCAAGCACGTCGTGAATTAGTCAGACTTCATGATAACTTTAACATGACATTTGTTTATGTAACTCATGACCAAGTGGAAGCGATGACAGTTGCTCAAAAAATTGTTTTAATGAATGCTGGTCAAATTCAAATGGTTGGAAGTCCAGACGAAATTTATTACAATCCGTCTAATGTATTTACTGCTAAATTTATCGGTTCGCCTCCAATGAATGTATTCCTAGTATCTTTCGATGGGGGAGATTTAATTTTTGATCAAGAACGTAGAATTAAAGTAAAAGAAGAATTGTTACCATCAATTGATACAACTCCTAATAAAAAATATTACCTAGGAATTAGACCAGAAAACATAAAATTAGTAGAATCTGACACAGAGAACAGTTTAAGAGTTAAGGTAAAATATCTTGAAAACCTAGGTTCCATAACTGCTTATTATTTTGACTTGGCTGATGCAACTGCATGTCTTACATCAGAGAATCACTCAATAAGAGAGGGAGATGAAATAAATATAGCTTTTCCAGAAAAATCTATTAATCTATTTGACTATGATAGTCAGGAAAACATTACAAGGAGATAAGATGATTTATATAAGCACAAATATGTACAAACCAGAAAGTGTCATGAATGTAACAAAAATCCTAGATCATTTTGATAAAAATCAAGTAGGAATTGAATTATTTATTTTCAATAATTCAGAAGATTTCGTTAGCGAAGTTAATGATAATATAGAAAAGTTAAAAGAATATTCTATCACTTTTCATGGACCATATTTAGAAACAGACCACAGTGCTCCTAAAGGAAGCGACTTGTATAATAGAACTATTGAACTTTATAAGCAATCATTAGAATTTGACAAATTACTTAATCCTAAATATATAGTTTTCCATACCAACAATAAAACTATAGAGGGCAAAGAAGAAATGATAAAAAATGCCTTTGAAAACTTGGATGAAATTAAGGGCTGGTCTCAAACACCATTAGTAATAGAAAATGCAGGAGTAAAAAAAAATTCGCTATTTGATGAAGAAGAATTTATAGAAACTCTAAGAATTAGGGAAGAAAATGCACTAATAGATATTGGTCATGTAAAAGCTAATGGCTGGAATTTAGAAAATGTGATTGAAAAACTTTCAGACAAAATTGTTTCCTATCATATCCATACAAATGACGGACTTCATGATCAACATTTAAGTGTATCGAAAGATTACGATGAATTAAAAGATTTTGTAAATTTATACAAAAAATATACACCAGATGCAGATATAGTTCTTGAGTACAATGCAACTTATGAAGGCAAAGAAGATATAGTTGTGGAAGATATTAAGCAACTGCTTGAATACTTAAAATGATCCCCAAAAAGAAAAATCTCTTTAAGAAACGAGCTTATATGAGCTCGTTTTTTAATTTACTTATTAAAAAATCCTTATAGACAATAAGTGACCTATATGGTATAATAAGTTTTACCACACGAGAGATTCCATTAGTGAAAATATTTTGAGGAATTACTATGGATATTAGAGAAAAATTAGAGATTCTTGCGGATGCGGCTAAGTATGATGTTTCTTGTTCATCTAGCGGATCTAATAGGAAAAATAAAAATAATGGCCTTGGTAATGGGTCAATGGGTGGGATATGCCATTCTTATTCTGAAGATGGTAGGTGTATTTCACTTTTAAAAATCCTTATGACCAATGGCTGCATATATAATTGTGAATACTGCATAAATCGTAGGGAAAATGACACTCAGAGGGCAACTTTTAGCCCTGAGGAAGTGGCTAATCTTACTATGAATTTTTATCGTAGAAATTACATAGAGGGATTATTTTTATCATCTGGTATAATAAAAAATCCAGATTATACCATGGAAAGATTGGTTAAAGTTGCAGAGATTTTGCGATATAAATACAATTTTAATGGATATATTCACATGAAAGCCATACCTGGATCTAGTCAAGATTTGGTCAAAAAAATGGGGCTTTTGGTTGACAGGATGTCCATAAATATTGAACTGCCTAGCCAAAAGGCACTGTCAATTTTAGCACCTGAGAAAAAAATCGCAGATATAACAAGGCCCATGGGTGATGTGAAAAATGAAATGATGGTTTATGGGGAAGATAGGAAGAAATTTGCCCATATTCCAAAGTTTTTGCCAGCTGGCCAAACAACTCAAATGATTATTGGTGCAGGCCGTGAATCTGACCTTGAGATTATAAAAACTAGTGAAAAATTATACAGTGATTATGCCTTAAAACGTGTATATTATTCAGGATTTGTACCGGTTGTAAAATCAAAGTTTACCCAAGGCATTGACAAAGCTCCGCTTTTAAGAGAACACAGACTTTATCAAGCAGATTTTTTGATGCGAGGATATAGCTTTAAGGCTGATGATTTACTTTCTAAAAATGATGCAAACTTTGATTTATCAATAGATCCAAAGAGCAATTGGGCCATAAATAATATAGAAAGATTTCCGATTGAAATAAATACAGCTTCATATTTTGAGTTGATGAAGGTACCTGGATTTGGGAGGACTTATGCAAATCGCATCATCGAGGCCAGACAATTTAGAAAACTAACTTATGATAGCCTAAGGGCTCTTAAAATTTCAACCAAAAGAGCTAAACATTTTATTTTGGTAAATGGAGTTTATAGGGGGCTAAAATTTAGGGATAAAAATGACCTAAAAGTTTTGATGAGTGCACCAGATACAAAAAATTACCAGCAACTTTCAATGTTTGATGTGGGTTAAGATGATTTATTATTACGACGGGACCCTAGACGGGCTTTTTACAGTTATATTTGAAAAATACAAGGAAATTGCTAGCTGCGAAATAAAAACTGAAAGTAAGCAGGTAAATTTTTTGGAAAGTGAGCTAATTGAAACTGACCTAGCAAAGTCTGAGCGAGTGATTACAAGCATTAGAGAGAATATTGGTGAGGAATTTTTAGCAAATTGCTTTAAGGTTTTTAAATCTATACACCCTAAAAAAGAAGAAATAATTGCAGTAACGACCAAATCATGCCTAGTTTTTGGAAATGCCTACCTAGGATCTGCCAAAAAATCTGCAGTTTTATTTAATAGGATAGTCCACAAATTTAACCATGAAGTCCATGTTTACAAGGGCTTTACAAGATTTAGAGAAATTCAGGATAATTATCTCTTAGCAGAAATCACACCTGAAAATGATGTTTTGCTCCACATCACCCAGCACTTTTTAAAAAGAATGCCGGCTGAAAAATTTATAATTTTTGACAAAAACCGTCAAAAAGCAAGCCTTTGTGAGTTTGGAAAATATGAGGAAGTTGAAATCTTGGAAATGAATGCAGAAGATAGCGATAAAGAAGCAATTTTTAAGGACGCATGGCGAGGCTTTTATGAAGCGATTGGCATAGATGAGCGAAAGAATGAAAAATTAATGCAAGCAAATATGCCAAAAAAATATTGGAAATACCTGCCTGAAAAGAATTAAAGTCCTAGGATAATTCGTGGTATAGGATTAATTTAAGTTATATTTTGCCAAAGTCTTCAAAAAGGACTAGGTTAACCATAACCTAGTCCTTTTGAGTTTAAATATTTCATTTTACTTTTTATTTTACCAGCCTATTTTTTTATCATCATCTAGCTTTAGATTTCCTTTTTCAAGCTCAGAAAGTCCATTTTCTATGGTATCTAGGGCCTTGTCTATTTGATCTCTTGTTATTACTAGTGGCGGTTGGAATCTTAAAACATTTCCCTTTACTGTTATCATTAAGACTCCATTGTCTTTTAAATATGTGATTAATTTTGATGCACTTTCTGAGTCTGCTTCCTTGGTTTTTTGGTCTTTAACTAGTTCGATTCCACCGTTTAGGCCATATATTCTGACATCGCCTATTATTGGATATTTTTCTTGCATTTTTTCAAAGCGTTCTCTTACATATTCTCCGTCTTTTCTAGATTTTTCTATTAGATTTTCTTCTTCTATTACATCAAAACTTGCAAGGGCAGCTGCACAGCAAACAGGATTTCCAGCGGTTGTAAATACATGGGCTGGTGCTTCTAGGCTATCCATTATTTCTTTTCTTCCGACAATTGCTGAAAGAGGCATGCCTGATGCAAGGGATTTGGCAGTGGTTAATATATCTGGTTCTATGTTGAAGTGTTCTATTGACCACATTTTTCCAGATCTGCCTAGACCTTGGTTTACTTCATCTACTGCAAATACGATATTATTTTCTCTTGTAAATTTATATAACCTATCCATATATTCTTGTGGGGCCTTTAAAAATCCTCCATCACCTTGGATTGGCTCTATTATTACACCTGCTATTTCATCTGCTGGCAGATAGGTATTTAGTGCGTCTTCAAAATACTGCCAATATCTGTCTACAAATTCTGTTTCGCTTTCATTTTCTCTTCTGTCGTAGGTATTTGGAAAAGGCATATACTCGACCCCTGAAACAAGGGGAGTCATCTTTCTTCTCATATTTAAGCTAACTGCTGATAGGGTCATAGAACCATATGTAGATCCGTGGTAGGATCCGGTAAATGATACTATTGTTTGTTTTCCTGTGTAGGCCCTAGAAAATTTCATCATCGCATCATTGGAATCTGATCCAGAATTACCAAATATAACCCTTTTTTCAAAGTCTCCTGGTGTGGATTCGATTAATTTTCTGGCCAATTCTTCAACCTTTGGATTATAAAAGTAGGCTGGTGTGTAGTGCAATAATCTTTCCATTTGCTCTTTCATAGCTGCTAAAACCTTTGGGTGGGAGTGGCCGACATTCATTGCAGAGGCGGTTGCTAATAGGTCAATGTATTCATTTCCATCCATATCTTTAAGGATAGCTCCCTTGGCAGAATCTAGGCATATATCAAAATAGCGGATTTGACCAGCGCTAGCATAGACTTGGTCAGATTTTTTTACCATTTCCACAGATTTTTCATTATTTCTTAAATTTTCCATTTGATTTTCTCCTTTATTCTCTTTCTTTTCTTTCTTTAAACTCTTTTACTATAAATAAAACTATCATTGCTATACCAAAATATCCTGTAAATGGATATACTAAACCTACTAGCTTGCCAAAGGGTAATTGTCCACCGACTAGGGCTAGGAAGGCAACTAGGATTATTAGCATATTTTTTGTGGATTTTTTGGTATTTTCTTTCGTTAATGTATTTGTTACTGTCAAAAGCATGGGAACAGATGTTGAAAATATGCCCGCTAATAAAATTATAACAAATATAAAACTTACGGCAGGACTCATTTTTTGAGCTAAAGTTATAACTGGCACTTCAGCATTTACCAACTCTTCAACATGGCCAAGCATTGCTAAATTTAGGGCAAGTGCTGCTGACATAAGTCCAACTCCACCAACAATTCCGCCAATCCAAGCTTCCTTATTGCTAGTAACTTCTTTTGATCCAAGTTCGACAATAAAAGGAACACCTGCAACTATATTGTAAGCAACAAATAAAACTGCAGCCAACAACCAATATGATCGCGAATTGCCAGCCCCATAAGGTACATCCTTTAGATTACTTAAAACCTGGTCTGCAGATGCAAAATCACCTGGATTTGTAATTAAAGTATAAATTGCAATTGTCAATGTAAAAATTATAAGGCCAGGACCTATCAAAGAAATTACATCTACCACCTTTGTTAAACCAAGTAGGGCGACCAAGCTTATAATAATAGCCATAGCCACTGTTCCAAGTCTAGGATCTAGACCAAAATATTGTTTTAGAGTAGCTCCTGTCCCAGAAACCATTACTATCAAAATTAAAAATGCAAAAAAGGGAGTATAATAGGTCATAAATTTACCAAAATACTTGCCCAAGTAATGAAAGTAGGGACTAGAATTTTCATTATCTTTAGTTCTATACCCATAAGACATTAAAATTCCAGCTACACAGCAGCAAAGAACCATTGCAATTAATGACCCAATTAAGCCCCTATATCCATAAACGGTTAAAAATTGAAAAACTTCCTGACCAGATGCAAAACCAGATCCAATCAAAAAGGCAATAACCGCACCCGCGACTCTCATTACATTTCTAAAACTAACTTTCTCTACGCTATTTGATGACTCAAATATCCTCTTACTTTCCATATTAATTCCTCCTAAATAAAATAAAAAAACTCCCATTCAATTTGAATGAGAGTCTTAAAGAGGTCCCATTCATGTTTTTTAAAAGCGCAAATAGGACCAATTCTATTAATTATTTTATGAATAAAAATAACCTATAAAATTAGCCTCTTATATAATAATATTGATAATGAAAACTATATGAAGATTTGAAACATGCATTTTGCGACCTCTTTTAATTTTTTATTTAATGAAATTATAACTCTTTAGAATAATAAAGTCAAATATTATTTAAAAAAATCTATAATTATTTAATTATAAAATTTAGAAAGGTTTTTAGATTAGCCTTTAAAATAATTTTCTTTACCAAAAATTAACCCATCCATGTGCTATAATCATATTAAAATGGAGGTAATTATGCGTGTTTTAGTCGTAGAAGATGATTTAGATTTAATAAATTTACTAGAAGAAGGCCTAACCATGTATGGTTATGCGGTTGATAAGGCTAGTGATGGCGATCAGGCCATTGAAATGGCTTATATAGAAAATTATGATATTGTAATCCTTGATATAAATTTGCCAAAAAAAGATGGATTCGAAGTCCTTGATGAAATTAGGAAATTTAACCAAGAAGTAAATATAATTATGCTCACTGCAAGGTCTGACATTGACGATAGGGTCAAGGGTTTAGATTTTGGAGCCAATGATTATATGGTAAAGCCCTTTGATTTAAAGGAACTTGATGCCCGTATGCGAGCACTTTTACGTCGTAAATCTGTAACTGAATCAACAATTCTAGAAGCTGGAAATATGAAATTTGACACAGCCAGCCGCGAGGCCTTTGTTGATAATCAAAAAATAAATTTAACCCAAAAAGAGACTGGAATTTTGGAATATTTATTTTTGAATAAGGAGAGATTTGTATCCAGCGAAGAGCTGATTGACCATGTTTGGGATTCAAATGCTGATAGTTTTTCAAATTCAGTTCGAGTTCATATGTCATCTTTAAGGAAGAAAATTAAGGAACTAAGCGGTGAAAACAAGATTCAAAATGTAATTGGCAAGGGTTATAGGATTTATGAAAGCTGATAAGGTCTACAAATCCATAGTTTTTAAGCTAATTACTGCGGTTGTCATTATTTTTATAGCCATGATTAGCATTACAAACTACATGATTAACCAAAAACAAATCCAAATGACTGAACAAATGCTAAGGCAAATTGAAAAATATATGCCATCTTACAGCAATTCTGTGGTTGTAACTGTAAATAATGCCCACCTGCAATCTACAGCAGATTTTAGGATTTATACAATAGTAGTAACTGGCATTGTAATTATAATAGGCTCCTTAATTTTTGCCCTCATTATTTCAAAAATATTAGAGCCACTCAAAAAATTACAGCAAAATATTGCAAAAATTGACATAAATAAACCAGAAACTTTTTCAGAAAAACTATTAATCGAAGATGGGTCAAGTGAAATTGTTGACCTATCAAAAAACTTTAACCAATTAATGGCAAGAATTTATAGGGACTATAGAAAGCAAAAAGATTTTTCAGCCAATGTCGCCCACGAATTGCGCACTCCGGTTGCAGTTATGAAGGCCCAAGTTGATGTTTATAAAAGAAAAAATATTAGCCCAGACCAAGCTATTTTTATAGAAAAAATTGACCAAAATATTGAAAAACTAAAAAGCTTAATAGAATCTGTTTTGATGTTTTCAAAAAACCAAGAGTTAAATATCACTGAAGTATATCTGGGAACTCTAATTGAGGAAATTTTATTTGACCTAGAAGATAGGATTGCCAGCAAAAATTTAATTGTAAACTTTATTAAAGATGAAGATTTGTGTATCCAAACAGATGATGCCCTTCTTCAAAGACTTTTATTTAATATCATCGAAAATTCTATCAAATATAACAAGGAATATGGATCTATAGATATAATCACAAAAAAGGAAAAAAATCGCACAATAATTGAAATTGCAGATACTGGCATTGGTATGACCGATGAGCAAAAAGAAAGAATTTTTGATCTTTTCTACCAGGCAGACAATTCTAGATCTGGGGAAGGATTTGGTATAGGACTTGCACTTTCTAAGCAAATCGTAGATTCACTTGGTGCTGAAATCAAGGTTTTAGATAACAATCCATCAGGCAGTAAATTTATTATTTCATTCTTAACAGAAAATTAACATTTAATTTGCTATTATTATTTACGAGGTAAAGATATGATAGAAATGGACAAAAAAATAATTAGCAAAATCTTACTAGTACTTTCTATAAGCTTTGTGGTATATGGAGCTTATAGGGGTGAAGTCAATAGTGTATTTACCAAGGCAATCAACCTGTGTTTGGAGTGTATAGGCATTGGATAGGATAAAAAATCTCAGCCGCAACACAATTCAAGCCCTAACCGCCTTGGCCTATAATTTCCATATACCAAACTTTTTTAAGGGCAAAATTTACAGCGGAAGCACAAAAAAATTATGCTTGCCAGGACTTAATTGCTATTCCTGCCCAGGAGCAGCAGGATCATGTCCAATAGGTTCTATGCAAGCAGTCATGGGGTCAAAAAAATATAAGTTTTCATATTACGTTTTTGGCATGATGGCATTTTTTGGAGTAATGGTTGGCCGTCTCATCTGTGGTTTCTTCTGTCCCATGGGATGGTTCCAAGATTTACTACACAAAATACCTAGCAAAAAACTCTCCACCAAAAAGTTAAAACCCCTAAGATATATAAAATATATAATATTATTTTCCCTGATAATAGCCTTATCATTTGTGATGAGAGGCAGATATGAAGTAATTCCTCCCTATTTTTGCAAATATATCTGCCCACAAGGAATAATCGAGGGAGCCATTCCTCTTGCGATTAAATCTCCTTCATTAAGGCTAGCCTTAGGAAATCTATTTAACCTAAAGCTAGGGATACTTGTTGCGACAATAATATTATCGATTTTATTTTATAGGCCATTTTGTAAGTGGATTTGCCCACTGGGTGCATTTTATTCATTTTTTAATAAATATTCATTTTATCAAATGGATGTGAATAAAAATAAATGCATCGACTGCGGCAAATGCGAAAAAGTCTGCAAAATGGATGTAGATATAAGAAAAAATAATGCACACTTAGAGTGTATTAGGTGTCATGAATGTACAAAAGCTTGTCCGACAAAAGCCATATCTTCCTCTTTTATACAAAGGAGCGAAAATGAGAAAAGCAAATAATATTTATACAATCATTATGCTAGGCTTAACCCTAGCAGCTTGCCAAAACAATAGCCAGCAAGCAAGTGATGAAAAAATGAAAAATGAAACAAAAACTGAAATGTCTGAGCAAAACAAAGACGAAATGAAAAATGAAGATCAAAAGGCAGATGAAAAAGAAATGCCAGAAGCTGACAAAGAAGAAGCAAAAGATGAAAAAGATATGACCATGGAAGAAACAGATCCAACAAAAATGGCAGATAAAAAAATGCTTCCAAATTTCACAGCAAAAGACCAAGACGGCAATCCATATAGCAAGGAAGATATTGCAAAAAATGATGCAACTGTAATCAATCTTTGGTTTACAGGCTGTTCAGCGTGCATAGAAGAAATGGATGAAGTAAATGACTTGGCAGATGAACTTAAAAAAGAAGATGGCGTTGATTTTGTATCAATGTGTACAGATGTAAATTACGATGAGTCTACAAAAGAAGCCTATGAAAGAATCATAAAAGATAAAAAACCGACTTATAAGGCCCTTGCAGTAGACTATGAGGGAGATATGAAAGAATATCTAGAAGGCATCTTTGTCTACCCAACAACAATCGTAGTTGATAAAAACGGAAATATTATAGGTGACCCAATCGAAGGAACCCTAGTTTCTGAAGACCAACAAGCTAAATTAAAAGAAAATATAAAAATGGCCATCGAGTCATCAAAAGCATCCAAATAGGGTGCTTTTTAATTTTACAAACAATAGTTGATAACAATAATCATTATTGGGTATAATAAAAATAAGTTGGCAAGTAGCTAAACGAAAAAATGAAAAATAACCCAATAGGAGGGATTTTATGTTAGAATTAATGGAATTACCTTATGAATATGACGCCCTAGAGCCAGTTATATCAAAGGAAACAATGACATTCCACCATGATAAACACCATAAGTCTTATGTTAATACAGCTAATGAACTTTTAGAAGGAACAGGATATGAAGAAAAAAAATGTCCAAAATGCCTACTAAAAGCAATCGATGATATTACAGATGATGCTGATAAAAAACAAAAACTTATCAACAACCTTGGCGGAGTTTTAAACCACAACCTATTCTGGAATACAATGAAACCAGGTGGATCTAGCGAACCAGTTGGTGAATTAAAAGAAGCAATCGATAAAAAATTCGGTTCATTTGAAGAATTCAAAAAAGAATTTGAAGCAGCAGGAAAAGGACAATTCGGTTCAGGTTGGGCATGGTTAGTTCTAAATGATGGAGAATTAGAAATCATCTCTACAAAAAATCAAGACAATCCAATCCTAGAAGGTAAACAAGGCATCCTAGGTAATGACGTTTGGGAACACGCTTATTACCTAGACTACCAAAACGCTAGACCAAAATACCTAGAAGAATGGTGGAAAGTTGTAAACTGGGATGTAATCGAAGAACGATACCAAAAAGGCGGTACTTGCAAATAATTAACAAGCATAAAAAAACCGTTGGAAATTTCCAGCGGTTTTAATTTGCCTAAGATTGCTATAAATTTATCACATTATTACTTTATTTAATTAAGATTGAAAAATACTGAGAAAGTTTGCTAGACTATATTAACGTTTTAAAAATTATTGTGATTATATTTTCTTTTTATATCTTTGCATGTTATAATAAGCTTGTAATGATATACATACAATAAATTTATTCACAGGAGATTTTTATGGGACGTTTTAAAAACATTGGATTAGTGCCAAAACTAATCATAGCCATTGCTCTTGGTATATTGGCCGGTAGGTTTTTGCCAGTAGAGCTTGTTAGGGTAGCAGTTACTTTTTCAAAGATATTTGGATCATTTTTATCATTTATCATCCCACTTATGATTTTAGCCTTTGTTACAAAGGGGATTTCTGATTTGGGAGAGGGTGCTGGAAAATTGCTAGCAATTACGGTCTTAATTGCTTATATTTCAACCCTAGTTGCAGGAAGCTTATCATATCTTATGGCAAGCAATATTTTTCCAAAATTTATTAGCCCTGCCCAAGTTGATTCGATAATTGCTTCTCAAAAAGATGGTCTAGAACCATATTTTAAAGTGCCAATTACACCTTTTTTTGATGTAACAAGTGCCTTGATTTTTGCTTTTATGATGGGGATTTCTATTTCTTGGCTTAGAAAAAATAATAGCGGAGAAGTATTATACAAGGCTGTTTCAGAATTTAATGCAATTATTACCAAGGTCTTAGAAGTAGCTATTATTCCAGTATTACCATTTTTTATTTTTGGAAACTTTGCAGAAATGAGCCATACCGGTTCAGTGTTTGCAGTCCTTAGCATATTCTGGAAAATATTTATCTGCATAGTAATCCTACATTTATTATATGTAACTATAATGTTTGTAATTGCAGGATCATACACAGGCAAAAATCCTTTTGCAATGATAAAAAATGAAATCAAAGGATATATGACAGCGGTTGGAACCCAATCGTCAGCAGCTACTATTCCGGTAAACCTAGAATGTGCAAAAAATAATGGGGTCAGCTCAGAAATTGCCGAATTTGTTGTGCCATTGGGGGCGACAGTTCACCTGCCAGGGAGTATGATAACATTAACAGGATGTATTTTTACAATCCTTTATATGTATAATTTGCCACATTCATATGGATTGATGCTTTCACTAATTGTAACTTTGGGTATTGCAATGGTAGCAGCACCTGGTGCACCAGGCGGGGCTGTAATGAGTGCCTTACCATTTTTACCAATAGTAGGTATTTCTCCAGAATCAACCATGGCAACTTTACTAATTTCCCTTTACTTGACCCAAGATTCCTTTGGTACAGCTGCTAATATTTCTGGTGATGTAGCTATTGCAACTGCAGTAGATAAATTTTATAATAAAGTAATCTTAGGCAAGAAAAATTGGAAACCAATACCAGTTATTAATGACCCAAAATAATAGGGTTAGCCTTTGAAAAAGAGAAAAGCTAGCATATTATTTTGTGCTAGCTTATATTTTTTAGTAGATAAGGAGTAAATATGGCAGTAAATGCTTCAATTTTTGACATTATAGGACCAGTTATGGTCGGTCCAAGCTCATCGCACACAGCAGGTGCGGCAAAAATTGCAAATGTAGCAAGAAGAATGGTAGATCCAGGCTTTAATGAAGTAGATTTTTACTTACATGGATCATTTGCCAAAACCTATAAGGGGCATGGTACAAATAGGGCCCTAGTAGGTGGTGTCCTAGGCTATGGGCCAGAAGATGATAGGATAATAAATGCCTTTGAATATGCAAAAGAGGCGGGACTTTCCTATAAATTTATAGAAACTGACCTTGGAGAAGTCCATCCAAACACTGTAAGAATGGTTTTTAAATACCCAGATGGCAGAAATCCTATAGACATCCAAGGATCATCCATAGGTGGTGGGGCCATAGTTATAAATAAGATTTATGGCAATCCAATCGAATATTATGCAAAAAGACCTACATTATTTATGGCCTACGGTGAGCAAAAAGGGATAATTGCATTTGTTTCAAATATTTTATATAGCAATGGCTACAATATCCACGAAATGAAAACCATAAAAGATGGCGATAATGTAATGCTAGTTTGCGAACTAGATGAGCCACTTACAGAACAAGCCCTTGAGACAATAAAAAATGGTAAAGACTTTACCTTTATTAAATATATAGATTAGGATTAAAATATGATCACTAAATTTGAATTACTAAAAGAAAGATGCGAAAAAGAAAATGCAAGTCTTTGGGAACTTTCAATCAAAGATGAGATAGAAAATACAGGAAGAAGTGAAGAAGAAATCTTTGACAGACTCCAAAGAACCCTAGATGTCATGAAAAACTCTTCACATGCAGCCCTAGAAGTGCCAGTAGTTTCAGTAACAGGCATGACAGGTGGAAATGCAAAAGTAATGAATGATTATTTCCTAGGTGGAGATACAGTTTTGGGAGATACAGCAGCAAAGGCAATGGCAATGGCACTTTCAACAAGTGAAGTAAATGCAGCCATGGGCCAAATAGTTGCAGCCCCAACAGCAGGATCATCAGGAATTCTGCCAGCAACACTTATGATAATGTATCACAAATATGGCTATGATGATAGAAAATTAAAAGAAGCCATGCTAATTGCAACTCAAATGGGCCAAGTTATTTTTGACAATGCAACATTTGCTGGAGCAGAAGGTGGATGCCAAGCAGAAACTGGATCAGCATCAGCCATGGCTGCAGCAGCCGTTTGCTATTTAAGAGGCTATGACATAAAGACCCAAGAAAACGCAGCAACTTGTGCTCTTCTAAATGTAATGGGCCTAATATGTGACCCAATAGGCGGAATGGTAGAATTCCCATGTAATATTAGAAATGCAAATGGAGTTATGAATGCACTTGCAAGTGCTGATATGGCAATGGCTGGCGTAAAAGTATTTGTAACATTTGATGAAGCAGTAGATGCAATGAAGAGGGTAGGAGATAGCCTACCATCAGGACTTCGTGAAACTGGAGAAGGTGGAATAGCAGTTTGCCCATCTGCCCTAAGACTTCGTGAAAAATACATTGATGGAACAAATTAAAGAAAAAAATTAAATATAAAATGCTTTTTATTTTCCCTAATGCCTTGGTGTTGGGGAATTTTTTTGAAAAAATTTTAACTTTACTGAAAAGCTTCGTTCCCAGGGAACCTTTATGGTGGGAATAGCTGGATAATATCTATTTGAAATGAAAGATAGACACCCTTAGTGAATTATTTTTTAAAAAGTAAATAATATCATTTTGCAAATACTTATCAAAAAAGAGCGAAGCTTTGCCTCACTCTTTTTGGGATAATTATAATTTTGTTAAAATCTTGCATTTTGCGGCGAGCTTCATACATATCCTGGCGAAGTTCTTTATCACCCGTGTAAAGCATGCCATTTATCATTCTTTGCTTTTGTGTTTTCATATAAAAATCATACCCAGCGATTATTAATGACAATTTAAAAGTTAAGTCGTAAAGTATTATCATCAAAGGAGAGCTTTATGGATCAAAATGTAAACTTAACCAAGGGAGATATTACCAAATCTCTTATAAAATTATCTTTACCCCTGGCACTGACTGCCTTTATACAAATTACCTATGCTTTTGTTGATATGTTTTTTATTGGTCGCTTGGGATCAAATGCTTTGGCAGGAGTGGGTCTGGCTGGATTTTTAATTTGGATTGCAAATGCCATCACTATGGTACCAAAAATTGGTATGGGAGTTTTAGCTTCCCAGGCATTTGGTAGGGAAAACCCCAAAGAAACTATTAGGATTTTAAACAATGGTTATATTTTAACTCTTATTTTGGCTATTATCTACACAATAACAATGCTTATTTTTGGAAATGCCTATGCTTCATTTTTTAATTTATCAGAAATTGCCAGTACTTACGCTCGTGAATATATTTTTATATTGGGACTTGGGATTACATTTTTCTTTATAAATCCTGTCCTATCCCAAAGTTTCCAATCCTTGGGTAATTCCTTGACACCCTTTAAAATAAATGCTATTGGCCTTGTTGCAAATATTATTTTGGACCCTATTTTAATTTTTGGATGGGGGCCATTTCCTCGTATGGAAGTCCGCGGAGCAGCCCTTGCTACAGTTTTAGCCCAAGTTATTGTAACAATTATCTTTGTAATTGTAATTTTTCGTAAAAACAAATTACTAAAAAATTCCCTAATCAAACTTGATTATAGAAGTGATTGGATGGGGCAAATTTTTAAGCTTGGTTTGCCAGCAGCCCTTATGAATGCCTATATGGCAGTTGTAAGTGTGATTTTAAATAAGTTTATGGCTGGCTTTGGAGAGGCGGCGGTTGCGGCTTATTCCATAGGTAGCCAATTAGAATCTATAACTTGGAATACTACAGAGGGTTTACAAGTTGGAATTGCAGCCATGGTTGGTCAAAATTATGGGGCAGAACTATTTGATAGGGTAAAAAAAATTATTAGAAAATCTTTTGAAATTGTATTTCTAATTGGTGCAATCTCAATGGTTGTCTTATACATTTTTAGGTATCCACTGATTAGAATATTTGTGCCAAATGATCCAGAAACTATAGAGCTTGGAGCCTTGTATCTAGCAATATTATCGGTATCTCAAATTTTTATGGCGGTTGAAATTGGCCTAAATGGTGCCTTTAATGGCATGGGAGATACCAAAACCCCAGCCCTCATTGCAATAATTCTAAATACTTTAAGAATACCATTTTCAAAAGTATTTATGCCCATGTTTGGGGTGGCAGGAGTATGGACTGCTATGACCTTTACTTCAATTTTAAAGGGATCCTTTAATCTTGGACTTATCCTAAAAAAAATAAAAAGAGAGCTATAGTAGAAAAAAATTAATTAATCACTTTAACCTAGCAAAATTTCAAGTTTTGCTAGGTTTTTTATTACTCAAATTTATTAAAAATACTTTACCCAGTTTTTAACTAAATTTTACAAAATAGGGGAAATTGTAAAAATATCATTAAGAGTATTTACAAAATATGAAAAAGATTGCAAATAAATGTTAAAAATTAAAGGGATTTTAATTCCTATGATTTTACATCTATATAATATCAATCTAATAAATGTCCTTTATATTTATTAGCGAATGCTGGTTTTTCGGCAAGCTTATTTTCGTGCCTGAAATTCAAATCTTATTAGCATTTCAAATTTTTTCTAAATTAGTACTTACAAGGAGCATGCATGAGCAATATTAAACTTGCGCATATCTACAAAGATTATATAGAAGGCCAACACGTGGTAAGAGACTTTAATCTTGAAATACAAGATGGAGAATTTATCGTACTTGTAGGCCCAAGTGGTTGCGGAAAATCCACAACCCTTAGAATGATAGCAGGCCTTGAAGATATAACTTCAGGACAGCTTTATTTTGAAGATAAATTGATGAATGATGTGCATCCAAAAGATCGAGACATAGCCATGGTTTTCCAAAACTATGCCCTATATCCGCATATGACAGTTGCAGAAAATATGGGATTTGGTCTAAAAATGCAAAATAAAAATCAAGATGAAATTGACAAAACAGTTAAAAGAACTGCAGAAATCATTGGTCTTACTGACTATCTAGATAGACTTCCAAAAGAATTATCTGGTGGTCAACGCCAAAGGGTTGCCCTTGGCCGTGCCATTTCTAGAAATCCAAAAGTTTTCTTAATGGATGAGCCACTTTCAAACCTTGATGCAAAACTTAGAGTCCAAACCAGATCAGAAATTTCTAACATCTCAAAGGAATTTGGCAACACAACAATCTATGTAACCCACGACCAAGTGGAAGCTATGACAATGGCTGATAGAATTGTTTTGATGCGTGATGGGGTTATCCAACAAGTATCTACACCAAAGGATATTTATTTGTATCCAAATAATATTTTCGTTGCAGGCTTTATGGGATCTCCAGCTATGAACTTTATCCCAGCAACCCTTACTGAAGAAGGGCTAAAGACTAGCCAGGGAATTATAAAACTAAATGACGCAATTCTTACTCAACTAGCCTTTAAAGGATATATGGATAGGGAAATAATTTTTGGTATCCGTCCAGAAAATATTGTCCTAGCCGGTGATTTATCAGAAGCAAATGAGCGCTATGTACCATTTACTACCAAGGTGCGTTTAGCAGAAATGCTTGGTTCTGAGACACTAATTCACTTTACTATTGATGAAAAAAATATTATTGCAAAAGTAAACACCCTAGATGAGTTTGCTAGAAATCAAGACTTAACCCTTGCCTTTGACCTAGAATTTGCAAATTTCTTTGATAAAGACTCTACAGATAGAATTGTCCTTGATAATGAGAAAAATTATCAAAATATTGTTAAGGAAGGAGGAAGTGCTAGTGGAAAATCAGACCAACAACTTGACAAATCAAATCAGTCAGACAGAACACATAGCCAAACACACAGTTTCCAAGCCTCCAAATAATGATGATAACGACAATGACCCATACTTTAAGCCGGTGAAAAAAACTTTGTGGCAAAGAATGGCAAGGTATAAAACTTTTTATCTAATGCTATTGCCTGCCTTACTTTTTTTCATAATATTTTCTTATTGGCCAATGACAGGAAATATCCTAGCCTTTAGAAAATTTTCGTTTAACTCTGGCATGTATGGCAAGGGCTGGGTAGGCCTGCAATATTTTAAGGATTTTTTCTCTGATAGGCAAACACCTATTTATATCAGAAACACCCTTATTATTTCAGCAATAAAATTGTTTATCTACCTACCTTTCCCAATAATTTTGGCTTTAATTTTTAATGAAATTGTAAATACCAAACACAGATCTTTTTTCCAATCAGTAAGCTACCTACCATACTTTATCTCTTGGGTAGTCGTAATTGGAATGTTAAACAAACTTTTTGCCCCAAATACAGGTTTAATTAATAACCTTTTAAGAAATATAGGGGCCAGTGATGGTTCCAGATTTTTTATGATGGAAAATAGTTTTTTCTATCCTGCAGTATTTGGATCTTATTTGTGGAAAAATGTTGGTTGGGACTCAATCATCTATTATGCAGCAATAATGGGGATTTCGCCATCGCTTTATGAAGCTGCAGCTATAGATGGAGCAAATAGATTAAAGCAAACCCGTCATGTAACCCTGCCTGGGATTTCAAAAACAATTATGATCTTATTTATCATTTCCCTAGGTGGGATATTATCAGCAGGATTTGACCAAGTTTACTTGATGCAAAATCCAGGAAACTACCAGGTTTCAGAAATAATTGATACCTATGTAGTAAAAACAGGGCTTGAAAAAGCTCGTTATGGTCCAGCAACAGCAGTTGGACTTGTTCAAGGACTCGTAGGACTTGGACTGACAGTTGCAGTTAACAAAGCAGCCGATAAATACGGCGAAAATTCTTTATGGTAAGAGGAGAGAATATGAATATCAAAAAAACTTTTAGCAAAGCGATGCTAATGGCAATGAGTTTAGTTGCCCTAACAGCTTGTGGAAACAATGATGCTAATACCACAACTGACAACAAGACAGAAACAACTCAAAGTGCAGAAAACAAAACAGAAGATGCTGACAAAAAAGATGCTAACACAGCAGAAGAAAACACAGACAAACCAGATACATGGATAGCAGATCGTGAAATCAGACTTTTAGTATTCGAATCAGCTGGAGATACTGGTGAAGGGACAATGAGCCCAGAAATCGCTCAATATATTAAAGACAAAACAGGTATCACACTAACAATCGAATCAGTATCAAATGAAGATTCTTACGAAGCTCTTGCAGCAGGACTTTCATCAGGTGACCTTCCAGATGCAGTTGCTTTTTACCTAGACAACTCAGGTAGACCAGAATTCCCATTACTATTAAAAGCAAGTAATGAAGGAATGTTCCATGATATTTCAGGTGCACTAAAAGAAAGCAATATTTACGGAAAATATTTTGAAGAAGGCTATCTTCCAACAGATACAAAAGATAATATCATGATGAGAGATGACCAAGATGGAGCAACATACCTAGTTCATATGTCAATTAATAGAAATCCTGCAGATCCAGGACGTAAATTATTTGGAAATATGTTTATCAGACGTGATATTGCTGAAGACCTTGGCGTAAAAACAGATGACATCAAAACAAGCGATGATTTAGAAGAATTACTTGGCAAAATTGCAGCAGGTGGCTATGAAGACAATAATGGCAATCCTGTAACACCACTTGGACCAACATCATGGGGTGGTTCTGAAAGACCAAGACCATATAGAGATTTAATGTGGCAAGGTGAAGGCGAACAAAAATTTGCCAAAGACGGAGATACAGTTAAACACGAATCTATGACAGATTACGGTGAAAAAAGAGTTGCAAAAGTACGTAAATGGTTAGAAGAAGGCCTAATGCACCCAGAATTCTACACAATGGAAGAAACACGTGCCCAAGAAGGTATCCAAAACAAATCATTTGCAATCGTATCAGATTCTCATAACTACAGACCAGAAATCGCAAATGGCGAATGGATGCCACTTGGAGATATAAAAAGAGTTGATGGATCTGATAACATGGTAAAACCATACAAATCTGGTTACACAGGTTGGGCAGTACCAGCAACAACAGAAAATCCAGAAGAAGTTGTTAAATTTGCTGATTGGATGGCTAGTGAAGAAGGAAAACTACTATACTTCTACGGTCTAGAAGGCAAACACTACGATATGGTAGATGGCAAACCAGTTCCTAAAAAAGAATTAGTTGAACTTCAAGATGAAAACCCAGATGAAGCTATCAAAGAAGGTTTCAGAGGAGTTAGAGCATTCTGGGGCGAACACTTTGCATACACAGACATGGACAACCTAGGAGACTTTGGTGAAGAATCTTGGGGAGATAGCGTAAGAGGAGACGAAGCTAGTGGAGCTCAAAAACTTCTTGAAGAATATAACTACGACAAAAAATTCGAAGACAAAGAAGTAATCGATGGTCTATATCCAAAAGCTTACCTATACGAATTTGAAGGAGAAGATGGAAATCTTACTCAAGCTCTAGAAGATTGGGATGAGGCAATCCTTAAAGCTTACTATGCTAAAAGTGAAGAAGAAGCAAATGCAATCCTAGAACAATCTCGTCAAAGACTTAAAGATGCTGACATCGAAGGTTTCTGTAAGTTCTTAGAAGAAAAAGAAAAAGATGGAGATACAATATTCTATTAATATTTTAAATTAAAAGCTTTCTCCGAGAATAAGCTAGAATTTCTCGGAGAATCTTTTATTTTAGGGAGGATTATGGACAGTTCAAAAAAAGCCATCCAAACAAGCAGATGGTCCCAAATTATTTTTTATATTATTTTGATACTTATGGCCCTTGCCATTATTTTGCCATTTTTACACATCCTAGCTCTTGCTTTTAACTCAGGAAAAGATGCAGCCAGAGGAGGCATAGCCTTTTTCCCTAGAGAATTTACTTTTGAAAACTTTAGAGAAGTTTTTAAGCAAGATAACCTTATAAATGGATTTTTCATTTCTATATTTAGAACTGTAGTTGGTACAGCCCTTGGTGTATTTTTAATGTCTATGGCTGCTTGGGCCCTTACAATACCAGATCTACCAGGTAGGGGCAAGATAACATTTTTTATATTTTTTACTATGCTATTTGGCGGTGGAACTATTCCATATTACTTAGTCCTAAGTCAATTAGGGCTGACAAATACTATATGGGTTTACATTATTCCAAGCCTTTATAGCGTTACAAATATTTTGCTACTTAGATCTGCCTTTTCTCAAGTACCAATGAGCCTTGTAGAAGCTGCAAGGATAGATGGAATGAAGGAATTTAGGATTTTTACCGATATGGTGCTTCCAATGAGTAAGCCAACCCTTGCTACAGTTACACTTTTTACAGCTGTTGGCCATTGGAATGACTGGTTTGCAGGAAGCTTCTATGTTAGAAATCAAAAACTAAAACCCCTTGCTACAATATTACAAGATATGCTCACCCGCCAACAAGGGCTTGCAGATATCCTTGCCAAAAATTCAGGAGCAGCCTACCAGCAGCTTGATAGGATTCAGGTAACTGGAGACTCTCTACAAATGGCAACCATTATTGTAGTTATACTACCAATTGTAATTTTATATCCATTTATACAAAAATATTTTGTCCAAGGTATCACCATAGGATCAGTAAAGGAATAATATGGAATTTAAAAATAATACATTTAAAATTGTACAATTTACCGACACTCACTTTGGAAACCTACCACATCATGAGGATGATATTAGGACTTTTAACTTAATTGATAAAATTCTAACTGATGAAAAGCCAGATTTGATAGTTCACACAGGTGACATCATGTGGTCTGATGGGGTAAAAAATTCTGATAAAGTTTTTCAAATTGTAATGGAATATTTTGACAAATATGACATTCCCCTTGCTATAACCTTTGGAAATCATGACAGTGAAGAGGGTATAACTCGAAGTGAACTTAGGGATATCTATGAAAAAACTATCAGCAAAAAGCCAGAAAAAAAAGATAGCTTTATTATAGATGATAAGGAAAATTATGTGATTACTTTATCAGGCAATGGAGAAGATATTGCATATTTATACTTTATTGATTCAGGTGCTGACGATAAGCTTGGCTTTGGAACCTATGAGTGGGTTTTACCAGAACAAGTGGAATGGTTTAGGCACACAGCTGATAAAAATAAAAAAAATGATGGCATAAAACGCGGTATAATTTTCCAACACATTCCAATCCCAGAATACTGGCAAAGTAAGGAAAATATTTTATACGGTGTCCAAGAAGAAACTAACGAAGCTATTTCAGCCCCAAAAATCAATACTGGACTATTTGCAAATATGCTACTAAATGGAGAAATTTGGGGCATGCTTGTAGGTCATGACCACGAAAATAACTTTGATAGTGAGCTTTTTGGCATCCACTTAGCCTTTGCAAATTCATCTGGCTACCAAGCCTATGGAGATGTAGCAAAAGGGGCTACAGTTATTGAAATTACAAAAGATCCTTTTGAAATAAAAACTAGAAACATACAGATTGATGCAGATAAATAGAAAACTTTTTACCAAAGAATATCAAAATTTATTTTGGCCGCTTTTAGTAGAGCAAATTTTCCTAACCCTTATAGGCAACTTTAATGTATTTTTATTCTCTTTATTTAACGACCAAATGGTAGCATCAATTGGGATTTCTGACCAATTGCTCAATATTTTTGCAATGATAACCAATATTGTAGTCCTTGGAGCAAGCATTTTAATTATCCAAAATGCAGAAAAATCAAGGCTTGCCTATGTAAAATCAATCCTTAAAGAATCTGTGATTTTAAATGTAATTATCGCCATTTTGATTGTAATAGCCGTATTTTTATTCAATAAAGACCTCTTGATGCTTATGCAAACACCCAGGGAACTTTTGAACGAAACTTCTATATATATAAGGATAGTCTCGGTTTCAATCATATTCTTGGCCATGACATCCCTCATGCTTGGTACCCTGCGTGCCTTTGGTTTTGTAAAAATAGCGGTAAAAGTTTCGGTGATTAATACAGTCTTAGTAATTTTAGGTAACTCATTAATAGTTATCTTTAATCTAGGGGGCATAACATACATTGCCATAGCTACCCTTGTTTCAAGACTTTTGGGTATGCTTTTGACATTTTTTACCCTAAAAAGCAAAATCCCAGAATTATTTGATTTTAAGGAAGGATTTAGGAAAATTCCCCTAAAAAAAGAAATTTTGACCCTTGGCATCCCATCAGCTATGGAGCAGATTTCCTATAATTTTAGCCAGACAATAATAACTGCAATCATAGCATCCTTGGGAACTATTGCAGTAAGTTCTAAAATCTACACCCAAACCATAACTTCATTTATATTTTCAATTGGGGTTGCGGCTGGGGTTGCTGGAAATCTAGTGATTGGTAATTATTACAGAAACAAGGATTTTGAAAAAATAAAAAATTTTGGAGTAACAAATGCAAATAGGATAAGTCTGATTGCAGGAGGAGTAAACCTAATTTTAGCCCTTTTGGGCAGAATTTTGGTAGGGATTTTTACAAAAGATCCAGAAATCACAGAAATAGTGACACAATTACTATTTTTCCAAATTCTGCTTGATCCAATGCGTGTGTCAAATGAAATTTTGGTAAATTCATTAAACGTACTAAAAGATGTAAAATTCCCAGTAATAGTTGGAATTGTAACAACATATGTTTTGGTAATACCACTTTCATATCTTTTTGTAAGCAAGTTTGGCATGGGACTTAGGGCGGTTTGGATAATATTTATCCTAGATGAGGCCCTAAGAAGATTATTATTTACCCTAAGATTTAAGTCGGGTAAGTGGATGAAGATTAACGAGGTAGACAATGGATAGGAAATTTAGAAATATAATAAGCAAGGCCTTTGAAAAGATATATTATTATCTGTCATATTCGCTGATATATATTGTTTCTCTGGTAATGGGCCTAGGATTTTTAACCTTTGCCGGGGCAAATGTTATGCTCTTTGACCTTCATGAGAAAATTGACCATGAAAGGCATAAGGAAAAAATAAAAATCTTTAAGTTTTTTAAGGAAAATATTATAAATTATTCACTAAAATACTTGAAAATCAGTATCTTATATATGACTTTAATTTTAATATTGGCAGTAGATATATTTTATTTCTCAACATCCATCAGTCCATTATTTACTGCTATGTTTTACTTAAACATAATTATGACTTTTGTCCTTGTAAATGCAATGGCAATAAGCTTTTACCTTATGGCAAAATATCCAGAGATGAAATTTAAAGAAATTTCAAAAAATGCCATATCATTGACAATAGTACACATGGTAGATATTTTAGTTTTAAATGTATTTATAATAGTAATAGCCTACCTACTTTCAAAGATTTCCGGTATTTTACTTATCCTTATATTACCTGGGATTGCAATTAATCTATCCTACAGATTTTACCAAAAAATTCTAGCAAAAAAATCTATTACCTATTTGTTGTTTAATTTGAATTAACTTAACTTATAGCCTTAAAAAAGTACCAAGAAAAATCTTGGTGTTTTACATATCAATTAATCTAAGGACGAGTAATGAATAATAGAAATAATATAACAAGTGGGAATATTAACAAATCTCTTCTAAAACTATCATTACCTCTAATTACTACAGCATTTATCCAAGTAGCCTATAATTTTATAGATATGCTTTATTTAGGGAGGATAGGTACAGAGGCTGTTGCAGGAGCTGGTATAGCTTTTTTGTATTCTGGTTTGCAATCTCACTTTCTATCATTCCAAAAGTAGGTATGGGAGTATTTGCATCAAGAGCATACGGATCAAATAATCAAAAAGAGACTATCAAAGTTATACATAATGGCTTAGTTCTTGCAGCTATTATAGGGCTGTTTTATACACTATTAATTTTTATGTTTGGTGATATTTTTATAGATATCTTTAAATTAAGTAGTAAAGCAAATGGATTTGCGAAGGATTATTTATTTTTTAGTGGATTTGGCATTATCTTATTTATTATAAACCCTGTAATTTCCCAAGCATTCATTGCAATAGGAGATCCCCTAATTCCATTTACCTATAATACAATAGGTGCAATTATAAATATCATTCTGGATCCAATTATAATATTTGGATTAGGATCTTTTAAAGGGTTAGGAGTAAAAGGAGCAGCTTTAGCTACTGGTATTGGTCAATTGCTTGTTTTTCTGGGACTTCTTATTATTATTTTAAAAAGAGATGGATTAATAAAAAAAGCATTTGTAAAAAGTGACTATGAATACCGATGGATTAGGGATATTTTTATGCTGGGATTGCCTGCAGGAGTTCTAAGTGGTTTTCAATATATTGTAACGATTATCCTTAATGGATATACATCAAGGTTTGGAGATATAGCGGTAGCAGTATCCTCAATAGGCCATCAAATAGAATCAATAACCTGGAATACAACCGATGCCATTCAGGTGGCTATACAGTCTTTAATAAGTCAAAACTATGGCTTGGGAAATAAGAAGAGGATAAAAGATGCAGTAAGCGCTAGTCTTAGACTAACTATATTTATAGGAATAGTAAGCGGAGCTATTCTTATATTATTTAGAGAAAGCTTAATGAGATTATTTATACCAAGCGATACTGAAGCTATTAATCTTGGAGTGAAATACTTAGTAATAGCCTCGGTAAGTCAAGTATTTTTTTCGGCAGAGTCTGGGTCTACAGGTGTATTTAATGGATTAATGGATTCCAAGACACCTTCTATAGTTGGCTTAGTGTTTAATTTCTTAAAGATTCCACTTTCTCTTATACTTATGAAGAACTTAGGGGTAGAGGGGATATGGATTTCTATAACCATTACTACAATGATAAAGGGATTACTGGATGTTATTTTGATAAAAAGCAAATGCAAAATCTTGCTAAAAAATAATAGCAAACATTTTCATAAATCTTAAAATATTAAAAAAATTTTGCAAAAGAAAACTTTTCTTAATAAAAAATTTACTTGCAGTTAATTTTAATCTTACATGTTTAAATTAATATCTTTATTGAGACTAAACTAAGGAGGGGAAATTGGAAAAAATTGTTTTAGAAAATATATCTAAAAAATATGACAATGCTGATCGATTTTCTGTCAAAGACTTTAATATTAAGATTAAAGAAAATGAATTTATAGTTTTTGTTGGTCCATCTGGATGTGGTAAATCCACAACCCTTAGAATGATAGCTGGACTAGAAGATATAACTGAAGGAAATCTTTATATAAACGGTAAAAGAATGAATGATGTTGCCCCAAAAGATAGGGGAATAGCAATGGTTTTTCAAAACTATTCTTTATATCCACACCTTAATGTTTATGAGAACATAGGTTTTGGATTAAAGATTAGAAAAGTTCCTAAAGACCAGATGGACAATAAAATTAGACAGGCAGCTAAAATCCTAGATTTAACAAGCCAACTAGAAAAAAAACCATCAGAACTTTCAGGTGGTCAAAGACAAAGGGTGGCTCTTGGTAGGGCAATTGTTAAAGAATCAGACATAATGCTTATGGATGAACCTCTTTCAAACCTTGATGCAAAGCTTAGAGTAAGCATGAGAAAAGAAATCGTAGAACTTCAACAAAAACTAGGTTCTACGGTAATCTATGTAACTCATGACCAAACAGAAGCTATGACTATGGCTACAAGAATAGTTTGTATGAATAATGGAGTAATCCAACAAATCGGAACTCCAAAAGAGTTATATGAAAACCCAACAAATTTGTTTGTCGCTGGATTCTTAGGGTCTCCAAACATGAACTTTATAGAAGGAAGAATAGAGGGTGGACAATTCTTTAATAAACATAACCATTTAATTGCTAAAGGTTTAAAAATACCAAACCAAGATCACGTAACCTGTGGTATCAGACCTGAAAATATGGAAATTATGCCTATAGGTTATGGTATGGAATTTGATGTAAAATTCGTTGAGTTACTCGGATCTGACTATCATGTACATGGAAATATGGACGGAGATTCAATGACATTAAGAATACCGGCAAAAGATATCGATGATATTAGCACCGGAGTAATATACATTGATGCAAAAAATGAGTACTTACAATTTTTTGGAAAAGATGGAAATAGAATTTATGGAGATGATATTTTAAATAAAGAAGTAAGTTCAATAGTAAAAAACAAGTCTAATATAAGTTCATCTAAATCTGACAAAATTGTAGTAGAAAGTAGATAATTATGGCTGAAAGAACAATATCATTCCCAGCCAAAATATATAAAAGAGATAAGATGAGGCCATATGAATTTATATTATTTGTAATCCTACCTCTTATTCCACTGGCTGTCTTTTGGTTTATACCAATGATAGCAACCTTCGTATATTCATTTACTAATTGGGATTATATCTCTCCGACCTATGATGTAGTCGGACTTAAGAATTACCAAGATCTTCTAACTTCTAGCGATTTTTATGGTGCATTAAAAAATACTTTTGTATTTGGTATCGGAACAGTAATACCTATTTTAATACTTGGCTTTATATTTGCTTTACTAATCACATCAAATCCAAAGGCTAAAAGTATATTCCAAAGTTTACTCTTCTCACCTTGGATAACGCCAATGGTTGCCATGAGTATAGTTTGGAGCTGGATGTTTAGACCAGAGATAGGAATTATAAATAGAGTGCTTAGTGTTTTTGGTATAAATGGTCCAGCTTGGCTCCAAGATCCAAAATACGCTATGACAGCAATAATCATAGTAACTATCTGGAAACAAGCAGGTTGGGCTATGCTATTTTATACAGATAGTATGAGCAAAATTCCTGAAGGGATTTTTGAGGTAGGTGACCTTGAAGGGGCTAATATATGGCAAAGAATTAGATACATCTATCTACCATATACAAAGTCTACAACTATGGTTCTTCTTATTATGAACCTCATTAACTCGATTCAAGCATTTGACCAAATATCAGTTTTAACTAGTGGTGGTCCCGCTGGATCTACTAGAACACTTTTGTATCTGTTCTATCAAAAAGCATTTGAGTCATTTAATATGGGCGAGGCAACATCGGTAGCAATTATTATAGTAATTATTACAGCTCTTTTAGCTGTTGTTCTACTAAGAGTTCAAAGGAGGTTTAACGATTAATGAGAGAAAGTAAAAGTAGTAAAATCATAAAATATATTTTGCTTATCTTATTTAGTATTTTAACTTTCTTCCCGCTTTTATGGATGATTGTAAACTCCTTTAAACTAAGTGAAAATATATTGAAAAATCCACTATATTTAGCTCCCGACTTCTTAGATTTTAGAAATTTTAAAGGAGCTATGGAGTTAGCACCATTTAATCTATATATTTTTAATAGTATATGGACATCTCTTGCAATAGTATTTTTGCAAGTTCTTCTAAGTCTTATGATGGGATTTGCTCTTTCTAGATTTGAGTTTAAGGGCAAAAAAACCTTATTTAGAGCAATATTTTTAACATATATGCTTCCATCTGCAGCAACATATGTACCTAGCTATGTAATTCTTGCTAATATGGGACTTATAGATACAAAAATGGGAATTATTATTTCCAATATAGCGTCTGTATTTGCTATATATATGTTTTATAACACTTTTAAATCAGTACCAAATGAAATGATAGAGGCAGCAGAAATTGATGGAGCAACCAACACTCAAATCTTATTTAGAGTCTTAGTTCCTGTTTCTAAGTCTACTATTATTACTACATCATTAGTACAATTTGTAGCTATGTACAATAACTACATGTGGCCATCACTTATAACTCATAGTAAAGAAAATTACTTGATTAGTGTTGGCTTAAGTCAATTTTTCTCAGGGCAAGGTAACTTTTCGGCAAACTTACCTAAGCTAATGGCGGCAAACACAATTTCAGTATTACCACTTTTAGTATTATTTATAGTATTACAAAAATGGTTTATAAAAGGAATAAGCGACAGCGGAGTGAAAGGATAAAAAATGAAATCAATCGCAAAATCATTATTAGGAATTGCAGCATCATTGATGCTATTTACATCATGCTCTAGCCCAGTAAAAAACACACAAACCAAAACAAGTTCTGAAACATCAACAACTCAAACATCTACAGATGGTCCTGTAGAAATCCAATATTGGTATGGATTAGGATCTGTAGCTGGAGAAACAATGGAATCTATTATAAAAGATTTTAACGAATCTCAAGATGAAGTTAAAGTTACGGGTGTACAACAATCAAGCTATGATGAAACTTACCAAAAGGTGCAAGCGGCTATAGCTGCTAATCAACCACCAGCAGTATTCATTTCTGGTAATTATAGTTCTATTGCTTCAAAAGGCATTTTTGCAGATATTGAACCATACCTAGATGAAACATTTGACAAAGATGATTACCTAGATGTATTTATGGATCCAGCTTATGTAGATGGAAAACTTTATGGTCTTCCAGCATATGGTACTACACAAGTAATTTATTATAGAAAAGATAAGTTAGAAGAAGCAGGTATAGATCCAAAAGAAGCTTTCAGTTCTTGGGAAAAAGTATATGAAACAAGCAAGAAACTAGTAGATGATGGAGTTACAACATATGGTCACCTTCCAATGTGGGGTCCAGATAACCTAACTGATATTGCACTATCAAATGGTGGGAAAATTCTATCAGATGATGGAACAGAAGTACTAATTGATTCACCAGAATGGGTAGAAGCTTGGAATTTCATAAGAGAACAAGTATATGATAATAAACTTGCTAAAATTGAATCTGGTGGAGAAGGATGGGAATATTGGTATAGAACAATAGATAGCGTGATGAATGGTCAAGCTATGAGTTATACAGGTTCATCAGGAGACAAGGGTAACCTTGACTTTAGTATAATTGATTCAATACCACAACCAGGTCTTAATGGAAATCCCGCAAAACCTCAAGCTGGTGCACTTTATCTAGTAATTCCTGAAAAAGCAGGTGAAGATGAAAAGAAAGCTGCGGCAAAATGGATTCAATATTTTACAAGTCCTGAAGTTTCAGCAAAATGGTCAAAAGCCATAGGATATATTCCAGTGAGAAAATCCGCTAATGAAGTGAAAGAATACAAAACTTTTATAGAAGAAAACCCATATGCAGGAGTTCCATTTGAACAAGCTCAAACAGCATCACCATCTTTTGTAGACCCAACAGGTGGTCAAATTACTGATGAACTTACAAAAGCTGCAGATAAGCTAGAACTTCAAAATGTAGATGCAAGTGAAGCATTATCAGAAGCTAAGGAAAACGCTCAAGCAGCTCTTGATAAATATTTAAGTGAGAAAAAGTAGCATGGAAAAATTTAGCATGGTGTTAGAACCTGGCTATCATAATTTAGATTTAGATATATTTAATATAGATTCTAATATTAAGGTTGGTGTTGAAGGAAAAGAGTTTTTTATGACTCTTTTTCTTTTTCAAAATGATAGACAGATTTGTCAAATAACATGTAATAAAAGTACAAGTAGGATTATTAGTGATGAAAAATCTATAACTTCTCCAGCATGCGAAGATATAGAATCTGATGGAAGTATTTCACTAGAGTATGAACTTTATGTATTTAATAATCAGACAATAGTAGAGATTTCTATTGACTCGGCAGATATCGATGAGATTACTCACTATCAAAACGAAATAGATATTTATAAAGATAGGGTTTTATGTGATGATGAAAAATGGTATGCAGGAGACTTTCACACTCACACATTTTACTCAGATGGAAAACTAAGCCGTGAAGAAAATTTAATAGTTGCAAATATGCGAGATTTAGATTTTTTCACACCAACTGAACATAATGTATTCCATAAAACATGGCCAGAGTCAAATTTACTAATTATTCCAGGTATGGAATTTACAAGCACTCTAGGCCACTTTAATATAATATTTTCTGAAATTTCATCTCTAAAAAAAGGTGACCTTGGAGAATTTCAGACAGAAGAAGACTTTACAAAGCTATTGAAAAGCTATGCAGATAAAGGAATAGTAAGTCTTAATCATCCATTTCTTGCTCCATGGGAATTAAAAATGGGAGACTTTGATTTAAATAATATCATAACAATGGAAATTATTAATGATCCAACATACGAAGATAACCACAAGGCTAACGAGATGAGTTTAAAAGCATGGTCTATTATGCTAAATGATGGTTACAAAGTTGTTGGTATTGGTGGTTCAGATTCTCATAATATTCCACAAGAAACCTATAAAAATAGTTTGTTTCCATCACTTATAGGAGATCCTAAAACTTGGATTTACTCTAAGTCTCTTTCTAAGAAAGATTTAAGACAAGCATTACTATATGGAAAAGTATCTGTTAGCCGTGAAGATGTAATCGAACTACAACAAGATGGCAATAAGTTCTACGCAGAAGTTTATAGAAAAACTTACCACAAGTCTAAGCTTAAAATTCAATGGATAGTAGATGGTAAAATTGTAAGAGAAATACCATCAAATACAGATTATTTTGAGTACAATCCAGGAGAAGAGTATTCGTGGATTAGGGTTGACGTAAGAACAGAAGAAGATTTACTATATGGATTTACTAATCCAATAATTTTTAATAAAGAGATGAAAAAAAACCACGAATTATCAACCTGGAATGACCTACTGGATAAAATGAATGATTAAAGCAATTATATTTGATAAAGACGGAACACTTTTAGAATTTTCAGATATCTGGTATAAAGGAACAATAAAACTATTAGAGAGCCTAAATTTAAAAGAATCAGACTATAATAAATTAAAGTTTGAGATAGGAATAGATAAGGACTCAAAAATACGAGAAAATAGTATCCTAGCCTCTGGAACTATAAAAGATTTAGCAGATTGCATAGATAAATATAGTCATATACCTGTATTAGAAAAGGACATAGAAGATATTTTTATTGAGACTATAAAAGAAAATCCGGAAAAAGTTAAACAGACTTGTGATTTAAGAACTTTATTTACTTACTTAATAGATAATAAGATTAAAATAATAGTATCTACAAGTGACAACCTAAAAGTAGCGGAAAAGATGTTTGATATACTAGGAATTATAACTCAAATAGACTATTTAATATCAGCAGATTGCTTTCCTGCAAAACCAAATCCATCATCAATAGAATTTATTAAAGATAAATTTAAACTTGAAAATGAACAAATACTTATGGTAGGGGATAGCAGAGTCGATATGGAATATGGAATCTTAGTAAAAGCTTCAGTCGGTGTGCTATGTGGTACAGGAAGTGAAGAGATGCTAAGCCAGTATGCTGATATAATAGTAGAAAATCCATTAGAACTTATAGACATTTTATATAAATTTGATTAGAGCAAGGAAGAATCCTTGCTTTTCTATTTCAAATCTTCAGCCTTAACCTCATAAATACCATCAACAGCATAATCAGCAATTGCTTTTATTTCATCCCATTCTTTCTCATTCCAAGGGAAATCCTTGATTCCACAAGTTATTACTCCGGCTGTTTTTGCAGCTTCTAGGGCATATGCGGCATCGTCAAAGAGGATTAGATTTTTTGTAGCTACATCTAGGGCTTTTGCTGCATTTTGCCAAAATTCTACTTGATTTTTCTTTAGATTTGTTAAATCTGGTGTAAAAAATTCTGTGAAGCAATCATATATTCCAAGTCTTTTTAGGGCTACTTTAACAAGGGATGAGCTATTTGATGATGCCACAGCCATTTCATAGCCTTTTTCATGGAGAGCTTTTATAGTTTGTACTGCACCTTCTTTTTCCGGAATAGAATATCTATATCCATCTTCCAGTATTTCATCAAAGTAGTTGGTGACTTCTTCTTCGCTCATGCCTGTTACAAAGTTTTCCCAAATATATTTTACACAATCTTCGTATGACAGGGATTCAATTTGAATTCTATCGTTTTCACTCATAGTATCAAAGCTTTTGCCAGATTTTTCTATCAAATCTTTCATACTTTTTAGCCAAAGCCCCATAGAATCAATCAGGGTACCGTCACAGTCAAATAATAATTTCATATTTTCTCACTTTCTTTTCCTTGTAATTCTATCATACCCGATTAAAATAGATTATTTTGTAAAACGTTTATATAAAGGCTTGTAAGAGTTTTTACTAATCACTATAATGATTATAGGAGGGATAGTGATGACAGATTATAGAAAAGAACGCGATTCTCTAGGTGAAATTGAAGTAGCTTCTGATGCCTTATACGGAGCAAACTCATTAAGGGCTAAAAACAATTTTAATATTACATCCACATCTATGGATAAAGAGATGATTAATGCTATTGTTGAGGTCAAGAAAGCATGCGCTATTGAAAATGAAAAAATAGGACTTTTGACTAAAATTCAAAAAGATGCCATAGTTGCAGCCTGCAACCAAATTTCAGCTGGCCAACACAGGGACAATTTTATAGTTGACCCAATCCAAGGTGGGGCAGGAACAAGCTTTAATATGAATGCCAATGAGGTTATTGCTAACGTTGCTAACACAGCTATGGGCGGGGGTCTTGGAACATATGAACATGTTCACCCAAATGACCATGTAAATTTGGGTCAATCCACCAATGATGTCATTCCAACTTCTGGTAAAATTGCCCTTATTCGATACTATAATGAACTAATTGATGAGACAATTTTATTTATTAGATCAATAGAAAAAAAGGCAGAAGAGTTTAAAGATGTCTACAAAATGGGTCGTACCCAGCTGCAAGATGCTATTCCAATAAGCCTTGGCCAAGAATTTAGGGCCTATGCTAGGGTGATTTCAAGAGATCTTGATAGGTTTAAACTGGCAGTTGAGTCTTTAAGCCATGTAAATCTTGGTGGTACAGCCATAGGGACAGGACTTAATGCTGATCCAACTTATGTTGAAGAGATAGTTGATGTACTAAGCGATGTTACTGATTTACAATTAAAACAAAACGAAGACTTGATAGATGGAACTCAAAACTTGGATGGATTTTTGTATGTTTCAGGCATACTAAAAACTTTTGCAGCTAGCCTTTCAAAAATTTCAAACGACCTTAGACTTATGAGCTCAGGTCCACAAACTGGGATTTTTGATATAAAACTACCTGCCAAACAAGCTGGATCATCCATTATGCCAGGTAAGGTAAATCCTGTAATTCCAGAGGTGGTAAACCAAGTTGCATTTTTGGTAATTGGTAATGATCTGACAGTAACAATGGCGGTTGAAGCAGGTCAGCTAGAGCTAAATGCCTTTGAGCCAATAATTTTCCACAAGCTTTTTGAATCCTTAAAAACTTTAAGGGGAGCAGTCTATACTCTAAGAGTAAATTGCATTGATAATATTGTAGCAAACAGAGAAGAATTAAGCGAAGAAGTTGAAAAAAGTGTAGGACTTGTGACAGCCCTCGCCCCACATATTGGCTATGAAAAATCATCGAAAATTGCCAAAAAAGCACTAAAAACTGGAGAAAGCATCCGTGATATAGTCCTAGATGAAAATTTATTAACAGAAGCAGAAGTGGATAAAATACTCGACTTTAAAAAGATGATAGAACCTGGCATCCTTGATGAGGAAGATTTATTTTAAGAGGTGAAAATGAAAAAAAGAATTGAAAAAGACTCCTTAGGGGAGATTGAAGTCCCAGCTCATGCCCTTTGGGGAGCCCAAACTCAAAGGTCTATGGAAAATTTCCCAAAAGAAACTGAAACCATGCCAAAATCCTTATTAATGGCCCTAGTAAATGTCAAAAAGGCAGCTGCAAAGGTAAATAATGATGAGGGCAAACTCTCTGATGATAAAAAAGATTTGATTAATTATGCATGCAACCAAATTTTGCTTGGTAATTACAATGACCAATTTCCACTAAGCATCTGGCAAACAGGATCTGGTACTCAGACAAATATGAATGCCAATGAAGTAATTGCAAACCTTGCAAACAAAAAAGCTGGAGAGAAAGTCATTCATCCAAATGATCATGTAAATATGAGCCAATCATCAAATGATGTTTTTCCAACAGCCATGCACGTGGCAAGTTTTTTAAATCTTAAAGATAATTTATTTCCAGAAATTGAAGGGATTATTGAAAGTTTATACAAAAAAGAAAATGAATTTGATCTTATAAAAACTGGACGTACCCACTTGCAAGATGCAACCCCAATTAGACTTTCCCAAGAAATTTCTGCATGGAGAGTGATGGTTGAGCGTGATTATGAAATATTAAAAACCACTAGTCAATCTCTAAGAAAGCTTGCAATTGGCGGGACTGCAGTTGGCACTGGCTTAAATGCATCTGATACTTTTGGGGCAAATGTAGCTAAGGAATTATCAGCACTTTTGGATACAGAATTTATTTCAGATACCAACAAATTTTACCAATTATCCAGCAAATCAGCCTTAGTAGCCAGTCATGGAGCTATAAAAACTTTGGCAAGTGATTTGTATAAAATTGCAAATGACATTAGGTTTTTATCCTGTGGGCCTAGGTCTGGGATAAATGAATTAAATATTCCAGCCAACGAACCAGGATCATCCATCATGCCAGGCAAGGTAAATCCAACCCAAGTTGAATCTCTAACAATGGTTGCTATCCAAATAATGGCCAATGACTTTGCAATAACAATGGCGAATTCCCAAGGCCAATTACAATTAAATGCCTATATGCCACTAATCATCTACAACATGGACCAATCCATAAATTTATTAGCCAAATCATTAAAATGTTTTAGGGAAAATCTTATAGAAGGTCTAAAACCAAATAAAGAAAATATAGAAAAAAATCTAGAAAATTCTCTAATGCTTGTTACAGCCTTATCGCCAAAAATTGGTTATGATAAGGCAAGTGAACTTGCAAAATATGCCTTTGATAAGGGACTAACTTTAAAAGAGGCCAATGGGGAATTAGGGTTTTTAGATGAGGAAGAATTTGATAAATTGATTGATCCTTCAAAGATGGTTTAAAGATAATTTTATATTAATTTCAAATAAGAAAGGATACCGAATTACCGGTATCCTTTATATTTTCTCTATCCTAATAAATTATCAGCATCTATTTCCCAAATACCATTTAGATATAGGGTCGCGTTTTCTTTTATATCTTCCCACTCATTTTCGTTGTAAGGGAAGTCTTTTACTCCACAAGTCTTGATACCTACAGCATTTGCAGCTTTTATTGCGTAAATGGCATCATCGTAGAGGATTACATCATTTGCATCTACTCCAAATTGATCGATGGCATATTGCCAATATTCTTTTTCAGATTTTTTGGAATCTGCAAGGTCTGGAGTTGTTAAAAAGCTAAAGTACTGGTCGATATTTAGTCTTTCAAAGGCTAGTTTTAAATAAATTGAGTCAGTTGATGAAGCTATTGCCATCTCATATCCTTTTTCATGGAGTTCTTGTAATTTTTTAAGGGCTCCATCTTTTGGCATCAAAGAATTTTTGTATCCGTCATTGATGATTTCATCAAAATATTCACGGACATCTTCCTTGCTCATATCTTCTGCTAGTTCATCAGCTATAAATTCACACATGCCATCTAATGGTAGGGCCTCGATTTTACCTTTTTCTTCCTTAGAAAGAGTGTCTAATCTAAAACCGTATTTTTCAAATATTTCGTTGATTGGGTCTACCCAAATGTGCATAGAATCAAGGATTGTACCGTCGCAATCAAATAATAATTTCATTTTTTCTCCTTTATTTTACAAATATTGGGGAAGTAGTCACTAGTCTTATATTTTCTGTATCTTTCAGATCCCCAAGGACTTCAAATCTTAGATACCCCTTTTTAGGATTTATAATAAAATCAATATTTTCTCCATAGCAAATGTCTTTTTCGAAAATTTTTTCATTGTTATTATAAATTACAAATTTTTTAGGATTTAAATTTATATAGGCAGTATTTTTAAATTCACCTTCTGTGATAGTAACTTTTCCAGCAAATTCACCTTCATTTGTTTGTCCACCTAATTCAATATTTTCAAATTCATAGACAAATATTGGACCGTAACTTAGGTAAGTATTTGCATTTCTAATGGCAGCTAGGATATTTTTTTCATTAATTTCGCCACTTATGCCGAGCATATTAATAGGTACACTATCATCATCTTTAGATTTGACATGCCAGTCACGGCCGCCTAGGGCAGCTAATTTGTAGCCATCATTTAAAAGTTTTTTCCAAAACTTATATGCTAGATTAGTAGATTTGCTATCTTCAGAGTTTTCTCCATTTATAAGTTCCAAATAGGAGAATTTAGAGTAATCATCTATATTAAATTCAAAGTGACAGCCAGTACAAATAGGGTTTCCCATGTCAAAGGGGTGGTTTATGGAAAATACTGCATCAGGATGTTCGCTACGGATTTGATCGATACAATCTTCAATATTTGTTAGTGTAGCCTTAGTATAATTTCCTGCATCATGAGAGCCCAAAATTAGCAAGTGGCCAAAAAAAGTTGTCCATTCAATGCCATGAAAAACTGGCAAAATGTCTTTATCAAAATTTTTTTCAAATATTTCATCCACGCCAGCGTCAGTGTTGTGGTCAGTTAAAAACATGGCCTTGTAACCAAAATCTTTGGCATTTCTAACCACTTCTTCTGGGGTTAAGTGACCATCAGAATGGTGGCTGTGGGAGTGGAGCAAAACTGGAATATATTTTAAATTACTCATTTATAGCCTCCAATGAAATTTTGGCATCTACATCACTATTGCAAGAGTGCATGGATAGGACAAATTCGTAGGAACCTGAATTTATTTCAAATTTTTTGTAACCACGGGAAGAAAATTCTGGGCTGATTACAACTTCTTGGTCGTTTGCCTTATTGTGGTAGGCGCCAACAAATTTACCTTCATAAAATAAGCTGGTAGTTAGGAAATTTTCAATGTTTGCACCAAGAGTTCCTGTGCGGTCTTCATCACTATAAATCTCATCAGATAAGTATTTTTCTACTGCTTCTTCTAAAACTTCTATATTTTCTCCATAAGGAACATGGGTTGGAGAATAGGATAATTTTATGACTAATCTGTCATAACTTTCATCAAGTTTAAAGGGAAATCGCCTGTGGGTCAGGCTATCTTTTTTATTTAATTTTAAATTTTCATCTATAATTTGCATTTTTATTCCTTTTCTATTTATAAATACCAGAAATAATTATAAAAAAATTCTATTAGGACCATGTTATTTATTTGTAAAATCTAAATTAATAAAAATTTGTGATATACTAAAAAAGAGAAACAAAAAAGGAGTTTATTTTGAATATTTTAATAGATTTATACCTTACTTTTGCCAAAATTGGCCTCTTTACCTTTGGTGGAGGATACGCCATGCTACCACTTTTGGAAAGGGAAGTTGTAGATAATAAAAATTGGGCCAGTCGTGAAGAAATTTTGGATTATTATGCAATTAGCCAGTCCACACCTGGGATTATTGCTGTAAATACTGCAACATTTTGTGGTTTTTCCCAAGCTGGTAATATTGGCGGTATCATAGCTTCCCTTGGTTTTATAACACCTTCAATAATAATTATTATATTAATTGCAAATTTTTTAAGGGCCTTTAGCCATATTGCATGGATTCAGCACGCTTTTGCTGGCATACGTGTAGGGGTTTCTGCCCTAGTTTTTTATTCGGTTTTAAAAATGATTAATAAAAATGCCAAGACTCCCATAAAATTTGCCATTTTTTTACTAACCTTCATTGCCATAGGATTTTTGCAAATATCACCGGTAATTATTGTCATTGCAGTAGGAGTATTTGGTATCTTGCTAGGAAGGATGGGAAAAAATGCTTAGGATGATTTGGGAATTTTTTAAGGCAGGACTCTTTGCTATAGGCGGCGGCATGGCCACCATTCCATTTTTACAAGAAATGGCCAAAAATTTTGGTTGGTTTAGCCAAGAAGAATTGCTAGATATGATTGCCGTTTCAGAATCTACTCCTGGGGCAATTGGCATAAATATTTCTAGCTTTGCAGGATTTAAATCCTATGGAATCCCCGGAGCAATTTTTGCAAGCCTAGCCCTAATAACAGGTCCCATAATTATTACCTTAATAATTGCAAGGATGATGGCAAAATTTAAGTCATCAAAAATAGTTCACGATATGTTTGAAACTATTCGTCCCGCAACGGCAGGACTTATTTTGGGAGCCATGTCATCTGTAATTGCCATGACCCTTTTAAATATTCCCCTATTTAGACAAACAGGAAATCCAGGAGATTTGGTAAAATTATTGCCAATGACTTTATTTATTGTTTATCTATTTGCTCTTATAAAATTCAAAAAAATTCATCCGATTGCAATAATTGGAATCAGTGCTTTAGTTGGAATTATTTTTGGTTTGTAGGGTATAAAATAGTATAGTCTATGGGTGTAGAGAAAAGAATAGATTTATTTTAGGAGAATAAATGAAAAATAAAATATTAGTTTTAGCCATGCTTGCAGTTTTGGCTGGCTGTGGCAATCAAAATACAGATACAAATGTTGAAAACAAAGAAGTTTCAAAAGAAGTTTCAACAGAAGAAAGCGTTTCAACTGAAGAAAGCAAAGAGCCCTTAAAAAGAAAAGAAATTATAAATCCAGAACCAGAATTAAAAAGAGAAACCATTGAGCAAGATTTAGAAAATCACAAAAATATCAAGGAAGAAGTCCTTCGTGACCAATTAGAAGAGGGGGTTTCCGTATTTAAACAACTTGAAGGTGTAAGGATCGATAGCATTAGCGAAGATAGCCCTCAAATATTTACTAGATTAAACTTTCTAAAAGAAGGAAAATTCAGCGGAGAATACTTTGCTACAAAGAATGGCGATGGTTTTGATGCTGGACTTGCAGAAGCTGCCAAAAAAGCTGGAACTGATGAAATCCATGAAAGTACCTTTGATGGACAATTTGAATATGTGGAACAAGTTGATGAAGGGGCATATAAGCTTAAATTAAAAAGTCTATATGTAACTTCGGAATCGGGAGTGGATGAAAATATGCCACAAAAAGCAATTGTAGATTTTGTTAAGCAATTAAATGTGGGCGATGAGTATATTCTTTACTTAGATGGTGCCCCAATTCCCCTTGAAAAAAGAAAGGGAACAGCCCTTGAAAATCAAATAAATCCTCTCCATGGTCCTGAAAAAGATGAGGCAACTCCAGATCATGCCTACGGCCCAATTCTATACAGTCCAAGTGAGGATATAGTTTGGAAATCATGGATATATTAATAATTAGGGATAAGGCGGATTAATTCCGTCTTTTATTTTGTAAAAAATTTATATTTAGGAGATTAGATAATAATGAAGAAAATACCTACAATTTTTGACACAGATCCTGGCATAGACGATGCCTTTGCCCTGAGTTTTTTAAACAAAAGTGAAATCTTTGATGTAAAGATCTTATCCTCAGTTGCGGGCAATGTAAAAATAGAACACACAACTAGAAATTTAAGGGGAATAGCCTATGCCATGGACTGGCAAGTTCCGATATTTAAGGGCCTTGATAGACCAATTTTGGGCAAGCAAGTTTTAGCTGAAGGCTTTCACGGAGAAAATGGCCTTTTAGGATATAAATTTAAGGATGATGAGCTTGCAAAACTAGAAAACCAGCTAGCAATTAAGGCTATGGCAGAAGTTTTAGAAAAAAATGAAAAGACTTTAATCATTGCAGTAGGCCCTCTTACAAACATTGCAAGTCTAATCCTAGCCCGTCCAGACTTAAAAGAAAAAATAAAGGAAATTACAATCATGGGTGGAGCAATTGGCATGGGCAATGTGACAGCCAGTGCAGAGTTTAATATCTTTGCTGACCCAGAAGCCGCTGCCATTGTTTTTGCTAGTGGCATAAAAATAAATATGGTCGGCCTAAATGTAACAACAAAGACTTCTTATGATATAGATATGCATAAGGAATTTAAAAAGTCAAATAAAAAAATAAATGAAATTTTATCAGCTGTTATGGATATAAGGATAGACCAAGCAGGAGCAGAGGAAAACTACACAACCTTTATGCACGATACCCTGGCTGTTATGTATCATACAAATCCAGAAATTTTTAAAAGCCAGATGGTCCATATGGATGTAGAAACAAGGGGAGAATTTACTCATGGCATGACAGTGGCAGATTTAAGAGCTCATTCAAATCTTCATAAAAATGTTAATTTTGTTTCTGATATAGATATAGATAGTTTTAAGAAAATTTTTATGGATGTTTTATTATAAGGAGAAATTTATGAAGGAAGGTAATAAGCTTAGATTTGTAGTGTACTTTCTACTAGGGGTTATATTTATAGCCCAAGGGATTAGAAACCTATCCTATCCAGAAGCAAAATGGTCTGCTATAATTTTAATTATCCTAGGTATAGCAGAAATTTTGCTGACCTTAAACTTATTTAGGGATAAAAATAATTTATAAATCAAAAAAACCTAAGCCATTAGGCTTAGGTTTTGTTTTTATTATCTTCCAATTCTTTTTCTAATTTCTCCAATTATTAATGGTAGGAATGATAATGGGATTATTATCAACCATTCCCAAGAAATAAATTGAAGTTCGAAAAGTCTTCTTAGTGGTGGTACATACATAACTAAAAGTAGTAGGGCAAATGATAGTAGATTTGCCTTTAATAAGTTTTTGTTGCTAAACCAACCTAGCTCTCTTAATGTATATCTTTCACTTCTTACAGAGAAGGCTCTTAAAAGCTCACTTGTAATAAGGGTAGCAAATACCATTGTGTGGGCACCTTCGATATTATTTGGGAAGATGTAGTTTAGGCCAATGATATAGGCTGCAAGTACTGATATTGTAATTGCAATTGATTGTAAGATTACATTTTTACCTGTCTCTCCAGAAAGGATTGACTCGCTTGGATCACGTGGTGGACGCTCCATAATATCAGCTTCTGCTGGTTCTACACCAAGGGCAAGTGCTGGGAAAGCATCTGTTACTAGGTTTAACCATAGTAGTTGGATAGGTGTAAGTGGGCTTGGAAGTCCAAATAGGATTGATAAAAATACTATTAAAACTTCGGCAATATTACATGAAAGTAGGAAACCAACGAATTTTTTGATGTTTGAGAAGATTACCCTACCTTCTTCAACAGCATTTACTATTGTAGCAAAGTTATCATCTACTAAAATCATATCTGCAGTATCTTTTGCAACGTCAGTTCCTGTAATACCCATTGAAATACCAATGTCTGCATTTTTAATTGCAGGCGCATCGTTTACTCCATCACCAGTCATGGCAACAATATTGCCATTTGCTTGAAGGGCATTAACTAATTGCACCTTATTTTGTGGAGAAACTCTGGCAAATATTCTTTTTGTTTTTACAATTTCTCTAATTTCTTCTTCTGATTTGTTATTTAAATCGCTTCCTTGCATGGCTTGGTCTTCATGCTCTGCAATGCCAAGTTCTTTTGCAATTGCAAGGGCAGTTTCAAAATAATCACCAGTTATCATTATTACATCGATTCCAGATGCGTGGCATTCAGCAACTGCAGCTTTTGCCTCAGGTCTTGGTGGGTCAATCATACCTGTAAGACCAACAAATACCATTTCTCGTTCGATATTTTCTGTTGTTAATTCTTCGCCTTCTAAAGTTTCATAAGGTTTAAAGGCGTAGGCCATTACACGAAGGGCTTGTTTGGCAAGTTTTGTATTTTCTTCTAAAACTTGTCTTTTCATATCTTCTGTAAAATCTTCTAGTTTGCCATCAACCATGATTTTGCTTGAATTATTTATCATAATATCTGGCGCACCCTTGGTCATTGCATAATAAGTTCCATCCATTTCGTGGAAGGTTGTCATCATTTTTCTATCAGAATCAAATGGGATTTCATCAATTCTTGGATGAGCTTCATTTAAATCTTCTTGGACAATACCCCATTTTTCAGCAAGGGTTAGCATAGCACCTTCTGTTGGGTCACCTGTTATTTCATAAAGTCCATTTCTCTCAATTAAGTTTGCATCATTTGATAATGAAGCCACAGTCATTAAAAGTTTAATTTGGTCATGATCTGCGATAGTTTCGCCTTCAAAACTTATATCACCTTCTGGAGTATAACCAGATCCAGCTACGTCAAATTCTTTAAAGTCTGTAAATACTTTGGTAATGGTCATCTCATTTTGAGTAAGTGTACCAGTTTTATCTGAACAAATTGCTGTTGTTGAACCTAGAGTTTCTACAGAAACTAGGTTTTTAACAATAGCCTTACGTTCAACCATGCGGTTCATACCGATTGATAAAACAATTGTAACTACAGCTGTAAGTCCTTCTGGTATAGCTGCAACTGCAAGAGATACAGCAACCATAAAGTTTTCTAGCCATGTCATATTGCTTCTAAAGTATCCAACTACAAATACAAGGATACAAACTATAATTACAAGTATGGCAAGTTTTTTAGATAATTCTTTTAATTGTCTTTGAAGTGGTGTTTCCTTATCCTCAACAGAGTCCAAACTTGTAGCTATGTGGCCAATTTCTGTGTCATGACCTGTTGCAGTTATTACACCTTCACCGTGACCATAAGTTACTATAGATGATGAAAATGCTGAGTTGCTACGATCTCCTATACCAACCTCTGTATCATAAACAGCTTGGGCATCCTTTTCTACTGCTACTGACTCACCAGTTAATGATGATTCGTCAATTTGTAAGTTTCTTGAATCAAGAAGCCTAATGTCAGCTGGGATGATGTCACCAGTTTCAAGGATAACAATATCTCCAGGAACAAGATCTTCTGCCTTTACTTTTCCGCGTTTTCCATCACGGACAACAGTTGCTTCAGGACTGCTCATTTTTTGAAGTGCTGCTACACTATCCTCAGCCTGTCCTTCTTGGTAGATACTCATAATAGCATTGATAATTACAATTGCAATAATAATTATTGCTTCGATTTTATCGCCTGTGAAAGCTGAAATAATGGATGCAACTATAAGTAAAATTACCATTGGATCAAGGATTTGCTCTTTGATTTTTTCTAGCATTGATTTTTTATTTGAAGATTCAATCTTGTTTGGGCCATATTTTTCCAAACGAGCTTGAGCTTCGCTAGAAGAAAGACCAGTCTTTGGATTCGACTTAATTTTTTCTAATAATTCCTCTCTAGAACCTTGGTAGTCCATAATTCCTCCTAAAATATTTTAGCAAAAATGGTAATAAAAAAGACTTTTGGCCAAAACTGCCAAAAGTCTTGCCACCGTGTGAGGGTTTATTTAACCGGAAATAAATTCGTTCTGACGATTAAATAATTGGGCTACTCCCTTTTGCTACTCTCATTATAAGCTATATTAAGGAAAAATACAACAACAAAATTAATAATATATTTGTTATTAAGGATTATAAAAAAATTTCCTAAAAAGATTGTTAAAATTTATTAAAAAACATTAGCTAAACTACTTTAAACGATGATTTTTTGCAAAGTTTATTTCTGTATTTTTAAGCAAAGCAAACGTATGCATAAACTTGACTTTTTTGATAAGAAAACATACTATTATTATAGGTAAAGAGACGTCTTTATCAAATAAACGCAATCATGAATGTGTTTTTAATTTACTATAACACAGTAAAAGGAGTATAGAATGTTAAAATTTAACCTAAGAATGGGTATTGGTGCTCCTGCTTCACCTATCGTAAAAGACGGTGATGAGGTTAAAAGAGGCCAAAAAATTGCTGATTTTGACCCTGAACAATTATCAGTACCAATCTATTCATCTGTAAATGGTAAAGTCAAAGAAGTAACTGATGAAGCCATCTACATAGAAAAAACAGATGATAATAAAGAATATCTAAAAATAGATAAAAAAGATAATCTTGCAGATGTAGCAAGAGAAGCTGGTATTATCGGTCTAGGTGGTGCGGGTTTCCCTACTTATGTAAAACTTAATACAGATTTAAAGGGTGAGGGATATCTTTTAATCAACGCATCAGAATGTGAGCCAATACTTGAGCATAACATTGCACAAATTAAAGAAAATCCACAAAAATTCATAGATTCTGTAAAACTTGTTAAAGAAAGCATTAATGCAAAAATGGCATTTATTGCTATGAAAATAATTCACACCGAAGAAATTAAAGAATTAACAAAACTTCTTAAAGAAAACAATATTACAGACATCAGAGTTTTCCCACTTAAAAATATGTATCCAGTTGGTGAAGAACGTGCTATTATCAGAGACGTTTTAAACCAATTACTAGGAGTAACTGACCTACCAAATGTTGCAAATGCAGTTGTAATGAACTCTGAGACAGCTATTGCAATTTACGATGCATATACAGATGGCAAACCACTTATCGATAAAATGATGACTGTTGCTGGAAACCTAAATGATTTAGGTAAAAACGAATATGCAGTAAGAACATATCCAATCGGTACAATTCTTTCTGACATCATCGAAGAATTTGGTGGAGTTCGTGAAAACTCTGGAGAAATCATCATTGGTGGACCATATACAGGTCATACAATGCTTGAAGAAGAAATTTTATCAAAAACAGTTGGTGGTATCATCGTAGCTGATCCATGTGAACAAGTTACAAACCTTGGAATTATCCGTTGTGCTTGTGGACCAAACAAAGATAGATTACTTCACATTGCAGAAATGATGGGTGTCAAAGAAGAAGACTTAGTTGGCTATGAAACATGTAAAAACGCTAAAGAAGTAAAACCAGGCGTATTTAAATGTCAAAACCCAGGTATTTGCCCAGGCCAAGCAGAAAAAGTATTAAATCTTTACAAAAATGGCGCAACTGATATTTTAATCGGTCACTGCACAGATTGTTCAAACACAGTAGCAGCAAACGTTGCAAATATTCCAGTAGAAATGCACCATGCTACAGACCATGCAAAAGATTCAATGGGCATGGAAAGAACAAGAGCAATGAAGTAAAGGAGCAAATATGGCATTAACACATGAACAAGCTCAAGCAAATCTTGATAAAAAAGCTGTATTAGCTTTAAGATCAGTAGAAGGCACAGCAGTAAATGAAGCGCTTCTAGAAGATCCAGCAATGTTTGACCAATTAATAGACTTAGGACTTATTGAAATTCCTGAAAATACACTAACAATTGGGGAAGTTTTAGGTGCAGAACTAAAAGGACTTGTAGAAGGTCTAACAGCTATCACACCAGATTTAGTAGACACATCAAAAGTTGTAAGTGCAGTAGAAGAAACTAGCCAAGAAGTTTCAAACGAAGAAGCACTAGCAGCAACAAGTAGCGAAGATGTTGATATAAGTTTTGACTTTAGTGAAACAGAAAATAACGGATTTGTAATTTCAATTGAAGAAGGAAAAGACATCAGATTAGAATTTGAATTCTAGTTTACTGATTTCAATAAATATATAATTTAGTTAAAATATTGTTAATATACTCAAAAAATAGTATAATAACAGTAAATATAAGTAAGTACTACAATAGTAGTTATTTATAAATATCTTTATTAAGGAGGACATATGTCACTATCAAAAGAAATGGCTGAAAAGCATAAAAATGACCCTGCTGTTCTTTGCTGTAGAGCAGAAGCAGGAACAGTGCTATCAGAACATAACTTAGAAGACCCAGCATTATTTGATGAAATGGTTGATATGGGAATTCTTGAACTTCCAGAAGACACATTAACAATCGGTCAAGTAATGGGAGCTACACTTAACACAACTGCAGATTCACTAACAGCTTTAACACCAGCAAACGCTGATGACTACAAAGAATCTCTAGAAGAGGAAGAAGAAGCTAGTGAAGAAGTAAGCCCAGCTGAAACACAAACAGCAGCAGCAAACCAAGCAAATGCTGGATTAGCTCAAGCAGGCACATTTGCACCAAAACTTGCAAATGGAGTTGTAAAAATCCACATCGGAGAAGGTAAAAACATCAACCTTGAAATTCCATTATCAGCAGCAGCAAATGGAGCAAGCGCAGTTTCTCAAGGTGATAGCGATCTATTAGTTGCAAATCCATCAGAAGTTGACGGAAGTGCAGCAGAAGCAAGCGTAAGCGAAGCTTACGTAAAAAAATCTGTATTAAAAAGAGAAATCGTAAAAATCAACGAAGTTAAATTAGGCGATGAAACAAAAGTTGAAAATGGCGTAATCACAATTAATGAAAGCTTAATTGAAAAAGCAATTGGTTCTGAAAAACTAGTTATGGATATCAAACTAGACATCATTACACCAGAACAATATGGCGAATACTCAAACACAATCATGGACGTTCAACCAATTGCAACAAAATTAGATGGTGCAGAAATTGGTGAAGGTACAACAAGACTTGTTGAAGGTGCTGTAATTGTTGTAACAGGTACAGATGAAAACGGAGTACAAATCGGTGAGTTCGGTTCTTCAGAAGGTGAAATGGACAGAAACATCCTATTTAACAGACCAGGATCACCAGATGACGGAGATATCCTAATCAAAACTGATGTTACAATCAAAGCTGGAACAAACATGGAAAGACCAGGTCCAATGTCAGCACATAGAGCAACAGATGTAATTACTCAAGAAATCAGAAATGCATTAAAAGATCTTGATGAATCAGCTGTTGAAAGAGTAGATGAATTTGAACATGTTCGTCACCCAGGTAAACACAAAATCTTAATTGTAAAAGAAATCATGGGTCAAGGTGCTATGCACGATAACTATATCTGGCCAACAGAACCAGTAGGTACTGAAGGAGCAAAAGCTAACGTAGACTTAGGAAACGTACCAGTAATTGTAAACCCACTTCAAGTACTAGATGGTGTTATCCACGCATTAACATGTATAGGACCAGCATCAAAAGAAACATCTAGACACTACTTTAGAGAACCACTTGTATTAAAAGCTTTAGCAGATCCTGACTATGACGTATGTGGTGTAATGTTTGTAGGTAGCCCTCAAGCAAACACAGATAAATCATATGTATCAAGATTTTTAGGAAATGCAATTGATACAATGGACTTAGAAGGTGCAATTGTTACAACAGAAGGATTTGGTAACAACCACATCGACTTTGCAAGCCACATTGACCAAATTGGTAGACGTGGAGTACCAGTAGTAGGTATGACATATTCAGCAGTTCAAGGACAATTAGTAGTTGGTAATGAACACATGAATGCAATGGTTGATAACAACAAATCTCGTCAAGGTATCGAAAACGAAATCTTAGAAAACAACTGTCTTGCAGAAGAAGATGCTATCAGAGCATTAGAAATGTTAAGAGCTAAGATTGAAGGAGAAGAAATCGAAGAACCAAACAGAAAATGGACACCAGATGTAAAAGAAGCAAACGTAAAAGCTATCGAAGAACAAACTGGTCAAAAAATCGAATTAGTTCCAAACGAAACTTCTCTAAAAATGAGTAAAAAACGTAAAGAAATCTACGAAGCAGACGATTTCGATCCAAAGAAAGATGCATAATAACAACAACTATGATGACCCAATGGGTAATTTAAATTACCTACAAGGTACCATAAAAGGTATTTCCGATGGGGGAGTTCATATATCATTTTTTGGTAGACTTGGGGAACTACACATACCAAAAAGAATGATAATAAGTGAAAAGCCTGCAAAAGTGGGCGATATTGTAGGTATTATGTTAACTTATCCAGAAGTAATTGAAGAATACGAAGAAAAGGAGAATGAATAATGGCTGTAAAAGGTTTAAAATCAGAAATCTTTGTACCTATTACTCCAGATCCAGTTTGGGCTGAAGTGACCAAAGATTTAAAAGATATGACAGTAGCACTTGTAACATGTGCTGGTGTACACTTAAAAAGTGACAAAAGATTTAACTTAGCTGGTGATACATCTTACAGAATAGTTCCTGGAGATGCAAAATCAGAAGATTTAATGGTATCACACGGTGGATACGATAACTCAGACGTTAACCGTGATATCAACGCAATGTTCCCTATTGATAGAATTAGAGAATTAGTAGATGAAGGATTTATCGGAGCTATCGCACCAGAAAACTATGGTACAATGGGTGGTGGTGGAAACGTACAAGTCTTCACAGAAGAAGTAGGTCCAGAAATCGCACGTAGATTATTGGATGAGAACGTAGACGCTGCTATACTAACTGCTGGCTGAGGTACCTGCCACCGCTCTGCCGTGATTTTGCAGAGAGCAATTGAAGAAGCTGGTATCCCAACAGTGCTAATCGCTGCACTACCTCCAGTAGCTAGACAAAATGGTGCACCAAGAGTATCTGCTCCAAGAGTTCCAATGGGAGCAAACGCTGGTGAACCACACAACGTAGAAATGCAAACAGCAATCGTAAAAGAAAGTTTAGAGCTTCTAGAAACTCTAGAAAGCCCAGGACACATTGTTCCACTTCCTTACGAATATGAGGCATCAATCTAGATTTATATATTAAATCTTAACTAGCATTTGAATATTAAGGGGAAGAGCAATCTTCCCTTTGATTTCATTTTATAAGAAAACCTTTATCTAAAAATTTTTGCCTAAGATTGACAAAAATTATTCTAAGAGTTAATCTATAGGTAGAGTAAATCGTTTACTTATATACAAAGCTTGTTGTACTGACTATGCTTTTCCTACTAAATTCAACAAGCCTTTGTATTTACATATTATTAGCAGATATTATTATTTATTTATAAGGAGATTATTATGAAATTTCAAAAAAATATCAACGCTGTAGACGGACATACTGCAGGTGAAGCAGTAAGAACTGTAGTAAGTGGTTTCCCAAAAGTTCCTGGAGCAACATTACCAAAAAAAAAACAATGGTTAGAAGATAACATGGACTGGGTAAGAACTGGTATCATGCTTGAACCAAGAGGACATAATGATATGTTTGGTTCTCTTTTAGTAGACCCAGTAGACCCTGAAGCTGATTATGGAATTATCTTCATGGATGGTGGTGGATACTTAAATATGTGCGGTCATGGTACAATCGGTGCTATGACAATAGCTGTGGAAACTGGAATTGTAGAAGCAGTAGAACCTGTTACTCACGTAGTTCAAGAAGCTCCAGCTGGTATCATCCGTGGTGATGTTGAAGTTGTAGATGGAGTTGCTAAAAAAGTTTCATTCAAAAACGTACCATCTTTCCTATATAAGGCCGACCAAGAAGTAGAACTTCCAGAATACGGAAAAATCAAATTTGATATAGCCTTTGGTGGATCATTCTTTGCAATTGTAAAAGTAGAACAAATTGGTTTAGAAATTGTTCCAGAAAATGCAGCAAAACTAAGAGATTTAGGTATCGAACTTAGAGATATTATTAACAATGAAATAGAAATCCAACACCCAGAACTAGAACACATCAAAACTGTTGACCTAGTGGAATGGTGGTCAGAAACAGACAACCCAGATGCAACACTTAAAAACTGTGTAGTATTTGGCCAAGGTCAAGTAGACAGATCTCCTTGTGGTACAGGTACATCTGCTAAATTAGCAACTTTATTTGCAAAAGGTGAATTAAAAGTTGGTGAAAAATTCTTCTATGAATCAATTCTTGGAACAATTTTTGAAGGTGAAATTGTTGAAGAAACAAAAGTTGGCGAATTTGATGCAATTATTCCACAAATTACAGGTACAGCTTACATCACAGGATTTAATAACTTTATTTTCGATGAAGAAGACCCACTAAACCATGGATTTATTCTTTCATAACAGGAGAAATATATGATTTTAACAGTATTAAAAGCTTTATTTTACATCGCCTTTGTAGGATTTGCTGGTGCATTAGGACTTGATGTATCAAGACATAAAGAAGATTTAAAAACAACATCTGGCAAGGATAAAGCTAAATTATCTGGTATAGGTTTTATTACCAACTTTGGTGATACACTTGGTATCGGTTCATTTGGTCCTATTGTAGCTTTATTCAATGCATTAAAAGTAAATATAAGCGATAGAATTATACCAGGTACATTAAATGTTTCTTGTACCCTACCAGTATTATTTGAAGCTATCCTTTTCACATCCGCAGTAGAAATGGATCCTCTTACACTTGCCCTAATGATAGCAGCAGCTGTAGTTGGTTCATACTTGGGAGCTGGAGTAATTTCTAGAATGGATGAGAGAAAAATCCAAAGAGTAATGGGTATTGCTTTATTCCTAGCAGCGACAATCATGCTTGTTACCCACCCATACTTTGGCTTATTTGAAATGCAAAATGATGCAACAGGATTTAGAGGAATCAAATTAATCGTAGCAATCATTGGTAACTTCATCCTTGGTGCTCTAATGAGTGCTGGTGTTGGTCTATACGCTCCATGTATGGCTATGGTTTCTTTACTAGGTATGAATATCAAACTAGCATTCCCAATCATGATGGGTTCATGTGCCCTACTAATGCCAGCAGGATCAGTTAAGTTTATCAAAGAAGGTGCTTATGATAGAACAGCAGCAGTACTTATAAACTTATTTGGTTTACTAGGTGTAGCTATAGCTTACTGGGGAGTAAAAAATGCAGATATCAACATACTAACATTCGTTATTATAGCTGTAATTTACTACACAGCTTACACAATGTATAAGAAAAGTAAAGCTCCAAGAGCAACAGAAACTGTTACAACAACAGAAACTACAACTACAAAAAAAGTAGATGATGAAGCAGTGGACTCAAAAGAAGTTTACGAATCAAAATAAAAAATATATTTTAGGCAAGGCTTAGGCCTTGTCTTTTTTTGCCTAAAATTCTTATAATCACTTTCATCTAGATATATAAGATTAAAGAAAAATTAACCGGTTTTTGGTAAAGAATAATCAAGTTTAAAAACTTTTTAAAAATGATTGACAAAGTGATTTTAATTTGATAATGTTAACATATAATATCGTTTACATAACATTTACATCTTTAAATTTATTTTTATTTTTATTGGTGTATTTTTTATGCAAATATTTTCAAATCAGTACATCATATGGCTGGCAAATTTTTATTTTTTAAAAGGAGTTACTATGAGATTTCATCAGGAAAATAGTGCTGATTACAGATTTGCTGCAATCAAAACAGTAAGACGTGTCGGCAATGGAATATCTAAAGTGCCAGTGACTGTCACCTTAAAAGGATAATTATTTTTCTTTTATTAGAAAAAATATAAAAACATTTTCATAATTTTAAAAATTAATACAAAAATAAAATAAATTTTAAGGAGATACCAATGATAATTACTATATTAAAGGGATTATATTATGCATATTTTGCTGGATATGCAGCATTTATTGGACGTGACATCTATAAAAACAAAGAAGATTTAAAGAAAACTTCAAAATCTGATAAAATTAAGCAATCATTCATAGGATTTTTAGCAAACTTTGGAGATACTATTGGTATAGGTTCATTTGGAAACATCGTAGCTCTTTTTGGTGCAATGAGAGTTAAGGTTCATGATAGACTTATTCCTGGAACTTTAAATGCTTCTTGCTCACTTCCTACACTCTTAGAAGCAATTTTATTTACATCAGCTATACCAGTTGATCCACTTACCTTAGTCTTGATGATAGCATCAGCTACCATTGGATCATATATTGGAGCTGGTATCATTGCAAAGATGGATGAGAAAAAAGTTCAATTTGTAATGGGGACTGCATTGGCTATTGCAGCTACAGTTATGCTTATTACTCACCCATACTTAGGATTATTTAATATGGAAAATACTGCAATTGGCCTATCTGGAATTAAATTAGTTGTTGCAGTTATCGGAAACTTTATCCTAGGTGTTTTAATGTGTGCTGGTGTTGGTCTATATGCTCCATGCATGGCTATGGTTTCACTTTTAGGTATGAATATCAAATCAGCTTTCCCAATCATGATGGGATCTTGTGCAATCCTTATGCCAACAGCTGGTATGAAATTTATCAAAGAAGAGGCATATGATAGATCATCAGGACTTTTCATAAACTTATTTGGACTTTTAGGAGTAATTGCAGCTTACCTTGGTGTTCAAAACGCAAATATCGATGCTCTAAAAATCGTAATCATATTAGTAATCTACTACACAGCTTTCAATATGATTAGAAAAAGCAGAAGCCAAAAAGAAGAAGATTCATTTATAATCGATCCAGAAATTACTCAAGAAGTTTTTGATGCAAACTAAATAAATTTTTAAAGGCGGGGAAACCCGTCTTTTTTTGTTAAAATATCTTATCAAAAAATTGACAATATTCTAATAAAAAGTTTAGTAAAAATAGAGCTAAACTGGAAATTTTCAGTAAGTACACTTAGCTAAAAAATTTTAAATAACTTTTCAATTTAGAAAAATAAGCCTAAGGCTAGTACACTATTTTTCTTTGTGAGAACGTTTTTTATTTGATACTAATTTTATTGGAGGAAAAATGGATTATGTGGGGATAGACATTGGGTCTACTGCTGCAAAAATAACTCTTATAAAAAATGAGGACATCAAACATTTTGTAATGCCAACCGGTTGGTCCAGCAAGGAAACCGCAGGATTAATTAAAGATAAATTAGAAAATGATTATGGGGTTTATCCAGAAAGTGAAGATTGCCGCACGGTTGCCACAGGATACGGTCGTATTTCTGTATCCTATGCTGATTTTGAAATTACAGAAATCACCTGCCATGCCAGGGGTGGGCGAGAACTCTCTGGTGCAACAACCACCACGATTATCGATGTAGGTGGCCAAGATACCAAGGTAATTAGCCTTGAGAATGGATTTGTGGCTGACTTTTTGATGAATGATAAGTGTTCGGCAGGGACTGGAAGATTTATTGAAATTATGGCAGATAAATTAAACCTAACCTTAGAAGAACTATTTGATATTGCTCAAAATGGAGATCCCATAGAAATAAGTGCCATGTGCACAGTTTTTGCTGAATCAGAGGTCATAAATTATATTGGCGAGGGCAGAAAAAAAGAAGATATAGCTGCAGGAGTTATTGATTCTGTTGCAAAAAAAGTAAGCCAGCTAGCAGGTCGTGCAAAAATTAAAAATGAAGTAATCCTGACAGGTGGCCTATCAAATGTCCCATATTTTGCAAAAGTTTTAAGTGAAAAATTAAATACACCAGTACATACTACAGAAAATGGCAAATTTGCCGGGTCTTTCGGCGCAGCCTTACTTGCAAAGGAGAAGAAAAAAAGATGACAGATATAGTAAAAGAATTACCAGAAGTTTTTGAAGAATTTGCAGAACAAAGAAAAAACGCGTTTTTAGATGTTAAAAAATTAAAAGATAAGGGAATTCCTTTAGTTGGAGCCTACTGTACATATTTTCCAGAAGAAGTAGCTTGGGCAGCAGGAGCAAGTACAGTTGGACTTTGTTCAACCAGTGATGAGACAATCCCAGAAGCAGAAAAAGATTTGCCAGCCAATCTTTGCCCTCTTATTAAATCATCATATGGCTTTGCAAAAACAGACAAATGCCCATTTTTTTATTTTTCTGACATAGTTGTTGGAGAAACAACCTGTGATGGCAAAAAGAAAATGTATGAGCTGATGAATGATATCAAGCCAATGTATATCATGCACCTGCCACAAACACAAAACGAAAAAGCCCTCCGCTATTGGAAGGATGAAGTAATTGATTTTAGAGCCTACTTGGAAGAAAAACTTGATACAAAAATAAGTGATGAAGATCTTATAAAATGGTCAAAGGTGGGTAATGATATAAGAGATGCTCAAAAAAATTTGGCAGATACTATGGAACTGGACCCAGCACCAATGACTGGCCTTGACTTTTTCCATGTAACCTATGGATCACAATTTAAAATGGATAAGACAATTTTGGCTGATGAGATAAATGCCATTGCCGAAAAAATTCGTGCAGAATATGATCCAGAAAAATTAGAGAAAAAACCTAGAATTATAGTTACAGGTTGCCCAATGGGTGGAGCTACAGAAAAAGTTATAAAAGCTATTGAGGATAATGGTGCTGTTGTAGTAAGTTTTGAAAACTGCTCTGGCGAGAAAAATTTTGATAACAATATAGATTTGGAAACTGATGACATCAACGAGGCAATTGCTCGTAGATATTTAGATATTGGTTGCTCAGTTATGACCCCAGATACAAATCGCTATGACTTGCTTGGCAGACTTATTGATAAATACAATGCGGATGGAGTTATCGAAATGGACTTGGTTGCCTGCCACCCATATATAGTTGAGCGTGAAAAAATAAAAAGATTTGTTACAGAAGAAAAAGGAATACCATATATGTTTGTAGAAACTGACTTCTCAAAAGCGGACATAGGCCAGTTAAATACAAGAATGGCTGCCTTCATAGAAATGTTATAAAAAGGAAGATAATGAGTAAAATAGAAGTTTGCGGCGGCTGCAATGCCAAAATTGCTGCAGGAAACTTAGATTCTTTACTAAAAGACATCAGCCCATATAGGCGTGATGATGTTCTTGTAGGATTTGATGGCAAAGATGACGCTGCTGTTATAGATATAGATGGAAAAACTGCAATAATCCAAACTTTGGACTTTTTCCCAGCTATGGTAGAAGATCCATACCTGTTTGGGCAAATTGCAGCGGCAAATTCCCTAAGCGATATTTATGCTATGGGGGGAGAAGTAGTAAGTGCTTTAAACATTGCCATGTTCCCGTTGGAAGAAGATTTTGATATTTTAAGACAAATCCTCCGTGGGGGCAATGATAAGGTAAGTGAGGCGGAAGCTTCCCTAGTAGGTGGCCACTCCATCCACGATAACCTAACTAAATATGGTTTGTCAGTAACTGGAAAAGTTGCTATTGATAAAATTTGGCAAAATAATACTCCTCAAGATAAGGATGTAATTTTATTAACTAAAAAACTTGGAACAGGGCTAATTACAGGTTCCTACAACCAAGGAATGGTAAGTGATGAGGACTTTAAGGCCTGCACTGACCAGATGAAATTACTAAATAAATATGCAAGAGATATTTTTGTAAACTACGATATCCACGCAGCAACTGATGTTACAGGCTTTGGTCTTTTAGGCCACTTATCAGAAATGGCAGGAGATGATTTTTCTATCATAGTAGATAGCAAACAAGTCCCAGTTCTAGAGCCAGCTCTTGACTTAGCCAATGAATTTTTATTCACCACAGGCGGTCAAAATAATAGAAATTATCTAAAAAATGTTGTTGAATTTTACAAGGATGATTTCGCTATGAGCGAGGTATTATTTGACCCACAAACCAGTGGTGGACTACTAGTAGCAGTTGATAGAGATACTGCTGATCAAATCATAGAAGAGTTTAAAAAGCAAAATATGGATATATATGAAATAGGGGAAGTAAAATCAAGAAGATCTTACCCTATCATTGTAAAATAAAAAGGAGATTAAAATGAGAGAAATAGATGTAATTGGCAAAGCTTGCCCAATCCCAGTAATTGAAACAAAAAAAGCTTTAAGAGAAAATCCAGATGAAACAGAATTTGAAATCCTAGTAGACAACGAAGTTTCTACAGAAAACCTAACAAAAATGGCAAATGAATTAAAAATTAATTCAAAAGTAGAAAAACTTGGAGAAAGAAAATACAAGGTTAGCCTAGAAAAAACAGAAGCATCAAGAGACCACAGAGAAATCGAAGACTACTCAGTAAATAGTGCTACAAGCAACAACTATGTTGTAATAGTAAACTCAGATAAAATTGGCGATGGAGATGAAGATTTCTCAAAACAATTACTAGAAGGATTTATCTACTCAGTAACTGAACAAGACCACTTACCAGTAGAAATCATCTTCTATAACAGGGGAGTTTTCCTTACAACAGAAAACGAAAAAACAATAGAAGACTTAAAAAATCTTGAAAACCGTGGAGTTAGAGTATATTCTTGCGGACTTTGCCTAGACCACTATGGCAAAAAAGATAAGCTCGCAGTTGGTGAAATTACCAATATGTACAAAATCGTAGAAGCAATGAGATCAAACAATGCCATCTACCCTTGCTAAGGAAATAGAGCATATCCTATTTTCGTTTGATACCACATCAGCTGCCATGGCTGCTCTTGAAAAAACTGAGCATTTGGCTGGCGCAAGACTAATCCCACTTCCTACCGAAATTGGTGCTGGATGTGGGTTTTGCTTGCGTGTCGACAAAAGTGAATTGGAAAATGCTCTAAATATCCTAGAAAAATCAGACTATGATAAAGTATACACCCTCTACCATGAGGGCAAAAAGAGAGTGATAGAAGAATATGTACTTTGATAACTCCGCTACAACCCTACATAAACCAGCGTCACTAAAGGAAAAATATATAGAGCTTTTAGAAAGTGAATCCTACGGCAATCCATCAAGGTCAGGCCACGTCCTTTCACAAAATTCTATGATGGGGATATATAAGACCAAAATGGACTTGGCAAAAATATTTCATATAGGAGATCCAAATGATATAGCCCTTACAGAAAATGCTAGTTTCGGTCTAAATATGATCATCAAATCATTAGTAAAAGAAAATGACCATGTAATTACAACAACAACTGAGCATAATTCTGTCCTAAGGCCCCTTTACCAATCAGGGGCGGGCTTGTCTTTTCTAGATTTTGATGAAAACTGTGAAGTAGATTTTGATAAGATTTCAGAACTTATCAAAGAAAATACAAGATTTATAGTAACAAACCACGCATCAAATCTGCTAGCAAATCTAAATGACTTGGACAAAATCCACGAAATTGCACATAAATATAATTTAGTAATGATAATCGACATGGCTCAGACAGCAGGCTGTGTGGATGTAGATTTGTCAAAATATACAAATAGCATTTTTGTTTTTACCGGCCATAAGTCCCTTTACGGGCCATCAGGAACTGGCGGAATAATAAAAGTGGGAGATTTTGATTTTTCAAATGTCTTTGCAGGTGGATCAGGGGTAAATTCTTTTGATAAGTGTCACCCAAAAGACTTTCCAGCTATTTTTGAAGTTGGGACAAGCAACTTCCTTTCCCAAATTGCCATGGATGCTAGCCTAAAATTTCTTTTAGAAACTGGCATAGAAAATATAAATGAAAAAATAAAAAAATTGACCAAAAGATTTTATGAGGGCATCGAAAATATAGAGGGCATTAAGATTTATTCTAAAAAACCAGAGGGAGATTTTACAGGAATTGTCTCCTTTAATCTATCTGATATGGATAGCTCAGAATTTTCCCTAATTTTGGATGAAAAATATGAAATGCAAACCAGACCCGGAGCCCATTGCGCCCCACTAATTCACAAACACTTTGGCACAGAAAACCAAGGCATAGTGAGATTTTCCTTTTCATATTTCAACACAGAAGAAGAAATAGATGCTGCAATTAAAGCAGTAAAAGAAATAGCTGAAGACTACAATAACAAGTAAGCCTAGATAATCTAGGCTTTTTTTATTGCCAATTTACAATTGTAGAAATCTTGTCAATAAATCTGAACGTGTTATAATAATATTAGATAAAAGGTTTTCTTACATACGATATTACTTTAGCAAAAAAATCAGGAGGCAAAAATGGGATTTGGCCCTAGTACAAAAATGACAACCATGCATCATTATAGGTGCCCAATAGTAAATGTAGTTTCATCTTATGATGGATTAGAATTTGTAGGAGTAATTGCCAAGGGAGTAGCTGATAAGCAAGCTGATAAGGAAAGAACATCAGTAGAAACAGCTAAAATGGCCAAAGAATTAGGACTTGATGCAGCAATAGTAGCCCTAGATGGCTGGGGCAACCACCACATAGATTTTACAACTGTAATAGGTGAGCTAGAAAAAAATGGTATAGCAACAGCGGGTTTATCTTTCATAGGCCAACAAGCAACATTTGTAGCAACAAATGAGGAAGTAGACCTAGTATTAGACTACAATAAAACAGAATCGGGCTTTGAAACTCAAGTTTTAGGAGAAAATTCTCTTTCAGAAATAGATGCTATGAAGGCCATGGTTGAACTTAGCAAAAAAATGGCCAAACGTGGCAAAAAATGGGACAAGAAAAAGGATCCGAATGAGAAAAAAGAAGGCAAACTTACAAAATCTTACATAAAAATAGATCAAGTAAAATTTGGCGAAGAAAATAAAATTGACGGCCACACTCTAATTATCGATGAAAACATTGCAAAAAATGCCTTAGATGGCCAAGAAAGAATAGTTGATATGAGTGTAGAAATCATAAAACCAGGAGATTACGAAAAAGAAGCCAACACAAACCTAGATGTGATGCCAATTGCCGGTAAAAAATCAGGAAAACTTGGAGAAGGCCAAACAGTAGAGCTAAAAGGCGTAGTGGCAATGATAACAGGGGTAGAAGAAGCCTACGACCTTCAACCTGCAAATATGGGCTCTTGTGACGGTACATTAAAAGAAAAAATTAGCTTTGATAGGGCAGGCACACCTTCAGTAGATGACTATATTTTCCATATAGATTTCACCTTCAAAGAAGGCGAAGGCAGGACAGCAGATGGTATTATCAAAGCCCATGAAATAGCCGATGAAATTATTGGAAAATTAAGAGAAATATTAAAATCATACGAAGGCAAATACGATGAAACAAAAGACTTTTACAATATCAAAAGGCCAGGCAAATATAAAATAGGCATTGTAAAAGTAGTCTCAGGTGTAGGATGTATGTATGATACATTTGTAAAGCCAGATGAGCCAGCAGGAATTATTGGTGGGGAAAATATGAGGCTAAGGAAAAATAGTCCGGTATTTTTGACACCAAATGAAGCAAGAGATGGGGGTATTCATTCACTTTACTAAAGTGAAACGAAATTTTTATTTAAACTAATTATTTATTGGTGACTAAATTTAATTTGATAATTTATTTAATAACTTCGGTTACTGGGGTTGGCTTTAAGGGCGTTTCGATTCGCCCTCCAAAGCATCTTGCTTCGCAAGACCATTCCATGGAGGGTCCTCCATCAGCCGGACGGGCTAGTTTCAAACCACCATGCAAACTCACCCTAACGACCCCTGCGCGGGGGGCGTAATAATAAGGAGGGAATCGCTAAGCGATATCCGTTTGAGAGAAAAATGAAGAATTTGCTTTGCAAATTCTTTTTTTTTAATTTCAGTACAAAAAAATATTTTACAAAAGTTGCGTAAGCAACATACAATTTTCCAAAAAAGAATTCGCTAGCGAACTTCTTCTGCTAATTGCCCCACGCAGTGGCGGAGGGGGTGAAATGGGTCGGGGGTCCGGGGAAGGGCCAAAGGGGTCTCCGCAACCCCTACGGCCCTGCTCCCCGGAAACGGAGTATTATAGTAAAAAATAATAATCATATTAGTTACCAATGTTAATAAAAGATTTTGCAAACTTTTTTAAAAAGTCCCCCATTACTTTGTTACAAATTTAGTAAAATATTGTATAATAAGCATAGATGGAGGCAGTATGGAAAATTTGTATAAAAAATTACCTCAAATGAATGAGATTTTAAATAGATATGATGAAAATCCTGTGATTGTAAAGGACGTTGCAAATAAGGTTTTGGATGATTACCGTTCGAAGATTGCGGCAAAGGAAGATTTTGAAACAGCTGATATATATGCGGATATTGATAGCAAAATCAATTCTTTTAGCCCATATTCACTTTATAACGTGATAAATGCAACTGGGGTTATCCTACACACCAACCTTGGTCGTGCGGTTTTATCAGAAAAATCCCTTGAACGTATCGAAAAAATTGGTGCGTCTTATTCAAACTTGGAATATGATGTGGAAAAAGGAGTGCGTGGATCACGATACACCCACCTTGTTGAAATTGTCAAAAAACTAACCGGAGCAGAAGATGCACTTATTGTAAATAACAATGCTTCAGCAGTTTTTTTAGTTTTAAATACCTTTTGTCAGGGGAAAAATGCCCTTATTTCTCGTGGAGAATTGGTTGAAATTGGTGGTTCTTTCCGTATTTCAGAAATTATGAAAAAATCTGGGGCAAATGTTGTGGAAGTTGGGGCGACAAATAGAACTCACCTTTATGATTATGAAAACGAAATCGATGATGAAAATCTATCAGCTATTGTAAAAGTCCACAAATCCAACTTCCAAATGGTGGGCTACAACGAATCTGTAGATACCAAAGATTTAAAAGAACTAATAGGCGACCGTGACATCCTTCTTTATGAAGACCTAGGAAGTGGATCTTTAATAGACCTTACTCCTTATGGCTATTCCTACGAAAAAACTGTGGGAGATTGCCTAAGCGATGGCATTGACCTTGTAAGTTTTTCTTGCGATAAATTAATCGGCGGATCTCAGGCAGGAATCATAGTCGGTGAAAAAGATTACATTGCAAAAATGAAGAAAAACCAACTTCTAAGGGCCTTTAGGGTGGACAAATTAACCCTAGCATCAGTTGAGGCAACTCTCATAGAATATTTAGATTTTGAAACTATGAAAACCGAAAATCCAACTATCAGGATGATTACAGAGGATGCAGAAACTGTCAAAAAAAGATGCCAAAAACTCTTAAGAAAAATCCAAAAAATTGATGGCATAGACGCAGAAATGGTAGAAAGTGAAGGAAAAATCGGAGGTGGGTCATATCCACTAGATGTCAAAAAAACCTATTCGGTAAAGATAACTGACACTGACATCCACAAGTTAGAAAGCCATTTAAGACTATCAGAATACCACATTATTTCAACAGTTCATGACGGAGCTCTTTACCTAAATGCTCTTACAATTTTTGATAGGCAAATCGATGACATTTATCAGACAGTAAAGGATTATTATGAAAAATAATTATATAATAGGAACAGCAGGCCACATTGATCACGGCAAAACTACCTTAATCAGGGCCTTGACCGGCAATGAAACCGACAATTTAAAAGAAGAAAAAGAACGCGGCATATCCATAAACCTAGGCTTTACTGCCCTTGAACTTTCCAATGGAGAAAAGGCAGGCATAATTGATGTACCAGGCCACGAAAACTTTGTAAAAAATATGATGGCAGGCGTTGTTGGCATCGATATAATTTTGCTAGTAATTGCAGCAGATGATGGGGTCATGCCACAAACTATCGAACACGCCCAAATTCTCCACTATATGGGGGTGGATAATGCCATAATTGTAATAACAAAGAAAAATATGGTAACTCCTGAAATGGTTGATTTGGTAAAGGCTGACATAGAAATGTCCTTTGCAGATACCATTTTGGAAGATGCCCCAATCATAGCTGTTGACTCTGTTGCTGGAGAAAATATTGACCAGCTAAAAGTCCTAATTGAGGAAAAAATTCTAGCGACCGAAAAGCAAGAAGACAGCAAATCAATGAGGATGAATATCGATAGGTCATTTACCCTACAAGGCATTGGGACAATTATTACCGGTACTCTAACTGAGGGCGAAATTCACAAAGACGGCGAATATATGCTCTACCCATCCGGCAAAAAGGTAAAGGTAAGATCAATCGAAAACCACGACATACCTATAGATATTGCCCACAAGGGCCAAAGAATCGCACTAAATCTAGCAAATATTTCATCAAACGAAATCGAACGTGGCGACATCATTGCCCAAAATGATTCGCTGATTAGGGTGAAAAATGTTCAAACTAAGCTTTCCTTATCAAAATTTGATGACATAGAAATTGAGCATTGGACTAGAGTAAGATTTTTCCATGGAACAAAAGAAGTATTGGCCAGGGCTGTACCTCTTGATAAAAAGGAAATTAAATCAAATGAGACTGCTCTTTGCGAATTCCGTCTGGAAGAAGAAATCTATGTAAAAAGAGGGGATAAATTTGTAATCAGGTCCTACTCACCAGTTAAAACCATAGGTGGGGGAGAAATAATCGATACAAATGAGCAAAATCACACAGTAAATTCAAAAGATTATGTAGATTATTTAAAAAATAAGGAAGAATTTAGCGAGATTGATGAGATAAGTGATTTCCTAGATGAGTTCAAATCGCAAGATGAAATTTATACCCATATGGGCATTGAAAAATCAGCCCTTGATCAAGATTTAAAGCAAATGGCAGCCAATAATGATATTCAAATCTTAGGAGAATCCTATATAGCAAGTCCAAATCTAGAAAAAATTGCAAGTGACATTAGCGAATTGGTTAAAGATTACCACAAAAATAACCCCTTGGATGAGGGAATTTCCAAAGAAGAGCTAAGGCAAAAACTTGACCTAAAGCTAGATACCAAGGACTTTGAAGCTATGCTAAAAAATAAAATCCTAACCAAGCACATAATGCTGCAAAGAGGATTTGTAAAAGACAAAAACTTTGCTATAAGCCTTGCCAACGACCAAAAAAGAATAGATGAACTAATGGGTCAAATCATGGCAAATGAGCCAAAACTATCCAAAGAAAGCGAAATTTTTGACAAAAAAGACAAGGATTTATTGGCCTTTTTACTAAAAAATGATTTGGTAAAAATCGAAGAATTTGTAATAAGAAACGAATATTATACAAAATTAGTGGATATGGTAAAAGAATATTTCAAGGATAATGACAAGCTAAAAGCCAAGGAATTTAGAGACTTATCGGGACTTAGCCGTAATCAAGCCATAGTCATATTAGAATACTTAGATAGGAAAAATATTACAAAAAGAGTGGAAGATTATAGAATATTGGTTTAGTGGCGAGAGCGTGTAGGAATCGAACCTACCCAAGAAGTACACTTCTCACAACGGTTTTGAAGACCGCAGAGCACACCAGACACTCATCCGCTCCCATAGCAACTTATATTATACCATAAGTTGCTAAAAAACAACAAAATATATCAGATTAAGTAAAACAATAAAATTATATAGACACACAGATTTAGACAAAAAGCTCACTAAATGGCAAAATAATGAAGATTTGCCAATAGTGGGCTATTTTTTTTGCCCAAAATCGGGAAAAAACAGCTGATTTTTCTATATATAAATAGGAGGTGATAATATGACAAAAATCTTAATCTACAAAGAAGAAAAAGACGATGATAAGACAGAAGAAAAAGATAGCAAAGACTCTGAATAATTAAGAAAGGAGAAAGGCTAAAAAGAGAATTTTGGTAAAAATGTTTAAAAAATTGTTGGTATTTAAATTATGGTATAAGCTTTTCAAAATCACCAGCTGTCACCCTGAGCTCGGCCGAAGGGTCTCAAAGATTAGAGTTCAACTCAAACTCCGTAAACAAAATAATAAAAACCCAAGGAGATCCTTCGACTCCGCAAGCTCCACTCAGGATGACAAGCGGAGAACGGAAAAAGGAAAGATTTTTCCACTACAAAAATTAAAATTTTCTACGGTCGAAATGGCAGACGTTGGAATAACTATTCCCTCAGCCCTCTGTCATCTCGAGCGCAGCCGAGAGATCCAGCCAAGCGCTCAAACAGTAATTACAGATTTCTCCATGCGCTTCGTTTCACTCGCTTAGTCGAAATGGATGATTATAATCTTTAGATGATTAAAGGATAGCAGAAAAAAACGCGCTCGCCCTCACTGTCACCCTGAGCTCAGCCGAAGGGTCTAAAAGATTAGAGTTCAACTCAAACTCCGTAAACAAAATAATAAAAACCCAAGGAGATCCTTCGACTCCGCAAGCTCCACTCAGGATGACAAGCGGAGAACGGAAAAAGGAAAGATTTCTCCACTCAAAAATTAAAATTTTCTCCTGTCGAAGTGACAAGCGTTGGAACAACCATTCCCTTAGCCCCTTGTCATCTCGAGCGCAGCCGAGAGATCCAGCCAAGCGCAAATCGAGTTTATCCTCTACCAGACCCTAGCACCCTGGTCCCCAGAACACGGATAAATTTAACAAAGCATAATTTAAACTTGCTTACCAATCAAAAAACAATTTTACCATATTGTAGCAAAAATCATGGATTAAAAAAGGAGTTTCTTACATCCTTTCTCAATATTTTTCCGTATTTTTAGAAAAAAACGCCACATAACTATGGACATTACAAAATTAATCGGCGATTTGGGCTTTCCTATTGTTGTTAGCCTTATATTAATCTACAAGCTCGACTACAAGTTAGACGAGATACTCAAAGAAATACGTGAACTTAAAAACCCAAAATAAAGGAGAATTATGGACTCAATTGAAAAAATGTTAGCATACGCAAAAAGCAAGCACAGAATGGTTGGCTACTCCATGGCCTATCCCAAAAGGCTGGGGCCAGCCTACCTGGATTGCTCATCATTTGTGTATTTTGCACTGATAGCTGGGGGATTTTTGCCCCAGACTACAGTCATTGGCAACACCGAAACACTCTACAAACTCAAAGGATCAGTTCTAAAGGAAATTTATTCCTACGAACAAGTAAAGTCGGGAGATATATTTATCCGCGGCATAGAAGGCAAATCAGCCGGGGCGGGTGGACACACAGGGATATTCTTAAAAAAAGGTGAGATTATTCATTGCAACGCCGTAAATGGAACGGTTAGCATCAATGGAGAAAGCAATTTTTTAAGGTATTTTCTAGATTGTAAAAGAAGTAATCGTGAAAGATACTTTAGACCCATAGTAAATAATGTGCAAAAGCCCCAACACAAGACAGGTACTGCAAGAGTTAAAGCTGCAACTTATGTAAGAAGTGCACCCAGCACCCAAGCAAACATAGTTGCAATTTACCATAAAGGGCAAAGGATAAATTACGACAAAATAGTGATAGCAAATGGATACCACTGGCTTTCCTATATTGGAAATACCAGCGGTAGACGCAGATATGTAGCCTACAAAAACACTAGGGGCAATCAATGGATGGATTTATAATCCGTCCATTTTTTATACATAATACTTAAATCCCAATTTTCCTAATACGCAATATATTAGACCCTAGGCAAAGGCAAAAAGATATACTACAATAAAGTTATAATACATATATATTCTTTGGAGGAAGCCGTGAAATCAAAAAAGATTATAATAGCCGCCCTATCCCTAGGCCTAATATTTGCCCCAACAAAGCCATTAGTATTTGCTGCTGAATCTGAGCTGGCAGAAGTTGATTTTGCAACTAAAAGACTAAATTTAATTCATAAACAAGAGATAGTTACAGGCAAAACTGAGAATGAGTATAAAAAAATTAAAGCAATAAGCGATGAAGCTTTAAAAATACTTAATAGTGAAAAAAATAAAAAAACTGAACTAGAAAGAAATATTCAAAAACTTAAAACCGAGCTTGAGGCCAATCCTTCAAACGACAGAAAAATAGAGATTGTGACTGAGATTAATAATTTAAAAAGTCAATTAAATCTGCAAAATCAAAAAATAGATGAACTAGATCAAGATTATAAAGAAAAGGAAAAACAGCGTCTTCATCATGACAATATTGCAAGTCCAGAAAGATACCTTCTTAGTGATTACAGATCAGCAGGGAGGGACATCGACATTGAAATAGCAGATGCCAAATACCAAATTAGAGTTTTTAGAAACCAAGGATTATTGGAAGATCAAGAAAGGAATTCATTTATAAGCGAAATCAATGCCGTATCAAAAACAGAAAATCCTGAAGACTACATAAAAATATACGAATCAGCTATAGCAAAGGCAGAACAAAAAAAATCTGAAAAATTAGCAGAAAATACAGAAACAGAGACTGATAACCAATCACCAAACCAAAACGAAACAACCGCATCAAATGAAGAAGAATTAAAAGCAGCCAAGGATTCCGCTTTAGAAAACTTAAAGTCAAAATCAAATCTAACAGAAGACCAAGAAAAATCCTTTCAAGAAGAAATTAACAATGCTGAAAATCTAGAAGAATTAGCTAAAATAAATAAAAAAATAGACGAAGCTGACGAAAAAGCTGCTAAAGCCAAAGAACTATCTGAAGCAAAAGACAAAGCGAAACAAAGTTTAGAAAGTTCAGAACACATAGATTCTGAACAAAAGGCTAACTTTAAAAATCAAATTGAAGAAGCAGATACAATTGACAAAATATTGGAGATAGAAAATAATATCAAATTAGCTGACGAAAAAGCTAAAAAAGAAAAAATAGCACAAGAATTAGCAAATTCAAAACAAATATTAGAAGAAAAACTAGAAAATACAATTCTGACACAAGACCAAAAAGATGAATTTGAAAAACAAATCGTAGAAGCTACTGACAAAGAAACGTTAGCTAATATCGAGGAGGAAATCACCCTAGCCGTAGAAGTTGCTAATAAAGAAAAAACAGCAGAAGACTTAAAAGCAGCCAAAGAATCAGCAATAGAAAACTTAAAAGCAAAAACAAATCTAACAGAAGCCCAAGTAAAATTATTTGAAGAAGAAATTAGCAATGCTGAAAATCTAGGAGAATTAGCTGAAATAAATAAAAAAGTAGACGAAACTGAAGAAGAAGCTTCTAAAGCAAAAGAAGTATCTGAAGCANTAGCCGTAGAAGTTGCTAATAAAGAAAAAACAGCAGAAGACTTAAAAGCAGCCAAAGAATCAGCAATAGAAAACTTAAAAGCAAAAACAAATCTAACAGAAGCCCAAGTAAAATTATTTGAAGAAGAAATTAGCAATGCTGAAAATCTAGGAGAATTAGCTGAAATAAATAAAAAAGTAGACGAAACTGAAGAAGAAGCTTCTAAAGCAAAAGAAGTATCTGAAGCAAAAGATAATGCGAAACAAAGTTTAGAAAATGCAGAAAATATAAATTCTAATCAAAAGACAGATTTTGAAAAGCAAATAGAAGATGCTGAAACTGTAGAGCAGTTATTAGAAATTGAAAGCAATATTAAACTAGCTGACGAAAATGCTAAAAAAGAAAAAGCAAATCAAGAATTAGAAGCAAACAAAAAATCATTAAGAGAAAATTTAAATTCAAAAGAAAATTTAAGACCGGACCAAAAAGAGGAATTCGAAAAACAAATTGCAGAAGCTACAGAAAAAGAAATGCTAGCTAAAATCGAAGAAGAAATAAGATTAGCCATAGAAGTTGCTAATAAAGAAAAAACAGCAGAAGACTTAAAAGCAGCCAAAGAATCAGCAATAGAAAACTTAAAAGCAAAAACAAATCTAACAGAAGAGCAAAAAAAATCACTCCAAGAAGAAATTAACAATGCTGAAAATCTAGAAGAATTAGCTGAAATAAATAAAAAAGTAGACGAAGCTGAAGAAGAAGCTTCTAAAGCCAAAGAACTGTCTGAAGCAAAAGACAAAGCGAAACAAAGTTTAGAAAATGCAGAAAATATAGATTCTGAACAAAAAGTTATCTTTGAAAATCAAATTGAAGAAGCAGATACAATTGACAAAATATTGGAGATAGAAAATAATATCAAATTAGCTGACGAAAAAGCTAAAAAAGAAAAAATAGCACAAGAATTAGCAAATTCAAAACAAATCTTAGAAGAAAAATTAGAAAATACAAATCTTAGTCCAGAACAAAAAGATGCTTTCAAAGATAGAATCTTAAATGCAGAAAACCAAGCCGAACTAGAAGCTATCCAAATAGAAATTGACCAAACTGACGAAAAAGCTAAAAAAGAAAAAGCAAATCAAGAATTAGAATCAAATAAAAAATCATTAATAGAAAATTTAAATTCAAAAGAAAATTTAAGGCCAGACCAAAAAGAGGAATTCGAAAAACAAATTGCAGAAGCTACAGAAAAAGAAATGCTAGCTAAAATCGAAGAAGAAATAAGATTAGCCGTAGAAGTTGCTAATAAAGAAAAAACAGCAGAAGACTTAAAAGCAGCCAAAGAATCAGCAATAGAAAACTTAAAAGCAAAAACAAATCTAACAGAAGCCCAAGTAAAATTATTTGAAGAAGAAATTAGTAATGCGGAAAATCTAGAAGAATTAGCTGAAATAAATAAAAAAGTAGACGAAACTGAAGAAGAAGCTTCTAGAGCAAAAGAAGTATCTGAAGCAAAAGACAAAGCGAAACAAAGCTTAGAAAGTTCAGAACACATAAATTCTGAACAAAAAGTTATCTTTGAAAATCAAATTGAAGAAGCAGAGACAATTGACAAAATATTGGAGATAGAAAATAATATCAAATTAGCTGACGAAAAAGCTAAAAAAGAAAAAGCAAGCCAAGAATTAGAAAATGCAAAAACAGCCTTAGCAGAAAAATTATTTGCTACAAGCCTTAACCAAGACAAAAAGGATAGTTTCCTAGAAAAAATTAATAAGGCAGCTGACCTAGTGGATCTATATGCTATTGACAAAGAAATTGAAATTGCATCAAATCAAGTGGATGAAAATATAGAAAATGAAACAGAAAAAGATCCTTCAAATGAAGAAACTCCATCCACACCAGACCCAGAAGAAGAAAAACCAAAAGATGAAGAAAAGGATCCATCTGAAGAAAATCCAAATGAGGAAGAGGCAGGCAATTTACCGGAAAATCAAGATGATAATCCGATAGAAAATCCAGACCCTAGCAATGAGGACCCAGTCGATGATGACAATGAATTAGAAAACAATCCACAAAACCCAGATCCGGACAATAGCGATACTGATAGTAGTGACGCAAGCGAAAATGTTGAAAATACACCAACAGATGACAACTCAGCTAATGGCAGGGAAAATAATACAGCAGATGGGGAAAATCCAGAAAAAACCAGTCCAGAAGGTCAAAGACCAAGAAACACAAAGATTACAAGACCAATATTTGGCAACACAACCCCAGTATATAGGCCATTAGAAAGCCCTTCCTACCTGCCATCAACAATTACAATCAATGAAACTTCAATTGCAAAAAAAGACACAATTGAACTAAAAGATGATCTAAAATACCTTAAAAAAGGTACTTACAAGATAAGCGACCTAGAAGCAAAACGTGACAAAATAGAAGCAGCAATTAAGAAAAACAAAGCAACAGTCAGAGCCATAGGCATCCTAGAAGACCTTGCCCCAAAAACTTTAGCCAAAAATAGGGCGAAAATCAACGCTTTACTAGAACAATCACAAAGACTATTGGCACAAGCAAACTATGCCCTAGCAGAATACAACTACCTTTTAAGTAAATAAATGAAGATTTATAAATTGCAAAAATGGGTAAATACCAATAAAATGATAATAACAAATATACAAGGAGAAATAAGACAATGAACAAAAAATTATTAACCGCGGCTTTATCAGCAACATTAGTACTAGGATTTGGAGCACAAAATGCATACGCAGCAAACCAAACAATCCCAGCAGACGTTGGAAATCAAACAGTAAACACAACAACAGGTGGGGTAGCTGGTACAGAAGATTCAGACAAAGAACTAACAAAAACAGACAGCACCCTAGACTCAAAAGTGACACCAGCAGACGGTGGCACAAAAGTATTCCCAGCAAAAAATGAAAAAGAAAACAATGCTGAAGGCAACAAAGAAACAACCCCAGCAGACGGCGGCAACAAAGTATTCCCAGCCAAAGGCGATGAAAATAAAGGCAAAGACAACAAAGAAGTAACCCCAGCAGACGGCGGCAACAAAGTATTCCCAGCCAAAGAAAACGAAAATAAAGGCAAAGACAACAAAGAAGTAACACCAGCAGATGGCGGCAACAAAGTCTTCCCAGCTAAAGAAAACAATGCGAAATCAGACGAAAACAACAAAGCAAACGATGAAAGCAAAGTTTTCCCTGCAAAAGATAAAAAAGACGAAAAAGATAAAGACGACAAAAAAGACAAAGAGGGCGGAGACAACCCTAAAACAGGAGTTGCAACAAGCGCAGTAGCAATGACAGCAGCACTAGCATCAGCAGGATTTGCAGTTTCTAAAAAAAGAAAATAATTAAATAGATTAATAAGGAGAGGAGAAATCCTCTCTTTTTTTGTATTGAAGTCACTAAAAATATAAAACAGATTTCTCCATGCGCCCCGCTGCGCTCGCTTAGTCGAAATGGATAATAATATTCCCAGGATGACAAAAGAGTAAGAAAGTGAAAAAAGAAAAGATTTCTCCACTCCAAATCCTAACGGATTTTCCGGTCGAAATGACAAACTGGGGTATATTCGTTCTCCCAGCCCATGTCATCTCGACCATAGCGCAGCGGAGTGGAGAGATCCAGCGTGAGCGTCCACAAAAATAAAAAAAGATTTCTCCAAGCGCTCCGTTACACTCGCTTAGTCGAAATGGAAAGATATAATCCCATGGGATCCAACGTATCTCTAAACTCCGCAATCAAAAAATGTACAAGCCCCACTGTCACCCTGAGCGCAGCCGAAGGGTCTCCTAAATGAGTATTAACATTAAACATCGCAAAAAAATAATAACCCCCTCAGGAGATCCTTCGACTCCGTTACACTCCGCTCAGGACGACAATCTGATGAATAAACATTCTCCCAGACCATGTCATCTCGAGCGCAGCCGAGAGATCCAGCGCAGCGCAAATACAAAAAAAAGGTTGCCTAAGCAACCTACATTTTCCTTATTACCACCTCCAAGGAAGTTATCAAAAAACCTAAAATCAATAACCCCCAAGCCAGCAAAGCAAAACATTATTCAAATTTTAATTAAAAAAACCATCTTTCTCATCATCTTTCACTAGCCATAGGACACCAGCCACGGCCACTGCACCAAGGGCGATTTTACCTAGTGGTAGGCCTCTTTTTGTGTATTTTGCACGAGCCTTGTAGTGGTTTTTTATGCTATAAGCATCCCTTTGATAAGGAGCGGCCAAATAATTACGATTTTGCCTATAATCATTGCCATAATACACTCCATTTAACTGATAATCAGCCGGTGTATCATTGACACTTTCCACATTAATATGCAAATCAAAAGCTCTAGGCTGGTCAAAATCTACGTCATCTTCCACATAAATAGCCCTACTGATTGGCTCATAGTCAAGCTCAGCTTCCTTATAAACCACATCGCCCTTGTCAGCCTTAATCTCAATCCTAGTATCCTTAGGGACTTCACGATAGGACGCCACTTCATTAGGGGCAATATTTGCTTGATTACTAATTTCAATATTTTTTTCAATATTTTCGCCCACATTTACAGTAGTTTTTTTATCAATCGCGCAATCAGTCGCAGGCTCAAAAACCATATTATCTTCTTTATTAATAGTCTTCACAGCAAGCCTATCATTATCTTTAGCCACACGAGCCTTTTCATTTTCAGCTAAAACAGCTTGCTCATCAGCGCCTAATCGATCAATATCCACGCCTTCAGCATCCACACCACCAAAGCCAAAACCAGTATAAAGCTCCTGGCCACGCTCAAGCTTGCGCTCTTTAAGCTCATTAATAGACTTATCCTTCGCCTCAGGGATGTCATCATAAGGACTATCTAGGATATCATCACTATCCTTACTCTGCTCCACAGGAGCCGCCCCAGTCTTCTTATCCAAATCCGCCATATCTTCCTCCTTAATTATATTAGAAAATATTATTAAAATCCTTTTTATCTTTATATATATGTGATTTATACCCAAAAATTTAGGGGCAAAAAATTTTAAGACGTTTTAGATAAATATTTTGCCAGTGTCATAAAAAAATCAGACGACCAAGCCAGCAAAGCACTCCGCTGTCACCCATAAGCGCAGTAAAAAATCTATATAAGTAAACATACAAAAAACCATAGACAAGACCTACATAACGAGGTACACTAAATGACATATAAGACGTTAAGAGTCCGAAGAAAAGTAAACAATTATCCATAAACACCGACAATAAGTAAAAATAATCATTCTTTTAGTCCCCAGTCATCTCGAGCGTAGCCGAAGGGTCTCCTAAATGAGTATTAACATTAAACATCGCAAAAAAATAATAACCCCCTCAGGAGATCCTTCGACTCCGTTACACTCCGCTCAGGATGACATACGAGTAAGAAAGTAAAATGAAAAGATTTCTCCACTCCAAATCCTAACGGATTTTCCGGTCGAAATGACAAACAGAGGGATAATGATTCTCTAAGTCCTATGTCATCTCGACCGTAGCGAAGCGGAGTGGAGAGATCCAGCGTGAGCGTCCACAAAAATATAAAACAGATTTCTCCACTCCAAAAATCAAAGATTTTCTCCAGTCGAAATGACAAACAGGGGGATAATCATTCTCCTAGTACTTGTCATCTCGAGAGTAGTCGAGAGATCCAGCGAAGCGCAAATACAAAAAAAGGTTGCGTAAGCAACCATCACTATCCCCTCAAAAGGACATCGCGAAGCGATTCCAACCATAAAAAACGCATCCCGCGCAGGGACCGTTTAGGGGTGAGGTTTGCGGGGAAGCTTGGAGGGTACTTTGGAGGGGGTATCGGAACCCCCTTAAAGTGGCCCTCCAAATTCCGAAGCATAAAAGTAAAGATAAATATTACCTATATAACCATAATAAAATCAAAAATAAAACACAGATTTCTCCATGCGCTCCGCTTCGCTTGCTTAGTCGAAATGGATAATAAATAATTTCAGGATGACATGGCGGAGGGCAGACGTAAAAGAGCACAAAGCCCTACTGTCACCCTGAGCGCAGCCGAAGGGTCTCCTAAATGAGTATTAACATTAAACTTCGCAAAAAAATAATAACCCCCTCAGGAGATCCTTCGACTCCGTTACACTCCGCTCAGGATGACAATCTGATGAATAAACATTCTCCCAGACCATGTCATCTCGAGCGTAGTCGAGAGATCCAGCGAAGCGCAAATAAAAAAAGAATTCGCTAGCGAACTTCTACTGCTCATTGCTCCACGCAGTGGCAGACGGGGTGCAATGGGTCGGGGGTCTGGGGAAGGGCATAATGGGCATGTCCTCACTCAGCCGGACGGGCTAGTTGCCCCTAGCGCCCTGATCCCCAGAGATCGAAGTACATAATTAAATATAAACATTACCCACATAACCAAAATAAAAATAAAATCAATAATTTAAAATCAAAAAGAAAGGAACCACCATGCAAAACACCAACCCCCAAATCGCCATACTCCCAGAAGAAATCAAAAATTTCGGAATTGGCGCTAGGATCTACACCACAACCACCACTCAACTAATAGAACAAACACCCACCCTCTACCTCAACCAGCTCTACAAACACCGAGGCAGGAGCAAAAAGCAAATGGATGCCATCATCAAAAACATCCTCCAAATCACAAAAAACACCCCCTACGTCATCGACGCCCACCACGTCTTCTTTGGATTTAAGTACCGCACCTCCACCTACGACAAAGAAACCAGAGGCTTCGTCAACGTAGCCTATGTAGACCACATCAAAGACACCACCATAGTCCTCACCACAGGAGAGACCATCGCCACCCTAAACACCTTTGACACCCTCAACGCCAACAAAAACCACGCCAAAACCATGTTCTACCGAGAACAAGCCCTAGTCTCCTACGACTGGCTAAGCGCCTTTGACACCCTAAAAGCCACCATAAGCAGAGAAACCATGCCAAAAGTTACAAAACTCCAACAAACAGACCTTGACTAAAAGCAAAATTCTGCTAAAATAAATATAACTATCAATATAAATATGGGTGATAACCACTAACATGAGTGCAATAAATATCGATAGTTATAAACAAAATTGCCCACAAAAGTCCGCCATACTATAGCATGACAAACAAACTTTAGAAAAATTGCTAAAAAGGACCGGGCAAGACAAAACACTAGCCAATCTTACAAAGCCTAAAATTTACACAATCATTACAAATTTGGAGCAAATATGAATATTTTTATAAGTATATTTTTTAGAAATATTGATAAATTTACCAAATGTGTTGCAAAAGTGTAGAAATTGGTGTAATATAGTTAGTGTAAAGTGAGTACTATTTAAATTACAAAAATAGTAAAAAATTAAAAAGGAGATTTCATAATGAAATTAAACAAAAGAATCGCAGCAGGTGCATTAGCATTCGCATTAGTTACTCCAGTAGTAGCAAACGCTGCACAAGGAACATACATCACAACAGTACTTCCAAACTCAGTAGTTGAAAAAGTAACATATGACGGAAAAACATTCACAAAAATCGAATTCCAAAGAGTATTAGATGAAACAAACAAAATTTATCCAGAATACCTAGAAGCAAAAGCTGACCGCGATGCTTTAAAAAAAGCTTTAGATACAGCTAAAGAAAGATACAACAAAGCTTGGGAAGCATATAGAGCTCAATTTGTAACATTATTTGATATTAAAAAAGAAGATGGTACAGATTTTACTGAAAAAGAACTAAGTGCAAAATTAAAATCAAGATATGAAACAAACTTCGAAATCGCAGTTAGCCACTTAAACGATATGCTTGATGATTCTACTCAAGTAAAACCAGAAGATGTTAAAGCTTACCTTGACAATGGTTATGGTCCAGTAACTGAAGGTTCAAAAATTGATGGAACAAACAGAATTAAAAAAGCACAAGAAGATCGTCAACCAGGTGAATTCGAACAAGCTCTTGACAGACTACACAAAGCTTATGATGAATTAAAAGACGTGGATTCAAAAGTTAAAACACTTCAAGAAATCTACAGAGAATACACAGCAGCTTCTTACGAAAAAGATAGACTTCAAGAAGAATACGATGCAGCAAGCAAAAAATACAACACAATTGAAGGTAAATACCTAGTATTAGTTGGACAATTAAGAACATTTGCTGATGCATTCAACATTGTTGTAGAAGCTACAGACAAAGGTATCACAATCGTTGAAAAAACTCCAGAAGTTAAAGAAGGTCTTACAGAAGAAAAATTAGCTGCACTTCAAGTTTCAATCGACAAAGCTAACGAAACATTAAGAGCAGTTGAAATTCTTAAATCAGTAATGCCAAACACATCAAAAGCTAACATGGCTAAACTTGACGCTCTAGTAGCTGACCAAAAAGCAGCTATCGCTAAAGCTGAAGCTTTAATCAAAGCTAACAAAAAAGTTGCTTTCATCTCAACAGCATACGCTGCAGAAGCAACAAACGAAGATGTTGACGCTCTAATCGAAGAATTAGACAACAACACAGCAGCTATACAAGAAGAAATGAAAAAACTTGATGGCGAAGTAAAAGAAGAAGAAAAACCAGCTGAAAAAGAAGAAGAAAAACCAGCTGAAAAAGAAGAAGACAAAAAAGACGACGACAAAAAAGAAGAAAAAGTTGTTGAAAAAGTAGTTGTTAAAGAAAAAGCAGCTAACAAAAAAGCTGGTTCAAACGCTAAAACAGGTATCGCTGGTGTAGCTGGCGTTGCAGGTGTATTAGCAGCAGCTTCAGTAGCTTACGCAGCAAGCAAAAAAAATAACTAATTATAACCAATAGTTATTTAAGCTAAACAATTAAATAATAAAAGTCAAAATAAGAGTGCACTCGAAAAGACTTTAAAAATTTAAAAAAATAGTAACCGCGGTACTCACTTGAAAATGCTCCCACCAAAAAAGGTGGGAGTATTTTTTTATGACCTAACCCAATCCAGCAATCTGGATTGATGGTAGGTCAGATGTCGCGGTGTTTCAAAGTTGCAAAGCAACTTCGTCAGCAAGCCGACGGAGTGTAAACCGTGATAGAACAAAATGGAGCAAAAAAATCGAGGAAGGTCAAATGCCGCGAAATAGAAATCTCAGATTTCGTTCTGAAGCCGGCTTTTATGGATACAATAAAAACTAGAACGAAGAAGCAAAGCTGGATTGTTGGTAGGTCAGATGTCGCGCAGTCCAAGTGGATAAGCATACACCTATCCAATGTCATCTCGAGCGTAGCCGAGAGATCCAGCGAAAGCGTCCATAATAAATAAACACAGATTTCTCCATGCGCTCCGTTTCACTCGCTTAGTCGAAATGGATAATAATATTCCCAGGATGACAAAAGAGTAAGAAAGTGAAAAAATAAAAGATTTCTCCATGCGCCCCATTCCACTCGCTTAGTCGAAATGGATAGCAAGTTCTCTTAAACTCCTTCGTTCCCCAAAACTCCGCAATCAAAAAATGTTCAAGCCCCACTGTCACCCTGAGCGCAGCCGAAGGGTCTCCTAGATGAGTATTCACATTAAACTTCGCAACAAAATTAATAAAAACCCCAGGAGATCCTTCGACTCCGTTACACTCCGCTCAGGATGACAATCTGATGAATAAACATTCTCCTAGCCAATGTCATCTCGAGCGCAGCCGAGAGATCCAGCGCAAGCGCCCAAAAAAGAAAAACACAGATTTCTCCATGCGCTTCGTTCCACTCGCTTAGTCGAAATGGATAATAATATTCCCAGGATGACAAAAGAGTAAGAAAGTGAAAAAAAGAAAAGATTTCTCCACTCCAAAAATCAAAGATTTTCTCCGGTCGAAATGACAACCTAGGGGATAGCCAATCTCTTAATTGCTTGTCATCTCGAGCGTAGTCGAGAGATCTAGCGAAGCGCAAATACAAAAAAAAGGTTGCTTTGGCAACCAACACTATTCCCTCAAACGGATATCGCGAAGCGATTCCTACCATAAAAAACGCATCCCGCGCAGGGACCGTTTAGGGGTGAAGTTTGCGGGGTGGTTTGGAGGGTACTTTGTAGGGGGTATCGGAACCCCCTTAAAGTGGCCCTCCAATAATCGAAGCATAAAAGTAAATATAAAAATCACCTTTATAACCAAAAAAATTTATAATAAAAAAACAGATTTCTCCATGCGCTCCATTCCACTCGCTTAGTCGAAATGGATAGAAAGTTCTCTTAAACTCCTTCCTTCCCCAAAACTCCGCAACAAAAAAACAAATTAATCAAAAAAACATTTAGCAAATATCTTTCCCAATTGGGTATATATCAATAAAGAACCATGACTTACAAACCCTAGTTTTATTAAAGGAAAGGACTTATTTTATGAAATTTCTTGTATTTTTAGCAAATGGATGCGAGGATGTGGAGGCCATAACTGTTATTGATTACTTGCGTCGTGCTGATATTGATGTGACTACTGTTTCTATCCACGATGGCACTGATATTACTACAAAATCAAATATCATTATAAAAGCGGATGCCAATATTTCTGACATCAATCCGACAGATTTTGGCGGGCTTTATATCCCTGGTGGCACCAAGGGTGCGGAAGCTTTACGTGATGATGATCGTGTCATTGACATTGTAAAAACTTTTAATGATGAGGATAAAATCATTGCGGCCATTTGTGCAGGGCCTATTGTCCTAAACCGTGCGGGTGTTTTGGCAGACAAAAAAGCCACATCTTTTCCGGACATGAAAGATGATATTGACAATTGCAAGGAATATGTAGATGATCAGCTAGTCGTAACTGACGGCAATATCACAACCAGCCGTGGGGCTGCTGTGACTGTTTATCTTGCAATGCGTCTTGTAGAAATTATTAAGGGGGCGGATGCTGTAAAAGAGCTAAATCACGGGACCCAATACGAGGCTGTTGAGAAATATTATGGCATTTCGTATGATTATTTATCTAATGATGGAGAATAGACTATGAATGGATTAAATAAGATTTTTGTCCTAGGCGGGGCAGGATTTTTGGGTTATCACACTATAAAAGAAGCAGTGGACCGTGGCTATGCGGTCAGGACTGTGGATGTGGTGGATTTGCCCGACGAATTAAAATTTAATGACGATGCAAATGTAGACTTTATAGTCCAAAACTTTTTTGCCCTATCAGATGCGGAAATAGTTGAGATGATACGTGGTTGCGATTCTTTTGTCTATGCAGGCGGGGTTGATGAACGCATAGTCCCAGAAAAGCCAGCTAGGAAATTTTTCTATGACAAAAATGTATTGCCAACTGAAAGGATAGCAAGACTAGCCAAAGAAGCAGGGGTTAAAAACTTCGTTCTATTTGGATCATATACATCAGAATTTGCAGAAAAAAATGAGTATCTAAGAGAAAATCTCTACCAAGAAGAACCTTATGTAGAAACCAGACTCCTCCAAGAAAAGGCTGCAATGTATGCAGGAGAGGGGGCAATGAATGTATCTGTCCTAAGGCTGCCACAAATATTTGGCACAATGCCAGGCAAAGTACCACTTTGGTCAATGTTTGTAGATATGCTTAGAAATCAAGAATTTATGCCAGTAACCAGCGGAGGATTTGCAACAATCACAGCAAGTGCCGTAGGCCAAGCAGCCATAAGTGCCTTAGAAAATGGCAAGCATAGAAAAACTTATGCAGTTGCAACTGGATATATAAGCTATGAAGATTTTTACAAAAAAATCCTAGAAGAGCTTGGACAAACAGAAACTACAAAACTAAAAGTAATGAGCTTCGAAGACCTAGAAGAGGCCTACAAAGAAGACGAAAAACTAACCGATCGCCAAGGCATAGAACACGGCATCAGACAAGTAAATATGCTAAGAGCAAACAGCATGGAATTCAAAATCCCAACAAGCATAGCCTATGATGAGTTAAGAGTAAGAGAAGAAAACGCAGAAGCAGCCATAGATGAGACATTGAGGGCTTCGAATTTTAGAAATGTTGAGAAGAAATAAAGAAGGAAAAAAAGAGGCAAGAGCCTCTTTTTTTGTTGGGGTGAAATGACAATTTTGGGGGATATTCAATCCCTTAAATACTTGTCATCTCGAGCGCAGCCGAGAGATCCAGCGCAGCGTCCAAAACAGTAAAACACAGATTTCTCCATGCGCTCCATTTCATTCGTCTAGTCGAAATGGATAAATATAATCCCCAGAATGGCAAGCGGAGAGCAGAAAAAAAGATAAGATTTCTCCGCTCCGAAAATCAAAGATTTTCTCCGGTCGAAATGACAAACTAGGGGATAATCATTCTCCCAGTCCTCTGTCATCTCGACCGTAGCGTAGCGGAGTGGAGAGATCTAGCGTAAGCGTCAACTAAATTCAAAACAGATTTCTCCGCTGCGAAGTCTAACGACTTCTCCGGTCGAAATGACAAACAGGGGGGATAATCATTCTCTAAGTCCTCTGTCATCTCGACTAAGCGCAGCGCACGGAGAGATCTAGCGTGAGCGCAATCATTATCTAAATCCTATATAAAAAATGAGTATCCACTCAAATATTTGGCTATAAATATAAAAAACCAAAGGAGCAAGAATGGAACGCTTATATTATGTATACATGATCACAAATTACACCAATTCCACCCTTTACATAGGTGTAACCAATAACCTCTACCGACGCATGGAAGAACATAGCAAGAAGAAAGCAAATGGATTTACATCGCAATACAATATTTACAAATTAGTCTACGTAGAATCCACCACAGATATATATGCTGCACTTTCTAGAGAAAAACAACTTAAAAAATGGAGTAGGCATAAGAAAGATAGACTGGTCAATATGCAAAATCCAGAATGGAAAGATTTGTTGAAAGAATGGAGGTAGTGGGAAAAATAGATAAATATATATCAACCAAAATAAGTACGCAGTAGCTAGATTTCTCCACTCCGAAAATCAAAGATTTTCTCCGGTCGAAATGACAAACTAGGGGATAGCCAATCTCTAAATTGCTTGTCATCTCGAGCGCAGCCGAGAGATCCAGCGAAGCGTCCAAAACAGTAAAACACAGATTTCTCCATGCGCTCCGCTCCACTCGCTTAGTCGAAATGGATAATAATATTCCCAGTAGATCCTTCGGCTTCGCAATTTAAATAAAAAAACCTGAATTTCCCCACAAAAAAACCAGGACTTTTGTCCTAGTTTTCTTCCAAATACCCTTTTAACAACTCATAAAGTCCATTTAGCCCATCTACATGGGTTCTTTCGTATCCGTGGCTTGCTGCTACTCCGCTTCCTACTAATGCGTGGCGGAAGTCGTTGGCGCTTGCTACTGCTGCTGAGGCGTCTGATCCGTAGAATGGATAGATGTCTATGGCGTAGTCTATATTTTTCTCTTTTGCTTTTGCTATTAGCTCATTTGTCAAATCAAAGTTGTATGGGCCTGAGCTGTCTTTGGCGCAGATTGATACCTTTGTTTCGTCTGTTTTTAGGTCATCATAAACTACTCCCATATCAACTGCTATCATATCTGTGATGCCGGCTGGGTGGCCACTTGCTGCTCCGTGGCCTACTTCTTCATAGATTGTAAATGCAAAGTAGAGTGGACGATTTATTTTTATATTTTTTTCCTTTATTTCTTTGGCAAGGGCCATCAAAACTCCGGCGCTTGCCTTATCATCTAGGTGGCGGGATTTCACAAATCCATTGTCTACCCTAAATCTTGGGTCTAGGGCTATAAAATCTCCTGCTGATATTCCAAGTTTTTCTGTATCTTCTGCTGAATTTGTAATCTCATCGATAACTACTTCCATGTTGACATCATCACGCTTAATCTCTCTTGGGTCGGATGATCCATGGACTGCTGGGTTATTTATTCTTAAAACTCCGGAAAATTCTTTGCCGCTTCTAGTGATGATTGTCACATTTTCTTGTTCAGCATATGCTAGGGGGAATCCTCCAAGGGTGGTTACTCTAAGTCTACCGTTTGATTTTATAGAGCGAACCATTAGCCCTAATGTGTCGACATGGGCTGACATTAGTAGGCCGTTTTCATCTCCTTTTTTGATTGGAACTATTACATTGCCCTTGTTACTTTGGTAGGGTTCATAGCCCATTTTCTTAAATTCTTCTATCAAAAATGTTTCAGCTCTTTTGGTATAGCCTGTTGGTGATGGGGTATTACAAAGTTCTTCTATATATTTTAAAATATCTTCTTTCATTTTTTCTCCTTAGTTTGCACTTGAAGCAGCTGATGCTTGCTCACGGTCTATCATATTATTTAGGCAAATGACAAGGGCCATTAGTTCCTCTGTGTATTTTTCGTCAATGATTGTTAGTTCATAGCTATCTGTCAGGGTAAATATTTTTCTGCGAACTGCTCCAATATTTTGGCCATCTCCATTTTTGATGTCAAAATCATAATGGAAGATATTTCCTACTAGGTCTAGGGTCTCATCATCCATGTAAACATGGACCCTGTGTTTGAAAAATTCTAATTTTTGCTGGATAACCATTGAAGACCCGTCAGCAAATGAAACGGTATATCTTGGGAAAAATGCTAATATTTCGCGGTCGATATTTAAAATCGTATTTCCATTTTTATCACTTACTGCTGATTTGTAGCTTATAAGGGTGAAATCTTGGTCAAGATAGTAGGCTTCTCTGCCATTTTCATCCAAAATTGGATAATGGTCAGTGATTTTGAAAAATTTTTCCTTAAAATATAATTTTTTCATAAATTTATCCTTTACTTCCTTTAAGCTTTTTTCTATTATATAATATTTGTAAGAATTAACAAATTGGGGGTACATATGATTTATCTAGTTACGGCAGTTTTTCTAATCCTTGCTGGAGTCATTTTTTATAAAGGCAAGGACATTATCCTAAGACCTAATATCAACAAAATGGATATTATTTCTATCTTGTTTATATGGATAATATTTTTTACCTTTGCCTATTTTGTCAAGTTTAAGATTCAAGAAACTCTTATCATGTGCATAGTTATGTCAATTTATGTCGTAGCGGCAAGATTTAATAGGGGATTTTTAGCTGATGGGTTTATTTTCCAAGGCAATATTTCTTTTATCAACCAAAAACACAAATTTTCTGACCTAAAACAGGTCAATTTTACCACTGATGATGACCAAGCAGTTTTTACCCTTGTTATCAATTCCAATTCTCTTGATACATGGCGTTTTCCAATTGAGAAAAAGGATCAAATCCTTAAAATTTTTAAGGACAATAATGTGCCAGTTATTTATAAGTAAAAAAAGGTCTAAAAAGCAAGCTGCTTTTTAGACCTTTTTTATCTATTATTCTTGGTGTGATATACAGCTTACTGGGCAAGATTCTTCTGCTTCTAGGGCAGCATCTATAAATTCTTCTGGAATATCGCCTTCTATAGCCTCTGATACATTATCATCATTCATAGAAAAAACGTCTGGGCAGATTGTTTCACACATACCGCATCCGATACATTCATCTTGGTCTACAAAAAATTTCATATTTACCTCCTAAAATATTATAAAATTTTTCAATACTTATATACCCAATTGATTTTCAAAAATTAATTTATTAACGGCCGCCACCACCAAAACATTCCCCTCTAAAGATATATAGAAATTTTCGATTTTTATTCCCTTAAGATTTTCAAACTTCTTATATCTTTCTGTAAAATCATTATCAGTTTCGTTGATTTGCCATTCTTCTTTGACACTTCCTATACCATTTTTATCAATATCTACATTTAGATCGATCTGGTGAAAGTCATCTGCAAATACTTTTGTTGGCAAAAAAATAAGGATACTTAACAAAAATATCTTTGCTATAGTTTTTAATTTTTTCATATTGCCTCCTTAATTTGTTTTGTATGTAGCATTTACCCATAATTTGTGGTAAAAATATATTTTGACAAATGTTTTTATAAAATATAAAATTGCTTTAAGGGGTCTGGATAGGACTATTTATTTGAGAAAGGCAAGTAAATGCAAAAGAAATTTTTAAGAAGAATAATTGATGAAGCTACTGACAAACCACCATTAATTTTGACGATGGGTTTTTTAATTTTAATAACTATTGGAGGCATTATATTATCTACACCTTTTGTAACCCAAAGTGGAGAACGCACTAGGATTGTGGATGCTTTTTTTGTTGCTGCAAGTGCCTCTTGCGTAACAGGGCTTTCGCCAGTAAATACTGCCGAGCATTGGAATACTTTTGGTCAAGTCGTGATTTTGATTTTGATTCAAATTGGGGGCTTGGGTGTCATGTCATTGGCATCGCTTATTCCCTTGATACTTAGAAAAAAAATTGGGATAAAGTCAAGGCTTATTTTAAAGGAGCAATTAAATATCGAAAGCATGTCTGGAGTTCTGCGTCTTTTTAGATATGTTTTATTTTTTACCTTGGCAGTAGAGGGGCTGGGAGCCCTACTTTTGGCAATCCGATTTGTCCCTGCCTATGGTTTTATAAAGGGGATCTGGTTTGCTATTTTCCATTCCATCTCTGCTTTTTGTAATGCAGGCTTTGATATACTTGGGGATTCACTTTATCCTCTACGTCATGATTATTTGGTCAATCTAACCATCATGGCCTTAATTGCCATAGGTGGTCTTGGATTTATGGTTACCAGTGAGATTTATAATAAAAGAGAGTTAAAAATATTATCCACCCATTCAAAATTAGTTTTGCTTACAAATCTAGCATTGATTGTGATAGGGGGCTTAGGTTTTTTTGCCCTAGAGTCTATCAGGGGCGGTATCCTAGAAGGCGAAGGATTGGGCAATGCCATGCTGATTTCATTTTTCCAATCAGTTTCGGCAAGGACAGCAGGATTTTATTCTATAGATATTGGCCAGTCTAGGAGCTCTACTTCCTTGCTACTGATAAGCCTGATGTTTGTGGGTGGTTCTCCAGGTTCAACAGCCGGGGGTATTAAAACTACAAGCTTTATTGTTTTAATTTTGGCAGTTATTTCTGTTATAAAAAATGAAAAAGAACCTGTGGTTTTTAATAGGAGTATAAGCAACGACACTATCAAAAAAGCATTATCAATCTTTATGATTTCCTTATTTTTGGTAATTTTGGTAAGTTTTACTATTTCTACTTGGGAGAGATTTAATTTTATAGATATACTTTTTGAAACAGTATCAGCCCTTGGTACAGTTGGTACCACTAGGGGGATTACAGACCAACTTACTCGTGCATCAAAGGTTATTATTGGTCTATGTATGTATTTGGGTAGGATTGGTCCGATGACTATGGCCTTATCATTTGGACTAAAATCAGATGATAAATTGATAAAATATCCAGAAGGATTTATAAGCATAGGTTAGGAGAAAAATATGGACAAAAATATAATAGTTTTAGGACTAGGCAGGTTTGGTAGTGCTGTTGCAGTTGAACTAGCTAAAAGCGATATATATGTAACAGCTGTTGATTTGGACTATCATTTGGTAGAAAAAATAGCAAGCTCGGTTTCAAATGCTGTTCAGGCTGACATAACAGAAGAAGTAGCTATGAAATCCCTAGGGATAAATAATTTTGATATTGCAATTATAGCTACAGGTTCAGATTTAGAGGCATCTATAGAGGCAACTCTGATTTGTAAAGACAGCGGTGTTGAGCAAGTAATTGCAAAAGCATCAAGTGTAGCCCATGCTAGGATTCTAAAGAAAATTGGGGCAGATATGATTGTCTTCCCAGAGCTTGATACTGCTCAAAGACTTGCAAAGGCTCTTTCTGGCCCAACTTTGATGGAAGTTATAGAATTTTCGGATGAAGTTTCTCTTATAAAGGTAAAGGCTCGCAAAAAATGGGTTGGCAAAAGCCTAGTAGACCTAGATTTTAGAAAAGAATACCAAATGAACGTGGTTGCCTTTGAAAGAGATGGCCATATGATTATAGATTTTGATCCAAATGCCTTGATTGAGGAAAATGATACAATAGTATTAATCGGATCAAATGAAAACGCTAATAGGATACAAGAATAGGTTAAGGGCTTTGATTTAGCAACTAATAAAAAAAGAAAAATATTTTTGAGAAAATGTTTGCATAAATTATTTTTTATGCTATAATATAAGTAGCTATTACATAGCTAGGTTTTTCATTATTAATTCCTTAAAAGTTTTCCCTTTAGAAAACTAGGACTAACTTATTCTTTTCTAAAAGGAAAAAGGGCTAGATACTAGCCCTTTTTCTGTGCTTATTTTTATGTTTCTAACGGCTGCCACCGCCAGCTCCACCAGATCCGCCACCGAATCCGCCTCCACCACCGCCAAAGGATGATGAACCACCGCCACCGCCAGCTTCAAAGCTGCTTAGAGTATTGGATGCGGCAGAGGATATATTTGACGAATAGGTATTTATAGTTGAAATCATATAATAGTCAAATACACTTAAGTTTTCATATTCTGGATATATATCAGTAAAGTTTTTATAAACTTCCTTGCTTATGCCATAGATAGCAGCATATATCATAAAGCTATCCCAAAGTTTTACTTCATTTACATCTCTTTCGCTGATTAGCGAATAATCCTTAAGGTAGTTTTTAAATTTGAAAAATTTTTCGTAAAGGTCTATGCCCTTATTTGTCACTCTAATTTGATTTTTGTAAGGTTCGCTTGCAAATACAGCTAGGGCTTTTTTCTTCCTGTCGTTTGTTAAATATCCGCCTTCTTCAAGATTTTTTAGTGATTGCTTATTAAATTCTTTAAAAAACCTCTCACTAGCGGAGGAATTGTTTCTCATATATTTTTCTATATGTTTTTGAGTTATTTTTCCATCATCTGTATATTCGCTAGCAGTCTCTAGCATTTGGAAAAAATCTTTTTCGATAGGACTCATATCTTTTGGCTGGTGATTGATTGATATATATGATTTTGTATTATCAAATATCAAAAAAGTCTGCTCGATTTCACCAAAGCTGATGGCATTTTCATAAATCCATTTTAGCAAAAATGCATTTAGATAGTTTTCAAAAGTTATATCAGAGCCCTTGGCGCTTGTTGCCAGCAAATAAGTGTCTTCGATATTGCCATCATAGGGAATTTCTCTAAAATATTGGTCTTTAAACTTACTTGGTTTTTCAAGGACCTTATTATTTAGGATTTTGTATTTGCCACCCTCATATTCTGCAATATTTTTAACTATCACTGTAAATATACCAAGGCCAATCAATGAGCTAACTAGTGGGAAAAATGAAAAGAACATGAAAGGATTAAAAAACTTACCTACGCTTTCATTATTTTCACTAGTATCTTCATAAGTATCTTCATTGCTCCCGTAATCAGAGCCTTCTTGGGCCATATTTGCATAAAAATCAAAATCTTGGTCTATCTTGTAAGATGTATCAAAAGTCCCCTTTGGAAAACGTAGCATCAACTGCCCATAATTTACATCTCCACTACTTTCTGCAAGTATAGATCCGTTTTTATTATGCACATCTCCCTCAAAACCAAAACCCCACATCAAAACTTCCTCGTCAAAAGGCTCATAGCCATTGACAGTTATAGAAATTTTATCTGGATTTGGCTCTAGATTTTCTTTTATAAATCTAAAATAAACCATGTCATAGTCATTTAATCCTACGACTAGGGGATTTATATTGTAAGAAAGATTGTAGGTATTTTCTCCAAATTGGCTAATACCCCAGCAAAGTTCTACCTTATCGCCCTCTTCAATCATTCCGTATTTGTAGGCTTTTTGGTCAAAACTTGCATCAATATCCCAGGGATTTTTTTCATCAAAATCGCGTCCGTTTGCACTTACCTTAAAGTCAGTTATTTTTATATCTTGTAAATCTGAAATAACCTTAAACTTTTCTGTGGCATCCTTGTTTTCTTCTTTGGTTTTCCAAGTTTCACTCACATGGCCTATACCATTTTCATCAATATCTACATTTATGTCGATATTATAGATTTGGTCGGCAAATGCTATTTTTGGTATAAAAAGTACGAGTGATAAAAGAAAAATTTTTAATAAGTTTTTGCTAAATTTTTTCATTATTAGCCTCCTATTTGGGCTAATTAGCTATTCCATTTTGGAGCTTGATTACTTACTTCTTCGTTTTTGAAATAATCTTTTTCTCCATAACCAAACATTCCTGCAAAAAGATTTTGTGGGAAGCTTTTGATATATCTATTAAAAGATGTTACTGTATCGTTATAGATCATACGAGAATGACGGACATTGTCTTCGTATTTGTTGATAGAATCCATGGTTGATTTGTAAACTTGGCTTGATTTTAAGTCTGGATAATTTTCTGCTACTGCATAAAATTGATTAAGGGCAGATTTAAATTCATTTTCTTCGCGACTTACATCAGCAGGGCTAGAATTTTTGTTAACACCTGTTCTGTTTTTTGTTATTTTATCTAGGGTTTCACTTTCATATTTTGCATAATCTTTTGTTGCATCGATTAGATTATTTAAGGCATCCCATCTGGATTGGAGTTGGGTGCCGATTTGGTTCATGGCATTTGCTACCATTTCATTCTTGCGTACAAGTGAATTGTAAACGCCAACTATAGCTAAAACGATTAATACTACTATAATTAAAATTATATATCCCATATTTTCCTCCTATATATATTTAATATATTTATATCCTTATTTTTTATAATTAAACTAAATCTTTGCAAATATTTAGTAAAAATTAAGAAAAATTAAACATGTATTTAAATTATTAAAGATAAAGGGTATAATATATAAAAAAGTCAAGGAGGAATATTATGCCTTATTATTATGGATTTGATAGAACTTATATTTTAGTAATTATCGGTCTAATCATAACAATGATTGCTCAGGCAAATGTACAAAGAGCATTTAATAAATATAGCAAAATCAAAACCCAAAAACATATCACTGGAAAGCAAACTGCTGATTATATTTTGGACACTAGGGGATACAATGATATTAAAATCAAGCAAATAAATAATGCTATGGGAGATTATTTTAACCCAGCAACCAAGGAAGTAGCACTTTCTCCCCAATCTATAAATGATTCATCGATTGCATCAGTTGCAGTAGCTGCCCACGAACTAGGCCACGTAATCCAATACAAAGAAGGATATACACCCTTAAGATTAAAATCTTGGCTAGTGCCAGCGGTAAATTTTGGATCAAAGCTTAGTATGCCAATCCTACTAATAGGTATGTTTTTGGCTAAACAAAATTTAATAGACATAGGACTAATATTATTTGCCCTAACCTTAATTTTCCAAATAGTAACCCTACCAGTGGAATTTAATGCCAGCAGACGTGCGCTTGCAGTCCTAGAAGAATCTGGAATGCTAGTAGGGGAAGAAAACCAACATGCTGCAGGTATGCTAAAAGCAGCAGCTTTCACATATGTAGCTGCAACCCTTGCCACAGCCCTACAATTTTTAAGGATGGTTTTGCTATTTGGCAATAGAAATAGGGATTAAATTTTAATAAGCTCCAATCTAATAGAAATTGCAGACCAAATTTTTATAAAACCGACCAATATCATGGTCGGTTTTTTATATGTTTATTACAAAAATTTTACCTTATGATTACAAAGAAGTGATATATTAGTAAAAAACTAGCTTGAGGAATATATGATTGAAATTAGAGATTTACAGAAAATTTATGAAAATGGCTATGAAGCTTTAAAGGATATTGATCTTAAAATTCCTGACGGAGCCCTTGTTACTCTATTAGGACCTTCTGGTTGTGGGAAGTCCACTATTTTAAATATTATTGCAGGAATTCTTGATCCTACCAGTGGGGATATTTTATTTGACGATAAGTCTATAATAGGTCTACATCCAAAGGATAGGAATATAGGTATGGTTTTTCAAAATTATGCCCTCTATCCTCACATGACAGTCCTTGAAAATATAACATTTCCCTTAACCGTTGGGGATAATAAAGTTAGCCAAAATAAGGCAAATGAACTTGCCCAAAAATATATGGAACTAACTTATATTTCAGAATATAAGGACAAAAAGCCTGCCCAATTATCTGGTGGCCAGCAACAAAGGGTTGCAATTGCAAGAGCCTTGGTTCAAAATCCAAAAATACTTTTGATGGATGAGCCACTTTCAAATCTTGATGCACGCTTGCGCCTATCAATACGTGAGGAGATTAGAAATATTGTAAAAAATGTTGGAGTTACAACTATTTTTGTAACCCATGACCAAGAAGAGGCCCTGTCAATTTCTGATTATATCGCTCTTATGGATGATGGTGTCATCCAGCAATACGATATACCACAAAATTTGTACTTAGAACCTGCCAATCTATTTGTAGCAAAATTTATCGGAAGTCCTATCATCAATGTCTATGAGATGAATAAAAATGAAAATATTCTTTCTAGCCCTGATTTTAACATGGATTTGACAAAACTTGACCAAGGACGTTTTAAAGAAAAACTAGCTGATAAAAAATACTTAGTCGGCATTCGTCCCGAGCATTTTAAGGTTGCCAAAGAGGGGATGAAAGTAAAGGTTGAAAATATCGAGATGATTGGCAGGTATATGATATTGCATTTTACTATAAATGGTATTGCTTCTAGGGTGATTGCAGATAGTAAACTAAAAATAAGTTCAGGAGATACTATCAGCTTAGATATCGATTATTCTTCTATATACATTTTTGAAGAAGATGGAAAGAGAGTTTACTAATGGATAAAAAAAAGACTTATAGGGCTGAAAACTCGCCTAGGGCATGGTTATTTTTGTTGCCAGCAATCATTTTTATAGGCATTTTTACAATTTATCCACTTTTTAGAACATTTATAATGTCAACCCAGTCAAATAGCATACTAAATCCTACTTTTATCGGATTTACAAACTTTCCTGTGGTAATTAAGGACCCACAATTTAAACTTGCTATGACAAATACCTTCATTTATGCAGTTACGGTTGTGCCATTGTCTCTTATAATTTCAATGATTATAGCGCTAATCTTGCATGAAAAAATCAAAGGATCTGAGTTTTTTGAGACTATATTTTTTATTCCCTATCTTACATCAGTAATTGCCATTGGGATTGTTTTTAGATATCTTTTCCATGGTCAATATGGATTTATCAATTATGTTCTTGAAATATTTGGCATAGGGCCTTTTGATTTTTTGAACAATCGCAATTACAATATGCCAGCATTGATCATTTTTGGAATATGGAACAGCCTAGCCTTTAATATCATAGTTATTTTGTCAGGCCTTAGGGGGATTGATAAAAATTATTATAGGGTAGCGGAAACTTTTGGAGCGAGCAAGTCTGAGCAATTTTTTAGGATTACCCTACCAGCCCTTTCCAAAATTATAACATTTTTGTTTTTAACAAGCTTCATCCAAGCTTTTAAGGTTTATAACGAAGTTTTTGCCTTATTTAATGGAAAGGCGGGGGTGGGAAATAGGCTTGTGACTGCCGTGTTTTATATTTACAATAAATTTTATGTAGAATACCGCTATGGACAAGCAATGGCAGCTGCAGTTTTACTATTCCTGATGCTTTTGCTCTTAACCTTTGTTCAAAGAAAAATCATAGAAAAACTTACAAAATAGGAGGGGGATATGAGTAAAGTAAATAAAATTTTAGGATATATTTTTGTAATTTTTATGGCAATCATTACCCTTTTTCCATTTTTTTATATGATTTCATCGTCGCTGATGACCTTTCAGGAAGTAACAAGCATACCACCAAAATTATTGCCAGAAACTGCTCAAGCTTCAAACTTTAGTGAAGCTATGAAGGTGGCACCCTTTGCTAGATACTTTTTTAATACTATTTTTGTAACCTTAGTTAATACTTTAGGAACTCTTATAACAACAACTTTAGCAGCTTTTGCCCTTAACTTTTTGAACTTTAAGCACAAAAAGCTGGTAGAAAGTATATTGCTAGCACTTTTGATGATTCCTTTTGAAATCATAGTTTTCACCAATTTTAGAACTATTGCCAAGCTTTCCCTATTAGATAGCTATTGGGCTTTAATTTTGCCTTTTATGGCTAGTGTTTTTTATATAATCTACCTTAGACAATTTTTAAGGTCTATTCCTATGGATTATTACAATGCAGCAAAGGTGGATGGGGCTAGTGATTTTGAGTTTATAACTAGAGTTATGGTACCCCTTTCAAAATCAACTTTATTTACCATCGGACTTTTAAATTTTATTGCTGGATGGAATTCATTCCTATGGCCAATCTTGGTAACAAATAGCAAAAACATGAGGATGATTTCAAACGGTCTTTCTGCTTTTGCTACAGAAGCTGGATCATATATCCACCTGCAAATGGCAGCATCGACCATTACAATTCTTCCAATTTTAATTTTATACTTTATCTTTAGAAGACAAATTTTAGAGGGGGTGTCATACGGCGGATTGAAAGGTTAAAATTGCAATTTTTAAGTTTATAGGGTATATAAAAAATGTAATGACAAATATATATATAAAGGAGATTTTATGAGCAAGAAATTTTATTCATTACTAGCAACAATTATGTTGTCTTTAGCTGTTTTAGTAGGATGTGGCAACCAAGATGCCAATACAGGTACAAATGAAAATACTGCAGAAACAGCACAAACAGAAAATGCAGAAGAAGCTACAGAAAATAAAGAAAATACAGAAGAAAAAGATGCAGCAAAGGAAGAAAATACTGAAAAAGAGGCTGACTCTAGCACAGATGAAGCAGCTGAAATCACATTTTGGCATGCAATGGGTGGTGGCCAAGGTGAAGCCTTAGAAAAACTTGTAGCAGAATTTGAAAAAGAAAATCCAAATATCAAAGTAAACCTACAAAACCAAGGTAATTATGGTGATTTAAATCAAATCTTAGTTGCAACAATGCAATCACCAGATGACCTACCAACTATTACCCAAGCATACCCAGACTGGATGCTACAATTTGAAGATGCAAATCTAGTAACAGAGCTTACAGACATGGTAAATGGCGAAAATGGTATTGAAGATTATGAAGATATCCTAGAAGGTGTACGTCAAGAAATTGAAAAAGACGGCAAAATCATGGGACTACCATTTAACAAATCTACAGAAGTATTCTGGTATAACAAGACACTTTTTGATGAACTAGGCCTTGAAGTACCAACAAATTATGAAGAATTAGTAGAAGTTTCTAAAAAAATCAATGAAGAAAAAGGCATCCCAGGAGTTGGTTTTGATTCACTATCAAACTTCTATGCCACATATCTACACAATAAAGGCGTAGAAATGGATGAAAACCTTGATGTAACAAGCGATGAATCAGTAGAAGCTGTTCAATATTATCTAGATGGTATCAAAGAAGGATACTTTAGAATAGCAGGAACAGACCAATACATGTCAGGACCATTTGCAAATGAGCAAGTAGGAGCATATATTGGATCAAATGCTGGTGAAGTATATGTAAAAGATGGAGTAGATGGCAAATTTGAATATGCAGCAGCACCATATCCTGCAGAAAGTGCAGTACAACAAGGTACAAATATTTATATGTTTGACAATGCAGATGATGCACAAAAGCAAGCAGCCTTTAAATTTTTAAAATTCCTAACAAGCAAAGAATCTCAAATCCAATTTGCCTTAGATACAGGATATATGCCAGCTAGAACAAGTGCAATTGAAGATAGCACATACTCAGAATCTGATTCTGCAATTGCTCCAATACTTGCAGATGCAACCAAAAACCTATACTCAAGACCACTTGCACCAGGTAGCCAACAAGCATATAACGATATTGGATCAGTTCTTGAACAAATCCTTTCAAACACACAAGCAGATGTAAAAGCAGAACTAGAAGCATTCGCACCACAATATAAAGCAGACTTTGCACAATAAAACACTAAAAAATCTTAGGTATACATACCTAAGATTTTTTTTGCCTATAAATACTATTTTTCCTTGTTTCAATCCTTACATTTTGATACAAATATAAATTCTATAAATATAATCAGTACAAAAATAACTACTATAAGGGCAAAATATTTATCTATACATACAAGTATATCTATCCATTTATAATCGTAGCCAATATTTTTAAAATACATATTGCTGGCATTTAAATCTATTGTTGATATGACATATGGGAATGTAAACCCTAGTTATGAAGGGATAAATACACTTTAATTTATAGCAAATTTGCAATAGTTAGAGGAGTAAAATTTGTGGCAATACTTGGATTGTTATGAAAAAATATTCTAAATTATTACATTGTTGGTCTTACTGGCATTGACCTTGAAAAAGTAGTGAAAAAAAGTACAGTTTTAATAGAATCAATAAAGGGATTCTTATTTTTTAATAAAAAAGGTCAGAGATAGTCAAAAGGTCAGAGTTTTTTCTTGACCTTTTGATATATAATTGTAAAATAAAAAGACAATTAGGAAAGTAGGTGAATATATGGCAGGTCTTACATCAGATATTGAGAGATTTTTAAAGGCTATGCTAGAAGAATCTACTGATGGGATGCTTGAGATTGGACGCAATGATTTGGCCATGCAATTTGATTGTGCACCTAGCCAGATAAATTACGTGCTTTCGACAAGATTTACCCCACACAACGGGTATCTTATAGAAAGTAAACGTGGTGGCAATGGTTTTATCAAAATCATAACCATAGTAGAAGAAGATAATTATTTAACATATTTAATCAAAAACCTAAACAGGCAAATGACTGAGGCAAACGCTGATAGCTTGTTTAAGGATTTATATAGTAAAAAATACTTTACCAAGGATGAGTTTTTGATGGCAAAATATGCTACAAGCGATAAGGCTCTGTGTGGAGTTGATAGCAAAAATCGCAATGGTATACGTTCTGACATCATAAAAAATATTCTATTAAGTGTTTTAGCAAGGAGTTAATTATGAAATGTGAAAAATGTGGCAAGGATGCTTCTGTAAGTGTCAAGGCTATAGTAAATGGACATGAGCATGACTTTTATTTGTGCAATGATTGTTTAAAAACATACACAGACATGACTGACAGTGCTGATATTAATGAAGACGGATTTCATAAACTTAATTTAAATAACAAAAATTTAGAAAGTCTTATCCAAAAATTTGTACCATCCCTAGATGATATGATCGATGGATATTATGAATATAAATACAATCAAAATAACCAACCATTTTCATATATGGAAGGTTTAAATGAAAAAACTTGCCCAAATTGTGGCAATCTTGAGTCAAATATCCGCCAAGGAATATTTGGCTGTGAAGAGTGTTTTAAACTAAATAAAAGCCTAACCCAAAAAGTTTTAAAAACCTATAATAATTATGATAAATACACAGGTAGGCTACCAAAAAAAGACCGTGAATTTAAGGAAATGGCACTTGAGATAAAGGCCCTCCAAGAAAAGCTAGACCACTCAATAGCTACCGAGGATTATGAACAAGCTGCTGATTTAAAAGAACAATTAGATGATTTAAATATGAAGGTGAAAAATTGATAGATTATTCAAAAGATATCATTCTAAATTCAAATCTTTCTATTAGGAGAAATATAAAGGGTTTTGATTTTCCAACAACAATTACCTATGAAGATAGCGAAAAGATTGTGAAAATGTTTAGGGATATTTATCCAGATAACCTAGTTTTGTTAAATGAAATAGATGATAATACCCTAAATAAACTCATAAATGACATGGTCCTATCAGAAGATGTTACTAGCAAACTTGCTCAAATTGCAGTGGTTTTTGCTGATGATTACATCATCACCATCAATGATCGTGACCATATAGCCATAAATATCCGCAACTTTGATATGGATGTCAAAAAGGCCTACAAAAAGGCAATTGAAATCGAAAAAGAATTAGACGAAAAATTTGATTTTGCCTTTAAGGCCCAATATGGGTATCTGACTAGTGATGGACGAAATAATGGTGCAGGTCTTGAAATCAGACTAAAGATGTTTTTATTTGCCCTAGTGGATGCTGAGGAATCATATTATGGTTTCAAACAAGGTTTACTTAGCCACGGCATGTATGGGACAAGATACATTCCAGCCTATTATGACAAATATGTAGATGACATTTATCTAGTGAAGAATTTTGGAAATTATCGTGATGATATGGATGACTATGTCCTAAAAATGAGTGCTAATATTGATTCCCTAGTAAGAAATGAAAGAAGATTTAGAAGAGATTATCAGTTATTAAATAATATTTCTGATGATGAGATTATAGAACAGATAGCAATAAGTTTAAATACTCTAAACTCAGGAAAGCTAAACAGTTTAAATACAATTGCAAATGAGCTTTTTAAGCTTAAAAAATACAACAAACTTGGATTTAATACTGATTTAACAAGCAACGAGTTAGACTATTTAATATTTAATCTGACAAAAAATAAGTACAAGGGCAAAAAAGACCCTGAAAGATCAGAGTTTTTGAACTCTTATATTAAGGAGAGGCAATGGAAGCTAATAGATTAAATAAATTAACCCAACAGGCAAGGCGCGAAAGTTACTCTCTAAACCACGACTATATCGGTACAGAGCACTTGCTCCTTGCATTAATGAAAACAGGTTCTGTTGCAACAAAAGCATTAGAGGCTGCCGGAGCAAACTATGATTTGCTTCGCCAAGTTGTAATAAATAATATAGGCAAAGGTCAAGCCATGCGTCCTGCAACAGAATATAGCAAAAAAGTAAGACAGGTTTTAGAACTAGCAAGGCTAAATGCAAACAAATACGGCCAATCTTCTGCAGGCGAAGAAAATGTATTATTTGCAATCCTTGAAGACGAAGACTCACTAACAAACATCATGTTTTTGCTATCGGGAGTAGAAAAAGATATTGTAAAAAGAAATTTAAAAGAGTTACTAAATGACCAACCAGAAGTAGTTGGTTCGGCCAATGAACTTAGTGAAAATGTTTCAAAATTTGCTCGTGATTTAAATGAAGAAGCAAAAACAGGCAAGATTGACCCAGTAATAGGCCGTGATGTAGAAATAGAACGCGTCATCCAAATATTGATGCGTAGGACAAAAAATAACCCAATCCTAATTGGTGAGCCAGGTGTAGGTAAAACTGCAATTTCAGAAGGCCTTGCCCAAAGAATTGTAGAAGGCGAAGTGCCAAAGATAATTAAGGATAAAACTATACTAAGCCTAGACCTTGCAAGCATGATTGCAGGTACAAAATATCGTGGGGACTTTGAAGATAGGCTAAAAAAACTATTTGATGAGCTAGCAAACCGAGATGATGTAATCCTATTTATCGACGAATTTCATATGGTACTTGGAGCAGGAGCAGCAGAAGGATCTATGGATGCTGCAAATATCTTAAAACCAATCCTTGCCAAGGGTGACATTCAAATAATCGGTGCTACAACCATAGAAGAATACAGAAAATATATAGAAAAAGACAGCGCCTTAACCCGTCGTATGCAGCCTATCCAAGTGGAAGAGCCATCATTATCAGACACCAGGAAAATAATCAAGGGTGTCAGAGATAAATATGAGTCCCACCACGGGGTAGAAATGACTGAAGAAGCAATTTATGCTGCAGTTGAGCTAACAGATAGGTATATAAACGATAGATTTTTGCCAGATAAGGCTATAGATGTCCTAGATGAGGCCATGAGTAAGGTCCGTATCAAGGCCTATCAAGAAGAAGAAAGTGATTCTAATCCAGAAGATAAGATCAATGACCTAGTTCGTGAAAAAGAGCAGGCAGTAAAAGACCAAGACTTTGAAAAAGCTGCAGAACTACGTGATCAAATCAACCAAGCCAGATTTGAAATCGAAGCAGAAATCGAAAAGAAAAATAAGGATAAGAAAAACTTATTTATAGGCTTTGATGACATTGCAAGCATAGTTGCATCATGGTCAAAAGTTCCAGTTACAAAATTAACTGAAGATGAAAAACAAAAATACGCAAGCCTTGATAAGCAATTAGAGGGCACTGTAATTGGCCAAGAAGAAGCTATAAAATCAGTAGCCCACGCCATAAAACGTGCCAGAGTTGGACTAAAAGATCCATCAAAACCAATCGGATCATTTATCTTTGTAGGGCCAACAGGAGTTGGTAAAACTTACTTAGCAAAATCTTTGGCTGAAAATATATTTGGGTCAGAAGACCACCTAATTCGTATGGATATGAGTGAGTATATGGAAAAATTTGCCGTATCTCGTTTGGTAGGTTCTCCTCCAGGATATGTAGGCTATGAAGAAGGTGGACAGTTGACAGAACAAGTGAGAAATCACCCATATTCAGTAATTTTATTTGATGAAATCGAAAAAGCCCACCCAGATATTTTCAATTTATTATTACAAATCCTAGATGACGGTAGACTAACAGATGGCCAAGGCCGCACAGTAGACTTTAAAAATACAATCATAATTATGACAAGTAACGTTGGTGTATCAAGCCTAAACGAAAAACAAGCCATTGGTTTTGAAACAGGCAATCAAGAAGAAAAAAATGCCGACCGCACCCGTGAAATCATAGAACGTGAAGTAAAAGATGCCTTTGCACCAGAGTTTTTAAACAGATTAGATGAAGTAATCATGTTTAACCCATTAAGTGAGGCAAACATTGAAGAAATTACACAACTAATGCTAGAAAAAACCAGACAAAGACTAAATAACATCGACATCGACATCACTTATGATGACGAAGTAGTAAAACTTCTAGCAAAAGAAGGATTTAACGAAGAATACGGGGCAAGGCCACTAGAACGTCACATCACAAAAATGATAGACGATAGGCTAGCAGAAGATATCCTAGATAACAAACTAAATAGGGATGCCATAATCCACCTATCAGTAAAAAATGATGAACTAAATTTTGAAAATGTAGCAGGTCAAAAAAAGGAAGCCCTAGCAGTAGAAACAGCAGAATAAGCATGAGATAATAGCTACTCAAAGCCACCCCAAGGGGTGGTTTTATTTTGCAAAAAATTGCCAAATTTAGGGTAATAATACACTAGAAAATATAAAAAGGGTAGATTATGGAAAAAATAAAAAATATAGAAAATCAAAGACAAGTAAGCCTAGCAATACTTGGCATATCTATATTAATTATCATATTTACAATCATCCATGCTAGGGCAATTTCAAACTCAAAAACCTTTGAAGATTATATAGGAACTTATCAGACAATAGACTATGAGTCATACATAGCCAATGTAAATTTTTTTAGAAACGTCATTATACTTTATCCCATACTACTGATTATTTATACGATTTATAGCTTTTCGGTAACAAGTTTTGGAACTTTATATAAAATAATAAATGGACTATCCTGCCTTTTGTCCATATATATCTTGCAAGGGCATTTTATACCTCGCACTATTTTTGCATGGATACTAACAGGACTATTTTTGGTCTTATTTATTGTAATTATGCTAAGAGGTAAAAAAATCGGGAAAAAGTTGTGAAAATTTCTATATATAAGTAAGGAGAGCAAATGAACATATTTTTATCATCATCCCTAGTCGGGGCAAAAAATGGATTTGAAAGATTTATTGAAAAATATCAAGCAAAGAAAATAACATTTATAGCAACTGCAGCAGAAGTTTCACCATACACCCAGTATGTAGATGATGCACGTGAGTATTTTTTATCAAAGGGATTTGAAATAAAAGACCTAGAAGTAAGTAAGGTTTCTGAAGAGCAAGCTAAAGAAATTATAAAAAATACAGAGATTTTATATGTATCAGGAGGCAATACTTTTTACTTGCTCCAAGAACTAAAAAAGAAAGATTTACTAGGATTAATCAAAGAAAAAGTAAGTGAGGGTATGGTCTATATTGGAGAATCAGCAGGATCAGTAATTGCAAGTCCTGATATAGCATATATTAAATACATGGACGACCCAAAAGCTGCACCAGAATTAAAATCAACAAAAGCCCTAAATTTAGTAGAATTTTACCCCCTTCCACACTGGGGTGAGGAGCCATTTAAAGAAGCCGCAGAAAAAATCCACAAGGCCCATAAAGACAGCCTACAGCTAATAGCAATAGATAACAAAGGCGCTATTATCCACAAGGGAGATGATAGATTTGATGTTGACTTTGGGGATTTTTAGTAGAAAAGCAGGGAATCCTGCTTTTTTACTTGTAATTTAATTATTATTTTCAAGGTCAAGTAATTTTTTCTTAAGATTAATCCCATAGGCATAGCCATGCATTTTCCCGTCACTGCCTATGACTCTGTGGCAGGGGGTGATTATCATTAGTGGATTTTTGCCGATGGCAGTGGCAACTGCTCTGACTGCTTTTTCATTTCCTATATTTTTTGCTATGTCCTTATAGGTTTTTGTTTGGCCATAGGGGATGTTTAAAAGCTCTTGCCAGACTTTTTGCTGAAAATTTGTGCCTTCTGCCTTACATAAATCATAAATACTAAATTCTTTTCTTTTGCCATCTAAATATTCATTTATTTGGCTAATAACTTTATTAGTTTCTAAAGTTTTATCATTATTTTCATTAGTTTGGTCTACTAATTCAATTTTTGATATTTTTTGCTTATAGGTTATTTTGATTATCCCAATATCTGTGGTGTAAAATGCTGTTTTCATACCTACATTTTAATATATAATTTTAAATATAAAAAGCATTAATAAAAATTTTTAAATTTTAATGTATAATAATATAAATGAAATTTAAGAATCGAGGGTGTTATGAACTACGATAAAAAAATTGATGCAATTGTTGATTATATAAAATCTGGAGAGAAAAGTGAGGATAATTTCAAAGTTGGTTTTGAGGTGGAGCACTTTGCTATAGATGCAGAAACTATGGAAACTATCACTTATGGAGAAGATGGTGGAGTCCGTGATTCTCTAATGGAGATTGAAAAACTTGGCTATGAGGGTACATACGAGGGCGAAAATATTATGGGACTTTCTGGTGATGGCTTTGCTGTTTCTATAGAACCTGCAGCCCAATTTGAAGTTGCCTTTGGGGCTGAAAAAACTATGGATGAGCTTTTTGATAATTATAAAAAAGTTATGGGAGAGATTGTTCCTATTTTTGATAAGAAAAATCAACTCCTAGCTGAACTAGGTTATCAACCAAAGTCAAAAATTGCAGATCTGCCTTTTATTCCTAAAGAACGTTATAAATATATGTCCAAATATTTTAGAGAATTTGGGGGAACTATGCCATTAAATATGATGCAAGGATCTGGAAGCCTCCAAGTGGCAATTGACTTTAAGGATGAGGAAGATTTTAAGAAAAAATTCTTTGTTGCCAATGCAGTTTCTACATTTTTATACAGTACCTTTGACAATTCTTATATCTTTGAGGGAGAGGTTTATGCTAAGCATAACCTCCGCCAAACCATTTGGGAAAATTGCGACAAACCACGTACAGGTACTTATTCTTTTGCGTTTGATGATGACCTATCATACAGAAAATATGCAGAAAAAATCTTAGCTACTGATAGTATATTTATCCATAAAGATGGAAAAGATATTTATACAGGAGATACTCCTTTCGAAGAAATCTTTAATCAAGATATGAGTAAGGATATGGTATATCATGCCCTTTCTATAGTTTTTCCAGATGTTAGGACCAAACAATATATAGAAGTAAGAATGCCTGATAATGTTCCATATCCATACAATTTTGCAGCAGTTGCCCTTATCAAAAATATGTTCTATGATGAGGAGATATTTGGATTTTTATACCAATTATTCTCTGATATGACCTATGAAAAATCACAAAAACTAAAAGATAAGGCAGTAATGCAAGGGATAAATACCATATATAAGAACAAGAAAATATCTGAATGGATGCTACAAATTACTGGCATGATAGAAGAAGATTATGAATATATAAAACCTTTAGAAGAGCTTTTAAAAAGAGATGAAAAACCTCGCGATATATATGAATCCTTGTACAAGAAAGATCCACAAAAAGCAATCTACAATTTCTCAGTAAATAAATTTATAAAGGAAAATTAGTGGCAAAAATAAAAAAAGCCTTTGAATGCAACAATTGCGGTCACACCCAACCCCTTTGGGCAGGCAAATGTCCAGAGTGCGGTAAGTGGGGGTCTTTGATTGAAGTAACAGTTAAGGAAAGCAAAAAAAACGCAAGTGTAGTTGTTGATGACAAGGCTGCAAAAAAACTAAATACTATTGAAATTAACGAATCTGAAAGAATAAAGTCAAGCTTTGAAGAATTTGACCGTGCAGTTGGAGGGGGACTAGTCCGTGATAGTGTCACAATCCTAACTGCCCGCCCGGGTGCAGGAAAATCTACACTCTTGCTCCAATTATCAAAGGCCTATGCAGATGAGGGTTTAAAAGTTCTTTATGTTTCTGGAGAAGAATCAGAAAGCCAGATCAAATCCCGTGCAGATAGGATAATGGAAAGCTTACCTGAAAATGTATGGATTCTTTCTACAAACTCTATGGATAGTGCCGTTAGTGAGATTAAAAACATAGATGCGGATGTAGTTTTTCTTGACTCTATCCAAACTTTTACCCTAGCAGAGTTTGATAATAAGGCTGGAAGCCCAACTCAAACCATAGAGGTAGCCAACAAGGCAGTAGAAATTGCCAAAGATGAGCATAAAAAACGCGCAATAATTATGATAGGGCACATGACCAAGGCCAACGAAATGGCAGGACTTCGTACTTTGGAACACTTGGTAGATACAGTTTTAGTTTTAGATGGAGAAAGTGATGAGGACCTAAGGGTCTTAACTTCTACAAAAAACAGATTTGGCCGCACCGGTGAAATCGGCTTATTTTCTATGACTGAAGATGGTTTGATAGAGATTTCTAATCCTAGTGAGTATTTTATAACAGCTCGTGAAAATGAAATTGAAGGGTCAGCCATATCTGTTACTAAGGAAGGCTCCAGGCTATTGGAAGTAGAAATCGAGTCCTTAGTCAGCAAATCATTTTTGCCATATCCGCAAAGGATTGGGGATTCGCTAAGAAAAGATGACCTAAACACCTTGATTTCAATCTTACAAGAGCGTGCTGGTCTAAATTTATTTGATTACAATGTAATTATAAAAACTACAGGTGGCCTAAAATTGTCAGAGCCATCAGTAAACCTTGCCATTATGATGTCTATCGCATCTTCTCTTTTAAAAAAGCCCATAGATGACAAAACCGTTTTTATTGCAGAAGTTGGCCTTACTGGAGAGCTTAAAAAAGTACCACAAATTAAACAGCGCATAAAAGAATTAGAGCGTTTGGGCTATAAAAAGTGCTTTGTAGCAAGAAATTCTGTTGATGAAAATGAATTTTCTGGTATAAGGGTATTGCAGAAATCAAATATAAGACAAGTAATTGATGAGTGTTTTAGATAGAAAATTAAGGAGGGCATATGTGGGAGACTATTAAAGAAAGATTTTCAGGAGATGACATTTTCTTTTGGCTTGCCATAGCTATAATTATGTATGTAAATCATACTTTTTTTGATAAACATATAAATATTATTTTATTTATCCTGCCAATAGCTATAATGTATTTAATGGAAATCGGACTAAAAAATCTCCTAAATACCCTAAATATTTGCTAACAATCATAATAACTGTCCTATATATGTTTTCCATGCCAAAATACAGCACAACTTATGCGGAAAACTTTATGAAAGAGAACTATGGTAAGGATATATATTTGCTTCCATATACTACTGACCAGATGAGCTCCTTTAACCCTTACAGTAAGGATATAAATTATTCTTTTATCAGGACTGATGGCAAGGAATACTTATTTAACGCCAGGACAGGCCAGGTTAAAGAAACAAAAATAGATATAGATAGAAAATGAAATATCAAATTATTTTATGATTACTAAAAAATATCGTTAATCTTGATTTTATCAAAATATGTGTTATAATATTCATACAAAAGACATAGCGACTTATTCGCATTCAAAATTTGCCGAAAATGGCGTACATAAAAGGAGAGTTTTATGAAAAACTTAAATAAATTTGCCCTAGTAGCAGCTATGGCATTTACATTTGCAGCTTGTGGAAACAATGCAAATACAGCAGAAAATACAGAAACAGTTCCAGCTGAAGAAGCTCAACCATCAAAAGGTGAAGCAACAGTTGCAGGTTACGGTGGAGACATCAAAGTAACAGTTAACTTTGGAAAAGACGGAGTTATCGAATCAATCGATACAGAACACACAGAAACAGAAGACATCGGAGCAAAAGCTATTCCAGAATTAACAGATGCAATTATTAAAGCAAACGGAACAGAGGGCGTTGAGAATGTATCAGGCGCAACAGTAACATCTGAAGCATTCAAATCAGCTGTAAACGAAGCAATCGCAAACGCAAAATAATTAAAGATACAATAAGCCACCCAAAAGGGTGGTTTTTCTTTGTCAAAAAAACTTGTGGACGTATAGTAAAAATGAAAAATATTACAGAGGGTATTATGAGAAAAAGGTCATACACACTATTAATCCTTCCCTTAGTCATAATAGGTCTTTTTTTAATCAGCCGCTACCAAAACCGTGAGGTCTACGAGTACAACTCAAAAGCGGTCTACGTTTATAATTTGACTGATGATAGGAAGGTCACAGGCAAAAATGAAGATGAAAAACTAGCAATGGCATCGCTTACAAAAATGATGACAGTCTATGAAGCCTTACAAAAAGTAAATGATTTGGGAGCCTATGCACCAGTAGATACAGAATCCTACCAGCAACTTGTAGGAGAAAATGCATCAATGGCAGGTTTTTTTGGTGGGGAAATGACTACATATCGTGATTTGCTATATGGCGCCATGCTCCCATCTGGCGGAGAGGCGGCAGACTCGCTTGCAATCAACATCTCAGGATCAGAACTAGGATTTGTAGGCCTTATGAATGAGAGATCTGAAGAGTGGGGACTAAAAAACACACATTTTCAAAATGTAGATGGCATGGATGATATAGGCCATTATTCCTCTGCCAAAGACATGGCCATGCTATTAAAATACGCCTTAGAAGATGGCAATTTTAGGGCGATTTTTACAAAGAAAAATTATCTGACCCTGCCAACCGACCACCACCCAGAGGGCCTATATATGACAAGTACAGTTTTTGACAAGCTTGAAAATTATGACCAAGATGGTTTTGAAATTATTGGTGGCAAATCTGGTACAACAGACAAGGCAGGATTATGCTGGGCGACACTTTCAGTCAAAAATGGGAAAGAATATATTATAGTTACCATGGGTGCTCCCTACGATGACATCGACAATCCAGGCGATGGCCATATCCAAGACACCCTTGATATTTTAAATAGACTTTAAGGAGAAAATATGCAAAAAGTTTTGATTTTACAAGGAGAATTTGTTGATAAGGTTTGGGGCGGGTCCAGATTAAAAGACGAATTTGACTATAATATAAATTCTGATAGTGTTGGTGAATATTGGGCCATATCTGGCATGGATGAGGCAAGTTCTGTTGTAATAAATGGAGAGCTGGCTGGCCAAACACTAAAAGAACTTTACAAAAATAATAAGGAATTATTTGCTGGTGAAGGCGAAGAAACTTTCCCACTTTTGGTAAAAATAATTGATGCCACAGATGACCTATCTATCCAAGTCCACCCAGATGATCAAATGGGAGCAAAACTTGAAAACTCAAGGGGCAAAACCGAATGCTGGTATATCCTAAATGAAAATCCTGCTTCAATTATTTATGGGCTAAATGCTGAAGATAAGGATGATGCTGTTGAAAAAATTGAAAATAAAAAATGGAATGATGTTTTAAAAGAAGTCCCAGCCACTAAGGGAGATTTTTTCTTTGTGCCAGCAGGTACAGTCCATGCCATTAAAAAGGGATGTCTAATATTAGAAATCCAACAAGCATCTGATATAACTTATAGACTTTACGACTACGACCGCCCAGATAAAGAAGGCAATCTACGCGAACTTCATATAGATAAATCCATCCAGGCTATAAAATTAAATGAAATAGCAGATGAAAAAAATGTAGAAGAAGCAGGCAACCTTATAAAAACTAGCCTTACAAAAAATGAATTTTTTGAAGTAAGAAAACTAGAAACCAGTAACCGAGTAAGCTTGATAAGAAATGCTCCTTACCTATTAGAATCAGTTGTAGAAGGTGTGGGAGTCCTAAGGGTAGATGGGGAAGAATACAATATCAAAAAGGGAGACTTCTTTATCCTGACAAATGAAGTGTCATCTTATGAATTTGAAGGAAACCTAACAATAATTGAGTCAAATATAGCATAAAAAAAGAGCCGAGAGGCTCTTTTTTATTGTAAAATTATTAATAATACCTAAAAATCAAAACCGCTAAGTCAACCTCAAAATTTAAGAATTCATAATCTCAAAATTCTAAAAATTGCAAACTCGCTTTCGCTCAAACAGTGCAATTTTTTAATGAATTTTTCAATTTGAATTCTAGTAAATTTTTCTAAATGACACGCTTGTATTGATTTTTATATTAAATATATATTATCCCAATCAATTACTATCTAAACAAAGAAAATGAGAGAAGTTTAGGCAGAGACTTTTTTAATTTATTAAAATTCTATCTACAAAAACTCAAAACCGCTAAGTCAACCTCAAATGACACGCTTGTTTTGAATTTTGATCAATACATGCCAAAAACCCTCTCAAGCCACATCACAAAGGAGTGGGGTATTATTTTTGATATTAGTCTCATAAATTTTGCTGATGCATGGACAGAAATTAGATCCTTGTATCTAGCTTCTCTTAAAGCTTTTGCCACCAATTTATGGATGTCTTCTGTCCCGTATTTTTTTATGCCATTTTTATCAATTTCTCCAAACTCAGTGTCAACTGGATTTGGGCATAGACTTGTAAGATGGATTTTTCTGCCTTTCAATTCTCGATTTAAGGCGCGGGATAAGCTTATCAAATACGATTTGCTAGCTGCATAGGTCGCAAATTTTGGCTGAGGAATAAATCCTGCTACAGATCCTACATTTATAATCACCGAGTTTTCAGCCATGTAAGGCAAAATCACTTTTATAAGCTGGGTGGGTGCTAGAATATTTAAGTCAATCATCCTTTGATTTTCTTCTAGACTCACATTCTCAAAATAATCATTAAAACCCACACCTGCAGCATTTACTAAGAGACCGACTTTTTGATTTGCAATTTCAATTTCATTTGATATTTTTAAGAAACTTTCCCTGTCAAGCAAATCCAGGGCAAGGATTTTGCTTTTTGTTTTTAGCTGATTTTTAAGCTCTATTAGGCGGTCTTTTCTGCGAGCTATTATCCAAATCTGATCATAGCTTAAATCATCAACTTGGATAGCAAATTCTCTGCCGATTCCAGAACTTGCCCCGGTAATTATTGCAATCATTGGCCTCTTTTAGCTTCCAAAATAAGGTTTTGTTTTAGATTCCACAAGTCTTGGGAAAGGTCGACATAGTAGTTGTGAGGTTGGTCAAATCTTTTTACCTCATCCCATATGCTTTCGATTTCTTTTTTGCAATAAGCTTGGATTTCGTGGATATCTGGTTGGTCATAGACTAGTTTTCCACCTTCAAATATAGGCACTTGCATTAGGCGGGCTTCATAATTGTCCATTTTTTTCATTTTCCATGTAAAGAGTGGGTCAAAGATTACAAGTGGTTTTGAATCATCCACCTCTTCCTCGCGTAGGGTGATATAATCAGCCTCAGCCTTGCCAGTGTTTTTGTCATAAAGCCTATAAACATTTTTAAAGCCTGGTGTTGTAATTTTTTCTACGTTTTCAGATACCTTTATACGGGCCTTTAGATCATCATTTTCATAAATTCCTACAAGCTTATATACCCCACCAAAAACTGGGTCAGACTTACTTGTTATAAGTCTTTCACCAATACCAAAGGCATCGATTTTTGCTCCTTGGGCTGTTAGAGAATTTATTTTAAATTCATCTAGAGAATTAGATGCAACTATTTTTGTATCTTTAAAGCCATTTTCATCTAATATTTTTCTTACTTCTTTAGATAAATAAGCAAGGTCCCCAGAGTCTATTCTCACCCCACCAGTAAGACCTTTTGGTTCTAAAACTTCTTTAAATATACGCATAGCATTTGGTAAGCCACTATTAATTGTATCGTAGGTATCGATTAAAAGTGTGCAGTTTTCTGGATAAGTTTCAGCATAAACTTTAAAGGCTTCATACTCACTATCAAAGGCTTGAATCCACGCATGAGCCATGGTACCAGATGGCTTAAAACCATATGTTTTTGCAGAAAGTGTATTACTTGATACTGGTGCACCAGCTATAAATGCAGCCCTTGCACCTGTTAGAGAAGCATCTGCTCCTTGGGCACGGCGGGCACCAAATTCCATTACAAGCCTGTCTCCAGCAGCCTTTACTATCCTACTTGTTTTTGTAGCAATCAGTGAATTAAAATTCATTGATAGCAATAGGTAAGTTTCTACTATAGAACATTCTATAATAGGTGCCTTAACTGTGATGATAGGCTCGTTTGGAAACATAACTGATCCTTCAGGAAAGGCCCAGACATCGCCGGTGAATTTAAACTCACGTAGGTAATCTAGGAAGCCATCAGAAAAATCTCCCACTTCCTTTAGATAAGCTATATCTTCTTCTGTAAAATGTAGATTTTCTATAAAATCAATTACATCGTTTAAACCTGCAAAGATGGAATATCCACCTTCATCAGGATTTGTCCTATAAAATGCATCAAAAACAGCAATTGTATCCTTCATACCATGGTTAAAATATGCATTGGCCATGGTAAATTCGTAAAAATCACTGAGCATTGATAAATTTCTTACATTACTCATAAAAACCCTCTTTTCAAAATCTTTTCTTCTTTCATTGTATATACAATGGGACAAAATTGCAAACATTTGCAAAATTATTCTTACCAATAATTATGCCCTTTTTTCATACTTTATCCAAAATATTATTAAAATATTATTCTATTAGGGTAAAGATAGACTAAGAACTTAAATTTTGTAAAGGAGGTAAAATGTATATATTTGACATCGACGGGACACTTTTAAATACTATTGATTCAATAAACTTTCATATAAACGAAACTTTCAAAAAATACGGATTAAAATCAGTTCCCAAAGAAAAAATTCGAGAATTTGTCGGCAATGGTCCCAGAGTTTTGTTGGATAAAACTTTAAATTATGTTGGATTTACCGGAGATGAGCTATTAAAAGAAGAAATCTATAATAGATACAACGAGTCCTACAACAACGACCCCCTACACCTTACAAAACCCTTTGAAGGTATCAAAGAATCCCTAGATAAATTAAAAGAAAATGGAGAAATTATTGCTGCATTTTCAAATAAACCTGATGAAACCAGTAATAGAGTGTTAAAATCTATTTTTGGCGAAAAATATTTTGACTACATCCTAGGATATAGGGAAGATTATAAAAGAAAGCCATCTCCAGAAGGGATTATGATTATCGCCAACCACTTTGATGTGCCATTTTCAGATATTTTATACTTTGGCGATAGTGAAGTGGATATGAAATGTGGTAGAAATACAAATATTTTTACCGTGGGATGCTCATGGGGCTTTAGAGACCGTGAAGTTTTAGAGGCAGAAAATCCTGATTTGATTATAGATCATCCAAGTGAAATCACATCTATAAAAAGAATATAAATAAGCATTAACTTATTAAGTATATTTAAAATTATTATAAACTTTATTAATTAAGCTAGATAATATATTGATTCTCTGATATTCTTATGATGAAATATTCTGGGGAGATTGGAGATATGATGAAACTAGTCATAGAAAATTTATCAAAACAATTTGAAGAAAAGAGTGTCTTAAAAAACTTAGATGCTACATTTGACCAAGGTATTATATATGCCCTTTTGGGAAGAAATGGAGCTGGAAAGACAACTCTTTTTTCTTTGATTGCAAAGGAACTTAAGAAAGATAGCGGGGAGATTTATCTAATAGATAATGATGAAAAAATAAATCTTGATAGTAAGGATGTATTCTTTATGCTAGCAGAACCAGAATTGCCAAGGTTTTTAACTGCTAGGGAGTTTATAAATTTTTTTATAGATGTAAATAGGCAAAGAATTGCAGGAACCCTTGACCCTAGTTACTATTTTGACCTGGTAAAATTTGATGAAGATGATAAGGATAGACTTATCCAAGGATATTCGACTGGGATGAGAAATAAGCTTCAAATGATGATGTTTCTTATACTAAAACCAAAAGTTATTTTAATGGATGAGCCCCTTAATTCCCTAGATGTAGTTGTTCAAAAAGAAATGAAAGACCTCATAAAGTCTATAAAACATGATCATATTATAATATTTTCAACCCACATTTTAGACCTAGCCAAGGACATATCAGATGAGATAGTTTTATTACATAAGGGTCAAATAGAGGAAGTAGATAGGCAAATAAAAAATAATCCTGATTTTGAAGATAGGGTCATTGACCTACTCCAAAAGGAGGATTAGTATGGAATATTACAAAAAGTATAGGATTATAGAAAATGCAAATCTAGCAAAAAATATTAACCAAATTATTTATTTTTTCCATCATCTGCCAATAATTGGCAAATACACTGGAGAAAAATATAGGGCCTATGGATTAAAAAAACTTGTCTATGCCCTAGGTCCCATATTTTCTGTTTTGGGTCAGATTTTAAAAAGCATTTTTGCTTACTTTATGGCTTTGGCTTTTGCGGGATTTATCCTATGGCTTATAAAAACTCCATTACAATTTGAAGGGCTAAGGACTAATCAATTTGTCGACCTATCCCTATCAAACCTATCATTTCTAGCCTTTTACCTAAGTGCTGCTATAAATTCAAATAGCATTGCTGGCAATAAGGTTGATATGAGAAATCTAAATAACCAATACAGGCTCGCCCCTAAAGAAAGCGGGTTGATTAAAGGAGTTTTTGACCCCCTTAGGATAGGATTTGGGAGGGGATTTGCTTTTGCAATATTTCTTGGCCTTAAAAACGGATTTTTACTAAGCTTTATCCTTGCCTTTGCAAGGATTATCTCAAACACCTTTACTCTTATTATTTCAAAGAGGCAAAAGGAAATTTATGCGAATAAGTGGTGGGTAAACATCCTATCCTTTATAGTTCTTTTTGCTATTTTTATGAATGTAAAGACTTATAACACTCTTATATTGCTGGTAATATTTGTAATTAGCCTTATAGGATCTATTTTTGCAATGAAATATCTATTAAAACTAGATGACTATGGCAAGGTATTAGAGGATGCAAAGGCTGCAGAAGCTGATATAAGTATAGATTTTGATCAAATTGCCAATGATAGCCTGGCCTTAAAGGATACTGACATAGAAGCTGGCAAAAAAGAAAATGGAAGTGGTTATGAGCTATTAAATAATTTATTTTTTGCAAGGCATAAGAGACTTCTTGCCAAACCAATTTTAAAAAAAGCTGGTATTATCTTTGCCATAGCTGCCCTTGCCCTAGTATTTACAAAGTATAAACTTGGTGATTCTAACTTTGGCATAGAAAATATTTTGCTATTGGTTCAATCAATATTTGTATCGATACTCTTTAATAATCCAAATTCCAGCAGGGCAATGTTCTTAAACTGCGATAGGTCCTTACTCCAATATGGGTTTTATAAAGAGGAAAATGCAATTTTTGCCATGTTTAAGCTTAGGTATAAATCTCTATTAAAGATAAATTTGATTGGCCTCTTAGCAGGTTTTTTGGTAAATATTTTAGCTTTTCTACTTTTTCCAGCTCTAGGCATTAAAAATTTAATTGTGTGTGAGATTTTTGTATTGGCAAGTTTTTTATTTTATATAGCCTTTGAATTATTTATTTACTATATATTCCAACCCTTTAACTTTGAGGCGGCTAATGTTGGACATGGATACAAGCTATTTTACAATATATTAAATTATGCAAATGTAATTTTTATTCCACTAATTATTGGAAAAACATCTAAGGGGCAATTAACTTTAATTATTGTAAGCGCTATAATGCTTGTTTTAATAATTGTTTTTCACCTCCTAGTTAAAATTTATGGGAAAAATACCTTTAGGATAAGAAAATAAGACGACAACACTGCCGTCTTATTTGTCTTTTAGATTAAATTTTTTGCGCATCCTTATTTTTACTATAAGAAATAATAGCAATAGAAATAGTATTGCAAGAATAAATAAAAGCCCGGTCATATAAGACCTCTTAAGTTCTAAATACAGGCAAATAGGATAAATAATTCCAAAAAATAATATGCCTAGGATGATTGAAAGATTTCCTGCAAATTTATTTCCATAATTCCATGTATCCTGATTGTAGCAAACTTCCCATAAGTGAAAGCCTACTTCCATTTCAGGATAGCTACTATGAAAGTGCCTAAAAAATATGCCTATGTAAATGCTAAATATTAAAAGCATGATATTAGTTGCAATTAGGGGTCCCATTTTTCACCTCATTTCACATAAACTATACTAAAATTAATTGATAATTAAAGATGAATTGTAAAAAGTCTTCTTAGCTAATATAGTAATATTAGAGGAATTTATGAAAATACTTATAACAAGCGATTGGTACTATCCGGTTGTAAACGGGGTGGTCCGATCTGTATTAAACTTAAAAAACTATTTAGAAAGTCAAGGTCACGAGGTAAGAGTCTTAACACTTTCAAATACCATTTCTAGTTACCAAACTGAGGAAGTGTACTACATAGGATCTCTTTCTGCAAAAAGAATATATCCAGAAGCACGAATTACAAATATTTTGGCCAAAACTCATCTAAGAAATATCAGAAAATGGGAGCCAGACATTGTCCACAGCCAATGCGAATTTTCTACATTTCTTATGGGAAAAACTTTGGCAAAAATTTTAAATATCCCCTTAGTCCACACCTACCATACGGTTTATGAGGACTACACCCACTATTTTACAAAAAATAAACGTGCTGGTTTAAAAATTGTGGCAGCCTTTAGCAAAAACTTTTCAGATATGTGCGATTATATGATTGCCCCTACTGAAAAAACTGCAAATATTTTGGAATCTTATAATATTGACAGGAAAAAAATTGCTGTAATCCCAACAGGTGTCCATATTTGTGATATGTATGATGAGGATTTAAGGGCTGAGCTAGGTATTCCTAAGGATAAGAAAATATTACTTTATCTAGGTCGTTTGGGAGAGGAGAAAAATATCGAGGAATTGATAGACTTTTACCAAAGGTTGGATGATCCAAATATTGAATTTTTCATAGTAGGAGGCGGACCACATGCTGATAAGCTTAAAGCCTACAATGAAAAATTAAAGGCAAATGTTAATTTTGTGGGTATGGTTGATCCTAGTGAAGTTAATAAATATTACCAAGCAGCAGATATATTTACCACATCATCCACCTCAGAAACCCAAGGACTTACTTATTATGAAGCACTTTCAAACGGCCTTGTCGCTGTCTGCCGTGATGATGAGTCCTTAGATGGTGTATTAAAAAATGGCTTTAATGGATTTAGATTTAATAATTTTGATGAATATAAGACATACATTTACAAAGTTTTAAATAATCCAGATTACCAAAAAGAATTATCTACAAATGCTAGAAAATACGCCCTAGATAATTTTTCTGTAGAAAGTTTTGGTAGTAAGTGTGAAGATTTGTACGAGAAAGCAATAAACGAGTTTGATTATGAAAGTTCTTTTATATACAAAAGATTATGATACAGTTAAAGAAAGTGGTGTAGGTAAGGCAATTGACCACCAAATCAAGGCCTTGTCCCTTGTTGGTTGTGATTTTACCTTAAATGATAAGGAAGATTTTGATATTGTCCACATCAATACAATTTTCCCAAAATCTGTGACCTTTGCTGATAGGGCAAAAAGGCGCGGCAAAAAAGTAATTTACCATGCCCACTCTACCAAAGAGGACTTTAGAAATTCTTTTACATTTTCAAATCAAATAGCTCCAGCTTTTAAAAAATGGCTAGAATATTGCTACAACAAGGGAGATTTGATTTTAACCCCTACTGATTATTCTAAGGGAATTTTAGAATCCTATGAACTAAAAAGACCCATAGAAGTTGTTTCAAACGGGATTGATTTAGATTTTTGGCAGGATAGGGACTTTGATAGGGATAATTTTTATGAAAAATATGGCCTAGATAAGAGCAAAAAATCAATTATTTCTGTAGGTTTGCCTATAAAAAGAAAGGGAATTGATGATTTTATTTATTTGGCAAATCAGATGCCAGAATATGAATTTGTTTGGTTTGGCAAATTAAATCCTGCAGTTTTACCCATAGAAATCAAAAAATTAATTGATAATGCCCCAGCAAATCTACATTTTCCAGGCTATATTTCAAGTACTGACCTTAGAGAAGCTTACAGCGGATCAGATTTATATGTTTTTTTAACCCACGAAGAGACCGAGGGAATAGTCCTTTTAGAAGCCTTGGCTTGCAAGGCCGATATTTTAATCCGTGATATAGAAATTTTTGAAGATGATTATATTGACGGCAAAAATGTCTACAAGGGTACTTCAAATGAGGAATTTGAAGCAAAAATAAAAGGAATATTAAATGGTGAGTTACCATCACTAAGAGAAGAGGGCTACAAAAAAGCAGCCGAAAAATCTATAGAAAATACCGGCAAACGCCTGGTAGAATGCTATGAAAAGGTACTAAATTTATGAGATCTATTTTAAAATTTTTGGGACTTTCCATTATTACAATATTAATCCCAGCTTTTTTTATGGGACTTGCTACAATATTTAATGCTGGTGAGATAATGGTTTTAATAGCCCAAATGTTTGTAATTTTGGTATTTGTATTTATTTTTACAAATCTCTTAAAATACCAAAGAAAATACGAGGCAGAAACTGAAAAACTTTTGTCAGATACCCGTGATGTCCAAAAACTAAAAGATTTAAGGGAAAATCGCAAGACCTACAAATCAAAGGCAGCCATTACCAGTAAAATTTTAAATCAAGAATACAGCCAAGAAGAAGTCGACAATTTATTAAAATATGCAACAACAAATGAAGATATGGAGCATTATTTTTCAGCAAAAATTGACCATGCGGACAAAAATAAACGTGAAGAAATCAGAAGAAAAAGGGATGAATATGAAAATCGCTATGGCAAAAAACAAATGATTTTCCCAGACTTTGATGGAAATTTAAAAACCAGCCTAAAATGGATGGCATTTTTCTTTGTATCAGCATTTTTATATAATTTCCTGCCACCAAGAATATTTACAAATGACATAAGCATGGCATCTTTTTTGCTATTAGGAATGCTTTTTTTAGCGGTTGTCATGGTAAATACCATATTATGGATTGTTCGTACATTAAAATCCTACTGGGCAAAAGATTATATATAAGACTTGAAAATTCAAGTCTTTTTTTATTGAAGAAAATGTGTGTTTTATCAAAGTGTAATTGATAAATTTAAAAATAAAGAAAAAAATATTAAAAATATTAAAATAGACTTTACAAAAATTAAAATTGGTAGTATATTAAAATCAAAAGGAGGCTATCTATGATTAATAAATGTCCAAACTGTGGTGACGAGATGATCATCACATCATATAGATGCAATAGTTGTTATACAGAAGTAAGTGGTGAATTTGAAATTGACAAATTTTCTAGACTTGATAAAGAAGATAAAGAATTTATAGAATTATTTTTACAAAAAAGAGGATCAATCAAAGATGTTGGAGAAGAAATCGGCATTTCATACCCAACAGTTAGAAATAGAATTGATAAGTTAGTAGCAAAACTAGGTGGCAAAATCGATAAAAAAGAAAGCCGTTTAGATATCCTTAATATGCTTGATAACGGCGAAATCACAGCTGACCAAGCCCGTGAATTATTGGAGGAATTAAAAGATGAATGATGAAAAACAATTAATTTTAGAAATGCTTAAAGAAGGTAAAATTACTGTTGAAGAAGCAAATGACTTATTAAGCGCTGTTGGCAATAAAAAAAATCGCAACGAAAGCGACTTTATGGCTAAAATCAACCAATCTATAGAAAGTGTCATCAAAAAAACAACTGATGCTTTCGAATCACTTTCAAATATAGATTTGGACAATATTGACATCAACCAATACAATATCAAAGGCCAAGTAAATACAAATAAGGAAATGAGAATTGATGATGAAATCAACACTATCAATATCGACATTCCATCAGGCAAAGTTTTGATAGAGCGAGCAAGTGATTCTGCAATCACAATCAACCAAGATATTTGGGCGAAAAAAGGCGAACTTTTAGATTATTTAGATATTGAAATTGTAGAAGATGATTTAAATATCAAAATCAACGAAACTTACCAAAATCTTGAAGCAACTTCAATTATAAAGCTTGCCCTAGGCAAAAATCTATACGAAAACCTAAATATTAACCTTGTAAATGGTAATATCGAAATCGAAGATGTTGATTTTACAGAAACTAGCATTAATTCTATAAATGCAAAAGTAAATGTGATAAATTCCCAAGGAAATATCGACATTCAAAATACAAATGGAAAAGTAGATATAAAAAATACCAATGGGGATTTAACAATTGATAATGTAAATGGATCTGTATACTTAGCTAATATTAGTGGCGAAAAAGCAGAAATTGATGCAGTTAGCGGCAATATTAGGGTAGATGGATTAGATACTAAAAACTTATTTGCAGACACAGATTCTGGAAATATTAGAATTTACAATATCAAAGATAGCGAAAAAATTGATTTAAACTCAGGATTTGGAAATATAGTAATAGATAGCGAATCCTATAATGGTGAAATAAAAGCTAATGTTTTAAGCCAAGGCCTAAACTTAAGCGACAAATTTAAAAACAAAATGCAAAAAGAAAAAGGCTATGAAGTTTCTACAAATGTCGAAAAATCAGACATAGAAATCTTTGCATCAGCAGCCTTTGGCAGAATAAATTTAAGATAATAAAAAAAGACCTAACAAGGTCTTTTTTTTATTTAACCAATCCTATTTGTCCTTGGATCATAATTATTTTTTATATTAGCTGGCATCCATTTATATAAAAGTGGAACTAGAACAAGTGCTAAGATAATGCCTGGAAGTCCTTTTACAAAAGATCCAGTAATAAATGGAATGATGCTGATAGCTTCCATATTAAATATATTAAATACAATAGAGGCCACAACACCAGCTACAATTCTACCCACAATCATAGCTCCGATTAGAGGAAGAAACACATTTTTTTGGTATTTTTCGTAAAAATATCCAGCAAAAAATCCGTAAGCTCCTAGTTCAAAAACCATAATTGGAACCATAGGCACCATTGGTGGCATGCCAGTAAGTAGACTTGATAGAACTGGAGTTACTAATCCAATTAATAATCCTGGAATAGGTCCAAGTGTTAAAGCTCCTAGAAAAATAGGAATATGCATTGGTAATAGCACTTGGCCAGGCAGTCCTAAAGTGTGAAATATCATTGGAAATAATATTCCTAAAGCCAGAAAAACTGCTGAATATACTAATTTTTTTGTAGTCATTTATTAAATTTCTCCTTAACTTTTTTTATTAGCTCATCAGCATTGTCAGTGGCTAGTGATAGCTCTTCCATAGGGCACATGCCAGTATTATCCCTATTTCTTATCTCCTTTACTTTTTTATCGTATTCATATTCAATATTTGTATTATCAAGAATACTGATGGCATTTTCTGATATAAGCTGGGCATAAAGCTTGCTTATATTTGCTTCTATCAAAATAAGTGCGGCAGCCCTACCTATTACTTTATCTGCAACAGCAGCATCCTTTAGGATTTTTTTATCACTGTCATAGACATCTATAATAGGCAATAAGCCATTTTTATCCGACTTATAAACAACATTATTTTCTTTAACTACAACTATGGAATGCTTATTTTCTAAAAGTGTAGTTTTTGCTAAATCAATATTATTCATAACAATTATTCTAACATAAGTAGTTAATATATTCAAAAGGATTAAGGTATTTAGAAAATTTTTGCTGATATAATTTATCCAGATAATTTTTTATACAAAAAAACAGCCAAGGCCGCTGCCTGACTGTTAGAGCTCTCACTAAGGTTTTTTGCAAAAATTTATGCTAAGAAGAGTTTTTATAATTGTGAGAGAAGCACAAAAGTTTGAGGGTTTAGACTTTTGTACCCGGAAAGGTAAACAGTTGACACAAATTTATTATTAAGGAAGAGTACGCATATGCGATGAAAATTAATCTGTCAGCTTCAAACTGTTCCCTTGATACATATATTAATGGATAATTGTTTTGTTTTCATAAGGGATTTGTAAAGTTAATGTTAAATATAGATGAATTTTAATTAAATTTTTTAATTATTTATAAATTTCACCTAGGGTTTTATATTAAAAATATTTATTAATATTCAAAAATTCTGATATAATAGGCTTATGATAAGAAGGGGAAAGTATGGGATTTGCTTTATTTACTCTAAGTGAGCTTAGCTTATTTTTAATTAACAATTTCATAAAATTTAAGGATAATAATAAGAAAAATCTTGCTGCAGGGCTCATGTTTTTTATTATGTTTGCCTTTGCAGCCTTTAGGGGATCAGGAGATGCTGATTATTACAATTATTTGTGGTTTGCAAAAGATATAGGGACAGATTTTTCAAAAGTTTTAAACTTTTCCTATCCAGTGGAATTTGCCTTTAGGTTATTTTCTTATTTGATAAATACTTTTGGTTTATCAAGGCAATGGATAATTGTGATTATGAATGCCCTTTCAATAATTCCTGTGGCATATATATCCATAAAGAAAAGCAAAAATCCTTTTTTATCCGCAATTATATTTTTGCCAATATTTATCCAATTTGATATGCAAACGGCAAGAACTGCAAGTGCAGTTGGCTTAGGACTTATGAGCATTAATTTTTTTAGTGAGAAAAAATTCTTTAAAAGCTTCTTGTTTTTTGTTTTTGCCATGACCTTTCATAGGGCAAGTGTAATATTATTGCCATTTTTATTTTTTATGGCCTTTGAAATTGGCAGATTTTTTAAAATTCTAACAGCAGGTCTTGCCTTTGTTGCATCAGTTTTTTCAAGCCTTATGTTTAGGATTTTAGCTCAAATCTTATCTGCAATTGGACTAGGACGAATGGCAACTAAGGTTTTAAATTATACCTTTACTGGGCAATTTGCAGGAGCTATGAAATTTTATGACCCAAGAATTATCTTTGCCGCAGCATTATTTATAACAAGCTTGATGTATTTTAGAAAAAAAGATTTTGGCAAATTTACTATAGAAGAAGCAAGTATAAAGGCCATGTGGTTTGCCCTTTTGGTACTATTAGTATTCAGGTCATCAACTGCTATTGCCTTTAGATTTTCAACCTTTTTTACGATTTTGGAAATTATTTATATACCCCTTGTTTTAGAAAAAATAAAAAATATCGATAAGCTAGGCCGATTTTTAATTGCCCTTGCCATTGTTATTTTTATCATACCCTACGCCATTTTCTTAATGGCCAAGGCCCCAAGTTATGACTTTTTCTTTACAAATTTAAATGCAATTCACTCATTAAAATAGGAGCATATTATGTTAACAACACAAGATATTAGAAAAGCAATCAATAAAAATAAGTGGCTGATTATTATTCCGGCACTCTTGATTGGATTTTTGGCTTATTTTACCCAAAATATTTTGCCAGGAGATTATGAGGCTGAGGCAGTATTAATTGTAACAAGCAATGATGATGAGCCAATTACCTACAATAAGCTAATTTTAAATGAAAAACTTGCCAATGTTTATTCCCAATTTTTGGAATCAGAAAATCTATTTGAAACTGTTTCAGAAAAAATCGATCCAGACTGGGATAGCAAAAAAGTTTCTAAAAACTTTGACTATGATGTCAACCCTCAAGGCGGAGTAATTAGCTTGACATATAAGGATACAAACGAAAAACGCGCAGAAGATACCCTTACACTTATTGCAGAAGAATTTAGGTCATATACAAGAAATTATTTGCATATGGAAAATATTGAGTATTTGCAAAATGTAGTTGTAAGTAAGGCCTCAAAAATCCGTGGAATAATTTTTGCAATCTTGGGCCTGTTTGTAGGGGCCTTGCTAGGAATTTTATTGCTTATCCTTAAAGAACTATTATCAGATAGGATTTCCACTGCTGATGATATTCGCCAATTAGATTATGAAGTTTTGGCAGATTTAACTAGGGATAAAAATTCTGAGCTTGCAAAAGTTAAAAGAAAAATAAAAACTAAGGGAGCAAATGCAGTAATAGGCCTTGTTCACTTAAAAAATGCAAATACAAAAGTCAATATTGCAGGTGAACTTGCTGATATTTTAAATGGACTTGTAATTAGCCCCGAAAATGAAAAAAATATTTCTGATGAACTTAAGGGACTAAAAGCAAATTATCCATATATTTTAATTAATGAAGCTAACTTTAACAGCCCAGAAGCCATAGATTTGGCTGAATATGAAGATTACAAAATCCTATTACTTTCAAAAAATGCCTTAAAAAATGATTTGGAAAATGCTGTAAATGAGCTAGAAAGACTGGAAATTGATATTTTAGGGGTGATTTATTATTAAAAAAGTTTTATTATTGCTTTGTCTTTTTTCTCTTACTGCTTGTAAAAATGATGATAATTACAAGGACCACGATATAAAAATTTATGAAAATAAAAAGCAAGGTCAAAAAGATGATAGCCCACAGATTGGCGGGCTTTATGAAGTGAGTCAAAAAACTGATATTTATGCAGATATGGATGAAAAAAGTGCATATGATAAGTTGGATGCAGGATCTGTTGTTAAGATAGTAAATGAAAGCGAAGATGGCTTTGTAAGAGTAGAATTTAACGGTGATTCTTTATATATAAAAACAAAATACCTAAAAGAAATATAGGGGCTATCAGCCCTTTTATTTTTGCATTTTTTTATAAATGTAATATAATAAATATGCACTAGGGGTGCCAGTTGGCTGAGATCATACCCTTAACCTGGTCAAGGTAATGCTTGCGGAGGAAAGTGTCTAAACCTCTCTAAGTATGTGCAAAAGGAGGTATTTTTTTATGCAAAATAATCAGACAAGATCATCTTGGACAACCAAGATGTTAGTAGAAGGCGCACTAGCTATCGCCTTATCATTTGTTTTAGCTAGATTTAGACTTTTTCAAATGCCACAAGGTGGAGAAATCACACCTGGACAAATGATTCCATTAATTATATTTTCGCTTAGATATGGAGCAGGTAAAGGATTTTTAATCGGTGCAGTATATGGAATCATCGATATGCTATTTGGAGGATATGTAATCCATCCAATCCAAGCAATTCTTGATTATCCAATGCCATACGGATTGATTGGTCTATCTGGACTTTACTCAGAAGAGTTTAAAAGAACTCACCAATTTGGACCAATATTAAAGGGAACACTTATTGCAATTATTGCAAGATTTGTAACCCACGTATTATCAGGTGTAGTATTCTTCTCATCATATGCTCCAGAAGGACAAGGAGCGCTAGCTTATTCATTAGTTTATAATGCATCATACCTAGCTGTAGAATACGCAATCGCCCTAGTAATACTATTCTTATTAAAGAACTTTTTAACCAAAGACTTACCAAAAATGTAATTGAAATAAAGAAAGCAACCCTAAAAGGTTGCTTTTTTTATGCTTAAAAATAATATTTGAAAAATTTAAATTAGCTCTTGCAAAATAAAATTTAGCTGATATAATATTATTGCACTAAGATAGTAATACAACAATACAAAAACGGAGGCGCGGATGGAATTTGATTCATCAAGACCAATTTATCTGCAACTTCTAGAAGAATTTAAGGTAAAAATATCAACTGGCCAGTGGGAACCTGGAGCAAAGATCGACTCTGTAAGAAATCTAGCAAGAGATTATGAAGTAAATCCGAATACAGTTCAAAAAGCACTAGTAGAACTGGAACGAGCTGGTCTAACAGAAACTAGACGAACAGCAGGCAGATTTGTAACAGATGATAAGAACTTAATTTCAAAATTAGAAGACAATTCTTTTTATAAGATAGCAGATGAATTTATAAGTGGAGCAGAAAGTTTAAATCTAAAAAAAGATGACGCAATTAACCAATTAAAACAATATTGGGAGGAGAAAAATGATTGATATAAAAAATTTAACCAAGGTTTATAACGGTAAGGCAGCCCTAGATAATGTAAATTTAACTTTGGAAAATGGGCAAATTGTTGGCCTAGTTGGGGAAAATGGATCAGGGAAGACAACCCTATTAAGAATTCTTGCAGGACTTGAAAGAGATTATATGGGTTTTGTAAAAATAAATGGGCAAAAACCTGGTGGCCATACAAATAGTATAGTTTCCTACCAACCTGACCATATGCCCTTAGATAAAAGCATGAAAATAAATGATGTGGTTAGCATATATGAAAAATTTTATGAAGATTTTGATAGCAAAAAGTTTTATGATTTGCTAAAAGGATTTAATATTTCAAGTGAATTAAAGCTTGGAGAATGTTCAAAGGGTATGCGTGAAAAAGTTCAAATCGCCCTTACCCTTAGCCGAAAAGCAAAAATATATTTATTAGATGAACCAATCAGTGGGGTGGATCCCAAATCTAGAAAAATGGTAATAAATACCATTATTGAAAATTTTGATTATAATGGAATTTTGCTAATATCTACTCATTTGATTTCTGAAATTGAAAAAGTTTTGGATAGGGCGGTTTTTGTAAAAAATGGAAAAATAATCGTAAATGAAAGTGTAGATGACATAAGATTAAATCATCAAATGGGTGTAGAAGATTACTTTACGGAGGTTATGTAATGGGAAAATTATTTGGACAAATTTTTAAGGAAGATATTAAAACTATAATATTGTGGTTATTTTTACCCTTAGCTGCAGTTACAATTTTTTCTCAGCTAATAAGGGTTTTTGAGAGCTCGTTTTTAGTTGGAATTGGATTAGTACTTTCTGGGATACTTTTAGTAGCAGGACCACTTATTGGTATTGCAGTTTTAACAAAAAATGACAATCAAAGATTTTATGGCGATAATGCATCATTTTATTCAGCCTTACCTTTTAGTTCTGCTGAAGTTACAGGAGCAAGATACATCAATTATATATTAATTGGACTTATTATTGCTATATCTATTGTTTTGAATTTCATACTATTAACTATTACCCAATCCAATGCACCATTAAGTTTTGCTGAACTTTTTGGGGAAATCTCAGAACTACTTAGCAAGATAGATATTAGGATATTTTGGGGAGTAATACTAAACTTTTTTATGATTGGACTTTCATTTGCATCTATGATTATGTTTGCGAATACAGCTGGTCATTTAAAAATATTAGGAGTTTCAAAATCTGCTTCAGCAATTATATTTTCCATAATATTTATAATTGTTGGATATTTATTCACTAAAGTTCAAGGGTGGATTATAGCTGATTATATGACTACTGTTAACTCAGGTGAATTTAGTCTTGAAGTTGCAAATAATGCACCTGTTATGAAGACGGTTATTCTACCAGCCTTATTTAACATATTTGTTGCAGCTATATTTTACATCTTAACTCTTAAAATCCACAAAGATAAATTAAGTGTTGCTTAAATTAGATGCCAAATTGGCATCTTTTTTATTTACAAAAATCCTATAAAGTGTATATTTTTCTTAAATAAAGAAATAAAGGAGATGCCATGAAAGATGCCCTTTTTGTCTACAACCCAAACAGCGGCCAGAGAATAATAAATGAATACTTGCCCTGGATTATAGACTACCTTAGCGAAAGAGAATATTTAACAAGCGTTTATGCAACTCAAAGTCGAGGGGATGCTCGCTACATAGTAGAAAAAATGGGCCATCGTTTTGACGAAATCATAGTCAGCGGTGGAGATGGTACCCTTGATGAAGTTATTTCTGCAGTTTGTAAAAGAGAAATTGATCCCCTAATAGGCTACATACCAACTGGATCTACAAATGATTTTTCAATATCATTAAATATCCCAGCAGACATAGAAAAAGCCACAAAAGTTGCTACCCGTGGATATCAAAAACATATTGATGTAGGAAGGCTAGATGAAAAGTATTTTGTGTATGTAGCAGCCTTTGGGACTATTGCCGAGGTTTCTTATAGTACAGGCCAAGATGTAAAGAATATTTTTGGTCGTTCTGCCTATATTTTTGAGGGCTTAAAGCAAACTTTACCCCTAGTTAACATCCCAGCATATAAAATGGAAGTAGAAGTAGATGGAGAAGTCATAGGTGGAGAATTTATCCACTTTATGGTTACAAATTCTGTTTCTGTTGGAGGTTTTGTGGGTATAACCGGTGAAAATGTAGGCCTTTCTGATGGGATTTTTGAGCTAACTATGGTAAAACGCCCCCAATCTCTGGCTGATATAAATAAAATTGTTTTTGGAATTACAAATAGAAAAGAAAATGATATGCTAATTCTCCGCCAAGGCAGGGAATTTATTGTAAGAACTGATCAAAAAGTAGCCTGGGCCCTTGATGGAGAATACGGGGGATCTACTACCCTTGCCGACATTAGGGTCTTAAAAGAGAAAATTAGGATGAGAACAGGACTTAGGGATAGGGTCTAGGTATTTTGGCAAAACTTTAATTTATTTACTAAAAGGTTCAAATTTGTTATAATAATAGTGAGAACCTAGGAGGTAAAAATGTTTAAAATCGGCGATAAAATCGTATACCCAAACCACGGTGCGGGTACTATTGATTCTATTGAAAAAAAGGAATTTTTGGGAGAAGAAAAAGATTATTACATCCTAAAAATGCCAATTGGTTCTATGGATATTTCAATTCCAATAGCAAATATTGATAAAATGCATATAAGAGATGTCATCGGCAAGGAAGATGGCGATGAAGTACTTAGAATTTTGGATGATGAACCAACAGAAATGTCTAGCAACTGGAATGTAAGATACAGAGAAAATCAAGAAATTATTAAGACAGGCGATATTTTCGAAATTGCAAAGATGGTTAGAAATCTTACAATTTTGGATAAGGAAAAAGGTTTATCAACCACAGAAAAGAAATTGTTAAATAGAGCAAGAAGAATTATGGCTAGCGAATTAGTCATGGCAGGTTCTCTAGATAAAGAAAAAGCTGAGAAAATGATAGACGAATCTATCGGACTTTAGTAATCAAGGAGTGTTAATGAAAAGAGTTTTTGAAATTCTTATCACACTAATTGGCCTAGTCCTTGGCATAGTAGTTTTAAATGTATTCAATGCCGCAAGTTTGTTAATTCAACCGAGCGGCATTATATTTATCATTGCTAATGTTATAGCAGGCCTAGTTGGTGGGATAATATTTTATTTATTATTTGCATCATTTGCAGATAAATTTATGGCAGGCATTTCAAATATTGAAGGCCAAATGAGCGACATACCGGCAAGCAAACTTATTGTTGGAACAATTGGGGCAATACTTGGTATTTTAATTGCAACTTTAATCTCAAGACCTTTAACCAGCCTACAACTACCTTATGTGGGCAATTCAATTTTTGTGCTATTATCTATTTTATTATATATCGGTTTAGGTTTTTTAGGTTGGAGAGTGGCAGCTAAAAATAGCGATGATTTTGTCAATTTGTTTAAAACCAGCAAAGAAAATAAGGACTTAAAATCAACTTTTAAACTTGATAGAAGCAAAAATCCTGCAAGCCCAAAAGTACTTGATACATCAGTGATTATAGATGGAAGAATAGTTGATATTATTGAAACTGATTTTATAGAAGGGGAGCTAATTATTTCTGAGTTTGTCCTAGAAGAGCTCCAACACATAGCAGATAGCCCAGATGACTTAAAACGCGAACGTGGTCGCCGCGGGCTTGATATTGTAAATGCAATTAAAAAGTCAGATAAAATAAATCTAAAAATAACAGATCAAGATTATCCAGAAATTAAGGAAGTGGACAGCAAACTTTTAAAACTTGCCATGGATTTGGGAGCAAAAGTCTTTACAAATGATTACAACCTAAACAAGGTGGCAGATGTCCAAGGCATCCCGGTTTTAAACATAAATGATTTGGCAAATGCCCTAAAACCAGTAGTAATTCCAGGTGAACGAATGAGAATAGACGTCATCAAGGAAGGAAAGGGCAAAAATCAAGGTGTAGGATATCTTGACGATGGTACAATGGTAGTAGTAGAAGATGGGGATAAATTTATCGACCAAACTATAAATGCTGTTGTAACCAGTGTTTTACAAACTTCTGCAGGACGTATGATATTTGTAAGAAGCGAAGAGGATTAAATGTTTGATGGCAAATTTTTATCAGCTATAATCACATCCGCAGGCTCAGGCAGACGTATGAATAGCGATATTAACAAACCTTTTTTAAATATCGATGATAAAAAAATAATCGAACGTACTTTAGAAACTGTAACAAGTATTGAAGAATTTGACGAAATAATTTTAGTAATCAGAAAAGAAGATGAAGAGATTATCAAATCAATACTAAAAAATGACAAATTTTCTAAAAAAGTAAACTATGTTTTTGGTAGCAGCACTCGCGAGCTATCGACATTTGAAGGACTAAAAGCCTTAAATAAAGATTGTGAATTGGTCTTAACCCACGATGGGGTAAGACCTTTTGCAAGTAGACAGCTTTTTTATAATACACTTAAGGAGCTAAAAAATTATAAGGCAGTAATAACTGCAACAAAAACAAAAGATACAGTTAAAATTTTAGATGAAAACATGGTTGTTGATTTTACGCCAAACCGTGCCTTTGTCTACAATGTTCAAACTCCCCAAGCCTTTGACAAAAAAACTATATTTACCATGTATGAAAAATACGTAAAAAGTGAATTTAAAATAACTGATGACAGTCAATTATTTGAGTTTTTTGATAGGGAAACACCAGTAAAAGTGGTTGAGGGAGAATATTCAAATATCAAAATTACCACAAATGAAGATATACTTTTTGCAAGAGCATATATTAAAAAACAAGAAGAAACTGAGGAAAATAAATGAAAATTGGTATAGGCTATGACGTTCATAGGCTAGTAGAAAATAGAGATTTAATCCTAGGCGGCATCAAATTTGATTATGAAAAAGGTCTTTTGGGCCATTCTGATGCAGATGTTTTGACCCACTCCATTATGGATGCAATTTTGGGAGCCCTAGGGCAAAGTGATATTGGAAAATTATTCCCAGATACAGATCCAAAATACAAGGATATTTATTCTATAGACCTACTTGACCATGTGGTTGAGCTTATGGACCAAAAGGGCTATAAAATTGGCAATCTTGATACAGTTATCATCTGTGAAATGCCAAAAATCAGCCCAAGAAGAGATGAAATTAAAAACTTATTAGCAGAGCATTTAAAAACACTACCTGAAAATGTATCCATCAAGGCATCTACAAGTGAAGGCCTTGGATTTACTGGAGAGGGTTTAGGAATTGAAGCTCGTGCTGTTGTAATATTAGAGGAGAAATGATGCGTAGATTTATAGCAAGCGAATCAGTAACAGAAGGCCACCCAGATAAGGTTTGCGATAGGATTTCAGATGCAATCCTTGATGAGTGTTTAAAACAAGATAAAAATGCGAGAGTAGCCTGTGAGACAGTAACTTCAACAGGTTTGGTATTGGTTGTTGGAGAAATTTCTACAACAGCTTATGCACCAGTAGAACAAATTGTCCGCCAAACTATTAAAGAAATTGGCTATGATGATCCAAATATTGGTTTTGATTATTCAAATGTAGCTGTTCTTACATCCTTAATCGAGCAATCACCAGACATCGCCCAAGGGGTAAATAGCGCCCAAGAATTTAAGTCAACAAATGATAAATACGACCAAATTGGAGCAGGCGACCAAGGAATAATTTTTGGTTATGCAGACAATGAAACTGAAGAATATTTGCCAGTTTCTATAAACTATGCCCACAAACTTGCCCAAAGACTAACAGAAGTTCGTAAAAATAAAGTACTTGACTACCTAAGACCAGATGGCAAAACTCAAGTAACTGTAGAATATGATGATGATAAATTAGTTCGTATTGACAATATAGTAATTTCTGCCCAACATACAGAAGATATAAGCCTTGAACAAATTAGAGAAGATATTATAAATGAAGTTATAAAAAAAGTAATAGATCCATCATTAATCGATGAAAATACTAAAATTTATGTAAATCCAACAGGCAAATTTGTAATCGGTGGACCAAAAGGCGATAGCGGGCTAACTGGAAGAAAAATAATTGTAGATACCTACGGTGGATATTCAAAATCTGGTGGTGGAGCATTTTCTGGAAAAGACCCTACAAAAGTAGATAGGTCCGCAGCTTATATGGCAAGATATGCAGCTAAAAATATGGTTGCTGCTGGCCTTGCTGAAAAACTTGAAATTGGTATTTCTTATGCAATTGGTGTTGCCCATCCACTTTCAATATTTGTAGACAGCTTTGGTACAGGAAAATATGATGATGAAAGATTACTAGAAATTGTCAAAGAAAACTTTGACTTTAGACCACAAGCGATTATAGATAATTTGGACCTATTAAGGCCAATTTACAAAAATACCTCAAGCTATGGGCATTTTGGCAGAAATAATCCAGAATTTACCTGGGAAGCCCTTGATAAGGTAGAAGAGCTTAAAAAATATTAGGAGAAAAAATGGCAAGGATTAGAAGAAGTGTAGCTATAGACCTTGGTACAGCCAAAGTTTTAGTTTTTGTAAATAACAAGGGAGTGGTCCTTAGTGAGCCATCAGTAATTGCTGTGGATGTTTTAAAAGATGAGATACTTGCTGTGGGAGATGAAGCAAAAAAATTAGTCGGTAGAACCCCAGGAAATGTAAAAGCAGTTATGCCCTTAAAAGACGGTGTTATAGCAGATTTTCCATCTACTGAACGCATGCTAAAATATTTTTTAGATAAGTCATTAAGTAAAGCACTATTAAAACCAGATGTATTAATTTGCGTACCAAGTAGGGCAACTCAAGTAGAAAAAAGAGCAGTCCTTCAGGCAAGTGAAAATGCTGGAGCCCACAGGACATATTTAATCGAGGAAGCCCTTGCAGCTGCAATTGGCGCTGGAGTTGATATTACAGATGCTGGCGGAGAATTAATTGTAGATATAGGTGGGGGAACTACTGATATTGCAGTGATTTCTATGGGTCAAATCATAGCTAGTACATCAGTGCCAGTGGCAGGACTTACATTTGATACTGCAATTAAAGATTATATTAGAAAAAGATATGGTCTTTTACTTGGAGATAACAAGGCTGAAGAAGTAAAAATTGAGGCTGGAAATGCAGAGATTGATGGATCTATAGAAGTTACTGGGCGAGAAATTGCTACAGGACTTCCACAAAAAGTTTTTGTTCCGGTAGGAGAAATAGAGCTTGCAATTAAGCCTTATGTTGATTTAATCGTAGATGGGGTAAAAAAAGTATTAGAGGTAACTCCTCCAGAGCTTGCAGCAGATATTTACGAAAAACAAATAATTTTAACTGGTGGTGGGGCTTATACCATCGGCCTACGCCAAAGATTGGCTGAAAAATTCCAAATAGATGTAAATATAGCGGAAAATGCCGACCAATGTGTAGTAATTGGTACAGGACGCGCCCTTACATGGCTTGATGAAATAGACCAAAGCGCTGATGATTCCGTAAAAGCTAAGCAAAAAGAGTTAGAAAGTAATGAAAAACTAAGGAGAAGATAATGACAAAAACTTTAGTAATGGTTAGACACGGCCAAAGTGAATGGAACCTTGCAAACAAATTCACTGGATGGGTAGATGTTGATTTATCAGAAAAAGGCCAAGAAGAAGCAATTGAAGCTGGTAAAAAAATTAAAGAAGCAGGCATAGTTTTTGACCACGCTCACACATCAATTTTAAAAAGAGCAATCAAAACTTGTAACTATGTCCTAGAATATTCTGAACAATTATTTGTGCCGGTAGAAAAATCTTGGAGACTAAACGAACGTCACTATGGTGCCCTACAAGGACTTAATAAAGCAGAAACAGCAGAAAAATATGGGGATGAGCAAGTTCATATTTGGAGAAGATCATATGATACACTACCTCCAACTCTTTCTGAAGAAGAACAAGAAAAGCAATTAAATATGAGACAATTTAAGAATCTACCAAAAGATGTAATTCCAACAGGAGAAAACTTAAAAGTTACTCTAGAAAGAGCATTACCATATTTCTTTGATAATATTGCACCACAACTACTAAAAGATGAAACAATCCTAGTAGCAGCTCACGGAAACTCACTAAGAGCATTAGCAAAACACATCGAAGGTATCTCAGATGAAGATATAATGGACTTAGAAATCCCAACAGGTCAACCATTAGTTTATGAACTAGATGATGATCTTAAAATGATAAAAAAATACTATTTATAAAAAATAATTTAAAGGGCTTGCTTAAAGCAGGCTCTTTTTTCTTGACAAAGTTCAGTCAAATTTGTATTTTATATACAGATGATAAAAATTTATATAAAAAAATCTTTACATTGTCTTATTAAAAGGCTATAATTATGGATAGAAAAGGAGGAGATATGAAAATAGCATCAGTTGAATATGAAAATGGTGTTTCATCTCTCTTAAATTCCCAGTTTGATAAAAACGAAGTAGTTATACATAAATTTGAACAAATGGAAGACCTAATAGGTCTTGATCTTAGCGAATACGATTTGATTTTAGTTGATATGACCTACAATAAATGTCTCCAGGTAATTCAATACATAAAGCAAACAACTACTACACCTGTTATTTATCTAACAGAGAGAAACGCAGATAATCCTTACGAACAAGAGCTAGATGACAAAGACTTTGTCATTCATTCAAATACTCGTGAGGAATTTATTAATTCAGTTTTTGAAAAAGTAGAAGAAATCAATGATACAAACATTGTCCGCCTTGGTTTTTGTACAATGGAGGAGGATAATGGGATATTTAGGATTGGAAATGACATTCTAGACCTTACAAAATTTGAAATAAGTATTTGCTCAGTTTTAATTTCAAATATGGGTAAAGTTTTAAGCAAGGATGACATTGTGGAAGCCATGAACAAAAAAGGCATGAAGACCACAGAGAGGTCTGTAAGAGAGCATATCAGAAAAATTCGTTTAGAATTTAAAAAGGCAAATCTAAATCCTATAGAAACTATTAATCGCAAGGGCTATAAGTGGGTTTTGGATAGTTGTAAGCCAAATGATTAATTTTGTGAAATTGTTTTCAAATTTAATTGATATTGGATTGTGATTGTGATATAATGTTGTCAAGAACTAAATAGGTTAAAAGTCCATACGGTAATAGGTAATCATCTTGGCGTTTGTGGTAATTCCGTGCCTAATTGGCACGAGTCCTCTATACGCCGGATAAGTTTCCTCGGGCGTGCCGCCCTGCGGCCACTCCGTGGAGGTTCCTCTCTTAGCCGGACGGGCTTTCCTCGGACTGCGTCCTCAGACCACTCCGTGGAGGGTCCTCCTCTAGCCGGACGGGCTTGTTTTCGGGGTAAGGTGAAATTCCTAAACCGGCAGTTATAGTCTGCGAGCCATTTTTTTGGTTGATTTGGTGCAATTCCAAAACCGACAGTTATAGTCTGGATGGGAGAAGTATATATTTTTTGTATTTTTTTCGTGCCCCAAGATTAGGGCATTTTTTATTGCCCACTTTAGGAGGTAATTATGATTCAAAGAAGAAGTAAATCGTTTAGTTTAGACAGAATGGTAAAAGTTGGTATTTTGGCGGGTATATCATATTTATTGATGTTTATTCAATTGCCTATTCCAATAGCTCCACCTTTTATGAAAGTTGATTTTGCTGATGTTCCAGCACTTATTGGTGGCTTTGCTATGGGCCCTTGGTATGGGGTTTTAATCCAGCTAATTAAAAACGTCCTTAACCTTTCAAAGACTATGACAGGTGGGGTTGGGGAATTATCTAACTTTGTTGTAGGATCTACCTTTGTTTTGGTATCATCACTTATTTATCGCAACAAAAAAACTCGCAAAAATTCTATCCTAGCCTTAATTTTGGGTGTGATTGCTATGAGTGCAGTTGCAACTTTATCAAATGCCTTTGTAGTTTTCCCAATCTATAGCAAGGTAATGAACATAGACCTTGAAGCCTTTGCTGGTATGATTCCTGGAAACTCACTGGTTAAAAATTATATTACACTTATGATTTTTTCAGTAGCTCCATTTAATATTATAAAAGGTGCTATCGAATCAATCGTAACTCAAATACTATACAAACGCATATCACCATCACTTAAATTTTAATTTTAAAATCATCCCTAGCTTATCTAGGGATTTTTTTATTATAAATAGTATAATACTTAAGATAAAGAGGATTTATGATTATAAATAATTTAAATGAAATGAGGGACTTTGCTCATAAATTTGCATCCCTTTTAATAGATAATGATGTTATAAATTTAATAGGAGATATGGGTGCTGGCAAGACCACCCTTACTAATTTTATTGCCGAGTATTTTAATATAGATGATAGCTCATCTCCAACCTTTTCTATTGTAAATATTTATGAAGGGGATAAAACCATCTACCACCTTGACTTATATAGGATGGAAGATCCTTATGAGCTTTTAGAAATTGACTTTGAAACATATTTTTATCCAGATAATGCAATTACCTTTATAGAATGGGCAGAAAATGGAGGAGCTTTCTTGCCAAATGGTATGATAAATGTTGAGATTTCAAAAATAGATAGTAATACTCGCGAGATTAAAATCCTAGATGATACAAAAAGGGGGCAAATGATAAATGAATATTTTAGCAATTGACACCTCAACTATGATTTCAACAGTAACTATAGCAAGTGATAATGAAATTCTTGGAGATTTTAATGTAAATCAGCAAAAAACTCACAGTGAATCCTTGGTTCCTATGATTGAAAATTTGTTGGATTTGTTAGGGATGACTATCAAAGATATAGATGCCTTTGTTATCTCTGAGGGGCCAGGATCTTTCACAGGTCTTAGAATTGGTATGACTGTTGCAAAAACTTTGGCACAAGTAAATGAAAAAAAACTTATCCCAATTAGCACGCTTTTGGCTCTTGCAAACAATTCTTCAAGTGAAAAACTAAAAGCACCTATGCTAGATGCTAGGGGCAATAGGGTTTATGCAGCAGTTTATGATAAGGATTATAATGAAATTATAAAAGAAGACCTTTATGAGATAGAAGATTTTATAAAACTTGTTGATGATTTAAAAGAGGAAGTAGAGCTTATAGGAGAAATCAGCGGAAAATATTGTGAGCAATTTAAAAATGCCCACACTTTGCCTATAAATTTTAATAATTGTATTGGCAAGTCTCTTATAAGATTAGGGCTTATTCATATAAATGATAGCCCAGATTTGTTTGAAATTAGCCCAAATTACCTTAGAAAATCCCAAGCAGAAAGAGAATACGAGAAAAAGAACAAGGTGTAAAATGATTAGAAAAATGGAAATTTCAGATGCAGATGAGGTTTATAATATAGAAAACCAGGCATTTTTTGAACCGTGGTCTAAGAAAAATCTTATAAAAGATTTGAAATCTAATTCATTTTTAAATCATTATGTTGCAGAAGTAGACGGCAAGGTGGTTGGATTTTATATATCAAGCCATGTAATGGATGATGCGGAGATATTTACCATAGCAGTGGACCGTGATTTTCAAAAAAAAGGAATTGCCACCAGCCTCTTAAACCACCTAGTAGAAACAAGCCTTTCAAAAAATATAAAAGAAATTTGGCTGGAAGTTTCTACAAAAAATACTGCAGCCATCAATTTATACAAAAAATTTGGTTTTGAAGTAATGGGCATTAGAAAAAATTATTACCAGAAAATTGGCGAAGATGCCTACAATATGAAAAAGGAATTGTAATGACAGATTTTTATACTATGGGGATTGAAACCAGCTGTGATGACAGCTGTGTAGCAATTCTTAAAAATGATAGAGAGCTTTTAATAAATTTAATATCATCGCAAATTGACATCCATACACTTTTTGGTGGGGTAGTCCCAGAAATTGCAAGTAGAAAACATCTAGAAGCTATAAATCCTTTGATAAAAAAAGCCTTGGATGATACAAATCTGACTTATGATGATATAGATTTGATTTCTGTAACCAAGGGACCAGGACTTATGGGATCACTTTTGGTCGGAATTTCTGCAGCAAAGGCCCTATCCCTTGCAACAAATAAACCAATGATTGGTACAAACCATATGCAAGGCCATATTTGTGCAAATTATCTTGCTCACAAGGATTTAGAACCACCCTTTGTAACACTCGTTGTTAGCGGTGGCCACACTTATCTAGTAAAAGTAAATTCTTATACAGATTATGAAGTTGTGGGCAAAACTCGTGATGATGCAGCGGGTGAATCCTATGACAAAGTTGCAAGAAAAATGGGGCTTGGCTATCCAGGTGGACCAAAAATTGATAAACTTGCCAAAGAAGGAAATGGATCTTCCATAGATTTTCCAAGGGTAAGACTTGAAAAAGATTCATATGATTTTTCTTTTTCAGGACTTAAAACAGCGGTCTTAAACCATATGAACCAAGAAGAACAAAAGGGAAATGAAATCAATAAGGCAGACCTTGCTGCAAGTTTTCAAGAGGCAGTTGTGGATGTTTTGGTAGAAAAATCCATGCGACTTTTAAAAGAAACAGGCTTTAATAAATTTGCCCTAAGTGGCGGAGTTGCAGCAAATAGTAGATTAAGAGAACGTATGGCAGAAGAATGTGCCAAAGAAAATATCAAATTTTATTATCCATCCCTAGAACTTTGCACAGACAATGCAGCGATGATTGCCATGGCAGGGTATTTAAACTACCAAGCAGGCGAAGAATCTGATAAATTTATGAAAGTTTACCCAAATTTAGAAATTTAAGATATAATATAAATTATGAGAAGAAAAAGAAGTGAAAGCATAGACTTATTAAAAAAATATAATAAAATGCAAACAGCAAGTTCTGTAATTTGGATACTGGCAGGTATCGGAGTATTAGTTTTTGGGATTTATTATAAAGAAATCTTTGAAATTGTATTTGGTATCCTTGCCTTTATTTACGGGATAGCTGTCTTAAGAATTAGAAATGTAAGTCTAGGGGCAATAGCAAGAAATGAAAGGAAAAAACTAAATCTTTTAGTTATTGCAATTGTAGTATTTTCACTAGTAAATCCAATAGGAAATATCCCTGTAATCTATGATTTATACAAGAGAGATTACATTTTAAGAGGAGGATTTGATGAAAAATAAGATTAAGATTTTTTGTCTAATCCTCGTTTTTATGCTTACAAATACATCTTGTGCCAAAAGAAGATTAGACCAATTAGAGGCAAGACGCACCCAAACAATTGTAGAAGATGGGGGATTTAACGGAAAAGATGATGTTTTTTACCCAGATAATATCGACAAATACGATACAGAATCATATTTAAAATGGTACAAAAACCTACAAAATCCGCCAAAATTACAATTACCAGCCCCAGAAAATCCAAAGGCACTTACAAATAAGCAAATGGTAGAGGACTTTAATTATGTTTTCAATGAATTAAAGGCAAATTATCCATTTTTTGGAGTTTTAAAAAGGGATTACAATATTGATTTTCTAGGCTCTTACAAAAAATATTTAAAACGCATAGAAAATGCAAAAACCGACCAAGAATTTATCGATGAAATGACAGGGATTATGGGTGAGCTAAACAACTCCCATGCAAGGATTGCAGACACTGCCTATGTAGAAAATACCTTAAAATATTATTCAAAAAATTGGAATACACCATCAATTTATTTTGAATTTTTGAAAATGAATAAGCAAGTGGTTAGAAACCGCTACGATTTAAAGGGCGAGCAAACTCAAGATTCACAAGGCGAATCTCAAAAAAGGGCCCTATCATTTATAAACAAAAATAAAACTACAAATCTAACTTTAGAAAGCCCAGCAGAAGGCATAGCCCTTTTAAAAATAAATTCTATGGTTGACCCAGAAAAATTTAGCCAAGATGAGGCGATTTTAGATGAGTTTTTAAGAAATAAACACCTTTATAAGGCGCTAATAATAGACATCCGTGAAAACTACGGGGGCAATATGGATTATTGGCAAAAATTCCTTTTACCAAAAATCCTAAAAAACCCAAAATCAGTAACTAACCACTTATTTTTCAAAGACTCAGATAGGGCCAAATTAATCTTAGCAGATGATACCTTAAATATCGAAACCCTAAAAAATGTTGATATTTCAGGGGTAAAGCTAGAACATTCAAGTGATCTTAAAAACTTTGACTACTATATAAAAGACACGATTACAGTAAATCCAGATGAATCTAACAAAGAATATGGATTTGATGGAAATATTTACCTGATGGTTGATAAGGCGGTATTTTCAGCTGCTGAAGGTATGGCAAGTTTTATGAAAAATTCTGAATCAGCAAGCCTAATCGGCCAAACAACCGGAGGGGACGGGATAACCCTAGGAGTAATAAATGATGTTATGCCAAATTCAGGCCTAGTTTTTACCTATACAAACACCCTAGGCTATGCACCAGATGGCACAATAAATGCAGAAAAACGCACTGTCCCAGACATACAATCAGAATCCTTTAGAAACTCTATAGAAACAATTCAAGAAATAGAAGCTGGGAATTTCTAAAAAATAAAACTCGAATCAATATGATTCGAGTTTTTTATTTGTAATAATTAATCTAATTTTACAAAAATATTAGTTTTTAATTATTTTTTGTTTTTTTGATTTTTATTTAAGAAGTAATATGCTCCAAGGGCTATTACCAGGATTGCAACTACATAGCCTAGGCTTTCTATACCTGTTTTTACAACGCTTGCTGCATTTGTATTTTCTCTTGGTACTAGATTTTGGTTAGCTTGGCTTTCGTTGAATTTTTCTTGATTTTCTTCTTTATCTTCTGGCTTTTCTTCAGTATTATTTTTTAATTCTGGAGCCTTGGTTTCATTGTCTATTGTAACTGTTTTTGGTGGTTGTTTTTGCTCTGTATTTTCAGTTGAACCAGTGTTTTCTTGGGGATTTGTACTTTCAGCTTGCTGTTCATTTTGATTTTCTGCTGAACCTGTTTCATTTATTGCTTTTTCTGTAAATGGGTATAGCCAGGAATCAGATCCTAAATCTGCTGTATAATTTGCAGATGCATCTAGTTCAGAATCGGATATTATCCCATCAGTATTTGTATCGATTGCATCTACTTCTCTTTTTTGTGCATCTGACAATTCTTTGTATTTGCTGCTTGTTTTTTCATTTTTTAAAAATGCTGATTCGTTTTGGCTGGCAGATGAGCCTGAATTTTGGGATGGGTTTTCTATTGTTTGGCTTTCTTCAACTAGTGTTTGACTATCTGAATCTGTGTTTCCTGCGATAAAATCTTGGTTTTTGATTTCTGTTTCATCGTAAGATATTAAAGTCTCTGGTATTTGATAATTTTCTTTGTCAGGACTTAGTAGGAAATCATTTAAAAGCTGTTTTGCTTGTTGATTTTCCTTATTTTCTTTAGCTAATTTTAAATGTTCATCGTATTTTTCTTTTAGATTCTTATCAGCCAAGTAATAAGCCTTTGAATTTTCAATTGCTTTTATATTTTGCTCTAGGTTTTCATTTTTTTCTGCATTTTCATCTGCAAAAAGAATGCCATTATCGATGAAGTTTTTTGTTTGATTTTCAATATTTTTTATTTCTTCATCTGATAGGGATATAGGATTTTCTTTTTGATTTTGGCTAATTAATAGCTTTAGATATTCGCTTTGATCATTGATTTTGCCAAGGTCATCGCCATTTAAAATTTTTTTGCTATCTTTGATAACTTCAGCAAAGCTTTGGCCATCGATTTTGTTGATTAGTTCGATATTTGCTTTTAGATTATAGCGAAGTTTGTATTCTTGACCAAATTTACCTGCTAAATCTTTTAAATTTTTTTCTAAGTCAGGGCTTAGATTACTATCATTATTTTTTTGGTCTATTAGATTATTGTAGGCTTCAATCTCGTTTTTTGATGCCTGATCAAAATTTTCTAATGTATTTATATTTTGAATTTGTACCTGGTCTTCACTTGCAAAAGCGCTGGTCAGCGGAGCGGCTAGGCCAATAGCAAGGGATAGAGCTAGGATTTTTCCGTAATTTTTAATTTTCATAATATACTCTTTCTCTTTACGCTTCTTTATATTATTATATTAAAAAATAAGGATTTTTCAATCGAAAAAAGCCAGGACAAATTGTCCTAGCCTTTATTATCCTTGAAGTCCTTCAGCTTGTCTTAGCATATTTTCTACAACTATGTCGTGGATTTCTCCAAGACTTGCTGCATATTTTAAGATTTCCCAAGGTTTGTTTGTGTGAAAGTGGATTTTGATTAATTCTTCATCACCTACTGCAAGGAGGCTGTCGCCTTCAAAGTTTTCTGTAATGTGATCAAAGATTTCATCTTCATCCAAGTCTTCGCCTGCTATTAGCATTTGTGTATCAAATTTAAAATCTCCTATATCTACCATATTTCCTCCTAATTACTATTTCCTTTTGTTAAATTTCTTTTAAGTTCATCCTCTAGCCTAGCAATCTCTGCTTGGGCCAGAGTCCTATTTTTCTTACCCTCGATTTGGATATTTCTAACTTCTTCTATTGTAGAAATTAGCTGGTCGTTGGTATGTTTGATTGTATCTAGGTCTATAATACCACGTTCTGTAGCCTTTGCAGTTTCTATTGTGTTTTGTTTTAGGGTATCTGCATTTTTTCTTAAAAGTTCATTGGTTAGGTCGGTTACTCTTTGTTGGGTGGCAATGGCTTGGTTGGTGTGGTTCATGCCTAAGGCTAAAACCATTTGGTTTTTCCAAAGTGGAATGGTATTTACAATTGTGGTTTGAATTTTTTCTGCCATTATAGAATTTGATGATTGGACCATCCTGATTTGTGGTGCCATTTGGATTGAAACCATACGGGTTAGGTCCAAATCGTGAAGTTTTTTCTCAAAACGATTTGCCTGCGCCTTTAGGTCATTTACCTTTTGGGCATCTAGTGGCAAGTTTGATTCTTTGGCTTGAGATTCAAGTGCTGGGATTTCACTTGCATATGTTTCTTTTAATTTACGATTCCCAGCCTCAATATACATGGTAATTTCTTTGTAATATTCTTCGTTTAAGTCATACATTTGATCGAGCATAGAAATATCCTTCATCAGTGTTATTTGATGATTTTCCAAAGTTTTTGCTACTTCATCTATATTTTTTTCTGCTGATTGGTAGCGGACTTTTAAATATTCTACCTTATTTGCTTGTTTTTTCAAAAATCCAAGGGGACCAGAAGCTTCTTCACGCTCCATATCGCGTATGTCCATAACAACAGAATCAAGCAAGCCTCCAATCTCTCCTAAGTCCTTATTACGAACTGTATCTAAGGTTTTTTCTGAGAAATTTGAAATCTTTTTTTGAGCACCTGATCCATATTGGAGAATGATATTTGTATCATCTAGGTTAATTTTTTTAGAAAAATCATCTATCATTTTTTCTTCTTCGGGAGAAAACTTAACATTATTTTCTACCAAATCAGGATTTTCATTGCCTATATTATCTAATTTGCTATCATTTTCATCAGCGCCATCTAAAGTTAATTTTATATCACTCATTGATTACTCCAATCGTCTTCTGCATAACCTTCTTGGTTTAATAATAAATTTATTGTGTCAATATCAGTTTTTATATCCATGGCCCTATCTGATAAAAGTTCTACTTTGATTTTATCAAAGGCTGCGCCGATGGTAATTATAGATTCATTGATTTGATCCATAGAATTTAAAATTTTGCTATCATTTGTACGCATCATCTCAAAATCATAATAAGTTTCTACTAGTTTTGCAGTTGTTGGCAAATAGTAGTCGGCAAACTTGTTTAGGGCATAGGACTTATCTGGATATTTTTCTACAATATTTAAAATATCAGTCGAATTTTTTAATATCTTATCTACATTTTCCCTAAAATCTTGCTTGCTAATTTTGGATTGACTTAACTTTATTTCTTCAATATAGTTTTTACCCTGATTTAAGATTTCCTTTGCCCTTTCAGCTGACAAGTCTTCTACTAAAACTTCATCTTCTTCATATGATTTTACTCTAGGCTCTGGGATTTCTTTTTTCTTCTCTTTATATAATCTAAAGGTAGGAATGTCTAGGATAAAAAGAGAATCATTTTCTACTATACGAGCTTGGTAAAAATATCCTCGCTTCATCATTTTTGTAAGGTCAGATACAGTTTTTTCTTCACTTTGGGCAACAGAACTTGCCAAATCTCTTATAGAAATAACTGTATTGTTGCCAAGTTCTCTTAAAAATCTTACATAATTATTTGTTAGTCTAAAATACTCTTTGGAAGCTCTCCATGTAGTATAAGGCACTGCAATACTTAATATTGCAAACAATATTGTCATTATAAAAGGGAAAAAGCCTCTAAAATTTACAAATTCTGAAAAGAAACTAATAGTTATTATGGGCAAAATTATTCCACTTATAATTGCCCCTGCTTGCCAACCCTTGGCCTTTGAAAGCTCTGGTGGTTTTTGGGCACAGACTTCCTTATTTCTTGTTTGGGGTAAGTTTTCATCTTTTTCATTAGCTTCTGTAAATTTTTTTAGGGTAGAATTTACCGATTTTTTAATTGTTTGACCGATTTCGTAAAAGTCTATATCATTAAAATCAAAATTATTTTTATTATCACTCATAGGCACTCCTTGTCTACATATTATCATACCCTAAATATTAACAAATTTAAATCGACTTTCAATTTATATCAAATTAGTCATCTAAATCAATTATCTTATCGAAACTATCCTTAATATTTGTTAAACTATTGCGATTACCAAAGGCTACTAGATTATCTTTTTGCATGGATTTTTCAAATAAATCACTATATGCCTTTATATCATCAAGTTTTGCGTTTTTTATCTGTCCTAAAATCTCTTCTGGATTTATAGGATTATCCTTTTTGTACCTACCATAATCTTCATCTGCTAGGGATTGAGGAGATTTTGGCCTTAAAATGCTGCCCATAGATGAGATTTGTTGGTTTTCAAAGTCTCTATCTGTAAGGTAAATATTTTTTGTAAGCTGCCCAATGGAATTAAAACTTTCAATAGTTTTTAAAATATTTGGGTCGCGGTAGGAGTAGGTAGAAAGAAGTCCTGACCTATTTGCAGTAATACCTGCTCCATAAGCCCCGCCCTTGGCACGGATTAATTCGTAAAGGTAAGGGTTTGATAAAATTGAAGTTGCTAGCATCAACTTGCCATCAAATTCACTTCCAAATTCTTTTATATTTGCAGTTTTTGAAATATAGTTTACATTTGCATTTGAAAGGATGGCTTCTTTGTAGTACTCAGGCTTAAAATTAATGTCAACCGTATCTTGTTTTTGCATTAATGAATCAAATTGTGAGTTAATAATTTGTTTCATCTTAGCAAAGTCGTCTTCAGAAGAGGTAATATTAATTTCTAGACTCTCTGTAAAGATTTTTTTGTAAATGCTAGTAATTTTTGCTAAAAATTCATCAAAATTATTTTTAACCTCATTTATTACTGATTTTAAAAATAAATAGGAACCTATACCGCTTAGCTGATCTTTAATCATCATGTTTTTATCAATATGGGCATTTGCTCTATTCATGGCTAATATATGGCCTTGGTCATACATTACTGATTCAAAATATGATTTTTTCATACGAAGGACTTCCAAAATCCTCTTTTGATTGTCAAATACAGAATTAAACATAAAATCTGCCATCAAATCAAGTCCCTTTTCGGCCGTTTCAATTGTTGATGTAAAGGAAACTTTTTCTAACCTTGCTATTTTTTCATCATTTACATTTATAAATGTATTTGAAAAATTTGGGCTAGACAAGTATTGGAAAAGCACATCATCAATTTCTGTATAATCCATATTTTCAGTATTTACTGAGCCCATAAAATCATTTATAAGTGAAAGGTAGGAAAGCTCATCTAAATTTAAATGGTTGATGTCAAAATAAAGGGAAGTGTAAATCAAACCTGCTGTGTCAATGTCGTGATAAATATAGGTAAATTTATCTTTTACAATTTCCCTGGCAGTTTTTTCTACCCTTGTTGGGACATCTTCGATATTTAATACTGGAATTGTTGCTTTTTCTTCCTCAGTGTCTACCTCATTTTGGTGGATTTCTAATTTTTCCAAATCACTTTTTATTTTTGCTAATTCATCATCAGTCATATTTTCATTTAAATTAGCAATATACTCGTCTAAATCCTTTTGTTTATTAGTCATATAATCACTACTTGGTTTTGCAATGTAGACTAATTTTGTTGGATTGTCTATAAAGTTTTCTTTGATGAAATTTTCGTAATAGTCTGTGTCAATTAATTGTCTTAACTCATCTAAATAATCAATTATTTGGAAGGTCTCAAAAATTGGCTTGTCAAATCTCCACATCAAGAAATAGGTCAAACCACGCATTACAGAAATTAATTGTTCCCTTTGCCCATATTCAAAAATAGAAAATGCAGCTTTTAAACTTTCCTTATTGATGCCATCCGCAGCTTCTTTTAGGCCATTTTCAATAATTTCTACATATCTATTTAATTTTGCGCTATCAGCTTTTTGAGCTTGCAAGATAACAGCACTTCTAACCCCATATCCGACTCTTGCAGAAAAGTCATCTGGGTCTATTTCCATATTTATTTGGGTTTTGATTTTGGATGAATCCATGTGAAATAGGGCGCTGATTAGGATTAAAAGGGTCAGATAGTATTTTGTATCTTGATCTTCCTTAGTCAAAAATCCATATAGCAAGTAGTCAGCATTTTCTTGGTCACTATTGCCAGGATAGGTTGATTTTATAGTATCAGAATAGTAATTATCAGGCACTTTTATATCAAAATCAAGGTCCTTATAATCATAATTTGCTAAATATTCCTTATCCAAGTGATCCAAATAAAAATCTATATCCAAGTCACCATAAAAATAAATATAGGCATTTGAAGGATGGTAGTGAGTGTCATAGAAATTTACAAATTCATCATAGGAAATCTTGTAAATATCAGCAGGATCTCCGCCTGATTCGTATTGGTAGGGGCTATTTTTATAAAGATGAGCGACAAAGTCATTGTAAACAAGTTCATCAGGGTCGGTAAGAGCACCCTTCATCTCGTTATAAACTACACCAGAAATACCTGAAATTTTGTCATCTTCTATTTCATAATGCCAGCCTTCTTGGTCCAAAACTTCTTTTTTGTGGCGGACGCTAGGATTGAAAACAGCGTCGAGATATACATCAGTTAGATTATAAAAATCTTTGTCATTTTCACTAGAAACTGGATAAACAGTCTTGTCTGGGTAGGTCATAGCATTTAAAAAAGTTTGGAGCGATGAGCTTGCCATATCCATAAATGGCTCGCGGGTTTTGTATTTTTTTGACCCATTTAATACTGAGTGTTCCATAATATGGGCCATGCCCTTGGAATTTGTTGGTGGAGTTTTAAATCCTATACCAAAAGTCTTGTTTTTATCATCGTTTTTTACATAAACAACTTGGGCTTTGGTTTTATCGTGTTCGTAAAGATAAACCTCCACGCCCATTTTTTCGTAAGCTTGTTTTTCTTTTAAAGTGTAAGTCATAATTCCTCCGTTTTTTTAACTATACTCCAAGAAATATTTATCGATATTGGGTAAAAATTTAATAGGACTTTACTTAGGAGGATATATGAAAAAAATTAAAACTCAGGAGCTTACAGTCATGGCAATCTCCCTTGCCCTGATGGTGGTTTTGGGTTCAATTTTATATTTTGTGGGCAGGTCTTTGCCTATACCTGGAGGTAGGCTTTTGGCCATGGCTCCTGCTTTTTCTTTTATATTTACTGCTCTCATACTTAGGATTAAGAAAATCGGTGTTATATCTTTAATCTCTTTTGTATTTGGAATATTCTTATTAAAATTTTCTATCTTTGGAGTGATAGCTATTTGGGCCAGTGCATTTTTGGCTGATATTTTGACGTTTTTACTAATCAGAAAATACAAATCTTATAGGGATATTTATCTAACAGTGCCTATAAATGGATTTTTTCAGGTATGGACTTCCTATTTTGTAGTGATGAGATTTGTTCCAGAATCCAAATTCACCCAGGCAGCTTTAATTCCAACCTTAATCCTGTCGCTGGCAGTATATTTAATAGGCCTTTACTCATCAAAATATTTTATAAAATTAATGGATGAAAGGTCTCTATTAGGCAAAAATTTTGATGATAAGCAAATGAAGATGAATTATGAAAGGGGTAATAAATGAAACTTGGTATACTTGGATCAGGCAAAATCGTAAAAGAAGTTTTGCCAGTTTTAAAGGAAATCGAAAATATAGAAGTTGTGGCAATTGCAGCCCGCAATGAAGAAAAATTACAAAATTTATGTGAAGAATTTGCCATTGAAAAATATTATCTGAGCATAGAAGCCTTATTAGCTGATGAACAGATTGATACTGTATATGTTGCCTTACCAAATAATTTGCATTTTTATGCTATGGATAAGGCAATTGATGCTGGAAAAGACATCATCTGTGAGAAACCATTTACAACTAATAGCTATGAAACTGAAAAAATAATCGAAAAAGCAAAAGAACATGAGGTGATGATTGTTGAGGCAATCAGCCATAGATTTATACCAAATGCCATTGAGGCAAAAAAAATTGTTGATGACCTTGGAGATATAAAAATAGTTTCCCTTAACTATTCCCAATATTCTTCAAGATATGACAAATTTAAAGAAGGAATTATTGAGCCGGTATTTTCACTAGAAAGTGCTGGAGGAGCTCTAATTGATCTAAATTTATATAATGTTGCCTTTGCAGTTGATACTTTTGGCCTACCAAAGGATGTAAAATATTTTGCAAATATTGAAAAAAACATAGATACATCTGGAATTGTAATCTTAGATTATGATGACTTTAAAATATCCTGCATCGGATCAAAAGATTCTGCTGCACCTATGATAAATACCATCCAAGGAACAAAGGGAACTATAGAAATCCCAGATGCTCTAAATAGCTTTGAGGAATTTAACCTAGAAGTGGTGGGAGATGATGGGCAATATTCTTTCCAATTTAACCAAGAGGGCAAATCAAGATTGTATTATGAATTCGTTTGCATAGAAGAAATTTTAAGAACTCGAGATACAAAAAAAGAAAAAGAACTCTTAGAAAAAACCCGCAATTATATGGAGGTTATAACAAAAGCAAGATTTGATGCAAATATTTATTATCCATCTGATAAAATTCTTTAATAGTGTGATATAATAAACTTGTAAAATCATTTTCATATGAATTTATGTAAATATCATTTTTATGAAAGGAGAGAAGATGGTAGGAATAATACTTGCAAGTCACGGCCATTTTGCTGAAGGTATCAAAGAATCTGCCCAAATGATTTTTGGCGACCAAGAAAAATTTGAAACAGCAATTCTTTTGCCAAGCATGGGACCAGATGACTTAAGAAGTGAGCTTGAAGCTTGTATCAAAAAAGTGGATAGCGATGAGATTTTATTTCTAGTTGATCTTTGGGGAGGCACTCCATTTAACCAAACTTCAAATTTGCTTGAAGGCCATGAGGATAAATGGGCAATAGTAGCAGGAATGAACCTTCCAATGGTTATAGAAGCCCTATCAGAAAGATTTACAAATGAATCTTCACATGCAATTGCAAAAGCAATCATAGGCTCTGCCAAAGAAGGGGTGAAAATCAAACCTGAAGACCTAAATGAAGTTAGCCAAAAACCAGCAAATAATGAAGCTGATGATGCCCAAGCCCTAGTTGATGCAAAAAAAGCATCTGATGGATCAATCCCAGAAGGAACAGTGATTGGAGATGGCAAAATCGATATTGTCCTTGCACGTATCGACACCAGACTTTTGCACGGTCAAGTGGCAACTAGCTGGACAAGGGCAACAAATCCTGACCGCATCATTGTAGTTTCAGATGCAGTTAGTAAGGATGCCTTAAGAAAATCTATGGTAATGGAGGCAGAACCGCCAGGAGTAAAGGCTCACGTAGTACCGGTTTGGAAAATGAAAGAAATTTTAGAGGATCCAAGATTTGGAGCAACACGAGCTATGCTCTTATTTGAAAAACCAGAAGACGTATTAGAATTAATGGAATTAGGTGGCAAGATTGATCATCTAAACATCGGATCTATGGCTTATTCGGATGGAAAGGTAAACCTTACAACATCAGTATCAATGGGACAATCAGATGTGGAAACTCTAGAAAAACTAAAAGAGCAGGGTGTTACTTTTGATGTTAGAAAAGTCCCATCAGATAAAAAAGAAAATCTAGACAATATGCTTAAAAAAGCACGTACAGAATTAAATATGAATTAGGAGAGGAAAATGACTGCTATTAATATTATATTAATTTTTGTAGTTGCCTTCCTAGCTGGTTGTGAAGGAGTCCTAGACCAATTCCAATTTCACCAACCAATTGTTGCTTGTACCCTTATCGGACTTGTAACAGGACACCTAAAAGAAGGTATTATGCTAGGTGGTGCGCTACAAATGTTGGCCCTAGGTTGGTCAAATGTTGGGGCGGCTATAGCTCCAGATGCAGCCTTAGCATCTGTAGCATCTGCAATTATTATGGCCCTGGCCCTAAATGGAGGATCTACAAATGCTGCAGAAGCTAGAAGTACAGCTATCACTCTAGCTATCCCATTATCAGTGGCTGGTTTATTTTTAACCATGCTTGCAAGGACTATAGCAATTCCTATGGTTCACGCCATGGATAATGCAGCAGAGACTGCAAACTTTAAAAAAATAGAAAGAATCCACTGGTCAGGTGTTGCTATGCAAGGACTTAGAATTGCAATTCCAGCACTTATTTTATGTTTTATCCCTGCTAAGGCAGTAACGGATGCCCTAAATGCTATGCCAGAGTGGCTAAAAGGTGGTATGCAAGTAGGTGGTGGCATGGTTGCAGCAGTTGGTTATGCCATGGTTTTAAATATGATGAGTACCAAAGAAACCTGGCCATTTTTTGCCCTAGGTTTTGTTATCGCTGCTATCCCTGATATTACACTTATAGGTATTGGTGTTATCGGTATTGCATTTGCCCTTATTTATATGAAGCTAAAAGGTATTGCTCAAAGTGGTACAGGAGCTAGCGGAAATTCCGGCGACCCACTTGGCGATATTATAAATGATTATTAAGGAGGGATCTTATGACTGATAACAAAAAAGAAAAAGACAAAGAAGTTTATGAAGCAGATTCAAGTAAAAAAGTTATAAAAAATGAAGACCCTGCTGTAAAAAAAGAAGTAATAGTAGAAGAACCTGCTAAAACTGAAGTTGTTGAAACAAAAGAAGAAGTTTTAGACGAGAAATTAGAAACTAAAAGTGCAGATAGAATAGAATTACCAGAAAATGTAAGAAGAAAAATCTGTAACCGCCACCAATTTTTACAAGGAACATGGAACTTTGAAAGAATGCAAAATGGTGGTTGGGCTTATTCAATGATACCAGCTATCAAAACTTTATATCACGACGAAGCTGGTCAAGCAGCAGCATTAAAACGCCACTTAGAATTCTACAACACCCACCCATACGTTTCTGCACCAGTTTTAGGTGTAACACTTGCTATGGAAGAAGAAAGAGCAAATGGTACTGCAATTGATGATGCAGCAATTAACGGGGTAAAAGTCGGTATGATGGGACCACTTGCAGGTGTTGGAGACCCAGTATTCTGGTTTACAATTAGACCGATACTTGGAGCCCTTGGCGCATCCATAGCTTTAAGTGGAAACCCACTAGGACCAATTTTATTTTTCGTAGTATGGAACCTAATCAGATATATTTTCCTATGGAGAACTCAAGAAGCGGGATATAAGGCTGGTAATGAAATTACAAAAGACTTATCAGGCGGACTATTAGGTAGGGTAACCCTGACAGCTTCAATCCTTGGTATGTTTGTAATTGGGGCTCTAGTTCAAAGATGGGTAAGTGTAGACTTCCCAGTGGAAATCACAAGAGTAGCTCAAGATAGCAAAACATTTATCGATTGGGCAAATCTACCAGGTGGATCAGAAGGCATAAAACAAGCCCTAGAAATGTATGAAACATACGGAGCAAATGCCTTTAGTCCAGAAAAAGTCACAACCTTACAAGATAACTTAGATATGCTTATCCCAGGCTTAGTTCCATTATTACTAACACTTGGTGTTTCAAAACTTCTTAAAAAAGATGTTTCTCCAATTACAATTATCATTGCCCTATTTATCATCGGTATCGTTGCTAGATACTTTAATATAATGTAGGTTATGATTAAATCACAGAACAAAAATATCGACTTATCGATAAAAGCAAGGCATCTCCAGGGTTTTACTAGCTCTGGGGATCTTGTTATTGGTAATAAGGCAATTGAATATTACAATGAAAAAAACCCTAGGGATTTTATCCAAATTCCATGGAGCGAGATCGAACTTATAACCGCTGAAGTTATATTTAAAAAGAAAATTCCAAGATTTGCTATCCACACCAAGCAAAATGGGGATTTTATCTTTTCGACAGTGGATAATAAAAAAACTTTACGAGCAATTAACAATTATATACCAAGTGAAAAGCTTAGAAAATCATTATCCTTTGTGGATTATATAAAAAGAGCTTTCAAAAATTAGAGTGCCCATGGGTGCTCTTTTTTTATTAATTTATGAAAACATTTGCAAAAAATGTGGTAAAATATAGAAATTTGCTATATAATTAACTTATAAGGATTTAGAAAGCATATTTATTTTTAAAATATAAATGTTTTCACAAAGGAGAAAAATATGAAAAATTATACTACATCCCAAATTAGAAACTTAGCTTTAGTCGGTCACTCAGCAAGTGGTAAGACAAGTCTTGCTGAAGCACTTATATATAAAACAGGTGCAATTGACAAAAAAGGAAGAGTTGAAGAAGGATCTACAGTTTCAGACTATGAAGCTCAAGAGAAAAAAAGGGGGATTTCAATCCAAACTTCAATCATTCCTATAGAATACGAAGACTACAAGATAAACTTTATAGATTCTCCTGGATTTTTTGACTTTGAGGGTGAGGTTTTGCAAGCCTTAAGAGCTAGTGAGGCAGCACTTTTTGTAATTGACGGAGAAAATGGAATTGAGGTTGGAACAGAAAAATATTGGAATTATACCCAAGAGATAAATCTCCCATCAATTATTTTTGTAAACAAACTTGATAAGGAAAATGCTCATTTTAATAAGGTTATATCAGACCTTCATATAGAATTTGGCAAAAAAGTTACACCTCTTACCCTCATGCTAGGACAGGGAGATGAATTTGAAGGTGTTATCGATGTTTTAGATAAAAAAGCCTACACATATGAAAACGGTGAGAAAAAAGAAGTGGAAATCCCAGAAATCCGCCTAGCAGAAGTAGATGCAGTTTATGAAGAAATTATCGAAGCAGTTGCCGAAACTGATGATTCGCTAATGGAAAAATTCTTTGAAGGCGAAGAATTTTCTGAAAGCGAATTTAGAAAAGGTCTTACAGAAGCCATCCTAAACGGAACTGTTGTCCCACTTATTGCCGGATCTAGCGAAAGAGAAATAGGACTTACTCAGTTATTAGAAGTAATTACAAAATACATGCCATCAATTGATGATGAAGTGGCTCATATTGGTTTTAGAGTAAAAGATGGCTATGAAGCATTTGATGCAAATGAGGATGCACCATTCTCAGCAGTAGTTTTCAAAACTCTTGCAGATCCATTTGTTGGTAAAATTTCTATTTTTAAAGTTTTGTCAGGTTCAGTTGCTAAAGATGATAAGTTTTTAGATGTTACAAAAAATAAAGAATTAAAGGCGTCAAATTTATTTTTCCTAAGGGGCAAGGAACAAATAAAGGCTGACAAAGTAATTGCAGGGGACATCGGTGCATTTACAAAACTTGATGAATTATCAACAGGCGATACTCTTGCAACAGCTGCTAATAAAATAGAATACAAGCCAATCAAATATCCAAAACCAGTTTTATTTTATGCTATAAATGCAATTAGTAAAAACGATGAGGATAAGATTTCAGAAGCCTTACAAAAATTAATTGAAGAAGATCCTACTTTCAAAGATGACAGAAATACAGAAACCCACCAACAAATCCTATCAGGTCTTGGAAATGTTCAGTTAAAAGTAATTATGGATAAACTTCGTGATAATTATGGAGTAAATACAGAAATAGTAGATTACAAAATCCCATACAGAGAAACCATAAAAGGTAATTCTGATGTTCAAGGTAAACACAAAAAACAATCAGGTGGTGCTGGCCAATACGGAGATGTATTTATCAGGTTTGAGCCAACAGAAGAAGATTTTGTATTTGATGAAGAAGTGTTTGGAGGAGCAGTTCCTAAAAACTACTTCCCAGCAGTAGAAAAAGGCCTTGAAGAATCCCTATTAGAAGGACCTCTAGCAGGATTTAAGGTAACTGGTATCAAGGCAACCCTTTACGATGGTTCTTATCATCCTGTTGATAGTAATGAACAAGCTTTTAAATCCGCTGCGAGAATTGCCTTTAAAAAGGGTATAGAAGAAGCAGACCCAATTCTTTTAGAACCAGTTATGAAACTTGAAATTAGAGTTCCAGAAACTTACATGGGCGACATAATGGGAGATATGAACAAAAGACGTGGCAGAATTTTGGGCATGGACCCACAAGCAGATGGCAGCCAAATCATACTTGCCGAAGCTCCACTTGCAGAAGTTTTAACCTATGCCATTGACTTAAGAAGTCAAACATCAGCAAGGGGATCATTCTCCATGGAATTTGAAAGATATGAAGAAGTACCAAAAGAAATTACACAAAAAGTTATAGAAGCGCACAAAGAATAAGTTTAGGAGGCAAATATGGCAAAGTGGGAAATTTTAGACATTGACCCTTGGATAAAAGATTATGAAAATGATATAAATCTTAGAATGAGCGAATATGAAAAAGCAAAAGATAGACTCATAGGAGATGGCCAAACACTTTCTGACTTTGCCAATGCCCACCATTATTACGGTTTTCAAAAAACAAAAACTGGTTGGGTTTACAGAGAGTGGGCACCAAATGCAGATAGCCTTTATTTAATCGGTGATTTTAATAATTGGGACAGGCATTCCCATCCAATGAAAAAAATAAATGATGAGGATTGGGAAATATCTGTAAAAGGCATCAAAACCATTCCTCATGGATCCCGCATAAAGATTTTAGTAGAGGCAAATGGCAAAATTTCTGATAGGATTCCACTTTTTGCAAAAAGAGTAGAAAGAGATGAAAAAGGGGATTTTGCAGCTATAATGTATAATCCGCGATCCAAATTTAAGTGGACCGATGATGATTTTAAAATTCAAAATGATGATTTATTAATATACGAAGCTCATATTGGTATGGCTGGTGAAGAGGGCAAAGTTTCAACTTACAAAGAATTTGAAAAAAACATCCTACCTAGAATCAAAAAAGCAGGTTATAATACTGTTCAATTGATGGCCATAGCTGAGCACCCATATTACGGATCCTTTGGCTACCAAGTTAGCAATTTTTATACGCCAAGTTCTTGGTATGGGGGGATTAATGATTTAAAATCGCTTGTAAATACCGCCCACGAAATGGGATTAAATGTAATTATGGACTTAGTTCATTCTCATGCCGTAAAAAATACCGTCGAGGGTATCAACGAATTTGATGGCACCGATTACCAATTTTTCCATACAGGAGAAAAGGGAGAGCACCCAGATTGGGATAGCAAATTATTCGACTATGCAAAACCAGGTGTAGCACATTTCCTACTTTCTAATGTAAAATACTGGCTAGAAGAATTCCACTTTGATGGTTTTAGATTTGATGGAGTTACATCGATGATTTATAAAAACCACGGCCGTGGGATAAGTTTTGACCATTATGATAAATATTTTTCTATGAATACAGATATAGAAGCGATAAACTATCTGCAAATGGCCAATGAATTAGCCCGTGAGGTAAAAAAAGATGTAATTACCATTGCAGAAGATATGTCGGCGATGCCAGGTTTGTGCCTGCCAATTTCTAAAGGTGGAATAGGTTTTGATTATAGACTGGCTATGGGTATGCCAGATTTTTGGGAACGCACCCTCGACAAACGCGATGAGGATTGGGATTTATCCAATCTGTGGTACGAACTATCCACCCACCGTCCAGAGGAAAAACGCATAGCTTATGTAGAAAGCCACGACCAAGCTTTAGTTGGCTCAAAAACCACAATCTTTACCTTAGCAGACCAAGAAATGTACTGGCATATGAATAAGGATGATGACAACTATATAATAGAAAGAGCCCTTGCCCTTCACAAAATGATTAGGTGGATTACAATCTCCATGGGATCAGACGGATATTTAAATTTTATGGGTAACGAATTTGGCCACCCTGAATGGATAGATTTCCCAAGAGAAGGCAATGGATATTCCTTTGACTACGCCAAACGCCAATGGTCGCTTTTAGAAAATGACAATCTAAAATACCAATATTTAGCCAAATTTGATCAAAAAATGCTAGACTTTACTCAAAATCATGAGCAATTGGGCAATAGGATTTTTAGGCTATGGATAGATAATGACAGAAAAGTAATTGCATATAGAAATAAGGATGTGGTTTATATTTTCAACTTCCACCCAACAAATTCATACGATTCATTTGCAGTTCCAATCCATGATACAGGAAAATTTAAGGTATCTATGGACACCGACCAAGTAAAATTTGGAGGTAAAGGACGCATTTCTCATGAATATGTCTACAAAACAGAAAGATTAGCTGGCACAGACTATGACGGGATAAAAATTTACATCCCAGCAAGAACAGCCCTTGCCCTACAAAGGATCGATTAATGAAAATAATTTGCCTAGGAGATTCATATACAGAAGGCTATTTGGTAGACAAATCTTATGCAGATTTGCTAAAAGATTATGGACATCAAGTAATAAATTTAGGAAAAAACGGGGACCGCACTAGCGGCATGCTAGAAAGATTTAAAGGAGATGTCTGCGATATACAAATAATATTTGCAGGTACAAATGATTTTTTTGATGCTACTAGCCCAGACCAAGTTTTTGAAAATATAAAAGAATTGCTTAACAAATCAAAAGGCCAGCAAAACATAATAATCATTCCACCCCTAATGGAAATAGATGATTCCTATCCCAGATACGCTGAGATAAATGAGAAAATAAATAAACTGGCAGCCTTAGAAAAGAATCTTAAGGAAACGATAATAGACGCCAGAAAAATAAAACCTTCTTATATAGATGGACTTCATATGCGAGAAGATTTTCATATAAAATTAGCTGGTGAGATTCTAAATGTAATTCAAAAAACACAGGAATAAAAAATCCTGTGTTTTTATATGGCAAAATTGGAGAATACATTATAAAATATATAATGTAGCAAAAAAAGGAGGAGAAATGCCAGATATAAACTTAAATCAATTAGCCAAAACAAATATTATTAAAGATATAATATTAATATTAATCATTATAGTTATCAGCAAAATCTTGCTTAATAGCCTATCACATCTTATGGCCAAGGCCTTTAAAAACAAGATGGATGTAGACGGCTATAGAAAAGTAAGAATAGAAACACTTAGCAAAAATCTATATACTGTAATTCGATTTATAGTAGGATTTATCATTGTGATGATTATTCTAGATATGCTAGGAATAAATACTAGATCAATAATAGCAACTGCAGGAATAGGTGGGGTTGCCATAGCCTTTGGTGCACAAACTCTAGTAAAAGACATAGTAACTGGAGTAATTATCATCCTAGATGATACATTTAGGGTGGGAGATTGGATAAAAACAGCAGGAGTAGAAGGAACTGTCGAAACACTTGGTATGCGTCATACAAAAATCAGAGACTACGACGGATCTCTTCACACCATACCAAATTCACAAATCACAAATGTGCAAAACCTAAACAGTGGGCCAATAAGATTTGATTGTAATATCTTCTTATCATATGATGTAAGTTACGAGCAAGCCCAAGACTTAGTCGAGTCAGTATCAAAAAAACTAAAAGCTGATCAAGAATTAGGCAAATACCTTATCCAAGACGTAAGTATATTTGGAATAATGGAAATCCGCGAAAACTCATACCTACTAAGAACAACAGCAGTAGCAGTCCCTGGCCACCAATGGGTACTAGGTAGAAAAGAAAGAAAACTAATTATAGATGAGATATCTAAAAGAAAACTAAACCCAAGTATACAAGTAGTAGCCCTAGCAAATGGAAAGGAAATAAATGAAGAAGTATAAGCAAGGAGACATTATAACTCTTAAAAAAGGCCATCCGTGTGGAGAAAACAAATGGGAGATAGAACGCATGGGAGCAGATATGAAAATAAAATGCCTAGGATGTGAAAAATCAATTTGGCTAAAACGCATAGACTTTGACAAAAAGATAAGGAAAATCCAAGACAAAGATGGCAAAATGGTATCAATTGTAAACTATCAACCAGAAATAGAAGAAAATTAAAAAAACTATTGACATAATATTCAATATCTGTATAATAGAAAAAGTCGACACCAAAAGTCAGGATTTAAATAATAAAAAAATTCTTGACAAGATATAAAAAAGGTGATAGACTATAAAAAGTCGATACATTAATATGTAAAGCTACAGTAAACTTTTTGTAAAAATCATTTAAAAAAAGTTGACGAGTTTAAAAATTAATGGTAGACTATAAAAGTCGTTAAAAACAACGACACAATGAACCGGATGTTTAAACAAACATCTAAAATGAAATTTAATATCAATGATTATGTAAAATAAAAACATAATCAACCTATCAATAAATAACAAACAA
>NZ_CAMPPE010000004.1 GCF_946893725.1 Anaerococcus sp. Marseille-Q5996 | reverse complement strand
GTTCCGTATTTTTTGTTTAGAGCTTGTGTTATTGCTGCTGTTGTTGTTGTTTTTCCGTGGTCTACGTGTCCGATTGTTCCGATATTAATATGTGGTTTGCTTCTTTCGAATTGTTGTTTACTCATTTTAATCTCCTATTAAATTATTTATCTAATATTTGTTCTTTTACTGATTCTGGTACTTGAGCATAGTGGTCAAATTGCATTGAATATGTTGCTCTACCTTGTGTTTTACTTCTTAGGTCTGTTGCATAACCAAACATTTCTGATAGTGGGATAAATGCATCTAGTACGTGGATACCATCTTTTGGATTCATTCCATCGATTTTACCACGACGGCTTGATACGTCACCCATTACATCTCCTAGATATTCGTCTGGAGTTGTAATTTCTACTTTTTCGATTGGTTCTAGTAAAACTGGTTTTGCTCTTTCAACTGCATTTTTAAGACCCATAGATCCTGCTACGTGGAAGGCTACTTCTGATGAGTCGACTTCGTGGTATGAACCATCATAAAGTACTACGTGCATGTCTACCATTGGATATCCACCTAGGATACCATTAGCTGCTGCTTCACGTACACCTTCTTCAACTGGTCTGATGTATTCTCTAGGTACTGCACCACCAACGATTTGTGATTCAAATGTAATTCCTGAACCTTCTTCACCTGGTGAAACTCTTAAGTGAACATCACCGTATTGTCCAGAACCACCTGATTGTCTTACAAACTTACCTTGTGCTTCTGCTTCTTGAGTGATACCTTCTCTGTAAGCTACTTGTGGGTTACCGATATTAGCTTCTACTTTGAATTCTCTTAAAAGTCTGTCAACGATGATTTCTAGGTGAAGTTCTCCCATTCCTGAGATAATTGTTTGACCTGTTTCTTCATCTGATTTTGTAACGAATGTTGGATCTTCTTCTGCTAGTTTTTGAAGACCGATAATCATTTTATCTTGTGATGCTCTTGTTTTTGGTTCAATAGCTACTGAGATTACTGGATCTGGGAATTCCATTTTTTCAAGGATGATTTGATTATCTTGATCACATAGTGAATCCCCTGTTGTTGTATCTTTAAGTCCTAATAGAGCAACGATATCACCAGCATAACCTACTGGTATTTCCTCTTGCTTATCAGAGTGCATTTGCATGATACGTCCAACACGTTCTCTTTTACCTTTTGTTGCGTTATAGATATATGAACCTGATTCGATTGTACCTGAGTAGATTCTTGTGTAGATAAGTTTACCTACATATGGGTCAGTTACCACTTTAAATGCTAGTGCACTTGTTGGCTCATCATCACTTGGTTTTCTTTCCAATTCAACTGATTCGTCTTTAGCATCTATACCTTTGATGTTTGGCACATCTAGTGGACTTGGCATAAATTCAATGATTGAGTCTAAAAGTGGTTGTACACCTTTGTTTTTGTATGCTGAACCGCAAAGGCATGGGAAAATCTTTTGTTCGATTGTACCTTTTCTGATTGCAGCTTTGATTTCTTCAACAGTAACTTCTTCACCTTCAAGATATTTCATCATGATAGTATCATCTACTTCAGATAATTCTTCAAGCATGTTGTTTCTGTATTCTTCAGCCTTTTCTTTTAGATCTGCTGGAATTTCGCCATATACTGGGTGAGCACCTAAGTCTTCTGTGTTATATGTTACAGCTTCCATTGTGATTAGGTCTACTGCACCTTGGAAATCTTGTTCAGAACCAATCGGAATTTCTATTGGAACTGCGTTTGCTTTTAATCTATCTTTGATTGTATCAACTGCCATGAAGAAATCTGCACCTGTAGCATCCATTTTGTTGATAAAACAAATTCTTGGAATGTGGTATTTGTCAGCTTGTCTCCAAACAGTTTCTGATTGTGGTTCTACCCCACTTTTTGCATCGAATAAAGCTACAGCACTATCTAGTACTCTTAGTGATCTTTCTACTTCTACTGTAAAGTCCACGTGTCCTGGAGTATCGATAATGTTAATTCTGTGATCTTTCCAAAATGCTGTGGTTGCAGCTGAACCGATTGTAATACCACGTTCCTTTTCTTGGTCCATGGAGTCCATTACTGCTGTACCATCGTGAGTATCACCTATTTTGTAAATCTTACCAGTGTAGTATAGGATTCTTTCTGTTGTTGTAGTTTTACCTGCATCGATATGCGCCATAATCCCGATATTTCTGGTATCTTTAAGTGAAACTTCTCTAGCCAAATTTTCCCCCTATTAATATCTGTAGTGTGCAAATGCTTTGTTAGCTTCTGCTGCTCTGTGCATTTCTTCTTTTCTTTTTACAGCTGCACCAGAGTTGTTAGATGCATCTAAAATTTCTTTTGCAAGTCTTTCAACCATAGTTTTTTCACCACGAGCTCTTGAGAAATTAACTAACCATCTTAAAGCTAAAGTTTGTCTTCTTTCTGGTCTAACTTCCATAGGTACTTGGTAGTTAGCACCACCGATTCTTCTAGCTTTAACTTCTAGTGTTGGCATAATATTTTCAAGCGCTTGGTAGAATACTTCTAGTGCGTCATTTCCTGTGTTTTCTGCTACAATGTCAAATGCATCATAGACAATTCTTGTTGCAAGGCCTTTTTTACCATCTAGCATAATATTGTTGATAAGTTTTGTTACAACACGGTCATTATACTTTGCATCAGGCATTACTTCTCTTTTTGGTATATGTCCCTTTCTTGACACTTTGCTTCCCTCCTTTACCAATTATGTGTAATATCATTAGTACTCGACTAACTTTCTTGTCGTAAGTGTGCATGCATATACCTTAATTTCAATAATTTTATTTCTTAATTATAGGCACATTATGCACTAATTTTAATATTTAAGATCTAGTTTTGGTCTTTTTTAGCACCGTATTTAGATCTACCTTGTTTTCTTCCTTGTACTCCTGCAGTATCTAAAGTACCTCTTATGATGTGGTAACGCACACCTGGAAGGTCTTTTACTCTTCCACCTCTAATTAGTACAACACTGTGTTCTTGTAGGTTGTGACCAATTCCTGGAATGTATGAAAGTACTTCAGCACCATTTGTAAGTCTAACTCTGGCAACTTTTCTTAAAGCTGAGTTAGGTTTTTTAGGTGTTACTGTTCTAACTGATGTACAAACGCCACGTTTTTGTGGTGATTGGTTAGGAGTAACTCTGCTTTTTAAAGTATTGTAGTTGTAACCTAAAGCTGGTGTGTTTGATTTAGATTTTTCACTTTTTCTACTTTTTCTAACAAGTTGGTTAATTGTAGGCATAATGCACCTCCTTTTCTTTTCATAATAATATTTGGCAAATCATTGCCAATACTTAATAATTCTACTATCTAGGAACAAATATGTCAACTCTTTAATAAAAAAGAAGATTTTACCCAAAAAATGGTATAAAATACTTATAGACCATATGGAGAAGTAAGGAGAAATTATGAAAATAGCCATAGTAGGATGTGGCATAAGTGGAGCTAATGTCCTAAAAAATATAATTGAACATAAAAATTTTGATAATAACTTATACATAGATGTATATGAGAAAAGGAGTGAACTGGGAGTTGGCCTTGCCTATGAGGATGATGATATGCATAAGGTCCTTAACACCCCTGTTGCTCATATGAATGTCAATTTAGAAGATAGAAATGAATTTAGAAATTGGCTCATAGAAAACTATGGAGAACTTCCAACAACCGAGGACAAGATTCCAAGACCCATTACCGGTCAATATATAAAAGATAAGTATGAAAAATATTTTGAGAACCCAAATGTAAGTATCCACCAAATAGAAATAATTGATGTAATAAAGGAAGATTTTAATTTCAAATTAAAAAGCAATAGTAAAACTTACGGTCCTTATGATGCAGTTTTTTTATGTATCGGCCAATCATATTATAAGGACGCCTACAATTTGAATTCCTATAAAAATTATATATCAAATCCATATCCTCTTAGAGAAAAAATTAAAGATATAAATACTAATGACTCATTAGCAATAATTGGTACTGGACCATCATCAATTGATATTTATAGGTATCTAAGAGAATATTATAATTACAAAATCCCCCTATACTTTTTTACACAAGATAAATTTTTTGCCCTTCCAGAAATTCAAGAATCTTGTCCTAGAAATATTTGTTCTTTTGATGATGAGTGGATTACAACTCACCAAGATAATGATGGCTTTATAAAACTTTCTGATTTTAAGGAACAATTTGATAATGACTTTAAAAAAGCAGGCGTAGATTTTTATAAAACTTATGATTATTATAAGGATAACAACCCCCAATTATCCAAAGAAGCTATGGAGAAAAAAGATTTCAATTTGGAATTTTGCCAAATATATACTTTGGAAATCTGGTATGTAAGCGCAAGGCTATATAATTCATTTAATGGTCTTGAACAAAAGGATTTTTTAGAAAATTACCTGCCAAAAATTGAGTACCTGATGACCAAGACTCCTTACATAACCATGGAAAATATTTTAGCTGACCTTACTGACGAAAAAATAAAAATTGTAAAAGGAACTAAGGATATTCAAAATGTTGACGGGAAGTTTAAAATTTCTACAAAAAATAATGAAACTTATACATCTGATAAGATTTTTAATGCCCAAGGTTTTGAAAAAGATTTATCAAAGGCGATTAATACTATTAAATTATTAGAAAACCTATACAAAAATAGGCTAATTGAAAGTGATTATAAGGACAATATCAATGTAGCATATCCTTCTTACAATCCGATTACTACAAAATATGGGCAAATAAAAAACTTATACCTAAACGGTATGTGGTCAGCTAGTGTTGATATTTCAAATAATGATTTGAGATCTGTTTTGATTTCAAGTATGGAAATGGCAAATCATTTTATGAATAATTTAAAAAAATAATTTGTGGGTATATATGAAAATGATAAATGAATAAATTTTTAGGAGGATATACCAATGGATATTACATTTGCAGGAAATAAAGTAAATCTAATAGGAAATGAAATCAAAGTTGGAGACCAAGCTCCAGCATTTAAGGCAACTATGAATGACCTTAGCGAATGGTCAAGCGAAAATTGTGATAACAAAGTAGTTGTCTACTCAGTTGCTCCATCTTTAGATACTGAAGTTTGTGCACTTCAAGCTAAAAAGTTTAACAAAGAAGCAAGCGAGCTTGAAGGAGTAAATGTGGTTACTATTACAGAAGACCTACCATTTGCTCAAGCAAGATTTTGTTCAAATGAAGGAATCGAAAACAATTTAATGATCTCAGACTACAAAGATCGCGAATTTGGAGAAAAATACGGATTCCTAATGGAAGAAAACAAATTACTAGCTCGTGGAGTTGTAGTTGTTGATAAGGACGGCAAAGTAGCTTATGTCGAATACGTGCCAGAAGTAACAGACGAAGTTGACTTTGACAAGGCCTTAGAAGAAGTTAAAAAATTAGTTTAATAAAAAATTAACCTCATCAGTATATACTGGTGAGGTTTTTATTTTTATTTGTCTTCTATATTTTTCCAATCTTTTTTACCAAGAGCTATATTTTTAATGTAATCAGCAACACCATTTTCTTTTAGCATTTGCCTATCTATAAAATAAACCCCAGCTGCAGCTGCAATCATTTTTATTTGACTGGTATCATCATCTGAATTTGAGGTTACTAAAACTGGTTTAGCATCCATTCCAAACTGTTTGGTATAATTATTTATTTCGTAAAGGTCCTCGTTTTTTATATTACCTTCTATTGTTGAAATAATAATTGTAGAAAATCCTTTGGTACATACAATATCCAACACATTTTCTATTGGTAGACTATCTTGCCTATAATCATCATAGGCCTTCCACCTAAGGTTTACCCTAAGTTTTATATCATCAAAAAATTCTCTATCTTTTATCAGCTCAAAATAAGTATAAACTCTCAGTAAACTTCCCTTTCTTCTGAAATATTCTCTAAAGGCTGGGTCCCCATATTCATAATTTAATAAAACTTTGCCTTTCAAATCTTTAGCATATTCCTTACCATCAATCTGATTAAATATTCTGGTATAGGTCCCATCATTATTGCTATCAATGTCTGCCATGATTGCCTTAATCTTTTCTGCAAATTCTTTTGAATTTTCAGCTTCATATTCATATGCAAAACATAATTTATCTGAAAAAATAGTATAACTTTTTTTATAGTTATTGTCTGCTTGTTCAGTTTTTAGTAAATCAAATCCTTCATTATAATCCCACATATTTTCTGAAATAAAGTCACCGATCTTTCTAGACATTTGGTCATTATAGGAGTGGAGTCTAAGTTTTCCTGGATTTGGAGGAAATTGATATTGGTAAAGTATGCCTTCACTTATCATTTTGTCCAAAAGATTTTTTAAAGAAACATATTTCTTGTCATCATAGGACCTAAATTTAAAATCTCCCACCTCAATTAAGCTGTTATTGTCTGTTTTTTCGTAATCATCCAAATTTAGTAAATAATAATTTTCACTATATTTTATAGCTTTTACAAAATCATCCCAGTCATCAGACCTAAGCTTCATATAAGTCTCCCAAATACTTGGATAATAATCTCTTAACCTCGTAATACTTGATAATGAGCCGTTGTCATGGATTTGAGCATTATTAAGGAAAAATGTTTCATCTACGCTTAATGAACTTTTTGTAAAATAATAATCTAATGCCTTGTAGTTTCCAAACCATTGGTTAAATCCAGTGTATTCAACATAAGGCAAGCCATTTATTTCTTCTCTTTTGCCATCTATATGGGAATTTAAAGTTAAATCTACTATAGCATTTTCCCTGCTGTACAAGTCCAATTTATCGTAGGAAATGACTTCTATTTGTAAAAATATCTTTAATCTTTTCTTTATCAAAAAGTCTCTAATCCTATTTATTTTCCCCTCATCAACTGGAGTATCGCTTAAGAAAACTAATTTTTCTGGGTAAAATTTTATGGCTGCAATTATATTTGCCCATAGATTTTCATCATCATCTATAAATGGCTTAAATATAGTCTTCACTCTTTCTGATCCAATCAGAGGTATAGAGTCGATAATCATATAGTCCATACTTCTAATATTTAAACTTTGATTTCTTTTTATAATCAAGTTCAAATCATCCTTGATTTGATAATAATCACTGGATAAAAGTGTTAATTCTGGTTGAGATTCAGCTAGGATTTTTTCTATCTCATAGGTTAAAACAATTAAGGAATTGTTGGAATAGGCTTCATCTTGAAAAATTTTATTAGCAATTACTACTAATTCTCTCCAGTATGGCTTTAATTTTTGTAAGTAAACATTATCATCCCAAAATGTGTTATATAAAATATTTAAAAGCTTGGATTTTATTTGCTCTTCTTTATAAATAGTCTTTTCTCTTATGAGTTCTTCAATATATATTGAAATTTTGGACATTTGGTCCAATTCTCCATTTTTTATTAATCCTATATTACAATTGGCTATGAAAGGATTATATTTATTTTGAAAATCTATATATCCTTTCTTATCAATGTATGCATAAGACCTAAGTTCTTTTCTGCTAGGTACCTTATAACCTAAGACTATCATAAATCTATTCCAAGATTGATGTTCGTGGTCGGCTAAAATATCTCTGGTATTTATCCCTTTATCATCCTCAATATTTACAACTTCCTTGTAAAATTTATCAGCTGGGTCAGCTGCGCTTTCTACTCCAACCATAAATTTATAGTATTCTATGGAAAGGGCTACTCTAAGAGATGATTTTAAATTATAAAAGTCATCCTTAATAAAATATTTCCATGCATTGAAATTATCAGATCTTTCTCCAAAACTATTTAACACATATAATCTAAAAATTTCAAAGGCCTCATCTAAAATTTTGTCACTAAATTCTCTATTTCTATAGGTGGATGTAGATGCCAAATCTAGGTTATAATAAGAAATATTTCCCTCTTGCCTTATATCAACTTCGTGATTATTTCTTGAATAATTAAGAATTATTCGTTTTTGAGGATCATTTTTAAACTCATGGTAGAGACCATCAGCCATATGGTAATAATCATAACCTGTCTTATCTAGGATTAGAATATATGATTGGTCTATCCTCTCTTTTGAAGATTTAAAATCAATATTTGCATAAGCAATATCAGTAATTTCCTCATTTATTTTATTTATTTTTACCTTCCCATTTACAGATATAACCGCAGTTTCAGTTAAGAGTGGATTTTCACAAATTAATTCCTGGTAGAATTTATTGGGATTTTTGTCATAAAAAGTTATATTTAAATTAACATCTTTTAAATTTACCGCTGCAAATATCAAACTAAAAAATGTCTTGGATATATTGTTATTTCCAACTATGGCTACATCTATATTTTTGCTACCATCTCTTTTGACAATATAATTATAAAGTCTATTATAGTCCAAAAAATATGCAGCTGAAATAATACTTGCAAACTCCTCGTTATTTCTAAATCTTAGGTTTCTTTCTACTTCTTGCAGTTTTGTCTTTAACTCTTCAATCCTAATATATCTGTGGATTGTCAAGGTTTCTTGGAGGATTTTTACAATGCCATCTTCTGCTATTTTATTTATTAAAATCTTATTTGACTTATTATTTAGGACATCCCTGATGTTTCTTTCCAGCAAATCCATATCTTCATTTTCTTGATATGTTGGATACCTGCCCATAAGGAGGGTAAAAAAAGTCACACCAAGCATATATATATCGATTTCTTCGGTTATAAATATATCTTTTCTCTTATTTATATCTGATATATATCTTATTTCTGGAGGAATAAATGATTTTTCATTTGGCATAGAAAATTCATTTACATATTCAAGCTCATTTAGGTCAATGGCTGCATCAAAATCAAATAATTTAACCTTGCTATTATTATAATCATATAAAATATTTGCTGGTTTTAAATCCATGTAAATAATATCGTTATTATGTAGGTGAATTAAAATATCTGATGTTTGTATCAAAATATCGACAATCCTTGCCAAATCCAGATTGTAGTATTTATCTACACTTGTAGCTGTATCTACCTCATAAAGAGAATATAAATATGAATTATCAATCTCTACCCTGTATGGTCTTACAATTTTGCCCTCTAAGTAAGGATCCATTTCCAAGATTCTGATGTGTTTATTATAGGCATCTATAAATTTATCGCGGTCTTTTTTTACCCTTTGTTCACCTTGGATATCATCGGCATCAAAATATAATTCCAACCTATTTATAGGATTTCTTTCAGCTACAATCTCTTCCTCGTTGTAGTTTGGGTAAAATTCTTTCATAATCATTTTCTTTAATGGTGGATAGCTATCGTCTACCAAAACTTCATAGACCATAGATGAACCACCCTCGCCGATGAGTTTTTTTACTTCTACTTCATATTTCACTTCACCCATCATGGAAATGATATTAAACTTTTCCCCTACAAGAGAGCTCCTATTTGAATTCACATTTTCTTTTAGTTTACTAATAAATATTTCTTGTGAATTAAAATCCTTCATCCATAACTCCTCTTATCATTAATACTTTTTATATATTAATCCAATAAAAGTTTCAAAAAATCTTTGCTTACAAGTGTAAGCTATTATTTTTATTATACAATATTTTTATTAAATATTATTTAGTTATATTTGTAAAATAAATTTAATTATTAAGGTATAATTGATAAATTGGCATAAACAATATAATCACAATATTTTTTATTGATTTACCAATTTATATGATATAATAAGTTTAATATTAAAAAGATTTTAATTTGGAGGTAAAAATGAAACTTGGCGTTCATGATTTGATGTTAAGACAAAATGGAAGAACTAACCAAGAGTTCTTTGAAGATACGAAAAAAATGGTCTTGGAATTAGATGAACTAGGCTATGATAGATACTGGTTTTCCGAACACCACGGCTATGAAAGTTTGCTAGCTGTTGCACCTGAAGTAATTGCCAGCCACTTTTTAGCACTTACAAAAAATATTAAAGTTGGAGCAGGCGGTTGCATGGTAATGCACTATTCACCTTTGAAAATTGCAGAAGTTTTTAAGACCATGGCTGAACTTGCACCTGGCAGGGTCGACATTGGTATAGGCCGTGCTCCAGGTTGTGGAGTTTCTGAAACTCGTGCCCTAAACCACAAATTTTCAGAAAAGTCACCAGAACTTTTTGATGAGATAGAAACTATTTTAGATTATTTAGCTGATAAAAAACCTGAAGACCCAATCTATAGAAATGTAAAAGCAGTACCAACCCACAACGAATCCATGGTTCATCCTTGGATGCTAGGCTCTACTGGTAAGGCAGCACCAAAGGCTGCAGAATGGGGACTACCGTATTCTCACGCAAAGTTTTTCTTATGCGAAACACCAGCAGAAGTATTTAAACAATATAGATCAGAATTTAAACCATCAGTTTTTGCTGACAAACCATACATATCGATGTCTTATAAAATTTTACTTAGTGAAGACAAAGACGAGCTTGAATATTTAAGCAAATCTTATGAGTACTGCCACATCCAACAAACTAAGGGAGATTGGAGCGGTATTGTAGATCCAGAAGAAATCAAGGACTATCACTTTAATTTAAATGAGCAGGCAATTCTAAAAAAAGCCTATGAAAATAGATTTATATTAAAGGGCAACAAACAAGAAATCGCAGATATTTTAAATGAAGAAATCGAAGAATTCTACCTAGATGAAATTCTTTGTTTCACCCCTATTTTTGGAATTGAAAATAGAATTAATACTTACAAACTATTAAAAGAAATTTTTGACTAAAAATTAAATAATACTCATCCTTTATCAACCCCATTTTGGGGTTGATATTTTTATGCCAATATTTCCTAGCAACGAGTATAATAATGTTAGCAATGATTTGAACTTTAAGGAGGTCATTATGAAACTTGGAGTCCATGATTTATTAATAAGAGAAACAGGAAAAACTAACCAAGATGTCTTTAATGATACCAAAAAAATGGTAGTCGAATTAGACAATCTTGGCTATGATAGATATTGGTTTGCAGAGCACCATGGCTTTGAAAACCTACTTTCAGTTGCACCAGAAATACTTGCAACATATTTTTTATCAAACACTGAAAATATCGTAATAGGAACTGGTGGGACAATGATTATGCACTATTCGCCCCTAAAGGTTGCAGAAACTTTTAAAACCATGGCAGAACTTGCTCCTGGCAGGGTTGACTTAGGTATTGGTCGTGCTCCTGGATCTGGTCCTTTGGAAATACGCGCCTTAAACCAAGGATATCCTAATAAATCTAGCCAATTATATGATGAGATAAAAATAATTTTAGATTATTTGGAAGATAAAGAACCAAATGACCCAGTATTTTCAAGAGTAAAGGCCATACCAATGAATAACGAAAAATTAGTTATGCCATGGATGCTAGGGTCAACCGGCCAAGCGGTACCAGTTGCTGCAGAATGGGGTATGCCTTATTCTCATGCCAAATTTTTTGCAGTAGAAACTCCTGACTATATTTTTAAAGACTACAAGAAAAACTTTAAAGCATCTAGTTTTGCTGATAAACCATATATCTCTATGTCTTATAAAATGTTAATTGCAGATGACAAAGATGAATTAGAGTATTTAGGCAAGGCCTTTGATTACTTCCACCTCCAACAAGCCCGCGGCAGGTCAAAGGGATTAGTAAGTCCAGAGGATGTGAAAGACTACGAATTTGATTTAAATGAAAAAGCTTTACTCCAAAAATCCTATGATTCTAGATTTATCCTAAAGGGCACAAAAAAAGAAATAGCTGACATACTTTATGATGAGATAAGTAAGTTTGACCTAGATGAAATCTTAGCCTTCACTCCTATTTATGGAGTAGAAAATAGGATTAACACCTACAAGGCATTAAAAGAAATATTTGAATAATATAGACAAAAAAACTGACCTTATAACAAATTTATAAGGTCAGTTTTTTGTTTAATCATTATTTTATTCTATTAAAGCCAAATTATTTTCTATCTTTTCTATATCACTTTCTAAATAGTAAAACTTTTCTTCATCTGGAAAATCAGCCTCCATTGACTTTGCAAGATTTAAGTAATGTTTTGCTTCTGATATTTTTCTTTCTTTAACAAAATAGTTTGCATAGTAAATATATAATAGATGCTTATTAAAAAGATATCCAGAATTAAGAAGACAATCTTCAATTTCTTTTAAATCCTCATAGTTATAGCTTACGTCATCATACAAAGGATCTATTTTTTCGTAAGCTTTGAAGGATGAGCGGATATTTGGAGAAAATATCAAGGATAAGACATTATAAATATCATTTCCACCCAATCCACTTGCATGTCTCATTGGCACTAATTCTATTAGAGTGAGACCTAAGGTAATTGATCTAAGGTATGGGGCCTTATTAGTGGAAAATAATATAATTAAAGTAATAAACCAAAATATAAGTCCGCCTAGATTGTATAGGATAAATTTAGCATTACCATACTTACCATAATTTGTGGTAACAACTTGACCTATACCTGGACTTTTAGATATATTTTTGATAATTTTATATTTTCCATCTTCTTTTTTAAAGGTTAATCCTAATATACTAATCGATTGAAATTTTCTAGAGAATATTAGACCAAAAAACAAGTGCCCTAGCTCATGGATTAGAATACTTATTATGTAGGCTAGCATAATTTTGATTTGACTTAATATAATATGTACTATAAAATTTCCCTGATTAGGGTCAAAACTACTTATATCTACAAAAACTGGATAAGCATAAGAAATTATAAATATAAGGCTAGTAATTATTCCAGTGACTATTTTATAAATTTTCAATGATTCAATAGATTTAGCTTTAAAGACTGAGTATTCTTTATCCATGTATAGGTCCTCTCATAAATTTTTATAAATTGCTTTGTGGTTTTGATAATTATACCCTATTTTTAGCATAATAAAGTTAATCATAAAAAAACAACCGACTTTAATCGGTTGTTTTAAATTTATTTAATTTTGTAATTGCTCATCAGCTTCTAAACTTTCAGCTTCTTCAATATTTAGAGCGATTTGTGCATCTTCTAATTCTTTTGTTTCATAGTCAATGTCCACATCATTGTAGCGTTTCATACCTGTACCTGCTGGTATAAGTTTACCTATAATGATATTTTCTTTTAAACCCATTAGGTCATCGACTTTTCCTTTTATGGATGCATCTGTAAGAACTCTTGTGGTTTCTTGGAAGGATGCTGCTGATAACCAAGAATCTGTCGCAAGTGATGCTTTTGTGATACCTAGTAATTCTTGAGTGTATTCTGCAGGAGCTTTTCCTTCTTCAATCATTTGTTCATTTACAAAATCAACATCACGTCTTTCTTGTAAGGAACCTGGTAAGAATTCTGTGTCGCCTGATTCGTCAATTTTAACTTTTTTAAGCATTTGGCGGGCAATAACTTCGATGTGTCTATCATCGATTTCTACCCCTTGAATCCTATATACCTTTTGTACTTCTTTTGTGATATAGTTTTGTACACCGATTTTTCCAAGTACATTTAATACATCATGTGGATCAAGTGAACCTTCTGTTAATTGGTCACCTTTTTCTACAACATCTCCATCATGAACTAGGATTCTTGATCCAAATGGAATATTGTATTTTTGTACGTATCCATCTTCTGATTCGATTTCTACGTCTGTTTTCTTTTCGTTTTGGATAAGGGTTACTGTTCCGCTATTTTCTGCAATGTATGCAAGACCTTTTGGTTTACGTGCTTCGAATAACTCTTCTACCCTTGGAAGACCTGATGTAATTCCTACACCTGCGATACCACCAGAGTGGAAGGTTCTCATTGTAAGCTGTGTACCCGGCTCTCCTATTGATTGGGCAGCGATAATACCTACTGCTTCACCAATATTTACTGGTTTACCAGTTGCAAGGTTACGTCCATAGCATGCCGCACAAACACCTTGTTTTGCCCTACATTCTAGTACTGAACGTAATTTTACTTTTTTAACTCCAGCTGCAACAATTTTTTCTGCTGTATCTTCATCAATTAGCTCATCTTTTGCCGCTAATATTTCTCCGTTTTCATCTTTGATGTCTTCAAATGATGTACGTCCTACAATACGGGTATAAAGATTTTCAATTAATTCGTTTCCATCTTTAAATTCATAAGCTTCAACATATCCATTTGTATGGCAATCATCTTCTGTAACAATTACATCTTGAGAAATGTCTACCATACGACGGGTTAGGTATCCTGAGTCGGCAGTTCTAAGGGCTGTATCTGTAAGACCCTTACGAGAACCGTGGGATGAAATAAAGTATTCTTGTACAGAAAGTCCTTCACGGAAGTTAGCTTTTACTGGAATCTCGATAGTTTTACCATCTGCCTGACTCATCAGACCACGCATTCCGCCTAGCTGCCTGATTTGGTTTGTAGAACCACGGGCACCAGAGTCTGCAAATATTTTGATATTGTTATCATCACGAAGGTCAGTTAGTAGGGCTTCAGTTACCTTATCTGTAGTTTCTCTCCAAATATCGATAACTTTTTCATATCTTTCTTCATCTGTGATTAGACCACGTCTATAAAGTTTTTCGTAATTATCTACTTCAGCATCAGCTTCTGATATGATATCCCATTTTTCTTTTGGAATTGTAACATCGGCCATAGATACAGTTAGACCTGAAAGGGTTGAATATCTATATCCTGTTTGTTTGATATAGTCAAGTACTTCTGCTGTTTTGATGTTTCCATGTCTTCTAAAACATCTATCTACTATGTCTTTTAATACTCCAGAGTCTGCTACTTGGTTGATTTCTAGTGAATATGGATCTTCTTTTCTATTTACATATCCTAAATCTTGTGGAATACCTTCATTATAGATAAATCTACCTACTGATGACTCAACAATTTTACCAGGATCTTCTGGTGAGTGTTTTATTCTAACACTTACTCTTGATTGGTATTCTACATCTCCTGCAAGCAAGGCTTTTTTCATCTCATTTGTAGATTCAAATACCATACCCTCGCCTTTTGCACCTTCTTTAATAGTTGTTAGGTAATATGCACCTAGCACCATATCTTGGGAAGGAGATGTGATTGGTTTACCATCTTTTAGACCAAGGATGTTGTTTGTAGACATCATTAAAAGTCTCGCTTCAATTTGTGCTTCATTTGATAGCGGTAAGTGGATAGCCATTTGGTCCCCATCAAAGTCAGCGTTAAATGCGTTACATGCAAGTGGGTGAAGCTTGATTGCCTTACCTTCTACAAGTACTGGTTCAAATGATTGGATACCAAGTCTGTGAAGTGTCGGAGCACGGTTTAGTAAAACTGGATGGTCTTTTATAACTTCTTCAAGGACATCATAAACTCTTGGATCCTTTTTTTCTACCATTTTTTTAGCAGATTTTAAGTTATGGGCCATACCACGGTCTACTACCTTATTCATTATAAATGGCTTAAATAATTCTAGGGCCATTTCTTGAGGCAGACCACATTGGTTAAATTTAAGATCTGGACCTACTACGATTACTGAACGCCCTGAGTAGTCTACACGTTTACCAAGTAAGTTTTGTCTAAATCTACCTGACTTACCTTTTAGTAAATCAGAAAGTGATTTCATATTTCTATTTGATGCACCAGTTACAGCACGACCACGACGACCATTGTCAATTAGGGCATCGACAGCTTCTTGAAGCATTCTTTTTTCGTTACGAACTATAATTTCTGGTGCTCCAATATCTAAAAGTCTTTTTAGTCTGTTATTTCTGTTGATTACACGTCTATAAAGGTCGTTTAAGTCAGAAGTGGCAAATCTACCACCTTCAAGTTGTACCATTGGTCTTAGTTCTGGTGGCATAACTGGAAGTACATCTAAGATCATCCATTCTGGACGGTTGCCTGATGTCATAAAGGCATCTACAACTTCAAGACGTCTTGAAATTCTTACTTTCTTTTGACCTGTTGATTCTTCTAATTCTTTTAAAAGTAATTCGTATTCTTTTTCTAAATCAATGCTAGCAAGTAGTTCTTTTACAGCTTCTGCACCCATAGCTGCCCTAAACTCTAGGTCATCTGGATGTAGTTCGATTGCTTCTTGGTATTGAGTTTCTGAAATTTCTTCCTTAAAAGCAAATCCAGATTCTCCAGGATTTATAACTACATATGATGCAAAGTAAAGAATTTTTTCAAGGATTCTTGGGCTCATGTCTAAAAGTAGACCCATTTTTGATGGGATACCTTTAAAGTACCAAATATGTGATACTGGAGCAGCAAGTTCGATGTGGCCCATTCTTTCACGACGTACTTTTGCTTTTGTAACTTCAACACCACATTTTTCACAAACTACGCCTTTATATCTAATTCTCTTGTATTTTCCACAAGAACATTCGTAGTCTTTGGTTGGTCCAAAGATTTTTTCACAAAATAGACCATCTTTTTCTGGTTTAAGGGTTCTATAATTTATTGTCTCAGGTTTTTTTACTTCACCATGAGACCAGGATCTGATTTTTTCAGGGGATGCGATTTTCATCCTCATCCCGTCAAATTGTGTTAATTCGCTCATAAATCTCCCTATTCTAATTCTTCGATACTAAATCCTTGGCTGTCAGATTCTTCATATAAACTTTCAAATTCATTTTCTACAAGGATTTCATCGCTTGATTCTACATTTTCTTCATCTGGGACACTTACTTGGTCAGCATCTACATTTGAAGTTTCAGTAGTTGAATTTTGTGTTAGTGATCTGGTTTGGGATTTAATTTTTGATGCGTCTATTTTATCTACTTGGCTAAATCTATCTTGTTCATCAACATTTTCTTTTAGCTCAATTACACTTCCTTCTTGGTCTAGAAGTTCTACATCAAGGGCAAGTGATTGTAATTCTTTCACAAGTACTTTAAATGATTCTGGTGTACCTGGTTCTGGGATATTTTCACCTTTTACGATAGCTTCGTAAGTTTTAACACGACCTGTAACATCATCTGATTTTACAGTTAGGATTTCTTGAAGTGTGTGGCTAGCTCCATAGGCTTCTAGAGCCCAAACTTCCATTTCCCCAAATCTTTGTCCACCAAATTGTGCCTTACCACCAAGTGGTTGTTGGGTTACAAGTGAGTATGGTCCAATTGATCTAGCGTGGATTTTTTCTTCTACCATGTGGTGAAGTTTTAGCATATACATTACCCCAACAGTTACTGGGTTTTCAAAGCTTTCGCCTGTTCTACCATCACGTAGTTCAATTTTTCCTGTTTTGTTGATATATGGAGCTTTTAATGCTGCTTCTTCAAGTGCATCTTCAATTTCTGTATCCATTGCCCCATCAAATACTGGTGTTGCAACTTTCCAGCCCATTGTTCTTGCAGCAAGTCCCATGTGTACTTCAAGTACTTGTCCAAGGTTCATACGGCTTGGGATACCAAGTGGGTTTAGACAAATTTGTACTGGTGTACCATCTGGTAAAAATGGCATATCTTCACGTGGTAATATTCTTGATACTACCCCTTTGTTTCCGTGACGACCGCACATTTTGTCCCCAACCATGATTTTTCTTTTTGTAGCTACATATACTCTTATAACTTTATTTACACCTGGAGATAATTCGTCTCCATCTTTTTTGTTGTATTCTTTAACATCTACGACGATACCTTGCTCACCGTGTGGTACTTTTAAGCTGGTATCACGCACTTCACGAGCTTTTTCACCGAAGATTGCACGTAATAATCTTTCTTCTGGTGATAGTTCTGTTTCTCCTTTTGGAGATACTTTACCTACTAGGATGTCGCCTGATTTTACTTCAGCACCGATTCTGATAACCCCGTTTTCATCAAGGTTTTTCTTCATATCTTCACCGACATTTGGAATATCTTTTGTGATTTCTTCAGCACCAAGTTTTGTTTCACGAGCTTCGCATTCGTGCTCTTCTATATGAACTGATGTTAGTACATCATCGATTACTAGTTCTTCGTTAAGAAGCATAGCATCCTCGAAGTTGTAACCTTCCCATGTTGTAAAGGCAATTAGGATATTTTTACCAAGGGCAAGTTCTCCATTTTGTGTAGAAGGTCCGTCTGCTAAAATTTCATTTGCTTCTACTTTATCGCCTTTTCTAACAAGTGGTCTTTGGTTAATAGTTGTACCTTGGTTGGCTCTTTCAAATTTTAATAATTCGTATGAGTCAATTTCGCCATCAGAATCTCTTTTTACTTTAATTTGGTTATCACCAACATAAACAACTTCTCCAGCATTTCTTGATACTACACAAACTCCAGAGTCTTTTGCTGCTCTGTGTTCGATACCTGTTGCAATAATTGGAGCTTCTGCTTTAAGTAATGGAACTGCCTGACGTTGCATGTTAGCACCCATTAGTGCACGAGTACTATCGTCATTTTCTAAGAATGGGATTAGTGATGCACCTACAGATACGATCTGTTGAGGAGAAACGTCCATGTATTGGATTTTCTCTCTTGGGTAAATATCATTTTCACCCCTAAAACCACGACCTGATACTCTTTCGTTGACGAATCTATTTTCATCATCAAGTGGCTCATTGGCTTGGGCGATAATGTAGTTATCTTCTGTATCTGCTGTTAGGTAGTCTATCTCATCTGTTACAATTCCACCTTCTTTTACAACCCTATATGGAGTTTCGATGAATCCATATTTATTGATTCTAGCATAAGTTGTAAGGGATGTGATAAGTCCGATATTTGGTCCTTCTGGAGTTTCTATTGGACAGATTCTACCATAGTGAGAATCGTGGACGTCACGAACTTCTACCCCTGCCCTATCTCTTGATAGACCACCTGGTCCTAGGGCTGATAGTCTTCTTTTGTGTGTTAGCTCACTCATAGGATTTGTTTGGTCCATAAATTGTGAAAGCTGTGAGCTACCAAAGAATTCTTTTATAACTGCAGTTACTGGTTTGATATTGATAAGTCCTTGAGGAGTTGCAAGGTCTGGGTCTTGGGTTGTCATTCTTTCACGTACAACTCTTTCCATTCTTGCAAGACCAACTCTAAATTGGTTTTGTAATAATTCTCCAACACCTCTTACACGGCGGTTACCAAGGTGGTCGATGTCATCAACTTCACCAATGCCTTCAAATAAGTTAAATTGGTAGTTTACAATTGCAAGTAGGTCTGCTTTTGTAACATTTTTTGGAGATAATTCTTTTTTACGAGCATTCATTGCATTTAAAATTTCTTCAGCATTGTCGTATTGGTCAAGAATTTCTCTCATAACTGGGTAGTAAACTTTTTCTGAGAATTCATCTATGTCATAGTCTACACCATCTAGTTCTTCAAATGATCTTATATCTACAAAGTGGTTACCAACTATTCTAAGTACTTGGTCTTCACCATCATTATTTAATTTTTTAATATCAACAGAGTTTATACCTGCATTTTCGATTGCAATAGCTGTTTCGTGGTCGATTTTATCGCCTTCTTTTACAAAAAGCTCTCCTGTTTCGCCATCGATAACATCTGCTGCTGCAACTCTTCCTTCAATTCTTGGCCATAAAGCTAGTTTTATATTGTATTTATATCTACCAACTTTTGCCAAATCGTATCTTCTATCGTCGAATAGAAGGTTATTGATAAGATTTTGAGAAGACTCTAAACTTGCAGGGTCTCCTGGTTTTAATTTTTTATAAATTTCAATTAAAGCTTCTTCACTAGTCTCAGAATTTTCTTTTTCAAGAGTTGTTCTAAGGTGTTTTGTATCTCCAAGTGCATTTATAATTTCATCATCAGTTTCAAATAAAAGTGCACGTACTAGAGTAGTAGCTGGAAGTTTACGAGTTCTGTCAAGACGCACATTTACTGTATGGCTTGCATCTGTATCAAACTCAATCCATGCTCCTCTATTTGGGATTACAGTTGAAGAATATAATTTGTCCCCAGCTTTATCAGTTTCTTCTGCATAGTAAACTCCTGGAGAACGAACAAGCTGGCTTACAATTACCCTTTCTGCACCGTTTATTACAAAAGTTGCAGAATCTGTCATCATTGGGAAATCTCCCATGAAAACTTCTTGTTCTTTTACTTCTTCAGTTTCCTTATTTATAAGTCTAGCCTTAACTTTAAGGTCTCTAGAATAAGTTGTATCCTTGTATTTTGTTTCTTGGACAGTGTATTTTGTTTCTTCATCAAATTCGTATCCAACAAATTCAAGAATCAAATTTCCATTATAATCTTCAATTGGGGAAATATCTTCTAAAATTTCTCCAAGACCTTCTTTTAGGAACCACTCGTATGAATCTTTTTGAACTTTTAGCAAATTAGGTAGATCTAAGACTTGAGGGAATTTAGAAAAACTCACTCTTTCAGTTCTTCCAAACATCTCGTTGTGATATTGGGCCATTAATTAAAAACTCCTTATCTTTATAAAAACACAAAAGGCTAAAAATACACAAATATCTTAGCCTAATGAACGAATAAAAATCTTTACTGAATAGATTTCTAGCAATGCTTAATTATACTATACCAAACTAGGTTCTGTCAAATATTTTTTTATAGTTTTCTATACTTAAATGAAATTTGTAGGAATGTTATGTTCCTTGCCCGTTAGCTCAGCTTCCGTATGGCCTATAACAATGCCTGCTACTGGTGAAAAACCATCATCTAGATTTAATTTTTCTATATATGCTCCATCCTTGCCAAGATTGTGGAAGGTCCCTCTGATATAGCAAGAACCAAGATTTAAACTTGTTGCAGCAAGTGATATGTTTTCTAAAACACATCCAGCATCTTGAAATCTTAAATCATTCTCTTTGCTTGATGAAAAAACAATTAATAAAGGTGCATCAAAGAGTGGATCAGATTTTTTGTCCATTTTCTTCATATACTCTTTGCTAATTTCTTCTATAAGAGACTTATCCCTTATAACAGTCAACCTGCACTCATCGTAAGTTCCCATGCCAATTGGGGCTTTATTGGCTGCATCTATTAGTTTTTCAATGTCTTTATCAGATACTTTTTCATCAGAAAATTTTCTTGTAGAAACTCTTTTTCCTAAAACTTCATAAAAATCCATAAATTACCTCACTTTACTATTACTATACGAATTATTTCTAGTTTTTGCGAGTTAATTTTCCTTATAAATAAGTCCCTATTTGTGTTATAATTAGACCAACGGAGGAAGTATGAGAGATACAGTTAAATTTTTTAGTGTAATTACAGGTTTTTTTAGATCACTTGTTACAATTATGTTTTTGTTAGGAATTGCTTTTACAGTCCTAGTTGATACAAATTTATTAATGTCATTTTTAGATTTACTTGGTTTTCAAGAAATAGCTGCAGGTATTGTAAAACCAGTATTTATAATTATCTTTGCCCTATTATTTGTAGTAAATTTTATAATTACCAGACACATTTATAAGGCAGGTATAACTGGAGACTACCACCTATCAAACTTTGTTTTTGGCTTATTATTCCTTGCAATTACTGGATTTGTTTTTGTAACATTTAGAAGTTTTACAACCAATCTGATATTTGTATTTTTTGCCCTAAATGGTCTTTTGGTTTTAAATTCCATGCTAGGTTTGATTGCAAAAGCTCGTGGCCAATACCCAGCCAGTGAAGCAATGACTGCAAATATTGAAAATCCAAATGATTTTATAGAATTTGAAGATAGTGATAATAATGAGCAAATCTTAGAATCAAAAGCAATTGGCATAAACGATGTGGTGGAGAATACTGGAGAAATTAAAGTTATAAAAGATAACAAAGATAAGCAAAAAATCGTAGATAGACCAGCTGAAGACAAAAAAGAAAGTCAAAGCGAAGATGTCAAAAAAACTATTGATAATAGTAAAGAAAAGAAACAAGAAAAAGAAATTGCAAAAGCTGACAAAAAAACAGAACGAAAAGTAATAGAAAAAGATAGTAAGGTGGTTTTTGAAAGCAAAAAATCATCTGTAAATAACAAAAATAATGAAAACACCATTAAGAATTCTCGCCCAGTAGAAGTCAAAAAATCGAAGACAAATAAAATATCATATGCAAATACTGATAAAGATGGCGAAATATACGGCGAGGATGAAGCAAATAAAATTAGAAAAGAAAAGGATGAGAAAGTTTTTGATAAGGACCAATTTACTGGGATAAAAGTTAAAGATATTAACAAAGAAGAAAAATAAAAATGAGGTGGGTCATGGAAGAAAATTATTTTAAACTCTTAAAGGAATATTATCCGAGCAAATCCGACATTCGAAACGAGCTAATCTCCCTAAATGCTAAGTTATACTTGCCAAAGGGCACAGAATACTTTTTTTCTGATGTCCACGGTGAGGCCCAAGCTTTCTTGCAACTTTTAAAATCAGCCTCGGGAAATATTAGGGAAAAAACCTCCATTCATTTTGGAGATACTCTTTTAAAAGAAGAACAAGATAAGCTTTGCGAGCTAATTTATAATCCCAAAGCTGCCCTCCATCAAATGGAAGAAAATGGTGAGCTTAGTGATAACTATCTAACCATAACTATCCATAGGCTAATAAGTTTGTTTAGATTTGTTTCAACCAAGTATGCCAAAAATTATGTAAGGCAAAAATTTGGTCATTTATTTACCGACATAGTTGATGAACTCTTATATACCAACGATTCGGAGTTTAATAAAAAAGAATACTACGATCAATTAATAGAAAATATAGTAAAATACGACGCCGCAGAAGAATTTATAATAAAAATCACAACCATGATCCAAAGGATAAGTGTTGATAAACTTCACGTTGTAGGAGACATCTACGACCGTGGTCCTTCCCCACAAATAATTATGGATGAGCTATTAACTTTTCCAAATGTTGACATTCAATGGGGCAACCACGATGTTGAATGGATGGGTGCAGTAGCTGGCAACAAGGCCCTAGTTGCTGCTTGTATTGCAAATGCAATTTCATATAACAATTTTGATATGCTAGAAGATGGATATGGTATAAATCTTAGACCCCTTTACGAATTTGCAATCATAACCTACAAGGATGATCCTTGCGAATTATTTATGCCAAGGATATTTGATACAAATCTTTATGACAATATTAGTTCAGAAATAGCTGCAAAAATGTTTAAGGCAATATCAATTATTCGTTATAAGCTTGATGGCAAACTCATAGAACGCAATCCTGATTTTAATATGGATGATAGGAATTTCTTAAAAATAATTGATTTTGAAAATAGTACATATAAGGGAGCAGATCTAAAAGATAGTAATTTCCCGACAGTTGATCCAAAAGACCCACTAAAATTAACTAAAATGGAAGAGGCTGTAATTGAAGCCCTAGCTCTTGATTTTAAACGCGGGACAAAACTTAACCGCCATATAGAACTCTTATATGAAAACGGATCTATTTATAAAATTGAAAATGGATCACTATTATTCCATGGATGCATCCCACTAAATGACGATGGATCACTAATGGAGGTTGAAATATGGGGTGATTATTATTCTGGCAAGGCTTTAATGGATAAGTTTGATGAGATTGCTAGATCTGCATTTTATAATAATGATCAAAAATCCTTGGATATCATGTGGTATCTGTTTTATGGTAAACAATCCCCTATCTTTGGTAAATCCCAATTTTCGTATTTTGAAAATATTTTTATCGAAGATGAGGCTTTAAGAAAAGAAATTTACAATCCATACTACAAATTATCCAACGAAGAAGAAATTGCCGATATGATTTTGGATGAATTCGGAGTAACCGGTGCCCGCAGAAGAATTGTTAACGGCCATGTCCCAGTAAAAACTAAAAAAGGTGAATTGCCTATAAAGGCCAAAGGAAAAGTTTATGTAATCGACGGTGGTATTTCAAAACCATACCAAGAAAAAACTGGAATTGCTGGCTACACCTTGGTTTTCAATTCCCATGCAGTTTCCTTAGCAGAACATAATAATTACCAATCAATAACCGATGAAGCCAGTTCATATAGGCCAAATATAAAAGAAATTGAAGTCCTACATCCTAGGATGCTGATTAAAGATACTGATGAAGGCAAAAATATAAGGCAAAGAATAGAAGTCTTAGAAGAATTACTGGAAAGATATGACAATTTATAGGAGTTAATAATGAAAAGAAAACACTATAACCTAATATCTATAGCCTTATGGATTGTGGCTTTGATTTTAATTTTCGCCTTTAATAATCCCTTTGCTACAAGTATCACTTGGAATATAGTTCTAGCTATATTACTTGCTGTTGTTGGTATTATATTGTATTTTGCTGCCAATAAGTGTCCATATTGCAATAGTCTAATTAATGATTATTTACTAAAACCAGCTAAATATTGCCCACACTGTGGCAAAGATATTTCTAAATTTTAGATTAATTTTTGATAAAGGAGCTATAAGTGAATTTAAAAAAAGCTAGCCAATTAAATCTAATCTTAGGCTTTATTGGCCTTGCTATTTTAATCTTTGATTTGATAAACAAGGGAAGGCTATCATGGTATTCAATAATAATTTTTCTATTTATATTTATAATCACAATTATAATTGAGAAAATTTTCTTTAAATGCCCCCACTGCAAACACCAGATAAAAAGAAATGATTACTTTAGAAAAACTTGCAGAAATTGCGGCAAGCCTTTGGACCAATAAAAAAGATGCGGTAGATATTTTCTACTCGCATCTTTTTTTATAATTTACATTTTTTCTGGTTCTGGATAGTCTTGATCAAAAGTATCTACTGTTACTTTTTTTATTTTTACTTCATCTACTGGTCTATCAGATCTATCAGTTTTACTTTCTGCAATTTTATCTACCACATCCATACCTTCTGTAACTTTACCAAAAGCAGCATAGTCACCATCTAAGTGTGGGCTGTCTTTGTGCATTATAAAAAATTGGCTACCAGCAGAGTTTGGCATCATAGATCTTGCCATTGATAAAACTCCAGCTTCATGGGCTAAATCATTTTTAAAGCCATTTGAAGCAAATTCACCTTTAATTCCATAACCTGGTCCACCCATACCAGTTCCTTCAGGGTCACCCCCTTGAATCATAAAGCCTTTTATGACTCTATGAAAAATAAGTCCATCATAAAATCCTTGGTTTATGAGTGAAATAAAGTTATTTACAGTGTTTGGTGCTATTTCAGGATATAATTCAGCTTTAATTATATCTCCATTTTCTATTTCAAATGTAACTATTGGATTAGTCATATTTACCTCTTTTCTTAAATTTGTCATATTAAGTTTATAACCAAATTTTAGCTTAAGGTAACATTAATTATCCTTTTCGTCTTTAGGATCTTTATCCTTATCTCCCAAGGCTGCAGTGTGAGTAAATACTGGATACTGGTCTATGAAGGCATCATCAAGGCTTAATCTTCTTTTGTCATAGGCTATTTTATGGTAGTGATTTTTAACTATTTCCAAAAATACTCCTGTATTAAAATCTGAAACAACATCACTGAATTCAAATTTTTCTTTAAAATTATAGTCATTTCTTACAGTAACCTTGTTTTTAGCTGAGTTATATTTTACTTTTGTAGCCCCTATATATCTTTCAAGATTAAAATGGTCTTTTTTTTCTATAATATCAAACTTTTTCATTTGGCTGATGATAAAATCTTTGTCGTAGTTTCTTTCATGAACTTCTTTTAGTGTATCTTTTACAGTTTGGTAAACTTCTTTTGATTTTTCATCTTGAATTTCGCAAATCTCATCATCGATTGATTCTTTAAGATCTGCAAAATAATCTTCATCAAGTTTTTTAATATTAAATTTCTCAACTGCTATCTTATCAATGTATTTTTTTGTCAGCGGGTCAATTTTACCTCTAGAAATCTCCCCATCATTATTTACTCTTAGTGATTTGGTTGCAGTATTTATTTCTATAATACTATCATTGTCACGGTATTTTATATAGACACCCTTAAAAACAATAGTATCTAAATCTAAAATAATAAGTGTATCACTTTCTTCATCAAAAAAAAGTGTTTCTATCTTATCTTCATTGCAAAGTCTATTTAATTTTTTCTTTACACTATTAGCTTTATCCATTCTTCCCCCTAGCATTATTTTACATACTGGACAGTTTATAATGATTATATCATTTATTTGTAAAGTTTGTGTAAAGAATTTAAAATTAAAAAAAGACTACCAAAAAATGGTAATCTTTTATAAATTATTTCTGATTAATACCAACCATTAGCTGCCCAGAATTGTTGTGCACGTTCCCATGAACCATATCTTTGTGCTACATAGTTATCTGCTGCTGCTTCTTGTTGAGCTGGGCTTGCACCGTAAGGAATTAATGATGGATTTAATTGGTATCTACCGTAATATCCGCCATTTGGATTGTATGCTGTGTATGAACCGTTTGATTCTCTTTGAGCAATCCATTCTTTAGCCCAGTTTGAAGAACCTTGGTATGATTGTTGTTCTTGTGGTGCTTGTTGGTAAGTTTGTGTTCTTGTTTGAGTTTGTGTTTGAGCTTGTCTTTGAGCTGTTTGTGTATTGTTGTTTGCTGCTTGAGCTTGTTGAGCTTTTTCGTTTTCAATTCTTACTTGTCTAAATGATTCTAAAAGATCGTGGTAAACATATCCTTCTTTATCATTTGCTTTTACTTTTACATAACCATTTTCAGCAAGACCTAGTACTTCAACTTCAGTATTAGCTTTTAAAACTTCGATTACATTTGAGTCAAGGTTAGCTGCATCTCTAAAGTTTGCATCTGCTACTAGTTTTGTATCATCTAATTCGATGAACCATTTTGAAACAACATATGCTTCTTTGCCGTTAAATTCGATTTTTGTCCAAGCTCCTTCTTTGCCTAGAACTTCATATGTTTTTTCATTATTATCTATAAGGCCGATAACATTGTCGCCTTCTTTTGCTTCTGTTCTAACATTTACACCTTGGGCAAGGTTTTTGTTGATTGCAAGTTTGCTTGCCTCAGAGTCTTTTGCTCCAAATCCAATTACTGTTGGAATTACTAATGCTGCTGCAATAGCATATTTTTTAAAGTTAAACATGTATAATATCCTTTCAATTGCCTTTTAGGCTAAATTTTCTATTTAAGTTTAAATTTAACGGGTCATTTGTAACAAAGGTTACAAAATGTTAACAACTCCGTTTGTACAAGTGTTATTATACAGGCTAATTGTGTAGTAATTATGTAGATTTAGAAATTTGTAATTCTATTAGTGGATTGCCGAAATATGTTGATATTATAACATTTATGAAGAATTTCCAAAAGTTCTATTTTTATTTTTACTATGGTAAACCACATATTTACACCATTTTTAGCCGTTTTTTATAAAATTATTTCAATTTAATAAAACTTGTGAATATTTAACTATATATAATAAGTAACTAAATTGTTACAATTGCCTGCTTAAATATGTAATCAGACCATTAAATTTGCCCAGTTTTTTTATATGTAGTAAAATTTTATTAATTAGAGATGAAAGTGAGATTATGATGATTAACGTATTTCTATTATGTGGAGGACCTTCTAGTGAACATGAAATTTCCCTAAGAAGCGCCCTAAACATTAGTCTTAGCTTAGATAAAGAAAAATATGATACTAAAATTGTATATATAGATAAAAAAGGTGCCTTTTCAAACCCCTTTGATATTATAGATACAAAGGATGAATTTGAACTTGCAAAAGAAACTGATAATAATGTTGCTGGATCCATTGCAGACTTTTTAGACATCCTAAAAAATTATGACCCAGCAAATACAATTATTATTCCAGCCATCCATGGTACTTATGGAGAAGATGGAACTATCCAAGGATTTTTAGATTGCATTAGATTTCCTTATATAGGTAATGGTTTATTATCCTCTGCTATTTGCATGGATAAGGTTACAACCAATGACATTTTTGAAAAAAATGGACTTTCTCAGGCAAAATACCTTTACACATATAAAGAAGGTTTTGATGAAGAATTTATGCAAAGGTGTATTGATGAGATAGGTTTACCTCTTATAGTAAAGCCATCTGCAAATGGATCTTCTGTGGGTGTTAGCAAGGTGGAAAATAAGGATCAATTAGAAGATGCTATAATAGAGGCCTTAAAGTATGACCAAAAAGCCTTGGTTGAAGAATTAGTAGACGGCCAGGAAATAGAAATTGCAATCATTGGCCAAGGGGACAATCTGGATGCATCAGAACCTGCTGCATATATCACAGACCACAAATTCCTTGACTATGATGCAAAATATTTTGATACAAAAACCATTGCCCAAATTCCTTATCAAATGGAGGAAATTTATAAAAACCAAGCCATAGAATTTGCCAAAGAATGCTACAAGGCAGCAGGTTGCGAAGGTTTTGCTAGAGTAGATGTTTTCTATACAAAAGATCACAAATTTTATATGAATGAAATAAATACCTTCCCTGGCTTTACACCTACTTCATTTTTTGCAAGACTTGCTATGGATATGTATAAAGAATCTTTTTCTTATGTCCTTGATAAGTTAATTGAAGATGGATTTAGGAGATTTCAATGATTAAAAGAACTTTATGCCAAGTTGCAGATATGGTTGGTGGAGAGCTTTCAGATGAAAATCAAAAAGATATACTTATAGAAGGAATTTCTACAGATTCTAGAACAATAAGTCCGGGCAATCTCTATATACCGCTTATAGGAGAAGTATTTGATGGTAGGATTTTTATAAAAGAATGTGAAAACAAGGGAGCGGCTGCCTTTATTATCGATAATGATTTTGAGATTAATAAAAATATCACGATACCATATATAAAAGTAGCTGATACTGCAAAAGCCCTTAGAGATCTTGCCACAGCTTACAGAAACCAACTAGATATAAAAATAATTGGTATCACAGGTTCAAACGGAAAAACAACTACAAAAGATTTACTAGAATCTACTTTAAAAGAAAAATATAAAGTACAAAAAACAATGGGTAACTTAAATAATGAAATTGGAGTCCCAAAAACAATTCTTTGCTTAGATGAAGATACAGAAATAGGAATTATTGAGCTTGGTACAGACAATTTTGGTGACATTGCCCTTACAAGTCCTATTGCAAAACCAGATATTGCTATGATTTTAAATATCGGCGACAGCCACCTGCATAATCTAAAAACAAGAGAAGGAATTGCAAAGGCAAAAATGGAAATTACTGAAGGTCTTTCTGATGATGGGATTTTTATCTATAATATAGATGATCCAATTTTGGCAAAAGTCATTCCTACTTATGATTTAACACAAAAAGTCATGACATTTGGGCAAGATCAAAAAGCAGATTTTATAATCAATCGAGTAGAGAACACTAATTCTGGGGTAGAATTTAAACATGAGGATATTACTTACACTGTCCCACTTTTAGGCGACCATCAAGTTTATAATGCTGGAATTACAGTAATGATTGCCCAAATGCTAGGTCTTGATGAGAAAGAAATAAAAGATGGCCTAAAAAAAGTAAAAGGCAGCCACAATAGGTCTGCTATTTTAGAACTTGATGGCTTTGACATCCTAGATGATTCTTACAAGTCAAATCCCCAAGCACTTTTAACAGGGCTAAATACAAGCTACACCCTGAAGGGCTACAAAAATAAAATTGTAGTTTTGGGCGATATGCTAGAACTAGGTGATGATGAGAAAAAACTCCATTATGAAGCTGGGAAAAATATTGACCAAAAGGAGATTCACTACTGCCTTTTCTATGGCCCTCTTTCCTATGAAATGTATAAGGGAGCTATGGAAAATTTTCCAAAAAATCGCTTATTCTACTTTGAAAATAAGGCTGATGTCTGCGATAAGCTAAAACAATTGATTACAAAATCAAGCCTAGTCTTTGTAAAAGGCAGCCATGGCATGCACATGGAAGAAATAATTGAATGTATAAGAACACTTAAAATTTAAGGAGTAATTATGATTTATACCGTAACCCTAAATCCCTCCATAGATTTATACGTTGGACTTGAGGAAATAGAACTTGGAGAAAAAAATTATGTACAAAGCGAACGTACCCTACCAGGTGGTAAGGCGATAAATGTTTCAAGGGTCCTCTCTTCACTGGGAATACCTACAATTGCTACAGGATTTGTGGGTGGATTTCAAGGACAATTTATCAAGGATTGGCTTCATAATGAAGATATTTTAATCGATTTTGTAGAGATGGATGCTGTAAACCGTACAAATGTAACAATTTTTGAAAATCACAGAGAAACATCCATCCACTTTCCAGGGCCAAATATTTCATCTGACGAAGTTGATGAGCTTTTATTTTATCTATCTAGGGTCCGTGAAGGAGATACTATTATCTTTGGTGGATCTGTCCCACCTATGCAAGAAAATATGGACGAAGATATATATGATAGGCTACTTTCTGTTGCAAAAGCAAATGGTGCCGACTTTGTAGCAGATGTTCCTAGCCAATATCTTTTAAATATGGTAAAGCAAGAGCCAATTTTAATAAAGCCAAATGGATACGATATAGCAAAAATCTTTGATGCAAATATCAAAACTAAATTCGACTACATCCCTTACGGCAAAAAATTATTAGAAATGGGTGCAAAAAACGTAATTATATCCTATGGAGCCAATGGTTCTATGTTATTTTCAAAAGATAAGGTTTATGAATCAAATGAAATAAACGATGGTAGAGAAATAGTAAATACAGTTGCCTGCCGCGATGCAATGATTGCAGGATTTCTGGCAAATATGGCAAAGGATATAGATCCAGTAAAAGCATACAAAATGGCAGTAGCATCTGCATCAGCAACAGCCAGGGTCCTAGACTTACCAGATCGTGATTTGATTATTGATATGCTAGATTATGTAGAAATTGAAGAAATTGAATAAAAACTCTCTTAAATATTATTATTTAAAATTCTAAAGTAATATTTATTTTAAATAATACATCAAAAATTGGAGGGCCACTTTAAGGGAGTTCCGATAGCCCCTCCAAACCACCCCACAAACTTCACCCCTAAGCGGGGAGCGTAATTAAGCAAAAAATAAAAGATAGGCAATAAGTGCCTATCTTTTATTTTTTACTTATTCTTGTCTGATTTTATTAATTCTCTTAAAGCTTCAACTGCTACATTTATAGCCATTTCTGTATCGTGTACCACTGGATTTTCTAGCCCAGCTTTTTCTCTTTCTTGATTAGCTACTACTAAAAAGCATGAGCCGCATCTAACATTTAAATAGTTTGCAACTGTAAAAAGTGCTGCTGATTCCATTTCACTTGCTAGAGTACCCATTCTAAGCCAAGCCTGCCATTTACTTTCTAGTTCATAAGAAATTGGCATTTTGTCTGGCTCATGTTGGCCGTAAAAACTATCCTTGCACTGAACAACTCCCACATGGCTAGTTAAATCCAACTTATTACTTGCATTTTTAAGGGCAGATGTGATTTCAAATGTGCTTACTGCAGGAAACTCTATTGGTGCATATTCCTTGCTAGTACCCTCTGCTCTAATGGCAGCATTTGCAATAACTATATCCCCACTTTTTATATTTATTTGCATACCACCGCAAGTTCCTATACGGATAAAAGTGTGAGCTCCGATTTTTGTAAGCTCTTCCATGGCAATAGCTGCTGATGGACCTCCAATTCCTGTTGATGTTACAGAAACTTTTTCTCCATTTAGATAGCCTGTGTAGGTGATATACTCACGATTATCCCCTACTAACTTTGCATCATCAAAGTGGGCTGCAATTTTTTCGCATCTTTTTGGGTCTCCAGGAAGGATTACATACTTTCCGATATCCTCTGCTCCTAATCCAATATGGTATTGCTTATTATCTTCACTATAATTCATAATATCTCCTATCTAAGATTAATATTCTGTTGGCAAATCAATCTTGATAAACTCTATATTATTGCGATTTAAAAGCTTGAATGCATATTCATCCATTCTATAAGCTTCCTTATAATAAATTTTGCTGATACCCGCTTGTATCAAGCTTTTTGTACAATTTAAACAAGGAAAATGGGTTACATAGCAGATACAATCTTTTACTGAAATACCTTCTTTGGCACAATATAAAAGTGCATTCATTTCTGCATGGATAGTTGCAATGCAGTGGCCATCGCGCATAGTATGCCCGATTTCATCGCAATGTGGATTGCCTTTTATAGAACCATTATACCCAGTTGTGACTATCCTATGATCATTATTAACTATTACACAACCAACATAGGCCCTATCACAGGTCCCCCTTTGTGAAACTGTGATAGCTAAGTTCATAAAATATTCGTCCCAAGTCAATCTATCTTTTGCCATAAAAACTCCTTAAAAGCTAAAATTTAAGTCTTATCTTAAATAGAATATCAAATAGTTTTATGCTTATCAAGAGACCAAGGATGTAAATTGCCAAATCAAGCGGAATTGAGTTTATTCCAACTATGGTATCTGAAATTATAACATAAAACAAACTTGTAAAACTTAATATAGCCAGGATTTTTACAAATTTTTCGATAGGATTTGAAATAATCATATATCCTGATTTTTCTCCACTTAGTTTTTGGCTAACAAAATATGCCAATACTGCCCACAGTATTGCAACAATTATAAAACCAAATAGATAAGCATATTCTTCCTTAGTATGGGTTATTGATATGAATGGTTTAATTATTTCAGGTATATTTGTTAAAAATCTTTCAAATTTTTGGTCTAAATTGAATAATAAATTTTCATCAAAAGCTGGACTAAAAATTGAAATTATAACTCTAATATTTTGCCAAATCAGTTCAAAACCGCCAAGGGCAACAATCATCATTCCAATATGGCCCAAAAAGTTTCCGGCAATCATCCCTGTTGATACAACCAAAATACTTGTACCAAACATGGTTAATATTAATTTACCTGCAATATTACCAATACGTGGTGTTCCAGCTATATTAGATAAATTTGAAGTCCCTAATATAAGCGAACTTACAAAAAGATTTACCAAGAATAATCCTAATCCTAGTCCAAAAACTATTAGGGCCTTCATCCATACTTCATCTCGTTTTTTCCATGGTAGCATGGTTGTAAATTCGTAATAAGGGAAGGATTGCTCCATAGATGTGATTAGAAATCCTATCACACTTACAAAAAATACTAGGGGTGCAAATAAATTTGCATTGTAATAATTATTTGCAATTCCTTTTTCAGATATAAAATGCATTGCCTGTTTAAAATTGTTTGCAAGACTGACTTTTTCATAATCTATAGATGGATCATCCTCTTCAAAAAATCCTGGGAAATAACCATCCTCATCTGCTTCTGTGAAGTGAAGTTTATATTTTTTTTGGAACTTATCAAAAATTTTTTTAGATTCTTCTATATATTTCTCATCGAATTTGCCATCACTTTTTGGCGCTTTTTCTCCAACATCTTTTGCCATACTCACCACTAAATTTTCTAAGATGTCTTCATTTCGCTTTATTTGATCTCTGGCACTTAATCCATTTAGCAAAAGAGTTAGTATTGTAAGAAGGATAATCCATACAGAAAATCTTTTCCATACTAGTTTAAATAAATTTTTTAAATCTTTCATTACTTAGCTCCTTCTTCCAAGTAAAAATAATCTTCTACTTTCATATCTAGCCTATCATATTGGACAATTTCTGGAGAATCTAATAGTTTTTCAAGATCTTTCTCCTCCATATCAATTAAAATATTATAGACCCTACCTATATGAGAAATTATTATTGCCCTAGACCTAATTTCTCCTGGTAGATTGTCTTTTACTACAATTTGGATTTTGTTTATATTTCTGTTATCATCAGCATTAGTTGTTGTCAAATGCCCATCCTTGGATAAATAATAAATCTCATCGCATATGCCGCTTAGGCCAGCAAGTTCGTGACTTGATGCAAAAACTGCACAATCCTTATCCCTGGCATCTAGCAAATACTCGATGATATGACGTTTATTGATTACATCCATTCCATCTAAGATCTCATCTACTAGCAAAACTTCAGCATTAGTTGATATTATTGTTATAAGTCCCAAAAGATTTTTCTCACCCTTTGATAGGTTTCTTACATTTTGATTTAGGTCAAAATTATATTTGCTAATTTCATCTATAAAAAACTTTTCATCAAATCTTGGATAAATTATTTTATAATATCCTGGGATTTCTTTGATTTTATCGTAGTTAAAATAATCAAATCTATCAGGCAGGTAGGCAATTTTTTCAATGGTTTTTGGATTAATAATCAAGGAATTACCATCTATTTTAAATTTGCCACTATCAGCACTATAAATTCCTGACAAAATTTTAAGCAAGGTGGTTTTTCCAGAACCATTTCTACCTACAAGTCCTGTAATATTTCCTTTTTCTAAACATAGGCTTACATCATCCAAAACTTTTTTGTTTGCAAAGCTTTTATTTATATTAATTGCCTCAACAATCATTATAATCACCCGCCCTTTCATACATCTTAATCACTTCATCAAGGCTAATGCCTAAGTATCTTGCCTCAATTAAGTCATCCTGCAATTTTTTATTTATCTCATCTACTCTATCATTTATTTTCTCATCATCAAAACAAATAAATGTGCCTATTCCTGCCTTGGTTTCTATAATTCCCTGCCTATCTAACTCTTTAAATGCCTTTGATACTGTAGCCTGGTTTATCAAAAGATTACGAGAAAGCTCTCTAACAGATGGAAATTTATCTCCATTTGAAAAATAACCCTTGGCAATAGCAAGTTTAGTTTGTTCAACAATTTGCAAATAAAGAGGTGTTTCAGAGTTTGGATTAAGTTCAAACAAATTATTTGCCTCCTATAAGTGTTTTGTGTCACGCCATACACTATTATAATTATAGCATCCTTATCAATTTTTGCAAATAAAAAACCATATTCTTCTACAGAATATGGTTAATATTATTTAATCATCCATGCCTAAAATTTCATTTATTTTTGAGGAATAAATGTTTGCCTTGTTGCCAAAGACTGCTTGAATTCCATTTTGTACTTCTACAACTGCAGTAGCACCAAGTTTTTTAAGGGCATCTTGGTCTACTTTTGCCTTGTCTATACTTGTAACTCTTAGTCTTGTAGCACAAGCTGTCACATGTTCTATATTTTCTCCACCACCAAGGGCATCAATTATTTGGATAGAAATATTTTCTAAATCTGAATTATTATTTGAAACTACATTTTCTTTTGAATCTTCTGTTTCAATATTCATACCTGGCACAGCAATTTTAAATTTCCTTACTAAAGTTCTAAATAAGAAATAATATACTAAGGCCCAAACAATACCCACTGGTATTACCCTTATCCAATTAGTTTTATCATTGCCTTGCAAAGGACCAAATAAAATAAAGTCAATTAAGCCACCAGAAAAAGTATTTCCTACTCTTACACTTAATAAGTCAGCTACAAAGAAGGAAACCCCATCTAAAAACGCATGGATTACATATAGCCAAGGTGCTGAAAATAAAAATGAAAACTCAATTGGTTCTGTGATTCCTGTTAAAAATGATGTTAGGGCAGATGAAAAATAAAATCCCTTATTTTTTGCTCTATTTTCTTTAGGAATCGAATGGTACATACCAAGGCATGCTGCTGGCAAACCAAAAATCATAGTAGCGAATCTTCCAGCAAAAAATCTTGTTCCCCTAGTATATAAACCCACATGATTTGGATCAGCTAATTGGGCGAAAAATATATTTTGTGCTCCAGAAATGACATCTCCTGCCACAGTTTCAGTTCCACCTAGGGAAGTGTACCAAAATAATGGATAAATTGTATGGTGAAGCCCAACTGCCCCAGTCAATCTTAAAAAGAAACCATAGAAAAATGATCCAATTGTTCCAAGATTTGCTATCCACTCACCCACTTGTTCTAAACCACTTTGGATTGGTGGCCAGATAATATAAAATACAATTCCAATCAAAATTGCAGTTAGGGCTGAAATAATAGGTACAAATCTATTGCCTCCAAAAAATCCTAAAAACTCCGGAAGTTGGATTTGACGGTATTTGTTATGCAAGCTTGTGACTATCAAGCCAATTACAAGTGCTCCCAGTACTCCGGTATCTATACTTGCATCTTCAGCTGAAAACATTTCTAGTAAAACTGCTATCGTTCCTGCATACACCAAATAGGCTACGGCTGCAGATAGGCCTGCTGTTCCCTTATCACCATTTGCAAGACCAACTGCCACTCCAATTGTAAATATCAATGGCAGGTTGGCAAACACAGCATTACCAGCAGCAGACATTATTGAAAATATGGTTTGAAGCCAACTAACTCCTAAAAATGGAAAAGCTGCAACTGCTGCATCATTTGATAGGGCAGCACCAAGTCCCAGCAATAGACCAGCTACTGGCAAAATAGCTATGGGCAGCATAAAAGCTTGGCCAAGCCTTGAAAATTTCTTAAACATAACCCCCTCCTTTATGAAATATAATATTTAATATTACAGCATGAAAACCTTATCTTTAAAATAAAAAAAGAGTACTTTAGGTACTCTTTTTTAAAACAAGGTTGCAAAAGGTTTGGCAAGTTTGCCTACTGCTTTTGTTGTTATTGGCATTTTTTCTACATCTTCCATGGTGATTTTGCTAGCAATATTAAAAAATATGTCAAAATCGCTTTTGATTTCAACTAGGGCAGCAGCATCTTTCATCCAAACTCCACATTCAAAATTTAAATAAAGAGCCCTATAATCTAGGTTTATTGTCCCTACAAAACCATAAGTATCATCAGCAAGCCATACTTTAGAATGGGCAAAGCCTGGCGTGTATTCATAAATTTTTACACCATTTCCTATGAGAGTATTGTAGTGGGTTTTTGCAAGGGCAAAGGCAATTTTTTTATCTGGTATATGAGGCAGGCAAATTCTGACATCGACTCCCCTTTTTGCTGCATTTGTAAAGGCATTTACTATTTCATCTTCTATAATCAGATAAGGGGTCATAATATATACGTATTCTTTTGCATTATTTAAAAATGTAATTATAGAATTTTTGCCATAGTATTCTGTATCCATAGGACTATCTGAAAATGGCATCACAAGTCCCTCACTATCCATGGCCATTTTTCTTGGCAAATACGGAGTAAAATCTTCCACATCATCTCCAATGGCATTCCACATTTGTAAAAACATGATTGTAAACGATTCGCAAGCTGAGCCTTTTAAACGAATACCACAATCCTTCCAGTGGCCAAATCTTTCAAAAACATTTATATACTCATCTGCAAGATTTATCCCACCTGTAAATGCATATTCATTGTCAATTACAAATATTTTCCTATGATCACGATTATTGTAATAAGTAGAAATGATTGGAATCATCGGTGAAAACACTCGGCATTTTATGCCCATTGATTCCATTTCTTTAGGAAAATCACTTTTTACTCTGGTTAATAGATTTGTTCCATCAATTATTAACCTAACTTCTACACCTTCTTCTACTTTTTTTACCAATTCTTCTAAGATTGTCCCCCACATATAGCCATAGCTAATTATAAATATTTCTATAAAAATAAAGTTTTTGGCATTTTTTATAGATTTTAACAAGTCTTCAAAAATATCTTCACCAACTGGATAATATTTTGTAGCAGTATTTTCATAAAGAACAAATCCACCCAGGTCATAAAAATAATTTTGAATATTGTAAAGCTCTCGGTCATCTTCTTTTAGGCTATCGATCATATCTATGTTGCGGTTGTGATATTTTCTGGAAATTTTTTCGATTTCTTGGATTTTTTTCTGCTCCTTTTTATAACCAATACTAAAATAGGCCAGCAAAAATACCATGGTCGCAAAAGATGGGAAAATAGCAATAAGTATAAACCAGGATAATTTATAGGATTCGATTATAGAATCCATATTTAAAATTATCAGCATTACAATTAAACTTAAAACCGTATCTCCCCCAATTAAAACTGTTGGGTCTATATCTAAGTGCTTGTAAAAATAAACCATAGCCCCAAGTTGGAGCATAATTAAGATGAAAAATACTCCAGCCCTTGAGAAAATAAGGGAAAGAATCGATTTTTTTGTTTTTTTAACATACTTATTCTTATTAATTTTTTCTATAATATTAAAACGATCTTCTGTCATAATATTATTATAGCAAATTTTAAACTTTTAGTTAATTGACAAAAGGCCTATAATTAATATCATATTAATAAGGAGTAAATAATGAGTAAAATTCTGTTGATAAGCGATTTTGTATCCCGAGGAAAGATCGCTGGAAATATGATGGAGCCTGTCCTTTCTTATAGTGGCCATGATGTTTTTTTTCTACCTTCAGCTTTGATTTCAAATAATTTTTCTATGGGAAAAGTTGCTATTTTTGACACAAGTGATTATATAAAAAATAGTTTACAAGTTTGGCAAGAACTGGATTTTAATTTTGATGTGATTTTTTTAGGCTATATCAATGATATGAGACAAAAAAATATTATTTTATCATACATTGAAAATTTAGAAAAAAAACCTCTTATAGTTTTTGATCCAATTATGGGAGATAATGGCAAACTTTATAAGGGAGTTGATGAGGAAAAAATAAATATCTACAAGGAATTTTTAGATATTGCAGATATTACCATGCCAAATATAACTGAGGCTGAGTTTCTTGGCCTAGATGATTTTAATAAACTATCTAAGGATGGCAAAAAATATATCATAACCAGCCTTGAAGATGAAAATGGATTTTATAATCTGGTTATTGATAAAAATCCCTATAAAATATATTATAAAAAAATAGACCATAATTTTGCTGGTACTGGTGACCTTTTGGATGCTCTTTTTATAAAATATTATCTAAAAATCAAGGATTTTACAAAAGCAAATCAGCTTGCCACAGATAAAATCTTTGAAATATTAACTAGGCAAAAAAATGACCATCCAGATGATATGGAAATTTTTGTAGAAGAGTACCTAAAACTTTTAGATGAGGAGATAGATTTTGCAGGAAAGTAAGTATTTCAAAAGGGCCCTTGCCATTGCTTGGCCTGCAGTTTTTGAATCCTTTTTTATAGCCTTAGCTGGAATCATAGATACATTTATGATTTCATCCATGGGTCCTGAGGCAATTGCTGCCATAGGTCTTACTACCCAGCCAAAATTTTTGGCAATTACATCTTTTTTTGCAATATCCAGTGCAGTTTCAGCCCTTGTTGCCAGGCGACAGGGTGAAGATAATCGCAGAAAGGCTAATCAAACTTTAGTAACTGCACTTTTAATTTCTATGATATTTGTAGTCCTTACAAGTATCTTGATGATTAGATTTGTAGATCCAATATTAATTTTTGCAGGAAGTGATGATGCTACTCACCTGATGGCCAAAGAATATTTTAATGTAATCATGCTGGGTTTAGTTTTTAACTCACTATCAATGATTATAAATGCAGCACACAGGGGTTCTGGCAATACAAGAATCGCCTTTGTAACCAACCTGGTATCATCGATTGTAAATATATTTTTCAACTATTTATTAATTGATGGAAATTTGAGTTTTCCTGCCCTTGGGACGAAAGGTGCTGCTATTGCAACGGTAATTGGTGCTGCAGTTTCAACTATCATGTGCTTTTATTCACTAACAAAGAGAAATTCCTACCTAAGCCTAAAAGAAATGGCCTATGGTGATATAAGGATAAGCAAGACCATTGCCAAAGAAATTTCAAATCTAGCTGTCAATATTTTTATTGAAATCATGTCCATGAGGATAGGATTTTTCATAACCGCCCTTACAGCTGCAAGGCTAGGAACTGATTACTTTGCAGTTCATAATGTCGGTATGAATTTGCTTTCACTTTCTTTTTCCCTTGGAGATGGGATGAGTGTAGCAGTTATCACCCTAACTGGTAATAATTTAGGTGCTGAAAGAAAAGATGAGGCCATAAAATATGGCAAGGCTTGCCAGCAAATTGGTTTACTAATGGGAATTATGATTTCTATAATATTTATGGTATTTGGAAGGGCAATATTTAGCTTGTTTTTCACTGATGCAAGCATTATAGAAAAAAGTGATATTGTAATTAGATATATTGGTTTTATTGTAATTTTCCAAATACTACAAGTAATCTATGGTGGGTCCTTAAGATCTGCTGGGGATGTAAGATATACCCTATTTGTTGCTATCATTTCTGTAACAATCGTTAGATCAGTTGCAACCCTAGTTATGGTAAATCTGCTAAAACTAGGCCTAGATGGAATTTGGATAGCAATTTTAACTGATCAAGCAAGTAGATTTATTGGATTAAGACATAGGTTTAAGCAAGGAAAATGGGTTGATTTAAAAATTTAGAGGGAAATAATGAGAAGAGTTTATAAATTTTTAGTATTTGTTTTGGTCTTAGGTGTTCTCACTGGATGTGAAAAGAAGGTTGAAGAGGTAAATCCTACCGAAACTACCACTACCATTATAGAAGTTGATAAAGAAAATAATGAAAATCAAGATACTGATGAAGATCAAGAAGACACTGAAGAAGAGAATACAGAAGATAAATAAAAAACTGATTGGTAAAACCAATCAGTTTTTTTATTCTGCAGAGATTAGCTCCACAGTTGATGTTAATATATCCGAATATGAATATGACACTGTACGTTCCACATCAAAGTCGTTATTTACTTTTACAGTAAAGACGCTAGGAAATGCATTTACAATGACACCTGTTTTTGTTTTTATACGTTTACGTCCCATATCAGCCTTGAGTATAACTTCTTTGCCGATATTTCTTTTGACTTCTTGTCTGATGTCATTAACTGATCTTTGCTCCATTAAATCATCCTCTCATTACATGCTAATATCAATTATACTTTCAAGGAGCATATAAGTCAAGAGTGTAATATTATACTAAATGTCTAATGGTGTGTCAAATATTTTTATAAAAAGCCTTGTAAGCCAGTACTGTTTGGTATAAATCAGCCTTGCTTACTAGTTCTGTTGGTGCGTGCATAGAAATAACCGGTGTTCCACAATCAACTACATCCATACCATATTCTGCAAGGATAAAGGCAATGGTTCCCCCACCACCTGCATCAACTGCACCAAGCTCGCCTGTTTGGTAGATTACATTTTCTTTTTCAAAAGCCATTCTTACTTCTGATAGATATTCTGCATTTGCATCATTTGATCCACCCTTTCCACCGCTACCGGTGTATTTTGTAAGGGCTACTCCACATCCAAATTGGGCTGTATTATCTATTTCTGATACATCTTTGAAATTTGGATCATAAGCAAGGGTTACATCTGCTGATAGGACTTTTGAATTTGCAAGGGATCTTTTTAGACTGATTAAATTTGCCTTTCCTTGGATGTTTAAAAGCTCAAGCACAGCATTTTCAAAAAATTGAGAAGTCATAGCAGTTGCTCCACGAGATCCAATTTCTTCCTTATCTACAAATAAGGCTACTGCAGTTTTTACTGGATTTTCTAAATCAAGTATTGCATTTAATGTTGAGTAGGTACAAACCCTATCATCTTGGCCGTGGCCAATTATCATGGAATTATCAAGTCCTGCATTACGCGCTTTTATTGCAGGGACAACTTCAAATTCTGCACTTATGAAATCTTCTTCATCAATTCCATATTTTTCCTTAAGAATTCTTAGAATATTTTTCTTAACAGGATTATCATCTTCATCTGTAAGTGGAATTGATCCAACAATTAACTTTAATTGTTCCCCTTCGATTACTTCCCTAGCTGGTTTTTGCAATTGTTTTTTTGAAAGGTGGATTAATAATTCTGATATTGTAAATACCGGTTCATCGTAATTTTCCCCAATAGAAACATCAATTTTTTCTCCATTTTTGTTAAAAATTACTCCATGGAGAGCTAACGGGATTGTTGTCCACTGGTATTTTTTAACCCCACCATAATAGTGAGTTTTAAAATATGCAATACTATTATCTTCTGAAAGAGGGACAGGTTTTAAATCTAATCTAGGAGAATCAGTGTGGGCTCCGATTATGCTCATACCTTTTTCCAAGTCTTCATTACCAATTACAAATAAGGCTATTGCCTTGTTTTTGTTAACTATATAAACTTTATCTCCTGCTTTTAGAGAATTTTCGCTGATTTTTTTATCAAGACTTACAAAACCTTCATCCTCAGCACGTTTTATAATCTCATTTGTTGCAAGTCTTTCAGTTTTTGCTATATTTAAAAAATCTATATAGTCTTTTGAAATTTCTTCTAGTTCGTTTTTTTGATTTTGGTCAATGTTTAACCAAACATTTTTTCTCTTATATTCCATAATTTTCCTTAAATAAGTTTCCAAATATTTTTAGTATAGGCTACTGGATCTTCTATTTCTAGACCTTCAATTAATTTTGCTTGGTCTAAAAGTAGATTTACAATTTCACATTTATTTTCATCATCTTTTGCATTTTCTAAAAGCTCATAGGCCTTAGAATTTTTATTGATTTCTAGTACTTTTTCTGCTTTTACAGCTGGGCCTTGAGGATTATTTTTAAGGGCCTTTTCCATTTCTATAGAAATATCTCCCCTTTGCTTTATCATAGCAGGAATGTCACCCATTTTTTCTCTAAATTTGATGTCAACAACATCTTCAGGCAGATTTTCTAAAAGTTTTTTAATTAAATCTTTATTATTTTCATCCTTTGATTCGCTCTCATCTTCTTCAGCAAGAGATTTAAATTTAAGTCCATCATATTCTTCTAGCATTTTTACTAAAAATTCATCTATAGGCTCATCTAGTAATAATACATCCTGATCATCATTGACTAGGGCTAGGGCTGGTGAATTTTTGATTTTTTCTATAGAATCTCCTGTTGCATAAAGGATATTTTCATCTGTTGATTTTGCTTTTTCTTTATAATCTTTAAGTGAAATTAGTTTATCTTCATTTTTAGAATAAAATAGCAATAAGTCTTGTAAATCTTCTTTGTTTGATCCAAAAGCTTCATAAATTGCTACTTTTATATTATTGCCAAATTCTTTGAAAAAGTCAGCGTATTTTTCTGGCTCATTTTTTTTAAAATCAAGCAAGTGATTACGGATTTTTTTGTTAATTTGTTTTGAAATTACCCTTAATTGCCTGTCTTGTTGTAAGGTTTCTCTGGAAATATTTAAAGTTAAATCATCACTTTCTACCACACCTTTTGCAAATGAATAAGCATCATCTAATAAATCTTCGCTGCGGTCCATGATTTTTACACCATGGGTGTATAATTGAAGGCCTTTTTGATAATCTTTTGAGTAATAATCAAATGGAGCTTTTTTTGGAATGTAGATTAGGGCCTTAAATTGAACTGTTCCTTCAGCAGCAAAGTGAAGCCATGAAAGTGGCTCATCAAAGCCAAAGTGTTGGTCTTGGTAAAATCCAATATAGTCCTCATCTGATAATTCACTTTTATTTTTTTTCCAAATTGGTGTTTCAGAATTTAGAACATCAAGTTCTTTATAATCTTCATATTTTGGATCCTCATCGGTGCTATCCTCAGAAAGTCTGGTTTTTGTAACTTCCATTTTGATTGGATAACGGATGTAGTTTGAGTATTTGCTTACTAAATTTCTAATTCTAAATTGGTCGAGATATTCATCATAGTTTTCATCTTCTGTGTTTTCTTTTAGGAAAAGTGTAATTTCTGTACCTTGGTCATCTTTATCGGTTTCTGATATTTCAAAACCATCAGCATTCTCACTTTCCCAAAGGTATCCAGTTTCATGCCCAAATTTCTTAGTTTTTACAGTAACCTTATCAGCCACCATAAATGCAGAATAAAATCCTACACCAAATTGCCCTATCAAATCTTTTATGTCAGAATTTTCTACTGAGTTTTTAAATGATTCAGTGCCAGATTTGGCAATTGTTCCTAGATTTTCTATTAAATCCTCTTCATCCATACCAATCCCGGTATCTTTTATGGTCAAGCTACGATTTTCTTTATTTGGAATAATTTCTATATAATAATCATCTTTTTGTGTGTCATTGTCTGATTTTAAGTCTTTGTAATATAATTTGTCCAAAGCATCGGATGCATTTGAGATTAATTCTCTTAAGAATATCTCCTTGTTGGTATAAATAGAATTAATCATCAAATCCATGACTTTTTTGGCTTCAGCTTTAAATTCTTGTTTCAATTTCTTCCTCCTTAGCACTCTATGTGTCTAACTGCTAATATTATACTAAGTAGACTTTAATTTTCAATTTGACTTAGCTCTTTTCCTTTAGCTACTAGTTCTTTCTGAATGGCCATCCTTTCTTTTATAAGCTCATCTTTTCTCTTAGCTAATTTATTTTTATTTATCATTGTTACAAAAATTAAACTTAAGATAAATATAACTATAAAAAAACCTACACTTTGATTAGTAGTAAGGGAAAATTGTTTGACAATGAGTGTAGAAATAGTTGATGCTATAAGGGGTATGACAAGTAATTGGAAAAAAGAAACACTTTTACCCAAATTATTTATCATTTCATTTTTTTCCTTTAATTCCTCTCTTAATTTTAAAATTTCTTCTGTTAATTTCTTTTTTTGATCCATAATATTGACCTTTCTATGATTTTCTATTATTATACTAATTGTCAACAAAAAACATAATCCCTAGTAAACCACTTGCTAATAACTGTTTTTGAAGTACCATTATATTAGAAAAAGGGGGCATAAATATGGAAGATACAAAACAAACAACTGGCAAAGTTGAAATCACACGCGATATGCTAATCGGTGAGATTATTCAAGCAAAACCAGAAACTATAAACACACTCCTTATGGCAGGTATGGGTTGTATATCATGTCCATCATCATTATATGAAACACTTGATGAAGCATGCATGGTACACGGCATGGATCCAGAATACCTACTTGAGGAATTAAATAAATAAAACTCGAGGCTAAAAGCTTCGAGTTTTTTTATATCTCAACATATCTATTATCAAGGCTTAAATCAAATAAAAATCTTAAAAAAGATTCCTTATAGTTCACAAATTTATTGGCCCTTCTTAGGGCAAGGACTCCTTCAAGATTTTCCCATCTGGCATCTGCTACTTCTTCTTCTTGCAAGATTAAATCATCCAAATTTATATCCGCATGTAGGACATAAAAATCATCAAATCCTAATGGGAAATTTGCAGTTAGGCTTGGTCTGATATTTGTAAAATCAATCTTTATTCCAAGTTCTTCAAACAATTCTCTTTGGGCTCCGATAGCTGATGATTCACATGTAGATACTGCTCCACCGCAAGTTACATCCCAAAGGCCAGGCATTTTTTTATTGTAAGTACGCTGTTGGATTAAAAGTTCGCCCTCACTATTAAAAATGCATACATGGACCACCATCCTATAAAATCCCTTGGGTTGGGCTGTTCCCCTAACATAAGTTTTTTCAGTTTTTTGCCTATTTGCATCATACAAATCCATTATTTCATCCATAAGCTCACACTCCTTTTAAATTATTACCCCATATGCTTTAAAATTTAAAAAATCCTAGCCTAAGCTAGGAGATTTTAATTTGCTTTCATAAATGCATTTGTAAGTCTTGGAATTACTTGTTTTTTACGGCTAAGAACTCCTGGAGCAGAAATGGTGCCATTTTTTACTTTATTGCCAAATTCTTCTTCAATGTCTTCTATGTGGTCTCCCACTACCAAAAGCTCACTAGTTTCATTAAATATATCTGTTAGTACTAAAACAAAGGTAGTTTCTCCCTTTGTCTCAATTTTTTCTTGCATGAGCTTTGTAATCTCATCACGAAGTGGTTCTAGTTCTTCTGGATTCATGGTCATCACTTGGCCAACTCTAACATCTTCCCCATTTATTGTGAAAGTTTTTACATCTCCTTCTACAATGTCTGTTGGAGATTTTTCTTTGAGACTTGTACCAGCTTTAAACATTTGATTTGCAAATTCTTCTGGGTTTAAGTCTGCAATCTTACTCATCCTATCCAAAATGCGGCGGTCAACATCTGTTGTTGTTGGTGACCTAAATAGCAATGTATCAGAAATAATTGCTGCACAAAGCAGTCCTGCAATTTCTTTTGATGGTCTAAGCCCAGATTCAAGATACATTTCAGAAATAATTGTAGCAGTAGATCCCACTGGCTCTGCCCTATAAAATAAAGGTGCAGTTGTATATATATTTGCGACCCTGTGATGGTCTATGATTTCTATAATTTCTGCCTGGTCTATATCATCAATTGATTGGTTTTTTTCGTTGTGGTCAACCAAAATCAATTTTTTCATATTTGATGAAATAAGATGGTATCTTGATATAGAACCAATTACTTTTTTATTTTCATCAACTACTGGATATGATCTAAATCTAGATTTTGCCATTGTTTCACGCACTAAATCTATGGTATCAGTGGTTGAAAAATAAACTAAGTCATCTTCAGTCATTACATGGCTTACTGGTATGGTCATTGGAAGCAAACGTGATGTCATAAATGTATTATATTCGGTAGATAAAATTGTAACATCATTTTCCATGGCATAATCTATCAAATCTTCATCAATAGTTGATCCATTTGTCAAAATAACAAGGGAAACTTTGCGGGTAATTAAATACTCCATATAATCAATTCGATTACCAACTATAACTATATCACCCTGGCTAAAATAATTATCAAATTCTTGATTGTCATCATTCATGGCCATAACAGTCATCTTACCATCAAAGGGTCTTTGATTTTCTGGTAGAGATAAGATTTTTGCTGATAAGACATCAATAATATTTTCAATCGGTGTATTAGCTCTGCCTATGATTTTATCATCCCAAACATCCATATAAGATTTTGTAATATTTGAAAGGGAAGCAATACCAATTATTTTTCCTTCATTATCAACAACAGCAAGGGAATTTGTAAGACCTTCTTGGAAAATATCCCAGGCAACCCTTACAGGAATTGATGGATCTATTGCGTAAGACTTATCTATATTTAAATCGCTTACCTGCAAAATCATAGACTCTTTTAAAATAGGGGCTTCTACTCCAAAATAATCTAGGACAAATTTGGTTTCTTGATTTAATTTTCCAAGTCTAATTGGAATAGCATCCACATCTCCCAGTCTATTTTTTAAATCTGCATAGCAAATTGCAGAAATAATTGAGTCTGTATCGGGATTTTTGTGCCCACTTACATAAACTGTATCTTTCATTATCTCTCCTTAAATAAATTCTACCTTTAACATTTCTATCTTATATCTATCTACTTCATCTACAGTAATTTTAATATTATCTACTTCAATACTATCTCCCTGCTCAGGAATCCTTGATAAGTAATCAATTACATAGCCACCAATGGAGTCATTTTTTATTTCTTCAAGTTCTAAGTTAAAATAATCATTAAAATCGCTTAGGTGGAGGGCTGGTTTTACCAAATAAGAATTTTCTGTAAGTTTGAAAATATCCTTCTCATCCTTATCGTATTCATCATCGATTTCTCCAACCAATTCCTCAACTATATCCTCAATTGTAACCAGTCCACTAGTTCCACCATATTCGTCAATTACAATTGCAAGAGAAACATTTTCTGATCTCATATTGGTAAAAAGGTCAAAAATGTGCATATTATCATAAACATAGTATGCTGGTCGAATTATTTCTTCTAGATTTAATTCTTTACCATCTGCAATAGCAGAAACTATATCTTTCATATGTAGAATGCCCAAAATATTGTCGATATTTTTTCCATAAACAGGTATCCTAGAATGATTTGTTTCTTTTAGCATCTCGTTTAATTCTTCTTGGTCTGATTCGATAGAAATGGCCTCCATATTTGTTCTGGCAGTCATTATATCAGAAACATATGAATTACCAAACTCAAACACATTGTTAATCATTTCACTTTCTTCGTTATTGATAACCCCTTGTTCTTCAGAAACATCCACAATAGTTTTTAAATCTTCTTCTGTAACCAGACTTGACTCCTCTTCTTCTCCAACAAATACTTTAGTAATAGCACCCGTAATTTTCCCTAAAATAAAATTTATTGGCTTTAAGACAATATCGAGTAATCTTATAGGTCTGGCTACAGCGAGGGCTAATTTTTCACTATTTGCTGCTGCAATATTTTTTGGAGTAACCTCTCCAAATATAAGTACAACTATCGTTAGGATAATCGGTGAAATTACCGCACCCTTTGGCCCCATGACTTCTGTAAAAAATATGGTTGCAATTGTAGTTGTTACTATATTTACAATATTATTTCCAATTAAAATTGTAGTTAGGACCGAACCAATATTATCTACCAATTTTCTAACTAAAGGAGCTTTTTCAACTCCATTTTTTTCCATTTGCCTGATTTTGAAAATATTTACACTAGTAAGCGCAGTTTCCGACGATGAGAAAAACGCTGATAAAATAATTCCTACAATTATGACAATTAATTGTATAAGGTTTTTAGTACTCATATATCCTCCATAAGTTATATATTTATTATAGTTGAGAAAAAATAAAAATAAAGATTTTTCGCAAAAATAAATAAATTGTGTATAATAGGTCTGTATCATTTATAAATAAGGAGGAAATAATGGCATTTGAGTCGTTTAACGAGCGTGCTTTTAAGTTACGCGAACATGGTACAGACCAAAAAACAGAAATCATGGCTGGTATTACTACTTTTATGACTATGAGCTATATCCTAGCTGTTAACCCTGCTATACTTTCCGATGCTGGCATGGATGCAGGTGCTGTATTTACTGCTACTATATTAGCTTCATTAGTTGCTATGCTAATCATGGCATTTTATGCAAATATGCCTTTTGGTTTATCTGCAGGAATGGGATTAAATGCATTTTTTGCGTATACAGTAGTTAACCAAATGGGGATGAGCTGGCAGTTTGCACTTACGGCAGTATTTTTAGAAGGTCTTATTTTTATAGTTTTATCCTTTACAGGTATCAGAGAGGCATTATTTAATGCTATTCCAATCAATCTTAAGAAAGCAGTTTCAGTTGCTATCGGTTTATTTATAGCACTTATTGGTTTAATCAATGCTGGTATTGTCGGAGTTGGTGATATTTCTCTAGAACTTGGCAATATTGCATCAAAAGAAGGTTTTGTATTCTTTTTTGCCCTCGTAATTATGGTTGTTCTTACAGCTAGAAATGTAAAGGGTGCCTTACTTTGGGGTATTCTTGCATCTACAGTTGTATCACTATTTCTTGGAGTAACAGCACTTCCAGATGGTAATGCAATTGTATCTCGCCCACCATCTGTTGCTCCAATTGCCTTTAAATTAGACTTTTCAAAAGTTTTTTCTTTTGAGATGTTTTCAGTACTTTTCTCATTTTTGTTTGTAGATATTTTCGATACTCTAGGAACTCTTACAGGTGTTGCTACAAAGGCAAAAATGCTTGATGAAAATGGAAACTTAGCTGATGGATCAAAGGCACTTTTAGCAGATGCAGTTGGTACAACATTTGGTTCACTTTTAGGAACTTCCACAATTACAACTTTTGTAGAAAGCTCTGCTGGTGTAGCAGAAGGTGGAAGAACTGGATTAACTACACTTTCAACTGCTATTTGTTTTGCAATTGCAGCCTTCTTCTTCCCACTATTTTCAATAATACCTGCCCAATCAACAGCTGCAGCCTTAGTAGTGGTTGGATTATTTATGCTTTCAACAGTTGTAGAAATTAATTTCTCAGACATTACAGAAGCATTCCCAGCATTTATGACAATTTTAATGATGCCTGCAACATATTCTATTGCAGAGGGTATCTCATTTGGTATGATTTCTTATGCTGGTATCAAACTTCTAACAGGCAGAGGCAAAGAAGTGAGCCCATTAGTATATGGACTTGCAGTAGTATTTTTATTAAGATATATACTTCCATTATTCATGTAAATTAAAATAAGATTGCCAAATTTAATGGCAATCTTTTTTTACATTTTTTCTTCAACTGATTTTACCTTGTATTCCATATCGTGATTTTCATCACGTCTATCATCCATTTTTATAACTGTGTAAACACGGTCAGATCCAGCTTTAAATACTTCTTCTTGCATTTTTCTTGCTATTTCAAAACATTTATCAGCATCTGCTTCAATTACTGTACCCATAGGATTTAGTTTGTGTTTTACACCCTCTGCCTCTAAAACCTTGCTAGCAGTCGCTACATATTTACTAACTGAAGTTTCCTTTGTACCAATTGGTATTAAGCATATTTCCATTATTGCCATAAATATTCTCCTTATAAATTTGTTTCATAAAATGCCTTATATATTTTGTAGGCATCATAGTGGTCTTCTATACCGCCAAGCTCTCTTATTGAGTGCATGGCAAGTATTGGCTCACCAACATCTATAGAATTTATTCCAAGACCTGTTGATGCAATTGGACCTATTGTAGATCCCCCAGCCTTGTCATTTCTATTGTGAAATTTTTGGATTTTGCAGTCAATGCTATTTGCTAGATCTATTAGTCTTGCATTTGAAGCAATGTTTGAAGAATAAGCTCCATTTGCTGCAGTTTTTATAACCAATCCCTCATTCATTTTAATTGGATTAGTAGGATCATGATATTCCTTAAAATTTGGGTGGATGGCATGGGCCTGGTCAGCTGATATTAGATAAGTATTTGCTAGGGCAATATAAAAATCTTCATCATCAAGCTCACGATTATCACAGAGTCTTTTTAAGGTATCTCTTAAAAATGGAGAAAAGGCACCTGTTGGTGCTCTGGACCCTATTTCTTCATTGTCGTTTAAAACTAAAACATTATTTTTACTTGCATCAGCATCCACAAGAGCCATTAGTGAGGCATGGACTGATCCTAGGTTATCGATTCTGCCAATTTGGTACATGTTATTTATTATTGCACCCTTTTGCCTATCATAAAGTCCTAAGTCAAAATCCAAAATCTCATCAGCATTTATGCCAATTTCTTCTGCCAATAATTTTTCCAAGTATCCTTTTTCAAAATTTTCTTCTATGGTTTGAATTATTGGATATAGGTGGTTTTGAGGATTTAGTTCAAATCCCTTATTTACTTCCCTATTCATATGGATGGCTGCATTTGGAATGGTTAGTAAGTCTTTGTCTATATTTACCAATTCACTTTTAATTTCTCCATCCTTTTTGTAGGAAACTTTTCCTGCCAGAGATAAGGTTCTATCTGTCCAAGTAGAATAAATCATCCCACCATAGGGTTCAATATTTATTTTTAAATATCCGCTATCATTTACTTCAGCATTTGATTTTACCTTAAAGGTAGGGCTATCGGTGTGTGATCCAATAATATCAAAACCTTTTGTCAAATCTTCGCCCACTGTAAAGGCAATAAGAGCTGTGTCATTACGGGTCACAAAATATTTCCCCTTATCTTCTATCTCCCATTTTTCATTTTCTTTTAGCTCTTTATAACCATTGGCAATTAAAATTTTTTTTGCATTTGCAACTGCAAAATAATTTAAGGGACTCTCATCAATAAATTTTATTAAATCTTTACTAAATTCTAAACTGTTCATATTATTATTTTACCCAAGTTGATTGGGGTATCTATAAAAGGAAATGTGAAGTCTTTGACTATTTGGGATTTTATCCTTATAATAGTAATAATAAGTTATACATAAATCTAAATAAGGAGTAAGAATGAGAGAATTAAAAGAAAAAATCCTAGAAGAAGGTGTAGTTCTTAGTGATGATATATTAAAAGTAGATTCTTTTTTAAACCAACAAATCGATGTAGAATTAATTTCAAAAATGGGCAAAGAATTTGCTGAGCACTTCAAAGACAGACAAATAGACAAGGTATTCACAGTAGAATCATCTGGTATTGCACCAGCATTAGCAACTGCAAGTGAGCTTGGAGTAAAATGTGTTTTTGGACGTAAAAAACAATCTCTAACAACAAGCGAAGACGTTTACCACTCAAGCGTATTTTCATTTACAAAACAGGTAATGAATGAATTAATCGTAAATAAAGAGTTTATCAACGAAGGTGAAAATGTACTAATGATTGATGACTTCCTTGCAAATGGCCAAGCTGCCAAAGGAATGATTGCAATCATCCGCCAAGCAGGTGCAAACCCAGTAGGTTGTGGAATAGTAATTGAAAAATCATTCTCAAATGGTCGTAAATTAATCGAAGATATGGATGTTGAAGTATATTCTCTTGCTAGAATTGCAAAGCTTGAAGATGGAAATATAGAATTTGCTGAATAATATATGCCAGGTTAATCCTGGTTTTTTTGTAGAAAAAAAGTAGCCACATGGGCTACTCTTTTTTTATTTATTTTGCAAATTCTGCAGCGTTTTTACCTGCTATTCTACCATATACTGTTATATCTGCTATAGCTGCTGATCCGAGTCTGTTTTCTCCGTGGATACCGCCTGTAACTTCTCCTGCTGCATATAGACCTTCTATCCATTTATTATCTTTTGTTAAAACTTCTGCTTCTGTGTTTATTTTTAGTCCACCCATTGTGTGGTGTACTGCTGGAGCTGCTTTTAGCATGTAGAATGGACCTTCTTCTATTGTCCAGCCTAACATTCTTAGGTTGAAGTCTGGGTCTTCTTCTTTTTTAGAGTTTTCGTTAAATGTTTCTACTGTTTTTAATAGCTGGTCTTTGTCTAAATCAAAGTGGTCTGCTAATTCTTCGATTGTATCAGCTTTTACAAGATTGCCTTTTTCAAATTGTTCTTCAGCTTCTTGTGGGTTTGATGCCATTGTTCCTGTAGTTTCGTTTGATTTTTCATCCCAGATTAGGTAACCAACGTGGTCTGTTTGTTCTTTAATTGCTAGTGAGATTTCTCTTCTGGTTGCAAGTTCTTCTACAAATCTGTTTCCTTCTTTGTTTACTAGAAGTGCCCCACCAACTAATCTTGTATCACCTACATAAAGTAGTCTACCTGTTTCTGGGTCACATACTGGGTAAAGTTGAATTTTGTCCATATCAACTGTATCAGCACCAAGTGCTTCTGCCATTACGATACCATCACCTGTTGCTCCTGGTGAGTTTGTTGACTGAACGTGCTCATCGATTTCGTGGTCATTTTCGTAAGTCATTTCATCATTTGCACCGAATCCACCTGTTGCAAGTACTACAGATTTTGCATTTACTGTTAGGTTTTCATCTGGTGTTTCAGCTTTTACACCTGCAACTTTGCCATCTTCTGTAAGAATTTCTTTTACATCTGCCTCTGTAATTACTTCTATGCCTAGTTCTTCACATTTTTTTAGATAATTTTTAATTAATTCATTACCTGAGTGAGCTGCTGGAATAAGTGATCTTTTTACTGAGTGGCCACCAAAGAACATTAAGCTATCTAGCCATTCTACACCTATATCATCACGTAGCCAGTAAGCATCTTCTGTTGCATGTTCAGCTAGGGCATCGATTAATTCTTCATTTCCCCCAGCTTTTTTTACATCTTCTGCAAATAATTCTTTGCTATCTTCAATGTTTTCTTTTTCTTGAAGTTCATTTGCTGGAGCTGCGTATTCTCCACCTGAAATTAGAGTATTTCCACCAACTTGTGGTAATTTTTCTAGTAAAACTACATTTGCCCCATTTTCTTTTGCTGTAACTGCTGCTGCAAATCCAGCTCCACCACCACCAACTACTACAACATCTACATCTTTTGTAGCATCAGTTCTTTCTTTATCAGCACTTGTAAAATCCTCTTGGTAGTCTTCAATATTGTGTCCACTTGCAGTAATTGCAGCTGAAACTGCTTCTATAAGTGCTGTTGACGAACTTGTTGCTCCTGATACAGAATCGATGTTTACTGATTGGTTTTCAATAATTTCTGGCACCATTTTATCGATTGCAGTTGCTCCAAGACCTTCTGTTTCTTCATGGTCTACATGAATATTTGAGATTTTATCTCCATCAAAGCTAACATGAGCGATTACATCACCCTTGTAACCCTTAGCTTTTCCTTCAGAAGCATCTGGATCAACTTCAGCTGTTTCTTTTTCTGCGTCTTTTTCTTCTTCTTTGCCTTCATCTACTTTTTTTGTATCTTCAGTCGATTGCTCGCTTACTGTTGTTTCAGTAGATGTTTCTTCACTATCTTGTGCTGTGTTGTTTGCTCCACATGCAGAAAGAATTAGTGACATTGATAATATGTAAGGTAAAATTCTATTTTTTTTCATAACTCCTCCTCAAATTTTACTTATGAAAATATTTTATCAAATAATTTTACTTTGTGCAATGTGATAAAGCATATAGTTATAAAAGATAAACAATATTTTGCAAAACAAAATATTCACATAATATTTTGATTAATAACTATAAAAAATGTTCAACTTAAGTTATTGTCTATGATTATTTAAAATAATACTATATAATTTTCTAAATGATAGATTTTACCTTCCCCTTACGAATATATAGACAAAGGAGGATATATGGATGATAAAAAAATAATATCCGGGATAAAGAAGCGAAAAGAGCCTTATTTAAATGAATTTATAAATAAGTATGGTGGTATCCTTAAGGCAAGTATTGTAAAAACTATTGGAAAAAGAGACGAGCTTGTTATAGAAATATTAAATGATACCCTACTTGCTATTTGGGATAATATAGATTCTTTTGATGAAAGCAGATCTTCTTTTAAAAACTGGTGTGCCGGTGTTGCTAAATATAAGGCCATTGATGCTATTAGAAAAGAAAATCGCCATAAGAGTATTGAGCTTAGCCAAGTTGAAAATAATGTTTGTATTGAAGAAGACTTGTCAATAGATGAAAGCCAAGAAATTCTAAAACTCTTAAGTGATGAAGATAGAGAAATCTTTAAAAAACTATTTGTAGAAGGCTATTCCTATGATGATCTATCAAAAATAACAGAAATTCCTAAAGACAGACTTTACAATAAGGTTTCAAGGTCTAAAAAGAAACTAAAATTACAACTAGGAGGTAGATATGACTAATATATACGATAAAATAAACGACATGGATTTTGAAGTAGATTCTGTAAAATTAAATGATATAGAAAGGGTAAAGATGAAAAAAACAGCTAAATCTTATGCAAAAAAAGATACTAAAAAGAAATTTATAGCTAGTGCCGCAGCAGTCCTACTCTTTGCAGGTCTAATGACACCATCAGTAAGGGCTGAAGTACAAAAATTTACGACAGATATTAAAGTTTCAATGATGGATGCCTTTGGTGCAAGCCCTGATTCTTATAAATATGTAACAGAGTTACATAAACCAGTAACTGTGGGCAATGATACTTTTGTAATAGAAAATATTGCTTTTGAAGATAATAAAGCATTTATAAATACCCTTAGAGATATTGATGGATCTATGGAAAGTCAACTTTCAGAAAATGAAGCTAGTGTTTATAAAATTGTTGTAGATGGAGTAACATACAAGGCTTTGGGTAGCTCTAGAAGTTCTGGCCTATTAGAAGATGGAAAAACAATACCCGAAGTTAGCATGATAAATTTTGATAAAGAATTTCCAACTCTTAATAATGCTGATGTTGACCTTTATTATACTAATGGTAATTCAATTGAAATAATATCAACTAAAGCTAGTACAAATACAGTTAATGAAGAAAATGTAATCTTTGCAAAAGATCAAAATTTAAAAAATGGATCAGTGATTTCTCTAATGAAGTTAAATCCAATTACTATGACTGCTATTATTAAAAACCTTGAAACAGACTATTATTATCAAATCGAGGGAACCAATAACGAAGGAAAAACTTTATTACTTGATGAAAGAATAAACGAAAATGGTGAAGTAACTTTTATTTACAACAAAGACTTTTCAGATATGACTTTAGATGAAATAAAAAATGCAGATATAATAAACTTTGTTCTTAAGGGAACTAGGATCAACAAAGAATCTGGAAAAGAAATTAATGGTGAATATAAAACTATAGAAGAATTCACATATAAAAAATAATAAGTATAAATACTAAAAAACCGGCTGAATGCCGGTTTTCTTAAATTAACTATTTACAATAACATCAACTTGTTCATGGATAACTGATATGTTGTGTTTGTTTTCTGATGAATAGGCAAAGATTAGACCCTCATCATCTATATTTAATTTGTTTTTTATAGCTTTGATATGTTTTGTAAGTTGGTTTTTAGAAATTTTATCATATTTTGTTGCAATTACAAATCCTGTAAAACCTGATTCCAGTATCCATTCATACATTTGTAAGTCTAATTGTGTTGGCTCGTGACGAATATCTACCAAAAGAAAAACTTCTTTTAAATTTTCTCTTTGGTGGAGGTATTCGTTGATTAGCTTATCCCATTTTGCTTTTTCAGTTTTAGAAACTTTTGCATAACCATAGCCCGGCAAATCTACCAATCTAAATTTTTTATCAATATTATAAAAATTTATAGTACGAGTTTTGCCTGGTTTGGAGGAAGTTCTTGCTAAGTTTTTCCTGCCTAAAAAAGCATTAATAAATGAGGACTTGCCCACATTTGAGCGGCCAACAAAGGCAATTTCTTCAATTGATTCATCTGGCCATTGGGATTTAAATCCTGCAACTTGTTCTAATTCAATTTCTTTAAATTTCATATCAAGGCCCTATCTATAACTTCAGAAACGTTGGAAACTTCTATAAAGTTAATCTTATCCCTAATTTCTTTTGGAATATCTTCGGTATCTCTTTTATTTTCTTTTGGAATGATTACATCACTGATGCCGTAAGAATAGGCAGCAAGTGCTTTTTCTTTTAGCCCACCTATTGGAAGCACATCACCGGTTATGGTCACTTCACCAGTCATGGCAATGTCATTTCTAACTTTTTTGCCAGTTAGAGATGAAACCATGGCAGTTGTCATTGTAATACCTGCTGATGGACCGTCTTTTGGTGTTGCTCCTTCCGGTATGTGGACGTGAATGTCTTTATTATCGTAAAATTTGCCACGAATGCCAAGTTCTTTTGCATTTGATCTGATGTAGGTCATAGCCGCCTGGCCAGATTCTTTCATGACATCCCCAAGGGATCCAGTAAATTCGACATTTCCCTTACCTTCCATAACATTTGCTTCTATTGTTAGCATAGTACCGCCAACTGAAGTCCACGCAAGTCCATTTACTACTCCAACCTTGCTTTCTCTTGAAATATGGTCTTCGAAAAATCTTTCTTTGCCAAGGTATTTGCTATAATTTGCCATAGTAACACGAACTTGGTCTTTGCCTTCTAGGATTTCTTTTACTGCGCGTCTACAAATCTTTGCAATAAGTCTTTCAAGCTCGCGTACTCCAGCTTCCCTTGTATAATTTTTGATGATTGCTTCAAGCACAGCATCAGAAATAGAAAGTTCATCTTCATTTAAGCCATTTTTTTCCATTTCTTTAGAAACTAGATATTTTTTGGCAATATTTAGCTTCTCACTTTGAGTGTAACCAGAAATTTCAATCATCTCTAACCTATCATAAAGGGCATCTGGGATTTCATTTGGGTCATTTGCAGTTGTTATGAAAAATACATCTGACAAATCAAATGCTATATCTAGGTATCTGTCGATAAATTTATCATTTTGTTCTGGATCTAGGACTTCAAGTAGGGCTGATGATGGATCTCCCCTAAAATCTGATCCTAGTTTGTCGATTTCATCTAAAAGGAAAACTGGATTTTTAACACCAACACGGTTTATATTTGATAAAAGTCTGCCAGCCATTGCTCCAACATAAGTTCTTCTATGTCCACGAATTTCACTTTCATCAGTCACCCCGCCCAGACGCATTGATACAAATTCTCGGTCTAGGGCTCTTGCAATTGATTTTGCAATAGAGGTCTTACCAACTCCTGGAGGGCCTACAAGGCAAATAACCGTTCCTTGGTTATTTTTATTTTTTATCCTCACAGCAATAGACTCTAGGATACGTTCTTTTACTTCATCTAGACCATAGTGGTCCTCATCAAGAACAGTCTCTGCCCTTTTAATATCAAGAACATCCTTACTTTTTTTGCTCCAAGGCAGATTTACTGCAAAATCTAAATATGCACTTAAAACCCCATAGTCCGGACTCATTTCTGGGATAGAGTCTAGTCTTTCTGCATCCTTTAATAGAGCATTTTTGCTTTCCTTATCTATTTTTAATTTGTTAATTTTAGCTGCAAGTTCCATGGCTTCACTTTCAAACTCGCCATTTGCTTCGCTAAGTTCGCGGCGGATGACCTCGATTTTTTCTCTAAGATAATATTCTTTTTGAGATTGGTTGATATTATCTTGGACTTCTTGGTCAATTTCTAAACTTAAATTTTTAAGTTCTATTTCTTTTGATAATATGCTATGAAGAAGGGTTAAGCGTTTTTCTGCATCAAGTTCTTTTAGTAGTCCATAATATTCATCTGCCTTTAAGTCCAAATGATATATAATTATGTCGGCAAGTCTGTGAAGGTTATAGACTTCCCCTACAGAAAATACAGATTCATCAATATTATTGCCATCAAGTTCGATATAGGATTTAAAATCTTCTATCAAAAGCTTTCTTAAGGCTTCTTTTTTATTCGATTCCTCTTCGTTTGCCTCGATGTATTCGTATTCTTCAACATTAACCTTATAGAATCCTTCTCCAAGTTTGATTTCATTTATTTTTGCAACTGCCTTTGCTTGGACATAAACTCTGATGTCTCCATTTGGCAAACTAAATGATTCTTTGATGCTAACAACCATACCATAATCGTAAAGGGCATCAGTTGTTGGATTTTCATCAAAAACATTTTTTTGATTGACTAAAAATACTTCTTTGTTTCTTATATTTGCATCTTCAATAGCATTTTTTGATATAGGTCTAGCACAATCAAAATTTAAAATAGTATTTGGGAATGCCCATAGCCCCCTAAGTGGAACTAGTGGATATTCATTTGTGCTTACTTTATAAACATCTGCCATTTTTAACTCCCGTTTAAAAAAGGGAATGGCTAGCCACTCCCTCTACTTATCTTTTCTTATATTTAAGTTTTGAGTGATCCTTAATAGAATCTTTTGTAACAACTACTTCTTTTATATCAGTTTTTGATGGGATTTCATACATCACATCTAAAAGTAAATCTTCTAATATAGTCCTAAGTCCACGTGCACCCGTTTTTTGTTCAATTGCTTTTTGGGCTATTTCATGTAAGGCCTTTTCTTCAAATGTAAGTTTTACATTATCTAATTCAAATAATTTTTGGTATTGTTTGATTAGTGAATTTTTTGGCTCTTTTAGGATACGGATTAGGGCATCTTCATTTAGACTATCTAGGGTTACAATTATTGGCACCCTACCTATAAATTCTGGAATTAGACCAAATTTTAGTAAATCTTCGGTATTTACATCCTTAAGATTTGCCTTGTGGTTAGCTGCAACTAGTTCTGCACCAAAACCTATAGTTTTTTGAGCTTGGCGTCGATTAATTATATCTTCTATGCCATCAAAGGCTCCACCTAATATGAATAAAATATTGCTAGTATCAACTTGGATATATTCTTGGCTTGGGTGTTTCCTACCACCTTGTGGTGGAACATTTGCCTCAGTTCCCTCAATTAATTTTAATAGGGCTTGTTGGACACCTTCACCAGATACATCACGAGTTATAGAAGGATTTTCACTTTTACGAGTGATTTTATCTATCTCATCCACATATATTATTCCATGCTCTGCAGCTTCTATATTGTAATCTGCAGCTTGGATTAATTTTAAAATGATGTTTTCTACATCCTCACCCACATAACCTGCTTCGGTAAGGCTTGTTGCATCTGCAATTGCAAATGGAACATTTAATTTACGAGCAAGGGTTTGGGCTAGGAGTGTTTTTCCTGAACCTGTTGGCCCTAGCATAAGGATATTTGATTTTGATAGCTCTACTTCATCAAGGTCGCTATCATTTGCATTTATCCTCTTGTAGTGGTTATAAACTGCTACTGCCAAGGTCTTTTTGGCTGCGTCTTGGCCTATTACATATTCATTTAAAAAATCATTTATTTCTGCTGGAGTGGATAAGTCTACCTCACCATTTTCATCAAAGTAGTTTTCATCAAATTTTACTTCTGCATTTATTATCTCGTCGCAAAGACTTACACATTCATTGCAAATGTAGGCATCTGGACCTGCAATGATGCGTTCTACCTGAGAACTATCTTTGCCACAAAACGAGCATTTAACATCTTCACCTTCGAAGTTTGCCATCTATTTCCTACTTACTTTCAATAACTTGATCGATTAGGCCATATTCTAAAGCTTCTTGGGCTGTCATGGCAAAGTCACGATCAGTATCTTTTTCAATTTTTTCTAAGTCTTGGCCTGTATTTTCAGCTAAGATATGGTTTAGTCTATCTTTTATTTTTAAGATTTGTTCAGCTTGGATTACAATGTCAGATGCTTGTCCTTGGGCACCACCGCTTGGTTGGTGGATCATGATATTTGAGTTTGGTAGAGAAAATCTCTTACCCTTTGCACCTGATGAAAGTAAAACTGCACCCATAGATGCTGCTTGTCCGATACAAATTGTTGATACATCTGGTTTGATGTAATTCATTGTATCAAAAATGGCAAGACCACTTGTTACAACCCCACCTGGAGAGTTGATATAAAATTGGATGTCCTTATCTGGATCTTCACTTTCTAGGAATAGTAATTGAGCAATGATAATATCACTCATTTGATCATTTACTTCCCCTGATAGGAAAATTATCCTATCTTTTAGAAGTCTAGAATATATGTCATAGGCTCTTTCGCCTTTGTTTGTTGATTCTACAACTGTTGGTACTAAGTAATTTCTAGTTTGCATATAATCTCCTTACTTTAATTAAGGATGATATCTTAGTTTTCTTCGCTTTCTTTAGAATCTTCGCTGTGGTCATGGTCGTGGTTGTGGTCATGATCATCGCCAACTGCTTTGTGATATTCTTCGTGTGGTAGGGCTTTTGCATTTTTAACTAAAAGTTCTACAGCCTTACGACGTTTGATATTTTCTTTGATTGTATCTTCTGATACATTTTTTCTAAAGATTTCTTTGAATTTGTCGATATCATCTACACCATACATTTTTGCTGATTCGTTGATTTCTTCTTCAATTTCATCATCAGTAACATCGAAACCTTCTTTTAAAGCTACTTCATCAATTACAAGATTTGCTTTAACTCTATCTTCTGCTTGAGCTCTGTATTGTTCTCTAACTTGGTTGATGTCCATTTGTGTCATTTCTATATATTGAGCAAGACCGATACCCATTTGTTGTAATCTTTGGTCAAGGTTTTGCATTTCAACATCGATTTCTTGTTTTACTAGAGATTCTGGTGTTGAAACTTCACTTGCTTTTACAAGAGCATCGATTGCTTGGTTTTGTTTCATGTTTGTTGCAAAGTTTTCTTTATCTTCTTTTAGTTTTTCTCTTAAGTCAGCTTTTAATTCATCAAGAGTTTCGAATTCAGAAATATCCATTGCAAATTCATCATCTAGTTCTGGTAATTCTTTTGTAGTAATTGAGTTAATTTCTACTTCAAATTTAGCTTCTTTACCTTGGAATTCTTTTGCTTGGTAATCTTCTGGGAAAGTTACATTTACATCAAATTTATCGCCTGCTTTGTGCCCTACAACTTGTTCTTCAAAGCCTTCAATAAATGTTTTTGAACCTAATTCTAGATCATAATCTTCAGCTTTTCCGCCTTCAAATCTTTCCCCATCTAGGAAGCCATCAAAGTCGATATTTACTGTATCACCCATTTTTGCTTCGCCATCTTCAACTGGAATTAGTCTAGCATTTTCTTCTTGTTGACGAGATAGTTCTGCATCTATATCTTCATCAGTTACTTCTGCTGAAATATCTTCAATGATTAATTCGCTGTAATCTCCTAAAGTTGGGTGTGGTTTTGTTTCTACTTCAACTTTGAAAGTAATATCTTTATCTTTTTCTATATCATCAAGGTCAACTGATGGTTGGTCGATTGGTTCAAGACCTAATTCTTCTACTGCAGCTTCGTATGGTTCTGGGAACACAATTTGGATAGCTTCATCATAGAAGATTTCTGGACCGTACATTTTTTCTAATACTTTTCTTGGAACATGTCCTGCCCTAAATCCATCAATTCTGTATCTTTTTTTGTTTCTTTTGTAAACTGTATCTACAGCCTTTGCAAAGTCATCATATTTTACGTCAAATTCAAATTTTGCAATGTTATTATCATGAGATTTTAATTCTGTCATTTCTTCCTCCTGCTTATATAGCTACTCATTTGTTTAATATACTACATCTATGTCTATCAATCAACACTTAAAAGACTAGATTTAATGTAGTTTATAATGTCTTCTTTATTATTTTTTAATTTTTCATCATAGATTAAATTTTCTATATTATTGAGGGCTTTTCCCAATTCTTTTCCTTCTTTGAAACCCATTTTTTTTAAGTCATTGCCATTTATTTTTATTTGGCTTTTACTTGTTGGTATATCATCATTTTTTATCTCTTTTAATAAATCTAGGCCCAAATCAATATTTGAGTCATCAGCATGTTTGGTAGACATCACATCTGCCCTTTGGAGCTTAAAGAGATTTAATAAATTTTCCTCACCTATATTCCTTAATAGTTTTCTAACTGATTTTTTGGTATAGGTGTTGGTATTATCCATATGGCGTTTTACCAAAATAGATGTATTTTCTATAAACTTTTTAGAATATTTTAGGATTTTAAGTCGATTTATCAAAAGCTCCTCAGAAAGGTTTTGGTGGCCAAAAAATCTTCCTTCCCCATTTTCATCTAAGAAAAAGGTATCAATTTTGCCAACATCATGGTAAAGAGCTGCCATTCTTACTTCAAGAATTGCTGGTGTTTTTTCCAAAACGCTCAAAGTATGGTCGTACAAATTTTCTGTATGAAAACTTGAATGTTGGTCAAAGCCCCTTGTTGCAAAAACTTCTGGAAAAATAAATTCCAAGAGTCCTACTTCATCCAAAAGTATTGTTCCCCTCTTGGGATCATCTGCAAGTAAAATCTTATTTAGTTCTACTTGGATGCGTTCTTTTGATATTTCATCAATGGATTTTGCATTTTCTTTAATTGATTTTTTTAAATCATCAGCTATTTCAAATTTTAGGGTACTTGCAAATCTTACCGCCCTTAGTGATCTTAGGACATCTTCCCTTATGCGTTCATTAGGATTTCCTACGGCCCTTATGATTTTACTCTCCAAATCTTTTTTGCCATCAAAAATATCAATGATTTCACCATTTCTTTTTGCCATTGCATTTATGGTAAAATCTCGTCTTTTTAAGTCTTCTTTTATATCTTTTGTAAAAGCAATTTTTTCTGGATGGCGTTTGTCAGCATATCCCGATTCACGCCTCATGGTTGTAATTTCATATTCATCTGGCCCGTCTAGGACTTTTATAGTCCCAAATTTTGCACCAATATCAATTGTTTTATAATCCTTAAAAACTTCCTTAATTTCTTCTGGCAAGGCTGATGTGGTTATATCTATATCGAAATTTTCTCGATTTAAAAGCTCATCTCTTACACAACCTCCAACTTTATAGGCCTTATATCCAGCATTTTCCAGTTGGTCAAGGATTTTATCAGTCTTCTTTTTCATCATCACTTGTTGTTTTTTTTTGTACATCAATCCTATAGCTTACAAGGTCATCTCCATTGTATACCTTAACAGCATCTGGCAGGTCTAATTTGACATCTCCTGTTGAATTTGACCTTAGATAGTTAATATTTACTGGTTTTGTTGGGATTTCTTCAATATCTCTGATTACGGATTCTTGTCCTTTGATAACTATTGAATCTGGAGAAAGCTCTCTGGATGTTTCTTCATAGTCCCTATCAATGCGACCGCTAGTTACAAGCTTTAATTTTACTCTTTTAGTTTCATATACTATAAATGAAACATTTACATCCTGGTGGGAAATATTTATATCAGCAAGGGCCTTACCATTTTTATCCAAAACTTTGACAGGCAAATTGTGGATTTTGCCATCTAATAAGTTTATATCATCTATTCTTAGCTCTGCCCTATCTATCTTATTTATGATACTTGCAGGTCCTTTTACTGTAACTTCTTTTGGAGACAACTCATTTACTTCAACAATTCTCCCATCTTTTATTTCATCAGAAAAGATAAGATTGACCGGCATGGTTTTTTCTATAACCTTTTGAATATTTAAATTTATTTCACCTGGTTCTATTTCATCAACGCTGACACCAGATGGTGTATCAACTTCTATATCTAGTGATTGAACGCCTTCTTTTAAATCAGAAATATCTACACTTGCATAAATATTTTCTGACCTTAAAGATAGCAATTTTTCACGGCTTCCCTTAAGTTTTACGCTTGTTGCGTAGGATTCGTCTTTACCAATTATGGTGTATCCATTTTTTTCCAAATCATCTTGGTTTCTAATTACAACTGGTATATTGCGATAGCTCTTATTTACTGTTGGATTTGTTGTGTTTATGACAAAGGTCCACATAAATATGGCTACTATTATTGAAAGAATTTTTAATTTCAAATCATTTTTATTATTCATCGTCATCTTCTTTCTTTTCATCATCGACAGTTTCTTCTCTTACGAAGACCAGGTCTTTTTTTAGTCTTTGTTTAAAGGAATCTTCATCAAAATATCTGTCGATTCTGCCAGATTCTACAATTGAAATATTTCCCGTCTCTTCACTTACAACAATTACAATTGCATCTGATCTTTCAGATATACCAACTGCTGCCCTATGGCGTGTTCCTAGCTCTTTTGAAATCAAATTTGAATTTGAAAGTGGCAAATAGCAAGCCGCTGCAATGATTTTTTCGTTATTTATAATAACTGCACCATCGTGTAAGGGGGTATTTGGAATAAAAATATTTATAAGAAGTTCGCTTGAAACATCAGCATCCAGGGTTGTTCCACTTTCTACTATGTCATTTAGGCCAACTTCTCTTTCTAAAACAACTAAGGCTCCTATTTTTTGGCGAGAAAGTGAAGTCATAGCACGGCTTAGCTCATCGATGCTTTTTTCATTTTTTAAGGCACGCTCGCCAGTAAAAATAGATCTACCACGGCCAATTCGCTCTAGGGCTGACCTTAGTTCTGGTTGGAAAACTACAATTATAAATACAAGGGCAACGGTTAAAAATTGATTCATTACCCAGCTAACTGTATTTAGATTTAAAATATCAGCAACTGATGCAAAAATTAAAACAATTATAAGTCCATATAAAACTTGCTCAGCACGGGTGTTGCGTAATAAAGAAAATAATTTATAGACAACAAAGCTAATTATTGCTATATCTATAATGTCTGTAACTCTTATAAGTGCTAAAGAGTTGAAAAAATCAGTAAAATAATTCATCTGTCCCCCTAATCCTTTTCTACTTATATATTACTATTTTTTAGGCCTTGTCGGTAGTTTTTTGCAAAATAAAAACACCTAAGTCTAGGTGTTTTATTATCCAAGCATAACATCAAGAATCATCATTATTACAAAACCTGCTGCAAAACCAAGAGTCCCAATATTTGTGTGGGCCTCTCCCTCGCCTGTTGCTTCTGGTATAAGTTCTTCTACTACAACATAAAACATAGCCCCAGCAGCAAAGGCCAATAGATAAGGCAAGATTGGAATCATAATTTGTGATAATAAAATTGTTATAAATGCTGCAATTGGCTCAACCGCACCAGATCCTACTCCCATCCAAAAAGCCTTATTTTTATCAACTCCAGCTTGACGAAGTGGCATAGAAATAATTGCTCCTTCTGGGAAGTTTTGTATGGCAATTCCTATAGAAAGCACAAGGGCTCCTGCTAAACTCACATTTCCTGTGCCAAAAAGTGCACCAGCATAGGAAACTCCAACTGCCATTCCTTCTGGAATATTGTGGATGACCACAGCTAAAACCATCATGGTAGTTCTTCTTAAGTTTTCAACATTTCGACCTTCTGGCGCTTCAGAATCAATATGTTGGTGGGGTATAGCACTATCAAGGAATAATAAAAACAAAATCCCTATTATAAAACCAATTACAGCTGGAATCCAGCTCATCCTCCCCATATTTCCTTCCACCATATCCATGGCAGGAATTAGTAGTGACCAGATGCTTGCTGCCACCATGACGCCAGCAGCAAAGCCTGATAAACCTTTTTGTACTTTTGGATTTAGCTCATCTTTCATGACAAAAACCATGGCAGAGCCTAGGGTTGTACCTAAAAATGGAATGAGCAATCCAAGTATAGTTTCTTTATTCATTTTTTCTATCTTTCTAAATAATTTAATAATTTGGTGAATCTATCTTCCAAATTTCATCTGCATAATTAATAATTGTCCTATCTGATGAGAAATATCCTGCATTTGCAATATTCATCAGACATTTTCTAGACCAAGCTAATTTATCCCTATAATCCTTATTTATTTTTTCGTGGGCTTTTTTGTAATCTTCAAAGTCTTTTAAAATAAAATACCTATCTCCACGAGATCCATCTTGTGGATTTATTAATTCGTTATAAATATCAAGGAACATATAAGAATTATTGTCATCTAACTCTCCATTTACCAAAGCCTCAACCGCATCTTTAATATCCATATTAGTTTGGTAAATGCCTCTTGGATTATAAGATTGGTCAATTTCGTTTAGCTGTTCAACTGTAGCTCCAAAACGATAATTATTTTCTTCTCCCGCGTGGTCAAAAATTTCTATATTTGCCCCATCATAGGTGCCTAGGGTTAGTCCGCCATTTAGCATAAATTTCATATTCCCAGTACCAGATGCTTCCTTACCTGCTGTTGAAATTTGCTCAGAAACATCAGCTGCAGGATAGATTTTTTCCCCATATGATACTCTGAAGTTTTCTACAAATACTACTTTTAATTTTTCATTTACATCAGGGTCATTATTAACTACCCTTGCTACTTCATTTGCAAGTTTGATGATGGCCTTTGCTCTAAAATATCCTGGTGCTGCCTTTCCTCCAAAAATAAATGTAGTTGGATAAAAGTCCATGTCTGGATTTTTCTTAAGTTCATGATATAAATAAATAATGTGGAGGATATTTAAATGCTGACGTTTGTATTCGTGAATTCTTTTAACCTGGATGTCAAAGATTGATTCTGGGTCAATTTTTATCCCCTCATTTTCTAGGATATAAGTAGCAAGGCGTTTTTTATTTTCCTGTTTTATATCCCAAAGCTCATTTAAAACATCTTCATCATCAGCAAATTTTTCCAGTCCTTTAAGCTCATCTAGATTGTATTTCCAATCCTCTGTACCAAGTTTTTCTGTAATAAATTTTGAAAGGGCTCTGTTTGAGTAAACTAACCATCTTCTTGGTGTTATACCATTGGTTTTGTTATTAAATTTCTCTGGGAAAATTTCATACCAATGTTTAAAAGTATCATCTTTTAGGATTTCTGTATGAAGGGCTGCTACACCATTTACTGAAAAACCAACATAAATTGCAAGATTTGCCATATGAACTTGGTCATAAATTACAATTCTATATGGGTCGATTTCAGTTTCAGAAAGTCCCTTTTCCTTAAAATTATTTACCAAAAGATCATTAATTTGATAAATTATTTCTAGACACCTTGGACTTACCTCTTCAACAATATCAATTGGCCATTTTTCAAGGGCTTCTTGTAAAACCGTGTGATTTGTAAAGGCAAAAACTTTTTGAGTGATTGCAAAAGCTTCTTCAAATTCCAGGCCATTTTCATCCACCAAAACCCTAATTAATTCTGGGATTGCAATGTTTGGGTGGGTGTCATTTAGCTGTATGACATGGTAGTTATGGAAGTTTTTAAAGCGCATGTCATCAGAAAAATATCTCTTATATTTTGCTACTAAGTCCTGGATAGAGGCAGAAACAAAGAAATATTGTTGTTTTAGCCTTAAAACCTTACCTGCCCTTTGCATATCATTTGGATATAGGACTCTTGTGATATCCTCAGCCCTATTTTTCTTTGCAACCGCAGCATCGTATTCAAAATTGTTAAATTTATCAAATTCAAATTCTTCAAAGGGTTCAGCCTGCCACAATCTTAAGGTATTTACTTTTCCATTTTCAAGGCCCACTACTGGCATATCGAATGGGACTGCCTTTACAGCTTGATCTCTAAAGTTTACAATTCTAGAGTCAGAATCCACTCTAATTGACCAACCGTCCCCATCTTTTATCCAGCTATCTCCTTCTTCTTTTTGAAATCCATTTTCAAAAGATTGCTTAAAAATGCCTTCACGGTAGCGAACACCATAGCCGTACATATTTATATCTTGGGTGGCTGCAGAATCCATAAAACAAGCAGCTAGACGCCCTAGTCCACCATTACCAAGGGCTGCATCATCCTCATAGTCTTCGATTGCTTCAAAATCAATTCCTAGTTCATCTAGTAATTCTTTTACTTCATCATAAATTCCAAGATTTATCAGATTATTTCCCAAAGACCTACCAATTAAAAATTCTGCTGAGAAATAATAAGCAGTTCTTTCATATCTGGATTTATTCTTGCTGGCCCTCCATTCTTGGTTGATACGCTCCATAATTGTATCACAAAGGGCATCATACTTATCTTTTTCGCTTGTTTCATCAAAATTTTTAAGAGTTATCCTCTGCAGGTTTTCTACATAATCTTCTGTAAACTTATTCTTTGCTAAATTATCCATTATATCTCCCATATAATCTTGACATTTCCTTGATTTTTATTGGCAAGGAATCTGTAAAATCTTCTTTTTTCGCTCTCCACTTCCAATTATTTCCTAAAGTGGATGGAGTATTTATTTTCGCTTGATCTCCCATTTCAAAAAAATCTTGGATTTGAAAAATAGCAAGGTCAGAAACTGATGCCATTAAAGACCTAATGATTTCCCAAACATAATCCTCTTTTTCTAAATTTTTCAGTCCAAAATATTTTTCTACAAGGGATAATTCTTCATCATCAAGTGATTCTAACCAACCTTTAAGAGTTGATGAATCATGGGTTGATGAATAAACAACTGAATTTTTTTCATATTTATGTGGCAAATAACTGCTATCGAAAGTCCCATCAAAGGCAAATTGGATAACATTCATGCCTGGAAAGCCGTAATGATTTTTTAATGCATCGACTTCCTTAGTGATATACCCCAAATCCTCTGCTATAAATTGCTTATCAGGAAATTTTTTTAGCAAGTAATCAAAAAAATCATAGCCCCCGCCCGGCTCCCATTTGCCAAATTTTGCATTTTCATCTGTGGCAGGAATTGCATAATATTTTTCAAATCCCCTGAAGTGATCAAGGCGAAGCAGGTCATAAGTTCTTAATGACATTTCTAGCCTTTTTTGCCAAAAGCTATAGGAATCCTCTTTCATTTTCTCCCAATCATAAACTGGATTGCCCCAAAGTTGTCCATCTTCAGAATAGGCATCGGGTGGTGCGCCTCCAACTATAATTGGCTCTTTAGTTTCTGGATTGATTTTTAAAATATCTGCATTTACCCAAGCATCACATGAATCATAGGCAACATATATTGGTAAATCACCGATAATTTCAATATTGTGTCTATTGGTGTAAGCTTTTAATTTTTGCCATTGGCTGAAAAATTGGTATTGGATAAAGATATAAAAATCTATGTCTTCTTTGTGTTTTTCTTTAAATTCTTTAAGGGCATCTGGATTTCTATCTCTTAAGTCCTCATCCCATTCCACCCAGTTTACATCAAGTTTATCGTGCTTGATTGCCATAAAAAGGGCGTAATCTTCTAGCCAAAAACTTTCTTTTTTTCTAAATTCAGATATTTTTTCATCCAATTTTCCCTTTGAGTTTTCAAAGGCTTTTTTTAATATCCTATAGCGTATATTGTATTGGATGGCATAGTCAATGTATCTTTCATTATCTCCAAAATTTATATTTTCAAGGTCATCTTTTTCTAAAAGTCCATCTTCAATCAATATATCAAGGTCTACAAAGTATGGGTTGCCTGCAAAAGATGAAAAGGCCTGGTAGGGACTATCTCCATAAGAAGTTTGACCTAGGGGCAAAATTTGCCAATATTTTATAGAAGCTTCTGATAAAAAATCTACGAATTCATAGGCAGCCTTGCCAAAGGTTCCTATCCCATAGGGTGAAGGAAGAGAAAAAATTGGCATTAGGACACCGTTTGATCTTTTAAGTCTTTCTTGCATAATTTTTCCTATAAGAGTTCTATAAAGTTTATAACTGGCACTTCGTAAGGGTGATTTGATTTTATAATTTCAAAGACTTCATCCTTTTCTTCTGCTTTTATTCTAAATTCTAATTTCACTTCATTTACTTCACAAGGCTTACCAACTTCTCCTATATCAGGATTTGATCCTTCTAGGGGAATAAAATGTCCTGTTACAACACTTTCTGCAAATACAGAATCATAGCCATCATCCTTTAAAATTTCTTTTTCATTTAGTCCTTCTATTACTTGCCACTTATCATCTGCTGGTACAAAAACTTCAACTTTGATATATTTCATAATCATTCCTTTCAAAATAAATTAGTCCGCTATATGATTTTAATTGCCTATCAAAAATTTCAAAATTTACCTTATAAACTCTCCCCCAACTAGAAATAACTAGTTCATGGTAGTCGCCCATATCGTTGCACTCTGTGATTGTTACCCCGTGGTGGGCTAGGACTTTAACATTTTTACTCATCCAGTTTATAAAAATGACTGGGCAATTTTTCCTAAGGCCTTCATTTATAAAGGCAATTTTTTCTTCTGTACTGTGTCGTCTTATAATATATTCTTGCATAATATAAGCATAGAGATTTAAATCTCGATCTCTCCTTATACGGTTTACTCTGCGGTTTAGGGCTTCTGCTGTTGGTACACCGTTGATATGGGGACGGATTTTCTTGTAAAAATCATAATGGTAGTTGTTGTACTCTTCTAAAGTAAATTTTTCATCAGGATGATACATATATAGGTAAGCATTAGTAAATGCAGTTACCACACAAGACCTATCCCTATAAAATTTTGAAACACCTAATTCTCCCAGGGCATTTTGATAGCCTCCATAATAGATACCATTTTTGCCTCTTACCGGAACAAATTCTCCTACTTTGCTATTTTTTAATTTCATTTTTATCCTAAATTCTTTTTAATCTTTTATTTTAACTTTACCCTAGAAAATTTTTTTATTCTAATGGCAGATTTGTTATAATTGATTTAAGAAACACAAAAGGGAGAGTTTATGAAAACGTGCTATATAATCGCAGGTGGCGATTTTGATGGTTTTTTTGATCAGATTAATGAAGAAGATATGGTAATTGCAGCTGATAAGGGGCATCTATATGCCAAAGAAGCAGGCATTACTCCAACAATGATTATTGGTGATTTTGATTCGGCAAATCAACCTGAGGGGGATTTGGTTATAAAATTAAATCCTATAAAAGATTATACAGACACAAAAGCTGCCCTAATGGTAGCTGAAGATTGGGGCTATGATGAGATAATTATTTATGGTGGCCTAGGTGGACGTGAGTCTCACACATTTGCAAACATTACAAATGCCTTGGAGTTTAAGAAAAAAGGTATAAATGTTGTTTTAAAATCAAAATATAAAAGTTTTCATATTGTAGACGATAAGCTCGATTATAAAATTAAGGATAGTGAAGATTTTTATGTTTCAATCTTTGCCCTTTCTGATATTGTAAAGGGAGTTGATATTAAGGGTTTATATTACGAATTAAATAATTTTGATCTAACAAATGACAATGCCCTTGGAGTATCAAATGAAACTTGTGGCAAGGATTTTAAAATAAAAGTTGAAAGTGGCTACCTGCTGGTAATTTTTGAAGATAAGTCAATTTAAAAAGACCCCTTATGGGGTCTTTTTTATTTAACTTTTCTATCTAATTCTTTTTGTCTAAGTTCTTCAACTGTCTGATTGGATTTTTCTGCTACAGTTATCCTATCCATATGTTTTTCTTTAAGTTTAATATTGGTGCGATCGACCACCAGAGTATAAATTACCGTTGCAAGTGGCATAAAGAAAATCATACCCAAAATACCAAACAATCTTCCTCCTAAAAATACTGAAAGGAAAATCCAAATTGCTGGCAAACCAGAATTTTTCCCGATTACTAGTGGGTATATAATATTTTCTTGAACTTGCTGTAAAATTACTAAAAATATTATATAAATCAGCGATTGGATTGGTGATTGGATGAATATCAAAATCATACCAAAGGCACCTGCTATAATTGGCCCAAAGTATGGAACTATATCCATAGCGCCAACCAAAACAGAAATCATACCTGCATATGGTATTCTTAATATTTTCATACCAATATAATTAAATATACCTAGTGATATGCAAGATAAGACCTTTGAGTCCAAAAATTTGGAAAATGAATCATAGGTTAGTTTAAATAAATAATTTATTCTATCTGCTCTTTCTTCGCTGAAGTTTGCATATAAAATTTTATTGGCATTTTGTCTTAGGTTTTTCTTATTTACGCTTACATAAATAGAAAATACAAATCCCATGGCCACAGCTATTAATCCTGATCCTACTGATGATAGGATATTTTGAGCCCTATTTAATAAATTCGAACTGTCTCCACTAATATAGGCTGTAACTGCATCTGAAATTTTAACCACATCTAGGTCTTGGAAATAGTCTTTAAATTGGACTGCCTGCTTGTGGATAGCTGGGAATTTTTCTGTATATTCTAAAAGTGAATCCATAAATACTGGCAGGTTAGTAATACCTGTTTGAAGGGCATTGATAAATTCTGGAATAACAACGACTAAAAGTATACTTACTCCAGCAAAAAAGATTAGCCAGCTGACTATAAGCGAAAGTGCAACTACCAATTTTTTGTGTTTTAAAGGATCGATTACCTTACCAAAAACTTTTTCTTGGAAAAAATTCATAGGCAAATTAATCACAAAGGCTATGGCAAAGCCTAGTAATATCGGTCTAAAAACTGCATAGGTAGCCACTAAAAATTTGCCAATAGGCTCTATATACCAGATTGCAAAAAATGTTAAAAGTAAGATAAGGCCTACTTTTAAATTATTTTTTGATTGTTGGTCTAATTCATTTTTTTCATCTTTTTTCATTTTTTTCCTCTCAAATGATATTAGTCTTCAAGGCTCATGCTAAGGTCCAACCATTTTTCATCAAGGACTTTTTTTCTTTCTTCTAATTCCTTAATCTTTGCAAAAGTTTCTACTACTTTTTCTTGGTCAGCATAAAAATCTGGGGCCAGGCTTAGGTCAGTTAGGCTTGCAATTTCATTTTCAATTGCTTCCATCTCATTTTCAGCATCCCTAATATCATTTTTTATTTTCTTAATTTCATTTTTCTTTAGATTTTGTTTTTTCTTTTCTTTGACTAGTTGGGTCTTGCTTATAGATTGACTCTGTTCTATACTTTGACTTTGTTCCCTAAGTTTATTTTCATAATAAGAATAGTTACCCAAATATTCGTCCATGCCATCAGATTTCATATCTAAAATTTTGCCTGCTATCTTATTTAGGAAATATCTGTCGTGGCTAATAATTAGCATAGTCCCTTCGTAATCAAGTATGGCATCTTCTAAAATTTCTTTAGAATCAATATCCAAATGATTGGTTGGCTCATCCATCAAAATGAAATTTGTATCTGAAATCATAAGCTTTAATAGAGAAATCCTAGCACGCTCACCTCCGGAAAGTTCTGCAATTTCCCTATCAACATCATCTTCATAAAACATAAATTTGGCAAGATAGGACCTGATTTCAAAATTTGTCATCATTGGATAAGTCTGACTTATTTCTTCAAAAATTGTATTTGATAGCTTTAAAGATTTTTGCTCTTGGTCAAAATAACCTATATTTACGCTTTGGCCAACTTTAACTTTGCCGGCTGATGGCATTTCTTGGCCCATTATTATCCTAAAAAGAGTTGTTTTTCCAACCCCATTTTCACCTATTATTGCAGTTCTCTCGTTGCGATATAGGTTAAAGGAAATATTTTCAAAAATTTTCTTATCTGCAAAAGATTTTTCTAAGCTCTCAACCTTCAGAACATCTTCCCCACTTTGGATGCGAGGAGTAAATTTTAGCTTCATGGAATTTTGGATAGTTTCTGGCATTTCTATTCTTTCCATCTTATCCAAAAGTTTTTGGCGTGATCTGGATTGGGAAATACCTCTTTTTCTTTTTGACCCACCTTGGTTTTTTAGGCGGTCGATGATTTCTTCCTGTCGGTCGATTTCTTTTTGCTGGTTTTTATATTGATGCATACGAACTTCTAGGTCTTTTTTACGTTTTTTTACAAACATAGTGTAATCCCCATTATAAGTTGTAAGTCCGCCATTTTCTAGCAAAAATATTCTGTTTACAGTATTATCCAAAAAATACCTGTCGTGGGAAATTACTATTACTGATCCAGAATAATTTTTGATAAAGTTTTCTAAAAACCTGATAGCCCCAATATCTAGGTGGTTGGTTGGCTCATCTAAGAGTATTAAATCTGGTTTTTCTAAAAGTAAATAAGCCAGCTCTACCCTTGCTTTTTGCCCACCTGATAGGTTTATAATATCCTTATCAAAGTCTTCTTCGCTGAATCCCATGGCTTTTAGGGTGCCTTCTAGCTCAGATTTGATGGCGTATCCGTTTTTTTCCTCAAACTTTTCAAATAATTTACTATGTTCTGCCAAAAGATTATCCATTTGGTTTGGTTTTAAGTCAGGATTTGCTAATTTTTGTTCAATTTTTCTTAAATTTGCTTCTATATCGATAATATCATCAAAAACTTTCATGCAATAATCATAGATACTTATATGATAGTCTATAGAAAGTATTTGTTCTAGATATCCAACTTTAACATTATTTGGTATGTAAACTTCACCGGAGTCTTTTTCGTTTTCTCCCATTAGAATTTTAAAAAGGGTGGATTTGCCAGCCCCATTTATACCAATGAGCCCAACTTTATCACCCTTTTCAATCTTAAAACTTACATTTGTAAATATGTCCTTGGTCGGATATGATTTACTCAAATTGCTTGCTGTAAGTATATTCATTTTTAAAAATTAAAGTCCTCTGGAGAATTGATGAAGTAGGTTAATGTAAATAAGGATTCATCAAGGTGCACATTTTCAAGGACAACATCATTTTTTGTCTTTATATCTACTGGAGAAAAGTTCCAAATCCCATCTACATTTCCATCGCAAAGTATATCACAAACTTCTTGGCTAGCATCTTTTGGTGTAGAAATTATACCAATATCAACTTTATTATTTTTTAGGTAATCAGGAAGTTTCTCTATACTGACAATTTCTGGATCATTTTCATTGGCTTCTCTTGCTTCTAGATCAAATACTGCATCGATATGATAACCTAAATCTTGGAAAGATTTGTATTTATAAAGTGCATGGCCGATGTTTCCAAAACCAACTAGGACCATTTTGTACTTTTTATCGACACCAATTATTTTTGAAAGCTCATCCATTAGCTCACGCACATTGTATCCATAGCCTTGTTGGCCAAAACATCCATAATGATTTAAGTCTTGTCTGATTTGACTTGCTGTTAGTCCTGTAATTTCTGATAATTCTTTTGATGAAACCCTTACTATGCCACGATCGTTTATGCTTTCTAGGTATCTATAATATTTTGGTAGTCTTTTGATAACCGATAATGATACACCATTGTCTTTAGCCATTGTTCTCCTCATCTTTCATAAATTCTATATCTTCATCTGTTAAATCTTCCACAAGAATTACTTCTTCAGTGTTATATGTAGAATCATCATTAATATCTGATTCAAAGACTATTTTTTCATCAATGTCTTTTGTTATATTATACTCAATTTCACTGTCATTATGCAAATTTTTGTTAATTTCTAAATTTTCTTTATCATTACCTACAACAGGTTCGGAGTATTCTAAGTACTCCTCATTTTTATTTTTTAACTTTAAAGCATTGATAACATGAGCAAAATATACAATTATTAATATGGTGTATAAAACCAATTGACTGTTGGCATTTAAAAATTGATTATTAAATGATAGTCCTACTGGAAGTCCTGGGATAAATCTTGCTAGGACTAAGATTGCTGGCACACTTAAAATCGCAAATCCAAGGCCTGTTACTATGGCTACTAATATTGACCAGCCATATGATTCTTTTTGAAATAAAATATAAAGTCCAAAAATAAGCATAAGGGCCCAGGCTAAAATAAAACCTGCCGCCCAAATGTAGGAAACTAGCCATATATTTAAATTTGCTGATACAATAGTTATTAAAAACACTAGCAAAACCACAACACTTAGAATTTGGCTGAGTGTTCTTTCAAACCTTCTATCCATATTTACCTCTTATTTATTCTTTTTTGATTTGTATCTTAGATTGCTATCTAGGATTCTTTTTCTAATTCTTAGATTGTTTGGGGTAACTTCGATTAGCTCATCATCTTCTACAAATTCCATCATCTCTTCAACACTCATTTTCTTTGGTGGAGTTAAGATAATGGCATCATCTGATCCTGATGCACGAGTGTTGGTTAGCTTTTTGGTTTTGCAGACATTTACATCTATATCAAGGCCTTTTGCATTCATACCAACCACTTCCCCTTCGTAAACTTCATCTCCTGCTTCGATAAATAAAAGTCCACGTGATTGGGCAGAATTTAACCCATAGGCTCTTGCAATTCCTTGTTCACTTGCAATAAGTGATCCGTCTTGACGAGTTTCTATATCACCCTTATATGGAGCGTATTCTTCAAATTCTGAGTTTAGAATACCTGTCCCCTTTGTATCTGTTAAAAACTCAGTTCTATAACCAATTAATCCACGTGCTGGGATTCTAAAAATCATTCTTGTATAGCCTGAAGAAGTTGGTGTCATATCGATAAGTTCACCTTTTCTACGTCCAAGTTTTTCTATAACTGATCCAGTGTATTCTTGGTCAACGTCAATTGTTGCAATTTCAATCGGTTCATTTCTTTTTCCATCGATTTCTTTAAACATTACTTCTGGTTTAGAAACCTGGAACTCGTAGCCTTCACGTCTTAAGTTTTCAATTAAAACTGATAGGTGAAGTTCTCCACGTCCTGAGACCTTAAAACTTTCTGTAGAGTCAGTATTTTCTACTTTAAGCGAAACATCTGTCTCTTTTTCTTTAAATAATCTTTCTCTTAAATGGCGGCTGGTTACAAATTTACCATCACGGCCAGCAAATGGTGAGTCATTTACTGAAAATGTCATAGAAAGGGTTGGTTCAGATATTTTTGTAAATTCTATTGGCTGGCTATCTTCTTCTGTACCGATAGTATCTCCAATGGAAATGTCTTCCATACCTGATAGGGCAACAATTGATCCGAATTTTGCTTCTTCTACTTCTACCCTATCTAGGCCGTCAAATTCGTAAATTGTTACAATTTTTGATCTTTCGTGTCGGTCTTCTTCATTATAATTTGTAATTACTGCATTGGCGTTTTTCTTAATGATACCTTGTTCTACCTTACCAATAGCAATAGAACCTAAAAATGAGTTGTAGTCAGTAGTTGATACCAAAACTTTAAATGGAGCAGCTTCATCTGCTTCAAAGGCTGGAGTATGTTCGATAATTGTATCAAGTAAGTCTATCATATCATTTTTTACAGTGCCTTTTTCTAAAGATGCCCAGCCATTTTTAGCTGATGCATAGACAAAAGGACTTTCTAGGTAAGATTCATCTGCATCAAGTGAGATAAATAAATCTAGGACCTCATCTTCTACTTCATCAATCCTTTGGTCTGGCCTATCTACTTTGTTTATACAAATGATAGCAGGCAAGCCAAGTTCAATTGCCTTTCTTAATACAAATTTTGTTTGTGGCATAGGTCCTTCGTGGCTATCTACAACCAAAACTACAGACTCAGCCATATTTAAAACACGTTCTACTTCACCACCAAAGTCCGCGTGGCCTGGTGTATCTATAATATTTATTTTTTTGTCCTTATAATGAATAGCAGTATTTTTAGAAAGAATTGTAATTCCTCTTTCTTTTTCAATACTGTTTGAGTCCATTACTCTCTCGTTAACCTCTTGGTTGTCCCTAAAAGTACCAGAACTTTTTAAAAGTCCATCTACTAGGGTAGTTTTACCATGGTCTACGTGGGCAATAATGGCTACATTTCTAACGTCATCTCTTTTCATAATTCCTTCTTTCAAACTAGTAAATTCTATCAATATATTATATCGATTGTGGATAAATTATCAATAAATATAATAAAAAAACATCTAGCTAATAAAGTTATCTAGATGTTTTGACTAACTTTTTGCTCATCTAAAAGCAAAAAAGCCACTATAGTATTATCTTTTACTATTATATTATCGCAAAGATTGTAAACTAATTGGATGCCCCTGCCATGATCTGCAAGCATATCACGATCTTTGGTGTAATCTATACCCTCACCCTCATCTTTTACTTTTATCATACAATAGTCCCTATCCAGCAGCATGATAATATCAATCAGTTTTTCATAATTTTTTCCATTGCCATGCTTGTAAGAATTTGTTATAAGTTCATCTAAAACAAGTCTAATTTTAAAAATAATATCATCATCATAATTTTCTTTTTTCAAAAAACTTATAATATCATCTCTAAATTCTTTTATAAGCCTTAGGTCACTATGTATGAGATTTCTGATAATCTCCATACTTCTCTCCTTCATTCAATAGTTTTATACCCAAAGATTAAGAAAAAAACAGAATCTTTAAGAAAAATGTATTAAAATCAGCTAAAAGTGGTATAATATAAATGTAATAACAATGAAAGGAGACATTGGTATGAAATACGTATGTACAGCATGTGGATACATTTATGATCCAGCTGAAGGAGATGTTGATAACGGAATCGAAGCTGGTACAGAATTTGACCAACTTCCAGAAGATTGGGTTTGCCCAATTTGTGGAGTAGGCAAAGATATGTTCGAACCACAAGAATAATTTAAAAACGCAAGAGGCTTATTTAAGCCTCTTTTTATTTTGCAAAATTATTGCAAAAAAAATAAGCCCTCTTGGACTTATTTGCGAATATTTTTTCGATTTTTGAGTACTAGGCTTATTGATATTGCTAAAGAAGTTATTAAAACTACAAAAACACCAATAGCCACTTTAAAAAATGGTCTTTCCTTATCTTCACTTGCAAGTTTTGGAGATTTCTCTAAGGAAGTAGTTTTTGTAACCTTAATATTTTTCTTCTCTTTCCTAGATTCTTCTCTTTCACTTGGCTCTATTTCTAAAACCAGGGTTTCATTTTTTTGATCGTAAATAGATACTTCGTTTTTTTTGGCTGATTCGTAAGCTTCTTTGGATGCGCTTTTTAAATTATCATTTATCCTTTGGCTTGCTTCTTTCATCAAGGCTTCTTTTTCCTCACTTGTTGCTGCTTTTTCTATTTTTTTATTGTAGTCTGCAACAATTTTTTTAGTAGAATTTGCAATTTTTTCGCTTTCTGCCTTGGTAATTTTATCTGAAAGCATAACCTCGCCAACTAATTCTACTGCCTTTTTGTAATCTTCTGACTGTTTTGATCCTTTGTGACTATTTGAATTATCTAATCCAGCTTGGATTGCCTTGGTATTTTGATTTAATTCCTTGATTAGTGCCTCTACTTCATCCTTTTTTTCTTGATCAATTTTGCTTGGGGCAGGCGTATTTGTTTGTGTATTGACTGTAGTCTGTGGTTTACTTTCAGGTTTTGTTTGTGTTTGTTGGTTTTCTTTTGCTTTTTGCTCTTCCCTATATTTTTTGTTGACCCTCTCATTTACTTCTGATGCTCTTGGGTCGATAGTAGGGCTTGATTTATTTTCTGTTTTATTTGTCTCTAGTTTTATTCCATCTGCCTTTTGGACTTTTTTTTCTTCTATCTGCACTTGGGGCATTTCAAGTGGTTCTTCTGTAATTGTAATTTCATCCCCACTTTTTATATCTGTTTGCTGGTTTGCTGGCTGATTTTGATCATCAGCATTAGCAAATGATGGCCTTATAGAAAATAAAGTCACTAAAAGACAAAGAAACATCAAAGCTTTGTTTTTTGACTTCATATCATTCTCCATCCATAGTTCTTCACTATTATTTTACACTTATTTTCTACACATTTCAAACAAAAAGACGCCTTTTCTCATAGGCGCCTAATTTAAGTGTTTGTTTAATATTGGTCAGCATCATTTGTTAGATAAAATCCTTTACCAATAATTTTTGATGTATTTACGATTGTGATAAATGCTGATGGATCTACTCCCTTGATATATCTTTTAAAAAGTGGTGCTTCTCTTGGTGAAATCACAGATAAAAATACAAATCTGTGGATGCCCTTAAAAAGTCCCACACCATTTAAAACTGTAGCTGAACGTCTAAGGTCTTCTCTGATAAATTCTCCAACTTCTTCTGGTTTTGTAGTTATGATTATAAAAAGTTTGTCGGTGTTTAGCGACTGGATAATTACATCTACAAATATTCCCTTAAGTAAGAGCCCTAAAATAGATAGCAAACCAATTTCCACATTAAATATCCAAAGAGAAGCTATGGTAAAGGCACTATCTACACATAAAAGAGCCCTTCCAACTTCAAGGGATGAATATTTTTTGATAATCATCGCAACTATGTCCGTCCCCCCAGAACTTGCCGCCAGATTAAACAAAATGGCAGATCCAAAGGCTGAAATTAATAGGGTAAATATTAATTCCAAAAGCTTATTATCAGTCATTGGCCCTGCTATTGGGAAAATATAAGAAAGCCCTAGGGCTGTAAGCGAATTTAAAATTGCTACATAGCCTGTCCTTAGGGTAAAATGCTTGCCTAAAACAAAATAAGCAATTACAAGCAATGTTATATTTATAAAAAGTGTAATTTGAGGACGGGTAAAGGGCACAAAGGTTGAAGCAATAATACTCATCCCTTCTACCCCACCTATTACAAATGAGTTTGGATATTTAAAAAAATGGGTCCCAAAGGCCATCAAAATGGCTGCAAATGACATCATTAAATATCTTTGCAATTCATCCATGGGGTCGTGGTTTTGTTTGGCTTCTGCCCTTTTTTCAAAGTAATCATTTACAAAATGATTTCCAAAAACTCTATTATCTTTCTTCTCCTGGCGATCTGATCCTGCCACAGCTATTTCTCCTTAAAAATAGAATTTAATTATTTGAGTAATTATCAAAATATCCTTGAACTAAAACAATAGGTGTTCCCTTATCTCCAGAGCCTGATGTAAGGTCTGCAAGAGATCCTAACAGGTCTGTAATTTGCCTTGGAGTTGTCCCTAGGGTTTCGTTTTTGCCAACTAATTCTTTTTCTTTTTTAGAAATCCTATCTACCATAGCTGAAGTTCTATCATCAATAGATAAGTCAGAAAACTCATTATCAGCAATGTATTTTATTTTTAATTCGCTTGGAGTACCGGTTAAACCTTCTGTAAAAGCAGGAGAAACTATTGGATCTGCTAGCTCCCAGATTTTGCCAACTGGATCTTTGAAGGCTCCGTCTCCATAAATCATTACTTCGATTTGTTTTCCAAAATGGTCTGTTAATTTTTTTTGTAGGTTTCTTACAAAGATTTCTCCATCTCTTGGGAAAAGTTTCACTTCATCTTCTGTTGATAAATTTGAGCCTAAAAGTCCATAGTCTTTGTTAAATCCGGATCCGTCAACAGATTCAGTTAGGATTTGATCAAGTGATAGGATATTTTTTCCACCAGCTTCTTTTAATTGTCTTTTGATAATATTTCTGGTGTGGATTGAACAAACTAAGACTTGGTCAGAAAATCTTAAACTATCTACTGGATTATTTAGAAAATGTATTTCAGAATTTGGTGCAAGTTCTGTGTAAAGGGCAGGATAATCCATGCCTGTAAATGTGTGTTTGTAATCTCCTGCTATTTGTCTAAATTCTTCAATATTTAGGACATCTTGGTAAGGATTTATCTTGCTATTAAATAAGTCCATCTCATCCATCAAATAATTTCCTACTTCATCTTGTGGATATGAAAGGCAAATATGTAATTTTTTGCCAGAAAGTGCAATGGCCTTTAATAAAATTGAAAATCTATTTCTCGAAAGAATAGGGAATAAAACTACTAGTTCATCTCCCTCAAACTTGTTATTAATATCTTTTGCAATTTGCTCTATTGTTGCATAATTTCCTTGTGCACGTGCTACAAGTGACTCGGTAACACAAACCACATCCCTATCATTTATAGTAAGATTATGATTTTCACTTGCTTTTTTTACAGTATCAAAAACTATTTCTTCTAAATTGTCGCCTTTTTCAATGATTGGTGCGCGAAGTCCCAATGATCTTGTTCCAATAATTCTTTGCATTATTAACCCCTCTCTTTAAAAAAATTATACATCTAATCATAAAAATTGAAAAGATGCTAGAATCAACTTCTAGCATCAAATTTAGTCCCACATTTTGGGCATCTTACCTTTATTTTTCCTTTTTTCTTAGGAATACGGAGTTTTTGGCCGCATTGTGGACAAGAAACATATTTATAATTTTTATCCCCCACAGTTTCGTTTTTAAAACCCTTGAAAGATTTTTTGATAGGATTTAGAAAAACTTGTTTAAATTGATTATTTTCGGCAATTCTTTTTTCCTTATTAGCTGAAAAAAATCTAAATATTGCATAAATCACATTTACTAGGGCCAAAATATCCAAAAATTGTGAATGGGTAAAATATGCAAGCAGACTAAAAATTATCCCCAACCATATCAAAAAAATCCCATATTCATCTATATTAAATTTATCTTTCATCAATGTCCTCTACTAATTCTTTCATAATCTTGCTAATATCGCCCTTTAGAACAAAATCAGCCGCACTTTCCTTGCCAGTGTCATCTTTATTTATTAAAATTAATTTATTTCCATTATAAAAATCAATTAGACCTGCTGCAGGATATACTGCTAGAGAAGTTCCACCGATTATTAAAACATCAGCATGGGAAATTAAATTTATAGCATGGCTAATGTAATCTTGGTTTAAGCCCTCACCATATAGGACTATGTCTGGTCGCACAATGCCATCACATTTTTGGCATCTTGGAGTAGATGTAAATTTATTTGCATAGGCAAAATCATATTTTTCGCCACAATTTGTGCAGTAATAATCATTTAGTGTCCCGTGTAGCTCAATTACATTTTTACTGCCAGACTTTTGGTGGAGGCCATCAATATTTTGAGTAATTATTCCTTGAAGTTTGCCCATTTTTTCTAGTTTTGCAAGGGCGTAATGGCAGTCATTTGGCAAAACTCCATCAACCATGAGATTTTCTCTTATATAAGTGCTAAACTCATCCGGATGATTTTGAAAAAACTCGTGGCTTAACATATACTCTGGCGAGTAATTTGAATTATTTTCCTTATTATAAAGGCCAGTTGCTGACCTAAAATCTGGCAGGCCAGAAGCAGTAGATACTCCAGCACCACCGAAAAATACTATATTATTTGAATTTTTGATAATTTCTTTAACTTCTTGCATCATCCCTCCTAGGATAGGTCTAAATTATTCTTAATATTTAATTGATTAACAAAAATCACAAAGATAAGTGCTAAAAAATAATAAACAATAGGTGTAATATTTTTATAAATGTTTAGGCTGCCAACTGCAAAGGGAAATATAAATCCATAATTTATTGGGCGAGTGTGTTGGATAGCTCCATTTACAATAGCAAATGAAAAATACTTACAAACAACAAAGCCAAGCACTATTATAAGTAAAATCAATCCGTAGCCATAAAATCTACTTCTCTTTCCTTGGCCAAATCTATTTAGACTTTTAAAGTAAAAAACAAAGCTAGTCAAAATCAATATCCATATTAGACCCAAAGCAAAGAAATAAACTATATCTGATGTAATTCTAAATCTTAGGGCCCACAAAAATATAAATAAAAATATCAAATTAATAATATAAATAATTGCTAACTCAAATACCTTTGCCCAAATAATTTTTATCTGAGCCTTTGGAAGAGAATATTTTAATATTGCCCTTTCTGTATTAAAATCCTTATTTATGGTTAAAACCATATAAAAAATATTAATTCCAATGAAAAATACCGTTGCTAAGGCAAATATTCCATTGGAAAATACTGGATCGGTCAGATAATTTGCCGACAAAAATCCATGGCCCAAAAAAGATAGGCCAGTCAAAATTATTTGAAGGATTATAAGCTTTCCTAAAAATCCCCTATTTGCTTTTAAATCGTATTTTATAAATTTATTCATACTTACCCTAAAAATATTTCATCATAATAATCGCTAATATCCATTTGATTTTGATTTCTAATTTCTCTTGCTGATCCAAAATCATGAATCCTTCCCCCTGCTAGGAAAATCACTTGGTCAAATAAATTTTCCATTTGTACTATTTGGTGGGTTGATATTAGAAAAGTTTTTTCATCTTCTGCCTTTTCAATAATTAGATCAATAATTTTTGCAGCTGAAATCGGATCAATGCCATCAAGGGGTTCGTCAAAAATATAAATATCTGCATTTCTTGATAAATTTAAACAAAGACCTAGTTTCTTATAATCTCCCTTTGAAAGACCTTCAATTTTGCTTTTTGGATTTAAATAAAAATATTCTAAAATTTTATCAAAAAAATCTCTATCAAATCCATCATAAAAATCCCCATACATTTGACTAGATTCTTTTATACTTTGAGTGGCATATAAAAATTTTTCATCAGGCAAATATGCAATCTTGTTTTTATCAATATTAGATATTTTTTGCCCCTCAAGAATTATTTCTCCCATATCCTGGCGAATTAATCCTGCTAGTGCCTTTAGTAATGTAGTTTTACCAGATCCATTTGGCCCAAGAACTCCACTTATCTTTCCCAAATCGATATTTAAGGAAATATCATCCAGAGCATTGACCTGGTCATATTTTTTTGTAAAATTTTTAATTTCTATTGCCTTATCCATTTGCAATATCCCTTTGTTTTAATATTTCAATAACTTGATCCAAACTAACACCGATTTTGCTTAAATTTTCAGCAAAATCATTGATATAAGAATGTAAAAATTCTTCTTTTAGCCAAAATATTTTATTTTCATCTGCAGAAAATATGTATGATTGACCTTGTTTTTGGATGATTCCTTCTTTTTCTAGTAAGTCAAAAACTTCTTTTACATAAGAAGGATTTACTTTAAACTTACTTGTAAAAAATTTTTTTTCAAAAAATGGATCTCCATATTTTCTTCTACCAGAAATTAGCTCCATTGCTACAAAATCTCTTATTTCACTTTGTTTATTTTTATAAACCATTGCCATGCTCCAAACTTACATTTGCATCATAATCCTTTACCGCATCTATAAAAACTGTCATAAGCCTTTGGCCATACTCACCAAGATTTATAAACATATGCCTATAATTTATAATCCTTATCTGATAATCGGCAGTCACCAAAAAATCATAAAGGGCATCTAGGTTTTATACATAATAGTAAAAATCAATTTGCTCATTCAAAAGCTTATAAAAGGTCTTTTGGTCGGTAAAATCTTTTGCATCTAAAACTAGCATAATTTTCCTTAATTTGTGTTTACTTTTAATTTTGCTTATGGTATTATTATAACAGACTTCCCAAAAGTTGGGGTCAAAATTTGCTTTTGTAAACTTTTTTTAAAAAAACTTTTACAAAAACTTGACATAAAGTAAAATAGGGTGTATACTTACATAGTAATCACTTAACGGGGTGTGGCGCAGCTTGGTAGCGCGCGTGTTTTGGGAACATGAGGTCGAAGGTTCGAATCCTTTCACCCCGACCATGTAATAAAGGACTATAAAGTCCTTATTTTTTTTACTTATTTTTATATTTTTTATTTAATATAAGGATTTATTGTTGGCAACACTGGCTTTGAGAAGATGAGGCTCAAAGGTTCGAATCCTTTCACCCCGACCATGTAATAAAGGACTATAAAGTCCTTATTTTTTTACTTATTTTTATATTTTTATTTAATATAATAGTTAAATTTTGCTAGCACTGGCTTTGAGAAGATGAGGCTCGATGCTTCGAATCCTTTCACCCCGACCATGTAATAAAGGACTATAAAGTCCTTATTTTTTTACTTATTTTTATACTTTTTATTTAATATAAGGATTTATTGTTGCTAGCACTGGCTTTGAGAAGATTAGGATTGTTGGCTTGAAGTCTTTCTAATTAATTCAATTTTAATTGTATCTATTTCTCTTTAAAATTTTGTAAACAAAAACCCGATAAGTTTTCTTATCGGGTTTCTTTTTAAAATGCTTCCATTTTATTAAATGTTTGTCCTGTCATTTCGCCTTGTTCTGCTACGTTTAGTGCTCCGTTTTCAAATTTTGCATTGATTGGTGTATCTACATTGACACCTTGGATGGTAAGGCTTACTTCAGAACCATTTTCGCTCCATGTTCCTGTATGAACTCTTTGGTCTAGTTTATATCTTAGTGTTCCATCAGATTTTAATGATAATCTTGTACCGTTGCCTTGGTATTCACCTGCAACTCCGTCAGATTTTTCAAAATATTTTGAAACATCAACTGATATTGAGTCTTCTATATCTAGTCCGGATAGGGCATTATTAGCTCTTGTGATGACTTCTTCTAAGAATGCAAATCCATAATATGGAATCTCATAATAAGTGTAGTCATCTTCTACGAAGAATTTGTGGAAGATTTCATTATCTGTTGTGATTGGCCCTTCTGTGTAGAATTTGCCATCATCAGCCTTGCTATCTTTTACATTTTGATATTCAACAAATGTATAGTAGGTAAAGTCATTTGTGTAACGACCTTCGTAGTCTTCCTTTGCCTTTACTTCATAAATTAGCATTACCCTGTTTTTTAGATCTGCATTTGCATCTGAGCCTGTGATAGCTCCTAGATAATTTATTTCATTTATCTCTGTAAATGATCTGCCGCCAAATGTTTCTCTTATTAATTGACCGGCATTATATTTTAGGGTTCCTAGCAATTCTTCATCTAGATTATCAATTGTTGATATAAATCCATCTCCTAAGTCACCACTTGCTTCGGTGTTAGCCTCCTGATCAGAGTTTTCTTCCTCAGTTTGGTCATCTTCACCTGGTGCTGTAAATGTCTTATCGATTGGATCTAATCTGATGCCATAAGAATTAAATATCTCATCTTCATCAAAGTTTAAGGAAATATTTACTTCCTCACCACTAGCTAGTTCACTAGTTTTGCTTGGTGCAATTTCTATATTTTTTAAGTATTCTGGTGCATCTTCTCTAAAGTTTGCAGTTAGTGTCATATTTGGACTTTCGCCTTCAAAATTTACATCCATATATTCAAATGGATCTACATATTCTTGGGTTATAAGCCCGTCTACAATTACTGATTTTATAGTATTTGTAAACATTACATTGTAATCATCTGCAATTGCACTATCAGAAACATTGGCTACAACTGTGATTTCTTCACCATTTGATAGGTTAGTATCCTTGCTAAATTGGAAGTTTGTGCTTTTTTCTAAGTCAGCTACCAATTGATTAGCAGGTGATGAATATTGGTCATCTTTTCTATCTTTATTAACATAAGCTATATCATTGCCATAATCTGCCAATAATTTGGATGAGTTTAAAGTAGCACTTGGACTTGCTGCCCCATCATCACCGCTATATGTCACATCTATATATTGACTTAGGTCAATTTCTACTTCTGGAGCCGTGCGGTTTTTGAGTAAATATACTCCTGCAAGGGCAAGGGCTATGATTAGAAGTGGTAAGAGATAAATTGCTTTGAATTTGAAAGGCTCTTTTTCTTCTTTATTTGGTTCTGTATTTGTTTGATCATTTACAGGATTTGAAGTGTTTGCAGGTTCAAAGGTCCTTGCATCTTGTTTTTCATCTGCAATAGGCCTATTTCCCGCCTGGGTCCTATCATCTGGTCTATAAGATTCAAATTCATTTTGACTAAAGGATATTTTTGGCCCACCACCATTGATTTGTCTAGCTATTCTTGCTTCTACAAATTCATTTGGTATGTCGTCATATCTTACTTCTTCTTTGCTAGGCTCATCTGAATTTTTATAATATCCAGCTGCCTTACCCAGATTTTGTGCAACACGCATCTGACTTGAAAGGCTTGTTTCATTTGCAAATTGATTTGGCTGATAATCTTGATTTTGATTTTGGCCTTTGCTTTCAAAATTATTTTCACTTTGCCTATGTAAGACCTTATTTTGCACATAATCAGTTGGGTTGTTGCTATTATGATTAGTAGAAGGATTTCTTAAATCTTTCCTTTGCCTATCTTCAACTGGATTGTAACCATAATATGAAGGTGGAATCTCATTTTCATTTGCTTTTTCAGGTTCAATTTTTTGATTTAAATGGCTATAATTATTGTCGTTTTCAAAAATTTCATCAGCAATTTGCTCATTTGCTTCTTTTTTAGATTGCTTATCTTGAGTTTTCTTGCTGGAGAAAGAACTTACAAATCTTTTAATCCTACTTTCTTTTTCCTTTGGCTGATCTTGTGCTTTTTGATTTTCTATTAAGTTTTCATTATTTTTTATCGATTCATAGGTAGATTTTTCCCTTGGCAAAGCCTCTTCTTGTGGGGATTCCTGTGTTATTGGCGGATTGTCACTTTTTAGTTTGTGGCCACAAACTGGACAAAATCTCGCACTATCATCTACCCTTGCACCGCAGTTAGTACAATTCATGCTTGCTCCTTTTATAGCTATATATTATAATATACAACTTTTTGACAAAAATATAAACCCTAAAAAGGGCTTATATTGTGAAAAATTATATATTATCTATAGTTAAATATGGCTTACCAGATGCTTTTGGTGCCTTTGACCTTCTTTGGAAGATAATTAGGATTAGTAATGTTGCTACATAAGGAATCATTGAAATAAATTCTATTGGCACATTTAATCCTGACCCACCTAGGTAGGTTGCAATTGATTGGGCAAGACCAAAGAATAATGATCCTAGGAGTACACCTTGTGGTTTCCAATTACCAAAAATTACTGTAACCAAAGCAATATATCCTTGCCCTGCAATAAGAGATGGTGAAAATGAACTTACAACCGCTAGAGCCATGCTTGCCCCACCAAGCCCTGCCATAAAGCCAGAAAATATTACTGATAAGTATCTAGTCATTGTTACAGAAATATTTAAGGTTTCAGCAGCTTTTGGATGTTCTCCAACTGCTATTACCCTAAGCCCCCATTTTGTTTTGTAAAGGAAAAGGTATAAAACTACTACCATTATTAGGGCAATATAAACTGTGGCGTATTGACCAAAAATATTTAAAATTATTTGATTATCTGACCCTCTAAATAACCTTGGGATTTTGTTTTCAAGAGGGATAGAAGGAGTTTGGCTTGCTCCATCAAAAAATAATCTTGCTAAAAATAGGGCCAAACCAGGTCCTAGTGTATTTATGGCTATACCAGAAATAGTTTGGTCACCACCTAGGGAAACTGATATAAAGGCGTGAATTAAACCAAAACCAGCACCAGCCAGTCCTCCAGCTAAAAATGCCAACCAAGGATTGCCAACTTTGTATCCAACAGTGGCTCCAACTAGGGCACCAATTGTCATCATTCCTTCAAGTCCAATATTTACAACACCAGATTTTTCGCTCATCATGCCGCCAAGTCCTGCAAAAAGTACTGGAGCAGCGTTTGAAAATGTATTTCCGATTATTAAAGCGAGCATTACTAAATTCATATTACTCCTCCTCCTTATCTACAGTTCTTATAATAATTTCTTCTCCAGTTTCGTTTATTACTCTTGGATTAGAATCAGATTTGATCTCTTCTTTTACTTCATCTTTTTCAAGAATTTCTGTTTCTTCTTTATCAATAGTTTTGTCTTCTAAAACTTCTTTTTCTTTTACTTCTTTAATTGGTTTTTCAATTTTTTCTGCATTTGCTAGTTGATTTTTGGCATTTTTTCTGTTCCTAAATTTTGCACGAATAATTCTAAATACCAATGGTACGGCTGTAAATAGGATGATTGTACCAATTATGATATTGATCAATTCTGTTGGCACTCCCATAACTCTTTGGATATTGCTTCCCGCATATTTTAGTGAACCAAAGAATAAGCCTGAAAATATAACTCCTATTGGATTATTGCCTGCTAAAAGTGAAACGGCTAATCCGTCAAATCCATAATTATCCATGGCAGAAATTATAGAAATAGCATAGGTAAATCCTAAAACCTGTGTAACACCAGCAAGGGCACAAATTGCCCCAGAAATTGACATTGATTGGACAATTTTTTTGCCAGAATCAATCCCACCATACTCACTGGCCTCACGATTTAAGCCAACAGCCTTTAATTCATAACCTAAAACAGTCTTATTTAGGATATACCAAACTAAAATGACTGCAATAATAGCAAGGATAGTACCAAAGTGAATTGGCGCTTTAAAAAATTTGCTAAAAAATGGTCCAAAATTTTTAACAGTTGCCCTATCAAACATGGTTATTTTTGCACTATCAAGGACATCAAAAGTTCCCATAGAGTTAGGTTGCTGATAAGCATAGCCAATAAAGTTTTGGAAATAAAAGGCAATCCAGTTTAACATGATAGTTGAAATTACCTCATGGATACCAAAACGTGCTTTGATATAGCCTGCTATAGCTCCATAAAGAGCACCGGCAATCATTGCCAAAATTATGGCAACAATTGGATGAAGGATTGGAGGAAGCGGCAATCTATATCCAACCAAAAATCCTACAACAGTACCAATTATAAATTGTCCCTCAGCCCCCATATTGAAAAGTCCTGTTTGAAAAGCAAAGCAAACGCCAAGACCTGTCAAAATAATTGGAGTTGAGCTTACAATTGCCCATCCCAGATTTCTTGGAGTCTTAAAAATCCCTTGAAATAAGGCTTGGTAACCCTCAATTGGGTCATATCCTGATATGCTAAGTACAATTGCACCTACTAAAAATCCTAATAATATCGAAATCAAGGTAAATATTAACTTGGAATTGCCGCGTGCAAGTTTCTTATTAGCCTTAACTTGTTGTGTATTTTCTGTCATTTTCCACCTGCCATTAATCTACCTAGTTCAAATTCGTCAGTTTCTTTAGGATTTTTTTCACCAACTATTTTACCATCGTAAATTACAAGAATCCTATCTGATAAGTCCATAACCTCATCAAGCTCAAAGCTGATTAATAAAACAGCCTTGTTTGCATTTCTAAGCTCTACCAGGTATTGGTGGATAAACTCGATTGCTCCAACATCAAGTCCTCTTGTTGGTTGGGCAGCTATTAGGACATCAGGATTATTTGAAATTTCACGGGCAATAATTACTTTTTGCTGGTTACCACCTGAAAGAGAAACTGCTTTTTCGTTAATATCATTTGGTCTAACGTCAAATTTTTCTACCAAATTCCTAGCATTTTCGTCGATGTTTTTAAAATTGAGTCTTCCCTTGCTAGAAAATGGCTCTTTTTGGACATTTTCCAAAATCAAATTGTCTTTTATAGGATACTCTAAGATCAGACCACGTTTTTGCCTGTCTTCTGGGATAGAATTCATGCCAGTATCTAGGATATTTCTAGGATTTGTATTTGTAATATCCTTACCATTTAGGGTAATAATCCCTCTATTTGACTTTGCCATACCTGTTAGACAATCAATCAACTCTGTTTGACCATTGCCATCAACCCCAGCAATACCCAAAATTTCTCCAGCACGGAGTTCTAAATCAAGGCCCTTTAAAATATCTACACCACGGCGGTCTTTTGCCCAAAGGTCTTCTACTTTTAGGACTACTCCACCTGTTTCTTGGGCCTTTTTGTCTACATTAAAGCTAACATTACGTCCAACCATTTTTTCTGCCAAAATATTTTCATCAACTTCTTTTACATTTAGCTTATCGATGAACTCTCCACGCCTGATAATAGTACAATTGTCAGCCATGGCCTTGATTTCAGCAAGCTTGTGGGTAATGATTATGATTGACTTATCCATTTTTGTAAGTTTGTTTATAATTTCTATAAATTCATTGATTTCTTGTGGAGTTAAAACTGCTGTCGGCTCATCAAAAATCAAAATATCCGCTCCCCTATAAAGAGCCTTTAAAATTTCTACTCTTTGTTGTTGGCCAACTGTAATATCCTCAACTCTTGCATCTGGATCAATCATAAGCCCGTATTCTTCGGACAATTTTGATATTTTTTCTCTGGCTATCTTTCTATCTAAAAATAGACCTGTATCTTCTTCATAACCTAAGATAATATTTTCTGTAACAGTAAGAGGTTCTATTAACATGAAATGTTGGTGAACCATACCAATACCTGCATCTATGGCCATTTTAGGAGTCATATTTGTAAAAGTTTTGCCATTTATAGTTATTGTTCCATCACTTGGTGGGAACATACCATACAAAATATTCATAAGTGTTGTTTTACCAGCACCATTTTCCCCTAAAAGAGCGTGTACTTCGGATTTATGCAAGTCAAAATTGACATTAGATAAAACTTTATTATCTCCAAAAGACTTGCTAATATTTTTCATAGATACCACAGGATTTTCATTTAAATGCTTATCCATAATACCCTCGCTTCTTTATTTATATATCTACTTAATAATATCATAAATCATGCTTTTATAGTAGGATTTTTTTGCAAATTAAAAGACCTCGATAAAGAGGTCTATTAATTATGAATTTATTCTTTAATCCATTCTTGGTCAATTGCTTGTTCTTTATTTTCTGGAACTTCAATTTTGCCATCTATGATTTGTTGTTTTAATTCTTCTACTTTGTCTTTGATTTCTTGGCTAACTATACCATTGTCTGCGTATGCGATTGTTACTGCATCACCATCAGCAAGAGTAAATCTTTGGTCTCCAGCTTCGAATTTGCCTTGAGCGTATTCGTCAATGATTAGTCTTACAGCATCACCTACACCTTTTACAGTTGATACTAGCATATTATCTGGAGCTTCGTCTTGTTGGTCACGGTCTACACCGATTACCCATTTGTCGTTTTCTTTTGCTGCTTCGATAACACCGATTCCAACACCACCTGCAGCATGGAAGATTACATCTGCACCTTCTTGGTACATTCTATCTGCAATGTTTTTACCTGCTGCTTGATCAGAGAAGCTGTTTGCGTATTGTACTTCAACTTCTATATCTTCGCCTTTGTCACGAGCTGCTTGTTCAACACCTGCTCTAAAACCATATTCAAATCTATCAATGATAACACCTGTGATACCACCAACAAATCCTACTTTGTTAGTTTCTGTTTGCATACCTGCAATGTATCCTACTAAAAATGAGTTTTGGTGGTCAGCAAATGTTACACCAAGTAGGTTTTCTCTGTTATTTTCGTTTGTGTTATCGATAATTACATAGTTTCGTTCTGGGTTTTCTTCTGCAGCTTCATCTGTAGCTGGGAATAATGCAAATCCTACTGTAAGGATAAGGTCTGATTCTGAGTCTAGAGCACTTTCTAGGTTTGGAACATAGTCAGCTTCTTTGTGGCTTTCGATGTAGTCAAAAGTTGCTTTTCCTTCTTCTTCAGCTTGTTGTAATCCTTCGTAAGCAGATTGGTTAAATGATTTGTCATTTACTCCACCAAAGTCTGTTACCATTGTTAGGCTAACTTCTTCACCTGTTGGTTCTGCTTCTGCTGCTTCTTCTTTATCTTCTTCTGGAGCTTCTGCTGCACCTTCTTCAGGACTTTCAGCTTCTTTTTCTTGATCAGCAGTTTGATCTGCTTGTTCTTCTACTTTTGTTTCATTATCAGCTGCTTCGTTTGTGTTTTCTCCTGTATTTGCACCACAAGAAGCTAATACTAGTGATAATGATAGTGCTGTAGCGATTGACATAAAGTTTTTAATTTTCATCTCTTCCTCCCAAAAATTTTACTTTATGCCTTAATTTTAATACATTGAGGCACTTTTGTCTATAAATAATAATTTTTTAACTTATTTCTCTAATTTATAGAAAACTTATATTGTAAAATAGACATTAAATTTTTGTAAAATAAACTTTAAATATATATACATAAATCTATTGCCATTTTTTGTCATAGATGTTATACTTATTACAGAAAAGGTTTCCACAAAATTTAATTTAAAAGAAGAGAGCGAGTTGTTTTTTTATTTCACTCGCTTTTTGTCTTTAAAATCAGGAGGTTTATATGAGAGATATTTTCGTGGCAGAATTAGTCGGTACTTTCCTGCTAATTTTATTGGGTGATGGTGTTGTAGCAAATGTTTTGACCCGTAAATCTGGTATGCATGGTGGTGGTCCTGTACAAATTACCATCGCTTGGGGACTTGCAGTTATGATTCCTGCAGTTATATTTGGAGCTATGAGTGGTGCCCACTTTAATCCAGCTTTGACAATAGCATTGGCTTTTAAGGGTGATATAGGATGGAATACAGTAGGATATTATATCCTTGGACAAATGCTTGGAGCCATGCTTGGGGCACTTTTAGTTTACTTATTATTTAAAGACCATTTTGATGATACATCTGATGAAGATCCTAGCATCGTTCGTGGATGCTTTTGTACAGCTCCATCTATTAAAAATACTTGGAGAAACTTCCTAGCTGAACTTATAGGAACCTTTGTTCTAGTATTTGCTATCCTTGGATTTGGAAATGTTTCAGGTGCTGCTGATGTAGGAATGAACTACATTTATATATTTGGTCTAATCGTATCAATCGGTATGTCTCTAGGCGGACTTACAGGCTATGCAATAAACCCTGCCAGAGACCTTGGACCAAGAATCATGTATCAAATCCTACCTTTTAGGAATAAGGCAGATGTTATGTGGGACTACTCATGGATACCAGTTGTAGGTCCTATCATAGGCGGACTTTTGGCAGTAGTTTTATTTAATATTGTATTTATATAATTAATTGATAAATAAACTCATTTACGATATAATATTTATATAAATAAATAAGAATGAGTTTGGGCAAGTATAGATTTTATACTTGCCTTTTGTGTTTTTTAAGAAAGAAGGAATTTATGTATGATGTATTAGTCATAGGTGCAGGAGTATCTGGAGCATCCATTGCCCGCCGCCTATCAAGATATAAATTAGATATTGGCATAGTAGAAAAAGCAAATGATGTCAGCATGGGAGCAAGCAAGGCAAATTCTGCAATTATCCATGGAGGATATGCAGAGCCTCATGATGAATTGCGCGGTAGGATTTGCTATCCAGGACGTACCCAGTTTGAAGAATTAGAAAATGAATTGCACTTTGGTTTTGTAGCTAATGGATCCTTAGTCCTAGCCTTTGAAGAAGATGAAATCAAAACTTTAGAAAAACTCTATGACATGGGTATAGAAAATGGTTTACCAGATATGGAAATTATCGACCAAGAAAAACTAAGAGAAATTGAGCCAAATGTATCAGATAATGCCATTTCAGCTTTATGGTGTAAGGGAGCTGGAGTATGTTCACCATATGAATATGTGATAGCTCTAACAGAAAATGCTGTAGCCAATGGTGCAGAATTATTTTTAAACTCAAGAGTGTCAGATATTTCAAAAGATGACGATTACTTTATAGTAAAAACAGAAGATGGCAAAGAGCTTAAAGCAAAATATGTAATAAATGCATCTGGCCTAGAAGGTGCAGTGGTTTCAGAAATGATTGCTCAAACAGATTTTGACATCCACCCAAGATCTGGTGAATACCTAATCTTTCAAAAAGGAACTGGTAAGAGACTAAATAACGTCTTGTTCCAAGTACCAACAGAAAAATCCAAGGGAATCCTTGCCACAAGGACCTTTCACAACAACCTACTCTTAGGACCAGATGCCATAGACGAAGAAGAAATCGACCTATCAACACATGAAGATAGGCTAATGTATATCTACGAAGAAGCCCAAAAATCTGTAAAAGATGATGTTATAAACTTAAGAGAATTTATCAGATCATTTACAGGATTGCGTCCAGCAAGCTCAACCCATGATTTTATCATAGAAGAATCAAATGTAGATGGCTTTATAAATGTAGTAGGCATCCAATCTCCAGGTATCACTGCAAGTCCAGAAATTGCAAAAATTGTAGAAAATATCCTAAAAGAATCTGGATTAGGTTTAGAAGAAGACCCAGACTACAATCCAAATAGAGAGCCAATCATCGAGTACAAAGAACTAGAAGATATGAATAAAATCAAAGATAAACTCGAACTTCCACTTGGTGATCCAGATAGGATTGTTTGTAGGTGTGAACAAGTCACAGAAAAAACAATCAGAGATGCAATGAATCGTGGCATACCAGTAGAAACTCTAGATGCAGTAAAACGCAGAACTAGAGCAGGCATGGGCTTTTGCCAAGGACAGTTTTGCAAACCTAGAGTCCTAGAAGTAATGGAAGATGAACTAGGCAAAAAACCAATCGATGACCTCTACGACTTTGAAAGAAACGAGCTATCAAGACTAAATAAAAAAAGGGTTAATGAATTAATAAAAGAAATCCAAGAAACATCTCGTAAAGAGATTGAAGAAAAAGAAGAAGAATAATTAAAAAAACCTCTCTACAATTTATTAGAGAGGCTTTTATTTTAATTAGTCATTTTTTCTTGTCTTAAACAGTCCACTAATTGATGCTGCCATAATAGCAATTACTGAGCCTAGCCCATTTATTCCAGTTTTAGGGTTAGAATTTTCACTTAAAATTCTATTATTAATCACAGGAACATTTTCATCACTTACTGGTCTAATGTTTATTGGTTCTGGGGTAATATCTTCACTGTTATCAATTTTTTCTGCTGGTATTAAATCACTTAAAGGAATGCTTTGTTTGATTTCTTCAGCTGGAAGCAATGGGATAAGTGGCAGTGTTTTCTTAGTATTTTCTGCAGGAATCAATTTAGTAATAGGAATAATTCTCTTATTTTCTTGTGATGGCACAAGATCAATTAGAGGAATGCTCACTTTAGCTTCTTCTATAGGAATAATTTCTACCATTGGTACATAAGACCCATCTGGCTTAGGTGCTGGCAATGGATTTGATGTATTAACTTTATTCCTTAATTTAAAGCTTTGTTTTGCATTATTTATATCTTCTTCTACTGCAACAAGTTTTCCATCTTCATAAATTTCATAGAATATTACAAATTCATCTCCATCTTGGTACTTACTAGAATCAAAGACAAATTTTAAAGTAATCTCACCATTTCTTTTTTCTTCTTGAGTAAATTTGTGAGAAACCGGCTCAAACTCTTTTACAATGGCTCCCGTTTGTTTATTTACAATATATGCTTTAAATTCATAATTAGAACCAAGGTTGAATTTATCAAAAATTACTTTATCGTAAATTTCAGAAGCTTTATCAATATAAATTTCTTTATCATTATCAGCCTTATCATAAGTATCGGTTACAAAAATCATTTTTTCGTTAATAACTTTATATAATTTCACTTTAGATTTTTCTAATTCTTCAATTTCTTTTTGATATGGATCTTTAAATAAGAGCTGGGATATTTCTCTGTGATATTTTGTATAAAGTCCAAAAACTATATCGGATGTTTGGCTGCTTTCATAAGGGCTATAGTAATCAGCCCACCAATCATAATTATCATCTAAGGCATTAGAATATGCAGCAGTATCAGTATTTTCTTCAAGTAACTTGTGCATATATTTTTTAATATATTGTTTATATTGGTCTATATTCATGCCTGTAGCTTCTTCGATAGGTTGTTCTAAGGCTTCATTTATTCTTTGTTCTAAGCTATCAAAATATTTATAAGCGCCACCAAATCTACCATATTCATTTACAAAATTATCATAATTATTATCAAAATCATTTTTCATAAAATTAATAGCTTGTAAAAATAAGGCCTTATCCGGTTGGTCAACTACCCTATCAGTTTCTTTTGTGGCCAAATCTGTAATTGACTTAAAGTTTTCTTTTACTACATTAGTGAAATTATTGGCAACATTCAATAAATAATCATTTGAAAGTCCTTCAAGGGTATTTTTCCTTACAAATTTATTTAATTGATCTTGTGTAATATCATTTGCGCCTAGTTCTTTAAGAAGTTCAGTGCGATCATAATTGAATGCGTCATCATCAGGTCTACCAAGCATATTTAGCATTATAGCATTATAATTTGGAGAAAAGTTTTGATATTGTTCCAAAGGCAGTAGCAAAGAAATAGTTTTATTTTCACCTTCGTAAACCCCATCTAAATTTTGAAGGTTTTTTGGTACTTGATTTGTATAGTCTTGCCAGTTGCCTGTTTCTTCGTTATAAAATGACTGATTTTGGTAGTATACGATAAATTCTACAACTTCTTTTTCTCCTTCACTATCTGTAGTGGTTAATTGAAATATCCCGTAGCTATCTTTTTCGTTACTTAAATAATTTTGAAAGTCTGGATAAGTTTCATCTATAAATTTGGAATAAGGAGAATATTTTACATCATCATAATAATTATATTCAGGCTCTTCCTTAAGATTGATTTCTTCTACTTCTTTTCCAACCTCACCTTTATACATTTTAAGTCTATCAGTAGAAACATTTTGTTCATAAATTGTACTAAGCCATTTGTTCTCAAAGTCCTCTGGCTTAATTGGCATCATACCTTCTTTTACAACATCAAGATTTAAAAGATTATATAGGTCTCTTAATCTTTGAACTTGAGCTTGTTTTTCTTTTAAATCATTAATCTGTTTATCTATAGCGTCAATTTCATCTTGGTTTACCAAATTTAATTCATTACCATCTAAATCAGTAAACTTTCTTAGTAGATAGTCAGTGTCATCTGGGTTTTCAAGTTTATATTTAAATGTTTCTAGATTATGATTAAGATTTGTTTCACTTCTAAGCTCTTTTATAGTAAAAGTATCATTATCTTCCATATCGTTAAACTCAATTGTATTGTTTGGTATGAAAGCATCATAATAAAGTAAATCATGACTGTTTTTAAATTGGTCGTTTTGATTTATTTTATTGCTATTAACACCTTCATTGTTTTTAAATACATATTTACCATTTTCATCAGTTGCTATTATGTGGCTTTCTCCTGTTCTATCATTAGTAATTTGGTAAATAGTTTTTAAAGTTTTGCCATTGTCACTATATTTTACAAAACCACTTTCTAAAATTTCTTTTCTCTTAATGATTGGAAAAGCCATAAAATGTCTTGATTCATTTATTACTTTAGGATCATTTCCTTTAATTTTCATATCCTCAGTGTATAACTCATGTTCACTATAAACATTTGCTTTACCAGATTTTGTGAGTTTTCTTAGTTCATTATTAAAAGCAGCTAGGTTCTCTTCTTTAATTGTATATTCAAAAGTGTATTCAATTGGATATGTTTTTTCTCCAATTGTATCGGCATGAAGTAGTCCTAAATCATTTCCTTCTTTTGAATCAAGCTCTTGCCTAGACTTATTTATATCTGAATTTTCTCCAATAGCAGAAGATGATTTGCTGGATGCTGATCCATCATCATTTAAAGTGATATTATAAACTTTAGTATTGTTACTAGGTTCAATATTACCATCATAAACTGACCTATAGGCTTTAACATTTTTGTCTAGATATGGGACTAATTCTTTTGGTAAGTAATCCGTTACAAAAATGGTAGAATTTTCAAAAACTGGGTCAGAAAGATCATTATTAGGTGTTAGTGCATGAACTGTTTTAAACTTATTATCACCTTTATCATAAACGACTTTTCCTACCACTGGGCTTTGTTTATCCACCCATGTTTCTAAATCTTGACTTTCCTTATTTAAATCAAATCCGCTTTCATCAAAAGTAGTTGTTGAAACAGAATATGGATCATATTTTGAATCTTTATTTATCCAAACCATCTCCATTAGAGTATTCTTATCAGTGTCATTTATTTCTTCTTTTAGTTTTATTTTTACAGGGTATGAGTAGTCTTTGTTAGCATCAAAAGTACCTAGATCATTAATACTAAATTGCCAATTGGCATTATTAGCTTCTTTCGGATCAAATTCATGGTCATTGCCATTTGAATCTGTTATTATTATTTTTTCAATTTTATTTGCAAAATCAGGATTTCTAAAAGTAAGATTGATTGAACCTGCATCATTGTCATTTGAATCAGTGCTCCAATCTCCAGGGCGTCTTGAAGCATAAATAACAGTTTGTAAATCTAGTTCTTTATTTTCTGCATCGTATGACTTGTATTGGATATTTCCATATTTTAATCCTTCATTTGGACTATCATAAACTTTTTCTCTTTTTTCAAGTTCATTATAATCTTTTAAATCTGTATTTATTGTTTGATTTATCTCAGAATTTGTTGACTCTAAAGATTCTGGTGCTGCAGCAAATACCCTAACATTTAATGGGCTTATAGGTGTTTCATCTATGTTATTGGTCGAATTTACATTATTAGATTTAGGTGTTGGATTAAAATTATTTTCGGATTGGACGGAGGATTCTGGTAAAACAGATTTTTCAATTTCTTGATTTGAATTAGAAGAAGCCACATCGTTATTAATATTTAAAACATCATCGGTTGAATTCTGTTTTGTTTCTACTACATCATTATCCTTCTCTTCTCTTAAAGTTTCATTATTAACTTCTTGGATAGATTCATCAATAATATTGTTGCTTAAGTCTATTGGTTGATTTGTTGTCACTACTAAATTATTAGAAATATCTTCTTGACCATAAGATGCGTTTGGAACTAAAATTAATCCCAAGCCTAATGCTAATGGTACGGTATAATATTGTATCTTATTTTTCATTAAATTTCCTCTTTTAAAATTTGAATCTTTTATAAAACAATTATATATATTTTTTTTATTCTTTTCAATATATTTTTAGTTTGATTTTTAATTATAGAAAAAGACTATTACTCACGTAATAGCCTTAATTTCTCACCCTCTCTCATCAGTAGCAACTACGTTGACTCCTGTGTCAAGGACATTTTCTATAACTATATCCCCAATATGGACTGGGGCTTTTATTTCTGTCTTGTTTATTTCTTTCATACAGTCAAATATTAATCCTTTTGGGATGGCTGTTTCTGTTTTTACTGGGACACTGTAAGTTTTTGAATCTATTACTTTTACTGTTGAAGTTACCATTCTTTTTGGGTCTTTTACTTCATCTCTTACGTAGTTTTCACCACGTTTGCAGTTATTGCCTTCTATATTTGTTATTTCTTCGCCGTCCATGGTTACTACTACTTGGCAGCCCATGGGGCAGTTTATACAGGTAAATTGTTTTTTCATATTTCCTCCAATTTTACTGTGATTTGTTTGGTATCTGGATCTATGTCTTCTTTCTTAAGTCTTAGTAGTTCCATTTCTCCTGGAGCTAGGACTCTTTTCTTTCTTTCTACTATGCATTTATCATCTGCATAGATAGCAAGTTTTCTGGATGGGTAGACATTGTTTACTCTAAATTTAACTATGATTGAATCATCCATATTTTCATAGTCAAGGTATTGAGGCATGGTGTAAGATACGCCATCTCCTGCTGTGACATCTATTTTATTTTCTCCAGTTGTTTTAAATTCGCCTTTGATGTATTTTGCTGCACTTACTGCTGCTTGTTCACTTTCTTCTGATACAAAGTCTACCAAGTCGTGAACGTGAAGAACATTGCCTGCTGCAAATACACCATCTACACTTGTCATTAGCTTATCAGAAACATATGCTCCCTTTGTTTTTCTATCTATTTTTATATTTGCTTCTTGAGTCAGCTCATTTTCTGGCAATAGGCCTACAGAAAGTAAAACCGTATCGCATTCTACAAATTTTTCTGTGCCCTCTATGACTTTCATATTTTCATCTACTTTTGATAGGTAAACTCCCTCTACCCTATCTGTTCCCTTGATACCAGAAATGGTTGTTGAGTAGTGAAGTGGTATGTCGTAATCGTGAAGGCATTGGACTATATTTCTTTTTAGCCCTCCTGAAAATGGCATTATTTCTGCTACACATTCTACTTTTGCTCCCTCTAGGGTCATACGACGGGCCATAATTAGTCCTATATCACCTGATCCTAGGATGACTACTTTTTTGCCTGGCAGATATCCGTCTATGTTTACAAGTTTTTGGGCTGTTCCTGCACTATATACTCCTGCTGGACGACTGCCTGGAGTGTTTAAGGCTCCTCTTGGTCTTTCGCGGCAACCCATAGCAAGGATAACAGCCTTTGGTTTTATTTCAAACATACCGTTTTCTTCATTCATTAGTAGAACTGATTTGTCTTCTCTTAGCTCTAAAACTATGGTATTCATCATGATGTCGATGTCACGAGCCATGGCTTCTTTTATAAATCTTTGGGCATATTCTGGGCCTGCTAGTTCTTCTTTAAATCTTTGTAGGCCAAATCCATTGTGGATACATTGGTTTAATATCCCACCTAGTTTGTCATCACGTTCTACTACTAGGATATTTTCTACTCCTTCATCATAGGCTTTTACTGCTGCAGAAAGTCCTGCTGGGCCACCACCTATTATTACTAAATCATATTCGCGCATTTATCTCTCCTTACTTAGCTCTTTTTTCGATGTAGTAAGAATTATTACCTTTTTTGGTAATTTCTTCCCCATCTACGCCTAGTTCACGTGCCATAATTTCTATTATTGATGGTAAGCAGAATCCACCTTGGCATCTGCCCGCTGTTGCACGAACACGTCTTTTGATTCCATCTACTGTTCTAGCACCAAGTGGTCCATTGATTGCATCTACAATTTCGCCCTCAGTTACTTTTTCACATCTACAAATAATTTTGCCGTAAAGTGGATTTTCTTTTATAAGCTCATTGTGGTCTTCTGTACTCATCTCACTTGTTTTTGGGATAGGCTTTCTGCCTGGTTTAAATTCTTTATTGTCTGCTAAGTCTAGGGATTCTTTTACTAGATTTGCCATATATTTTCCGATAGCTGGTGCTGAAGTAAGTCCTGGGGATTCTATACCTACACAATCAAAAAATCCTTTTTGACTTTCTTCTAGGATAAAGTCTCCAGCTGATTCGTGGGCTCTGTTCCCAGAAAATGAAGTGATGACTTGACGAACTGGGACATTTTCTACTGTGTCTTCTACTTTTTCTATTACTTCTTCAATTCTTTCTTGGGTTGTCACAGTATCTGCTTTGTCATCTACAAAATCAGATGTTGGGCCTATTAGGGTATTGCCATCGATTGTAGGAGTAACTAGGATTCCCTTTCCTTTTTCTGTTGGCAGATTAAATAAAACGTGGTTTACAAAGCCACGAGTTGCCTTATCTAAAAGTAAGTATTCTCCACGACGGGCTCTCACATCAAATTTGTTGTCATTTAATAATTGGTTGTGGATAGCATCTGAGTATAGGCCTGCTGCATTTACAACTGCACGAGTTTCGATTTTTTCGCCATCTTGGCTAGTTAAAACATAATGGTCATCTATTTTTTCTATACTTGTAATTTCTGTATCGAACTTATATTCTACTCCATTTAGGTTTGAGCCTTCTGCGTAGGCAATATTCATCATAAACGGATCGACAATGCCTGCTTCTTCACAAAGTAGGGCTGCATATACATCTTTTTCTACATTTGGCTCAAGGTCTAGGATTTCTTCATTATAAATGATTTTCATACCGCCTACGCCATTTTCTATTCCTTGATCGTAAAGTTCTTGAAGTTTTGGAAAATCTTCTTCCTTGTGGCATAAAACCAAGGTGCCAATTTGTTGGTATGGGAATGAAAGCTCTTTGGAAAGCTCACTCATCATGTGATTTCCTTCTACATTCATTTTTGCTTTCATAGACCCAGGTGTGGCATCATAGCCACCGTGGCAGATACCAGAGTTTGCCTTGCTGGTTTCTTCACAAACATCTGAATGTTTTTCTACCACTAGGAAATCTCCATCGTATTTGGATAAATTGTAGGCTACAGATGCACCTGTGACACCTGCACCAATTATTACAACATCTTTCATTATTTACTCCTTTATGTATTAAATAAAAAAGAGCTACTTTGCTATGGTACTTTTGGGTAAAGTACGCCTATATCTATCAAAGTAACTCTTTTCTCTAAAATATTTTGCTGTATATCGTTATTTTACTTCAAATCCTTTGCCCAGTCCACTGATCTTGAAATTGCTTTTTGCCAGTTGTAATCTTTGGCATCTCTTTCTTCTTTGCTAATCTCTGGTGTAAAGACCTTATCAACTTGGCGATTTTCGATGATTTCATCTAGGTTTGTGAAATAATCTACTGCAAGTCCTGCAAGATACGCAGCTCCAAGTGCTGTTGTTTCAAGTGTTTTTGGTCTTTCTACACTTGTTTGTATCATGTCAGCTTGAAATTGCATTAAGAAATTATTTGCACTTGCTCCACCGTCTACTTTTAGCTCTTTTAATTCATTTCCAGAATCTATAGACATAGCTGAAAGCACGTCATTTGTTAGATATGCAAGTGATTCTAATGTTGCACGGACAATATGATATTTACTTGTACCTCTTGTAATACCAACTATTGTTCCACGAGCGTATGGATCCCAGTATGGAGCACCTAGTCCTGTAAATGCTGGCACAACATAGCAACCATCTGTATCATCTACTTTTGTAGCTAGATATTCTGTATCATCTGATGCATCTACTATTCTTAATTCATCTCTTAGCCATTGGATAGCAGATCCAGCTACGAAGATAGATCCTTCTAGGGCGTAGTTTACTTTTCCTTCTTCAAGTCCCCAAGCAATTGTAGTTATTAGACCGTTATCACTTTTTACTGCTTCTTCTCCAGTATTCATTAATAAGAAAGCACCTGTTCCATAAGTATTTTTTGCTTCTCCTGGATTAAAGCATGTTTGACCAAATAAGGCCGCTTGTTGGTCTCCGGCAATTCCTGCAATTGGAATTGGCGAACCAAATAATCTTTCGTTTGTTTCACCATAAACATATGAAGAAGGTTTTACATCTGGAAGCATGCATTTTGGAATATTTAGCATTTCCAGTAATTCATCATCCCATTCTAGATTATGGATATTATAAAGCATGGTTCTTGATGCATTTGTGTAATCTGTGATGTGAACTTCCCCACGGGTTAGGTTATATACTAACCATGTGTCAACTGTACCAAATAATAATTCGCCATTTTCTGCTCTTTGTTGACCATTTTCTATATTATCAAGTATCCATCTAATTTTTGTACCAGAAAAATATGGGTCAACTACAAGACCAGTTTTTTCTTTTATCATCTTGCCATAGCCATCTTCTACCAATTTATCAGCCATGTCAGCTGTACGACGGCATTGCCAAACGATTGCATTATATACAGGACGACCTGTTTCTTTTTCCCAGACAATAGTTGTCTCACGTTGGTTAGTAATACCGATAGCAGCGATTTCTGAAGCATCGATATTCTTTTTAGCCATAGCTTCTGTACAAACCCCAAGTTGAGTTGACCAAATTTCTGATGGGTCATGTTCTACCCAACCTGGTTTTGGAAAATGTTGGGTAAATTCTTTTTGTGCAACAGAGATAATTTCGCCTTTTTTGTTAAAAATGATCGCTCTATTACTGGTTGTACCAGCATCCAAGGCCATGATGTAATCTTTCATAATATCCTCCTAGATTTGCTACATTTGCCATACATTATAATTTGATGATGAGATTGCAAGTGCTCCTGAATTTATTGCAGCCATTACCTCTTCTTTTGAGGTAATCATCCCTCCTGCAACTATTGGAATATTGGTTCGTTTTTTAATATCTTTTATGGTATTTGGCATTATGCCCGGTAGGATTTCTATGACATCACAATTTATATCTTTTATGGTCTGCTTCATATTTTCATAGCTCATACTATCAAATACGAAAAATCTTAATACAGCAAAAAGACCAAGTTTTCTTGCATATATAACGTTTGCAGGCTTGGTGGAAATGATACCATCTGCTTCTGTATATCTTTTTATAAAACTTCCTGCATAAGTAGAGCTTGAAAGACCCTCGATAAGATCTTCATGAACTATTACAATCTTGCCACTAGCCTTAAGTTTTTTAACAACAGTTGGTAGCGTTTCAAGGTTTCCATACAAAACAAATACAATTTTGTTATCGCTTTCCAAAGATTTTTTAAAGTCCTTATTATTTTTTATAGCCATGATGACAGGATTTGCATAAAGCTCTTCTAAAATGCTTTGGCTTGTCATAAATCCTCCTAATAATAGACAAAACGAGCCCATAAAACATCCATCGGCTCGCTCTCATCACTCATATTATTATAATATTACTTTATCATAATCCTTTATTGATTGCAAATATTTTCCTTAAAACTTTAGCCTAGAAGTTTTGTTTGCCTTCGGTTACCCCGTCGCTTGATAAAACTTTTGGAATGGTCTTTAAAAATATTTTTAAATCCTTGATAAATGTAATATCAGATGCATATATACCATCTGTCTCTGCTTTTAATTTTGGAGATAGATTATCCCTACCAGATATTTGTGAAAGTCCTGTTATACCTGGTTTTGCAATATATGCTCCATTTACTGCTCTTAAATCTAAAAGTTCTTTTTCTTTTAAAATAACTGGCCTTGGTCCTATAAAGCTCATCTCGCCCCTTAGGATATTTATTAATTGTGGAAGTTCATCTAAGGATGTTTTTCTTAAAAATTTGCCAAGCGGAGTTATATAATCTTCTGGATGTTCTAATTCCCATGTGGAAGCATTTTTTGGTGCTGACATTTTCATAGACCTAAATTTGTAGCATAAGAAAGGCTCATTAAAAACTCCCGCCCTTTCTTGCTTAAAATAAACTGTTCCGTCTGGTTCTTCTATCTTTGAAATTGTTGCTATAATTAAAAATACAGGACTAAGAAGGATTAGTAGTATTAAGGCAAATAAAAAATCTAATATGTTTTTTATATATTTTTGATACATATAACCCTCCTTTTATGTATCTTTAGTCAAGGAAAAGCTCTAACTCATCCTCATTTAGCTCCCTATATGCTCCCTCATTTAAAAATGGATCTAGTTTTAAATCTCCAATAGCAATGCGTTTAAGTCCTACAACTTCATTGCCTAGATTTGAAAATAATCTTTTAACTAAGTGAAATTTGCCCTCGGTTACTTTTACAATGGCTTTTTTCTCATCTATTATTTCAAGTTTTGCAGGCCTTGCTATGTAACCTTCTTCTTTGATTTCAACACCATTTTTAAATTCTTCTATCAAAGACTCATCAATTGTGTCTCTAGTTTCTACTTCATAAGTTTTTTCTATATTTGAATTTGGGCTGGTAATCTTGTGGATAAATTTGCCATCAGTTGATAATAGCAAAAGTCCAGTTGTATCCTTATCAAGCCTGCCTGCAATTGATAGGTCAAGCATTTGATAAAAATCATCCAGCAAGTCAATTACGGTTTCATCTTCATCAACTGTTGCTGATAAAACTCCTGCTGGTTTATTCATAATTATATAAATATTGTCAAAATATTCTACAAACTCTCCCATATAGAAAACTTCATCTACATTTGGATCAACTTGAGTAGATGAATCTTTTACAATTTCGCCATTGATAATTAGGGCACCTTTTTTTGCATTTCTTTTGATATTGCGACGAGTGTCTAGTTTTGCATTGCCTATCATCTTATCTACTCTCATTTGTTCCCCTTTTCTATCACCTTGTAAACAGCTTGGTTTAGCTCCTCGTAGTTTACATAAAAATTTGTCAAATATTCTCTACCCTTAGCTGTAATATAATAATATTTTCTTTTAGGACCGATTTCTGATTTTTTGTAGCCACCTAGTATATAACCCTTTTTTGTAAGTCTGCTTAAAATTGGGTAGACTGTCCCCTCTGTCATAGTGTAAAACCCGCTACGTTTGAGTTCTTCTACTATTTCGTAGCCATAGGTTTCGTTATTTTTTATTATATGGAGGATTACTCCTTCTATTACGCCCTTTAACATTTGAGATTCTATCATAATATCACCTAGCTATATTGTATTACATAGTAGAGTTTAATCAATATCTGTCACAATAGTATTTCATAGGACAGTACTTACATTCATTTATATCATCTGTTTTTTGGTAGATGTGGTCATTTACGATATTTTTTGCAATATCATCTATCAAATCAATATCAAAATCCCTTTCATTTACTGGCAACAATTCATCATTGTTTACAAAATAAAGATACATTTGATTTACTTTTTGCTTATTATACTCCATTATATATTTGTATGTTATCAGCTGGTTTTGATATTTTTCCAGGACTTTTTTATCGTAAAATCCTGTTTTGATATCCAAAATCGAATTATCAGCTAGTAATATATCTATATTACCCTGGAGTATATAAAAATCTCTGTCTGCCTTAAAGTTTATCTCAGTAGATTTTACGTCAAATTTTCTATTTTCAAAATTTTCTAATGGGATTTTGTAGGCTGGGTCTTTGGCATATAACTTATCAAAAAAGTTATTATTTAAATTAGTATTAGGATTTTTGGCCAAATATTCGCTTAGATTATGGACATTGGTCCCAAATTCCAAGGAATTTGTTAAAGGCAATTTAAAATTTAACTTTCTTAAAAACTTGTATTTTAATGGGCAAGAATTGTAAATTGCGATATCTGTTGTGTAGGCTAAGATAGCTTTTTCTTTTTTTGCCTCTGCTTTTTTAAAATCAATAGTCCTTAAAATCGAACTATCTGGCAGGGTATTTGCAAAATTTTGGATAATATTGTCCCTAGAATTGTCCAAAACAACCAAAAGTTTTTTGGCACGGGTAAAGGCTGTGTAATATTTTCTATAAAAATCACGGACTCCTCCATCAGAATTAGTATTTGTTTTTTCATAGGCTGACAAAAAAGTTTTTCTTTCTTCTCTTGGATAGTCATTAAGTCCAGATACAAAAACCACATCAAATTCTAATCCCTTGGCATTGTGGATGGTCATAAAATTTATGGCATCATATTCTTCTGGTAGATTTTCAAACTCTTTTATAGCCTTGGTTTTGTAATGGTAGAAAAGATAGCCGTAGATAAATTCTATATAATAATTTGGATTTTCTCTATCAAAAATCTCCTCATATTCGCTAAGTTTTTGGCTAAAGATTGCAATATTATTTTGGGCCTTTTGACTTTCCAGCTTATCAAGTTTTTGGCCTAAAATTTCCTTTAAAATTGGTAGATTAAAAGACTTATATAAAACTTCGCTTAAGGAAATGTTTTTTGTATTTTGAAATCCTCTTATAAATCCATCCATTTGATTGGATTTAAAGGACTGGTCATCAAATAAAGACGCTATATATCTTCTAAAATAAAGTTTGTCCAGTTCTTCTTTTGAAAGATTTTCCTGGTAGCCAATATTTGATGGATATGTTGTGAAAGTTTTGGCAAAAATATACATTAAAATTTTAATCTCGTAGGATTCAAAAAAGTTTGTGCTTGCCTTATTTAAAACTGGTAAAGAATTATTTTCTAAATACTTTTGTAAATTTTTGGCATAGGTATTGTTTAGGGTTGGAAATAAAAAAGCTATTTGGTTCAGATTTAAATCTTTTTTTAAGATATTAATTATTTTTACCAAATTTTCCATGTTCTCAGCACGAGCCTTAACAACCGTATTTTGATTGACCTTGCTATCGATAGATTTTAGGTTTTTAGCAAACAAGTCTGATTTTTCATTTGCCTTTATAAAGTCTTGGGCAACATCAATTATGGCTTGGTTTGACCTATAATTTATATCTAGCTTATAAAAATTTGCTGGAGCATTTAATTTTTCCTTGCAAACCTCATTAAATTCTAATAAATTTTTAGGATCTGCTCCTCTAAAGCTGTAAAGGGACTGGTCATCGTCTCCAAAAACCATAATATTTTTGTTTTTTAAAAGGCCAAAGGCGATTTCCTGCTGAATAAAGTTTGTATCTTGGTACTCATCTATGATTACAAAGTCAATACCCTCACGTATTTGTGGGCCGATAATAGAATCAGCCAATAGGTCATAAAAATTTTTTAAGATCATCTGGAAGTTTAAAAGATGATTTTCCTTTAAAATATTTAGATGAGTATTAAAAATCTCAAAACTTATCCTATCTCTAGGATTTTTTGAATTTTTTAATACTTGAGGGTCGATGAGATTATTGGTAATTTTAGCAAAAATATCCTGTATTGTGTAAACTTCATAGCCATTGATATTTTCCTTAAAACCATCGATTTTATAAAATCTATCAAGATAACGCTGAATTAAATATCCTTCCATTTGAGGCTCTATGACCTTATTGTCAAAAAAACTATCATCTAGTTTTTTGTAATCTGATAAAAAACTAGATGCCAAGCTATGAAAATTACCTATTTTAAGGTCGTTTAAATCAGAATTGATTCCTTCTTTTTTAAATTCTGTAATTATTCTTGAATTTAGCTCAGCTGCAGCCTTTTTGGTAAAGGTTGTAAGCAAAATTTTATTGGCAGGAATTCCATGATTTTTTACTAAATCGACAACTTTTTTTACAATGGTAAAGGTTTTGCCAGTGCCAGGCCCTGCAATAACAGCAGCTGGTGTTTGGCCATCTTCTATAATTAATCTTTGTCCTTCATTTATCATAGTATCAGTTCATAGGCTATGCGTAGTTTAGTCACGCCAGCATCTTTGATATAAATTTTCCCAAGTTCTTCAAAACCCATCTTTAAAATAAGGCCACGCATCTTAAAATTGTCCTCATGGGTATCTATGCGGAGTGAATCTTTATTATTTTCTTTTGCATAAGCAATTATTTGATCAAAAAATTTGCTAGCTATACCCTTGCCTATTTCATTTGAATCTACACAAAAAGTATGAATTGTATTTGCATTTACTCCCTTTACAATATTCATAACTGCTGCATATGTTGGCTCATAGTCTTCTGACAAATAGGCATAGGCCAAAATTTTATCATCATTATCATAAACAAAGGCATTTTCACTTGATATTTGCCTGCCCAAAAGCATTATGTCGGGGCTACCATTTTGCCATTGGTCTATACCATCGTTTTTTAGGGCAATTTTTGCATCATCTACTATCTTATTTACATTTTTTAAATCACTTAAGTTTGCTTTTCTCATAGGAATATTATACCTTTAAATTTGCATATATATTTTTATCAAAATCGGGTATGTAATAAATATATTGATTATAATATGTAAAGGAAGAATATTTATGTATGATTATTTAGTTATAGGTAACGGCATAGCCGGCCTTTCAGCTACAGAAGAAATTAGAAAAAAAGATGCAGATGCTACAATTTTGATAGTATCAAACGAGAAAAAAAGTACTTATTGGAGGACTAGGCTATCTCATCTAATCAGCCAAGATTTTGAAATTGATGATCTTTCAGTTAAAAAACAGCCTTGGTATGACGAAAGAAAAATAGATGAGAGATTAGATTGCCCTATAGAAAAAATTGACCTTGAGAAAAACGTTGCCATACTTTGTGATGGAGAAGAAATTGAATATGGCAAAGTCCTTATAGCGACAGGTGCAAGGCCATTTATTCCTCCAATAAAAAATATTGAAAGCAAGGGTGTTTTCGCAATAAGAACCATTGATGATTTGATGAATTTTAAAGAATATGTGGCAGATAAAAGCAAGGTTGTAGTTATCGGTGGTGGTATCCTAGGCCTTGAAGCTGCTCATTCTGCCCTACTTCTAGAAAAAGAAGTAACTGTAATCGAAAGCTTTGACTACTTACTATCTCGCCAGCTAGACAAGGACTTATCAGAAAAACTTGAGAAATCTTTAAATGATATGGGTATTAAGACCTATACTGGCAAATTTACTGAAGAAATCATTGAAGAAGATGGCATAGCAAAAGGAATAAGACTATCAGATGGTACAGAAATTCCAGCAGATGCCATTATGGTTCAAGCTGGTATCCGTTCAAATATAGACCTTGCCAAAAATTCTGGCCTTGATGTAGACCGTGGTGTTTTAGTAGATGATGGTCTAAAAACAAAATATGACAATGTCTATGCAGCTGGAGATTGTGCACAAATTGGTGATTTTACAATAGGTCTTTGGACAAGCAGCCAAGAAATGGGAAAAATTGCCGGCAACAATATGGCAGGAGATAGCCAAATGTATGAAAAACCAAAACCATTTTCAACTCTTACAATAGGTAATATAAAAATATTCTCAGCTGGCCTAAGCTCTGGTGAAGGTATTGAAGAGGAAAGAAAAGAAAATGACGGAAATATCTACAAGTTATTTAAAAAAGATGACAAATATGTAGGTGGTATCCTTTGGGGTGATATTAAATATCAAAACGATGTGAAAGATATCGTTTTTAACGGAAAAGATCTTAAAGAAACAAAACTTGGGGAGATTTTTGCCTAGTTAAATTTTTACTTAATTATTATCAAAATAAACTAATAAAAAAACGAAATGGGAAATCCATTTCGTTTTTTATTACAATTTCATTGAATTTTGTCTTCTTCTAAGTCTTGTTACAGTTGCCCTATCATCTACTTCTACCATTGTCATATCAATTAATGTATCTTTTGGAATGTCAACTGTTGCAACTGTTTTTTCTGTTATCATCCCTATTGGTAGTAGGTCTTCTTTTATAGACCTAGTATGGCTGGTTATCTTTCCGTATACTTTTTCGCTGCCTATACCATCTAGGGTCTCGCCTTTTTTGATGTCCCTTTTTGCAATTGTAACTGTATCTGCTACTTGGCCTTGGATTGGGGCTATTGTTGCTTCATTCTCTACAACTGCCTTAAATATTGTAATTGGCGCTTCAAGACTTGTTAGGTGATATGGTCTATACATTAGATAGTTTGGACCATCTCCAAATCCTAAAAATTTCATAAGGTCACGTACATCTTCTTTATCACTTGTTACTATGATAAATACTCCTGGCGCCATGCCTGTTGAAAACTCAACAACCTTATAATTATCAAGGTTTCCGCCATCTTGTTTTAGTTTAAAATCTTCTACTGCTGTCTCAGGACTTGAAGCTATGCCATGGCAGCCAAATGTGTCTGGCAAAAATCCTAGGGCATTGCATACGCTAGTAAGCTCAATCATGGTGTTTGTACCATCTACAAAGCTTGTTAGCATTTTTGCTGAGAGTTTTTTCTCTTTTGCTTCTTCTTTTAAGCTTTCTGGTGTTGCGTACTCATCAAGTCTGTTGTTTTTACCCTTTCCAGCTACTAGGACATCAAGACCCATACCAAAGGCATTTTCGCAAAGATCAATTATCGCACCCGGTTCATCACCTAGAATTCCTGTATAAACTACTCCTGCTTTTTTAGCCATATCGTGTAAAACCGGGCCAACTGTAGCTTCGCACTCCACATTAAAGGAAATCATGTGTTTGTGGTATTGGATAGTTTTTCTGGCAATAACTGCACCAAAAGATGGATTGCCTGAACAATCTAGGACAGCATTTATTTGTAAAAGCTTGTAGCATAGTCTATAGTTTGTAGAAACACAAACATAGCCTTTTTCTAAGATTTCATAACCCTCGTTATAGTCATCCGTGTATATGATTTTATCCTCAGCAACACCAGCTTTTTTCAAAGCTTCGATTGCCTTTTGTGGAGTACGGTCAATAACAAGCTTTACTTCCATAGCATCTATATTTGCAAGTTGGGAAATAAGGCTTGTTCCCATTTTGCCAGCACCCATGATGGCAAGTTTGATTGACTCGCCATTATATTTCATTTCATTTAATTCTCTACTTATTTTAAACATCTAAGCTCCTTAAATAATCGCTGGCCACTTTTGCTGTGGAGGCTGCCCAGGAAATATTATATCCTCCGCAATCACCAGCTACATCTTGGCATTCTCCTATAAAAAACACATCCCTAATCTTTGTAGATTCCATAGTTTTAGGATTTATAAAATTGCTATCCACTCCACCAAGAGTGACTTGGGCATTTTGTCTATCATGTATGTCTATTACTTCAAATCTTAGCGACTTTAGAGTATTTACTAGCTTATCAAAGTCCCTATTATCGATTTCAAAACCCTTTTTGAAAGGCTTAATCTTTGAAATTCTTAGAATATCATCGATTAATTTTTCATTGATCACACCAATTAGTATATCTTTTATAGGCCTTTTAGCAAATTTATTTATAAGGCTTGCCAGATAATCTATAAAGTCTTCTCGGGAATATTCTGGGAAAAAGTCTATATATATATGAGAGGACTTTTTATAAGATAAACTTTCTGATAGGTCAATTGAAATATCTAAAATTGCTGTTCCTGTTAGCCCGTAGTCTTGAAAAATCACATCATCAGTAGATGCTTTAATAAATTTATCATCTACATATAAACTTGCTTTTGCAGTAACCTTTGTTCCCTTGGCTTTTTTTGAAAGTTTCTGACGGGTCTCATAATTTGTTATGGCATAGGTCATATCTGTAAGAGGAATTTGATTTTTTATCAAATCAAAAATCTTACCGTCTGATCCCGAATTTTTTAAAGTTATGCCCCCACTTGCTATTACTAATTTGTCATATGAATATGTTTTTGTATTGGTTTTTACTTTTTTATTTTTAAAGTCAATTTTTGTGACTTCTTCATTAAATATAAATTTTGCCTTATCCTCTGCTGCCAAAAATAGAGAATCTCTGACAGTTTTAGCACTCATAGTCTTGGGATAGCACCTGCCTGATGGTAGATTTGTAGTTGCAATTCCAATTTCCTTAAAATATTCTATCAAATCTTGGTTGGTAAAATACTTAATAGTATGGTTTATAAGTTGATCATTGTTTGCCTTAAAATTGTCTGATGAAAAGTTAAGGTTGGTAAAATTGCAACGTCCATTGCCAGTAGCTAGAAGTTTTCTACCTGCAAATTCATTTTTTTCTATAACTGCGACATCGTGTTTGTCCATAAAGGAAGCAAAAAATAGACCAGCTACTCCTGCCCCAATCACTAAAATTTTCATTGGTTTTTTATAGCCTTTTGGACTGTTTCCATCTCGTTATATGGAGTTTTTTCATTGCCGTGATATTTCATAAAATGCTCTTCGCCCTTGCCAAGCATAAGGATATAGTCTCCCGGATTTGCTTTTTTTATAGCAAAGGTCATAGCTTCTAAGCGGTCTTCTATTCTCTCGTAGTCTCCACCAAGTTCATCAATGCCAGCTGCAATCTCATCTGTGATGTGCTCATAATTGTCAAATTTTGGATCATCTGTAGTAATTACTGCAAAAACATTATTTTTTGCACAGGCATTGCCTATAAGTCTTCTAAATTCTGTATTTCTGTCACCATTTATGCCAAAAACTGCATAGGTTTTTACATCTTTTGGTATGGATTCAAAAATAGCCTCAAAGGCCCTTGGTGTGTGGGCAAAGTCTATGATTATATTTTTATCTAAATCATTTTCTACATATTGAAATCTAGATGGCAATCCCTTAAATACTTTTAATTTTTCAGAAATTTCTTTAAGGCTAGCTCCCATATTATTTAAAGTTGCAATTGCTGCAAGTTTATTATAAATCTCATAATCTGCAATGGAATTTATAGTAAAATCTACTCCATTTACTTTAAAAACAGTAGTTTTTTCATTTTTTACTATATCAGTAGCCCTATAATCAGACCCACTTTCTTTTCCAAAGCTAATGGCATCCGGGAATTTTTCTTTGGCTTTTTTGCCGTAAGAATCATCTAGATTTACAATTTTATTCTTTGCATGATCTAAAAGTATCATCTTCGCTACAAAATACTCATCCATCGTTTTGTGGTAGTCTAAGTGTTCTGTAGAAAGATTTGTAAATATCCCATAGTCAAAGTCAATTCCATTTAGGCGGTTTTGAACTAGGCCATGGCTTGATGCTTCAAGTACTACATGATCTATATTTTTTTCTAAACTCTGATTAAAAATCTTATTTAGAATATAAATATCTGGTGTAGTGTTGGATGTATCAGAGCGTTCATTTCCAATGAAAGTGCCGTCTGTACCGATATTTGTAGCATTGCCATAGATTTCTCTCATCAAATAATAAATGGTAGTGGCAGTAGTAGTCTTGCCATTTGTACCTGTCACTCCAACAACTGTCATCTTCTTAGATGGGAAATCTTCTAGGATATTTGAAATATCAGATAGGGCATATCTACTGTCAGCTACTTTTATATAGTTTATCCCATCTTTAAAGTCTATGTCATTTTGATAAACTATGGTTTTTGCACCATTTTCTATGGCATGGTCGATATATTGGTGGCCATCATTTAGAGTGCCTGCAACCGCTACAAATATATCACCTTGCTCTACTAAATTTGAGTTGTTTGTTATATTTTTTATTTCTTCATCATTTTGTTTTTTTATATCTATATAGTCAATTTGTTTTACTAAACTATCAAAGGTCAATGTATTATGTATCCTTTCTTAGCTATGACATCGTGGATTTTTTTGACATGGTCTGGGCCGTTTGTTTCTAAGGTGATTTCAACATTTATATTTTTAAATCTGCTGGCTTCTTTTAGGCTGTCATGGTCTATTGATATGACATTTGCCTTGGTATAGGCAATATCTGCCAATAAGGATTGGAGTTTGCCTGGTATATTTGGCACTTCCACGTTAATACGGGTAATGAGGCCAGTTTCGTATAGTCCACGATTGATAAGTTGGGAGATAAAACTCATATCGATATTGCCCCCACTTATAATAGAAACTACATTTTTGTTATAAAAATTAAGTTTATTAAGGGCAGCCAGACTTAGGGCGCCAGATGGCTCTGCAACTAACTTATGTTTTTCCATTAGGCTTATAAAGGCCATGAGAATTTCTTCATCAGTTACTGTTATCCAGTCATCTACATAGTCTTTGGCAATGTCGTATGTGTATGATCCCACTTCTGCAACGGCTGTACCATCTGCAATTGTATCAACACCTTCTAACTTAATTATCTTACCTTTTTTGACAGACTCTTGCATAGAACGGGCTGAATATGGCTCAACTCCAATGACTTTGATAAGTGGGCTGATTTGTTTAATACACTTTGCAACTCCTGCGATAAGTCCGCCCCCACCAACTGGAACGATGACATAATCTACATATTCAAGTTCATCTATTATTTCAAGGCCAATAGTTCCTTGACCCTCGATAACATCCAAATCATCAAAGGGAGGTATAAAAGTATATCCGTTTTCCTCAGCAAGTTTTATAGCATGGTCTTTGCAGGCATCGAAGTTCTCTCCGTATAAAACTACATTTGCCCCGTATTTTAAAGTACCATCTACCTTTATCATGGGAGTTTGTTCTGGCATACAGATTGTAGCATTGATGCCTAGTTTGTTTGCAGAATAAGCCACTCCTTGGGCGTGATTGCCGGCAGATGCTGTGATAATGCCTACTTCTTTGGAATTCTCATCTAGTTTTGATAGTTTATTATAGGCTCCGCGAATCTTAAAAGACCCAGTTTTTTGCATATTTTCAGGCTTTATGTAAACGTTATTAGAAGCAAGGTCGGAAAAGTATTCTGAATAAATCAAATGAGTTGGTCTAACGACCTCATCTAGTCTCTTTTTAGCACTTGTAAAATCAAACATAGCACACTTCCTTTCTATAGTTGATTATAACAATTTTTTCACAAATATTAAACAGTTTTATAATTCCAAAAATCTTGATATAATTAAAGCAATAAGGAGAGAATATGAAAATACTTTTGATAATACTGATGGCCCTATCTCTTAGTTCCTGCCAAGAAGCCCAGGACTTTATGTATGAGAATTTTTCTTTGCAAAAAAATATAGATATTGCCGATGAAAATAGCAGAAAAAATATAGAAGGCGATTTTAAATTAGATGGCTTTGGCTACACATTTCCACCAAATGTGGGACGATTTGTTCAAAATGGCTTTGATTACAGCGCTGCCATAGACGGAGAGGCCCAAAAGGAAAATTTAGAAACAATACCTGCTGGCAAAACCGCCGATATTTTCCTAAAAAAAGATGACAATCAAATCTTTGTAAAAGCGACAAATAATAGCGGGTCTGACATAGATATCCTGGATGCTCCCATAAATTATATTGAAATTTCAAACATTGAACTAGCAAATATGGACTTTGCCTTAGGTGAGATAAAATTTGGTGATGCTCTTTATGATATAGAAGCAAAAGTTCCAGATAAGGAAATCATAGAACTAAGGCAAAATACCAAAGATGCCCAAAACGACCAATACTATATGTATTTAAACGGCAAATATGTGGCGATTTTTACTATGTACCAGGGAAAAATTGCTGGAGTCGAGATAATACCAAATGAAAGTTTATCTACTTATGAATAAAAATAATTTGCATTTAAAAAGAGGGCTTTATGCCCTCTCTTATTTTTCTTATAAACCAAGTTTTGCTTCAATAGCTGGTTTATCAAATCCTATGATGTCTTCGCCATCGATGTTAATTACAGGAACTCCTCTGTATCCTTTTGATACTAGGTATTCTACTGCATCTGGATTTTCGTCTATGTTTAATTCTGTAAAGTCAATATTATTGTCATTGAAATATTGTTTCGCTGCTTTACAAAAAACACAAGTATTTGATGTATAAACTTTAATATCTGCCATTTGTATCTCCTTACTTTCATTTACTTAATTACTTATACCCAATTAAGACAATTCATTGGCTAAACTTATATAATCATCTAAGGATAAATTTTCTGCCCTTAGATTTTCTGCTAAATTTAGCTTCTCAAAGGCTAATTTCAAATCATCCTTAGCCACTACATCAGATAAGGAATTTAGGATAGTCTTTCGTCTTTTGTTAAAGCCTGCTCTTACTAGCTTAAAGAGCATATCCTGATTAACCTTATCATCATAAAGCCTCAATTTTAGATTTAATATAGTTGAATCAATCTTCGGTTGGGGCATAAATACTGATTTTGGTAGGTTTATGACTACTTTTGCATCAGTGTAAAATTTTATAAATACCGAAAGAGAACTATACTCTTTATCAGATTCACTTGCAACCATGCGCTCGGCTACTTCCTTTTGAACCATGATTGTCATATCTTCACAAGCAATTCCTGTTGTTATTAGCATTTCAATGATTGGGGTTGTGATATAGTAAGGAAGATTTGAAACCACCTTAAAGCTTTCTCCATTAAATTCTTCTTCTACTAATTTTTTAAGGTCAACCTTTAAAATATCCTCATTGATGACTTTTGCATTTTCAAATTCCCCTAGGTTTTCTTCTAAAATAGGTATCAACGTTTGGTCAATCTCTATGGCCACAACTTTTTTAGCAAGCTTTGCCATCTCATAGGTGATAGTTCCTATACCAGGACCTATTTCTAGGACATTTTGATTTTCAATCTCTGCCGCATCGACAATCTTATCTACAAAATTTTTATCTATCAAAAAGTTTTGGCCAAGGGATTTTTTGAATTTAAAATCATATAGGTCGATAATCTCTCGAACTACCTTCGGTGAATATAGTTTTTTCATAAAGCTTCTACCGCCCTTTCAAATTCCTCACGGCTGATAGCAAAAGAATTTAGCTTGCTTAAAAGCTGCTTAGAATTATAATAACCAATGCCTAAGATATCTCCAAGTTTTTCCCTATTTTCTTTGGCACCCTTGCCAATGGAAAGTCCATTATTTACCAAATCTGCCATTACAAATTCATTTCTTTTTTCAACTGTTTCTGCCTTGGCATTGTTTAAGGCATCTATAATTACTTGTGGCTCTGCATTTTCTACACCCAAGTCGTTTTTCTTTATGGCTAGCTTTCTATCGATATAGGCGTGTTTGGCATCTGGGATGTGCCTTGCAATTTTTTCTCTAATTTTTTTGCCAGCATGGTCTGGGTCTGTGAGGATTATTATGCCAGTGCGTTCATTTATTTTTTCTAAACGGTCTATCAATTCTTTGCCAAAGGCAAGACCATTTGTAGCAATTATTTCACAATCAACAGCTCGTTTTACATTGGCTATATCATCTTTTCCTTCAACAACTATGGTTTCTTTTATCATAAATTAAAAAACTCCTTGGTATTGTTGTAGGTCCTTTTGGCAAGCTTGTCCATTTTCATATCGCGAAGATCAGCTACTTTTCTTGCAACTTCAACCACTCGTCTAGGATCGTTTCGAAGGCCACGATATGGGTCTGGAGTTAGGTATGGACTATCTGTTTCTAGCATTAGTCTTTCGATCGGCACATTTCTTGCTGCATTTTGTTCATTTATACCATTATCAAAGGTAACTACTCCACCTATTGAAATAAAAAATTCCATTTGCATATATTTTTCTAAAGTTTCTAGGTCATCTGAAAAGCAATGGATTTGAATTTTTAAGTCTTGGTAGTCCTTTAAGATTTCAATCACATCATCCTTGGAGTCTCTTACATGGATTACTGCTGGCTTTTCTAGTTTTCTGGCTAGCTCTAATTGGTGGATAAATATTTCTTTTTGTTTTTTCTTATTATCATCTTTCCAATAATAATCTAGGCCTATCTCGCCAATTGCTATTACTTTTTCATTTGTGGCAAGACTTTCCAATTCTTCCAAATCTTTATCAGTAATATCATCAACTTCTTCTGGATGGATGCCTGCCATTGCATAAAAATTGTCGTATTTTTCAGCAAGTTCTATTGCCATTTTGCTATCAGCTATATTTGTAGCAGGATTTATGATTGCCTTTAGACCAAAATTAGACAGGTCATTTAAAATAAATAACCTGTCATCATCAAATGCCTCATCGGTAAGGTGGCAGTGTGAATCTATTAATCTCATTAAGAAACCTTACTTCCTGGTTTCATATCTTTTAGGGTTGTTAAAAGTGATAGTTCATCATCAAAATCACTTGCTAGGATCATGCCTTGGGACTCGATGCCTCGCATTTTTCTTGGAGCAAGGTTTTTAACAACTATTACATTTTTATTAACTAAATCACTTGGCTCATACCATTTTTTGATACCAGAAATAATTGTGCGAGGGTTTTCTTCTCCCACATCAACAGTAAATACTAAAAGCTTGTCAGCATCTGGATGCTCTTTGGCTTCAAGGATTTTTCCTACAACCATTTCTACCTTTGTGAAGTCTTCAAAAGTGATTTCTGGCAGGCTCTCTTCTTCTTCTTTGACCTCAGCGCCCTTTCTAAGTCTTTGAGCAATAAGTTCGTTGTTGCGGTCGTGAAGTTTTTTAAGTTCCACTTCGATATCTAGCCTATCAAATAGGTTATCCCCCTTTGTAACTTTTGCTCCTTCTTCTAAAAGACCAAATTCTCCTGCAGATGCAAAACCTTTGTTGTCTGCCCCAAGTTTTTTAAGAATTTCCTTGCTAGTATTTTTCATCACTGGCTCGATTAATTGGGCAACTATTCTTAATGATTCTGCTAAATTATATAAAACTGAGTTTAGCCTATCTTTTTTGCTTTCATCACGACCCAAAATCCATGGTTCAGTTTCATCTACATATTTATTAGCTCGTCTTATAAATGTCCAAACTGATTGTAGGGCGTCATTAAATTTAAAATCATCCATTTGGCTTACAAAGTCAGTGTAGGTTGTTTTTGCAAGGGCCTTTAATTCTTCATCGTAAGTATCAGTTTCACTTCCCTTAGCAACTAGACCACCATTGTATTTATCAATCATTGATGTAGTTCTTGAAACTAGGTTTCCAAGGTCATTTACTAGGTCAGAATTATATCTTTCCATGTATTTTTGGCTAGAGAAGTTTCCATCTGATCCAAAGTGGAACTCACGAAGAACAAAATATTTTAATGCATCCACACCGTAAAGTTCTACAAGTGGTTCTGGATACATGATATTTCCCTTGGACTTACTCATCTTATCATTGTCAAAAAGAATCCAACCATGGGCAAAAACTTTTTCTGGAATTGGTAAATCAAGAGCCATTAAAAGGGCAGGCCAAATAATAGTATGGAATCTTACAATGTCCTTTCCTATCAAATGGACACTTGCAGGCCAGTATTTTTCAAATTTCTTTGGATTATCCCCATAGCCAATTGCAGATAAGTAGCAAGAAAGGGCATCTATCCAAACATAAACCACATGCTCATTATCAAAAGGAACATCTACTCCCCAGTCGAAGGTATTACGGGTTACAGAAAGGTCAGAAAGTCCCTTATCAATGAAGTTGTTTAACATTTCTTTTTGGCGGAATTGTGGCTCAAGAAAATCTGGATGGTCTTTAAATAATTCTTTTAATCTATCTTCATATTTTGATAGTCTAAAGAAATAGGATTCTTCTTCTTGGTATTCAACATCGCGGCCACAGTCTGGGCATTTACCATCTTCTAGTTGACCTTCAGACCAGAAAGTTTCACAAGGAGTACAGTAGTATCCCTTATATTCGCCCTTATAAATATCACCTTGGTCATAAAGTTTTTTGAAGATATTTTTTACATCTTCCTCATGTTGAGAATCTGTTGATCTGATAAAACTATCATAGTCAATTTGGAGTTTTTTCCAAAGTACTTTTGTCTCATCAGCTATAATATCAACAAATTTTTGAGGGCTGGTGCCATGGGCAATAGCAGATCTCATTATTTTTTGTCCGTGTTCATCAGTTCCAGTTACTAGATATGCATCATAGCCATTTAAATTTTTATATCTTTTTAAAACATCAGCAATTATTGATGTGTAAGTATTTCCAATATGTAGGTTACTATTAGGATAGTATATTGGAGTTGTTATATAATAAGGTTTTTTTTCTGTCATAAGCTATCCTTTCTTTTAGAAAATATATAGATATATCATACTTCAAATCTTATCATCTACCTAACTAATTGTAAATTTATTAAATCTTATTATTTTAGAAAATAAAATCATTAGATATATATCAAACTATATGAGCTTGTAATTAGATTATTTTCTATCTATAATAGAATTAACAACAGTACATATCTAACTAATTTATATAATATTAGATATGTATCTAAGAAAGGATTAGAAATGACAAAGCTAACATTTAAACTAAATCGCAAAATAAACTTTGAAAATGAAGCAGGACTTCTTATTTTTAACTATACAGACTACAAATCCCATCCCAACCCAAATAAGATTGATTGGAAAGATTCCTATATAGATTATAAAAATAACGACAAAAAAGTTATCAGAATGGAAGAAAATTTTAAGGCCCACCCTGCATATATGAATTTTTTAAGGGAAGTAAGAAGCGAATCTTTTTACTTAATCGAAGATTTTTTTGAACATAAAAACGATGATATAAGGACTCTTTTTTATATTTATGAAAAGGGTGATGAGAATTTTTTACCATTTATCCTATCCATATTTCAAAATCTAGATATAAAAGATGAAAACACTCTTAGCTACCAATCATTTAAAGAGCTATATGATATATTTTTCTTTCAATATATGGGATTAGATTATATAAACCTAGCTGAAGATGGCGTATACACTTATAAAGACCTTAATGAATATATGAATGGGCCTAGAATTATGGAATATCTAGCCTCATCCCCATTTTCCGATGAGGATACCATGACCTTATTAAGGGCCTACCAAAATACAAAAGACATCTACGATAGGTTAAAGCCCTTTATAGAAAAATTATCAGTAATTATAGAAAATAAAGTCCATATACTAGATGACTTACTTTATGAAAGTTTTGAAAATTTAGAAAAAAGCAATTATAAAATAGCCTATAATTTTACTAAACAGGTTGGTATGGATGAGATGGCCAGCAAAGAGAGCGAAGAAATCACCATTTCTATTCTACTTTTTTTGCCATTTACTCAGATGTTTAGATTTATGGATTTTTATAATTTCAGCAAAGCAATAAAATTAGGAATTTTAGTTGATAAGAAACAGACAAAAGAAAGCCCTTATAAACTTTCAAGTATTAGCCAGGATTTAATAGCTTTAGCAGATCCAACTAGGATTCAAATCCTAGACTATCTAAAGGAAGCTGATTACTATGCCAAGGAGCTTTCAGAAAAACTTTATATCACTCCAGCAACCCTATCTTATCATTTAAACAAATTATTAATTAGTGGCTTTGTAGGGCTTAGAAAGGAAGGCCGCAGATACTATTATTATCTTAGAAAAAATGGCTTTGAATATTTGATAGATAATTTATCAAAATTTAATCAAGATATTAAGGAGACCCACAATGAATGAAACTATTAAAAAAGATTTAAGCAGGTTTTTAACCACTGATGAAAATATTAGATCATATTTAAGAAGTAACAAACTAACAAATGTAGAAATTTTAAAATATGCCTATGCTCCATTTAAGGAGAATAGAAAAATAATAGCAAGTTTAATTATTTACCCCATAGTAAATGGCATCATGCCGGTATTACAAGCCTTTATTATGTACTATCTGGTGGGGCTTATTGAAAATAATACTAGGCTAAACACCTTAATTTTAACAATAGCCCTCTACAGCCTGATAATTTTTATCTGCTCTATAATTTCCAACCAAATAGAGTACAAGACCTATGCAAAATATATGGCAACTAGGTTAGATTTTTTCAGAAAATCAGCTGCTAGGATAATGGAAATGGACTATGGACTTGGTGAAAACGCTGACTTTATGGCAGAATTTACCAAAGGATTCTATCCTTTTTCAAACAATGTAGAAGGCCTTGAAGGCATATACCACGATATGTATCCTCTGCTTTCAAATCTAGTATCCTTTATACTGATTAGCATTATTATGGCAAAACTTTCACCCTTAATTTTTGTCTTTGCTCTAGGGTCAATTATTATCCAGCTTATTATAAGAAATTTTACTGATGCCTATAGGCACAAGCACATGACAGAGCTTCAAAAAGTTTCTAGAAAAACTGAAAGATACTATAAGGAAGCTAGTGATTTTTCCTATGCCAAAGACATTAGATTATTTGCCTTTAAAGAAATTTTTATAGAAGGTTTTAAGCCCCTAGTAGATAATGTTTATAAAATTTCCAATAAATTTATTAAGCCTGAAATCTACCTATCTCCAGTCCTTGCAATACTTATTGTAGGAATAGAAGCTATTGCTTATTACTTTTTATTTGGAAAAATGACAAATAAGACAATTAGCTTACAAAATCTAACCCTTGCCATAACATCAACTACTTTGTATGTAAGCATTATATCTTCTCTTGTTATGAACATTTCTAAAACAAAATCAAATCTAAGGTATGTATCAGATGGTTTTGATATGATTCGTGCAGACCTTAATTCAACTAGGGGTGATAAGAAAATATTTGGTCCAATTTCTATAGAATTTGAAGATGTATCATTTGCCTATCCCCTATCGGATAAAAAAGTTTTGGACAACTTATCTTTTAGGATTAACTCCGGCCAAAAGATAGCCATAGTTGGTGTAAATGGTGCTGGAAAATCTACCATAGTATCTCTAATCCTTGGCCTTTACAAGCCTAGCTCTGGGAAAATTTACATAAATGGAATTAATAGTGACCAAATTGACCTTAAGGATAGATTTAAGGCCTTTGCAACAGTCCTTCAAAATGTAGAGCCCCTAGCTGTTAGTATTGCAGAAAATGTTGCAGCAAGCTCAGATAATATCAATAGAGACAGGGTGGTAGAATCGCTAGAAGCTGCTGGCCTAGCCTATAAATTAGACCAAGTAGAAAAAGGCATAGATACTCCTATGACAAAAAATATCCACGAGGATGGTACACTTTTCTCGGGTGGAGAAAACCAAAAACTCGCCATTGCCCGCGCCTTATATAAGAAAGATGCCAAGGCTATAATCATGGATGAACCAACCGCCTCTTTAGACGCACTTGCTGAAGAAGAAATATATAGGCAAATAGAAAATATTTCATCAGATAAAACTCTAATTTTTATATCCCACAGACTAGCATCTACAAGATTTTGTGATAAGATTTTGCTCCTTGATGGCGGTAAGATAAAAGAATTTGGTAGCCACCATGAATTATTAAAACAAGATGGTCTCTACAAAGAAATGTATGAAAGCCAAAAGAAATATTATGAGGAGGCAAAAAATGAAAAATAAATACAAAGCCCTAGCAATGCTTACTCAAATCATAGGAAAAAATGACCCCTTATATTTGCTAGCCCTCTTTGCTAAGTCTATCCTGCCGGCCCTAGATAGTATTGTAAATATCTATGTTCCAATGATTTTTATAGGCCAACTAACAAATCCTAGACCAATAGCTGACTTTATTTATCAAATCATAATGCTAATAATAGTAAAATTTGCCCTAACAAGTTTATCACGCATAGCCAACAGAAGAGAGTTTGTAAGAAGAAGCGCTATCAACGAATACGTGTCATTTGAAATATCAAAAAAATCCATGGATCTAAGCTACTATAATATAGAAGATCCCCATGTCCTAGATTTAAAAGAAAAGGCCGGAGCTGCCCTTTCTTTTGGAAGCCTGCATACATTATTGTTTTGCCTAAAGGATATAATCCAAGGCCTATCAACTATGGTCGGAACAGCCATTATCATAATAAATTTCTCACCATACCTTGTTGGATTTTCTTTATTAATATCCATTCTAATAATAATGATAGACAACAAACTTTCTAGATATACCCAAGAATTTGACCAATCAATTGTTGATGTCAACAGGCGATTTTCTTATTATTTCTCTCTAATGGGTGGACCAGCTTTTCAAAAAGAGATTAGAGTTTATGACATGGGCGATTTGATTCAAGAAAAAACCGGTGTTTACTTAGACCATATGATGGCAAGGTTTAATGATAAATTTTCTTATGAAGCAAACGCCAATGCAGTTAAAATATTTTTAGAATCTGTCATAAGACTAGTATCCTATTCTTATGTAGCAATGAGAACTCTATCAAATTCTTTTGGTCCTCAAATATCATTTAGTGAATTTTCAGTGATAATAGGGGCAAATGAAAACTTTATGAAATCTTTCCAAACAATGTTTGCTGAAACAGCTGATTTCCTAATAAATCTTAAAAATCTAGAACCCATATACGAGTTTATGAACCTAGATGTAGATCCAGAAGAAATGCTAAAAGAAGCTAGCGATTTTGAAAGTTTAGAATTTAAAAATGTTTCGTTTTCTTATCCAGGATCTGAAAGACTAATCTTAGATGACATTTCTTTTAAGATAAATAAAGGAGAAAAGATATCAATTGTTGGAATAAATAACGCAGGCAAAACTACTTTAGTAAAGCTGATTTCTAGATTTTTTGAAATAGCTAAGGGAGATATTTTATATAATGGAGTAAATATAAAAGCATATAAAAAAGAATCACTTTATAAAAAAATCTCAGCCGTTCTCCAAGACTTTGCCATTATGCCCTTTACCATCAAAGAAAATATCATAGCAAATAAGGACTTTGATTATAAAAAAATGGATAAAATATTAAATGACCTTGACCTAAAAGAAAGATTTGAAACCCTTGATAATGGCATAGATACCTATCTAAATAAGGATATTTATGAAGCTGGCACAGACCTATCCCTAGGCCAAAAGCAAAAACTTGCTATTGCTAGATGTCTATACCAAAATCCAGATTTAATTATTTTAGATGAACCTACAGCAAGCCTAGATCCTCTTGCAGAAGCAAAAATATACGAAAATTTTAATCAAATTACCAAAGATAAAACTGCTATCTTTATTTCTCATAGGATGAGTTCAACAAGATTTACTGATAAAATCCTAGTCTTAGATGAAGGCAAGGTAAAAGCCTTTGATAGCCATGATAATTTGATGGCCTATGACAATATATATTCAAAATTATATAAATCCCAGGCCAAATACTACAATTAATAAAATATAAGCTAGTAAAGTAAATATACTTGCTAGCTTATTTAATTATTTTATTGATTAACTTTTATATTTATATATAATGAAACTAAAAAGGAGGCCATAGGATATGAAAAAAGAAGTAGACCAGCATAAAAATCGAATGAGCATATTATTTTTCATCTCTTGTCTCATCGTAGCGCTTGGAGATAAGTTTTTAACAGGCACTAGCTACTTCATTTCGCAAATAATTGCCTATATATTAATTATTTATAGTATCTATTCCGGGAATTTATTTAGCAAAAAATTAACCATTTTATTTATTATAAGCTCTAGCCTAATGCTAATAGGAGAAGTAGGCTCTTTTATAAGTGGATAGGCTAATTGAAGATTTATTAGATAAAGGGTATATTATAAATAATTAAATATAACTTGATAATGAAAACCCAGTAAGGAGATTTTCCCGAATTACACTTTCATTGAGTTTAACACTATTCTTTGTGTAAAAGAAAGCGAGTATAAAAAGAGGTGGTACCGCAGATTTCTGCCCTCTATACTCTTTTTTTGTGCCAATTTTTAGGAGGATATATGAAATTTACTTATGATAAAGAATACGATAATGTGTTTGACGAACTGGTAGAACGTGGTTACTACGAGCAAGCTACTGACGAAGCTGAGCTTAAAGAAAAATTAAAAAATGAAAAACTAACTTTCTATTGTGGTTTTGATGCGACTGCTGATTCATTAACAGTAGGCCATCTTATCCAAATCATGGTTATGATGCGTATGCAAAATTATGGCCACAAGCCTATTGCTCTTTTAGGTGGTGGTACAACTCTAATTGGTGATCCATCTGGTCGTTCTGACATGAGAAAGGTCATGACAGAAGAAACAATAGATAATAACGCAGAAAGATTTTACTCTCAATTTCAAAGATTTTTAGAATTTGGCGATGATGCTGCAACTGTTGTAAATAATAAAGACTGGCTTACAGAATTAAAATTCTTAGAATTTTTACGTGATGTGGGTAACGAATTTTTAGTAGGCGAAATGCTAAAAAAAGATGCCTACAAAAACCGTATGACAGCTGGTGGCTTAACATTCTTTGAATTTTCTTACATGCTTTTACAATCCTACGACTTCTTAGAACTTTACCGCCGCCATGATTGTACCTTAGAAATCGGTGGATCTGACCAATGGTCAAATATCATCGGTGGAGTAGACTTAGTTCGCAAAAAAGAAAATGACAAAGCCTACGGGATGACCTTTTCCCTACTTACAACAGCTGATGGAGTAAAAATGGGTAAATCTCAAAAAGGTGCAGTATGGCTTGATGAAGAAAAAACTAGCCCATATGAACTTTTCCAATATATGAGAAATGTTGATGATAGGGATGTAGAAAAATTCTTACTCCAACTTACTTTCTTACCAACAGAAGAATGTAGGAAACTAGGTTCTGCAACTGATGCAGCAGATATAAACCATGCTAAAGAAGTATTAGCCTTTGAAGTTACAAAACTAATCCACGGTGAAGAAAAAGCCAAGGAAGCCCTAGATGCAGCAAAAGCACTATTTGCAGGTGCTGGTAATGAAGATGCTATGCCAACAACAGAAATTTCAAAAGCAGATTTACCAATTGGTTTATTACAACTAATGACAGATGTTGGACTTACTCAGTCAAATGGTGAAGCAAGAAGACTTATCAAACAAGGTGGAGTTTCAATTGATGATGAAAAAGTATCTGACCCAAGCCTTGAAGTTACAGAAGATTTGTTTACAGATGATAAAATAATAATCAAAAAAGGAAAGAAAAACTTCCACAGAGTACTTTTAGGATAAAAATATAAGGGGCGAATTTGCCCCTTTTTTATTGCAAATTTATTCATATATTAAGTAATTGTAAAATATAAAAGTTACGAGAGATAATATTATACCATCTACTACTGGACTTGCTGTAAGGTAGGATAGATTATGACTATCTCTAAAAATAACTGACCCTGATAAAAAAGCCAATAGCAGGAACAAAAATAATTTACCATTTTTCTTTATTTCTAGTATATCATTATAATAATATCCTGCTCCAAGAATTATAAGTAAGGGGATGGTGTTTTTAAAAACTATCTGACTTTGGTAAAGCAAAAAATGAAGCAAGATTCCAAATGCGAAAATAAGTGCATACTGAGTTTTCTTTGCCATATAAACCTTCCTTTATCTACCTTCTTAATATTTTATAAGCTATAAATTGTATAAAAAAACTTCTAAATAAGATTTTTAAAGTCTTACTTAGAAGTTTTTAAAAATTATTTATTTTTTATAATCCTAGCTGGTGCACCAACAGCAGTTGCATTATCGATAACATCATCTAAAACAACTGCGTTGGCCCCTATTTTTACATTATTGCCTATATTTATGGCACCTAGGACTACTGCGCCTGCACCTATCATGACATTGTTACCTACCGTTGGGTGTCTTTTTCCTTTTTTATTTTCAACTGCACCTAGGGTTACACCGTGATATATCAAGCAGTCTTCGCCTACTTCTGCAGTTTCTCCAATTACAATACCCATTCCATGGTCGATAAAGGTTTTTCGGCCAATCTTTGCCCCAGGATGGATTTCTATGCCTGTTTCTATCCTTGATTTAAAGGCTATTTCATCCGCTTCATATTGTTTGCCCTCTATCCAAAGCTTGTGGGCTCTATAATGGCTTAAAAGAGCTTTTATACCTGGGGAATAAAGGATAGCCTCTTCTTTACTTTTTAAAGATGGATCTTTCTTTAAGGCAGCTTCTAAAAGTTCCTCTTTATATTCTTCATAACTAATTAATTTCATATAGGCTAGTTGATAGGTATCTTTCCCCAGTATCTGGAAGTACTGTTACAACTGTTTTACCTTCACCTAATTTATCTGCTATTTCAATTGCTCCTACTACATTGGCACCTGATGAGATTCCTACTGCAAGGGCCTCATCTTTTGCTAATTGTCTACTCATTTTTATTGCATCATCACTTGCTACACTTACAATGTCATCTACTACATCAAAATCTAGATTTTTAGGAATGAAGTTACCACCTATACCTTGGATTTTGTGGCTAGAGGCTTCTCCACCTGATAAAAGGGGACTTTCTGCTGGTTGGATAGCGTAGATTTTGATATTGCTATCTTTTTCTTTTAATTTTTTACCAACTCCAGATACTGTTCCACCTGTACCAACTCCTGCTATGAAAGCATCTGGTGTTAGTTCTGCTAAAATTTCTGGTCCTGTTGTTTCGTAGTGGGCTTTTATATTTGCTGGGTTTGAAAACTGGTCTGGGAAGTAGTATCCATCTTTTTCTGCAAGTTCTTTTGCCTTATCTACTGATCCTTGTAGGGCATTTTCTGTTGTTCTTATTACTTCTGCCCCATAAGCTCTTGCTAAAAGTTCACGTTCTTCACTCATAGAAGCTGGCATAGTTAGAATCAATTTATATCCTTTGGCTGCACATAAGGCTGCTAGGGCTACACCTGTATTACCACTTGTTGGCTCCACAATTGTATCTCCAGCTTTAATTTTGCCTTCTTTTTCTGCTTCTTCTATCATATATAGGGCAATCCTATCTTTAATAGAACCAGCAACATTATTTTTTTCTACTTTTACATATATGTCAGCTCTGCCCTCTTTTTTTAAGGAATCTAACTTTAGTAGTGGAGTGTTTCCTATAAGTTCTTTAGCATTATTTTTAATAGACATATTACTCTCCTTTTATAAATATAAACTTATGTAAATATACATAAATTTTTCATGGGGATCTTTTGCTTACTATTATATCTAATCCTTTATTTTATTCAAGTTTATAAGTATGTATAAAAAAAAGCAACCTAACTGACTTGCCAGTTTATGGTTGCCTTTGTGAGTAATTTAAAATTACATCGGTATGTTTACGCATTTATCTACCAAGCCTATATTTTTAGGAGATCTTGCATGAACTTGGTAGATTTCTTAATAATTGTAAAAATAGATTTATTCTATGAAGTATCTATTTCCACTAATTTCATAAGCTTACACTTATTTCCATTAGCTTCTATGTAGATTCGTCGAATTTTATCATATAAGTCAAATAATTTACACTTGTCCTCCTTATCTTTATAAACTTTCCAATAACCACTATAAAGGTAATTTCTTCCTTTATTTTCAATAAATCCCTTTACATCATCATAGGGATAACCGAGAATCAAGCCTATTTCATGTGGAAATTCATTTTCTAAAAATCTCTTTTTTAAACAACTGGTACAAGAATCAATATTACTTGTATTATAACCACAAGTTTTTAAAAAATTTTTTGTTTTTTCATAGTTAAGAGATTCTTGCAATAAGCATTTTCTAAAACATAAAATTGAAGATGTTCTCTCTCTTTTCGATAGAATCTGAAAGTATATATCGTATTTATTAAAATCTTCGTTCCAAGTTTCTATAAGTTTATCCACATCATAAACTATATTAGATACAGTAAATAAGTTTGATGGTTTTATATTTGCTAAAACTTGGCTACAATAAAGGGATAATAACTCGTATCCCATCTTTATAAGTGTTTGATTAGCTCATCTGCTAAATCATGACAAGATTTGATATCCCCATCTGTTGGACTATCGTATACAGCAAGACCGTCTGCTGCCAAATTAATATTATGCTTTTTGCATCTTTCTTGCCAGTCTATCATCCATTGACCTTCATTCCACTCATATGAACCAAATATAATAACTGCTTTATTTTCAAGTTTTTCTTCGACTGATTCAAACATTGGCTCAAATTCACTTTCTTCAAGAGACTCATCTCCCATAGCTGGGCAACCAAAAGCAAAAGCATCGTACTTGTTTAGATTTGTAGAATCAAAACCGCTAGCATGATAAATATCTAATTCAACTTGATTTTCCTTTAGTCTTGCTTCAATGGCATTTGCCATTTGTTCTGTATTACCTGTTCCTGACCAATATATTATAGCTACTTTTGACATATTACTTCTCCTTATATAATGTATTTTTTTATAATGTATCGTATAACGATAATCATTATCAATAGTTATGCAAAATTTTTTGAAAGCCTCTAGTTTATCCAAAGACTTTCAAAAAATTATTACAGTTTAAATATTAGTATAAACTATTTCTTAGAATTTATTTTTATTGAAACCTTTTTGTGGATTGTGACCTGGACAATCCTTGCAGCCTTCATTTGCGTCATTTTTTATAAATCTAGTATAAACAATGTAAGCACATACTAGCAAAATTATTATTAAAAGAATCCATGATTGTAGGTTCATCTTTACCTCCTATTTCTTTATCGAGCAACACTTGCTTTATAAGTATTGTTATCTGCAATAGCCTTATGAGGTCTAAACAATAAGTATAGTAAAGCAACTAGTACTATAAATGCTATTATTGTTGATAGAGTAAATGTTCCATAAGCTATCAACCTTGCAAGTTGATAGAAAATAAAACTAATTGCATATGCAAATCCCATTTGGTAACCTACTGTTAACAAAGTCCATTTATTATCACCCATTTCTGTTTTTATAGCTCCAACCGCTGCAAAACAAGGCATGCAAAGCATATTAAATAGCAAGAATGAGTAACCAGCTATTGGTGTACCTATAGCTGCATTAAAGGCTGCTAGTAGTTCTGGACTATCTTCTGTAATATCAGCGCCTAGACCCAAAACTATACCCATGGTATTTACTACATTTTCTTTGGCAACAAAGCCAGAAATTGTTGCGACCATTGATTGCCATGTGCCAAATCCCAATGGCTTAAATATAAAGCCTATAGCTGAGCCAATAACTCCCATAATCGAATTTGCCCCATCTTCTTCAACTAGATTTAATCTAAAGTCAAAGTTTGTCAAAAACCAAATTACTATGGATGAAAGTAAGATTATTGTGCCAGCACGTCTTGCATAAGCTTTTGACTTATTCCATACATCTTGCAAAACAGATTTTAGCCTTGGTGCATGGTATGGAGGCAACTCCATAATAAAAGGAGCAGGATCAGAAGCAAATTTCTTAAATTTCTTTAATATAACACCTGACATTACAATAGCCGCTATTCCTATAAAATAAAAACTAAAGGTAATAAGAGCCCTATTGCTTGGGAAAAATGCCCCTGCTATTAGGGCTATTACAGGAAGTTTTGCAGAGCACGGCATAAATGATGTAGTCATTATTGTAATCCTTCTATCTCTGTCATTTTCTATAGTTCTAGAAGCTTGGATACCAGGAACTGCACAACCTGTCGAAATCATAGCTGGAATAAATGATTTTCCTGATAGGCCAAAACGTCTAAATAATCTATCCATGATAAAGGCAACTCTCGACATATATCCTATATCTTCAAGGATAGAAAGAAGAGCAAACATAACCATCATTTGTGGTAAGAATCCAAGTACTGCTCCTACACCAGCTAAGATACCATCTGTTACAAGTCCAACAAGTACTTCATTTATACTTGCACTTTCTAAAGCTGCTTGAGCCCCTGGAATCAATGTATCATCAAAAAATCCATTTACAGCTTCCGTTGCCATAGTTCCAGGTGAATGTTCGTAAACTGCAAGGGAATAAACCAAGAACATGACAAGGGCAAATATTGGTATACCCAAAATCCTTGATGTAACAATATTGTCTATCTTATCAGTTGTAGAAAGCTTTGGAGCTGCTTTCTTTAGTATTCTACTACCAAGCACTTCCAATCTTTCATATCTTTCACCAGTTATAATAGATTCAGCGTCATCGTCATAAAATTCTTCGCAAGCAGATCTAATATCGTCTATTTTCTTAAGATCATCATTACTAATTCCTATTTTCTCTACCATTTGCTCGTCATTTTCAAAGGCTTTAATGGTATAAAATCTTCTTAAATCTTCATCAACATATGAGTCTATAATATTTCTAATATCTGCTAATTTATTCTCCAAATCATAAGAAAATTCTAAAGCTTTTGGATAAATTTGTTTGCTATTAGCTTTTTCAATTTCATTAATTAACTTATCAATTCCCTTTTCTTTGTTTGCCACAATTTCTACTACTGGACATCCCAATAGTTCAGATAAAGCACCCTTATCAATCTTATCCCCTCTTTGCTTTACAATATCCACCATATTTAAGGCAAGTATTGTTGGGATACCAAGTTCTATAAATTGGCTTGTTAAGTATAAATTCCTGATAAGATTTGACCCGTCAACTAGGTTAACAATTAAATCTGGCCTTTCATCGACCAAATATTCACGAGCTACTTTTTCCTCTAATGTATATGGAGATAGAGAATAAATTCCTGGCAAGTCTTGGATAACTATATCTTTGTGACTTTTTAGATTCCCTTCTTTTTTGTCAACTGTAACACCAGGCCAGTTTCCAACTCTTTGATTTGATCCAGTAAGAGCGTTAAACAAAGTAGTCTTACCAGAATTTGGATTGCCCGCAAGGGCTACTTTATAGCTCATACTTCCTCCACTATTATATTTTCGGCATCATGTTTTCTAATTGTAAGTTCATATCCCCTTAGACTTATTTGTACGGGATCTCCTAATGGAGCAACTTTTCTTACAAAAAGATCAGTATTTTTAGTAATGCCCATATCCATTATTCTTCTTTTTGTAGGACCATCTCCCTTTATTTTAGCAACTTTAAGATTTTCTCCTACCTTGGCATCTCTTAAAGATTTCATCCAACAACCTCCTCAACAATTATTCTTTTAGCAATATCCTTTGCTAGAGCAATTTTGTTTCCCTCTATTAAGAAAATATAATTAACACCATCAAATCTTTGTAGGGTCATTTCCTTGCCCTTTACTATTCCTAAATTTGATAAATGCTTTCTAATTTGATCATTGCCCTTAATCATGGTTACTCTCACTGAGTCACATTCACTAAACAATGTAACAGGCATAATTACTCCTTTTCTATATAAAACAATAATATTTATAATTTGTTTAAATATAATTAAAATTTATAAGTCTTTTTAATTGCATTTACAGTATACCATATAAAGTAATGATAATCAATATCATATTATGATATTTTGTAATATTTGCTATACAATAAAATGTTGATTTTTCAACATCTAATGAAATACTATATAGTAAGGTAAAAAAATGGCTTATAATTTTCAAAATATTTTTTATAATCCCAATAAATTATAAAAATAGTTTATATTTATTCTAATTACACAATTAGATTAAACTTGACTAGATAATCATAATATTTGTATCTACAATTTTTTTGTTTTTGTTATAATATAAATAGAATATATTGAGAGGGTAATATGGATAATAGAAAATTTATTTCCTATATGGGCATAGGCCTTTTAGGGTTGATGGTCATATCCTTAGCCTATTTTATCGGCAAGGGCAAGGATAAAGATGTTAGTGATTACAAGATTGACAATAGGACCTACTACACAGGTTCTATTGTGGATAATAAATTAGAGGGTAAAGGCACTTTAAAAAGTATAGATGGCTTATACAAAGGGGAGTTTAAAAATTCTAGGTTTGATGGTCCAGGGACTTTCATAGCTGATGATTACTCCTATATGGCTAACTTTGACCATAAATCAGGTAATAATAATATAAAAATAAAACTTAAAGACGGCAGTATTTATGAGAAAACAAGTGATGGATTTGTTGAGGTAGAAAAAGATGAAGATTAAGGGTTTAGATTTTTTAAGAGTATATGCCATTTTTCTAGTCTTAGGCTACCACTACTTCCCCACTGTCCTACCAGGTGGATTTTTGGGAGTAAGTATTTTATTTGTTATGTCTGGTTTTTTAATCAGCTATCACTTAATAGATGAATTATTTGAAACAAGAAAGATAGATTATAGAAAATTTTATACCAAGAGATTTTTAAGGATATTTCCAGCTCTCCTGCTAATGCTATTTCTATCTTCTTTGTTTTTACCAAGCTTAGATAATGATTATAGTGTAGGATTTTTTGACCAATTTTTGGCAGCCATTAGCTTTAACTACAATTACTTCGAAATTCTACGTGGCGGATCCTATGAAGGTCAATTTATAACTGGTATTTTCATGCACACCTGGACCCTGGCTTTGGAAATACATTTTTATTTGATCTGGCCATGGATTATGGGCTTTATTTACAAAAAATCACTAGAAAAGCGAGCAGTAAAACGTAGGTTTACAGATTTATTTTTGATGACTACTTTTTATCTGGCAATAATCGGCTTTGTTTTGATGCTAGCGCTTACTATTATAAAAAGTGTGGATACTGGTTTTGTTTACTTTTTTGACCTTAGCCGTATGGGGTCCTTTATGGTGGGTAGCTTTTTGGCTGCCTTTGTAAAAAGATTTTCCTTTAAAAAAATCCCCTACAACAAGGCAACTTTAATAGGACTAGGCCTTATATTGTTAATGGCTATGACCATGTCATATGCTAGCAAGGTCACATATTTTGTAGGCTTTGCCCTAACTGATTTGATAAGTGGATTTTTAATTTTGGTGGCCTACTCAAATAAAAATATAATGGAAGATAAGATTACATCTAGGCTTTCAGATTATTCCTATGGTTTTTACCTATTTCATTGGCCGGTTTGGATAATTGTCAGCGATTCTGATAAGACTGGCAAGGGACTTTTGCTTGCCATACTTATAACAATTGCGCTCGTTTTATTTAACTATCATGTATTTGAGCCAATTTTTAGGGGAAAAAACATAATTTCCTTAAAAGAAAGAAATCCAAAATATCATATTAACTATGAAAAAAATCGATTGATTTTCCAGTCTGTTTTTCTATTTATGATTATAACAAGCTTTTCCCTATCCTTTGCAATATCAGAAAATGCAGGCAATATGATGAGTCTTGAAAAGCAAATTTTAAGGGAGTCGGTAAATCAAGATATTGAAAAGATTAATCTTGATAAAAAAGAACTCGACCAAACTATAGATAAAAATAATAGCGAATTTGTAAAATCTGCCAAAAAAGAAAAAACCCTTACCCTAATCGGTGACAGCGTAATGCTAGGACCTCGAGAGTACTTGGCAAATAATATAGAAAATTTATATATAAACGCTGAGGGCAGCAGGCCTCTGGAAGATGGTGCGAGTATAATATCACAGATGGATCAAACAAATAACCTTGGTGATATTGTAATTATTGCTCTAGGTACAAATGCAAAAGAAATCCCTACTCCAAGCCTAGAAGAAATTGTAAAAGTCCTACCAGATGGCAAAAGGCTAATACTTATAACTTGCTATGACAATAGGTTTGACCAACCCCACCGTGTAAGTGTGGCCATGAATGAAGTTTCTAAAAAATATGATTTTGTAACAGTCATGGACTGGGAGGATTATGCCATTAAGCATCCTGAATTTTATAATGGTACAGACGGTGTTCACTTCTACGGGCAAACACAAGCCTATGAAGCTTACCTAAAATTACTAAATGAAGCAATTGAAAAATCACTATTAAGTCCAGTGAAAGGAGAATAATATGTATTATTTCTTAAATGATTACAATGATATAGGAAGAGTTGAAGTCCTTGATGCCCTACTAAAGGCAAAAGATGAGTACAATCCCGGCTATGGTTTTGATGACCATAGTGAAAATGCAAGAAATTTAATAAAAAAAGCCCTTAAAAATGATAATGTAGACATACATTTTGTGCCAGGCGGAACTCCTGCAAATGTTTTGGGAGTTAGCTGTGGTATGCAACAAGAAAACTCTGTACTAGCAGTAAAAACTGGTCATATTGAAGACCATGAGGCAGGATCAATTGAGGCAACTGGTATTAAGATTGAAACCATTGAAAGCCCAACAGGTAAACTAAGCCGCAAGCTCTTAGAAGAAAAATTGAAAGAATTTAATTCTGAACTTGTAACTGTACCAAAAAAAGTTTATATTTCAAACACTACTGAGCTTGGTGAAGTCTACACTAAAAAAGAACTTACAGAAATTTATGATTTTTGTAAGGAAAATGATTTGTATTTGTTTATAGATGGGGCAAGGCTTGCTGCAGCCCTTGCCAGTGATAAATGCGATTATGATTTGTCCGACATTTGCAATTTGTGTGATATTTTCTACCTAGGTGGGACAAAAAACGGACTTTTGCTAAGTGAAGCCATGGTTATAGTAAATGATGAACTTAAGAAAAACTTTATCAACCTACAAAAACAAAAAGGCTATCTTTTAGCAAAATCTTTTGTAGTTGGCATCATGTATGAAACTGTATTTTCCAAAGAAGATGGCTATGTAAGTGGTGCAAGAATTGCCTTTGAAAAAGCAAAAGCTTTGGCAAAGGGAATATCTGATAAGGGCTATGAACTTGCCTATGACTTTGAATCCAACCAAGTTTTTGTAATACTTTCAGATGATCAAGTTAATAAATTTAAAGAATTTTCTGTCTTTGATGTAGTTGGCAATGTCGATGGTAAAAATATTGCCCGTTTTGTGACAACCTATAGAACAAGTGATGAAGATATAGATGGATTTTTATCTAATATATAAAAATAAACCCAAGGAATTAAATCCTTGGGTTTTGTTTTAATAATTGTCGTAAAAACTATTTTTTACTTCTTTTGCTTCAATAGATTTTTTGCCTTGATTTAATTTATCTTCTGCATCATCGGCAAGGTCTTCTACTTTTTCTTTTGCATCTTTAGCCAATTCTTCGCCTTTTTTTGAAACATCTGATGCTAATTCTTTTGTTTTGCTTCTAGCATCATTTGCTGCATCTGCAATCTTGTCTCTGTTTTTTGCTATTAGGTAAGCTCCTGTACCAATTACAGCTGCTGCAAGAATTGCATTTCTTCTTTGTTCTTTTTCAATCTCTTCTCTTTCCCAAAAGTCTAGATTAAAATCTGGAAGATGGTCTGTTGGATCAAATGTTTTTACCTTATAAGCTGTACTTGCAAGACCAATCATATCGCCAACATCTAATAGACCAAGTTTGTTGTTGATTTTTAATAATGTAGTAAGTGTTTTTAGTTTTCCCATAATAATCTCCTTTGTGTTTAGATTATATATACCCACTTTAATAATTTTCTTGACATTCTTCACACTCTTCATAATCATCTTCTGGAATGTAGGTAAATGAAGAGTTAATCCTGTTTAATTTTGGAAGTTCACGAGTTTCAAAAAGCTTATCTCCATAAAATATTTCTTGGTCAGAATATTTGTCTGGAAACATGGTGCAGGAACTAAGGCTTAGGCCAATTAGTCCAACTAGTAAAATTTTTTTCATATTATCCTCAGTTCGTATTTAATATATTTTGTGCATTATAGATTAAAAATTACTTTTTTAGGCATTAGGATTTTCCCTTAGGAGGATAAATAGTTTTACATTGCCAATACTATCAGCGCTCTCATCATACTGGTAAAACTCTATATCCGCTCCAAGACCATGGAAATACTTTTTGTTTGGAAAATATTCTTCATATGTATAAGAGTAGGCATCTTTTAGACCATCAAGACCTTCTACTGCAACTTCTAGATAGTAAGATCCTGGGATTTCATATACCAAAAAATTATTTTTCTCAATAGTCTCTCTATCAGATACCTCAAAGCCAATAAAGTAATTGTAATTTTGGTCAAGGGCATTATATTCCATAAGGCCAAAGGCTGCTCCATGTTCTTTTAATATCTGCCTATATTCATTTAAAAATGAGTCTCTTATTTGATGAGCATCTTCCCTCTTATCTATCTTAAAAGCCTTGCCTGCTATTTTAAATCCTAATTTTTTATCAACATTTACCTGCATAATCTCTCCTCAAAACTTTTCTTGTCACTAAGATTATACCCAAGTGTAAGTATTTATGGACTTTGTTAGATGATTTGCCAAATTTTGTCATTTATATTATAATAATTCCAAGTTAGTTATTCTTATAACAATTACTTTTATAAAATTAACGGAGGAGAACGTATGAACAAAAAATTTAACATTGCAACACTTATGCTTGCAACATCATTAGCATTTACAGGATGTGCTAATAATACACAAGAGGCTGACAATTCCAATGAAACAGCAGTTGAAGAAAAGGCTGAAGAAAGCGTAGATCAAACAAATCAGGCAGACCAAGCAGCTGAAACAGAAGAGAAAGCCGAAGAAAGCAAAGAAGGTGAAGAAAAAGAAACTGAAGAATCTGAAGAATCTGTGGAAAATAAAGAAGAAACTGCAGACGAAAAGGCTGATGATAAAGAAAAAGAAGATACAGAAACTTCTGAAACTCCAGCTGTTGAAGGCAACCTTGTTTTACACAGAGCTTACCCAGATGAAGCATCAAGATCATTTACAACTGTTGTTGTAGCTACAAGTGGAGATAAAATCGTAGATGCATTTATCGATGAATACCAATACTTTGGCGAAGATGATGGTTATGAAGGTGTACCAAACTCTGATAAAGGATTTGGAGAAGGCGCAAAAGAAGGCAGAATCTTAGCGTCAAAAATTGTTAACAAAGACCCATACTCAGAAGCTATGAAAAACGCTGGTGGAGAAGTTACCCTTATGGATAACTACAATGCTGTTACTGACTTTGTAAAGGGAAAAACAATTGCAGAACTTGAAGAAGTACTAAACGAAGATGATGAAAAAATCATGGATGCTATTTCTGGTGCTACTTTCTCGTCAACACCAAATCTTCTAAGATACATCGTTGAAGCTGCAAAAGACAATACATTTGCAATCGGCGGAGAAGCTGAAAATCCAGAAAATATCGAACTAAGATATGTTTTAGGAGCTCCACACGGTGAAAAATCATTTGCCAATGCAGTTGTAGCTGTAGAAGGCGATAAAATTGTTGCTGCAAGCATCGACGAATACCAATACATTGAAGAAGGCATCACATCTCAAGGTGAAGGAAGCGATTTTGCAAACGACTATGCCGATAGCAAAATAGTTTTAGCAAGTAAGCTTGAAAATAATGATTTTTATTCTGACCTAATGGCAGAGAAAGCTGGATCAACAGTAACAATAAAAGAAAACTTTGAAGCAATCGAAAATTTCGTAGCTGGCAAAACAGTAGAAGAAATTAAAGAAACAATTGCAGGAGCTAAAGAAGGCGAAAAAGTTGAAGCAGTATCTGGAGCCACACTAGTAGATACAGCAGGTTACCTACAATTAATCGTAGATGCTTTTGAAAATGCAATCAACAAATAAAAGAAAAATGCTAGTACATAAAGTGCTAGCATTTTTTTTATTTATTCAATTAGAGTATATCTTAAAAGTAAGATTAGCATTACAACCATTAGGATGATACCAATGATAGTAAAGGCATCTATTCTTTTTTTTAGGGCAAGGATTACAAGTGATAGGGATAGCAAAAACATAAATAGATAAACCTGCAAAAATAAATATCCTATGGAATAATAGATAAAGTAAGCAAAAACCCCAAAGCCTAAAACTAAAAAGACTAGGGCAAAATTGAGGCTAACTTTTTTTCTATCTAGGATATAATCCAGCAGGCTTATAAATCCAATATTCAAAAGCACTGGCCATATTAAATTTTCTAAAAGTGATATTTGTTCCATACTTGCTCCCTATTTTTACCATTATAAGATAAAAAAACCCTGAGGAAATTGAATCCCCACGGGTTTATTATTTTGCTTTTAATAAATCAGTTCTGATATAGCCTGTTTGTCCGTCAATAGAAATTCTTGACCAATTGTCAGATTCTCCTAATTTTAGGATGTCATCTCCAGGATTTACAGTTGTCATTACATTTGAGTTTTCGCTTGGTGCAACCCTTACATTTACAACATTTTCTACAGTGTAGTTGATACCATCATCTGTAACTTCTTCTTGATTTTCCTCTATTTCTTGATTTTCTTCTGTCCCTTGGTCTTGGCCTTCTGCTTGGTCTGGGTTTTGATTTTCAGCAGTTTGCTCGCCATTATTTTCTTCTAAGGACTCATCTGTTACAGTTTGTGCTTCTCCCTCTGGATGTCTTACAGAAGTGTAATTATCATCAGTACATCCTGTTAGGGCAAGGGTTAGGGCAAGGCCTGTTATTAATTTTATCTTATTCATTATCTCCTCCAAATAGCTCATCAATTTCATCATCTGCGTACAAATAATCTGTGATTATAATTCCAAGGATATTTGCATTTGCTTTTTCTAGTTGTTTTAAGCTATCACGGGTTACTGGATTGTTGGATTTTTCGTATGTTGAAAATACAACAGCAGCATCAGCATTTGCTGCAAACATATTTGCTTCTGGAATATCGATATTTGGTGAAAGATCCATAAATACATAATCATATCTGTCACGAACATCTGTAAAAAATGCTTTTATATCTGCTGGTTCTAAAAATTTATCAGCATAGTCTCCCACTTGACCACTATAAATATATGATAAATCATCATATGAATCATCATGGATTACAGTATCATCTATGGAATAATCTCCAAGTATTATGTCTATAAATCCACGCTCTTTGTTTTTGCCTGTTACTTTTGGCAAGTGAGATTCTCTAAGATTTGCATCGATAATTAAAACCCTATCCCCATCTTCTGCTAGGTGTTTGGCAATATTATAAATGTGGCAAGTTTTGTTTGTATCATGACTTGATGCAGTAAAGGCTACACTTACAAGGCTTGTGTTAAGTTTTTCTGTAAGCCTATCTTCAAGATTATAAAAAGATTGGAGAAGGATTTCTCTTTTTTCGTTAGTTTTTTTTCTAAACATCTAATTCTCCTTTATCATAAGAAGGAATTCTACCTAAAACTTCGTATTTGCTAGATGAAGTTTCTGATAAGTCTGCGGCTTGTTTTACTTCACTCGCATCAATTACCTTTGTAGATCCGCTTTCAAAACTTGTTGTATCAACCTTGCTTGTTTTTCTTGTAGCTTCTTTTTTGCTTGATTTTACAGTTCTTTTAGCTGGTTTTTCTTCAACTTCTCTTACTTCTCTTACTTCACCAGTTTCTTGGGTGTTTTTTGCATAGTTTTTAGCAAGTTTGCTATTGTATGAATTTATCATTATCATTCTTAAAACTGTCCAAAGAATAAATCCAATTCCACCTGCCATTAGAGCATATCTTAGAGTATTATCAATAGTTGTAGCTGATCCATAAGAATATTCCATGACCTTTGCACCAGAATTGTAAATATTATTGATAACTCTAACTGTATAATCAGCATATTGGTCAGCTAAGTCTTCTGCGCGAAGTTTGTTTGTATCTGTAACGACAATATCAATTATAGATGTATTTTCTATTGGTTTGATCTCTAGCTTTGAATCAAGTTTGCCAACATTCCAATCAATGCCAAGTGTTTCTAGTGTTCTTTGTTTGATCTTTGGGCTGTTGATTGTTGCAGCATAGGTTGCAGCTGTGCCACTTGCTTCATTTAAGTTTTCAATATTTGTAGTAACCACCTTTGATTGGGCTTGGTATTCTTTGTATCCCCCAAAATTTAGGCCAAAGTAAGTAATCATGCCTATAATTATCCCAGCAATGATTGCAGATGGTATTGCTGAAAATAATGATTTTCTATTTTCCATTTTCTCCTCCAAAATCTTTTGCGCCCGCAAGCATTAGTTTGCGAGCAGTTTTTAAATCAATGACCTCAGTCATTTCTCTATGGCGTCTTAAAAATTGTTCTATATATAATCTGTAGGTCCTTGGAAAAAGTGCCTTTGAAAGTTTTCCCTTATCATAGAAATATTTCTCATCATATCCTGTAAACCAAGTTGACCCGTCATTATAGACTTTTGCAATAAGTTTATTGCTGGTACGGACTTTTTTGCCAGCCCTTATAAAGTCGCTGATAAATATACTATCCTCTCCAGATCCATTTGGCGTTCCAGCTCCAAAATATGTCGAGATCCAGATATTTTCGCGTTTTTGCACTTCTTTTTTAAAGGCAAAATGGACTGACCCATACCTTAGAGAATTATATATAGAAAGATTTTTCTCATCTTTTACTTTAATAATTTCTTTGCCATCTTGATATATTATAGTTTTAAATACGAAAAAATCCACATCTGGATGGCTTTCAAACTCTGATAAAATTTTGTCTTTGTAACCATTTTCAAATACTTCATCATCATCACAAAAAACTACGATGTCAGCATTTGAGTTTAGCAAGGCAAGATTACGACTTAGACCAAGACCTCTGGTATTAGTTGAAATCATCCTGATTTTAATGTCACCATCAATTTTTTCTTCATAAGCATTGTGATCAGTTTGATTAATAATTAAAGCGTCAGTTTCTAAATTAAATCTCTTATAACAATCGATGGATTTTTCATTCATTGTTGAAATTAGTACTTCAATATTCATATTAAATCCTAGTTGACTCAGCCTTTTCCCAAGTAGGTTTGCTTTTGCCTGTAGCCTCGTTATATGCACCCTTTAGTTGAGCTAGCATCATCATAGAATAGTATCTTGGGAAATAAAATATTTTCGCCTTTGAATCAGTAAGTTTTCCTATGGCTGCAAGGGTAAAAAATGCCACTTGGCCTAGGAAAAATATCCTATAAAAAATCCCATGATTTAGTAAGGCAAGGTTACTTATAAAAAGCAAAATATGGTTAAAGGCTTGTAAAAACCTTAAAGTCTTGTGGTTAAAGTGAAAGAAGCTAAACCAGCCGTATTCAAAAATATTTAAGCGGCGAAGATTTGTAAACAGATTTGTTAGAATCCTTCTTTGCATTCTCACTTTTCTTTTAAATTCATCCTTGGTTGTTGCTCCAGCTTTTTCAACTGCTATGGCCGCTGGATTATAAAGGGCTCTTTTGTGGTTTAATCCTGCAGCAAGCGGCATTTCATAATCGTGGCTTGATACTAAATCATAGTTCCTATAATCTTTTTTTCTAACTGCATATATAGCCCCATTGCCTGCTGCAATTGTAGAAATTTCTGACTCGATTTTTCTCATCAAAAGCTCCACATCCCAGTAAGAGTTTTCTGCCACAACTGATGCAATATCATCATCTTTGGCATAAATCAAAGATCCACACACATACTCAATATCATCATCTGTGAAAAAACTTACAAGTTCATCAATTGCATCTGTTTTAAACATGGAGTTTGCATCTGAAAATACGATTATTTCGCCATTTGCAACTTCTACTGCCTCATCTTGGGCATTTGTTTTTCCCAAATGATTTCTAACTGTATTTAGCCTTATATTTTTATCTGGATGATTTGTTATAAATTCTTTTACAATTGGCACAGTCATGTCATTTGAGGCATCATTTGCAACTATTACCTCATAGTTTGGATACTTTGTTTGTATTATATTTTCTAGTTTTTTCTCTATTACTTTTTCTTCATTGTAAGCAGAGATTATCACTGACACAAAGGGCTTTTTGGATAAGTCCTTGTTATTTTTCCTCTTTAAAATCTTTTCTAAAATCAAAAGAGTCAATGGATAACCAATCATTGCATAAAAAATTGCAAATCCTGCTATAAAAAATATTATCTTCATATTATTCCTCTATTCTCTGACAATTATATAAAAAATCTATGATTATAGCAATATTTCTTATATAATATGGGGGTAAGATATTTTAAATGAGGTAATTATGGAAATACAATTAGATATTTTAGAATCCTTGGGAGTTGCAATATTTGCCTTTATCCTAGGATCTTTTATAAAAAATAGGGTGAATTTTTTTCAAAAATTTTTCATCCCAGCTCCTGTAATAGGTGGCCTAATCATAAGTCTAATCAATTTGATTTTAAATCAAATAGGCTTTGGATTTTTTAAATTTGATGAAGTCATACAAGATTTCTTTATGAATATATTTTTCACTTGCATTGGCCTTGCTTGTAGCTTTAAAGTCCTTAAAAAAAGTGGCTGGCTTGGTATAAAGCTTGCTTTTGCCATTATTTTGCTACTTCCACTACAAAATCTTTTGGCAGTTGCCCTTACTTATATTTTTGGCATCAATCCCCTACTTGGAGTTGCCATGGGCTCTACTTCTATGACTGGAGGCATTGGCTCAGCAGTAAGTTTTGGAAAAATTATGGAAGGCTATGGCGCTATAAATTCTACATCTATAGGTGTGGCAGCTGCAACATTTGGTATTCTAGTCGGCTCTCTTGTAGGGGGACCTGTGGCAAGTAGGTTAATCTCCCGCAACAATTTAAAATCTACTGGAAGTAAAAATTTAAATGATAATAGCAAAAAAATTAGACCTATCAGTCAAAAAACTTTGATGGATGCAATTATAGTTATTGGCCTAGCTTCGTTTTTGGGGACCTTCATCAATAGAATTTTAGCCCTAACTTCCCTAAATTTTCCTTATTATGTAGGCTGCCAATTTGGAGGGCTAATCACCCGCAACATTTATGACCTAGTTAAAAAAGACTCCCACATAGATAATATAGAAATTTTGGGCAATATTTCCCTAAATTTATTCCTATCCCTAGCTCTGATAAACTTAAACATCAGTGCAATCTTAGGACTTGCCCTACCTATGCTTGTAATCATGCTTGTCCAAGCAATATTTATAGGCATCTATACTTCACTTGTCACATTTAATTTAACTGGACGAGATTATGATGCTGCAGTTATGGTAGCAGGTCATTGCGGAGTAGGACTTGGCCAAACTCCAAATGCCATTGCAAATATGGAGGCCATCATAGAAAAAGAAGGCCCGGCAGATGTGGCAATGTTTGTACTTCCAATAGTCCTAGCAATTGCCGTAAACTTATTTAATCCAATTGTGATTACATTTTTTATAAATTTCTTAAAATAAAAATGAGTCTAGCGTCTAGACTCATTTTATAATGCCAAAATATAAAAATACTATGGCTGATAGGATTATCCTATATATTCCAAATGGAATAAAATCGTGTTTGCTGATGTATTCCATAAACTTTTTAATAACTACATAGGCTACAATAAAGCTTAAAACCATACCAGCTAAAATTAATAGCCATTGGCCCCCTGTAAAGCCATGGACATTTTTAACTACTTTTAGTAGGGTTGCTCCAAGCATGGTTGGAATTGCTAAAAAGAATGAAAATTCTGCAGCTGCCTCACGGCTTAGTCCTAAAATCATAGCTCCCATAATAGTTGCAGCTGACCTAGATGTTCCAGGAATCATTGCAAGGGCTTGGAAAAATCCTATTGCAAGTACTGTTTTATAAGAGACATTTGTAATATTATCATTTAGGAAACTATTTCTTTTTTTATTTCTTTTTTCTACAAAAATAATAATTAAACCCCAAACAAGTAGCATGGTTGCTACAACCATAGGGTTAAATAAGTGTTCATCGATAAAATCATCAAAAAGAAGTCCTAAAACTCCAGCTGGCAGTACTCCAACAATTACCCTTTTCCAAAGTTCTATTGTTCTTTGATCTGGGTGGGTTAATCTGTAATAAAATCTGGATTGTCCATTTAATTTGCTATAGTTTTTTGGGAAATAATTGCCAGTTTTTTCATAGTCCCAAGGATTGAGCCTCTTAAAATATAAAACTACAACTGCCATTATAGCACCCAATTGGATGATGACATTAAAGGCATTTGAAAACTCAGCTGGCTCTAATTTTACAAATTCATTTACCAAAATAAGGTGGCCAGTAGATGATACTGGCAAAAATTCTGTGATACCCTCAACAATGGAGAGGATTAATACTTTTAAAAACTCAATCATTAAATTCCTCCAAGAAGGAATGTTTTTGTCCATGAAGTTGGTAGCCTACGACCATATCGCAATTTACATTTTCTCCAGACCTTAAAATAGACATTTCTACTTCAGGATTATTTTCCTTCATCTGTGCTATCATTTGTTTTATCATTTTTCTAGTGTAAGCTTCTTGGGATTTTGTAACTGTGCATGCACAATTTAGGGCAAGAAGTTCTACATAATCACGCCATTTTATAATATCTTCTTCTTTTACATAGTAAAATGGGCGAATAAGTTCCATATTTTCAAAATTTTGTGCCTTAAGCTTTGGTTTCATTGTGTTAAATTTGCCTGCATAAAGAACATTTAGCATAATTGTTTCAATGACATCGTTCATATGATGGCCTAGGGCAATTTTATTGCAACCTAGCTCTTGGGCCTTGGCGTATAAGCTTCCCCTACGCATCCTAGCGCACATATAGCAAGGATATTCGCCTTTTGATACTTCTTCGGCTATTTGAAATATTTCGGTTTCAAAGATTTGCCCGTCAATTCCTAAGTACTCTAAGTTTTTTTCTAATTGTTCACGGTTTCTTGGGTCATAGCCAGGGTCCATTGAGATGTAAACCACATCAAAATCTACCTTGCTGTGTTTGTGTAATTCTTCAATCACTTTTGCAAGTAAAAGTGAATCCTTACCTCCTGAGATTGCAACAGCAACCTTGTCCCCATCATTAATCAGTTCAAATTCTTTGATTGCTTTGATAAAGGGGGACCAAATTTGTTTTCTATATTTTTTTATAATTGATCTTTCAATATCTACTAGTTCCATAATTAACTTTCTATAATTCTACTATGCCAGATGGTATGTACCTATCTGCTACTTCTAAATGTATATCTTTTCTTGTGTCTAAGCCAAGGCTTGTCAGATAATTGTCAACTGTAAGCCTTGATAATTCTGGTGTATTATTTGTTTCTGATAAGTGGCCTAGAAAAACTTTTTCTTCCTTACCCTCCAGGGCATCGGCCAAGACTTCTGCTGATTGGTCATTTGATAAATGCCCCATATTGCTCATTACTCTAAGTTTTAAGGGATATGGATATGGTCCGCGTTTTAAGGCCTCAAGATCATGGTTGGCCTCCATATAATAAATATCAGAGCCTTTTATCTCATAGGCCATATTTTCATCAACTATGCCTGTATCTGTCAAAAGGGATATTTTTTTATTGCCCAAATATAGGATAAAACCCACTGGCTCCTTGGCATCGTGGTGGACTTTTATAGGCAAAATATCCATAGATCCAAAGGATAAAAATTTCCCACTATCAAAAACTCTTATATTTTCTTCTTTTAGCTTTCCAACACAATTTTCTATGCCCTTCCATGTACCAGCATTTGCAAAAATAGGGATATTATAGCGGCGGGACAAGGTGCCAGCCCCCTTTGTGTGGTCAGAATGCTCATGAGTTAGGAAAATACCGTCCAATTCATTTGCAGTTTTTCCTATTTCATTGAGCAGTGTTTCTATTCTACGTGCTGAAAATCCTGCATCCACCAAGATTTTACTGCCCTTATATTCGATAAATAAGCAGTTTCCTGACGATCCTGATGAAAGGATTGCAAATTTATCCATTAAAACTCCTAATCAAATAATTTTTCCAAAAATTCTGCTAGACCTGCATCATCATTTGAGCTTGTTATATAGTCTGCAGCTTTTTTTGTTTCTTCATCAGCATTGGCCATAGCAATACCAAGACCGGCAATTTTTATAGCCTCAACATCATTGGCCCCATCACCAAAATATGCTACATTTGCTAGATCTATATCTAAAAACTCACAAAGTTTTTTAAGGCTATTGGCCTTGCCTGACGATTTTTTAAGGATTTCTAGGGCATAAGTTTCATTTCTCATAGTCATATAGTCTTCTTCTAGCTTTTCCTTATTTTCCTCATAAAACTTATCAAGCTCATCCTCATCTCCCATAAAGTTGATGCGGGCTACTTTTTCTTCTATATCATCAAAGTCCTTAAATTTAAGTCTTGGAAGTTTCATTATTTCTTGGTCTTTTTTAAAGCCATCATTTACAATTTCTTCGTTGTTGTAAAGAACATCCTTGGTAAATATTCCAACTTGCAAGTCATAGTCCCCCTTATAGGACATTATTTTTTCGTAATCTGACTTATCCATAGGATTTTCTACTATGGTTTTGCCACTAGCATTAATTCTTACAAAGGCACCTGTATTACAAATTGAGTAATCATCAAAGCCTTCTAATCCTAGCTCTTGGCGTATCCACCAAAAACCGTTAAAGCATCTTCCAGTTGCAATTACAACTTCAATGCCACTATCATGGATTTTCTTTATAGCATCTATATTTTTTTCTACTATCTGCCTATCAGATCCCAAAAGTGTCCCATCTAGGTCAATAGCAACTAATTTTATATCTTTATTCATAATTCCTCATTTGATTTTACATACAAAAAAGACTGATATAATAATCAGTCCCTTAACTATCTTTTCTATTTAATTTTACTATTTTTAAGGTTTTTTTCAATTAGTTTAAGGTCTTAACAGCATCACTTACAGCATCTGCAATGCCCTCTTCAAAGGCTGATGGGATGATGTATTCCTCGTTTAGCTCATCATCTTTTACAAAGGCTGCTAAGGCTTTTGCTGCGGCCATTTTCATTTGATCTGTGATTTGTGGTGCACGAGCTTCTAAGGCTCCTTTAAATATACCTGGAAAAGCTAAGACATTATTAATTTGATTTGGAAAATCAGAACGACCAGTTGCTACAACCCTTGCCCCAGCTTCTTTTGCAAGATTATAGTCAATTTCTGGTATAGGATTTGCCATTGCAAAAACAATAGCATCATCATTCATATTTTTGATATCTTCTTCATCTAATATATCCGGCGCAGAAACCCCAACAAAAACATCTGCCCCTTTTATAACATCACTTATAGAACCCTCTACATCATCTGGATTAAAGATTTCTGCTATTTGAGCTTTAACCGGGTTACCAGAATTTAGCATCATCTTATTAATGGCCCCTCGTGAATCACAAACTATTATATTTTTCACTCCCAAATCATGGATAAGTTTTGCACAAGAAAATCCAGCTGCTCCTGCCCCACTCATTACAAGTTTAATATCTTCTGGTTTTTTGCCTACAAGTTTTAAGGCATTTATCAATGCTGCAACTGTAACAATTGCTGTTCCATGTTGGTCGTCGTGAAATACTGGTATATCAAGGATTTCTTTTAATTTTTCCTCTATATAAACACATCTTGGAGATGAAATATCTTCTAGGTTTATGCCACCAAAGCCTGGGGCAATATTTTTTACTGTTTCTATGATTTCATCAGGATCTTGGGTATCAAGGACTATTGGCACAGCATTTACCCCGCCAAATTCCTTAAACAATACTGCTTTTCCTTCCATAACAGGCATGGCAGCCTTTGGACCTATGTTTCCAAGACCTAAAACTGCAGAACCATCAGAAATAACTGCAATTGTGTTTGCCTTTGAAGTGTATTCGTAGGCCTTGCTATCATCTTTGGCAATTTCCCTACATGGCTCAGCAACTCCCGGTGTGTAGGCAAAGGTTAATTCTTCAGCATTTGTCACCTTTGCTTTTACATCAGTGCCAACTTTCCCCTGCCATTCTCTGTGTTTTTCTAGAGCTTTTTCGTAAACATCCATAATTTTCTCCTTAAATTTTAAGCATCCTTTTTTACGATTATAACATAAAAAGCAGGCAATATTAGAAATTGCCCGCTTAATATTATTTATTGTCCGCTATCTCCAGCCATTTCTCTAAAACTTTTACATATTTATCATGCTCATCTACAAATGGCATATGTCTGGAATTGGCAAAAAGTTCCCATTTTGAGTTTTTAATATTATCATGCATGGTTTTTGCAATGACAGGAGATGATAAATCTTCAGCTCCACTTGTAATTAAAGTTGGGATTTCAATTTCATTTAATCTATCAGTCACTTCAAAACCTGCAAGAGTTCCTGTTGGAGAAAATTCATTTTCTCCCCAGCCAACTACATAGGATTTTGTTCCAGCTTTCTTTTCTCTTGTTAAACATTCTGGGTCATTTTCATCATATGGGCCGGCACAGTATCTTTCCATGAAAAAATCCAAGGCCTTTTGATATTCTTTTGAATCATAGTCTCCCGTTTTTTCTGCATCTAGAAGTGGGATTTTATACTCATCATCCATATAGGATATTCTTCTAAGCTGCTCACTTCTCCAAAGTTTTGCTGAAGAAAGAGTGGATGATAAAATAATTGATTTTACACCCTCTGGCTTGGTTAAAGCGTAAAGAATTAAAAGCATGCCACCCCAAGATTGGCCTAGGATGTGGACTTCATTTAATTTTAGATATTCTCTTAGGGAAATTAATTCCTCCATCCAAACATCTGCATTAAATAAATCTTCATCACCATCTACAAATGAATTGCCACAGCCAATTTGATCATACATTACTATTGGCCTGTCATTTTTATAGGCAAAATCATCAAAAACTTCAAAGTAATTGTGGGTTGATCCAGGTCCTCCGTGGATTAAAATCAGCGGAGTTTTTTTGCCTTCTGGATTTACAATTCTATAATAAGTTTTGTAATCCTTAAATGGCATATATCCTTCATTAATCATCTGTATCTACCACAATTAAATCTTTTGTATAATGATTTATTACTTCATTGCCATCTTCTGTAATGATTACCAAATCTTCTATTCTTACACCAATTCCTTCATCCATTAGATAAATGCCTGGCTCTACTGAGAAAATTTGCCCTGGCTTTATGATTGCATCATTTACACTAGAAACATCGCCATATTCGTGGTCTTCTAGACCTATTGAGTGGCCTGTTCTGTGGGTAAAGTATTTGCCATAACCTTTTTCTTCTATATAGTCACGACATGCTTTGTCTACATCACTCATTTTATTGCCAGGTTTTGCAGCTGCAATTCCTCGTAGATTTGCTTCTTTTACTATTTCATAAACTTCACGTGCCTTATCAGATACTTCTCCAATAAAAACTGTTCTTGTCATATCTGAAGCATAGCCCTTATAAAAGCCACCAATGTCTAAAACTACACTGTCTCCAAATTTTCCCTTAGAATTATCTGTTTCATGGTGAGGGTCAGCCCCGCCTTTGCCGTAGGCTGTGATTGGCTCAAAGGAAACTTCTTCTATGCCATGGCTTTTATAAATTTCTTTTACCTTATCTGATAGTTCATTTTCTGTAAATCCTTTTGTAACCCAAGGAATAAGCTCATCCATAACCTCATCATTGATTCTAGAAGATTCTCTCATAAGGTCGATTTCTTCACTATCTTTTATCATTCTCACTTCATCGATTAATAGTGATGAGTTTACATATTTTTTGTCTGGGAATTTTTCTTGAAGTCTTAATAAAAATCCAGATGGCCATGTTTTATCAATACCTATTTTTTCGTAATCTTTAATTTCTTTTGATAAATACTCGATAGGATCTTCGATATCGTTATACCAAATTAAATCTACCCCAAGATCGCCTTCTTGTGGAAAAAGCTCGTTTATAACAAGTTTTTTATCTCCATCAATACTTAAATATAGGGCAAGCATTCTTTCGCCCGGATTGATTTTTTTGCCGATTAAATAATAAATTGCAACAGGATCAGTAACGATAATTTGCTTTAAATCCTCTTCTTGCATCTTGTCTAAAACTCTTTTAAATCTATCAGTCATTTTATAACTCCTTAGTTATTTTCATCATCTGATTCAAAGGTCATTTTTTCTGCAGTTTTAACATCTTCCTTAAGCTCTTTGCCATGTAGTTTTTTATACTCTGCCCTATCGGCAGCATCTGGTTCAACAAGTTTTTGTAATTTACCACTAAAAATCCATAAGATTACTGCGGATATTATTGCAATAGCTGCTATAGTAAACATTACCTTATCAAATGGGAATTGTTGGGTAAAGTCATAAATTGCACCATAAGATTTTCCTGAGAAAAATACTGCTACTACCCAAACACTCATCATGGTTGTAATAAGTTGTGGTGGTGAGTATTTAGCTATAAATGAGTTACCAAGTGGTGAAAATACCATTTCCCCAAGGGTCAATAGGATACCAAATACTATTATCCATATAAGTGATGCTTGACCTTGCCCACGAACTACTTCTGCTGTCCCAAAAACAATGTAGGATAGTCCTAGTAAAAATATACCAAGGGCTGTTTTTTGGAACATATTAAAGTCTCCCTTTGGAGATTTTGCCTTTTTAGTCCAATATGCACCCAAAATCGGACCAAGAATGATACACATAATAGCATTTAGTGAGTCAAACCAAGCAGTAGGTACTTCAAAATTACCTATTGTCCAATCAGCTGCTGCAGTTTCCCCTGCCCAGTGGAATAATACTGGTAGGGATGCTAAGTACCAGAATATCCAGAAAATGATTGAGAAAAATGAAACTAGGATAATAGCAAAAATTCTATTTTTCTCAAGTTTTGTTAAAGGTACTTTTTCCTCATTTTTAACTTCATTTGGATCAGCATTTTCATTAATTTTAAATGGTTTTTTACCAACATTTCCAAAGTTCTTGTAATTTGCTATATACCAAATAGCATCTATAAATACAAGAATGGCACAAACTAAAAAGCTAAATCTGTAGCCATATTTAGCCGCTAAGATACCAATTATGGTAGTTCCTATAAAAGTTCCTATATTTACAAATGAATATTGGGTAGAGTAGGCCTCATCGAGCTTACTTTTATCAGTAAACAACCTCCCAATTATGGCGTTGTTTTGTGATTTAAAAAGTCCAGTACCTATAGATACTAAAATAACCATAATATTTATAGCTGTAGCACTAGTTGCCTGCCACGCTACTAAAAATCCTGCTCCCATTAAGGCTAAACCAATAGGAATTAGGTATCTAGCTCCTATTAGATAATCTGATATGTAAGCACCAAATAGTGGCAATAAATAAGTAAATGCAACAAGGTTTGCACTCATTCTTGCAGCTTCACCAGTCGTAAGACCTAGCCCACCATCCATGATAGATGCAGCAACAAATACTGTCATCAACCATTTTGCTGAGTAAAAGGCAAAACGTTCTAGTGAAAAAGCAATACACGCCGCATAAAACCCAAAGGGTTTCTTGCTAGAAAGTTCTCTTTCCATAAACTCCTCCTATAAAATATTTTATTTATCTATGCAAACTAAAAAACGTTTGCTAAAATAGATATACATGGTAATGTGCCAAAGTAATATAGTAAATTAATTTATTATATCTTTAGTCACTATTATGTACCATGGTTATTATAGCATATTTCTAACAAACATAAAATACTGCTGGTTTATAGCATAATTGATTTATATATAAAACAAAACACCCTGGTTAGGGTGTTTCGTTTTAAAAGTTTATATTTTAACTATTAATTTATTTACTTACCTAAAGTTATCTAGGCAATTTAAAAAAACTCGCCAGTATTATGGAAAACTAAGATTTTGGAGTTTAACCACTCAAACGCCGCTTGGCTTTTGGTCCTCGGCGCTTCGCTTCTGCGGTTGTTTCGCGCTTATGGCGCGAGGCCTCTAGGGAAGCCGGCCAGGCTTTCCTAGTCGCTTCGCTCCTGCGACCACTCCGTGGAGGGTCCTCTACTAGCCGGACGGGCTTTTTCCGTCGCTTCGCTCCTGCGGTAGTTTCGTGCTAGTCCCAGAATTTTCGGGTGAAAAATACAAAGTATTTTTCATTTCTGAGATGAGCTTTGCGAATCCAGAAAACTCGCGAGCCCTCTAAGGACGCCGGGCAGGCGTTCTTAGTACATAGGCATTTGTGGCATTTCTGGTTCTTCTTTTGGTATGTCCGCTACTGCTGCTTCTGTTGTTAGGATCATTCCTGATACTGAAACTGCGTTTTGTAATGCGCTTCTTGTTACTTTTGTTGGTTCTACGATACCTGCTTCAAACATATTTACATACTCATCATTGTATGCATCGTATCCTTGGTCTTTTTCTGATTCTTTTACTGTTTGAACTATCACTGATCCGTCCATTCCAGCGTTTTCTACTATTTGTCTTAGTGGTGCTTCTAGGGCTTTTTCTATGATTGTAGCTCCTGTTTTTTCATCGCCTTCTAGGCTTTCTTTTAAGCTTGCTACTTTTTCGATAGCACCGATTAGGACTACTCCACCACCTGCTACAATACCTTCTTCTACTGCAGCTCTTGTTGCTGATAGGGCATCTTCGATTCTATATTTTTTCTCTTGCATTTCTGTTTCTGTTGCTGCACCTACATTTATTACTGCAACTCCACCTGCAAGTTTTGCTACTCTTTCTTGTAGTTTTTCTATTTCGTATGAACTTTCTTCTGCTTCAATTTGTTGGCGGATTAGGTTTACTCTTTCTTCTAGAGCTTGTTGATCACCCTTACCTTCTACAATTGTTGTATTGTCTTTATCAACTTTTACTTTTTTAGCAGATCCTAGCATAGAAAGTTCCGCATCTTTTAGGTCCATATTTAAGTCTTCTGAGATTACTGTTGAACCTGTAAGAATTGCAATATCTTCTAGCATTGCCTTACGTCTATCACCATAGCCAGGTGCTTTTACTGCTACAACATTAAATGTTCCTCTAAGTTTATTTAGGATAAGGGTTGTAAGCGCTTCACCCTCTATATCATCTGCAATGATTAGTAGTGGGCGTGATTCTTGAACAATTTGTTCTAATAGTGGCAATAAATCTTGGATATTTGAGATTTTTTTATCTGTTAATAGGATATATGGATCATCAAGCTCTGCAACCATTTTTTCATTGTCTGTTGCCATGTATGGTGATAGGTATCCTTTGTCAAATTGCATACCTTCAACAACATCTAGATAAGTGTCAGTTGTTCTTGATTCTTCAACTGTAATTACCCCATCATTACCTACTTTTTCCATAGCATCTGCTATAAATTTACCGATTTCTGGATCTGCAGATGAGATTGTACCTACATTTTCGATAGCTTGTTTGTCTACAATGTCACGAGAGTTTTCTTTGATGTAGTCAACTGTAACATCTGTTGCTTTTTTAAGACCTTTGTTTAAAACAACTGGGTTTGCACCTGCTGCTAAGTTTTTAAGACCTTCTTTGATAATTGCTTGAGCTAGTACTGTTGCTGTAGTTGTACCGTCACCTGCAACATCATTTGTTTTTGTAGCAACTTCTTTTACAAGTTGAGCCCCCATATTTTCAAATCTATCTTCAAGCTCGATTTCTTGGGCAATAGTTACACCGTCATTTGTAATAGTTGGTGCGCCATAAGATTTATCTAGGACAACATTACGTCCCTTTGGTCCAAGAGTAACTTTTACAGCATTTGCTAGTTTATCAATACCACGTTCTAAACCATCGCGGGCATCTTTTCCATAATTAATTTCTTTTGCCATAATTAATATTCCTTTCTAAAACTATTTTACAACTACTAAAATATCGATGTATTTTACAACTATATAATCTGTATCATCAAGTTTTACTTCTGTTCCTGAATATTGAGAATAAATAACCTTATCCCCTACACAAAGAGAATCTTTTTTCTTATCATCATTTAAAATATCATCACTGATAGCTACAACTTCTGCATAAACAGGTTTTTCTTGAGCGCTTTCTGGAAGCACGATACCTGATTGAGTTGTCTTTTCAGCTTCAGCTTTTTTAATAACTACTCTATCACCGATAGGTTTTAATTGCATATTTTACTCCTTAGGTATAATAATTTAGCACTCATAGGTGCTGATTGCTAATTACATTTATAATGTACTACCTTTAGATAAAAAATCAAATCAATAAATTTGGGTAAAATGTATAAAAAGACTAAGGAGATTAAAATGTACAAAAAACCAAGTGATGACGAATTAAGAAAAAATCTTACAGCTTTAGAGTACGAAGTAACTCAAAATGCCGGTACAGAAAGACCATTTTCATCAGAATATGATGACTTTTATGAAGAAGGAATCTATGTAGATAAAGTATCTGGCGAGCCACTTTTTTCAAGCAAGGACAAATTTAACGCAGGATGCGGTTGGCCAAGCTTTTCAAAACCAGTTGAGGGAACAGAAATAAATGAAAAAGAAGACCTATCCCATGGCATGGTAAGAACAGAAGTAAGAAGCAAAAACGCCGACAGCCACCTAGGTCATGTTTTCCCAGATGGTCCACAAGAATTAGGCGGACTAAGATATTGCATAAACGGTGCTGCCTTAAGATTTGTTCCTAAAGAAGATTTGGAAAAAGAAGGGTATGGGGAGTATTTGAGAATTTTTGAGTAGAAAAGGCAAAGAAAACTAGGAATAGCAAGTCCTAGTTTTTTTAATATGGTGATTTTCATTTTTTCTCGAAAATAGCATTTATTTGCTTGTTTCAGTTTGATAAACTGGTATTTATAAATTATTATCTAGCCATATTTTTAGTTCATCGAAGCTGTAATCTCCTTTTATCGCTATTCCATCTTTAATAATTGAATTTGTACATTCCTTTTTGTAATCTTCAATCATTCTTCCAAATCCTCCTCCGCCGTGTGTGCAAAAGGGAATGATTTTCTTTCCGCTTAAGTCAACTGTTCTTAAAAAAGACAGCACTGGTGGGGCAAAAGTCTTAAGCCAGTTAGGAGAACCAACAAAAACTACCTCTTCATTTTCAATCGCCTCCGCCCCTCGTATAAGAGGAGGACAATATCCTCTTTCGATCTCTTCTCTCACTTCTTTTACAGCTGTATTATATGAGAACGAATAAGGCTTTTGTGGTTTCAGTTCTCTTAAATTTCCATCAGTAATCAACGCAATATCTTCTGCTAGTCTTCTTGTTAATCCTGAGTATGAATAATATACAACCAAAGTACTCATTAAAATCACCTCCTTAACTTATAATTTTTTCCTCTAATATATTAGGATATTATAATATTTTAAATGTATTTTCTAAATAAATGTGTAGCTTTTTATTTACTCTTCTGCTATAACCTCTCAGAGATGAAATATCTTTCACATTTTTCACCCACAGAAAAGGTAGTGCGATAGGCTTTAGACCTCGATTAGTTCTGCGGACTCACTTGTAGCAAAGCTTCTACGTTCATCTCGCAGATGGCCGATTACAAATCGGCCACCCAAGATGATGTTTCCTCTCGAAAACTCTTTGAGTTTTCTCGCTTAGTTCTCTGGGCTCAGCTTCGCTTCGCCTCAGAGATGACAGAGCAAAGCTCTGCCACCCAAGATGATGGGACTACTTATGATAAGGATGCCCATTTATTATCCTAAATCCCCTATAGATTTGTTCAATTAAAACAACTCTCATTAACTGGTGGGGGAAGGTCATTTTTGAGAAGGATAGTTTATAGTTTGAGCGATTGCTTACTTCTTTGGCTAGTCCATTTGATCCGCCTATTACAAATACTAAGTTTCTGCCAAAGCCTTCCCTCATTTCATTTTCTATAAATTTTGCAAATCCTACACTATCTATTTGTTTACCTAGGATTTCTAGACTTACTACATAGTCGCTATCTTCGATTTTTCCTAGTATTCTTTCGCCTTCTTTTTCTTTTACTTGCTCGATTTCTTTATCTGACAAGCTTTCTGGGGCTTGTTCGTAAGCTACTTCTATTATTTCTATTTTGTTGTAGGCTTGCATTCTTTTTAGGTATTCTTCCATGGCTTCTTTATAAAATTTTTCCTTGATTTTTCCTACTGCTATTATTTTTATGTCCATTTTTTCTCCTTAAAAAAACTCAATCAATTGATTGAGTTTAGTTTTGGTCTTGTACATATGATACGTATGAATCGTAAATTTGGCTATAGCCTTCGTTTACCAGGGCATTTTTTACATATTCCTTGATTTCATCTGTTCTAAATACTTTTCTTTTCATATCTTTCATATTTTTTTCAACATCTTTTATCAAAATTTCTACATCTGATGTATTAATTTGCTGGCCATTTCTGTCTGAAGCATTTTTAATAGATCTTATGACCTTATCTGCATTGTATTCTTCTAGATTTCCCCTTCTTTTTATTACATAGACCTTATCATCATTTGCCTTATCTAAGAAGTCCCTTACTACATCGATTTTTAGATTATCTATCTCTGTAACTATTTCATTTATTCCATAGCCTTGGCCTTCAAAATATTCTAAAACTTTTCTGCTTAGTTCACTCATTTTGACTCCTCCTTGGTTTTTGTAATTACTTTGCTTTCCCTATTTTCAGCGATTTTCTCTGCTCTATCCTTGGCTTCTTCTTTTGTGTCATAAAAGCCTTCTGCTTGGCTGGCTTTTTTGGATTTTACCTGCCATTTTTGCTCATCATAGTTAAAAGAAACTTCTACATCCGCATCTTGGAGCCTTGCTCCTGATTTATTTTTACTTTTTTTATGGTCTTTTAAATCTTTTTTGCGGATTTCTTTTAATTCTTCATTGCTGGCATCATTTGCCCATTCTTTGGCCTGGGAAATTGCAATCGGGATTGCATTGTCTTCGTCATATCCTTCTTTTAGCATAGCATTTGTAATGTCTATTGCCTTGTCACGGACTTCTTTGTCCAGATTTTTCATTGAATTTGGGTAATTTCTTCTATCAAAGGGCATAGTCTCACCTCTTTTTTTGTATTTTTATATTTTTACCCAATTTACATATTATAATGGCGGTTTGGCAGGGTCACTATTTCTGTAATATCACTTGGGAGTCCTATATCTCGCTTTAAGGCCGCAAAGGTTATGGAGTCTTTGCCATATTTTTTTCTAATATTATAAAGGGCAGTATCCACATCCTCGTTTTTCTTAAATTTTTCGTGGTTCAAAAACACATCCATTTGGCTGCCCCCACCCTCATTACGCAAATTGATTGCCCTGATGCCTACTGCCCTAACTGGAAATGACCAATTATATTTTTTCTTAAAGATTTCCATAGCACGTCTTACTAAAATAATGGAACTTTGGCTGGCCATTTCTAGGGGAATGGCAAAATTCCAGCTTTGAAGTTCATTATTTCTTACAAAAACTTCTACACTGCGGGCTTCAAGTTTGGCTTCTCTTAGCCTTCTTGAAACAGAAAATGAAAGTTCTTGCATAACATTAAAAACTTCCTCATTGCTATGTAAATCTCTTTTGCAAGTGGAACTATTGCCAATTGATTTGATGGGCTCAGTATGATCTCTGTCCACAATTGGGCGAATGTCTAGGCCATTTGCGTATTGCCAAAGGTAAACACCATTTATACCCAAAAGACTTTTGAGCGTTTCTGCTGGTGCATGGGCTAGGTCTCCTAGGCTAAAAATCCCTATTTTATTTAGTTTTTTTTCTGTAGCTTTTCCTATGCCTACCATTTCACGGACTCCCAGTGGCCAAACTTTTTGTTTGAAATTTTCCTCAGTAATTACAGTCACTGCGTCAGGTTTTTTCATATCGCTGCCTAGTTTTGCAAAAATTTTGCAAAAACTTACCCCAATGCTGACTGTAAGTCCAAGTTCTTCTTTCATACGATTTCTAATTTCATGGGCAATTTCCTCCCCAGATCCAAATAAATGCAAGGACCCTGTTACATCCAGATAACACTCATCAAGGCCAAAGGGCTCAACTTGGTTGGTATACTCATAATACAAGGCACGGGCCATTTTTGAATGTTTTAAATATTCCTCATAATGGGGTGGCACAAGGGTTATATTAGGACATTTTCCTTGGGCCTGCCAAATTGGCTCACCAGTTTTTACCCCCATTTTTTTTGCTTCTTCACTTTTTGCAAGGATAATCCCATGGCGATTTTCTGGATTACCAGCCACTGCCATTGGAATTCCCTTTAATTTGGGATTTAGCTTTGCTTCTATAGATGCATAGCAAGCATTCATATCTGAATGTAAAATTACTCTTTTCATAAAAACTCCTATTGATTTTAGATGACTATTAATGTATAATTAAGACATTAAATGACTTTTGTATTATTATAAGACACTAAAAGTCTTGTGTCAAGATTAATTTTAAATTTAACAGTCACTTAGTGACTATAAGGAGAAATAATGGCATTTGCTAACAAACTACGCGACCTAAGAGAAGCAAAAAACTTAACCCAAGAAGAACTTGCAAAACTTTGCAATGTGTCCCTAAAAACCATATCCCGCTACGAATCTGGCCAATCCAAGCCAAGATATAGAAAAACTTACGATGCCTTAGCCGAGGCTCTTGATAGCAGCCACGATTATTTGGTGACTGATGAAGAAGATTTTATCCTATCTGCCAGAGAAAGATACGGAAATGCTGCAGCCCGCGATGCCGAAGAAATGGTTCAAGGAGTCATAGGCCTTATGGCTGGTGGAGATTTGCCAGAAAAGGACAAAAAAGCCATACTTGATGCAATCAGCGAAGCCTACTATATTGCCAAAAGCGAAAATAAAAAATACGGGCTAAATAAGGAAAAATAATGGTATCCACCTATGATAAAATCTACGAGGATACACAAAAATTGATAAAAAAATACAAGACCCGTGATCCCAAAGAAATCCTCGAGGGACGTGGGGTTTTTCTAATCCCCTTTCAAACTCCCACCACCCTTTTGGGCATGTATAAGATAATTATGCGTAATCGTTTTGTATTTTACAATCCTTTTGTAGATGAAAGAATAATAAATATGGTCCTAGCCCACGAGCTGGGCCATGATATATATCATAAAAATGAAGCCAAAAACGGTTTTGCAGAATACGAACTTTTTGACATCAACACCGAAATGGAAATTGAAGCAAATATTTTTGCAGCCCACTTGCTTTTAGATGAGAAAAAATTAATGGCTGACATAGAAGAAGGCTACACCTACCAACAATTAGCCAGCCTTTATGATGTAAATGCAAATCTTATGATCTTTAAGCTAAACGAAATGCACAGGATGGGCCTACCTATAAATAGAAATATTGCCGATTCCAAATTTTTTACCAAAATTGATGGGACTGACGAATTTTACGGGAACTTAGAATGATAGACCATGCAACTGAAATAATAAAAGAATTGCTAATAAGAGAAGAAAATGTAAATATTGCAGTAGATATGACTGCAGGCAATGGTCATGATAGCAAATTTATTTTGGAAAATAATAAGCCTCAGAAACTTTTTGCCTTTGATATACAAGAATTGGCCAAGGAAAATACCTTAGCCTTAATAGGAGAGAATCCAAACTTTTCCTTTATCCTAGACAGCCATGCAAATATTGATAAATACATCAAAGAAAAAATTGACCTAGTAGTCTTTAACCTAGGATATTTGCCAAAGGGCGATAAAAATATTACTACAAATTGGCAAAGCACAATAATTGCCATAAAAAAATCCCTAGAACTTCTAAGTCCTAGGGGAAAGATTTTTATAACCGTTTATCCTGGCCATCCAGCTGGTAGAGTTGAATCTGAAAAAATCAGTGAATTTTTGAAAAATTTAGATTATAAAAAATATACAGTTTTAAAATTAGATTTTATAAATAAAATCAATAATCCACCCTATGTGCTGGTTATCGGCCACAAAAATTAATTTGTGGTCTTTTTTAATACTTGCTTGCTCCATTTTTAGTTGCTACAACTATGGTGTCATTTTCAAAGCGAATACCAATGGCATCATCAATTTCATTTATTTTTTCGCGGTTTCTTTTTTCTAAAAAAATTATTTTCATAGTCCCATCTGGATTTTTATCGATACCCATAACTGTGGTTGGCTTAAAATAATTTGCTTGATACTTATCCCAGGCCTCATCCTTGGAATATATCCTGTCCTTATCTGAAGCATAAAGGCTCATGATTTCTTTTTCATTTTCCAAATCTTTTGATAAATAAAGTTCAGGAGTCTCATAGCCCACACTGATTAGCTCTGGGGCCTCACTTTTTTTGCCAGCTTCTATGGATTTTCTGTGAAGCTCGTAATAATTATTTTCGTTATTAAAAACTGTGTAATAAATGTTATTTGGACTTACAATCCCATCTGTCAAAAATCCGCCCACGCTCTCAATGTCAGTGGTATTAAATTCCTCAAGGTCAATTAGGCTAATAGTTCTTTTTTCTTTTTTCTCACCATTTGGCCCATAAAAACTATGGATAAAGTAGATATTTCCATCATTGTATCCTATTGGAAAGATCTCCTCTCCCTGGTTAAATTCATGGAGGCTTTCTATATTTTCCCCCTCAATTTTTACTAATTTGTATGTATGATTGATACTATCTCCCATGACAAAAACATTGTCAGCATTGTTGATATCATAGGCTATATCAGTCGGATTTGGATTTAATATCTCACTTTGATTGCCGTTTGGATTAAATTTTATTAATTTTTTATCGATTGGGTCATAATAAATTTGTATCTTGTTGGTATCAATAGGATCTCCGCTTAGTGTTGGATTTGGAGTATCTGAATTGCATCCAACTAGAAAAACAAATAATAAAGCCAATAAAATCTTAAATCTTTTCATAAGACCATTATACTATGAAAAATAAAAAAAGGACCACAATCGTGATCCTAATCTATTGATTATTAAAGTTCGATGTCAACTGACTCTACTTCATTATCTGGTGTTAGATAATATAGCTTGTTTCCTTCTATTTTCATACCCCTAATTTGAGTTTCTAGAACTGTTTCCCCACTTGACATGTTAATAACTTTAATTGTTCTTGATAATCTATCCTCACTAATTCCATCATTATTAAAGTAGAAAATGTTATTTCCTATGATTTCTTGATTTCCTTGTTCAGCCCATAGGAATGGGAATTTTTGGTCGTTTACATAGATATTCTCATTGTCTGCCCTGTATATTTTCCAAACTGGGTTTCCGTTTTCAAATCTTTTTTGTCCAAATAGGTATTGGAGGTCAAAGTCTTTTTCTAGTAATTCTGCTTCTTGGTCAGTGCCCTTTGATAGGTCTAGTTTATATAGGTCAAAATTGTAGGCATTTTGCTCATTATTATCTCCTGGCAAGGTAAATTGTAGTTCACCATCGACAACTACTGCTCCCCCTACTAGACCATCCACAGTTGCATCAAAATCTTTGACTTCACCGGTAGCTAAATCTACATATCCAATGGCTGATTTTACTTGTTTTAAAGTAGGTGTTCCATTTATCTCATCATCTTCATTATAGTTGTGGTAACCATATACCTTATCTCCAATCAGGCCAAGTGGACGGAAATCCTCGTTTTGAGGGAATTCGTAAAGGGTGGTCACATCTTTATCATTCATCCTAACTATTGCTACAATATCTTTTAAATCTTTTACATTTCTTTTGCTTCTAACAAATAAATTATTAGAATATTTTACATAGTCGTAATTGTAAGATTCATCGCTTGGAGCAACATTTCCACTTTCATCTACTATGTCACCATTTTCATTTACTGTTGAGAATGGAGCATATAAACTGAAAAATAAGTCATCCTTGCTTACTTCTTTGCCTTCATTTTCTGCTTGATTTTCTTCTTCTGATTCTTTTTTGCTAGCATCATCAGAATTTTCTTCTTCTTTGTCTTCTTGGTCTTTTTTCTGACTTACTTCAGAATCTTCTTCATTTTGATCTTCAGTTTCGACAGATCCACTTTCTTCACTGTTTTCTTTGTTATTTTCAGCCTTTTCTACATCTATAACTTGAGTATCGTCAGTATTTTCGCTTACTTGTGTCTCATTAGTATTTGTTTCAGTGTTTGTTTCGCTTTCAGTTGAATTTGTATTTGTACATCCTACTAGAGCGAGTGAAAGAGCCATTATTGGTATTATTTTTTTCATAATTTCCTCCTTAATTTGCTCTTAATGCATCAATTGCAGATAATTTTGTAGCACGGCGAGCTGGCAGATATCCTGCCAAAACACCAACTAGAGCCGAAAAACCAACTCCAATTAATGCTAGCCAAAGTGGAATGACAATTATATTTCCACCCTGTACTATTGAATCATTCATACCCGAAAAAGCACCATTTATAACTTTGCTTGCCAATAGTGAAATCAATAAGCCTAAGATACCTCCAAAAAATCCTATAAATCCAGATTCGATTAAAAACATGGCTTGTATGTCAGACACAGATGCGCCAATGACCTTCATAACACCAATTTCTTTTTGACGTTCGTAAATACTCATTAGCATTGTATTTATAATTCCAATTGCAGAAACTATAAAGGCAATGGATCCAATTCCCCCAAGTATTAGCATAATTGTCCTGGTTTGATTTTGGATTTCTTCATTAGCCTGGGCCATAGAATTTGTTTGATAGCCCAAGAGTCTAATTTCTTTTTCAGCCTCCTCTACATTTTTAACATCATCTACGATTACTTCTAGGTTCTCATAAGTTATTTTGTCAGAAGTTTCTGGTATAGGATTGCCTTTTTCATCAAAGGATTGAATCAAAGATGGAGATGATATTTTGCCGTCTTCTTTTTTTAGCATTTTATATGTAGATTCAGATATATAGGAGCCCCAGCCGCTTAAAAATGATTTGTTATTTAATTTGCCAGCTATTTCTATTGGCACATCTATGGAATCAGGTTTGTTTTCTTCTTCTCCTTCTAAGCCTTCTCCCTCATTTGGATTTCCAAAATTGACCCCATCATCCTCTTCTTCCATAACCCATCCTAATCTTACAAAGTATTGGTGGGCAGAATAATCGAAATCTTCCACAGGCTCCATCATGTAGCCCCCATCTGCCATATCAGTTTTTTTATTTGCTGCTGCATTTTGTCCAAGCAGTATTTTATTATCTTCATTTGGACTTGGAGGGTTTCCAAATTCTAGCATATCTTTTTCAATCATGGAAAAAATATTATCAGGAATTATATTTAATGACCCGTCTATCTCGTAATCTTCAGTATCCGACATCAAAAGTTGGACATAAATATTTTTGCTAGGTACAACCGCTTTTACATGATTTATCCTCTTTAAATCATTCATCACCTTATCAGTAACTTCTAAAGATCCATCTCCAGACCCATCCATTATATTAATGGTAGTTAGACCTTGAAATGACTCGATCATTTCTTTTTGTGAATTGCTAATGCCCTCTGCAAAGGCCAGCATCAAAATTATTGAAGTAGATCCTATTACTACTGATAAGATTGTAAGAATTGTCCTAGATTTACGACGCCAAAGATTCCTTAGGGCCATGATAAATCTATCAGATATCCTCATCGTCGATTATTAGCTCCTCATTTTTCTTATTTTTTTTGTGTTTTCTAATTAAAAGTCCTACTAGGGCAAGGATTATTATTAGTCCAATCCACAAAAATGGTGATGAAAGTAAGCTGCCACCTGCTTCCATATTTTCTTCCATGCCTTGGTCAACCGGTATCATTTCTCCAGTTTCAGGATCTTCTATCATTCCTTCTTCAAATCCTTCTCCACCGCCCATGCTAGTTACATCTGCATAAAAATCCTTGGTTTCTGTGTGGATATTTCCAGCTGAGTCTTCATAGGATAACATAATTTTCCCCTCAACTGGACCTTCGTGGCTAGGGGTAATATTAAAAGTAAAAGTTTCTGTAGATCCAGAATTAAAATTCCCTATAAAACGTCTGTCATTATCAATTGTAAAACCCTTACCTATTACATCGCACATAAAGGTATTTAGATTATCCTTGCCAGTGTTATAAATATTCACACTTACTTGAGTCTGGCTATCCACCATTAGGTCTTCGTGTTTTACCTCACCAATAGTAACATTTGCCCTTTGAACAACTGGGATTCCAATTGATTCCTTGGTTTGATATTGGTTGCCCAGATAATCTTCATATTCTAAAGTTAGGCCAATCACATAATTTCCCGCCACAGCATTTGGATTTACCTTCATAGTTATATACTTAGTTGTAGAGTTCCAAGGATAAAGGGCAGAAACATAAAAACTATTTGAAGTATTTACTGGGGTAAAAACTGATCCGTCGCTTACAAGGGCATTATTTTCACCGCTTGCTTGGGGTTGGGATTGGAGTTGCTGGTCTATACTTACCTTTAGATTGTAAATAGAATTTTTATTATTGGTATTATAGAGGGTAAAAGCTAGGTTAAAATCTCCCCCTGCCTCCACAGTTTTTGGGCTAATACTATAATTTGAAATTATTAGCTTTGGTTGGTTTCTCATTTGCACTGGAGCATTTTCACTTTCAGCCGCCTGGTCATTTGTATTTTCTGTGCCATTAATTTGTTGGTAGTATGTCATCTTCTAAAACCTCATCAATAGTTAAATTTTTGTGGATGGTTTGGATTTTTCCATCTCTCATAAAAAGTGTTCTGTCAGCAAATTCTGTCATTTCATCATCGTGGGTTACCATGATAAAAGTTTGCTTATTTTCCCTTGTAATGTTTTTAATCAGCTGCATGACCTCAAAACTGGTTTTGGTATCTAAGTTTCCTGTAGGCTCATCGGCAAAAATTATTTTCGGAGTGCCAACAAAGGCACGGGCAATGGATACCCTTTGCTGCTGGCCACCAGATAGTTCATTAGGCTTGTTGTTCATCCTATTTTCAAGGCCAACTTCTTTTAAAATTTTGTAGGCCTCTTCCTTGCGCCTTTCAACATCGGCTCCCTTAAAGGTCAAAGGAAGGGATACATTTTCCCAGGCAGTAAGATATGGCAATAGGTTATAAGACTGGAAAACAAAACCAATATTTAAATTACGAAATTTTGTAATATCAGTTTCTTTTAGCTCATTTAAAATGATATTGCCATATTTTATTGTGCCTTTCGTAGGATATTCAAGGCCTGCTAGCATATTTAAAAGGGTGGATTTTCCAGAACCACTTGTACCTAAAAGAGCGATAAATTCTCCCTTGTTAATATCAAGATTTATTCCATCCAGAGCCTTTATAATATTGCCGCCTACCTTATAATATTTTTTTAAATCGCGTACTTCAATAAGCGCCATAGCGTCTCCGTAATTTTATGTATATTAGATAGTTACAAAAATAACTTATAAATAGTGTTATGGTATTCACCACACACTATTTGCAAAGATTATATCATCATAGGATCAAAAAAGCAATTAAATTTATGCTTAATAGATATTTATACGCAAAGAAAAAAAGCAGATAAAACTCTGCCCAAAATTTAATTTATTTAATATAAGATATTTCGTCTGTAACTACATTCCAAAATATTTCAGAAAATTCTCCCTCATATATTTTTAAAATCTTATCCATAGATAGGCTCATCCCATCCATTTTTTTAAATTTTTCATAGTCAACCCAAGAAAGATTGCCCTCACGATTTTCTCCTATAAGATCTCCAGTAAAATCTGTAGTTTCATACAGAAGTCCCACATCCTTAAATTCTTTTCCAAGCCATGTAATAAATCCTACAAATTTTAAGTTTTTTATATCAAGGCCAGTTTCTTCTTTTGCTTCTCGAATGGCAGCGTCCATCAAGGATTCATTTTCTTCTACCTTGCCTCCGGGAAAAGTCAAACCCTCCCAGCCTTCTTTTTTGATTTTGTCCAAAACTACAACCTCATTTGTAGCGGGATTTGTTATCTTTATCATATTCATAATTCTAGTTTTCATTTTTTATCCTTTTAGCAAATTTTCCCATAAAAAAAGAGTAAATATTTCTATCTACTCTTTTTTATACTATATTCTTGTTACTTTTACACTTATAGTTTTATCATTTAATTCTATTGGATCAGCTTCAACACTTTCTTTTGATAATTTATCTGCAAGTGTTTCTGCTTTGATTTCTTTAGCAAATTTTTCGATAGCCTTACTTAAATCTTCATCTGCATCATAGGCAATTTCTATATGGTCTGTTACTTCAAAACCGCTATCTTTTCTTAGATTTTGAATTTTTGAGATAAATTCTCTTGAATATCCTTCATCTAATAAATCTTCTGTGATTTCTGTATCAAGGATTACAAATATATTTCCATCCATTTCTACATCATAACCTTCTTTTGCAGAGATTCTGATATCTAAGTAGTCTTTTGAAACTTCGTATTTTTCGCCATCTAGGTCGATTTCTACTGGACCATCTTCTACACTTGATACAAAATCTTTTGCATCTACATTTGCCAGATATTTTCCAAAGTCATTTACCTTTGATTGGAAGATACGTCCTACAACCTTAAAGTCTGGTTTTAGGAAGTAGTCCATAAATTCTGAAAGATCTGCTGCAAAGTCGATTTCTTTTACATTTAGCTCTTCTTTTATAAGACCTATTAAATCAGAAATCCTATCTTCATATCCACCATCAACAATGATTTTTGCAAGTGGTTGGCGAACTTTTATTGATTCTTTTTCACGAGAAGCACGGCCTAGGTTAACTATTTTTCTTACTAGTTCCATGTCTTGCTCTAAGTTTTTATCAATCATTGCTTCATCTACTTCTGGTAGCAATTCTGTGTGGACAGTTTTTGCGCCAGTTAAGTTTCTATAGACTTCTTCTGCCATAAATGGTGTGATTGGTGCTATTAATTTTGCAATGGTTGTTAGCACATCGTAAGTTGTTTTGTAAACTGCTTTTTTAGAGTCTGTAAGTTCACTATTCCAGAACCTTTTTCTATTACGACGGATATACCAGTTTGATAAATCTTCTACTACAAAGTCAGAAATTAAGTGAACAACTTTATTATATTCAAATACTTCCATTTCTTGGTAATAGTTCTTAACTAGGGTATTTAATCTTGAATATAACCATTTATCAATTTTTTCAAGCTCTACTTCGCCGATATTTTGTAAATCTTCTACACTTAATCCATCTGTATTTGCATATAAGCTAAAGAAGTTATACACGTTTTCATAGGTTCTAAAGAAGTTATTTCTTACTTCTATAAGGCCTGCTTCATCAAATTTAGTTTGCATCCAAGCTGGTGATACGTATAAAGAATAAAATCTAACTGCGTCTGCCCCGTATTTATCAAATAAGGCAAATGGGTCTAGGGTATTACCACGTGACTTACTCATTTTTTGACCATTTTTATCTACTACTAGGTCATTTACAAGTACATTTTTATATGGTGCCTTGCCTAAGGTAAATGTGGAAATGGCCATTAAGGAGTAAAACCATCCACGAGTTTGGTCGATTCCCTCACAGATAAAGTCAGCTGGATAGTAATTTTCAAATAATTCTTTATTTTCAAATGGATAGTGAAGTTGGGCAAATGGCATAGCTCCTGAGTCAAACCAAACATCGATCACATCTGGCACCCTGTGCATGACACCCCCACATTTTTCACATTTCATAGATACATTGTCTACATATGGTCTGTGAAGCTCGATATTTTCATCTATATCTTCTACGGCAAGTTCTGCCAGTTCTTTTCTTGATCCAACTGAGCGAGTGTGATCACAGTCATCACATCTCCAGATATTAAGTGGTGTTCCCCAATAACGGCTTCTAGAAATTGCCCAGTCTTTTACATTTTCTAGCCAGTTTCCAAAGCGTTTTTCGCCAATTGTTTCAGGAAACCAGTTTACGCTATTATTATTTTCTACCATTTGGTCTGAGAATTTGCTCATTTCTATATACCAAGATGGTGTTGCGTAATAAACTAATGGAGTTTTACATCTCCAGCAGTGAGGGTAATTGTGTTCGATAGTTTGTTTTTTAAATACCTTGCCCTCATTTGCTAGATGATGCCATATATCTTCGTTGGTATCAAAGATAAATTGTCCCTTCCATGGAGTTTCTGTAAAGTTACCTTCAAGGTCTACTGGTTGGATGAAAGCTAGATCATATTTTCTACCGATTTGATAGTCGTCCTCACCAAAGGCTGGTGCAGAGTGAACTATACCTGTACCATCTTCTGCAGAAACATAATCAGCCAGTGTTATTATAAATGCATGGTCAGGGTCAACTTCAACAAAAGGTAGTAATTGCTCATATTTCATATATTCCATATCAGCACCCTTTAGGGTTTCTACAACTTCATAGTCATGGTCTTCCATTAGTTTTTCACAAAGTGATTTTGCCATGTAGTAGTAGCAATCATCTGTTTTATCATATACTTTTACATAGTCAAGGTCTGGATTTACAGATAAAGCCACGTTTGATGGAAGGGTCCATGGTGTAGTTGTCCATGCTAGGAAATATTCATTTTCTGTGTCTTTTTTCTTAAATTTAACAGTAAGAGTAATGGTTTTATCCATTTGGTAACCCTGAGCTACCTCATGGCTTGCAAGACCAGTTCCACATCTTGGGCAGTATGGCATAACTTTTGCACCCTCATAGATATATCCTTTTTTAAAGGCATTATCTAAAAGCCACCACTCAGTTTCAACGTAATCATTATCCATAGTTACATATGGATGGTCCATATCATATAAAAAGCCCATGCGATCTGACATGTCACGCCACATATCAGAATATTTCCAAACTGATTCCTTACATAATTTATTAAATTTTTCTATACCAAATTCTTCGATGTCATTTTTGTCATGGAAGTCTAATTGTTTTTCTACTTCAATTTCTACTGGCAATCCGTGGGTATCCCAACCAGCTTTTTTAAGGACCTTATAGCCCTTCATATTTTTATAGCGGCTGGTCATATCCTTTAAAGTTCTTGCGATTACGTGATGGATACCTGGTTTACCATTTGCTGTTGGTGGTCCATCATAGATTATGTATTCCTCAGCATCTTCACGTGTTTTAAAAGTTTGATCTAAAAGGTCAATCTCTTGCCAATATTTTTCTACTTCTGCTTCACGATTACGGGTGTCATTTGTATTTAAAGATTTAAACTCACTCATATTCTTCTCCTTACAAAAAAAGGACCGTCCATACAGACGGTCCACTTATTTCCTAAATTACTCTTAACGATTGGTTTTCGTAGCAAACTACTGATTTCATTTGCTAAACTAAAAGATGATATTCGCTTTTACTTTCACTAGCACATCTCACCAACCGTGCCTCTCTAAAGTTTCCATAAAAGTTACTGGTCTTTATAACATTTGTATTTATATTCTATTTTTATAATACTTATTAATTTTTTTAAGTCAAGCTATAAATGCTTATGGACCTTAAATTTTTCTATGGTAAATACATCATGGCTATCTACATTTGCAATTTTTATAGCATCTTCAAACATTTGATAGTCTGATTCGTAATCATCCCTGAATACTAGGGCATGGTTGTTGTTGTATTTCAAAAATAAACCATGATACATTCCAAATTCTTCCATATATTGGATTTGCTTAATTTTTGTAACTTCATAAACTGAAATGTATAAATTATCGATTTCTATATCTGAAAGGTCAATTGCATTGTTAAATACAGCCACATTTACAGCCTCATGGATGACATCAAGACCTATATCAGATCTTGTTGGATAAATAGACCCGCTTTTTTCGTGTCTGCCATCTTTATGGACAATTACAATTACTCCATTGTTATTGCTTTTTAAACTCTCATCATATTCTTTTAAATATTTGCCAGTTTCCAAATAATATTTTATGGACTCTTTGGCAAGTTTTACTAAATCACTCATTTTATTTATCTAATAATTTTTCTATGTCGCTTGCTATATTTTCGGGTTTCTTTTGGGAGGAGTATCTATTAACAACTTTGCCCTCTTTGTCTACCAAAAATTTTGTAAAGTTCCACTTAATTTTATCACCCAAAAGTCCTCCTTGGGATTTTTTAAGATAGGTATATAGCGGATCTTCGTTTTCGCCATTTACATCTATTTTTGCAAACCTATCAAAGGTTGTACCAAATCTTGATGTACAAAAGTTTGCTATTTCTGTATCTGTGCCTGGAGCTTGTCCTCCAAATTGATTGCTAGGAAAATCTAGAATTTCAAATCCTTGATCCTTATATTTTTTATAAAGCTCTTCTAGCCCCTGATATTGAGGTGTAAAGCCGCATTCTGTTGCAGTATTTACTATTAAAAGTACTTTTCCTTTATATTTATCAAGGCTAATATCATTTCCTTTATTATCTTTTACTGTAAAATCATAAATTGTGGTCATTTTAAACTCCTTTTATTACCTATCTACTATACGTTACTTTTATAACATTTAAAGAAAAACCGTCTTTTATTAATAAATGAAAAAGCAGGAGAATTTGGCTCCTGCTTTCATGTATATTTACTATAAGGATGAGTAGTATGAAATTTTCTTATTACCAAACGCCAAATTCTGATCCCTTTGAGGATTCTTGGATTACTTCTTTTGTTCTGTCTGTGTGGAAATAGTTATCTACAATATCTTTTAGAATAGCACTGTCTTTTTTATCTTGGGTTGTAGCGATAACATTTACATAGATTTGTTTATCTGGATCGTCTTTATCTTCTAGGAAAATTGCATCTTCTGATGGTACTAGGTCAGCATCTACTGCCATTCCAGAGTTTATACAAGCAGCATCAACATCATCAAGACTTCTTGCTGTTTGTGATGAACCTAATAGGATGATTTCAAGATTTTTTGGGTTTTCTGTAATATCATCTGTTGTAATATTATCCCCATCTTTACCATTTACTTTGATAAGTCCTGCAGTTTGTAGTAGGAAAAGTGATCTTGCTGAGTTTGATGGATCATCTGGAATTGCAATTCTTGCCCCATCTTCTAGTTCACTTATATCTGTGATTTTTGAAGAATAAATTCCTAGTGGAGCTATTACTGTATCTCCTATAGCCTCTATATCTGATCCACTTTCTTCGTTAAATTGATTTAAGAATTTGTAGTGTTGGAAGGCGTTGATGTCTATATCCCCTGCTAAAAGAGCTTCGTTTGGCTCCCTGTATTCAGAAAATTTTACTAATTCTATTTTTCTGTCACTATTGTCTGAGTTGTATCTTTCGATAATGTCATCCCAAACTTCGTTGTGTTCTCCAACTACACCAACTTTTATTGTATCTTTTCCTTCTAATGGATCTGTGCTTGCTTCTTCTGTTTGTGTATTATTTTCTGCTGGTTCTGTTTGTGCTGATTCGTTATTATTTGCTCCGCATGAGCTTAGGCCTAAAATTAGGGCCAGGCCTAAGGAAATTTTGCTAAGTGTTTTCATTTTTATGTTCTCCTATTATTTTAATATTTTTTTACCAAGCTGGTACCCAAGCACCCTTTGTATATGTTTCATAGTCTTTTTTGGTTTCATCTGTTTGATAGTATTTTACAAGTTCTTTGTAAGCTTCGTTGTCTTTGTCTTCTTTTCTTGCTGCTATAACATTTACATAGATTTTTGTACCTGTTCCATGTGGATCTTCTATTGCAATTGAATCTTCAGTTGGGCTTAATCCAGCATCTAGGGCATAGTTATCATTTATAGCTGCAATAGTAACATCATCTAGGGCTCTTGCTGTTTGAGCAGCATCCATTTCAATAAATTCTAAGTTTTTTGGATTTTCTGTAATATCATCTACAGTTATTAAATCTCCAGGCTCTCCATTTACTTTTATAAGTCCTTCTTCTTGTAATAGGAATATGGCCCTTGGACCATTTGTTGGGTCATTTGGTATAGCTACCCTTGCCCCATCTTCTAATTCATCAAGGCTTTTAATTTGATTTGAGAAAAATCCTAGAGGAGCAAGCATTGTATCTCCAATTGCTACTAATTTTTCTTCACCTTGTTCTTTGTTATATTCTCCTAAGAATAAGTAGTGTTGGAAACTATTTACGTCAATATCTCCACTTGCAAGGGCTTCGTTTGGTTGAGTATAGTCAGAAAATCTAACTAGCTCTGCTTTTTTGCCAGTACCTTCTTCATATCTTTTTATAACTTCTTCCCAAACTTCATTTTTTTCGCCAACTACACCAATTTTAATTGTATCAGCTACTTCTGTTGGTGCTTTTTGTTCTGTATCTGTGTTTGCACTTTCATTTGCATTATTTGCTCCACATGAGCTTAGGCCTAGTGCTAGAGCCAAACCTAAAGTTAATTTTCCTAATTTGTTCATTATTTCCTCCTTAATGACTTGTTTTTCTTATAAGAAAATTCGCAACGCCTTGTATTATAAATACGACAACCAATATTAAAACAACACTTACAATTACAACATCGTCCTTGTAACGTTGGTAACCTACGGCAATGGCCAAATCACCAATACCACCGCCTCCGACAATACCTGCCATAGCTGTTAAACTTAAAAGAGAAATCAGAGTAATAGATGAAGCGCGTATCAAGCTTGGCAGGCCTTCTCTAAGATAAACGCTTGTTATAATTTCAAATGGTGAATTACCCATGGCTTCTGCAGCCTCAATCTTTCCTGGATCCACACTTGCAAGTGCTTGTTCAACTTGTCTTGCAAAAAATGGCACACAGGAAAATACAAGTGGCACGATTGCAGCAGTTGGACCAATTCTGGTGTTTACAATTTGTTTTGTAATTGGTGCAACTAGGGCTAGCAAAATGATAAAGGGTATGGACCTAAAAATATTAGTGACCTTATCTAAAATGCTATAAACAACTTTATTTTCCAAAATTCTGCCACGGTCTGTAACAACCATGATCACCCCAAGTATAAGTCCAAAAATCCCTGCAAATATTGCTGATACAAAAAGCATATAAAGGGTGGTTTTAAAATCTTGGAATATCCTATCTCTGATGGACCATGAATACTCAAAAAATCCCATCTTTACCTCCTAAAACTTCTACATCTACATTTTTTTCTTCTAGATAATCTCCAATTTTTCCTAAATTATCTCTATCACCTGATAAGCTTACTATTAGGTTTCCAACTGGGATGCCACTTATAAATTCAATATTTCCGGCCAATACATTTGTTTTTACACCAAATTTTTCAAAAAGATCATTGATTAGAGGCTCGGTTGTAGCAGCTCCCACATAGTTAAGTTTGACTAAAAGTTCATTATCCTTTAAGATTCCTATGTTTTGCTTAACTTCATCAATGGTTTCAGCAACATTTGTGGAAGTTTCTACAAACTCACGGGTAAGGGGGTCTTTTGGATGGGCAAATATATCTAAGGTTGATCCATTTTCTACAATTTTTCCATCTTGCATTACCGCACATTTATTGCATAGGTCTTTAACAACCTCCATTTGGTGAGTGATAATTACTATTGTAAGACCCAATTTTGCATTTAAATCCTTAAGTAGTTTTAAAATTTGCTTGGTCGTTTTTGGGTCTAGGGCGCTTGTTGCCTCATCACAAAGTAAAATTTCTGGATCTGATGCAAGGGCTCTTGCAATTGCACATCTTTGCTGTTGGCCCCCAGAAAGTTCTCTTGGATAATTATCAGCCTTATCGCCAATGCCTACTACTTCTAAAAGCTCTCTGGCCTTTTTTTCTTTTTCTTCTTTGGAGATTTTTAATTTTCTAATAGGATAAATTACATTATCCAAGACTGTTATATTATTTAAAAGATTAAAGTGCTGGAAAATCATTCCTATATTTTTTCTTTTTGCTCTTAGGTCCTTATCTGATAAGTCTAGGAGATTTTCTCCATTTATTAGAACTTCTCCAGCACTTGGTCTTTGCAAAAGATTTATTGTCCTAACTAAGGTCGATTTTCCTGCTCCGGAAAATCCTACAATGCCGTAGATGTCGTTTTTCTCAACGGTTAGGTTTACATCATCTACTGCCTTAAATCCGTCAAAATCGACGGTTATATTTTTTAAATCAATCATTGGCCCCTCCTAAAAAATCAGTGGCAAATTTTACTTGTAAGCCTACCGCATATTTGATGCCTTCTGGGTTTAGATCAAATTCTGGTGTGTGCGCTCCAGCTGTGATTCCGTTTTCCTCATCTCTTACACCAAATTTGGTATAAACTGATGGGCAAAGTCTGGAGTAGCCAAAAAACGATTCTGAACCAAAGGTTGGTTTTCCATCTCTATATGAGCCTGGATAAATGTCATTTAAAGATTTTATAACTTCATCGGCTAGGTCTGGATCATTTATGGTTGGGTAGGCAACGATGCGAGTATAATCAGAAAATTCTACTTCACACTTATGAGCCTTGGCAGTTGCTTTAGTAACTTCTTTTAAGACTTCTAGGGCATCCTCTCCAGCCTTATCATCAAAAAATCTTAATGTACCTTTGACATTACATTTATCAGGAATCACATTTGAAGCAGCTCCACCATTTATTGAACCAAGGCCAAAAGTTACTTTTTCATTTACATCTAATTGGTTAACCCAAGCTGTTGTTAGGGCTGTTACAATATTTGCTGTTGCAGTTAGTGGATTGATACATTTGTCTGGACGAGATCCGTGACCACCTTTTCCAATTACATCAAACTCAACTCCTGCACAACCAGCGTGTGATGGTCCTTTAATAACTCTTATTTCTCCAACTTCTAAAAACGAAGCTTGGTGGTTACCGTAGCAAGCATCTAATCCTTTATCCCTTAGATGCTCAACCATTGCCTCAATGCCACCGCCAGTTTCTTCACCTTCTTCAAAGATAAAATAAATTTTGCCGTCGATTTCATCTTTTAAGTCAATTAAGATTTTTGCAGTAGTTAAAAGTGTTGCCATATGTGAGTCGTGACCACAAGCATGGCTTACCCCTTCATTTTTTGACACTACCGATTTTTTAAATTTTTTATTGTATTCACTTTCATGGATTGGAAGTGCGTCTAAGTCTGTTCTAATCCCCAAAGTTTTTCCAGGTCTACCTGTATCAAGTAGGGCTGTAAAACCAGTTGTATTTGCTGCATCCTCGACTATTAGTCCAAGTTTTTCGCATTCTTTTTTTAAGTATTTTGCTGTTTGGTATTCCTTATCACTTACTTCTGGGTTTTCATGTAAGTAATTTCTCCAAGCAACAGTTTGATCAAAATACTGATCAATTTTTGATTTTATAATTTCATTATTGCTCATTTCTTATCCCTTCCTAAAATAGGCCATAAAAAAACGCCCCTAAATTCTAATCATAGAATTTAAGGACGATATAATTCGCGTTACCACCTTAATTTATGCATACTCACGCATACATACACTCATCAAGTACTATCATACTCTACTTCTGTAACGGGAAGTCCCGTGTGAATCTAACTATCGACTCACCCCAAGAAAAGGCCATCTTCATCTAAACTTTTATCCACCCATCTCACCAAAACTGGGCTCTCTGTAGAATGTCCATCTAGACTACTCTTCTTCTCATATGGTTTTGTAAAACTATTTGCTAAATAAATATTACCACGCCTTAAAATAAATGTCAAATACTTTTTTTAAAATTTATTAAAAATTTTGTATTATATTCATTTTTCAATATCCAAAAAAATGTTGGAGGCAGGGCTGCCTCCAACGGGTGGTAAAATAAATTCACTAATAATATACACCCGCAGGGCTCATTTGCAAGTTTATAGTCCACTTTCCCTAAAATACTTATAAGGGAATTTGTACCATCTAGGATTTGGCAAATAATTTTCAATAGGTATTGCTAATTTTTTGCTAAAATATTCTTCTAGCTCATAAAGTTTTTGCTTCCTCTCTTCAAAATATGGATTTGATCCATGTTTTTCTAAGACACCAGCTGCTCGTTTCTCAACCCCTAGATACCTTGTTTTAATAACCCCATCCAAAAATTGGATTAAAAGGTCATAGTCATTGTATTCATTAAATTTTAAAAAATCGCCTATAAATTCTTTTTTATCATCTGAAATATTCCAATCTCCCACATAGGCATCTACATTTTTTATCTGAAAGCTATGGGTTAGGGCAATACGGGCTGGGAAAAAATATGAATCAGCCTTTAAAATCTTATAGCCCTCATAAAAATGCTCAGCATTCTTTGCCCCAGTTGACTTGCCAATATCATGGAGGGCTCCACAAGCAAAGGCAATATCTGAATCAAGTCCTAGTTCAGGAGCCATTTTTTGAGCAGTTTTGCCAATGGTCCATAAGTGTAAGACCCATTTGCCAGGATTTTTTTCGTACCCTTCTTCTAAATAAGCTATTATTTTGTCTTTGTTTGGAATATTTCCATATCCATCTTTATACATTTCTTATAATCTTCCCATAGGTGTAAATTTTATCATCTTCACTAGACCTTAGCCTATAATCAATGACATTATCATATGTAGTGTATTCACCAATTACCGAATCTTTATTCCTAATTTCATTCTTATAAACAATATTAAAAAATTTAATATCTTTCGTGTTTAACTTACACAAATCATAAATATAGTCAAAGTATACGGCATTGTTTACATGAAAATTGCTATCAATATCTGTATATCTTATCATAATTTCCTTGGTATTTTCAAAGTCTTTTTTATAGGTCAAGTCTGGCTTTTCATATATCAATTCTTCTTTTTCATTGGCTTCATTTTGGTTAGGGCTCATCTTTATAGGACGCATCCTATCAACATCTATAAGCAAAAATACCCCATAGGCCCTAGCAACCAGCTCTCCCTTAAAGCTTACTTCTACATTTCTGTGGGCATAAAATTTATTTATATCTACTATATGAGTTGTTACTTCTATCTCCTGGTTATAAGTTACAGGGCTTATAAGTTCGATATCCCAAGAGTAAACAATCCACCTATATTTTTGCTTATCTAAATCTTTATCTAGGATATAAGAATGAGTCAGAGAAACATCTCCCATAATGCTGACCAAGTTTCTTAAAGATAAATTTTCATATCTATCGCATAACATATATGGTATTTTTATTTTTTTACTATAAGACATATAATCCTTCTTTCTAAAATCATTATAGTTTATGACTAATTTTTTGCAAAATAAAATCACACCAGTTTAGGTGTGATTCTTATATTTTAATAATAAGTAAATCAAAAAGTAAGTGAACTGTTCGGAAAAAATTTCAATAATTTCAATTTGAAGATTTTCGTCACAAAATCGCTCTGTCTGAGCGCAAGCGAGTTTGCAATTTTAGAAAATTGAGAATATGAAATTATAAATTTTTGTAGTCAGTTTAGCGTCTTTTGATTTATATACTATATCCCAGGAATAATCATCTGAGCAATAGTAAAGTAGACAATTAGTGATAGGGAGTCTACTATGGTAGAAATAAGTGGACTTGCCATAATGGCTGGGTCAAATCCTAGTTTTTCTGCACCCATTGGTAAAAGTGAACCAACTGCCTTTGCTAAAACTACTATAAATACTATTGTAAGTCCTACAATAAGTGATACATCCATAGCAACCTTATCAAAGAAATAACATTTTAAAAACGCTACAAATCCAAGGGCTAGTCCGCAAATAAATCCAACTGTGATTTCTTTTAAAACAACTTTTGCCCAGTCTCTTGGTTCCACATCATCAGTTGCCATAGCACGAATTACAAGGGTTGATGCCTGGCTACCAGCATTACCACCACTGTCTGTAAGCATTGGCACAAACATATTTAGGGCAATAACTGCTTGAACTATATGTTGGTAGCTTTTTAGGATTGTTGATGTAAATGTTGCTGAAATCATCAAAAACATTAGCCAAGGAATTCTGTTTTTTGCTAGAGAAATGGGTGTTCTTTTTGAATAATCTTCCTCATCTGGTGTGGTCGCAGCAATACGTTGGAAGTCCTCGGTTGCCTCTTGTTCGATAATCCACATAATATCATCAACAGTTATCAGTCCCACAAGACGATTTGTACGGTCAACTACTGGCAGGGCTGTAAAACCGTATTTTTGGAAGGTGCGGGCTACATCCTCTTGGTCATCAGTAGTTTCTACTGTGATAACATCTTGGTACATCAAATCATCTATAAGGGTGTCTGGTTTGTTGGTTACAATGGATCTTAGGGAAACATAACCCAAAATTTCCTTGGTAGGGCTTGTGACATAGCAAGTATAAAGGGTAACCATGTCATGTCCTACTTTTTTGATATGGGCTAGGGCATCCTTTACGGTCATATATGGTTTTAATTCAACAAATTCTGTTGTCATTAGCCTACCAGCAGAATCTTCTGGGAATTTTAAATATTCATTTACCAAATCACGGGTTTCTTTGTCAGATGATTTTAAGATTCTTTGGACCATAGCCGCTGGCATTTCTTCCAAGGTATCAATCATATCATCAAAGTTTAGCTCATCTAAAAGCTCTTTAAACTCACGTTCATGCAAACCCTTTTGAAGTTTTTCTTTTTCTTCACTTTCTAGTTCCGCAAAAACTTCTACTGCATCATCTTTTTTAAGGAGTCTAAAGACAACTAGGGCTTCTTCAGCTGATAATTCTTCGATAAATTCTACTATATCAACTGGGTTTGTACGCCTTAGAAGTTCTGCAAGTTCATTTGGTCTTTTCTTTTCTAATAGATATCTAAGTTCAGTTAGCCTATTTTCTGTAGATTTGTATGTGTACATATTTTGCGCCTCCCTTCTTAGATATTAAGTCCTGGTAATATGGCTTGGGCAATGTTAAAGTAAACAATTAGTCCAAGTGAGTCTACGATTGTTGTAATTAAAGGACTTGCCATGATTGCTGGATCTGCCCCAAGTTTTTGTGCAACAATTGGTAAAAGCGAACCAATAGCTTTTGCTAGAACTACTATTGCAAGAATTGTAAATGCAACAACTAGGGCTACATTCATAGCGACCTTATCAAGGAAATAGCATTTTAAAAATGCTACTGCACCGAGGGCTAGACCACATATAAGTCCAACTGTGATTTCTTTTAAAACAACTTTTGCCCAATCACTAGGCTCTATATCATGGGTTGCCATGGCACGGATTACAAGGGTTGATGCCTGGCTACCAGCATTACCACCAGAACCGGTAAGCATTGGTATAAACATATTTAGGGCAATTACTGTTTGGATAACATCTTCATATCTTTTTAGTATGGTTGATGTAAAGGCTCCTGAGATCATAAGAAACATCAGCCAGGGTATCCTGTTTTTTGCAAGAGCCCAAGCAGAAGTCTTGGAATAATCAGCCTCATCTGGTGTAGTACCGGCTATACGTTGGAAATCTTCTGTATCTTCTTGTTCGATGATCCACATGATGTCATCAACGGTGATAATTCCTACTAATCTGTTGGTATTATCAACAACTGGCAAGGCTGTAAAACCGTATTTTTGGAAGGTGTGGGCTACGTCTTCTTGGTCATCTGTGGTATGAACGTAGATAACATCTTCAAACATTAGCTCAGAAATCTTTGTATCCGGCTCACGGGTTACTATCATCCTAAGGGATACATAGCCTAAGAGTTTGTGGGTATGATCTGTTACATAGCAAGTGTAGACAGTTACCTTATCCTTGCCCACTTCTTCAAGCATGGCTAGGGTTTCTTCTACTGTCATATCTGCCTTTACTTCCACAAACTCGGTTGTCATCAGCGTGCCGGCTGAGTATTCTGGGAACTGAAGGTATTCATTAACCAAATCACGGGTTTCATTGTCTGATGATTTTAGGATTTCTTGGACCATGGTTGCTGGCATTTCTTCGAGGGTATCAATCATATCATCAAAGTTTAGCTCATCCAAAAGTTCCTTAAATTCGTCTTCATTTAAACTTGCTTGTAGTTTTTCCTTATCTTCTTGGTCAAGTTCTGCAAAAACTTCTACAGCATCTTCTTTGCTAAGAAGTCTAAATATGACCAGGGCTTCTTCTGCTGGTAAGTCTTCGATAAATTCTACTATATCAACTGGGTTGGTCCTGTTAAGGAGATCGGATAGTTCGGTTAAATTCTTATTTTCTAATAGATAAGTAAGTTCTACTATCCTTTCTTCGTTTGATTTATATTTTTCCATAAATCATCTCCTTATTCTAGTTCTTTTAGTAGTTCGTTTAAGGCACTTACAAATTGTTTGTCATTTTTAAAGTCCATTTTGTTTAAATCAAGCTTTTCATCACTTTTTACTTCAATATCTGGAGTTACCCCAACCTTATTTATTTGAGTTCCATTTGGTGTGAAATATTCGCTAATAGTGATTTTTGCACCAGCACCATTGTCTAGGGTAAATACTTTTTGAACAACACCCTTACCAAATGATTGGCTACCTATGACTTTTGCACGACCCCTATCTTTCATAGCCCCTGCTAGGATTTCGCTGGCAGATGCTGAGTTTTCGTTTTGTAATATAGTCAATGGTATGTCACTTGCATTTGCATCAGATTTTTCTGTCACAACATTACCTTTTTTATCCTTGGTTGTCACAATGACACCCTCATCTAGGAAATTATCAGCAATATTTATAACTACATCCAAGGCACCACCTGGATTGTTTCTCACATCTAGGATAAGGCCGTCTATGTCTTGAGCCATAAGTTTGCTATAAGAATCTGAAAAGTCTTGCCAGGTTATATCATCAAAGGCTTTGATGTGGATATATCCGATTTTTTTGCCACGTACTTCTAGGATATCATCATCAATGGTATCTACATTAACATCCCTACGAGTAACTTTAACGTCAAATTCCTTGCTATTAGTCTTGCCCTCTTCAGTTCTTAAAATAGTAAGGTTCACATCTGTACCAGATTCACCCTTGATTTCAGCCACTGCCTCCTCAAGTTGGTTGGCTCCATAAGCCTCACCATTTACTTTTATAATATAGTCTCCAGATTGGATACCAGCTTCTTTGGCAGGAGAATTATCAAAAACAGAAACCGCCTTTATATATCCTTCCTTGCTGGCTTGGACAGAGACCCCTATGCCTGTGTAGCGTCCATTTAGAGCCTCCATAAGTTTTTTGAACTCATCTGGTGTGTAATAGGCTGTATATGGGTCTCCAAGATTTGCAAACATTCCCTTTAATGACCCCTCATATATTTGATCCTCTTCATAATCAAATAAAAAGTTCTGATCGAGTAAACTTTTTAGCCCTTCCATTTCAGCAATATGCTCTACATCTCTACTGCTAGAAGTGGAGGTCAAACTTGCGTTTTGTCCTAGGGTAAAACCAGTAAATCCAACACCTGCTACCAAGATTAGAGCAAGCAAAAATTTTCCAAACTTTTTCATAAATCCTCCTTGAATTTTTTTCTAAGATAAATCCTAAAAAAAGGCAATAATAATAAAATTATACTATTTTTAACCCATAACATAAAGCTTTTTGCCTTTTACTTCCTACCCCACATTTACCCTTAATCAAAATCCCTTTAGCAAGATTTTTCCTTTATTTTAAGCCATTTATCCAATTAAACTTTTTACCAAATTTGTTTTATCATATCCATGTCGACAAAAATAAAAATAAGCGCGCGCTTTGAAAGGTTATAATATGAAAATATCTTTAGACAATTCAAAGCAAATTATTGATGCTTACATGCCATTAATCATAGCCAATGCTAGGAAATTCTCAGCATTTGAATATGAAGAAGCAGTTGATCAATCAAAGATTTTATTAATTGAGGCAATCTTAGAATATGATGAGCAAAAAGGAACTTTTGGTAATTTTTTAAAGAAAAAACTTTATTACTATTTTCTAGATGAGGCCAAGAAAATAAATTCCAGTTCTCTAGATGATTTTGATAGAGATGGCAATCCGCTTATAGAAAGTCTTGAGGATGATTATGATTTTGAGAAGGAATTTCTAGATAACGAAGATAATAAAATCCTTTACCAAAAGATAAATCAACTCCCAAATGACCTTAAAACCATAATCTACAATAAGTTTTTCTTAGATATGACAAATAAAGAAATAGGAGAAAAGATGAATATTTCCTCAAAAACAGTCGCCAATAAATCATCCATGTCTCTTAAAATATTAAAGGAAAATATGGGAAAACACGGCATTTAAAGGAGGGTCATAGGTCCTCAAAACTTTACATAAATTTTACAAATACTTTAGTAAGTAAATTAATTAATTAGGGTAAGAATTTAGCAAAATAATCAGGATGTAGCAATAGATAATATATGAAAAGGAGTTATTTATGAAAACTAAAAATTATCTAGCCCTAGTCCTTTCCTGTGGACTAATCCTAAGCGGCACAAGTTATGCTTATGCAAGTGATGTAGATACTGATATTGAAAATCCAGCAGAGGTCACAGAACCAGTTGTAGTTCCTGAAGCTAATTCAGAAATAGTAGAAACAATCGATGAAAATCCAGAAGAAACTACGAATCTAGAAGCAAGTGAAGATTCTGAAACAACTGAAAATGAAGAAACACCTGATGATACAGAAACAACTAGTGAACAACCAGTAGAAGAAGAAAATCAAGACCCAGCAATAGATGATAGCCAAGAACAAGTAAAGCAAAAACGTGAAGAACTAAAACAAGCTATAGAAATAGCTAAAGAACTTAAAAATGATGACCTTTACAAAAACGAATCAGATGAAGTAAGAAATAATTTCGACGATGCAATTCTTCAAGCAGAAGAAGTTTACAAAAAAGAAGATGCAAATCTTGATGACCTACAAAATGCCATCGACCTTTTAAACTACGCTAAAAGCCAATTAGGTCCAAAAGTTCAACCATACGCGGCAGAAGAAGAACCAGAAAAAGAAATCACAAGCCAAAGAGTTTTAAGCTATAGCTATCCATCATCCTACTTTTACGATTATTGGTATGATGGACTAAGCTATAAATATTATCCATATAGTGACTACTATTACGATTACTATCCATCATATTATTATAGATACTATCCATATAGCAGATATTACTATGATTACGATTATGATTACGATTATGACTATTATTACTACCCATCAAGCTATTACAAATATTATACAATAGACGGATTAACATATAAATATTATCCATATTCAAGCTACTATTATAGCAAATACTATCCATACTACTATAAATATCTATACTATCCAGTGACAATAGACTATGCTAGCCTAACAAGTCCAATAACTGAATCAGAAGATATAATTGTAGGCTCTAGTTTTACAACAATAGAAGCAGGCACTTACAAAAGAAGTGAACTAAAAGAAAAACGTGAACAATTACAAAATTCAATCAATAAAAATAAAGAAACAGTAAAAGCAGCAAATCTTTTAACAAGAACTATGCCAAATTTTGCAAATACAAATAAAGAAAAATTAGCAAAATTAATTAGTGATTCCAAAACAGCTCAATATAAGGCTCAAGCAGCAGTTAATGAACTAGATGAGATTTTAAAATAAAAATAACCCCAAGATCCTAGATGGATTTTGGGGTTTATTTTTTTAAAATTATGCAATTTCTAATTCTCTTTTAGTAACAGTCTCAAGCTCAGCCTTGTCCTTCAGTGTTACAACACCATGTTTTGTAACAAGAACAGTTGAAGCAAGCATCCTATCCATAGCAGCCTTTAACTCACTAGGATTATAATCATTTCTAGGATAATCAACAGAAACTGATTTTTGATTTAAAGATGCATCCTTAAAATACAATTTTAATTTTCTATTAGCCATTTATATCCTCCTTAAAGTAATTCCAATCTAATAAGATAAACTTCCACATCACTAGCATCAGAAAGAGAAGTATATGCAAGTGCAAAATCTTTTATTTGTTCTTCTGAAGCATTTTCATTGATTTTAGAAAAAGTTTTAGTAACCTTCCTAATCACTCCATCAGTAGATGTAGATTTAAATTTGATTTGTAATTTCATATTTCCTCCATTAGTCTTTAAAATTTTTATTGTGTAGTGGCCCTACACTTATATATAGAAAAAAATGGAGAATCTTCCCGAATAAATTTTGAAACCATGTAAATAAGTACACTTGACCAATATAAAATAAATTAGTGGATAAGTCGAGTTATAAAAAACCAATTTGATAAATCACCCATGGTTATTAGTATTATAGACTTCATTTTTAAAAAAATAGATGGACGCATCTAAAGCTTTGAAATGAACCTTGCAAATCTAAAGAACCTTTAGGATCACTCATAACTGGTAAGTAAAAAAGAGGATTAGGCAATTAAAAAGAAAAGCATAATCAAAAATGGTGCTAGTTTGGTGGGCCTCCAGGGGCTTAAACCCTGTGATCTGATAAAAGCCCTAAAATGGGCTTTTATCCCGAAAACTAAGTGCAGAGCACGTAAAAGCTTCGATAGAAGCGAGTTTTCGTGTCCCCTATGGGGTGGAAAGTCTAAGAGACTTTTCATTTTCGTGGTGAACGTAGTGAACCCGAAAAACTGTTATGAGCTACTCATAATCGGTATGTGGATTCTAAATATTATGTATATATAAAGAAAAGCACCATCAAAGATGGTGCTAGTCTGGTGGGCCTCCAGGGCTCGAACACTGTGACCCAGTCCCGGTAGGGTTTTAAATGATCGAATTTAAAATCTTTGAGATGAGCGATAGCGAATCCAAAGAACTGTTATGAGTCGAAAGGCTCATAACCGATACTTCAAACAAAGATATATGTAGATAATAAGAAAGGCACCCGTAAAGGGTGCCAAACTTGGTGGTCCTCCAGGGGTTCGACGCCTGTGACTAAGTCCCCTGTGTGGTGGAAAGTCTGAAAGACTTTTCATTTTCGTGGTGAACGTAGTGAACCCGAAAAACTGTTATGAGCTACTCATAACCGGTATGTGGATTCTAGATATTATGTATATATAAATAAAAGCACCATCAAAGATGGTGCTACTCTGGTGGGCCTCCAGGGGCTCGAACCCTGGACCTACCGGTTATGAGCCGGGCGCTCTAACCAACTGAGCTAGAGGCCCAAAAAAAATGAAACACGTCACGATTAAATACCTTAATAAATAATCGTCGGCTTGCTGACAAAGTTGTTAAACAACTTTGAAACGCCGCGACGTCTGACCTTCATACCATTTGTTTCACAAATGGTGATAGGTCATAATGGTGGACCTGAGTAGACTCGAACTACCGACCTCACGCTTATCAGGCGTGCGCTCTAACCACCTGAGCTACAGGTCCATAAAAAATTATAATAAGTTTTTGTTGGCAGGGGAGACAGGACTTGAACCCGCGACATCCGGTTTTGGAGACCGACGTTCTACCAGCTGAACTACTCCCCTATATTTTTTAAAAAAATAAGACCCTATATTGTAATTCCCACAATTGTGCGGGCCATTACTTGTAGGGTCCTCAGCACTTTGTGCTTGCGGTATTTCGCGCTGAAGCGCGAGGCCTCTTCTGGCCGGCCAGGCCAGTATCGCCTAAGGCGACCATTTCATGGAGAGTGCTCCATCAGCCGCACAGGCTTTTATTGGTGCCCAGAGGCGGAATCGAACCACCGACACGAGGATTTTCAGTCCTCTGCTCTACCGACTGAGCTATCTGGGCATAATATATTTTATTGGCGGAGAAGGAGGGATTTGAACCCTCGCATCCCTTTTGAAAGGATCTACTCCCTTAGCAGGGGAGCCTCTTCAGCCACTTGAGTACTTCTCCATTGGCGGAGAGGAAGGGATTCGAACCCTTGTGAGCCGAAAGACTCTAACGGTTTTCAAGACCGCCCCGTTATGACCGCTTCGGTACCTCTCCATATGTAATTATTAATAAATTTATATTATATTGTAAGTAATCAAATGGCTAAAAGATTCAAAGCCAATTTAATTGACTTTCGCCTATTATTTTGTATTAGATTAGCCTATCTCAAACGAAATAGGCTTTTCTAATTTGGTGACCCATCGGAGATTCGAACTCCGGACACCCTGATTAAAAGTCAGGTGCTCTACCGGCTGAGCTAATGGATCATATTGGCTGGGATAGCAGGACTCGAACCTACGCATACCAGAGTCAAAGTCTGGTGCCTTACCGACTTGGCTATATCCCAAAGATAGTTGTTTAATGCAGTAACAAAATATATTATACCACACTTTTATAAAATAACCAAATTTTTCGTAAGGTTTTTTAATATATCTAGAAGATATATTGTGGCGCGCCCTCCAGGATTCGAACCTGGGACACACGGATTAGAAGTCCGTTGCTCTATCCAGCTGAGCTAAGGGCGCATGGAGCGGGTGAAGGGAATCGAACCCTCGCAACCAGCTTGGAAGGCTGGGGCTCTACCACTGAGCTACACCCGCAATATGCGGATAATAATGGTAAAACAAATTTTATCAATCATTAAGTCCTAAAAGTTAAATGGTGGGGATGAGCGGATTCGAACCACTGAAAGCAAAGCTAACGGATTTACAGTCCGTCCCATTTGGCCAACTCTGGAACATCCCCAAAAATTATTTTTTTGCTAAAGAATTTCATATTCATTATCTCACTTCTTTAATTAAAGAAGTGATTTGGAGCTGATGATAGGACTTGAACCTACAACCTATTGATTACAAATCAATTGCTCTGCCAATTGAGCTACATCAGCACATTGGATCACTATTGCAATCCAAATGGCGACTCGGATGGGATTCGAACCCACGACCTCCGCCGTGACAGGGCGGCATTCTAACCAGCTGAACTACCGAGCCATATTTTTAGCTAAACAAGTAATAAATGGTGGAAGTAACAGGGCTCGAACCTGTGACCCCCTGCTTGTAAGGCAGATGCTCTCCCAACTGAGCTATACTTCCATATTTACCTAATAAATAAGATGAAGAATCTGTAAAACGGAGTCTGGGATTCGTAACCAGTCCCTTATAGGGTGGAAAGTACAAAGTAATTTTCATTTTCGAGATAAATCAAAGCGTAAGCTATTGATGAATCCGAAAAACTTACCACCGTCGGTGGTATCCCCGTTAAACGAAAACTATCTCTTTTATATAAAGGCAAAAATAATAGTGGTGACCCTACCGGGATTCGAACCCGGGATACCACCGTGAAAGGGTGGTGTCTTAACCGCTTGACCATAGGGCCTTATAAAAATTGTATAATATATAATATAACTTTTGAAGCTACGCTTCAAGATGTCTTAGTCGGCTCCGTTTACCAAATCAAAGATTTGGAGTGCTCTTTTAGCCGCACGGGCTAATTGCGACATTTGACCTACCATCAATCCAACTTTGTTGTATTGGGTTAGGATCAAGAAACCGCTTGACCATAGGCCTTATTAAACGACTTAATAAGTATATCATATTTTTTTATACTATGCAAGTTTTTTATGTAATGGTTGCGGGAGCAGGATTTGAACCTACGACCTTCGGGTTATGAGCCCGACGAGCTACCAAACTGCTCCATCCCGCGTCATATAGGATAAACCATATAAGTTGGTGCCGAGGACCGGAATCGAACCGGTACGATGTTTGACCATCGCAGGATTTTAAGTCCTGTGCGTCTGCCAGTTCCGCCACCCCGGCATAAAAAACTTAAATTTAGATTTTATTAGATTTTTTTTACTTCAATATTACTTATGAAATATAAAAGATAAAATCTAATTGGCGCTCAGGGTGGGACTCGAACCCACAACCTACCGGTTAACAGCCGGGTGCTCCACCATTGAGCTACCTAAGCATATAATTTTTATACTTAACATATTTTTAGTATTCATGTAATACTTTACTAGCCATATTGGCTAGTATGTATTAGATGTTTAGCAACTTCCTACTCTACCGGGAGGTCACCCTCCGAGTACCATCGGCGTTAGTAAGCTTAACTTCTGTGTTCGGTATGGGAACAGGTGTATCCTTACTGCCATCGTCACTATATTATGACCTAACCCGAAAACTTGTTTTCGCTGGTAGGTCAGATGTCGCGCAGTCCAAATTTTTGATTTGGCTAACGGAGCCGACGCTTCCAACTTAAATTTAGGTTAGTATTTTCGAACCTTCTAAATAGCAGTCTATCTATTTTTAGATAAACCCTACTCTATCCTAAGTCTACGCCGTAAATTGTACTCAAGCTGCTTAACGCACCTTGAAGAATTCTGGCGGCTGACCTACCATCCATTTTACTTAGTAAAATAGTGTTAGGGACAAGCAATAGCAATCAATATTTCCAGTCAAGAT
>NZ_CAMPPE010000003.1 GCF_946893725.1 Anaerococcus sp. Marseille-Q5996 | reverse complement strand
GTTCCGTATTTTTTGTTTAGAGCTTGTGTTATTGCTGCTGTTGTTGTTGTTTTTCCGTGGTCTACGTGTCCGATTGTTCCGATATTAATATGTGGTTTGCTTCTTTCGAATTGTTGTTTACTCATTTATATCCTCCAAATGTAATCATTTAGTCCTATTTTACCATAAGTTAAATTAAAATTCTATATTTCAGTATATTAAATTTATATATTGATTCTTTTTGTTTTATGGTGTATACTATATAAATGATGCCACTTTAGCTCAGTAGGTAGAGCGCATCCATGGTAAGGATGAGGTCCTCGGTTCGATCCCGGGAAGTGGCTCCATTTTTTTGCCTAATTTTAAAATTATATTTTTCAAAGAAAAAGAGAGCTTTTGTGCTCTCTTAATTTTTTATTTTTTTCTACTTAATACTAATCCTGTAGAAGCTGTGAAAAGTGTTGCAACTATTGAAGCTAAGCCACTTACTCCTGTTCCTGGGTTATCTACTTTTTTTGCATCTTTTGGTGGGTTTGTTTTTTTAACTTGTTTTTCTTCTAATATTGGCTTTTCAGATTCATTTTTATCTTTATTTATATTCTCTGAATCTTTTTTGTCATCACTTTTGATTTTTGTTTCTAAACCATAACCAATTTTATAAGCTATCTCATCTGTGTACTCATAATTTTCATTTAATCCTGGTACGTCAACTGGTAACTTTCCTGTAGATGCAACTTTTCCAAATACAACATCTAATGAGAATGGAATATTTGGTCCAAATGTTTTTACTGGATCTTTACCTTTTTCAGTCGGATCCATTCCTTTAGATCCATATGCTAATACATGTGCATCAGAATTTTTGTATCTATCAAGGTCATATGGTTTTCCAATACTTATTATTGTAGATTTTTTATTATTTTCTTTTGCAAATGTTGTTAACATATCTGGAATTTCCGCTAGCCAATCACCTTTACTTAACTGTCCAGCTCTGCCTATTTCACTAACTGCTATTATATAATCATAGTTTTTTGCATAATCTCTTAGTGTTTGTTCGGCATCACTTGGATTATCTTTGAAGCTTTCAAAAGTTAATACATCAACTGTTGCGTCTTTGTCTATGACACCTTCACTTTGTAATTTTTCAAATCCATATTTAAATCCTGGAATTTCATTTTCATATGGTGTGTATATTAAGACTTTTTCATTTGCTTTTGGATACAAAGGTAGGAGGTCATTATTTTTAGTAACTGTTATTGCTTTTTGGGTAATTTCTCTTTGTTTGTCAAAATGTTCTTTATTGCCTACAACTTTTAAAGCATTTTCAATCTTTTCTTCTAATGGTACTTTGTATTGATTTAGGTCTAGGATTCCTCTTTTTTGTTTTAATTCCAGTATTCTATAAACTGAATTGTCTATTTCATTTTCGGATATATTTCCTAAATCTATTTCATTTTTTATCCTACCAATGATATTATCAAGTTTTAGTAAATCTTCATTTTTTTGTAGTAGTGCTGGCATTAGAGGAATATCTACACCTGCCTTGATTGCCATAACTACAGCGTCTTCTTCTCCAAAGTGATCTGCTATAGCTTGCATTTTCATAGCATCTGTTATTACGATTCCATCATAGTGCATTTTTTCTCTAATAATGCCAGTTAGAATATCATCAGATAGGGTAGCAGGAATACCAACAGTACTTCCATCTTTTTTAGAAATTGCAGTATCTTTTTCTAATTGAGGATATGAAATATGTGCTGTCATTATCATATCCACACCTTCATTTGCAGCTTTTTTAAATGGAACTAATTCTAATTTTTCTACCTCTTCAAATGATTTATCTACAACTGGTAATCCTAAATGGCTATCAGTAGCAGTATCACCGTGTCCTGGGAAGTGTTTAATAGCTGCTGAAACTCCTTGGTCTTGTAAACCTTTTACAACTTCCGAACCAAGTTCTCCTACAAGTTTTGGATCTGAAGAAATGGAACGTAGTCCAATAACTGGATTGTTTGGATTATTGTTTGTATCCATTACAGGCGCAAGGTTTACGTTAATTCCCAAGGCTTTTATTTCATCAGCAATTATTTTTCCATATTGGTAAGCCAATTCTTTATCACGAGTTGCTCCCAAGGCCATATTTCCCGGTAAAGATGTACCTGTACCCAACCTCACAACGATACCGCCCTCTTGGTCTATAGAAATTAATAATGGATCAAGTCCATTTTCAACCGCTGCTTTTTGAATATTGTGGGTAAGTTTTGTGGTTTGCTCAGTATCACGAACGTTTTCTGCAAATAAAATAACTCCACCTACTTTGTATTTTACAATTGCATTTTTTATATCTTCATTAAGCTCAGTGACTTCTTGTAGTTCACCATTTTCATCTTCCCAGTGTCTGAATTCAAGCATCAGCATTTGACCAATTTTTTCATCAAGAGTCATCTTAGAAATCTTGTCCTCTATTTTCTTATCCTTTGTTTTAGTCTGTTGTGAGCTTGATGCTATCAGTTTTTCATCTTTACTTTGAGTCTTATTATCAGCCTTATAATCTTCAGTTTCTAAATTTTGGTCTTCTACCTGAAGTTTTTCTGCATCCCCATCGCTAATTTCACTAGTGAAAATGTCATCAATACTAGATGCATCATATTCAATTACATTTTCACTTAAAGTATCTGACGCATAAGCGAGAGTTGACGGAGCTAAAGAAATGCCTAAGGCAAGCAATAACGAAACTCCATACTTAAAATTTTTGTTCATAGATTTATCCTCCCCTCTATAATAATAAGTATAAATTTTAAAAAATAAATAGTCAAGAAAACATTTTCATTTTATTAATATTTTGTAGATTTATAATGAAGTATACATAATTTTATATAAAAATGGGTAAGATATAATATAGTAAAAATTATGGAGGCTTAAATGAAATGGGAAGATAGACGTAGAAGCTCGAATGTTAGAAGAGGTTCTAGTGCAAATAGAGGGGGATTTGGTAGGGGAGGATCAAGGGGGCCAATCTTTATACCTGGTGGTAGAGGTGGCGGTGGCCTTGGTGGAATCATTTTCTTTTTTATCCTAATGGCACTTATGCGTGGACTAACAGGAATAGGTTCAAATATGGGTGAAGAACAAAGAAGGAATGACCCAGGCCAATACCAAGAGCAAACTCAAATCGAACCTAGGGGTAGAACTACATCCGAAATCGGAAGTCGTGAAAGGCTTGAAGATTTTTTATCTGTAGTTTTAGCTGATACAGAAGATGTTTGGAATGAAAAATTTAAAGAAATGAACTCTACTTATGTTGAACCAACTATGGTGCCTTACTCAGGTTCAACTCGTTCAGCATGTGGTGTTGCCCAATCAAATATGGGACCATTCTATTGTCCACTGGATGAAAGTATATATATAGATGTCGAGTTTTATAATCAATTAGTTAATAGGTTTGGTGGCGGTGGTGATTTCGCCTTAGCTTATGTATTGGCCCACGAAGTTGGTCATCACGTACAAAAACAATTGGGAATACTTGACCAAACGAATAAATTAAGACAAACTCTTTCAACCAAGGAATACAATAAATACTCTGTAGCCCAAGAATTACAAGCGGATTATTTTGGTGGACTTTTTGCTTACTATGTCCAAGAGAAAGGATACTTAGATCCAGGTGATATAGAAGAAGCCATGAACGCAGCTTCTGCTATAGGTGATGATAAAATTCAAGAAATGTCCGGTAGAAATGTAAATGTAGATACATTTACCCACGGATCCTCAGCTCAAAGAAAAGAAGCCTTTGACTTAGGTTATCAGCATCATGATATAGAACATTCCATGATTTTCTTTGATAGAATTCAGTAAAAATAAAAGACCTCATATGAGGTCTTTTTTATTTGCAATTAGGACACAGTCCCCTATAAACAATTTCTTCTGTTTGGATATCATAATTTTTAAGTTCATCAGGCTCTCCATGATCTATTACTTCAAAATCACAAATCTTTCCACAATCTTCACATATAAAGTGGCCATGTGTTCTTTTTCTTAGCTCATATCTTTTACTATTCATGTTAAAGTCTAACTCTTTAATTATTTTTTTATTTGAAAGTAGATTTAAAGTATTATATACTGTAGCCTGTGATATTACTGGATCGATTTCTTTTAAATCTTTGTAAATTTTTTCTGCAGTAGGATGCGTGTGATTTAAAGCTAAGTAATCAAGAATTAATAGTCTTTGGTGAGATAATCTTATCCCATTTACTTCCAGTAAATTTTTTAGTTCATCTATTCTGTTTTCATAGTCGAGATTTTGAATCTCTTTAATTTTAGCTTCCATAGCACCCCCTTCTTTTTATTTAATATACATTATCAAATAATTTTATCAATCTTTTTAAGTATGAAAAAAGCCCACAACAGTTGTGGGCTTTCAATACAATAATTATTTAAAACTATGCAAGTTCTACTTCTGCACCAGCTTCTTCTAATTGAGATTTTAGAGCTTCTGCATCATCTTTTGATAGTTTTTCAGCTACTGTTGCAGGTGCTCCATCTACTAATGCTTTAGCTTCTTTTAGTCCTAGACCAGCTGCATCTTTAACAACTTTGATTACGTTGATTTTAGCTTGTCCAGCTGATTTAAGAACTACGTCAAATTCAGATTGTTCTGCTGCTGCTGCTTCTCCACCAGCTGCCGCTGCTCCTGGAGCTGCTGCAACTACTGCTGCTTGTGCTGTTACGTCAAATTCTTCTTCGATTGCTTTTACTAGGTCAGATAATTCTAGTACTGTAAGATTTTTAATATCTTCTAATAATTGTGTTACTTTTTCGCTTGCCATTTTAATTCTCCTTTTATGTTTATTATTCAGCGTCGCTTTCTGCGTTTTCTTCTGTACTTTCTGCTTCTGCTGGTTCAGCAGTAGCTTCTGTTGTTTCTTCTACTTCTGTTGATGGTTCTTCAACTACTTCTTCTGCTACTTCACCGTTTTCTTCTCTTTTAACACGTACTGCATCAAGAGCAAGAGCAATTTTTGCAACAGTATTATTAAGATCTCCAGCAAGAGTGCTGATTGGTGATAATAATACATTTGCAAGCATTGAGTAAAGAACATCTTTGCTTGGTAATGATGCTATTGCAATCATTTGTTCGCCAGTTTGGATTGCTCCTTCAACTAGACCTGCTTTGATAAGAAGTTTTTCTTTTTCTTCATCGCCTTCTTTTCTGTAATCAACAGCAACTTTTGGTCCTGTTACTGAATCTTCATTTGAGAAGATTAGAGCATTTGCACCTTTAAGTTCACTTGTTAAATCACCGTATCCAAGTTCTTCAAAAGCAAATCTCATCATTGTGTTTTTGTAAACTTTGTATTCTGAGTTACCTTCTCTGAATTTTGTACGTAGGTCAGTGATTTCTTGTACATCCATTCTGTCGAATCCAACAAGAGTTACAGATTTAGAATTCTCGATTTTTCCTTTAATTTCATTAACAACTTCTTGTTTAGCTGCTATAGCTTTTTCGCTCACTTTTTCACCTCCTAAAGGCTTTTTTGGTAGGTATTAAAAAACCCCACGCATATTGTAAGCATATTAAATATGCTTACATCGGTGGGGATGTAAGTTTCATTTATCCCACCTATACGCAATTATTAAACATTTCTGTCTGCGTAGTCTTTGGTAGCCTGTTTATTTGACTATGATATTATATCATATATTTTTAATTTTGCAAATTATTTTTCAACTAAATCCATTACTCTTTGTGGAGATAGTTTTACACCAGGTCCCATTGTACTTGTTACAGTAACTGATCTGATATATCTACCTTTTGAAGATGCTGGTTTTGCTTTAACTACTGCAGTTAGTAGTGCGCGAATATTTTCTGCAAGTTTTTCTTGTCCGAAAGAAACTTTTCCAGTTGGTACGTGGATTAAGTTTGCTTTGTCTGTTCTGTATTCTACTTTACCTGCTTTGATTTCTTCGATAGCTTGTTTTACATCCATTGTAACTGTTCCAGTTTTTGGGTTTGGCATTAAACCTTGTGGTCCAAGGATTCTACCAATTTTACCAACTGTAGCCATCATATCTGGTGTTGCAATTACAACGTCAAAGTCTAACCAGTTTTCGTTTTGGATTTTTTCTGCTAATTCATCTCCACCTGCAAAATCTGCACCTGCATCTAATGCTTCTTGAACACGATCTTCTTTTACAAATGCAAGAATTCTTTGTTCTTTACCTGTACCGTGTGGAAGAACGATTGTTCCTCTAACTTGTTGATCAGCGTGACGGCTATCAACACCAAGTTTTAGGTGAAGTTCTACTGTTTCATCGAATTTTGCTTTAGCTGATTTTTCTACAATTTCTAATGCTTCATTTAATTCATATTCTTGTGTTGCATCATATGAATTTTTTGATTCTAAATATTTTTTTCCTCTTTTTGCCATTTAATTCCTCCTTGTGGTAAGTCGAGTTTCCTCTCCCACTAATCTTCTACAGTAACTCCCATAGATCTTGCTGTTCCCGCTATCATGCTTACTGCAGCTTCTAAGCTTGCTGCGTTAAGGTCTTTCATTTTTGTTTGAGCTATTTCTTCAAGTTGGCTTCTTTTGATTGTTCCAACTTTATTTTTGTTTGGCTCACCTGAACCTTTATTTAGGTTGATAGCTTTTTTGATTAATACTGGTGCTGGTGGTGTTTTTGTTATAAATGTAAAGCTTCTATCCGTAAATACTGTTAGCTCTACCGGTATAATCATTCCAGCTTGATCTGCTGTTTGTGAATTAAATGCTTGTACAAAGTCCATGATATTAATTCCGTGTGGACCTAGTGCTGTACCTACTGGTGGTGCTGGTGATGCTGCTCCTGCTGGTACTTGTAATTTAACTACTGCTTGTACTTCTTTATCTGCCATAATTTACCTCCTTGTGGTCATATCGGGGGATTACCCTCCCACGTTCTAGCAGTTTTAAAAACTAAATTGTTTCGATATCTGTAAATTCTAAGTCTATTGAAGTATCACGTCCAAATATATCTACAAATGCTTTTATAGATTGTTTTTCTTGATCTACTTCTGTAACTTTTCCTACAAAATCCTTAAATGGACCAGCAATGATATTAATATCATCTCCTACGGCTACATTTATATCAAGGATTGGTTTTTTCTCTTTAACACCGAATTTTCTTACTTCATCAGGTGTTAGTGGAACAGGTTTTCTATCTGGTCCTACAAAACCGGTTACCCCTTGAGTATTTCTAATAATGTACCAAGATTTATTGGTTACATTCATTTTTACCATTACATAGCCTGGGAAAAGTTTTCTAGTTTTTACTTTTTTCTGATCGTTTTTTACTTCTACGTACTCTTCTGTTGGCACTGTTACATCGATTATATCTGGGTTTTGCTCATTTTCAATCATTGATCTGATTTTATCGCATACCCTATTTTCATAACCAGTGTATGTATGAACTACATACCATTTTGCCTTTTCAGAAGCTTCGCTTGTCTCTTCTACTGTATCTTCTACAGCTTCTGCCTGATCTTCTAAAGGTTCGTTTCTATCAAAAGAATCTGTCATTTTTCACCTACATATTGATTAAAAGTTTTAATAGGTTGCTAAATACAATTTCATCTAAGAACCAAATAATCACTCCAGTAATTATACTAATAACTAATACTAAAAGTGTATACTCTATAGTAGTTTTCTTAGATGGCCATTGAATTTTTTTTCTTTCTCTTCTGACAGAGCTGAAAAAACCTTCTTCTTTTTTTGCCATATTTTGCTCCTATTTTGTTTCTCTATGCAGTGTATGTTTTTTACAGAATGGGCAATACTTATTTAACTCAATTCTTTCTTGGTGAGTTTTTTTATTTTTTGTAGTATCATAGTTTCTGTTTTTGCATTCAGTACATTCTAATTTTACTTTATCTGCCATTAAAACACCTCCTATTAAATATACGGATAATTCCTACAAGTGATAATGATACCATCCACACATGACTTTGTCAACCTAAATTTGCTCTAATTTTTCAAAAAAATTTACTCTTTTATTTACTAAAAATTTCCTTAATTCTTCTAGGTCGTGATTTGAAAAACACTGGTCTTGATAAGCTAATAAAATTTCTTCAATATCTGGTAGAACATATACATCTTCATCAAACATTTTTCCAAGATAAATATCCTCCCTATCATAATAAACTTCGGGTGGATAGTCTTCTAGTTTTGATGTATTAAAAATGACAAAACTATCATTTGAGTATACTTTATCTTTTACTACTAGTACTCGTTCTTTTGGATCAATTAGTCTGCCTGTTTTATAATCACGCATCTAAAGTCAAACCTTCATTATTAATTGTTTCTACAATTTCATTTGCTACTGTTGTTGCTAATTCATCAGTTTCTGCTTCAACCATAACCCTAACTAGGGGTTCAGTTCCACTTGCACGGACTAAAACTCTACCGCTATCAGCCAGTCTATTTGTAATTTCTACAATTATTTCATTTACTTTTTCATTATTTAAAGTAGCTTCTTTATCCTTTACCTTAACATTTACTAAAGTTTGTGGGAAAATAGTCAAATCTCGTGTCAAAGATTTTAAATCTGATTTTTGATCAATCATTGCTTCCATTACCCTAAGTGATGTTAAGATTCCATCACCAGTATTAGCATATTTTCTAAATATTACATGGCCTGATTGCTCTCCACCTATTTCATAATCATTTTCATCCATAGCTTGATGAACATATTTGTCTCCCACATTAGTTTTTACATAGTCGATTCCTATATTGTCTAAGGCTTTGTAAAGACCAATATTGCTCATTACCGTAGTTACAATAGTGCTTGAAGGAAGTTTTCCCTCATCTTTCATATGTTTTGCACAAACATATAATATAGAATCACCATCTACTACATTTCCCTCACTATCAACTGCAATACATCTATCAGCATCTCCATCAAAGGCAAATCCTACATCAAGTTTATTTTCTACAACAAATTTTTGAAGGTGTTCTATATGAGTAGATCCTGCATCTACATTTATGTTAAAACCATTTGGCTTATCATTCATAACATAGGTATCAGCTCCAAGAGCGTCATAAACTGGTTTTGCAATTGTAAAACTTGCTCCATTTGCACAGTCAAGTCCAACTTTAATACCCTCAAAGGATTTATCAACTGTTTGGATTAAAAACGCAATATATCTATTTCTTCCACCGATAAAGTCAACAGTACGTCCTATATCTTCTCCAACGGCTAAGTCAATATCTGTAATATCACTATCTATATACGCTTCAAGTTTTTCTAAAAACTCATCATCCATCTTTTCCCCATTTGAATTAATAAGTTTTATACCGTTGTCATGGTAAGGATTGTGACTAGCTGTAATCATAACTCCACAGTCAAAATCTTCACTTCTTACTATATATGACACAGATGGTGTTGGTGTTACGTGTAGTAAGTGGGCGTTTGAACCAGAAGATGTAATTCCTGCTGAAAGTGCATCTTCAAACATATATGATGATCTTCTAGTGTCTTTGCCTATTACAATCTTTCCATTATATCCATTGGCAGTACTAAAATAATCTCCTAAAAATCTTCCTATTTTAAAGGCATGGTAGACATTTAGTCCTTTGTTTGCCTCTCCTCTAAAACCATCGGTTCCGAAATATTTCATAAAACCTCCTATTATGTAAAACTGTTTTATCTTTTTTTATTATACACTTTCACTTCTAATACATAAACAAATGCTTATAAAAAGTCCTTAAGGGTAGAAATTACATGAGGTGATATAATGAATTTAGAAACATTAAATAACGAAAAATTTTATATTAATGGTGAATACGTTGATAGTGCAAGTGGTGAATTTATTGATGTAGAAAATCCAGCTACTGAAGAAATTTTTGCAAAAATCCCTAGCGCTAACGAAGAAGATATAAACAAAGCAGTTGATGCTGCTTATGAGGCATTTAAAACTTGGTCTAAAACTCCTCTTGGCGAAAGAGTTTCATTGGTAAAAAAATTAAATCAATGGATAGATGACCACCAAGATGATTTTGATCAGTTAATTTTACTTGAACTTGGTATACCAATCCATGTAGGACATGGCTCACAAGTTGGTAGACAAATTGACCGCACAAATGTATTTATTGAACAAGTAGAAAATATTGATTTAGAAACTCCAATGGAAGGTGGAATTTTAGTCCGTGAACCAATCGGAGTAGTAGCATCCATTACCCCATGGAATTATCCACTGGGTCAAATAATTCAAAAGGTAATCCCGGCCCTACTTTCTGGATGTACAGTTGTTCAAAAACCTGCAACAAACACCCCACTTTCTGCATACTTATTGGCAAAGGGTGTGGATGAAGTAGGTTTCCCAAAGGGAGTATTTAATCTAGTTACTGGTCAAGGTTCTAAAGTAGGAGATATTTTAAATAAACATCCAAAAGTCGCAATGATTTCATATACAGGATCTCTAGCAGGTGGTGCCGCATCAGCAAAAGCTGGAATGGATACTGCAAAAAAAGTTGTCCTAGAACTTGGTGGTAAATCACCAGCAGTATTTGTAAAAGGTGCAAATATTGAAGAAGCTGTGGAACAAGTATTAGGCACAGTTTATAAAAATATTGGTCAAACTTGCTCATGTTTGTCTCGTGCAGTAGTTACAGAAGATATATATGATGAAGTTTTGGAAGAGTTTTTAAAGCAATATGAAAACTTCCCAGTTGGAGATCCTACAGATGAAAATACTGTTGTAGGTCCACTTTCAAGTAAAAAACAATTTGAAAGAGTAAAGGGATATATAGAAAAAGGTATCGAAGAAGGTGCAGAATTAATCCGTGGTGAAGTTCCTGAAAAAAATGGCAAAGGGTACTATGTAAAACCAGCAATATTTACAAATGTAAAACCAGGAATGACCATCCATGATGAAGAAATATTTGGCCCTGTGCTATCTATCATAAAAGTAAAAGATGTTGAGGAAGCAATCAAAGTAGCAAATGCAGTTGACTATGGTCTATCATCAGCAGTATTTGGAGACAATGAAAAAGCCATAGAAATTGCAAAAGAAATTGATTCTGGTGAATGTTATGTAAACACATCTGTAAAAGGACCTAACCTACCATTTGGTGGTTATAAACAATCAGGAATTGGTCGTGAAGGCGGACTTTATGGTCTTTTAGAGTATTACGAGTTAAAATCAATTTATACAAAATAAAATATTGAAGAGCCTAGGCTCTTCTTTTTTTCTGCCCAAATATACTATAATGGTAATATGACAAAATTAGATTATATACCAAAAACAGATATTAAAATGATACACGTAGATAAGTCCTATACATTTGGAGTCGATTCTATCATACTTTTAGACTTTGCAAAGATGAAGAGAGACAAAATCTTAATTGATATAGGAAGTGGATCTGGGATTTTAAGTTTAGGAGCAAATTCATATTATAATTTAAAAAAAGTTTATGCAATTGAAATCCAAGATCAAAAGGCTAATTTGTTTAAGGAAAATTTAAAATTAAATGATATTTCTAATATAGAAATTATAAACAAAGATTTAAATGAAGTTGACCTTGGAAATAATATTGCAGACTACATAATTACCAATCCTCCCTATTACAAAATTACTGATAATATTCAAAATAAAAGTGAAGAATTTTTAGTATCCCGACAAGAGAAATATTTAACATTAGAAAATATTTTTGATTTTGCTAATAAAGCACTTAAAGATAAGGGAAAATTATTTATGATTCATAAACCAGAGCGAATGGTCGATATATTCAAATCTTCAGGCAACTTAAAAGCTAAAAGAATAAGGTTTGTACAATCAACTTTTGATAAAAAACCACAATTTATTCTTATAGAATTTGTTAAAAATGCTAATGACGGACTCAAAATAGAAAATCCCCTTATCATATATGAAAATGGCGGATATAGTGAAGAAATGAAAAAAATATCTGGTCAATTATAAATACTATAAAATTTGTAATATATTATTAAAAGTGTTAAAATATTAGTGATTTAATTTATCAAAAGGAGGAAAAATGAAAATTAATCAACTAAAATCAATTGTATTGGCTCTTTCATTGTCATTAGTATTTACAGCTTGTGATAATAATACAACAACTACAGAGCCAGCAAAGGAAACAGAACAAAGTGCTGAAGCGGAAAACACAAATGAAGCAGATTCTACAACTACTGATGAAAACGATGTAGAGGATGTAGAAAAAGATTCAGAAGAAGATGAAGAAAATGCAAAAGAAGATGAAAAAGAAAGTCAGAGTGATTCATCTTTAAAAGATGGTACATATGAGGCGAGTGCTAATGGCTATGACCGTGAATTAAACTTAGAAGTGACAATTGCTGATGGCAAAATTTCTGACATAGAGCTTTTAGAAAATCACGAATCAGATGCTGTAATTAATAGAGCATTTCCTATCATTAAAGAAAGAATAATTGAAGCAAACAGCCCAGATGTAGATTCTGTATCTGCCGCTACATATTCAACAACAGCTATTAAACAAGCTACCTTAGCTGCACTTGAAGAAGCAGGCCTTGAAAAAGGTTCGATTAAAGTAAGTAATTCAACAGGTTACGAAGAAGACAGAGAACTAACTGAAGCAGAAGATAAAACAACCGATATCTTAGTAATCGGTGCTGGTCCAGCAGGACTATCTTCAGCTATCCAAGCTAAACAAGATGGCGCAGAAAATGTAACTGTTATCGAAAAAATGGATATCCTAAGTGGTAACGGAAAATTTGATATGAACTTCTTTGACATGGCAAACTCTGAAGCTATGAAAGCAAATAACAACGAAGTAACAAAAGAAGAATACAAAGAAAAATTTGCTGAAAAATCATGGGATAGCGAAGAAAGAATTGATGCTATGACTGAAGGAGCTTTTGAAGTTGACAGCTGGTTAAGAGATCAAGGTATCGAACTTGATTATAACTTTGGTGAAGAAGGTTCTATGAACCACATGGCAAAAGAAGATGAATATGCTGGTGACTACTTACAAACTAAATTAGAAGAAACAGCTAATGAACTAGGCGTTGAAATTCTTCCTGGAACAAAAGCGACTGACCTACTTATCGAAGAAGGTAAAGCAATGGGAGCCGTTGTTGAAGATAAAGAAAATACTTACAAAATCAACGCTACTTCTACAGTAATAGCAACAGGTGGTTTTGCAAATAATCCTGAATTACTAGCAGAATACATCCCAGGTGCTGAAGAAATTCCAACTTCAAACCAAATTGGAGCGACAGGTGATTTTGTTGAAATTGCTAAAAATCATAACATAAAATTAGCTGATATGGAAAAACCATCAGTATTCCCTAAAATCCTAGACCCAAGACGTGACCTTACAGGTGCTTTTGATAGTAACTTTATTTTCGTAAATGAAAATGGAGAAAGATTTATCGACGAAACTAGCGGTGGCGTAGAATATGGTCAAGAAATGATGAAAAACCGCCCAGTTTATTATATCTTTGATGAAACTGCTAGAGATGCTTTTTATAGATTAACAAGCCAAGTAGAAAAAGGATATATAGATGAATATGATTCTGTAGATGCATTAGCAGAAGCTATCGGATGTGAATCTGAAACATTAAATGAAACTATAGACGCCTACAATAAAGCAGTAAAAGGTGAAGCAGATGATCCATTTAGAGAAGAAGCAGCTGAGGCTGAAATAAATAAAGATGGCAAATTATATTGTGTAAAAGTAACTCCTGCCCTACACATGACTAAGGGTGGTATAGTTGCAAATGAAAAAGCCCAAGTTTTGGATAATGAAGATAATGTTATCGAAGGACTTTATGCAGCAGGTGAAGTAACAGATACTTCAGGAGCTTACTCATCAGCAGTTATATTTGGTAGAATTTCCGGAAAATCTGCAGCAGAAAATATCAACAAATAAAATATTTGTTTAACACGCCTAATTTGTTTTAGGCGTGTTTTTTGATACAATAAATTAAAGGAGTTATTATGGACTATCAAATTTATTTTATCCCAACACCTATTGGAAACCTTGAAGATATAACAATTAGGGCAATAAATACTTTAAAAGAAGTTGATATAATTGCTTGCGAAGATACTAGAGAAAGCAAAAAATTACTTGATCACTATAATATTAATAAACCCCTTACCTCCTATCACAAATTTAATGAAACAAGTAAATCTATAGAAATAATTGAAAATGTACAAGAGGGTAAAACTTATGGTATTATTACCGATCAAGGTATGCCTGGAATTTCTGATCCCGGTCATATTTTGATAAAAAAATGTATTGAGGAAAATATTTCATACACAATTTTACCTGGTGCAAGTGCAATAATTACAGCCCTTGTAGGATCTGGACTAGATAATGATAGATTTTCTTATTATGGCTTTATCCCAAAGAAAAATGGAGATAAGAATAAACTCTATAAAGAATTAGAAAACGAAAGCAAAACATCAATATTATTTGATACACCCCACAACTTGGAAAATACCATTGCAGATTTTAAAAAATACTTTTCTGATCGAAAACTATGTATAGCCCGTGAGCTTACAAAAAAATTCGAAGAATATATATTAGAAGATATATGTAAAATTAATATAGAAGATATTACTCTAAAAGGTGAATTTGTTTTGCTCTTATCTGGTAAAGAGAATATCCAAGATACAAATATTAGTGATTTTGAAGAAACTATAAAAAGTCAAATTGATCAAGGACTTAGAACTAAGGATATTGTGAAAAATATAAGAGATATAAGTGATTTTTCTAAAAATGAAATCTACGAATACGTCCTATCATTAAGTAAATAAATCGGGCAAAAGCCCGATTATTAATTTACCCTATTTTCAGAATCACCAGTTTCTATAACTTCAAGTGCATTATCTAAGGCAAATTTTATTTGATTATCTAATGCTGTCTTTGTAAAATATGCCACATGATTATACATATCTACTTTTGGATTTTCCAAAAGTTGATCAAATATTTCATCATTATAATCTGGATTATTTTTACCATATAAACCATCTTCGTTTTCATAAACATCTAGGGCAGATCCTGCAATTTTACCATTAGCAATAGCTCCTAGAAGAGCTTTAGTGTCTATCAACCCACCTCTTGATGTATTTATAATAAATGACCCATCTTTCATTTTGCTAAAGGCATCCTTATTAAATTGGTGGTAATTTTCATCTACTAAGGCAGCATGGACTGAAATGATGTCAGATTTTTCCAAAAGTTCATCAAAGTCAACAAATTCTACAATGTTTTTAGCATAAATCTTAGGATGCGGAGTTGTAGCAATTATCTTAACACCAAATCCATTTAGACCTTGGGCAACTAAATATCCGATGCTTCCCAAACCATAAATACCAACAGTTTTACCCCTTAAAGTTTGACCTAATTTGTTCTCACTAAACCTAAAGTCTTTGTTTTGTATATCTTTTTGAATTTCACTATCTTTTTTTAATAACTTTAAAATCATCATTATTGTAAATTCTGCAATAGACTCTGGTGAATAATTAGGGGTATTTGTTACAACTAGTCCTGCCTGATCAGCTTTTTCCAAATTTATTTGGTCATATCCAACAGATGTTATGGATAATTGTTTGATACCATAGTCTGCAAATTGCTGATACATCTGATCTTCAATTTTGTTTGCTACTGTTAGTACTACTCCATCAGCATCTTCTAATTTTTTTATATTTTCATCATTCAGACTTTCTTCTATAACTTCAACTTCTATATTATTATCTTCTTCCCATTCCCTAAGGTATTTAACTTGTAAAGGGTGTGGTGAATAAACTATAATTTTCATCTATACCTCCAAACATTTTTATAATAAATACCCTAAATTAAAGCAAAATAAAAAGAACCAATAAGGTTCTTTAAATCTAAAATTATTTTTTTCTGTTTTTTCTTTTAGCTGCGTCATTTTTTTTCTTTTTAATAACGCTTGGTTTTTCGTAGTGTTCTCTTCTTCTGTATTCAGAAAGTACACCGGATCTTGCGCATTGTCTTTTGAATCTTTTAATCGCACTATCGATTGATTCGTTTTCTCCAACTCTGATTTCTGTCATCTCTATCCCCCCTCTCGTATAACACAAAAATTTTTTCAGATTCTATTGGGTACATTTCTAGCCTGCAGGCCAATGAAATGCTCTGCCTCCTAGAACATGAAAATGCAAGTGAGGAACTGTTTGTCCCCCATCTTCGCCGATGTTTGTAACAACCCTATAGCCTTCTAAATTATTATCAGCAGCTAGTTTTTTTATAGCTAGCATAATTTTTGCTATAAGCTCACTGTCACTTTCATCAAGCGTAGCTAAACTTGTTATGTGCTTTTTTGGTATAACAAGAAAATGGATAGGTGCTTGTGGATCTAAATCATTAAATGCAATTAAATATTCATCTTCATAGATTTTATCAGTAGGAATTTCTCCTGCTGCAATCTTGCAAAATACACAGTCCATACTTCACCCCCATTGCTATTTAATATACCACAATAAAAAAATGAAGTCAATAAATAATATTGATATATGAACATCTACAAAGTAAAAATATATAAAAAAAGCTTAAAGTCTTTCTCCAACAAGTTCATCATTTATAATTTCAGTTATTTTTACATCAATAATTGTATTGGCAGGAATATTTTCTTTAACATTTACTTTTAAATAGTTTGTAGAGTAGCCCCCACTATAACCCTCAAGGTCTGATTTAGATTCTACTAATACTGATAAAATTTTTCCTACTTGATTTTCTAAAAAAGCTTTACGGTTAGCTTCTTCAATTTTTTCTAAATCATGAAGTCTATTTTTCTTAGTGTTGCCATTTATTTGATCTCCCATTTTTGCGGCACGTGTACCCTCTCTTGGGGAGAATTTAAATAAATGAGTTTTTGAAAATTTGATTTCATTTGCAAAATCCATAGTTTCTTTGTGATTATCTTCCGTTTCCCCAGGAAAACCTACTATTATATCTGTAGTAATACCTGCATTTGGGAATATTTGTCTGATTTCTTCTACCTTTTCTTTATATAAAGCTCTATCATATTTTCTATTCATTGCTTTTAGAACATCATCTGATCCTGATTGTAAAGAAAGGTGGAAGTGGTCACAAGCCTTACCTGTTGCTTTCATTCTTTCTAAAAATTCTATAGAAATATGCCTTGGTTCCATAGATGAAAGTCGTATTCTTTCTATTCCATCTACTTTTGCTACAGCTTCAATAACATCTATTAGGCTAGATCCGTCACCAAAGTCTTTTCCATAGCTAGATACATGGATTCCTGTTAAAACTATTTCTTTAAAATTATTATCAGCTAGTCTTTTGGTCTCTTCGACTATAGATGGAATGTCACGACTAACAATATTTCCCCTTGCATATGGAATCAAACAATAAGAGCAATACATATTACATCCATCTTGAATTTTTAGGTAGGCTCTGGTCATTTCAGTTTGGTTAGAGATTTGTAATTCTTCAAACGTTTTGCTTTCACTTGGGGCGATAATTTTATCTATTGCTCCCTTATTTTGTAAAACATCTTCGCAAAGTTCTACTACATTTTCTTTATTACGAGAACCTAGGACAATATCAACTCCCTCAATTGCCGCAACCTCTTCAGGTTTTACTTGGGAATAGCATCCCATAACTGCAACAATTGCTTCTGGATTATCTCTGCGAGCGCGCGATATCATCTGTCTACTTTTTCTATCACTCATATTGGTAACAGTGCAGGTATTAATTACATAAATATCTGCATTATTAGCTGCTTTTTCATAGCCTTTTTGTACAAAAAGCTCTTCAACTGCTTCTGATTCGTATTGATTTACTTTACAACCTAAAGTGATGATATTAAATGTATTTGCCATTAGTCAAATAAATCCTTTAGCTTTCCAAAAAAGCCTTTTTCATGAGCCTTAACTTCTTCTCCTAGGGAGTTTGCGTAGGCTTCTAAGGCTTCTCTTTGTTCATTGTTTAAGTTTGTTGGTGTTACAACCTGCACGTAGAAATATAAATCCCCAGTTCTATTTGTCCTACCATCGGTAATTCCCTCTTTTTTAAGATTGAATCTTGTACCTGATTGAGTTCCAGCTGGGATTTCAAATTTCCTTGTTTGATGAAGAGTTGGTATCTCGATTTCCCCACCTAGAGCTGCAGTTGGGAATGATATAGGCATATCATAGTAAATGTCTAGTCCATCGCGTTTAAATATTTCATGATCTTCTACATCAATAATTACATATAGATCACCATTTGGACCGCCATTTTCTCCTACATTGCCTTTGTTAGATATACGCATCACATTATTAGTTTCAACACCTGATGGGATATCCACTTTTATGCGTTCAGATTTTACAACTGATCCTTGTCCGTGGCATACTCTACAAGGATCATCAATTATTTCACCAGTTCCACCACACTTATCACAGGTCACAGTTCTACTCATTCTTCCAAAAGGCGTTTGAGCTACATCATTTACAATACCTGCCCCATTACATTTATCACAAGTATGAACTGAGCTTTCATCACGAGCACCAGTTCCATTACATGTTTCACATTCTACTTCTCGTCTTACTTGAACTTCTTTGCTTACTCCAAAGGCAGCTTCTGCAAATGTTAGTTTGATTATTTGTTGAATGTCAGCACCTTTTGTAGGTCTTTTAGCAGACCCGCCACTTGCACCGTAAAATAGGTCTCCAAATAAATCTCCAAAAAGATCTCCAAATCCTCCTGAAAATCCGTCATAACCACCAGCTCCTCCATTTTCAAAGGCAGCTGAACCGTATCTATCATATTGGGCTCTTTTTTCACTGTCTGATAATATTTCATAGCTTAAAGTAGCTTCTTTAAACTTTTGTTCTGCTTCTTGGTCCCCAGGATTTAAATCAGGGTGATATTTTTTAGCAAGTTTTCTGTATTCTCTTTTTATTTCTTGGTCGCTAGCATCACGGCTAACCCCAAGTACCTCATATGGATCTTGCATTTTTCCTCCATTTACACTTAAAAAAAGCTATTTCAAAGTGAAATAGCTTTTATTTTATTTAACTTATTATACTTATTTTTTGTAAGTTTGCTATTATAAATTAAATTTATTCTTCATCCTCATCGATAACTTCGTAGTCAGCGTCTACTACATCATCGTCTGCACTATTAGCTTCAGCACCTTCTGCGCCTGCTGCTTGATACATTTGTTCACTCATTGAGTAAATTTTTTCTTGAAGAGCTTCTGTTTGAACTTTGATTTCTTCAGTGTTATTTGAAGCTATTGCATCTTCAAGTTTTTTGATTTCTGCTTCAATTTCGTCTTTTTGAGCGCCTTCTACATTTGCATCTTCAAGTGTTTTGCGTGCTTGGTATACTAAGCTTTCTGCATTATTTTTTGTATCAATATCATCTTTTTTCTTTTTATCTTCTTCAGCAAATTGTTCAGCTTCTTTTACTTTTCTATCAATTTCTTCATCTGTTAGGTTAGATGATGATGTGATTGTAATTTTTTGTTCTTTTCCTGAACCTTGGTCTTTTGCAGTTACGTTTACTATTCCATTTGCATCTATATCAAATGTTACTTCGATTTGTGGTACACCACGTCTTGCTGCTGGAATACCTGTTAGCTGGAAACGTCCAAGTGTAGTATTATCTGCTGCCATTTCACGTTCACCTTGTACAACGTGGATGTCTACTTCTGTTTGACCATCTGCTGCTGTTGTGAACACTTGTGATTTTTTTGTTGGAATTGTTGTATTTCTTTCGATTAGTTTTGTAGCAACTCCTCCAAGAGTTTCTATACCTAATGATAGAGGAGTAACGTCTAGTAATAATAAATCTTTTACTTCACCTGTTAGTACCCCACCTTGGATAGCTGCACCAAGAGCTACTGATTCGTCAGGGTTGATGTCTCTTTGTGGTTCTTTTCCAACTAAGTTTTTAACTAAGTCTTGAACTGCTGGGATCCTTGTTGAACCACCTACTAAAAGTACTTTGTCTATGTCAGCAGATTTTAAACCTGCATCTGAAAGAGCATCTTCTACTGGTTTTTTTGTTGCATCTACTAAATCTTTTGTTAATTCATCAAATTTAGCTCTTGTAATTGAGATGTCTAAGTGTACTGGTTGACCATCAACAGCTGTAATAAATGGTAGGTTTACATTTGTTGTCATTGTTGATGATAGTTCTTTTTTAGCTTTTTCAGCAGCATCTTTAAGTCTTTGCATAGCTGTAAGGTCTTTTGTAAGATCTACGCCATTTTCTTTTCTAAATTCACTTGCTAGATAGTCAACTAATTTGTTATCAAAGTCATCTCCACCAAGTTTGTTATTACCACGTGTGGAAAGTACTTCAAATACTCCATCACCTACTTCTAGGATTGATACGTCGAAAGTACCACCACCAAGGTCATAAACCATAATTTTTGATTGGTCGTGTTCTTTGTCTAATCCATAAGCAAGTGAAGCTGCAGTTGGTTCGTTGATAATTCTATCTACTGTAAGTCCTGCAATTTTTCCAGCGTCTTTTGTTGCTTGTCTTTGAGCATCTGTAAAGTATGCAGGTACTGTAATTACTGCATTTGTTACAGTATCATTTAAGTATTTTTCTGCATCTGATTTTAACTTTTGAAGAATCATAGCAGAAATTTCTTCTGGAGAATATTTTTTACCATCAATTTCTGCAGTTTTGTAATCAGAACCCATCTCTCTTTTGATAGATGCTATTGTTCTATCTGGGTTTGTGATTGCTTGTCTTTTAGCTGTTTCACCAACTAATCTTTCTCCATCTTTTGTAAAAGCAACTACAGATGGTGTTGTTCTATTTCCTTCGCTATTTGGAATGATTACTGGAGAACCACCTTCCATAACAGCTACTGCTGAGTTTGTTGTACCTAAGTCAATTCCTATAATTTTTGCCATATCAATAAGCCTCCTATTTTGCTACCTTAACCATTGCTGGTCTTATGACTCTATTGTTTAATTTATAACCTTTTTGAAATGTTTCTATAATATGATCACTTTCGACTTCATCAGAATCTTCTGCCAAAACTGCCTGGTGGACATTTGGATCAAAAGCTTCTCCATCTGATGGGATTTCTTCTAATCCTTCATTTTTGAGGATATTTAGCATCTCATCGCGAGTCATTACAATCCCTTTTACAAGCCCATCTTCTGGGTCTTGGTCTTTTAGGGCCCTATCAAAGTTATCAAGAACTGGTAAAAGTTTTTCAACTAAATTACTACAAGCATATTTTTTAAAATCAGCCTTACTTGCTTCTTCCCTCTGCTTGTAATTTGTAAAATCAGCTAGTAATCTTTGATATTTGTCCTTAAACTCATTGAAGTCTTCTTCAAGTTTTTCATCAGTTACTTCATTTTTATCTTCATCTTCGATAGCTTCATAATCATCATCAATTATTTCACCATCGATTACTTCGTCTTCTTCAATAATTTCATCATCAACAAGCTGCTCTTCATTCAGCTTATCATCATTTAATTTTTTATCATCCATCCTTAAACCCTTTCAATCATTAAGTAGAGTAGATATCATCATAATGTCAGATATTACATCAATATAATTAATTCTTGTAAGCCCGATAATTCCTATATGACCCACTATGTCATCATTTATTCTAAAAGATGATGTTATAACCGTGTTTTCTTTTAGTTCATCAAGCTCATTTTCATATCCTATTGATATATCCAATTTATCATATATGTTGTTACCCAAAAAACTATTTAATTTTTCTTTACTATCCAATAATTTTATAAAATCGCGAGCCTTGGATAAATCATCATATTCCTTAAAATTAAATATATTTCCCAAGCCTTCGATTTGTATCTCTCTATTTAACTTTCCAAAAGATTGGCCTTGTAGCCTTTTTTCTATAATCTCAAGCAAAGATTTGTAATCATTTAGCAAAGTTGTTTCAAGTAATTTTATATTATCATAAATCTCATTGATATCCGTTCCTACCATAGTTTTTTTAAGAACGTTATTGATAAATAATAGCTCATCAGAATTTATCTCATAATTAAGATATATACTATCTTTTATAAGCATCCCATTATCAAATACTGCAAGTAAAAGCAATTGCCTGTCTGATAATCTAATTAGCTCCATATTTACCAAAGTTTTTATTTCGTTTTTAAGTGTCATAGATACAGCTGTAAGATTTGTAAGTTCAGCTAGCATCTTTGTTGCAGTCTCAACAATGTCTTCTGCATTGTGATATCTTTTATCAAGTAAATTTATAATAGTATTACTTTTCTTTGCCCTAGCTATATCCTCCATTTCATTTTCTAGGATATAATCTACAAACATCCTGTATCCCCTATCAGAAGGAAGTCTACCACTTGAAGAATGTGCCTTTTCAATTAGTCCCATTTTTTCAAGAGAGCTCATTTCATTTCTGATTGTAGCTGGTGATACATTTAAATTGTAGGTGTCTGCAAGGCTTTTTGAACCTATTGGTTCGCCATCTGTGATGTAAGAGTCTATGATAGAGAATAATATTTTTAGCTTTCTATCATTCAAATTTTTCTCCTTTAGCACTCTTTGGTATCGACTGCTAATAATAATATACTAGCTAAAAACCCCCTGTCAAGATTATATAATTAATCTTAGAAATTCATTAGATAAGTTCATTCCGTTTTGGCTAAATTTGAAGTTTTGATCTATTATAAAAAAGTCTTGGACATCAAAATTTTCTATCTCATTTTTATATTTTTTTAAGAAATCATTACCAAATTTATTTTTAAATTCTTTTAGATTTATACCTTCAGTTTCTCTAAGTTTAAAAATTATATATTCCTTTTCTCTATCTTCACTGGAAATGAAATATTTATCTTCAATCGGAAGCTTACCTTGACCAATCATTTGATCATAGTGAATGAAATTTCTTGTATTAGTATATCTAACATTTGATATATATCCTGAACCGCTCATCCCAAATGCAAGATAGCCGTCTCCCTCCCAATATTTTTTATTATGGTAGGACTCGTATCCTTTTTTTGCAAAATTCGAAATCTCATAACGATTTAAACCAATTTTTGAAAGCTGATCGACAATTTCTCCAAATATTTCAACTTCGGTATCATCTTCCATTAAGTCTAATTTGCCTTTTTTATCCATAGCGTAAAATCTAGAACCCTCTTCTACAATCAAAGAATACCATGAAATATGTTCTGGTAATATTTTCCTTATCATCTCAAAATCATTTTTAACTGATTTGTAGTCTTGTTTCGGCAAATTTAACATTAAATCAAAACTAAGATTATCAAAGCCTACTCTTCGGATTAAGTCTATGTCATTTAGTGCAATGTCTGCTGTATGATTTCTACCGATTGCTCTTAAAACCTCATCATCAAATGACTGCACACCTAGCGATATACGATTAATTCCTAAGTCCTTATATAAAAGTAATTTATCCCTAGAAATAGAATTTGGATTACATTCAATTGTAAATTCTTTTAATTGACTTATGTCAAACTTATCTAGTGATTTTACAATCTCTTTGATATATTTTCCATCAATATAAGACGGAGTACCACCGCCAATGTATATAGAATCTATCTTGCAGCATAGTTTTTGCTGATAGATTTCTATTTCTTTTATTAAATTATTAATATAATTATCTATCCTATGCTCAAGATTCATATATGCACAAAAATCGCAATAATAACATTTTTTTTGGCAAAATGGAATATGAATATAGCATCCTACTTTTTTCATCACTTCTCCTTTTTTTTATATGTAAAAAAAGATGGCTAATGCCATCTTAAATTAAAGTATAATTTTGTAATTTTTTAGAGTATCAAATACAACTTCTCTTTTTTCATCACTTTTATCAATTATTATTTGACTATTAGCTATACCATTTTCTCTTAGTATATACAAAGTATCTAATACATAAATTTCGCTACCTACTACATAAAAATAGGCATCAGGCTTTTCATTTGCAAGCTCTTTTAACTTTTTTAAATAATCATTTCTTGATTCTAACCAATATTTAAAAAAGCATGTTCCATCAACACATTCGAAGTCTTTTTCGTATAGATGATTATCTTTTTTGTTTACATTTAGACTAATTAATTCAGGTATATTTGAATTATCAATTTCAAATTTTTTAATGAGAGGCCTCATAGTTGACATTGCTAAGCCCTGAGATAGTAAAACTATTGGCTTATCTTCTCTGCGCAAAATCATATGAGATTTTATTTTATAAATTGTAACCTCATCTCCCTCTTTTAGGTTAGAAAGGGCTTTTTTGAATACTGATTTTCTGATAGGAATTTTAGTTGTAAACTTGATAGTTCCTTCATCAGTCAATGTATTTATACTCAAGTGATGGACTAGTTTTTTATTTATTTCACTACCTGTGTCATATCCTGGCAAGGCAAGGTGAAAACTAGAACCCTCATCCCATACCAAATCTTCTGGTTTTTCCAAAGTATAGGTAAATACATTTTTGTATTCTTCTTTGATATCTAAAATCTTTACTTGATATTTATCCATTATAACTCCTTAATGATAACTGTTATCACTAACATCATTATACTGTTTAGAAATTATTCTTCATCCGGTACTTTTAAATTTCTTTTGCCTATATTTAAAGTATTTTGGATATATTCAAAAAACTCTCTGTAATCATATATCCAATTATCCATAATTCCAGACCTATAAATACCCACAATAAATATCAAAATAACTGGGAAAAATATTGCTCCACTAATTCCAAATAATCGAAGACCTGAGTATAGAGCTATTACAGATAATATAGGATGGATATTTGCCGAAGATCCGATAACTTTTGGAGCTATCACCTGACGCAATCCCGTCCAGATTATTAAAACAATTAGTAAACCTATACCTTTATTCATGTTAGAAAAAATAAAAATTTCAATAACTGTCCACGGTAGAAGCATTATAATAGGCCCAATCATTGGAAGTAAATCCAAGAATCCTAGTAATAATGCAATTGGCATAAAATATTGCTGGCCCAAAATTTTTAGGGCAATAGCCATAAGTATTGTACATAATAAGGCTAATTTTAACTGAGATTTTATATAATTCCAAGTGGAATTTTTAAATACCCTTCTAATTAAGCTAAAGTTGTTTTTTGAACTTTCAGAAAATTTAGAATGATATTTAATTGTTGCCATTTCCATATCTCCTAAAATAATATAAAAAGCGACTATAAAGGTTATAGCAAAAAATATAATATTATTTGAGGTGTTTATAAAGGCTGTCGTAAAACCAAGTGTAATATTAACAGCATTTTTTTGTAAATTTCCTAAAAACTGATAAACTGAATTTAGTCCTGATTTTATAGCATTGGATACAAATTCTGGTAAAAGATTAATTTGATAATTGACTGAATTTATCCAATCATTGGTTGATGATACAATCTTATCCCAATTTCCAATTATATTTCCTATCAATCCACTAACTTGGCTTACGATTAGTTGGGTAAACCAAACCAATAAAAATAATATTATTACTAAAAGTATAGTGCCAACTATATAAGAAATGACAGTATGTTTAATTGGCAAAAAATCATCTATTTTTTTTATTAGTGGTGTAAGAATTGCTACTAAAACCAAGGCCAAAATTATTGGCAATAGGGCATCAATTAAAGGTGGTGCTAAAAATATTAAAAATAAAATTGATAAAATTATTATTCCAGTTCGTAAAAATATGCGTTCGTATAGATTTTTGGATTCCATATTATTCCCCTTATCCTTTTATGATATTATATCACGCCTTGGGGTAAAAAATAAATAAATAAATAAGAAAAGGGGGGGAATTATGATTGACCATATAAGTTTACAAGTTTCTGATATAGGAAAATCTAAAGATTTTTATGAAAAAGTTCTTGCTGAAATTGACTTAGTTAAGAAAGTTGATTATGAAGATGCAGTTGGCTTTGGTAGGGAAGATTCTGATTTTGCAAATGAATTATGGCTTGTTGAAGGAAAACCAAATGACTTTCATATAGCCTTTAGAGTTGATAGTGAAGAAGAAGTAAATAACTTTTATAATAAGGCCTTAGAGTTAGGAGCAAAAGATAATGGTGCTCCGGGCATAAGAGAGCATTATGCTCCAAATTATTACGCAGCATTTTTTCATGATTTTGATGGAAATAATATTGAAGCAGTATTCTACAAATAAAAAAGCGATCTAGTTTTTTACTAGGTCGCTTTTAGTTTGATTGTTCATCATCATATTTTAATACTGCTAGGAATGCATCTTGTGGAACTTCTACATTTCCTAACTGACGCATACGTTTCTTACCTTCTTTTTGTTTTTCAAGCAGTTTTTTCTTTCTGGAAATATCTCCACCGTAACATTTTGCGATAACGTCTTTTCTAAGAGCTCTAACAGTTTCACGAGCTATTACTTTTCCACCGATAGCTGCTTGGATTGGTACAGCAAATTGTTGGCGTGGAATCTCATCTTTAAGTTTTTCAACAATGCCACGACCTCTAGCATATGCACTATCTTTGTGAACAATAATTGAAAGCGCATCTACTACTTGGTCATTGATTAAGATTTCAAGTTTTACTAGATTACTTGGAGCATATCCTGTTACTTCATAATCAAGTGATGCATATCCACGAGTTCTTGACTTTAAACTATCAAAGAAGTTATAAATAACCTCATTTAATGGTAACTTATATTTTATAGATACACGGGTGTCGTCTATATAGTGCATATCAATCAATTCTCCACGACGATTTTGGGCAAGACTCATTATTTGTCCTATATAGTCACTTGGAGTTATAATTTCTGCTCTAGTCATCGGTTCTTCTATATAATCAATTGTAGCTGGGTCTGGAAAATCATTTGGGTTTTGGATTTCAATTTCTTCGCTTGCACCCTTTAGTTTTACCCTGTAGATAACTGATGGTGCTGTAGCAATAATATTTAAATCATACTCACGTTCTAGCCTTTGAGTAATGATATCCATATGGAGTAGTCCCAAAAATCCTGAACGTAAACCTACACCAAGGGCTTGGGAATTTTCTTGCTCAAATACTAAGGCTGCATCATTTACTTGAAGTTTTTCTAATGCATCACGGAGTTTATCAAAACTTTCACCTTCTGCTGGATATATACCAGAATAAACCATTGGCAGAACTTCTTTGTAGCCTGAAAGTGGTTGATCAGTTGGTTTTTCTGCATTTGTGATGGTATCACCAACCCTAGCATCTTTTACTTCTTTTATACTAGCTTCTATAAATCCTACATCACCAGAACGCAACTCCTTGGTTTCAATACGATTTTTCATGGTATAACCTACGGTATTTACCTCATAAGTTTTACCAGTATTCATCATTTTTATAGTATCTCCAGGTTTTACAACCCCTTCAAAAATACGCACATAACAAATAACCCCACGATAAGCATCATAATATGAATCAAAAATAAGTGCTTTTAGTGGCTTATCATCGTGGTCTTCTGGTGCTGGAATATTTTCTACTATATCTTCAAGTACATCTTCAATATTTAGGCCAGTTTTAGCTGAAACTAATGGAATCCCATCAGTTTCAAGACCTATTTGGTTTTCAATTTCTTTTTTCACTTCATCAACTCTTGCTGATGGCAGGTCAATTTTATTTAAAACTGGTAATATTTCTAAGTCTTGGTCTAGGGCTAGATATGTATTAGCAAGGGTTTGTGCTTCTACACCTTGGCTTGAATCTACAACTAATATTGCACCTTCACAAGCTTTTAAAGATCTTGATACTTCGTAGTTAAAGTCAACGTGACCTGGTGTGTCAATTAGGTTTAAATCATAAATCTTACCATCATTCGCCTTATAATGGATTTTGATTGATTTTAATTTAATTGTAATTCCACGCTCACGTTCTAGCTCCATATCATCTAACATTTGATTTTGCATTTCTCTTTCAGATAGGTGTTCGGATTTTTCAATCAGCCTATCAGCAAGAGTGCTTTTACCATGGTCTATGTGGGCAATTATAGAAAAATTTCTTATATTGTCTTTTCTTTGTGTCATCTATTTATTTTCTCCGTATGGATTATTGTCTATATTTCCCATGTCATTAAATGGATAAAATCTATAAAATGCATGACCTACTATTTCTTCTTTTTGAACTGGACCGTAATTTCTTGAGTCATTGCTGGCACCTTCTGCCCTGTTATCACCCATTACAAAATATTGGCCGTCTAAAAGATACCATTCATAAGTATCACTTGTTTGTAGAGTGTAGTCTACAGATGTATATGGTTCTTTTAGTTCTTCGTCGTTGATATATACTTTTTCATCTTTTAGAGTTACTGTATCGCCTGGAAGGCCTACTACTCTTTTTACATAAAGTTTGCCTGGAAAATCTGGCGCATTTAAGATTACAATATCTCCTCTGTCATAATCGTGGAAGTGCTTACCGATTTTATTCATAAAAAGCATATCTCCATCATGCAGAGTATTTAACATGGATTTTCCCGATACCCTTGTTGCATCTATAAACAGCCACTTGATAAGTGCGGCAATTAAAAGAGCAACGACTATTGATTTTATCCAATCAAGTATGCCTTCATCGTCTTTTTTAGGATCTTTTTTATCATTGATACTTTCATTTTTCACAATTGTAGGGCCATTATTAGTTTCTGGTTCTACAACAACTTTTACTTTTTCATTTTCATTAGTCATATAAATATCCTCTCATTCATTATTATATTATAATATAAAAGTCAAAAACTACCAATTATTTAGGCTAATTAATAAATAAAACTTGTATGTTTCAATTTTCTATGGTAAAATGTATCAGTCAAGCAAAAAAAGACTAACTAAGAAAGAGGGTGAAATAATGGCAAATATTAAATCAGCTCAAAAAAGAATCGAAACAACAAAAAGAGATACTGAAAGAAATAAAGCAAAAAAATCAGAAATCAAAACATACATCAAAAAATTTGATCAAGCTTTAGAAGCTGGTAATGTTGACGAAGCTCGTGAAATCTTTAGACACGTTGATAAAAGAATGAAACAGGCTGAAGCAAAAAACATTATACACAAAAATAAAGTAGCTAGAACAGCATCTAGATTACAAAAAGCAATGAATGAAGCACAAAATGCTTAATAAAAAATGAGCAATAATCAGTAATGGATCCACACATATGTCTACTGATAATTGCTCATTTTATTTTGCAGAAATTTCCCTAATTAACAATAATAATTCTAATTCCATATCAAAATCAACTGATTTTTGCCTATATTCCATATCAAACATCCTAGAGTGGATATCAAATAATTCCGGCAAAGAAAAATTTCTACTATAATTCTTAATTTTCTTTAATTCATAAGCTCCAATTCCAAGATTTTTCATCATAAAAGTATCGTTGTATCCATTTATGTATAAAGATTTTACACCTATTAGATTTCTTATCTGCCTTATTATCATATGGTAGATCATAAATAAATCTTCATTAGCCCTTGCCATTTTTAAATAAATACTTGTCGCTTCCTTTGGATTTTTGGCACTCATTGCATCTGTTAAATTAAATATATTTATATTTAAAACTTCATCTAGCTGATCAAATACATCCTGTGATTTTACAATTTCTTCACTAGAATTTGCAATGATTTTATCAACAACGTTCACTATTTGATAAAGGTCAATTTCACTGTCTTTATTTAGGTATGAAAACCTATTTACTATTTCAACTACAAGTGATCTTTGGATTTTTTTGCCATTTCTAACAAATCTTTTTCCAATAAATGACTCTAATTCTTTTTGATTAAGTCTATTAATTTCTACAATTTCACCATCTTTTGCAATATTTTTATAAAATTTACCTTTGAATGGTGGATTATCAGAAAAAATTAACAGTGTAGAAAAATCTGGAAATGACTTAAAATCATTTGATAAAACTTCAAGCGTACTTTCATATTCCTTTATAGAATTTTTTGATAAGTCTATATTTCTCCAAATTATAAACTTTTTATCTTCCATAACCGGGTAAGTTTCATAAGAAGTTTTAATTAATTCTACATCCTTACTTCCCTTTATTTCTACTAAGTTAAAGTCAGGAATATTTACTTTGTTACGCACTTCTTCTATGATAGTATCGTTTAAAAATTCTTCTTTAGAATCAAATAAATAAACTCCACTAGTTTTATCATCGATTAAAAGATTCATAAATTCTTTGAAATTCATTTAAAAAAACCTCCTTTCAAATATTTTTCTATTCTTACATTTTTATCAAAATATATTTTTACCATTCCATCTGTTTGGGTATTAAACATTTTTACTCCATCTAGATTATTAATTACATCTGAACTTGGGTGGCCATAGCGATTATTGCGTCCTGCAGATATTAGTGCAGCCTTTGGTTTTACTTTTTCTACAAATTCTTTTGAAGTAGAAGTTTTTGATCCATGGTGGGAAACTTTTAAAATATCAGCTTCTTGATCAATTTGTTCTTCATACTCTTTTGGCAAGTCTCCCAAAGTTATTATTTTTGTACCTTTAATGTTAATTAAAAGTCCAAGTGATTCTGCATTTTCTTCACCAGATTCTCCATCAAATATACACTCAATGTATCCATTTTTTAATTTTATAGTATCATTCTCTTTTATGATCTCTGGTTTATATTTTGAAATAGTAGCAATATTATTTTTACTTGTTAATATATGCTCTACATAAAAGTTGTCCATTAGTAGATTTATATTCCCGCTATGGTCACTATCCTCGTGAGAAATAAAAACAGCCTTTATATTTTTTACACCAATAGATTTTAAATAAGGAACTAATATTTTTTCGCCACTATCATAATCATCATACTTAGGTCCACCTACATCAATTAAATAATAATCTCCCCTATCATTTATCAAAAATGCATCGCCTTGGCCTATATCTATCATCGAAAAACTAGTTTCTGGATTTAGCTTTTCATATCCTAGACTAGAAATTACGATAAATAAATTTATTATATAAAATTTCTTTATCAAATCCTTATTTGATTTTCTAATATATATGCTAATTAATATTAGGAAATAGAGGTATATGGATATTAATATGTTTTGATGAATAAATTCTATATTTAAAAATCTCAGACCGCTTAACATGGAAGTTAAATTTAATATAGAATTTATTAAATAGTCCAGAATAAAATAAACTGGAGTAAGGATAAATCTTAATATTGGATAAAATATAACAATTACAAACATTATGTACATAGATATTGTAAAAATCGGCAAAATTAAAAAGTTTGCCATAATGCTCATCAAATTTATTTTGCCATAATAAAATGCTGTAAAAGGAAATATGCTTGCTTGAATTGAAGCTGTAAATCTAACACTTTCTGATATTAAATTATCATTTAATAATCTTTTTACTTTTGGATATATTAAGTAAACACCACTTGTGGCTACAAATGATAAAACAAAACCTGCATTTAAGATTGCAAAGGGATTAAATAATAATATCAAAAATGCTGCTATCAATAAAGATTTAATCTTATCTTCTGGTTTTTGCCAAATAAAAGCTAGAAATCCAATCAAATTAATTATTAAAACTCTAATTACCGAAAATGGAAAGCCTATCAAAAATCCATAAAATCCACAGGTTAAAAGTCCAAATATATATCCGTATTTATAATTTAAATTTATTTTTCTGAAAATTAAAAGTATAAAAGCCAAAAGCAAATCAATATGTAAACCAGACACAGCCAAAATATGTGCAAGTCCCAAATCTTTTATGCCATCATTTTGAATTAAATTTTCCCCTAAAACTACAGATATTATAAAATTTGAAGCTTCTTTACTTAAATTGCTTTCAAAAATTTTATGAATATAGTTATAAAAATTTTTCCTAAAATTTAAAAATACAGAATTACTTTTTGCACTTTTCTTTATAGATTCTAACTTAATATTACTTGCAATTCCCTTTGAAATCAGATAATTTCTATAATTAAATAAGTTTGGATTTGTATTTTTATTTGCTAGGCTTACCTCGCCTTCTATTAAATAAATATCGCCAATATCAAAATCATATTCTGTAAAAACAAGAGATTTTTCTGTTATATTATGACCTCTAGCCCTAACAAAATATCTATATCTATCATTAACTTTCCTTTTTTCTAAAATAGTAATTTCTAATGTTTTATCGGGATAGTCTATAAGTTTATATTGCTTTAAATTATAGAAACTCAATATAAAACCTAATGAAAGACCTATCGGGAATAATAAAAGCTTTTTATCGATAAAATATATAAGTAATCCAGAAATAAGGCATAAAAGAATTACGAAAACAATATTAATTGATTCAAAATTAATGAACAATCCTATTCCTGATATAAATCCTATTAAAGCGATAAAAATTTTCTTTCTCATAGCCCAACCTCGGGTATATTATATCATATGATTAAGTATTAGTTTTAATTAAAGGAAGGTAGATTATGCAGAAAATTTACTTAAAATATCCAGAAATAACAGAATTAAAAGCAAATATAGTCTCAAGACGTTCCCAAGATAACTACACTCAAATAATTTTAGACCGCACAATATTTATGGCAGAAACATTTGGATTTTTGAAAGATTTTGGCAGTATATCTGACTTAGAAATCGTATCAATTGAAGAAAAGCGAGATAATATTATACATACAGTTAAAGGCCGACCTCAAAAGTCAGAAGTTATTTTAAAATTAAATGATAAAAACAGAATCAAAAATTTAGCTTATAATACAGCATTTATTATTTTTAAATTAGTATTCACCAGCTTTTACCAAGCAAAAGATTTAAAGTTAACTATTACTGAGGATAGGTCGGTAATAAAAATTGCAGATTTTTATGATAATTTTGATAAATCATTAATAGAAAATCAAACTAATTTTATAATTGAAAAAGCATTAAAAATTGATAACAAGCAAGGAATAACTTCCATAGCTCCCCTCGGAGAGGTAATAAATAACGAAATTTGCTTTGATAATACATCAAAAGTACGTGGATTTAAAATATCTGAAATCGAAAGTTTTGGAAATGATCTGGAGCTAGAATTTATCGCAGGTAGAGATATTATATTAGAATAATAAAATCATGATGGCAGCTAGCCATCTTTTTTTTAAAATTTTTACACATATTTTTTACATATTTACATTAATAATTTATCATGCTATACTATTGATAAATATATTTAAGGAGGATAAAAATGAACAATAGATTAAAAATAAATTGGTGCATAAACGTATCTGACAGTCAAAGTAAGTACATATACTCCTTGCTTTGGCTATAAACAAAAATCAAGGAGGAAGCGGAAAATTCCGCACTTATGAAAGAAATAAAATTTATTTTTAAACAAATGTGGTCTAAAGACCCATTTATGTATTTTATAATTATCGCCTATGCTATATTAAATGGAATCTTGCCATTTGTATGGATACTGGCTCCCGCTTATATTATCAAAAATAAGCACAATAATCTCGAATTTTTCCTACTATTTTTTGTAGGTCTATTTTTAGTAACTTCTATTATAAGGTTTTTATCTTCATTTTTAATAGGAAATTACAGAATGAGAATGAATAGGATTCGTTATAGCCTTAATAGTAAAGTTATTTCTTATTCCTTAAATCTATCATACAAAGACCAACAAGATAAAAAAATAAAAGAAACTATTACCGAAGCTAACAGAGCTATAGAATATCCCTTCGATGGTTTTGGAGGTATCGTACTTTACATGCCGCAAACTATGGGTCAGGTAGTAAGTTTAATCGGATTTTTATGGATATTCACTAAACTTGATTGGTATCTAGTCTTATATATAGTTTTAATGACATTAGCCACAGGTAGAATATATTATAAACTTGCTTTCACCTATGAAGAGTACTGGGAAGAGATTGACCATACCTGGGAGCAACTAAACCAGCTTAATTATGAGCTGAAAAATCCTATATCTAAACTTGATATTCTTATGTATGACATAACAAGTGTCTTTAAAAAATATTATTTTGGAGTTAGTAACTTTAAGTATCAAAAATTAGCAGAAAATAATAAAAAGGTTTTAAAGCTCCAAGTGGCTGCAAGAACAATTTCTCTACTAAGAGACATTCCAGTCTTTATTTGGATGATTTTAAAGCTTACAGAAGGTTTTTTAAAAGTGTCTGAGTTTTATGTCCTCTTTACAGCTGTTTTTGGATTTATACTAGTAACCTATGCTTTATCTATGTCATTAGCTGATATAGCAAAGAATCTTAAATTTATGAAACCATACATATCTTTAAAAATAAATGAAATTAAAGATTACGATAGATTAGATTTTGATAGATTTGACATCCAACTAAAAGATGTGTGTTTTAGATATCCAAACACTCAAAGAAATGTTCTAGATCATATAAATCTAAATATTCCTAGTGGCCAATCAATTGCACTGGTTGGAGAAAATGGTGCTGGTAAAACAAGCTTAGCTATGTTACTAGCAGGCCTCTATGAGCCTACTAGTGGTCAAATTTTGTTAAATGGCAAGGACATAAATAGTTATAATGTTGATCTTAAAGCATATGTTGCTGCAGTTTTTCAAGACTCTCTTTTACTTCCCTACACTATCAAAGAAAATGTGTTAATGAGTGGAAATGATAAAAGTCCAAATGAACTTTACGAAAAAACTGGCCTAGATGAAATTATAAATAAATATGAAAAAAAGGATGAACAGATTCTCTTAAGAACTCTGAATGACGATGGAGTGGACATATCTGGTGGGCAAAAACAAAGATTATTTTTAGCTCGAGCTCTTAATAAAGAAAGTGCAAAGCTACTATTATTAGATGAGCCAACTGCTCAACTGGATGCAATAGCAGAAAGAGATTTATATGAACTTTATGATATGGAATCTAAGGACAAATCAAGTGTATTTATCTCACATAGGCTAGCTTCTACTAAATTTTGTGATAAGGTCATTTACCTTAAAAATGGAAAAATCATAGAAGAAGGAAGTCATGATGAGCTGATTGATTTAAACGGCGAATATAAAGAGCTTTTTGAAATACAAGCTAAGAATTATAAGGAGAACCATAATGCATAATTATATTAGACTTATAAGACTTATAAATTCTAAAGAAAAAGGATTTACTATTAGGACTATAATATACTCATTATTGCTAGGTATCCTTCCTTTATTTAGACTAATTGCCCCTAAATTTATCATAGATGAGTATGGTGGCCAAGGACGAGTGGAAATAATGCTAAGTCTAGCACTATTAGCATTGATTCTAAATTACATCACTGATATTCTTAAGGTAAAATCCAGCCAATATTACATGATGAGCTTAGATCGTGTAAATAATACCCTGACATATGATTTAAATGAGAAGATACTAATGCTACCCCTAGAAATGACTGACAGTAAATCCACTCAAGACAAGGTTGAACAAGCTGTAACAGGCCTAGGTAATCTCTGGGGATTATTCGAATTCTTAGGTTTTGGCCTAAGTGAAGTAGCAATAGGTATTTTTTCAGTAATTATCCTGATAAGATTAAATCCACTCCTTCCCTTACTGATTGTACTATTATTTTTAATAAGTAAACCAATAACTAAAAAATTAAAGAACAATGAAAAAGAAAATCAAAAAAGATCTGCAGAAGAAATTCGCATATATAAATACTATTTTAACTTTGCTAGAGATTTCAAATACTCAAAGGACATTAAAATATATAATGCAGAAAATTTAATACTTGATAAGGCAGATTTTCATTTGAATCAAATGTATGAACTAAACCACAAGTACTTTACAATAAATGGGATCTATTTAGGACTGATAAGTGTAATAAACAACCTTGGCATAGTTGGATCATTTATATATATAGCAAGTAAATTATTAAAAAAAGCTATAAGTGTAGCTGATTTCACCCTATATTTTAATTCCATAAATGGTCTAATTGAGGGATTCAACCAATTACAGTCTTACTATCCAGAACTTGCTCGATTGAATGTCACTATCGAAGCACTGTTTGACTTTATGGATATTGAAGAATGTCGCAATGAAGATGGAGACATAAATGATATTGACCTTTCTAAAGTTAAGATTGAATTTAGAGATGTATCTTTTAAGTATCCAAAAAGCGATGAATATGTTTTAGAAAACTGCTCATTTATAATAAATCCTGGTGAAACCGTAGCCCTAGTAGGACGTAATGGTGCAGGTAAATCAACTATCGTGAAGTTGCTTTGTAAGTTCTATGATGTAACTAGTGGAGAAATTCTACTAAACGGAATCAACATAAATGATATTAACACCTCCTATTATTACAAAATCCTTTCCCCGACTTTCCAAGACTTTAGACTATTTCCTTTCAGGATTGATGAAAATGTGTCGACCGTATCGTATTCTAAACTGACTGATGCTGACTATCTAGAAATGGATAAGTCTTTTGAATTGTTAAATATAAAAGATTGGGTAGATAATCTTCCAAAGCTTAAAGCTAACCATATAACAGCTTTACTGGATGAAAAAGGAGTGCAACCATCAGGTGGTATTGGTCAAAAACTTGCCCTCGCCCGTTCTATGTATCATAAAGGTAAATTTATTATCATGGATGAGCCTACAAGTGCCCTAGATCCACGTAGTGAGCAAGAAATATTTGAAAATATGCTAGCTATTACAAAAGATCAGACTTCATTATTCATCTCCCACAGGCTATCTTCAACCAAATATGCAGATAGAATACTTGTTTGTAACAATGGTCATATTGACGAAGTTGGTACTCACGATGAGCTCTTAAAGGTTAATAAATTATATAGTGAGATGTTTAATACCCAAGCAAATCTATATGTATAAAAAAAGCGATTAGAAATATTTCTAGTCGCTTTTTAAATTAAATTTTCTTTACTATCCATTCAAGTCCCATTGCCCATCCCATAGAGTATAGGAATATTGATGGAGGTTTACATAAAAGAATGATTGTTGCATATTTTTTAAAACTCATATCAGAAAGTCCGGTTAAGTAGCATAAAAAATCATCTGGGGCTACTGGTAAAAGTATTGCCCAGGCAAAGAATTTCTCATAGGTTTTATCTTTTATTTTATGTTTATATTTGTCAAAAGTTTCTTGACCAAAAAAGTTTAAAATAATTGATTTTCCAAATGTTCTTGATATAAAAAATACTAACATTGATCCTAAACAAATTGATATGTAGTTATAGATAAAACCCCAAAAAGGACCAAATATTACTACCCCAAATACTGTTGTCAAACCACCAGGTATAATTGGTACTACGATTTGAGTTATTTGTACTAGCATAAAAATTATATGAGCCCAAGCTCCGTAGGATAAGATAAATTCTCTAAAACTATCAATTGAGTTAAATAGTCCCTCTTTGTATCCTATATATCCAAGTATTGTTAATATCAAAAGAACTATTACTGCTATTATATTGTATAAATTTTTCTTAAGAAATTCTTTCATTAGACCTTCTTTTTTTGATTTTTGTACTGCTACCATAATACAATAATACACATTTGAGTCATATTTGTCAAATTAAAGTATAAATTTAATAAAGCTTAAAAATATCTAATAAATATTATACCCGAGCAATTTTTACCATATCTTAATAAAAAACATGGTGTATCACTCATTATGATACACCATACAAGTATAATTTACAAGTTATTATTAGAGGCTTTTGGTCTTAATTTTATAATTCCTTTCTTATAAAATAGATAAGCTAATAGTACAGAAAGGAGCATTATTATAACCATTGCAAATCCTTGTTTTTTATCTAAATTCATAATAAAGATATTAACAACAAAGACTATTAATAAATCAATTATCCCTATCAGATATTTATTTTTTGCCTCATAATTACCAGCTGAATTATTTAATAATGTACCTACTAACATAGAACCAAAAAGTGCAGGCATTATGTAGCTAGTGGCTGTTTTTACAACAGGAGATGTAAGTATTGGACTTAGTGGTACTAAAAGTAATAGTCCAATTAAGATTATAACCATAGTTGTCATACCAGAAACACAAACGGCAATCATTCCTATTACATCCGCTTCCTCTGTTCCAGGATCTTGGTCAACAGATGCTAGAGCTGTAAGATAGGCTGGGAATTTTATATTTGTCACATTGCCCATAATAGAATTAATATATGCAGAGTTTCCAGTTATTGGAATCATAGAAAGTTGTTCTGCAAGCGCAACTGGTATATACATGGCTAAAAGTGGACCAGCAGATCCTATTACCGAATCAAAACTAGGCCAAATATTGTATGCAGTACAAATAATAGCTGGAATAACAAACATTATTAAAATACAAACAATTGTAGCTATTCTACCAAGTTTGTAAGTTGTATCCATATAAGTTTTTTTATTTTCCATTATAAAACTCCTTCAAAAAATACACCTGCTGCCATACCAATTATTAGCGCAAAACTCATTATAAAATCTGCCAGCCAATCAATCTTATACTTTTTAGAAATCTGTCCTAATATAAGTGTTACTAAAATAGATGTAATTGCAACTGTCGCATGTGTTTTTGATTTTAAAAACTCAATTGGAAAAAAAACTGTAACCATACCAAAAGTAAGCACTGATAGGGCCAGCTCTCTAAATGGAGATGATTTTGTTCCAACTCCAGATACTTTTTTGTGGTATTTCTCTAGAAAAAATATATTAAATATCATCCCACCGAGAATAGAAATTGTCATTGTAAACATAATTGTTCCAATTGCACTAGGATCGGCAGAAGCTTGATAGGTTGCAAGATCTTGATAGCCTAATCCTTTAACAGCCAAGTCTGCTGCAGTAAGTTCGTATGGTAATGATCCCACAACAGAGAGTCTAAACCATGGCCAAGGAATACCCAAAAGTGGCGATAATGTTATAAGGCCTATTATTACGGCAATTGATGGCACAATGGAAAAAACTAAGGAACTTTTTATGGTTGCCTTTACTTTCTCATCAGCAATGCCTAACTCTTTAGCTCTTTTTTTTGCCCTTAGAAAAAACATTACACATATTAAAAATATAATTAATAAGCCTAGAGCAACTAATATGTACAATAATTTACTGTTTAAAATATCAAATATATTCATAAAACCTCCTTGAAATATAATTATTTTATACCCTAAAATGTAATTATTGCATTTAAAAAAACCTAGCATTTCTGCTAGGTCATAATTATATTATCCTATAAATTTTTGTGTAATTTCTATTAACCTTCTTGTTTGGTGTTCTATAGCAGGTTTTATTTCATTGCTTATTTCATAAGTTTCAGGTGACTGAGTTGCAGAAATACCATATGGGTTACCACCTTGAGCAAATATTGAATCATCTGTATAACCAGTTGGTACAATTATAGATCCCCAGTGCATGGCAGATGTATAGATTGCACGGATGGTATGTTCTTGACCACCATTTGGATTTTGTGATGATGAAAAAGCTGTAACAAATTTATTTACTAGCTTACCCTCGCTCCAAACTCCTCCAAGTGAATCAAAAAAATCTTTCATTTGGCTAGATACATTACCAAATCTAGTTGGTGTTGAAAATATGATTGCATCTGCCCATACTAAATCTTCTGGACTTGCTACTTCTAAATCCTCTGTTTCCTTAAGTGTCTTATCCCACAATGAGTCTGGTTCAACTTCTGATGTATCTCTAAGTTCTCTAACCTTTAAAAGTCTAACCTCAGCACCATTTTTTTCTGCTTCTTCTTTGGCAATAGTTGACATCTTATAATTAACTCCTGTTTGAGAGTAAAAAACTATAGCTAATTTTACTTTTTCCATAATTATATCCTTTCTAGCTTTATCAACTTATAGTCTAGATATATTATACCAATATTTCTTATTTTTATTTAAGTGGTTAATTTTTTATAAAAAAAGTAGGACAATAGTCCTACTGAATTATTAAGCAACTACGATATTTAAAATCTTACCTGGTACGTATATTACTTTTCTTATTTCTTTATTTTCTAAATGGCTTGAAATGTTATTATCAGCTTTTGCAGCTTCAACTGCATCATCTTCACTTGCATCCATGGCCATGATTACTTTGCCACGCATCTTACCATTAATTTGAACTGGCATTTCAAATTCGTCTAGTACTAGCTTTTTCTCATCAAATGTTGGCCAAGCAGCTTCATTTAGTTTTCCTTCAAATCCTGCTAGTTCCCATAGCTCTTCTGTTAAGTGAGGTGCAACAGGGTTTAATAGGATGATATAAGTTTTAAAATCAGATTTTGTTATTTTGCCAAGAGATCTCATATCATTTGAAAGCGACATAAGGCTTGCTATAGCTGTGTTAAATTTTAAATTTTCGTAATCTTCAGATACTTTTTTGATAGTTTGATGGATAGCTACTTCAAGGTCCTTGCTGTAATTATCCCCATCTTCTACCAATTCAATCATATTATACACACGTTCTAAGTATTTACGGCAGCCACGTACACCTTCATCTGACCAAATAGCAGTTGATCCAAAATCACCTATAAACATCTCATAAGTTCTTAGAGTGTCTGCTCCATAATCACGGATGATATCATCTGGATTTACAACATTCCCACGAGATTTACTCATTTTTTGATGGTCTTCCCCTAAAATCATTCCGTGGCTTGTTCTTTTTTGATATGGTTCTTTTGTTGGCACTACTCCAATATCATATAAAAATTTATGCCAAAACCTAGAGTATAACAAGTGCAGAGTAGTGTGCTCCATACCGCCGTTATACCAGTCAATCGGACTATAATAATCTAATGCTTCCTCGCTAGCAATAGCTTCGGTATTATGTGGGTCCATATATCTTAAGTAATACCAAGAGCTTCCTGCCCATTGCGGCATGGTGTCTGTTTCTCTTTTTGCAGGTCCTCCACAAACTGGACAAGTTGTGGTAACAAATTTCTTGATTTCTGAAAGAGGTGATTCACCAGTAGCTGTTGGTTCGTAAGTTTCTACTTCTGGTAATTTTATAGGAAGTTCACTTTCATCAACTGGATTCCAACCGTGTTCTTCACAATAAATCATTGGAATTGGCTCACCCCAATATCTTTGACGTGAGAAGACCCAGTCACGTAATTTAAAGTTTGTTGTAGCTTCACCTAGATTATTTTCTTCTATGAATTCTATTGCTTTTTGTTTTGCATCCGCTACTTCAAGTCCATTTAAGAATTCAGAATTAATTGCTCTTCCTTTGTTTATATCTGTTAAAGGTAGCTCAGCTTCCCCTTCTGTTTCATAAACTTGGACAATTGGCATATCAAATTTTTTTGCAAATTCAAAATCTCTGCTATCATGAGCTGGCACTGCCATAATAGCTCCAGTACCATAAGACATTAAAACATAATCTGAAACCCAAATTGGAATTTCCTTACCTGATAATGGGTTTATAGCAGTGATTCCCTCTAGCATTACCCCAGTTTTATCTTTGTTTAATTCTGCTCTTTCAAAATCAGATTTTTTACGAGCTTCTTCTTGGTATGATACAACCTCATCAAAATTAGTAATTTTTTCTTTAAATTCATTTAATGCTGGATGTTCTGGAGAAATTACCATGTAGGATACTCCAAATATAGTATCTGGTCTTGTTGTATAAACTGTTAATTTATAATCTGAATCTTTAATTGCAAAATTTACATTTGCTCCCTTAGATCTACCTATCCAGTTAATTTGTTGGGCTTTAATCCTATCTTCATAATCTACATCATCTAGGTCATCGATTAACCTATCAGCATATTCTGTGATTTTAAGCATCCATTGATTTTTCATCTTATGAACTACTTCTGTACCACATCTTTCACATTTGCCATCTACTACTTCTTCGTTAGCAAGACCAACCTGGCAGGAAGGACACCAGTTTACGCTCATTTCATTTTTGTAAGCCAAACCGTGTTTATATAGTTGGATAAAAATCCATTGGCTCCATTTATAATAGTCTGGGTCAGTTGTATTTACTTCCCTATCCCAGTCAAAAGAAAAACCAATTGATTTTAATTGAGCTTTAAAGTTTTTTATGTTATTTTCTGTTACTATTGCTGGGTGGATTTTATTTTTAATTGCATAGTTTTCTGTTGGTAGACCAAAGGCATCCCACCCCATCGGATAAAGTACGTTGTATCCTTCTAATCTTCTTTTTCTAGAAACCACATCAAGTGCTGTATATGGTCTTGGGTGACCAACGTGTAGTCCTTGACCAGATGGATAAGGAAATTCAACAAGGCCATAGAATTTTTCCTTATCATGGTCTATTTCGCTATGGAAAGTTTTATCTTCATCCCAAATTTTTTGCCATTTTTTCTCAATGGCATTGGGATTATATTCTGGAATATTAGAATAATTTTCTGTCATTATATCTCCTAGTTTTGGCTTGCAAGTGCGTTTACATATCTTGGATAAGAAATTACGTCACGGATATTTTTCATACCTGTAACATACATAACCGCTCTTTCAAAACCTAATCCAAATCCTGAGTGTACAACTGTACCAAACCTTCTTAAGTCTAAGTAATTTTGATAGTCTTCTTCTTTAAGTCCGTTATCTTCAAAAGATTTTAATAATTCATCGATATTTTCTTCCCTTTGAGATCCGCCGATTAGTTCACCTACTCCAGGAACTAGCATATCAAATGCCGCTACTGTTTTGCCATCAGCATTTCTTTTCATGTAGAAAGCCTTAATATCTTTTGGATAATCAGTTACAAATACTGGACCATTTACAATAACTTCAGATAAGTATCTTTCATGTTCTGTTTGTAAGTCCATGCCCCATTCAACCGGGAATTCAAAGTCTTGACCACTTTCTTTTAGCTTTTCAATCGCATCAGTATAAGTAACTCTTGCAAATTCTTTACTTCTTACTTGGTCAAGTCTTTCAAATAATTCTTCATCTATAAATCTATTGAAAAATTCCATTTCATCTTTGTTGTTTTCGAGTAGATAGTCGATTACATATTTAATCATATCTTCAGCAACATCCATGGCTTGGTTATAATCTGCAAAGGCCATTTCAGGTTCTAGCATCCAGAACTCTGCAGCGTGTCTTGGTGTATTTGATAATTCTGCTCTAAATGTAGGGCCAAAAGTATATACATCACCAAAAGCAAGTGCATAGTCTTCTGCCTCTAATTGTCCAGATACTGTTAAATAAGATTTTTTACCAAAGAAGTCTTTGTTATAATCTACTTGATTTTCTTCATTCATTGGAGCATCACTTGGATCAATTGTTGTTATATTAAACATTTCTCCTGCACCCTCAGCATCAGATCCTGTTACAATTGGTGGGTTTACATATAAAAATCCACGTTCTTGGAAAAATTGATGAAGTGCAAATGCTAGTGAGCTTCTTACTTTAAATACAGCTCTATAAGTATTAGTTCTTGGACGAAGATGAGGGATAGTTCTCATATATTCTAGTGTTTGTCTTTGTTTTTGAATTGGGAATTTATCTGAAGATTCGCCTAAAATTTTAACTTCACTTGCTTGAATTTCGTATGGTGTTTTATTATTACCAGTGGCAACTAATTTTCCGCTTACTTCAAGGCTTGTTGATAAGAATTGATGAGAAAGTTCTTCATAATTTGGTGCATCAGTTCCAATTACAATTTGTAAATTTTTAAAAGTACTTCCATCATTTAGTTCGATAAATCCTACATTTTTACCAAATCTAGAATTTCTAATCCAACCATTTACAACAACTTCCTTGTCTATATACGAATCAACATCATTTAAAATTTCTCTAATCTTCATTAGTTCCATCCTTCCTTTTTTTAAGTTTGTCATTTAGTTCTTTTTCATGCCCTATATCTAAGGCCTGGTAAAATTTTTCATTCACAAAATCATCAGGCAGATAATCCTGATCTACATATCCCCCAAATGAATGTGGGTAAAGATACTTATCGTGAATTAAATTTTTACTACCAGGATAGTGGGCATCCTTTAATTTATTAGGCACTTCTTTGTCACGATTTTCTCTTACAAATTGCATGGCTTTGTCAATAGCCAAATAAGTAGAATTGCTTTTGTCAGCTAAGCACAAATAGGTAACAGTCTGTGCCAAAATAATTCTTGCCTCCGGCATGCCTACAGTATTAATTGCATCAAAAGTACTAGTAGCAAGTACCAAAGCAAATGGATCTGCATTTGAAATATCTTCTGATGCAAAAATAATCATACGACGGGCAATAAATTTTATATCCTCACCAGATTCAAGTATTTTTGCCAAATAATACAGGGCAGCATCAGGATCTGATCCTCTCATAGACTTAATAAAGGCTGAGATGGTATCATAATGTCTGTCGCCCTTTTTATCATAGATTGCAATCTTTTTTTGAATAGAATTTTCGATTGTATCTTTGCCTATATTTATTTTACCATCTTTCTCATTTTCTGAAAATATAGCAATTTCTAAGGCATTTAAAAGTGCCCTGCTATCTCCATTCGAATATTTAATTAAAACTTCCCTGGCATCAGCATCTATATTTACATTTTTATTTTGTAAAATCGGATCCTTAGTTATTGCCATATCAATAAGTCTTTCAAGGTCAGATTTGCTTAATGATTTAAGCTCAAAAACATACATGCGAGATATAAGGGCCTTATTTACTTCAAAATATGGGTTTTCTGTTGTTGCACCAATTAGAATAATTGTAGAATCCTCTACAAATGGCAATAGATAGTCTTGTTGAGATTTATTAAATCTATGTATCTCGTCTATGAATAAAATAGTTTTTTTATTTTCATATTTTAAATTGTCTTTAGCAATTTCTATTTTCTTTTTTACATCTGCAATCCCACTTGTTACTGCAGAAAGTTCTTCATAGGCCATGTGGGTAGTTTCTGAGATGATTTTTGCTAAGGTTGTTTTTCCTACACCAGGTGGTCCATAAAAAATCATTGAATAAATTCTATCAGCCTTTATCATACGGCTAATTATTCTACCATCCCCTACCAAATGTTCTTGACCTATATAATTTTCAAGACTTTTTGGTCTAAGCCTATCTGCCAGTGGTGCAGATTTTTCTAATTGTCTTTGCTTATTTAACTCAAATAAATCCATTTTAGCCTTTCTAGTACAAAAAAAGATGCAGCTATAAGCAACTACTGCTCAATACTGGCATCTTTTTTATCTCTTAAATTTATAATTTCATTGTAAAATGAATCGACATCTTTAAATTCTCTATAAACTGAAGCAAATCTAACATATGCCACAGGATCTAAATCTTTTAGCTCATCCATGACAAGCTCACCGATATAGGTCGATGTAACTTCTTTTTTGCCTGTATGGTTAATTTTAATTTCCACATTTTTAGCTACTTGCTCAATTTGATCCAGAGACACGGGTCTTTTTTGACAGCTTTTTACAATGCCATTTATGATTTTGGATCGGTCATAGGCTTCACGAGTTTCATCCTTTTTTATTACCATGATGGTTATGTCTTCATAGCGTTCGTAGGTTGAAAATCTCTTGCTACAATCTTCACAAAGTCTTCTGCGTCTAATAGCTGTATCATCTTCAGTGGTTCTTGAGTCGAGTACTTTTGTGTTATTTGAATGACAATACGGGCATTTCATATTATTTTAAGAAATCTGGTAGATCTATATCGTCAAATGGATTTGAGCTTTTTCTTTTTTCTTCAGCTGGACGAGTTGTTCTAGTTTGAGATTCATATTCTTGTCTAGAATTTCTGCTTGGAGCATTCATTTCACTAGAACGAGATTGTGATCTGCCTTGATTATCAAATCCTGTCGCAATAACTGTAATTTTGATTTCATCACCAAGTGATTCATCAGAACCAACACCAAAGATAATATTTGCATCAGAGTCGATATTATCGCGGATAAGTTCAGCAGCTTCATTTGCTTCCATAAGACCAACTTCTGCAGCAGTAACGTTAAGTAATACAGCTTTTGCACCTTCAATTGATGTTTCAAGAAGTGGTGAGTTAACTGCAGCTTTTGCAGCATCAACAGCTCTGTTTTCTCCTGTAGCTCGCCCAATACCCATATGTGCGATTCCTTGGTCAGACATGATTGATTCAACATCTGCAAAGTCTAGGTTGATTACGTTTGGTATAGCAATTAGCTCTGAAATACCACTTACTGCATCCATTAGTACATTATCAGCTAGTTTAAATGCATCTACCATTGATGTTCTTTTTTCAACAATTTGTAGAAGTCTATCATTTGGGATAGTAATAAGTGTATCTACATTTTCTTTAAGTCTTTCAATACCAGCTTCTGCTTGGGATTGTCTTTTTCTACCCTCAAAAGTAAATGGTTTTGTAACTACACCTACTGTAAGGATATCCATGTCTTTTGCAACACCTGCGACAACTGGAGCAGCACCTGTACCAGTACCACCACCCATACCAGCAGTGATAAATACCATGTCAGCTCCTTTTAGAGCTTCTGTAATATCATTTTTAGACTCTTCAGCTGCTTTTTCCCCAACAGATGGGTTAGCACCAGCTCCTAGTCCTCTAGTAAGTTTTTCTCCGATTTGTAATCTTAAATCAGCATTTGATTCTTGAAGTGTTTGTAAGTCTGTATTTACAGCAACAAACTCAACTCCTGATAATCCGTTATCTCTCATTCGGCTGATAGCATTATTTCCACCACCACCAACTCCGATAACTTTTATCTTCGCTAAAGAGTTGTCATCCATTTCCATATTAATATTTGCCATATCTTCCCCCGTGTTCTAGTTTGATGTTTTTTAATAATTTAGATTTTCACTATATGAATCAGGGCTAACATTTACAATAGGATTTTTGCCATTGTTCAAATCTATTGATGTAACCGTAATAGATTTTTCCCTTGCATCATTTAAGATATTATCTAAAATTTTAAGCTTATAGTCTATGTCGTTCAAATCACCGAATTTCACATCTATATCATTTATCATTATACCAATATCAGCTTTATTTTCCAAATTTAATTGTTTTACCTCGTTAAAATATGAAAATACCTGAATTGCCTTTATAAAATTTAAACTTGCTTCTGATCCTGTGAAGTTTTCTCCTACTGTTTTCTTAAGATTTGCTCCTTGTATCTCCTTTAAAAGACTTTCATCAAAATCATTTAAGTCATCTCCAAGCAAGATACCTTTATTTGAGATATAATATTTTTTTCCATCGCTGTTTTGAAAAAAAGTTGGATAATCTTCATCTACATTTATACTTAATAGATTTGGAAAAACCTTTTTTACACTAACTTTATCAATATAAGGTAATTTACTAATATTACTATCATCCATATCAGTTTTGTATAATAAAATATTTTCACCTATAGGATTCCCTAGTTGAGCTATTATTTCAGCATCAGAAGTTATATTATTTCCACTTATGTATATCTCAGAAATTTTCATGTAGGCGTGGGAGTAAATGCTATAGACAATAGAAGCTAAAGTTAAAAAAATAAGAAAAATCACAAACCATTTACTAAATAATTTCTTATCTTTTTCCTTGCTATGTTTTTTTGCAATATAATTTTTATTTACTGTTCTTCCATCTTTTTTAAAGTATCTGTCATCGTTTGAATTTTGCATATTATTTCTCAGTTAATTTTAAAACAAGTTCTAGAATTGCATCACTCGCCCCATCTTGCGCAAGCTTAGCACTATTTTCTCCCATTATTTTTAGTTTTTCTTCATCACTTATGATGCTCATAATATTATTATACAACACTTTACCATTTAGATCTTTTTCTAAAATCATAAGTGAAGCACCATTTTTTACATATGTTTCGGCATTGAATTGCTGGTGATTTTCAGTTGTGTATGCCTTTGGAATGAGTATTGAAGGTTTTTTTACACTTGATATTTCAGCAAGGCTCATTGCACCGCTTGAAGCAATTACCAAATCACTTACTGCATAAAACAAATCAATATTGTCTATATAAGGAAATACTTTTAAGTATTTATTTTCTGGTAATTCTTTTACAAAATTATCATAATTTCTTTTTCCAGTTTGGTGAAGAATATAAAAATCTCCATGAAGGCTTTCTGCCATTTCTTTGACAGCTTTATTCATAGAGGCTGATCCATTTGATCCTCCAAAAGAAAATACTACTGGTTTTGACTTGTCTATGCCTAGTTTTTCTAAATCTTCATTACTAAATTCATTAGAAAAATTATTTCTAACAGGATTTCCTGTCACTACTATTCTTTCTTTGTGCTTAAAGTGTTTAATGGCTTCGGCATAGGAAATACAAAGGTAATCTACTTTTTTCGATAAGTACTTTGAAGTGATTCCTGGATAAGAATTTGACTCATGAATTATGGTTGGCACTTTTAGCTTAGCAGCTTGATAAATTATTGGTCCACAAACATATCCACCAGTACCAATGGCTAAATCCGGTTTAAATTCTTTAATAATTCTTCTTGCAGAACTGAAACCTTTTAGGTTTGTGGAGATTGATTTGAAAAATCTTTTATTAATTTTCCTTGGCATGCCCATGCCTTCGATTGGAGCAAATTTATATCCATATTTTTTAGCAATAGCTTCTTCAGGTCCGCCTTTGATTCCAACATATAATATATTAACATCTTCAATATTTTCTTGGATTTTTTGGGCGATGGCAATGGCAGGATAAATATGTCCGCCTGTTCCCCCACCTGAAATAATCACATTCATTTTATCATTCCTTTATACTTTTCGATTTTTTCTTTAAAATCTTTACCACGCACTTCATATGAAGGGTACATATCCCAGCTTGCACTTGCTGGAGATAACAAAATAGTGTCATTAGATTTTGCATTATCTATTGCTTTCTTGACTGCATAATCCATATCATCTGCTAAAATATATTTCACACCATAATCCTCACAAAGATTTTTAATTTGTGTTTTGGTATCACCCATGATGATCATTAGCTTACCATTATTTTTAAATTCTTTTACATAATCACTATAATCGATTTTTTTATCATAGCCACCAGCTATAATTATTATAGGATTAGTAAAACTCTTAATTGCTTTTACTGCACTGTCTACATTTGTAGCCTTGGAGTCATTATAAATTTTAACTCCTTTCACTTCGTCGACAAATTCTAATCTATGCTCTATTGAAACAAATGTTTTGCCGGCTTCAATTATTTTTTCGAAATCTATTCCAAATAAATAAGCCTCTAACATAGCCGCCATTAGGTTTTCATAATTATGATTACCAATGATTCTTAAATCACTCGTATTCAGAAGTTCATAACTTTCTTTTTCATCTATATAATAAATCTTATTATTTTTAAGATATAAACCTCTTTTTACTGGTCCCACAGACGAAAATTCGTAAATTTGACCCTGAAATCTTTCTATATTTTTTTGTAAAATTTCATCATTTTTATCAATCACAATATAATCTTTGTTTGTTTGATTTTTTGCAATATTTAATTTTGAATTTATATAATCATCAAAATCCTTGTGCCAATCCAAATGATCTTCTGTAATATTAAGAATTGAAGCAATATGTGGATGAAAATCAAATGTATTTTTAAGTTGAAAAGATGAAAGCTCTTCAACAAAAACTGCATCATTATTATACATTTGCCATAAAATACCTTCACCAATATTGCCAACAGAAATTGCTTTTACTCCAGATTCATTTAAGATATGGGTAATCATTGAAGTTGTAGAAGTTTTGCCATTTGTACCTGTTACTGCAAGGATTTTCTTATCGGGGAAAATTCTATATGATAATTCAATATCACTTATGATTTCATATTTTTTTGCTAATTTTTGCAAAATATCATCACTAGGTTTAATACCAGGTGACTTTACAACATACTTATAGTTGATTTCACCAATATTTAAAAGAGAAATAGGGCTATAGTCATAGCCCTTTAATTGATCAACTTTTTCTTTATTTTTGTCAAAAGTATAAACTTCATATCCTAATTTTGAAAGTGTTTTTACTGTAGATATTCCGCTAACACCTAGTCCATAAACTAAAACTTTTCTCATAATACTGCCACCAAAGTTATTAAACATAATAATACTGAAACTATAGAAAATGCTGTTACAATTTGAGGTTCTTTGTAGCCCTTTAACTCAAAATGATGATGTATTGGGGTCATTAAGAATACTCTTTTCTTGTTTCTGTGTCTATAAGATAAAACTTGAATGATAACAGATAAAGTTTCTAAAACATAAACGCCACCAAAAATAACAAGATAAATTGGCATTTTTTCTAATATTGCTAGGGCAACAACCGCACCACCAATCGCCATAGATCCTGTATCTCCCATAAATACAGAAGCTGGATAAGAGTTAAAATATAAAAATCCTAATAAAGATCCAAATAAAATTACTGAAAACATCCTAGTTGTATCAGTAGTTGCTATCAAAAACAAGCAGATAAATACTGGAAGTGATACACTTGTAGCAAGTCCATCCAGCCCATCGGTAAGATTTACTGCATTAGTAGTTCCAACTATGATAAATACCAATATAGGAAAACCTAAAATACTTACTGGCAGGCTATAATTTGAAAATGGAATTGTTAAGCTAGTAACACTTTCCTTGTCATTAATAAATGCTAATATTGTAATAAGTATTGCCAAGCCAAATTGTAAGATAATTTTTTCCTTAGGTTTAAGTCCCTCAGACTGCTTTAGTACCAATTTTCTAAAATCATCTACAAATCCTATTGCTCCGTATCCCACAGTACACAGCAACAAAATTGCTGTACTCATATCAAAGGGAACGAAAATAAGTGTCATCAAAAAAGCAGCTATTAAAAAAATTATCCCACCCATAGTAGGTGTTCCCGCTTTTTGGTAGTGACTTTTAGGTCCTTCTTTCCTAATATTTTGTCCAACCTTCATATTTTTTAAGATTGGTAAAATAGCGTAGCCTAAGACTATTGTTGAAATTATGCTTGCAATAATTATTTTAAATATTTGATCCATATTAGTTATCTATTCTTTCTACTCCGGTTTTTTCATATACCATTCCTAGTTCCTCTAAAGCATACCTTTGAATACGGTTTAAGTCCACTGTGTTCTCAAGTTTTGCTTTTAGTCTATCTCTTTTTAATTCTTTACTAACAGCATCACTTGTCAATTCTTTGTATTCACTTCGTTTTGCCATCAATTCATTTCTAGTATTAAAGGTAAAATAACCTAGAGTAATAACTATAGCAAGGGTTAGAAAACTAATAAGCATTTTAAATCTTCTGTCTTTTTTTCTTTGAATTTTGATTTGATTTTTTCTTCTAGCTTTGGGATTTTCCCTAACCTTAAGTCTTATTCTATTGTGATTTGTGTTTTTGGCAATTTTTTGCCTATCAATTCTCTCAGCCATATTAAATCCTTTGGCAAACTCTAAGTTTTGCACTTTTCGCCCTAGAGTTCTCTTTTAATTCCTTCTTTCCTGCTATAATTGGTTTTTTATTGATTGTCTTAACTTTCGCCTCATGGTCACATATACAAACTGGTAATCCTGGTGGGCAAATACAATCTTTTTCTAGTTCCTTAAATGTATTTTTAACGATACGATCTTCTAGTGAGTGAAAGGTAATCACGCATAGTCTCCCACCTATATTTAGGCGGTCAATGACCTTATCGAGTGTATTTTCTAAAACTTCTAATTCTCTATTAACTTCAATTCTTAGTGCTTGAAAAACTCTTTTTTCAGGATGAGCCTCATTTGACCTAACAGATTTGTTAATCAAATCTCTTAGCTTAAAAGTAGTATCAATTCGCTGTTCATCTCTAGTTTCTACAATTTTTCTAGCTATTGTTCTTGAAAATCTTTCTTCGCCATAGTTAGAAAATATTTTTTGAAGCTCATCCAAAGAGTAGTCGTTTACAATTTTTTCTGCTGTTAACTCATTGCCTGTGTCCATTCTCATATCAAGTGGCCCATCGTGCATATAAGAAAATCCACGATCAGCATTATCTATCTGATATGAACTGACACCTATGTCCATCAAAGCACCATCAATTTTACTAATTCCTAAATCATCTAAGACCCTATCAATATTTTCAAAATTGCTTTTTACAAAAATTACATTCGAAAAGTCAGATAGATTTTCCTTAGCGGCATTTAACGCATCTTGGTCCTGATCTAGGGCGATTAATCTACCATTTTCAGATAGATTTTCCAAAATTCTCTTACTGTGTCCGCCTTTTCCTAGGGTAAGATCTACATAAATTCCATCAGGTTTTATATTTAAATTTTCTATTACTTCATCAGCTAAAACTGATATATGTTTAAATTCCATATTATTCATCCATTATGTCGGATAAATTCACCTCAACTTCATTTATATATTCTTGCCATTGGTTCATATCCCATATTTCTATTGTTAAGTTGTTACCAATAATCATGGCCTCATTTTCAATATGGGCATAGTCTCTCAAATTTTTATTTAGCAAAACCCTGCCTTGCTTATCAAGGCTTGTTTTGACAGTGGATGAGAAAAACAATCTTTTGATGGCCCTGTTTTTTTTGTTTTCATTAACAAGTTCATCAAGTCTTTTACTTTGTCTTTCAAACTCTTCTTCTGTGTAGATTACTAGAGAGTTTTCAGGTCCTTTTGTGATAAAAAATTCATTAGTTAGTCCATCACGAAATTCACTTGGCATCATTATTCTATTTTTAGAATCTAATTTATGAGTGAATTCGCCTAAAAACAATTCCTTACCACCTTTCACCACTTTAATCCACTTTATAATCATTTTATACCATAAATGAGAAAAAATCAAACAAAAAAATCGGTTATTTCTAACCGATTTCAAGAAATATTATCTTATTTATTTGTATCTAATTATTGAAATTTAATAATCTTTGCTTCTTTTTCTTTTTTTGTATTTTTTGGTCTAAAATAAGGTGGGAGATTTTTTTTGTTTGCGTAGAAGAATAAAGCTATACCTAGGACAATAAATGCTAGGGAGATTAGTTGAGCTGTTCTAAATGGTCCCCAATAAAGAGAATCAGTTCTTAGTCCTTCTACAAAATATCTTAAAACCCCATAGGATATTAAATAAGCAGCACTTATCTTTCCTTTGTCAGGATTTCTTTTTATTGCATTTATCAAAAATAAAAAAATAATTATATCCCCTAATGATTCGTAGAGGAAAGTGGGATGTACTTTTACTCCATCAATAATTATCCCCCAAGGTAAGTCGGTTGGACCACCATGCGCTTCTTGGTTTATAAAATTTCCCCAACGGCCAATTCCTTGGGCTAGGGCAAGTGATGGTGTTAAAATATCTGTCATATCCAAAAAAGGTACCATATGTTTTTTACTATAAAAATATAGGGCAAGGGCACCGAAAATTATTCCTCCGTGGATAGCAAGTCCCCCACCACGGATATTTAAGATTTGAATTGGGTTTTGTGAATAGAATTCCCACTTAAATAGGACATACCACAATCTAGCTCCAATTATACCAATAGGGATAATAACAAATAATATGTCATATATAAAATCTTCATCAAAACCACGTCTAATAAATTCTTTTTTTGCAAAATATGTTCCTAAAAGCATACCTGCAATTATTATTATGGCATACCAACGTATTTCTATGCCAAAAATAGAAAATGCTACCGGATCAAAATTAAATTCCATTATTCTTCCTCTCTTGGTTGTTCCCAGTTTGTATAAACTTCTTGGACATCATCATTATCTTCAAGAGTGTCAATCAATTTCTCAAGTTTTACGTGATGGTCACTATCAACTTCTATATCATTTTGAGCAATGTAAGCAATGTCTGAGCGCTCTATTGTATATCCCAAATTTTTAAGATTTTCTACTGCATCATTGTATGCATCGATGCTAGTTATTGCTTCAAAGTACTCATCTTCTTCGATGACATCATCAGCACCAGCTTCTAAGGCATCCATCATAAATTGGTCAAAATCTTTTTCTTTACTATTTACAAAAATTTGACCCTTGTGATCAAACATAAACATAACTGAACCGTCTGTTCCTAGATTTCCTCCGTTTTTATCAAAGGCATGGCGTACATCTGGTGCAGTTCTTTGAACGTTATCTGTAAGGCAATCTACAATTACAGCAACTCCGCCTGGGCCATATCCCTCATAGATTACTCTTTGGAAATTATCTCCTGCTCCTTCTCCAGATGCTTTTTTGATTGCTCTTTCGATATTATCATTTGGCATATTGTCAGATTTTGCCTTATCTATTGCTTGTTTTAATGCTGGGTTATAATCTGGATTGTCTCCACCTTGTCTTGCTGCTACTGTAATATTTCTAGCATGTTTGGTAAAGATTTTGCCTCTTTTAGCATCTTCGTTTCCTTTTTTATTTTTAATCTTGCTCCACTTATTATGTCCTGACATAAAACCTCCTATTTACTAAAAAGCATTACCGCTTTATCATTGGTTATTTCAATATTGCTACTGGTCATATTTATTAAATCAGATTTAGTTTTTTCAAAATCTTCTTCTCTAACATATAAAGAAATTTTTACTTTGTCTGTATATTCCTTATCTATTACTTGGAATTTTTTTTCATTTATATAATTTTCAATTATACCTAGTAGCTCATAAGAATGAATTAATTCTACTACAAAAAATGGTCTTTTGTAAATTATATTATTTTCTAAAGTCTCACTTACTCCCCTGCCATAGGCACGAACTAAGCCACCCTTTCCTAATAGTTTGCCCCCAAAATATCTTGTGACCACAGCACAAATGTTTGTAAGATTTTCTTTTTCTAAAACTGAAAGCATGGGTAATCCTGCAGAGCCTTGGGGCTCGCCATTATCATTATATCTTTTAATAACAGGTGTTTCATTAATTATAAAGGCTGTGCAGTTGTGGGTGGCATCCTTATACTTTTCTGAGATTTCATCTATAAAATCATTTGCTTCTTTTTCACTTGCTACGTGAGAAATTGTAGTTATAAAGCGTGATTTTTCTTCTTCAAATTCCCTTTGTATGGTGCCTTTGATAGTTTTATAAGCCTTGGATATATTTTCCATATTTTTCCATATCCTCTTTTGAAATTTCAAATTCTATACTTGTGCCATTTTCGTCATATTCTGTTTTTAAAATATCATAATTAGTCATCATATAATCAAGAATTTCACCGTGAGCAAATGGTATATGCATGGTGACTTTTTGATAATTTTCCTTAATCATACTTACTATTTTTTCTTTCAATCTTTCGAGATCTTCTTCATCTCTAGCAGAAATATAGATTCTTTCTTGGTCCCTTTTAAATAATTTTACAGCCAGTTCATTTTCTACTTTATCCATTTTGTTAAAGACGTATAATACTTCTTTTTCTGCCATATCTATGTCAGAAATAGCAGTTTCAATGGCATGGATTTGGTGTTCTATATTGTGGCTTGAATCAATTACAACTAAAAGCATATCTGCAAATTTTATTTCGTCAAGAGTTGTCAAAAAAGAATCGTTAAGTTCTTTAGATAAATTGTCAATAAAACCAACAGTATCTGTCAAAGTTACTTTTGTATTAGAAAAATCTAGTCTCCTAGTTGATGTATCTAGTGTTGCAAATAATAAGTCATCAGAATAAACAAACTTATCTTTGCCATATAGATGCATCATCCCATTTAAAATGGTAGATTTGCCTGCATTTGTGTAACCCAATAAAGAAATATTTGTAATATTTTTACGAGCTTGCCTATTAATTCTTTTGGTTTTTTCAATATCTTTAAGCTGCCTTTCCAGTGATTTTATATCACGAACTACAGCACGCCTATCGGTTTCAAGCATGGTCTCTCCCGGACCTCTAGTACCTATTCCACCTGCCTGACGAGATAGGTAAGAAAACCATTTGTTAAGCCTAGGTAATTGGTATTTTAGTTGGGCTAATTTTATTTTTAAGCGGCTTTCCTTAGTATTTGCTCTTAGGGCAAAAATATCTAAAATTAATGTTGTCCAATCTACAACATGGAGTTTTAGTTCTTCTTCCAAATTGTATAATTGGCTAGCAGATAGTTCTACATCAAATATTACTGTTTTAACTTCTAATTTCTCAGCTAGATCTTTGATTTCTGCTACCTTTCCCCTTCCTATGTAAAATCTAGGATTTACTTTCTCTACAACCTGGCTAACATAGGCAAGTGTAGTCCCACCTGCTGTATTAATTAATGATTCTAATTCATAAATTTTATTCTCTTCATCATCGTCTCTTTTTAAGACATTTACTTGTATTACTTCTTGCATAAACTTCCCTTCTTCAGATTGATTATACGTTTAAAGTTAAAATTTATAAAGAATAGGCAATATGGAATAAATGGCAAAAAAATGATACAATTTATAAATAACTGTTTAATTTTAAGATATGAAAATTTTAGGAGGCACAATGGTTAAAAAAGTTAGCTCTATAGTGCTTAAGCTTATTTTAATAGTATTTTTAATATTAATGTCTATAGGTGTTGTTTTTGCAGGCCTAAGTGGTGGTGCAATTCTAGAGGTTATGAAGACTGCGCCTGAGATTGATGCAAATATTATAAAGTACGAAATGAGCCAAAACTCTACTATAGTTGATGAAGATGGAAATGAAGTTGACTCGATTGCAACCAGTGAATACAGGGAAATTATAGGCTATGATCAAATTCCAGAATATCTAAAATATGCATTTGTAGCTGTTGAAGACGAAAGATTTTACAATCACCCTGGTCTAGATCCACAGTCAATAATTGGTTCAGCTATTGAAAACTTCAAAGCTGGAGGCATTGTACGTGGTGGTTCTACCATTACCCAACAGTTAGCCCGTAATACCTACTTAAACAATGACCAAACTTACGAAAGAAAGATTAGAGAAATATATCTAGCCTTAGAAATTGAGCAAAATCTAAGTAAAAATGAAATTCTGGGAGCTTATTTAAATCGTGTGTTTATGGGGCAAAACTCCTACGGTGTACAAGCTGCAGCAAGAACCTATTTTGATAAAGATGTATCCGAATTAAACCTTGCCCAGTGTGCAGCACTAGCTGGTATTGTCCAATCACCATCAGAAAATTCATTGTATAAGGCAATAAAAACTAGCGAAGTTACCGACCAAAGAGTTTTGGGTGAGTTTAGCATAGATGGAGAAAAGTACGCTGCTGTTTATAACCAAGCACCTTTTGATAGGGAAATATATGTTTTGGACAAAATGCTAGAACGTGGTTACATTTCTAGAAAACAATACAAGGAAGCAAAGGAGTTTGATGTAGCAGCATCAATTGTCCCAGCCGAAAGAAAAAATACTGAAATTGCTAGTTACTATAACTCCCTACTTGAAAAACAAGTTGTTAACAAACTTATGGAAACATACAACATGAGTGAAAACCAAGCTTGGGATAGACTTTACTATGGTGGTTTAAGAATAACAACAGCCATAGACCCTGATATGCAAAAACAATTAGAAGCCATTTATTCTGATTTTTCCTCATATCTTATGGGAGATACTTCTGGATGGAATACTGCTCCCCTACTTGACTTAAGATATGATGATTATGGCAATATTGTAAATGGTGAAGGAAATTTATTATATTACAGCAAATCAAATCTATTAAATGAAAATAATGACATAAGACTAAGAAATGATGAAGCATGGTTTGACGAAAATGGAAATATTGTTCTATCTACCCGTAAGGCATATCTTGATCAAACTAAACTTATATTTAGAAATTATTATTCTCTAGATGAGGAAAATAAAAATCTACGCACTCACAAAACTGGATTCATTTCATTTAATACTAATGAAGATATAAGACTTGATGATGATAAAAATATTGTTATTTCAAAAGGCTATTTAGAAAAAAATCCAGATTTATTTACCTACTATGACGATGAGACATTTTCTGTAAATAAAGACTTTTATGATATAGATTTAAATGGTGTTATACAACCACAATCATCCACAGTAGTAATTGACCAGGATACTGGAGAAATAAAAGCAATTATGGGTGGTCGTGACCAGTCTGGAGTAAGGCTTTTAGACCGAGCATCTGCTATACCTCGTCAGCCAGGTTCTTCTATAAAACCAATTGCAACTTATACTCCAGCCTTAGATAATGGATATAACTTAGCTACTGGTATGGATGATGTGCCTTTGATGATGAATGAAGATGATGAAGCTTGGCCAAAAAATGTATACAATTACTATGAAGGAATTGTTCCTATAAGAACAGCTATCGAAAGATCAATAAATACAATTGCCGTTCGTACTTTAAATGAAGTAGGCATCCAAACTAGTATAGATTACCTTAAAAATTTTGGTATTATCAAAGATGACGGAAATGATAACTTTGTAACCGCCTCTGAAAATAATCAAACAAATGATGAAAACCTAGCAGCTCTAGGGGTTGGTGCCATGACCCGTGGATTGACTAACCTAGAAATGACTGCAGCCTATGCAGCCCTAGCAAATAAGGGTGAATACAAAGAACCACTTACATTTTCAAAAATTGAAGATTCTACAGGTGAAGTATTATTTGATAGTGATAATGTAATTACTCACCAAGTTACTAGCGAAGAAACTGCATATCAAATGACATCCGCCCTACAATCTACTGGTCAATATTATGGTAACATCAACTTAAATGGAACAGACTTTGCAACTAAGACTGGTACTACTGATGATTATGTTGACTTCTGGTGCGTGGGATATACTCCATACTACACAGTTGGAATTTGGATGGGTGCAGATGATCAAAATATAAGAATGAATGGTAATTCTGTTGAAAGAGCTGCGCTGATGTGGAATACTATCAATAATCAAATCTTAGATGGTTATGAAATAGCAGAGTTTGAAAGACCAGATAGTATTGTAGAAATGGAAGTAGATACTATGAGTGGTAAACTTCCAACAGAACTTTCATACATGGATACACGAGGTACTGTAAAAACAGAAATATTTGGTCCAAAAAATAAACCAACAGAAGATGATGATGTCCACACCCTAGTTACAATTGATACTAGAAATAATCTCCTAGCCTCAGATGTAACGCCAAGTTGGGCCATGGCACAAGTATCCTACTTAAAATCAAAAAGTAATTACGATCCAAAAGAATTTAATAACATCTTACCTAGAGACTGGGATTTTAGAGCACCAACTGAGTATTCAGATTTAATTTATGTAGAGCCTCTACCTGAGGAAGACGAAGAAGATGAAGACGAGGATGATAAAGAAGACAAAGATGAGGGCGGAGATAATCCTCCAAATCCTAAAGAAGATGGAAACATAATTCCTGAAATAAATCCAAACCGAGATTCCAGGAGAAATCAAACTTTAGATCAACCAGTCATACCATACGAAGGTGCTAGCTCTGGTAATAACAGATAAAAAGAACAAGCTGACTTTAAAATCAGCTTGTTTTTTTAATTACAAAAATATTAATTATAATCGTATTTAAAAATCTGGACAAAAAAATCAGGGTCAAAGCCCTGATTTAAATTTTAGTATCTTTTTGTTTTGTTTGTAGTGTTTGCTTTGTTGCTGTTTCTTGTGATTAGGTTGATAATCCATAGTAAGATACATGCACCAATTACTGCCCAAATAATTTGTATAAATGTATTTGGAGCTGCTCCATTTAGGAAGAATGCATTGTAAATCCATCCACCAATCATAGAACCAATAATACCTACAATAATATTTGCAATAGATCCCATTTGTGCATCCTTGCCCATGATCATACTAGCAATCCATCCAGCAAGAGCACCTAGGATAAGTGTCATAATAATATTTTGTGTTGAAAACATACTTACTCCTCTCAATATTTAAAATAATTTCGTAATAAAAATAAAAATTATTACACTATGTATATATCCGATTTCTTATATTTTAAACAAAAACTTTATCTTTTAATCAATTTTAGACACTTGTGGTATAATATTTTTGAGGTGAAGGCCATGAATGATATTACAATTTTAATAATAGAAGATGAAGAAAAAATTTCAATGATAATGAAGTCATACTTTGAAAAAGAAGGATATAAAGTATACCAAGCCTATGATGGAGAAGAAGGCTTGAAAATATTCAACCAAGAAAGTATAGACTTAGTTATCCTAGATCTTATGCTACCAAAATTATCAGGTGAAGAAATAATAAAAGAAATTAGAAATCAATCTCAAGTTCCTGTAATAATGGTTTCAGCAAAGGTTGAAGAAGACAATAGAGTTGATGGACTAAGATTGGGCGCAGATGATTATGTGACCAAACCATTTTCTCCAAAAGAATTAGTAGAAAGAGTCAAGGCTGTACTAAGACGTATAGAAAAATACAATATTCCAAGAGCTGATATTATTAAGACAAGTGATGGAAGACTGGAAATGGACCTTGAATACAACAGGATTTTTAAGGATGGCAAGGAAATCTTGCTTACAAAAAATGAATTTCAAATCCTTAAAACGATTTTCTCAAATCCAAACAAAATTTATTCCAGAGATGAGATTATAGAGTTAACCTTTGGTTTTGATTATGATGCTTATGATAGGGCTATTGATACCCACATAAAAAATATCAGATCAAAAATCGAAGATAATCCCAAAAAACCAATGTACATCAAAACAATTTATGGTATGGGATACAAATCAGGCGGAATAGATGATTACATTAAAGAGTAAGATTATAAGAAACTTTACTGCAGGTATACTCGCCTGCGTTTTAGTTTTTTCAATTTTAGTTACCCTCTTTGTAACATTTAACTACCAAGAGCTAATTAAAAAAAATCTAGACTCCAGACCAACCCAGGTAAGTAATTGGTTTAAAAAAGTAAACAACGACCCATCCTACTCCAAAGAGGATATGCAAGATGGTCTTGAAAATCTAGCTAGAGACTTAGAAGTAGATGTTTACTTTGAAGAACCAAATGGAACTATTTCCTATCCAGCTTATGGTAGAAGTAAAGAAAATGAATATCTTAGAGAAGAAAAAAGATTTCCAGTATTTAATATAAATAGAAGTCGTAGGTCTGGTACCTTGCATGTAGTTTATAACGCAAACTTTGAACCTGTAAAAAAAATGCAGAGAGATTTTTCTAGAGCAATAGTTTACTCCCTAAGTATTTCCTTACTAATTGGTTTTATAATTTCCCTAATTCTTTCAGAAAATATTTCAGAACCTATTATGAAAATTAGTGATGAAACTATCAACCTAAAAGATGGAAATTATGATATGGATGATAGGCTTACTGATATAAAAGAAATAGAAACCCTGCAAACAAATATAAATTATCTTTCAAACAACTTAAAAAAACAAGAAGAAATTAGAAAACAATATGCCCAAGATATCTCTCACGAGCTACGCACTCCCCTAACTAATCTTCAACTATACATTGAAGCTATTAAAGATGGAGTAGTAGAGCCTGATGAAAACACCATGGCAGTTTTGCTAGAAGATGTAAACAGGCTGGAAGGTTTAATAGAAGGTTTGAAAAAAACTTTTGATGAAAATGTAGAATATCTTGAGTTAAAAAAAGAAGATTTCAATATATCTGAGCTTACTGAAAGTGTTGTTCAAAGTTTTATGGCCAATGCTGATAAGAAAAATATAAAAATTAATACTTTTATCCAGGAAAATATTGAATTTTATTCTGACGGTGAAAAATATAGTCAAATTTTACAAAATCTTATCTCAAATGCTATAAAAGCAATTGGCCAAAATGGTGAGATTGATGTTTATTTATCTGCAGACACAAATGAAATTAATTTAAAAATATCAGATGATGGTGTAGGAATTGCAGAAGATAAAATAGATCGTATTTTTGAAAGATTTTATAGAATCGAAGATGCTAGAAATACCAAAGAAAATGGCCACGGTTTGGGCTTATCTATTACAAAAAACTTTGTAGATGCCCTAGGTGGCAAAATAGAAGTAGAATCTGAGGAAAATGTAGGAACGACTTTTATTCTTACATTTACTAAATAAAGGTTAATAATATGGCAAAAAGAAACTCCAGTTCTTCTAAAAAATCAAATAGATCTAATAGAAGAACTAGAAGTCAAAAAACAACTTCATATTCTTCAAGTGAAAAAAGAGCCAAGCAGAAAAAAATTCAAAAGCAAAAAAAGTTTAGAAGAAGGCGAATAGGGCTTTTAATAATATTTCTAATCCTATTAGCTTTTTTGATAAATTTTATAGTAAATGCTGCAAATAGATACAAAATAATGGGTTATCCAGATTTTCGCGATGAAGTTTTAAATGATATGGGCAATGAAGTGTTTGTATCTTCTTCTGAAGGCAGAAGCTTAAGCACTGCAGAAAAAGTAACTGATTTTGATGATTTATTTAATACCATCCAAAGAAATTATGCAGTTGATAATCTCAACGAGGAAGATTTTGAAAAGTTTATTAGCTCTTACAACGAATTTAGAAAAAAAGTTTATGCTTCAAAAACTGATCAAGAATATTTCAAACTAATAGGCCAGTATTTAGAAGTATTAAATGATAATAGAACATTTATCATAGATAAAGAAACTTATGATAGCTTGTTCGAATACTACAGAAAAAGTAATGATAAGGCAAGAAAACTTGTTTTAGAAAACCCCCAAGCCGTTGATAGATACAAAAGATTAATTACCTCTAGCAATGCAAAAAAACCATCTATGATTGCAAATATAGAAAGAGAAGGTGTTTTATCTATCACTCTTCCTGATTTCAAACCAAATGAGTTTGACAAGGATTTAGAGAATCTGGTGGAAATATTTTTAAATAATCCACCAATAAGTGCAATCATTTTAGACCTATCAAATAACTCTTCTATTGACGATATATATATAAATAAACTTTTAGAAATTCTAATTCATGAAAATTATAATAAAAGTAATCTAATTTTCTATAGGGGTAATCTAGCAAGCAAAAGTCTAGATTCTATAAAAGATAATGAAAATGGTTATTATAGTACAGCTAATGTAAAAAACTTGGCATCAAAATATAGTGAAGAAATAGAAAATATTGATTTAGAAAACTACAGCTACTACGATGAAGTAAGCCTAAATATAAATAAAAATCAAGACTTTTCGAATAGGAAAATATATGTCTTAACTAACGATAATACAGCAAATGAGGCTATTAAATTAGCTAAGATTTTAAAAGAAAATGGAGCATATATTGTAAAGAATACTTTTGATACTGCAATTACCTCTAAAGATGTGATTTATAATTTTAGATCTGATTTATACGTCATGGAACATTCTGGTCTAGTCCTAAGTCTAAATAGCGCTTACAGCAAAGATGATGAAAGTCTTTATTTAAATTATGATGAGAGGATAAACTCAAAAGATCCTATTTCAACTATATTAGATATAATTAATTAAATTTAAAAAGCACTCTTATTTAAAAAAAGAGTGCTTTTTTATAGTCTAAATATTTTTATATTTTTTTCTTACTTCGTTGATTTTTCCACAAGTCATCTTCCCCTCAGGACATGGCCCATTTACACAATTTGGTCCTGCACTTTGAAATAAATTTGGATATATTTCCTTGCATATTTTCACCATCTCAAAAGCCATCTCCCTTATCTCCCACTGAGCTCTATTGCAGCATCTAAGAGAGAAAAAATGTAGCAAGCTTCTAGCATTCATTGTAAATACAATTTTACTCTCACTTGCATTAGGAAATACATACCTAGCGTCTTCTATAGCTGACTTTTCTGCTTTTGATCTAGCCTTTTTTTCATCTAATCCATCTTCTAAGTTTATTTTGTAATAATTATCATATAATTCTTGGCTTATCTTTAAGTATGCTTCATTACATTTTTCCATAGTCTCAATATATAACTTTTTTGCAGATTCATTATTGTCTATTGCAGGTGGAATTATGTAATCAAAATCATCAAATTTTACATATCTTTGTGATTGTTGAGAATAAGAAGCAATCCTATGTCTTACTAACTGATGGGTTAGCGACCTAGATACCCCTTCAACTGCAAAAGTGAAACTAGCATGTTCTACTGGAGATAAATGTCCCATAGAAATTAACATATTTATATATTTTTTTATGGAATCCTCATCTAATTTTTCTTTTATATCTTCAACACCTACGTTTGAATAACAAAGTTTGCCGGCTTGGGCAATCGTTTGTTCAGCACCCATAGTATAATTTAATAAAGAAATTTTCATATAATCCATCTCCCCAATTTTAATTTCTATAATAATACTACCACAAATACTTTAAAGTTTTAAGAAAATTTTACACAAAAAAAGAAGGCTAATGCCTTCTTTTATATTATTATCTAATTGTTTCTCTTCTAACTAGTTCTTTTGCTTTTTCTTCACCTAGTTGTCCACCCCAAGCTGATAAAGCTAAAGCTGCAAGTAGGCCGATAAATGTGATTACAGAACCAGCTGAAAGTTTGTTAGAAGCATCTTCTGCTCCTTTTTTAGCACCTTCAACAGTTTCATCAACTGTTCTTTCTGTTTGGTTAGCAAGTTGTTGTACTTTTACAGATGCATCATCAAGTGTTTCTTGTGCTTGTTTATTAGCATCTTGTAAACCATTATAGATATTATCTGTAACTTGTTCAGCTTCCTCTTGTGTTAGATCAGAGTTAGCTTCAACTGCATTTGCAATTGCATCTCTATCAGCTGAGTCAGCTATAGTTTGAGCTCTATCAGCTAAATCTTTAGAAACTCTATCAATCTCAGCATTTGCTGAATCTGGGTTAAGAGCAACATTTTTAGCTGCAGATGCGATTAGATCTCTTGATTCTTGAAGTTGACTTTTTAGATAATCTGGTTGTAGTTCAGGAATATCTGTATCTGATAGATATTTTTCGATATCTGCTTGTACTTCTTCATTATCAACATTTACATCTTCTATAGCATTACCTGCTGATTCAAATCCTGAACCAATAGCATCACTTGTTGCTGTGATTGCAGAACCTGCTACATTTCCTACTCCACCAGCTACACTACCTGCAACGTTAGCAGCTGTTCCTAAAACTGAAGAAATAGCATTTAATACTAGGGTTAGTAATAGTAAAAGTGTTACCGCCCAAGTAATTGCACCGTGTAGTTTACCTGTAGATCTAGCTGAATAACCAGCGATGTATCCACCACATAAGAATGAAAGAATAAGTGTGATTGCTGTCCAAATTCCTGTACCAACTCCTACACCTGAAAGTGGGTCATTTGTAGTTGGTGAAAATAATCCAAATCCTAATGCTGCTGTAATTAAGCTAAGTGTTGCAAAAACTGCTGCTGCTGTTACAGCACCTGCTAGGATTGATCCCCATGAAAGGTTATTTCCTGCTGGAAGTACGCTTGTTGCTCTTTCGTAAACCGGAACACCTTCTCTATGTCTTTCAACTCTTTCAGTTCGTTCTACTCTTTCGCCTCTACGTGGCGCTCTGCCTGTTTGGCGATTATTTGATCTTTCAACAGTTGTTTCTGTCTCAAAAGTATCAACTTTTGGATCATTATTTTTTCTATCTGTCATAATTCCTCCTTATAATGATAACAAATAAATAATTAATTTTGTTACTTAGATATAATACCCATATATTAGTAAATTCAAACATTTATAATTTTAAATCAAATTTTATTAAAGCAAATTTTATTTTTATAATAATTAAAATTTAATTTTAAATATTATTTTAAGCTTTGATTAACCACTTGTGCACGTTCTATTTCAGCGACCATATCACGGCCCTTTATCATTTTTTGAATATTTTTTACATCTAAGATTATTACATTGTGAGTCAATAATTCTTTTTTGCTAGGATCATCGAGAAAAGAAGTATTAATAATCAAAATTGGAGTAATATCATTGATTAACCCCTCATATTGTATAATAAGTTGTTTAACAAAATCTTGATCTACCACTTTATCATACTTATAATTTTTTATATCAATTGCGTATTTTTTATTATTTTTTCTAGCAAATAGTTCGAAATCATGGCTTCTCTTATATTTTTCTTGATAGGCTTCAATAAAATATCCCGTGTTGTTAAAAGCCTCTTTGATTAATTGCTGAGAATTATAATCAAACTGAATTTTTCTTAAGGCATCCAGTAGCCTATTAGGATTAATCTTAAAAAATCCTCGATATTCGACCTTATCTTCATATCTTTGTAAGTCAAAACCCACTACCATATTTCCAATTACATTAAAATTTCCATGGGCAATGGCATTTCTTATGTGCCTTAAAAGGGCCATAGTTTTTGTTTCCCCACCAGCAATAGTCATCATTATTTTGGGGCATTTTGTACAAATCTCTTCTAAAAATGGGCTAATCATATGATTTGTTATAGTTTCTGTAAATAAAACATCCTCATCTGCTAAATCCATTGCATTCATAAGTTCTATAAAAATAAAATCATCGTATTGGGGATTTAAAAGAAGTTCATTTTTTTCAGATTGTTCTGATTTTATATTTGGAACATACCATAAAAGATAGTAAATCCCCTCTCTTAGTTCTTTACTTAGACTAATGGGAATTTCTTGGTGTTTGATTTGATATTTAGTTTTATTTTTGCAATTGTCGTAGGTAAATTTGTCTGTAAGTTGCATATTAATCTACCTTAGCTACACTATCTAACAAATCTTTATCGATTATTGTAAGATAAACATCCGTATCATTATCTATTAAAATTTTATTAATAGTATTTTTAGCAATATCAAATGCTTCTTTTTTAGGATAACCATAAATGCCTGCAGAAATAAGTGGAAAGGCTATTGATTTAAAATTGTGCTTTCTTGCTAAATTTAAGGAATTTTTATAAGAATTTTCTAGTAATTCTTTAGATTTCTCTGGATGTTGAGAGTCAAAAACTGGTCCTGCAGTATGGATTATATGTTTTGCTTTTAAATTATATCCATCTGTCATTACTGCTTGACCTGTTTTTATTGGGCCAATCATATCACAAGCTTTTCGCAATTGATCAGCTCCAGCTGCCCTAAAAATTGCTCCACAGACTCCCCCTCCCATTTGTAAAGAAGTATTTGAAGCATTTACTATTGCATCTACATCAAGTTTTGTAATATCTTTACTTATAATTTGAAAACTCATCTTATACCTCTACTAATACCTTGTTGTCCCAATTTATTTCTAAGTCTCCACAATAATGTATGTCGATAAAGCAATCATATGCCTTGTCAAGTTTTGTAGCTATCCCATAAAAATGAACTAGCCCAAATCCGTATGCCTCTTCTAGTATATTAAATCTGTAATCCTTAAAATCATTAACACTTAAGCTAAGTATTTTATCATTATTTATTAGTTTTATTCTTATAGGATAATCTTCATTAGCTTTAATTTCTATCAAATCATTTGCTATCACTACAGGATTATCAAGGACATAATCTGCCCTAGCTGAAAACAAAAAGGCTTGGCTAAGTTTTATAATAGCCTTGCCATCTTCTACTACAAAATCTATGATATCCATGTCATGCAAAGAAATTAATTCACTGTAAGGATTTACAATCATCTTATATACTCCTCTATATCATTAAAAAAGCTGCTCACATAATAATCTACAAATTCTTCTTTTGACCTGTCAAAATAATAAAAATAATAAGGTCTTCCATTTGCTACCATGCCCGTAACATCAACATATGACCAATTATCGTTTAGTTTTACAACATTCCACTGGTGTTCTCCAGAGTATCCATCTGGTCTATTTTTCTCATTTGTATTTCCAGTAACTGAATATGCGGGTATGCCCACTCTTTGGCAAAGAATTGCAAAACTTTGAGCAAAACCAGAGCATTGAGATAGTCCTTTGACCATAGCTCCGTACATATTATTTTCTATTAAATTATCTTGATCTGACACAAATTGATATTCATTATTTTCAGCAAGCCATTGGGCAAAATAATAAGCCTTATCATAATCATTATCATAATTTTCATTAGCATAATCTACTAGTACATCTAACTGATTTTCAACCTGAGCTTTTTGCTCTTCAGTCATATAAGTTTTGGTATTTTCTTCGATTTTGTATCTTGGAACTATTTTAAAAGTCTCTTCATCAAACCAATAATTGGCATAAATATAGGGTTCCATCCTACCTTCTGAATAATATGGGCTTAGCAAAAAAAGGTCACTTGCAAACTTCATCTTATCATCAAAATCATTTGTAAGCGTAACCTTTGGGTCTTGGAGGGCTTCAGTTATAATTCGACTTACATAAAACATTTCATCTTCTTGATCGTAGTATTCCATCATTTTGACGGCATATTTGTCTTGAGTTTCTAAGTCAGCAAACCTTTCCTTAAGCAAAAATCCCGGTTTATTTATCTCATAGTCAAGTTCATGAGGCTCAAAGATAGGTTGTTTTAAAGTGGGGCTTTTGGGTTTAATATCCTCCAAAGAAATATTTGACTGATCGACAACTTCATCTTCACCACTATTGGTAATAGGAGGAACTCCCCCCTCCTTAGCCATGTTGCCACAGGCAGTTAGTATTAATAATGTAAGTATATACAAAAATTTCTTCATTAAATATCCTTTAATTATCATTTTATCTATATTTTACCATAAATAGTATGGTTAATAAGTTTGCTGATTTTTTGTATCAACATTATTAATATCTAACTCCAAATACTTATAAGCTCCATCAATATCAAGATAATTATTTATTACATAATCTGCGCGTAAATTTTCTGGAACTAAAATCATATATTTGTTTGAGCTTAGATATGCATCAAGCAAAGTTTTTTCTTTCATTAAAAAATTAAAAATTCTATCTCTTCTTACTGGATTTATCCTACATTCGTCAAAAACTTCTGGGGTTTTTGGCCCACAAACCATACTATCTGCTTCAGAAATAAAATATGAAGTCGATTTGCTTATAATATTAAACATTATGGCAAGAGTCCTATTTACTTTTGTAGATTGAAAAGTAATTAGGCCTATATAATCATTCTCAATTGAAAATGGATATTGGTAATCCTTTAAGACATCATGGAGCTCATAAATGTATTTTTTGGACTCTTCATCAAATTCAAAATCTTTCGGATTATCAATTATATATCTCATTCGCTGTCTAATAATTGGGCTTACATCTACATCTCCAGCTGATAAAAATTTAGGAGGAGCCCCTTCATTGGCAGTTGAAACTCTAATTTTTTTGCTATCCCTATATATTTTTTCAATCTTCCAGACCTGTCCTGCTAAAAATATATTTGCTTCTTCTTGAATTTCTGGTCTAATCTCTATTTCTCCTACTTTGCCAGACTCATTATAAACTGTAAATGCTTGGGCGGTTAAAAATTGATTGTAAAATCTGCCCATAAACATTAAATTATCTAAATTTATCCCTGTTATTACTTCATTTTCTAGTATCTCTATAAAACCTTCTTGGGCCATAAAATCTGTAATTTGCTCAAATTCCTCATCATTAATATCAGAAAAAGTGGATAAAGTCTTATTTAAATACTTATATTCTTCAATTGCTAGACCATAATTTTCTAAAAGTGTAGATAAAACTTGGTGGGCAAAAACATCATAAGCTTTTTTGCTTACTTCTATTTTATCTAAGAACCCTTCTTCAAAAAGGCTAATAGCTGCCATTGATTGTAGGGCATCATAGACTCCGATATTTATTTGATGGAGAATTGATTTGTGAGTTTTTCTACCACTTCTTCCTAATCTTTGGGCAAGTGATAAAACTGAATGAGCAGCTCCAAATTGAACCACTGATGTCACAGATCCTATGTCAATGCCTAATTCTAAGGTAGAGGTGGCAACTATGACATATTTTTCACTTCGGGCTTCTTTTGCAAATTCTTCTATTTCTTGTCTGCGATTTTTGCTAACTGACGAGTGGTGGGCAAATATTTTTATGTCTTCATTGAGGCTCTTATAAATATTAGCTAGCTGGACTGCAATTAGTTCTACTTTTTCCCTAGAATTTGGGAAAATAAGCATAGGCCCCTCTAAAGAATAATCATGCATAAGATTTAGGTATTCATTTGATAAGTTGATGTCTTCTGTCAAATCAAAAGTATATTCAAATTCATTTTGTGATTTGTCAAGCAAAATGATTGTTTCACGACCATTGTTGAAAAAAGATTTTGCTAAACCATAATTTAAATCCCCTATGGTTGCAGAAAGACCAATCATTCTTGGTATTTCATAGGTAAAACGCAAGATGCGGTCTAAAAGCGATTTTAACTGCAAACCGCGATTACCAGATAAAAAACTATGGATTTCATCTATTATTATGTATTCAAGGTCATCAAAAAGAATCTTAGCAATTTCTGGTTTTCCAGATAATAAAGCTTCGATAGATTCTGGGGTAATAAGCAAAATTCCCCTTGGGCTTTCAATAAGATTGTCTTTTTTTGCCTTGCTTGCTTCCCCATACCAAGATGTGATGGGGATATTCATATCAAAACACATATCATTTATACGTTTAAACTGGTCATTTATTAGAGCTATTAGGGGTGAAATATATAAAATTTTTACACCCTTATCCCAAGAAGTGACCTTGCTAATGGCAGGCAAAAATGCAGCTTCAGTTTTGCCCGATGCTGTAGCTGCTGATAGTATCAAGTTATTGTCTGTACTAAAAAATGCTTTTATAGAAGCATTTTGAATTTTTGTAAGCGCTGGCCAACCTTTTTCATGAATATAAAATCTAAGTTCACGATTTAGTAAAGAAAATGAATCTGTCATATTATTTCAATCTCATCATCCATATCGGCTGGATCTTTGCTAATTTCTAAAACATCTTTAAATCTCTCACTGATTATGTCCATCAAATCCACATTTGAATTTTGTCTTTTTAGGTCAAGTATTTCTATAAAATCTTTTATTACTGCACGAGGGGTTAAAAATTCATCAGCCCCTGGTCTATTTAATTGACCTTCCATATAGGTAATTATTTCTTTTTCGCTAATTTGAATTGATTCTTTATAGTGGACATTATAAACATTTACCAAATTTTCTAAAAGTGTATAGATTTCCTCATTAGAAAGTGGTTTAAGCCCAAGGACTGTACGATTTGTATTTACTAATTTATTGTCCATACTATCTTCATTACCAAGTCTGCCTTTAAGCGCTCCATAGGAAGATAGACCACGATTTTCATCAAAAATTGTTTTACGAGTGGCCCCGAAATTAATAAATAAACCCTTGGCAATATTTGATTTAGCTTCATTATAGATATTTAAAATACGTTCATAATTTCTCTCACGGGTCACTGATTGAGGGATTTTGTATAAATTAACTGCCTCATCAAAATTTACTACAAATCCACTGTAGCCTATTCCCAATAATAGCTCACTCATATTTTTTAAAGCGTCAAACCAATTGTCATCATTGATTATTTGATTAATAGAAAGTTCTTTTTTGGCTTCGGTCTTGGTTGTGACATCTCCCCTTAACCATCTGATGGCATTTGTTTTTAACAGTCTATTATCATTTATGAATCCTTCATAAAACTTGACAATGGCCTGAGCAAATTCATAGGACAAGCCAACTGCTGAGAAATCACCAATGATATTTAAAATCTCATTGGTAACCTCTTTTTGATAATTTCCCTCTATTATTTCTGATGCTTCTACATTAAGGTCTTCAGAAACTCTTGAAAAAATTTGGTTTAGCCATTCTTCTATTATAGAACTTAAAACATTCCCGCTTTTTAGGGTTTTAGTTTTAATATTATCTATTATCTCTGTATAAAGGGCAACAGCTTTCCTATCTGTTGCATAAAATCTTCTAGATGGATTTAAATCCAATGTCGAAACAACAAAGTTTTTTTGCAGGGCAATTTGCTCGATTGTAGCAAGCATAAAGCTTTTTCCAGAACCAAAATCACCAACCCAAAAGCGAATATCACTTTCTCCATCAGCTACATTATCTAAAATTTTGATTACTTCTTCAACTTCTCTATTTCTGCCTACTAAAAGATGTTGAACTCCCAAATTGGGTACAACCCCACCCTCTAAAGATTTTATGATAATTGATGCCTCTTTGGGATTTATTCTATTTGCCATCTACATACTCCTTTATCATATCTACATAAAATTCATCTATAATTACTTTTTCGCCATCAATTAGTAAGGTCTGATCACCTATGTAATCAAATAAGGATTCGTTTATATTGCTTAAAAATGAGTTTAAAGTCAAGCCCTTTTCTTTGCCTAAACTTTCAAGTTCATCTGTGCTAATAAAACCCTGATCCAAAATTTTTATTAGTATGCCATCATAATTATTTTCATTATTTGTTGTCAAAGTTTTTTCTAGGGTTTCTTCCTCTTTGATTTCCACATCTTCATAAAAATCATTGACCATACTTACAGTTTTGTCTAGATTTTTACGAGAAATATCTATTTTTTTACTATCGACTTTTATTTTTTTAGGGGCAATTTTTTCTAAATCCCTTATCTCATCTATTAGTTCTTCACTAAGTTCATTTTGATTTACAAGATTTAAAAATTTATCATAGTTTTCTTTGTTAATAACTTCAAATAAATATTTTTCTGTACTCTTTTTATTAATTCCCTTCTTATAAAAATAGAACAAGCCAATAATTTTATTTTCTTCATCATAAGATTTTACAAGTTCATTTAAGATTCTTTCAAAATTTTCTTTGTTTTCGTAATCTTTTATAAGAGTGATTTGTTTTTTTGTATCAAGCCCTATCAAATAGTTTATAAAATCTTGAATCTTATTGGGGTTTTTTTCGAAATATTCCCTATATATTTCATCTACCAATTCTTCATCCAAGTTATTTAAGTAGTCTGTTTGGTATTTTTTTATAAATAAATATATATCCTCATTAACTTCTTCTTTTAGCAAATCCCTAGCCTTGTTTGTAGAAATCCAACCATAAAAAGTAAATTTTTCACGTAGATTTTTCTCAGAAATTACCAAAATCGCATCTAAAATATCCTTGGACTGTTGATAGGGTTTAATAATTTTTATTAGCCTATCAGTTTTTATTTGTTCATAGTCAAACAAGGCCCTTAGAGTTGATAGATAAAGGTCCATTAGGATATTAAATACGTTTTTATTTCTCCAAAGCACATTAGTACGTTTTGAAATCTGATCTATGGCAATTTGCTCATCTTTAGAAAAATTATATTTTTTTCTTAAAGAGCCATCCGCATCCCACCACAAGGATACTTTATTACTATCTGTTAATTTAAAATACTCACGAGTTTGCTTATCAGCAGGCTTTAATTCCCTAGTTAATCTTTCAGCTTCATTTTCTATAATATTTCTTGCTTCATGACCTACATTATTTTCTACAATTTTAAATGACCTATCTGCTGTTTTTTGGGATAAGGGGTTATAAAAATTAATTACATAAGTTTCTGCTATCAGATAAATCGTGTAGTATAAATCAAAATTCAGACCTTCTCTACGAAGGCTTGATACCTTCCTAGCAACAGTTGTTCCTTGTTCATTTAGGAAAATTTCTAATTTTTCACAAAGCTTCGCATACATCTTAAGGGCAGCTACATTTAATTGATTTACTCTCATTGCTTTTGACTTATATTGGCGGTCAAGTTTTAAAATCCAATATCTATAGTCTTTTATGATTGGTTTTTCATCTGGCAATTTTTCAGGAATTTTGACTTCTTTATCTAGGCTTATATCGATGACACCCTTCATATCTCCAGCTTCTATTTTTCTCTTAAATGTATGTTTTTCATTATTTTGAAGCTTAGAAATATCGCTTGCTATATTATCAATCATTTTTTTGATGTCTTCGTATTTCACATAAGCCCCCTTAATTTAATCTAAATAACATTATACCGTCCTTGGGTATTTTTTGCTTAAAAAAACGCTAGTTTCCTAGCGTATTTCTTATATTCCAAATTTTCTAGCAATATCTACTGACTCGTGATAATAGGATTTAGCTACTCCATCTTCATTTGCCAAGATGTATTCATCTACTAAAAAATTGCTTTCATCATCATTATTTTTTATCCTATAGACCTCATAACCCTCGTAGACTCCAAGAAATGCAATTTCACTATCTTCCTCAAATTCCTTTATTGTAAATTCCAAGGCTTGGTCATAATATTTATTTTCCATAATTCTCCTAATCTATATCAAAAAAGTGGACTATCTCATAATCTTCATCGCTATCAGCTATGCGAACGCCTTCATCATTTACTAAGGCAAAGGCTCCTACTCCGTCTGTATCATCATCAGTATTTACTACATAGCAATCATAGCTCTCCCACTCACCTAGATAATCTATATCTGTATAGCCGTCATATTCGTTTTGTACAAAGTCTAATACTTTTTCCTTGCTCTTTTCTATCAATGTCATAATTCACCTCAAAAATTAAGTATATTTTCCATAATAGCATTTACTGAAGACTCATACATTTCTCCAAATTTTACAAGGTGCACCATATATAAGTAAAGCCTGTAAAATTCTAATCGCAATCTATATCCATCTTCTAATGGATAGATTTCATTATATCTTTGGTAAAATTCATCAGTAAATTCGCCAAAAACTGTTGTTATTCCTATATCAAATTCCCTATCGCCATAAAATGGACTAGGATCAAATAAGGCTGGTGACCCATCGCTTAAAAACATATAGTTGCCACCCCATAGGTCACCATGAAGTAGAGATGCTTGAGATTTCTGATTTTTAAGTTCATTGTCCATTATCAGGTATACCTTCTCAAACTTTTCATAATCATAGTCAGTCCACAAATCCATATCCATTAATTGTTTGGCTAATACATTCATACGCTCTTCTAAAAAAACTTCTGCCCAAGTATCCTTCCAATCATTTGAAAATGTAGTTTGTGACCCCCTGTAAGGATAATCAAAACCAAATTTTCCATTAGGGCTTTTCTTTTGGTGCATCTTAGCAACTACTTCAGCAAGCTCACTTTGTGATCCTTTGCTAGCTTCTTCTAAAAAGGATAAAAGCAAATAAGCATCTCCATCAACAAATCCATGGTCAATTACCCTAGGAGCATTTATGCCAATTTCTTCAAAAAGTTTTAGTCCAGCTATCTCACCATCATAAAAACTATCATAACAATTTTTTTGAACCAACATATAATATAATTTATCAGCCGAATATATTTTGTATGCATCATTGACATCACCACCACGGCTGGCCCTAATATCTGTTACTTCAATCGGCAAATTTCCTATAAACTTTTCCATAGTATATTCCTTTCTAGCTTACCTATTCTTTCTTATCTTTTACCCTTACTTAGATTTTACAAACTCATACAAATATAAAATAAATTTTACAATACTTACTTTGAAAATATTATATGATAGATATATAAATAAATTTTTGGAGGATCTATGTTAAACAATAAAAAAGTAAAACCAATTTTTACAGCTGCACTAAGTTTTGCACTTCTTGCATCAGGCCTAGTTACATCAGTTAACGATGCTTATGCAATTCCAGATGATGGCAAAAAAGCTCAACTTGAAACATCGTACTTTAACAACAATGTATCTAATAAAGCTAGTAAAATGCTTTTAAATGAGTATCCTAACCTTGCAAATGGTGCTGAATCTCAACTTAGTGATCTTGTAAAAAAATCAGATGAAGCACTTAAAAAATCAAAACCAGTTGTAGATGCCCTACATCCAGAAAGAGCAAATGAAGATGAAAGCATCAAAAAATTAGACAATGCCGTATTTAATAACAAGGTAAAAGCAGAGTCAGTTTTCCTATTATTTGAACTAACACCAAATAAAATCGAAAATAGCAAAGATAAATTTACTAAAATGGTAAATGACTCTATGACAGCCCAAGGAAAAGCAGAATACAAATTAAACAAACTTCGTGGCTACAAAACAATTTCAATTGTCCATGTAAATGATACTCACGGTAGAATCGAAGAAAATGAAAAAAATGGCGAACTTGGTTTTGCTAAGTTAAAAACATATTTTGATAACAGAAATACAAATAATAATGCCCTACTATTAAACGCAGGTGATGTTGTCCACGGTACAACTTTTGCCACAATATCTCGTGGTGAGAGTGTAATCGATGTGATGAACCAAATGGGATTTGATGCAATGGCAGCTGGTAACCACGATTTTAACTACGGATACCAAAGACTAGTAGAACTAAATAACAGAGCAAATTTCCCAATCTTTGCTGCAAATGTTACTAACCAAGATGGTAATAATATTATAGATTCAAATAGCATCATCGATGTTGATGGAGTAAAAGTTGGTATCTTTGGTCTAGCTACTGAAGAAACAAAAACAAAATCTTCTCCAGCAAATACAGAAGGACTAACATTTGCAAACACTATAGAAACAGCTCAAAACGAAGTTAATAACTTAAGAAATCAAGGTGCACAAATCATTATCTGCCTATCTCACCTAGGAGAAGATAAAGAAAGCAAAGAAACTTCAACAATGATTGCTGAAAATGTAGAAGGTATTGATCTAATAATCGACGGTCACTCACACACAGAATTACAAAATGGTAGATATGTAGGTAACACACTTATTGCTCAAGCAAAGGCGCACGGATATTTTATCGGTGATGTTACACTTCTATTAGACAAAGATAACAAAATCGTTGCAAAAAGCGCTAGCCTAAAACCATACGCTAGAATGAAACACCTATACGCAAACAAAGAAACACTGGCACAAATAGAAGCAGTTTCAAATGAAAACAAAAAAGTACTTGACCAAAACGTTGGGCAAACAAGTGTTGACCTAGAAGGTGCTCGTGAAATGGTAAGAACTCGCGAAACAAACCTTGGTAACTATATAACAGATGCAATGATAAAAGCAACCGGTGCAGATGTAGCAATTACAAACGGTGGTGGAATTAGAGATTCAATCTCAGCTGGAAATATCACAAAAGGTGATGTACTAACAGTATTCCCATTCACCAACTTTGCAGTAACTTTAGAAGTACCAGGATCAGTAATCAAAGAAGCTCTAGAACACGGTCTAACAGATGCACCTAACTCAGCTGGAAAATTCCCACAAATTGGTGGAATGATGGTAAAATATGATTCTACAAGACAAACCGGTGACAGAGTAACAGAAATAACAATTGCTGGTGAAGCTATGGATCCAAACAAAACCTACACCCTAGTTACAAACGACTTTATGTCAATTGGTGGAGATGGATATGAAATGTTTAAGGTATATCAAAGAACTGGAGAATATGAACTAATCTCAGAAATCTTTGAAAATGCTATCAGAAACGATGGAGAAATCAATCCACAAATAGACAACAGAATGACAGATATAAGTCAAGCTACAGCAGCAGACAAAGCAGCTTAGATATTATTTAAAACTCCTACTATATATAAGTAGGGTTTTTTTTAATATCTTCCTTTATTGATGATAAATAGCAATCATTTACATAAATTGTATAAATAATAAGCTTATTTGACAAATACGCCCTATGAGGCTATAATAACGCTGTTAAGATAATTAACAAAAAAGGAGAGTATTATGAACAAAAAATTAATCGCATTAGCATTAGCAGGAACATTCGCATTTGCAGGATGTGGAAACAATGCAGAAACAAAAGAAGCTGAACCAACAACAGACACAACTGTTACAGAACCAGCAGTAGACGAAGCTACAGACGCAAAAGAAGCTGAAGACAAAGCTGACGAAGCTGAAAACAAAGCAGAAGAAGCAGCTGACGAAGCTAAAGAAGCTGAAGAAAATGCTGATGAAGCAGCAACAGAAGCTGAAGAAGAAGCTACAGAAAAAACAAATAACTAATAAGATTAATAATCAAAAAGATGGGCTTGATAGTCCATCTTTTTTATGATATTTTGCAAAGAAAAACCCTAAGTTTATCAAAACTTAGGGTCTTTTTTAGTTTCTACGAATCAGAAAGATTTTCTATTCTTCTTCGTTTTCTTTATTTCTAGTAGCGTATAAACCAGCACCAGCAAGAGCTAATATAGACGCTACATTAATAGCACCGCTCACACCAGTTTTTACGTTGTTACTTGCACCTTTATCAGATGATTTAGTAACTACACTTCTAGTAGGTGAGCTTACTTGGTTGTTAGACGAGATAGATGTTGATGGGCTTGGCACTCTTAGCTTGTCTGATGATATATCATTATCTTCGTTTTCTATCTCGGTCTTATCTTTAGTATCTAGCTTGTCAGTTTCTTCTGGTTTTTCACCATCTTCAGTTTTGTCATCCTTACCTGTCTGTTCAGTTTTGTCTGACTTATCAGGAGTTTCTGGTTTTTCAGTTGCTTCTGATTCTGAATTATGTCCAGGAATTTCTTCTGGTGTTAGTTTATCATCTGGCTTTTCAGTTGTTGGATCTTCTGGTTTTGGATCTTCGCCTGGAATACCTGGTTCGTTTGGCTTACCTGGCTCTTCTGGAGTTTCTCCTGGAGTATCTGATTCGTTTGATTTACCTGGATCTTCTGTAGTCTCTCCTGGAGTACCTGGTTCGTTTGGTTTGCCTGGTTCTTCAGGTTTTGTTGGATCTGTCGGATCTGTAGGTTCGGTTGGGTCCGTTGGATTTTCTTCACCTGGGTCTTGCGGATCTGTCGGATCTTCTTCGCCTGGCTCTTCCGGATCTGTAGGTTCGGTTGGGTCGGTCGGATCAGTTGGATCAGTTGGATCTACTGGTGGGATTTCGCAGACATTTTTGGTTCCAACTTTGATTATTTTCTTAGTTGGCTCTGCTATTGTCTTATCCTCCCTAGAAACTTCCTTACTATTTTCTATAGTAATAGTAGTTTCCTTTTTACCTAACGCACCTTCTTGAACAACTTTAGTTGTACCAGCTTCTAATTCTGGATCTTCTTGGATTTCTACTTCAAAAGGTATGTCACTTTCTACAGTTACTGTTCCTTCTGTCTTAGACCCATATTCTACGACCTTATTTGTAGGTTCAGTTCTTTCTTCTGTTACTTCAAGCTTACCAGTTTCCTTGTTGAAACTTGTGGTATAGGTTAACTTACCTGGCGTTCCCTCTTCAACAACCTTAGTTTCACCAGCAGGAAGTTCTGGATTGTAGCGGTATTCAGTATTTGAAGGAAGTTCAGTTTCTTTAGTAACTGGTTTTGTACCAATTCTAACTACCCTGTCTTCTTTTTCTGTGATAGTCTTAGTTTCTTCAGAAGTTTCTCCGGTACCGTCAGTAATTTTTGTAGTAATGGTTACTTTTTCTTTACCGACTTTGCCTTCGCTTTCTACTTTTTCACTTCCTGCATCCATAGTATCGTCATAAATATATTCTGTTTCAAAAGGTATTTCTCTATCTACAGTTTTTACTGTTGAGCTTTCTGAAACTTTTGTACCTATGCGGACAATATGGTTCTTAGGTTGAGAGTTTATTTTTTCGTTTAGTTTCTTTGGATCTCCATCTGGTTGACCATTTTTAATATCTTGTTCATAATAAGTTGTCTTAGAGCCAGCTTGGCCTTCTTGATCAACTACTTTTTCACCTTTAGCAAGATTTGGATCTTCCGTAATTGTTACTTCAAATGGAATCGGACAAGTTTTATCGTACTTGTAAGTTCCTGTAAAGTCTTTTGTACCTACAATAATCTTTTGAGTAGCTTCTGTGACTTTTTCTTCTTCAGTAGTTGTTACTTCCCCTGTCTTTGGATCGTATTTGTTGACAGTCTTTATTTCTACCTTGCCCTTGGTTAGATCGCCAACCTTGACTACACCCTTGTCTAAATTTTCGTCGTAAACATATTCAACTTTAACATTTACGTCTTTTGAATAGTCTTTATTATTTTCAGCTGGTTTTGTACCAACTTTAATTACCTGTTGAGTAGGATTTGTTGTTGATGTTACTTCAGAAGTAAGTTCGCCATCAGCTTCGCCGTTTTTGACTGCTTGAGTGTATTTTGTTGTCTTAGAACCTGCAACACCTTGTGTCACAATCTCACTTGTGCCGGCTATCATATTTGGATCTTCAATTACTTTTACATCGTAAGGAATTTCCTCTGTCACTTCGTGGCTTACATTTCCTGTAAAGTCTTTCTTTCCAACTCTTATTTGTGCATTAACAGGCTTTTCTTCTTTAGTTACACTTGCAGAGTCTTTAACTACTTCAGAATTCTTTATAGTCCATTCAGTAGTTCTTGAGCCTTCTTTGCCCTCAACATCTACTACATATTCTCCAGCCTTTAAGTTGGAATCATATTCGATTTCATACTTAAACGGAATCTTTTCTTCGTGTGAGTGCTTACCTTCAGTCATTGTACCAACTCTGATAATTTGATTTTGAGGTTGAGACTCTGTTACTACTGGATTTCCCTTTGTAACTACACCATTTACTACCTTTACATCAGTTTTTGTAGTCCTTACTCCGTCAATACCTACTTGTTTAGTTTCTCGTTTCCCAGCTTCTAAATTAGGATCAAATTCTATTTCAGTCTTAAATGGAATTATTTCATTATCTTCTTCTGTATAAGATGCTGTAAGATCTTTTGTCCCAATAACTACTTTCCTTGATGGGTTTGTAACAACAGTATCTTCTGTAGTTTTGATTTCTCCTGTTTCTGGATCATATTCATTCTTAACTACAGTTGTTACGGTTCCAGGTTTGAGATCTCCTATGTTTACTACTCCCTTGTCTATTGTTGGATCATAGATAATATCAACATCCACTTCAACATCACTATCAATAGTTTTACTATTTTCAGCTGGCTTTGTACCAATTTCGATTATCTCTTCTTTTGGTGCAACATACTTATCAGTAAGTTCTTTTTCTGTAAATGTAGAACCTTCTTTTAAGTTTCCATTTACAATCTCACCAGTGTATTCATAAGTTCTTGAACCGGCAACACCTTTTTGCTTAACATTGGATTTGCCTGCTTCTAGTTCCGGATTTTTTACTACCTTTACAGTATATGGAATTTCTTTTGTAACTGTATTTGTAACGGTACCATTGTAGGCTTTTTGACCAACTTTAATTACAGCGTCTACTGGATCTGTTATTTTAACTTCTGGATCGCCAACTTTTTCTGAATTGACAATAGTCCAAGTCTTTGTGTTTTCTCCTTCTTTTCCTGGAGTTACAATCTTGTAGTTTTCAGTAGCGTCTGGATAATTTTTGTAGAAGTCAGGATCAAATTCTACCTTGTATCCAAATGGAATCTTGTCTGTATCGACAATTTGACCTTGAGTCTTGGTACCGATTTTGACCTTCTTATTTTTTGCATCTTTAGTAACATTTTTATTTACAGTAATTGTTCCATCTTCATTTCTTGTTGTGGTGATGGTCACTTCACCCTTTTCACCATCATTAATAAGTTCGGTTTTTCCTACATCCAATGTGTTATCAGGAACATATTCTGTATCAAATGGAATTTCTACTGTAGTTGAAGCAGGTTTTGTACCAATTTTTATAATTCTTGGTGTCGCTTCCTTAGTAACTACTGCTTCAATTTTGCTTTCGCCTTCTTTAAAAGTTCCATCTTGTTGGAAAATACCTTTTTTACCATTTAGGGTATCTTGGACGAAAGTTATCTTTAGTTCTCCCTTTTGACCAGCTTGTGTTTCTTGGAAGTGACCTTCTGGAAGATTTTCGTCGTATACGACCTCTGTTTCATAAGGTATTTCAGATGTCTTTGTTTCATTGGTTAAAGTCTTATGTTGCTTTGTGGCAATAAATTGAGCTTTGATTTCTTCAGTTTTTTCTTCACCTGTCGTTTGGTCAGTATATTTTACTTTAACAGGAACAGTTAATTTTTCCCCTCCATTTATTTCCTTTCCATCAGGAAGATTTGTTGGAAGAGTCGCTGTTACAGCACCTGTTTCTTGGTCAATAGATACATTCCAAACATTTCCCTTGTTGTCCTTAAAGGTATTTCCAATAAGTTCGTAGGACTGAGGTTGGTTTTTCTTTAAGTCCTCTTCACTTTTTGTAATGATTGGCTTATTGACTAAGGTATTTCCTTGTGGTCCTACCTCTGCCAGGTATTCCGGTCTATTGTTGTTGGTTTCTTGGACAACAAAGTGGAACCAGTGGGTGTCTGTAGATCCATTTGTATAAGTGTATTCAACAGGTAGGGCTAAGAAGTCCCCGGCCTTAGCTTGTTTTGGAGCTCTTATTGTAAACTTTGAAATATTGTCAGACTTACCATCAACTATCCAGCGTTTGTCTGCGTAATCCTCGCTTGTGATAAATTCATCATAATCAACTCCCAAATCATCAGCAATTTGCTTGTTGGCTATATCAAGGAATTCTTCTTTTAGTTTACCTGATGCTTCTCCACGACTATAAGCGCCGTCCATCTCTCCACCAGTTTTTTGAGTTCCACCAGTTTCTGCCGGATCTTGTATCTCGACACTAAAGTCATTACCGGGAAATACCTTTGTAGAAGTATGGTCATCAAGTTTTTTTCCTTCTTGATCTTTAAAGTCTTGGTCATAGTAGCGTGTGTCATCTAGGTTTAGCTTGAAGTCACCGATAAGGTTATAGTGGTCGTAACGGTCGATGCCTTGCTTGTCAATTACAACATCTTTACCATTGTGGTTAATTGTAGCTGTGCCGGCACCTGTTTCTGTGTAATAGCCATTGCCATTACCCTCAACTATAGCTTTAAATTCTTCTGCCGTTCTTGGACGGGCAAAGAATTTGACTTCTAGATTTTGAAGATTCTTGTATTCAGGTGTATTGAAGATAGAATCTTCATTGATAACAGTCTTGCCATTAGCGTCTTTCTTTAGGGCACCATCAGGCATTTTGACTACTACATTGTCATTTTCATCAATATAGGCTTTAGCTCCTTTGACAACTTCACCTGTAATAGGATTGTAGACTTGGCCTACAAGTCTTTCCCTAGCATTGTCATCTAGGTTTTCAACCTTGACTCCAGTTGTAATAGTTTGGCCTTGGACAAATTCTTTTTGGTCATGACTTCCGTTTAGTTTGATAAGGCTAAGCTTGTCGTTCTCATTTGGCCAAGGGTTGACTGTGAAACTAAATTGAGCACTGGCTCCCTCAGTAGCATTAGGTTTAACATAGTGGTCTTTTTTATACTTACCTTGCCAAGCCATTGTTGTGTTGGTATTATCTATGTTATTTATATGTTTTATATCATCTTCAGTGGCATAGAGATTTAAGTTCCTCTGATCTCTTCTTCCGTCTATTTTTATCTCAGATGTAGCCTTATAATTTGGATCTTTCTCTCCTCCAGCAATTTTATCACCTGCTTCATTAGCAGAAACATTACCGGTATCAAGCACTCCTCCCATATTACCAGTATTGGTAAAATAAAAGTCAGTGTATGTTCTTTGACCTTTTTCCTTGTCGATTTCAATCTCGACTCCCCATTGGGTCTTGTCTTCACTTGCTGCAGACGGTTCTGAGCTATGATAGCGGTAACCATCTACAAATTCATTCATTTCATCAGGTGGAATAAAGTTGGCAGCTGTGCCATTACCTTGTTCCATCTCGGTTGAACGATAGCGTTCTTCGCCACTATAGTCTTTGATCTTCTTTTCGTCTTCGGCATAATTTGGTTCAGTTGCTTCTTCGCCTTCCCCGGCTTGTTGGGCTTGAGGTGTCTTTTCTTCTGAAATTTCTAGTTTTTTTTCAGCTAAAACTTCTGCACCTTCTTCTGATGGCAATTGTGCACCTTCAGATGTTTTAGGAAGCTTATCGTCTTCTTCTAATAGTGGGTCGTCACCTGCCTCTGTGTCTTTTTTAAGTCCCCCTTCCACTGAAGAGTCTTCTGGACTATCTCCAGATTCAGATTCCTTTATGGCTTCATTGTCTGCTGGTATATCTTTCAGAGCATTTGTATTATCTTCTGTATTGGATTTGTCAACTGCATCCGTTGCTGTAGCAAAATCAGTTTCTGCAGCACTTCGGTTTGAATCAATGGATTGACTCTTTTCTTCGGGATCTTGGTTAATAAGGTCATCACTAGTATCAGATGAGGTTTCAATTGACTCATCCACTGGGTCAGTTTTATCTGTAAATTCCTCATTATTTTCGTTGCTAACTTTTTGAGTATTGGCCTCTTCTGCTGAGTCTTCAAGATTTAGGGCATCAGCTTCTGAATCTATTAAATTTTCACTTTTTGATGATTCTTCTACCAATGTAGTTTCTTCGCTGGTGGATTCTTCTTCAGCAGTAGTGTCATTAGTGCTATATCCGCTATCTTCTTCAGTAGTTGTAGGCTCAATAAAATCAGCATTTTCATTGATTTCATAAACTATATTTGTAGCTTCAGCAGCGTGAGCATCTGGAGCTGATGCTATCATCAATGCACCTAGCATGGTAGATGATAGACCTATTATAAACTTATTTTTGTTTTTCTTCTTTGGCATGGCTTTCCTTTCCGGCTTTACACCTGGTTTTTTTTTATAGAATCGTATTAATTGAGATTTTATTATTTAATATGAGTTACATTAATATAATTATTAGTATTATACTAGGTTTTTCAAAAATTCATAATTTCTTTATAATTCATATGTACTCAAATTAGAGGATAAAAAAAACTAGAACTTTCATTCTAGTTTCTTAAAATAATTTATCATTTAATTATTCTTTACTAGGATATGGTAGTAATATTATTTTTGCTGGCATAGTTTATTACATATAAATGTTTGTCATGGTGCATGTATTTAGAAGTTTATGTCACATATTCCTAGCATTTATATTTTAATTTCCTACAAATATTATTAACGTTTGTCTGGATTTTCGTATCCGTTTTTAACTATTTTTTCGCCTTTGCAGGTGTTTATTCTTTGGCCTTCAAATTCTACTATTCCACAGTTTTCACCGTTACTCATTGGTACGTCTTCTACGATTGACTCTTGATATTCTTTAATCTTTTCAATCTCTTCATTTGTTTTTTCGTAATTTACTTTGTCTTCTTTTTCTAAATCATCTGTTTCATATACTAATTTTTCTTTATTGTTTTCCATATTGATGCTCCTTTATATCTTTTATAAAATATACCCCTATTTTTGTATTTTAAAAGACCCCTAAGGGGTCTTTTATTTTAGTGGGTTGCTCCGCCTGTTACGCTTAGGTCTTCTTTATCGTTATATTTTACTATTGCACGAATAGCTGCATTTAGACCTTTTACAATATCTTCAAGGCTCATTGATGCAGTATCTTTTTTATCTACTACTTGTTCTGTTAAAAATGGTACGTGGATAAATCCTGCTTTTATATTTCCATATTTTTCTGCCAAGTATAAATCTTGATACATTATGTGGTTACAAACAAAGGTACCTGCTGTGTTTGATACACTTGCTGGTAGGTTTTCTTTTTTGATTTCTTCTACCATTGCTTTGATTGGTAGGGTTGAGAAATATGCTGGAGCACCATCTTCTCTGATAACTACATCAATTGGTTGTTTACCTTCGTTATCTTCTATACGAGCGTCATCTTGGTTTATTGCTACTCTTTCTACTGTAATACCATATCTACCACCTGCTTGGCCGATTGATAAAACTACATCTGGCTTTACTTCTTTGATTTTTTCTTCAACAACATCTGCAGCTTTATGAAATACTGTTGGTATTTCAAGTTTAATTATTTCTGCTCCCTCGATATTGTCATCTATTCTTTTTACTGATTCTATAGCTGGATTTGTTGGTTCTCCACCAAATGGGTCAAATCCTGTTACTAAAATTTTCATTTATTCCTCCTAAAACGCCCAAAATCTCATTAATAGTATGTGGGCAATTATCATCAATATTGAGAATGGTGCTTGTTCTTTTATTACCCCATTTCTATCTTTCATATCTAATAATCCTACTGGAAGTACGTTAAAGTTACCAGCCATTGGTGTCATAAGTGTACCACAATATCCTGCTGTCATGGCGAGTGCTGCAGCAATTGCCGGATCTGCTCCTTGGGCTATTACAAATGGAACACCAATTCCTGCTGTAATTACAGTAAAGGCTGCAAAGGCATTACCCATAATTGCTGTAAATATTACCATACCTAGTACATAAGCTATAGATCCTGTCCATGGATTTACTGTTGGTATCATACCACCTATTATAGATGCAATAACATCACCAACACCTGCTGCTGCAAAGATAGCTCCTAGGGCTGCTAAAAGTTGTGGTAAAATTGCAACCGCCCCTACTTGTTGAACCATTCTATCAGATTGTTTCATCATATCACCAAAGCCTGATTTGGTCATTATCATTACAACAATAATTGCAACTATTGCTGTAAAACCAAGGATAGATGATGAAGAATCTGGGATAAGTTTTGCAAGGATAATTGCAAGGACTGCCATAACTATAACTGGGATAAATATTTTGTTTCCAAGTCTGTCTGAGCCTTCTACTTCTACTCTTTGATCATTAACGATGGCACCTTTTACCATGATTCCATTCATAAGTGAAATAATTCCAATGATTACTACTAATATTCCAGAAACCATAGATGGTATCAATTTTCCAAAGGCAAAAAGTGTACCTAGGATAAGCCAGAACAATACTGTTGTAAATTTCTTTTCACCATCTTCTGATCTTGCTACCCTAAATGCTGTAAAGAAAAATTGTAGGCCTATTAATACAAATATAAATTCTAAGAACATTGGGAAAAAGTCTGCTGTTGGAATTCCAAATATTGTTTGCATTATTTAGCCTCCTTTAATTTTCTATCATCAATTATATTTTTAATAACTCCAAGTACTAAACAAATTAAGGCAATTGGTAGGGATTTTGATGCAATGTCTGCATTTGTCACTGGATAACCTAATGATTCCATTTGACCGGTAATTAAAAGTACGCCACCTGCACCAATAAAAGTATTTTGGGCAAAGAAGTTACCAAAGTTTTCCATGGATGTAGCACGTGCTTTTAATTTTTCGCTTTGTTCTGGAGTTAACTTTCCATTTTGTTTTTCAACTGCTGCTTCTGCCATTGGGAAAATGATTGGTCTTACAAATTGCACTAGACCATAGATTCTCATAGATAAGAATCCTGCTAGTTCCCTAAAGACTAAGTAAACGCTGAATAAAGCACCTGCTGATAGATTTTCTCGTTTTTTAACTAATTTTTCTGCCGATTGCTTTAAACCAAATTGTTCAGATAAACCAATTACTGGTAGGGTTATGATAAATAGAGTTACTATTCTTTGATTTACAAAATTTTCGCCAAGTATGGTTAGAAATTCTGGGATAGAAATTCCAGCAACCATAGCTGTGACAAATCCTGATAATATAACTGTAAATACGATATTTAATTTGAAAATAAATCCAAGTACAATTATCAGAATACCTATAAGTTTTAAATATTCCATATAAATCCTCCTATTGAATATTGTATAATAATAAGATATTTTTTATAAAAAGTCAATGTAATGTATGTTAAATAATGCTAAAATACTTACAAAATAAAAAGACTAAATTTATCTTTTTTTACTTTTTAAGTTTATCTATCCATTCTTTTTTGATGGCATTCATTTCTTTTTCTACTTGATCGCCTAACTCTTCCAATTCTTGCTCAGTAAATAATTTTTTAGCTACTTTTGCAAATTCTTCTTCCTCTTCATCCATGTGGTGGGTACCTACTTCTTCAAGTACACTAAATTTTGCATCCCATGTTTCATTATCAAAGGGAGTATTATTTAAAACTCCTAATTGAAACATGAGTAAAGAATGTTCTTCTGGCATTTCTAATGTTGTGTCTTTATCATCTTGTTTTTCACATTTTCAAGTGCTTTTGGAAAAATTACTTTTTCTTCAGCCTCGTGGTGGCCTGCTAAAAGTGCATATAATTCATAAAAGGCATTTTCTTTTGTCCTAGCTGTAGAAGACTTCACCTTTTCGATTAAATCCTTTACTTCTTTGTGAATATTTTCGTTTAATTGTATATAATTCATTATGAACTCCTTATTTTATATTCCTTATTTATTATAATTTATTATATAAAACTCAGCGATTTATAGCAATCGAATTTCCTGGTATAATGGTTTTAAGGAGAAAATATGGAATACAAATTAATAAGCGGGAATGAACTGGAAAATAATTTAGAAAAATATTTTATAATAGATGTTAGGACAAGAGACGAGTATTTGGATGGACACGTTCCTGGGTCTATAAATATTCCCTATTATGAGATTTTAGAAAATCTTGACAAGATAGATACTGATAAATCTCTAGTTCTTTATTGTGGATCTACTAGACGCAGTGAATTTGCTGCTGATATGCTAAGCCATGCAAACATATCTGATATAACAATCGCCCCAGGTGTCAGACTTTACGAATATAAAATGACAAAATAAAACTCCTAGAACTATCTAGGAGCTTTATTTATTCATCTAAGAACTCTAAAATGTCTTCATAGACTATTTCTTTGTTGTTTTCATTTAAAATTTCATGTTGCATTTCTGGGTAGACTTTCTGGCTGATATTATTATAGCCAGCTTGTCTTAAAGTTTTTATAGAACTTTCTAGGCCAATGTCAGATCCTGTTACTATATCATCTGCACCAGTTGCTGAATGAATTTTAAGCTTAGGATTTTGTAGTTTGTAATCATTAACCTTTGACATCTTATTATTTAAGTCAATAATTGTAACAACTCCTCTTTCTAAAAATTGAAATACCCTAAAGCTATCATTTCTTTTTTCTATAACATTGTCCATATTGTAAGAAATCCATGTATCTCTACCATCTCCCGGCAATAGTGGTGAAAGAATAGCTGCCTGGTATTCACCAAAATAAAAAGAGATAATATTTCCTAAAAATACTCCAAACCCAGCAATTTTGCTATGCTCGACTGTTCCTATTAGAATTAATTTATCGATAGAATCATCATGATTTTGTAAGTAGGTTCGAGCAACCATCGATCCCATTGAATGACCAATCATATAAACTGGCAAGTATGGATGTTTGCTTTGTACAAATTTATTAACTACATAGGTATCATCAATTAGTTCTTCAGATAGTCTCATATACCCATTTGGATATTTTTCAGAAATACTTTTGCCATGTCCCCTATGGTCGTGGGATATAACTGTGTATCCATTATCTACTAAAAATTTTATAAAATCTAAATAATTGTAAGAATGCTCGGCCATACCATGGACAATTTGTACAATTCCCTTTGGATTTTCATTTTCATATAATCTTACGAAAATATCATGACCGTCTGTATTTGTAATGTACATTTCACTATGGTCATCGAAAGTTTGTTTTAGCTTTACAAACCATTTTCTTCCTACATTCATTTTTTTGTAATCACGAGTTTTTTTGAAATAATGAATTTGAGGTAAAAATAATAATATTATTAGTATAGGAAATAAATAATCAAGCATGTCTACTCCTCCACTTTTTGGACATTTATTGCAGAAGGACCGCGAGGCTGATCGATAATTTCAAAACAAACTTGATCGCCCTCAGATAATTTTTTGTAATCTTCATCTGAAATAATATTAGAAAAGTGAACAAAATAATCTACATTATCAGAATTTATAAAACCATATCCTTTTTCGTTATCAAAAAATTTTACAATTCCCTTTGTCATTATTTTTCCTTTACTGCACTAAATAAAATTCGTAAACTATCTGCTTTAACCGGACCAAAATCATCTTCATCATAGGTTTTTATATCATGAAAGCCAGCTTCTTTTACTTTTTGACTTACTTGATCTACAGTATACACTCGTTCCAACTGATATTCGTAAATCCTATCATAGCAACCATCTTTATTCTCCACAAAAAAATTCAAATGCATATCTATCAAATCATCTTCATAAAAGTTGTCCCAAGTATAGAAAATATCTTCATACTCATAAACATAACAATTTGAACCAAAAACTTCTTTCATCTTATATTCTGAATTTATATCAAAAACTAATAATCCATTATCTTTAAGATTTTTATAGCAATTGTCAAAAAGTTTTTGTAATTCTTTTGGGTCTGTTACATAATTTATGGAATCTAGTAGGATTACTATCAAATCATATTTATCAGGATTTTCAAACTCGACCATATCGTAATAAATCAAATTTACATTGTCATTATCATATTTTTCAGCAAAAACATTTAGCATATCTGGTGAAATATCCAAGGCATCAATATTCTTAAACTCATCAAAAAAATAATGAGTAAGCATACCAGAGCCTGCAGCAAGCTCCAGCATGTTTTCTCTTTTATTATTGTACTTATCTAAAAGATTTAAGATGTTTTTCGCATAGCCTTCATAGTCTATATCAAAGCTTAATTTATCATATATATAAGAAAAATATTCGTACATTACTTATCCTTGATTTCTTCAAATGATGCCTTGGTTTTTTCTAGTAAATCTTCGTAGTTAGCAAGCTTTTCGCGTTCTTCATTTACAACAGCTTCTGGAGCCTTGCTTACGAAGTTTTCGTTATTTAACTTACCACTTGCTCTTTTAATTTCGCTTTCTAGTCTTTTAATCTCATCTTTTAGACGAGCACGTTCTTTTTCATAGTCCATTAAATCATCCAGACTCATTAGAACAGAAAATTCATTAAATACTAGATTTACTAGGTTTTCTTTATCTCCATCAAATTCTTCTTTTAGATATATATCCACTTGGTTAGAATTTGCAAGATTTTTAAATTGACCTTTTAGATTTTCTAGTAGATTTTTGTAATCTTCATTTTCTGCAAGGATTATTAAATCTTGTTTGGTTTTTGCCCCTACATTTAAGGTTGACCTTTGGTTTCTGATTGCTGTAATAGCTTCTATAGCTGAATTTACTGTTGCTTCTTCATCTATAAATTCAAACTCTTCATTGAATTTTGGCCACTCTTCTACTATCAGCATATCATCTTTGTTTGGAAGGGCTGAGTAGATTTCTTCTGTGATAAATGGCATGAATGGATGAAGTAAGGCTATCATTTTATTTAGTACATATAATAAAACTTTTTTTACATCTGACTTAGCTGCCTGATCATCTGCATTTAATCTTAATTTTGCAAATTCGATGTACCAGTCGCAGTATTCTTCCCATATAAAGTTTTCGATTCTGCTTGCTGCAAGACCTATTTCATATTTTTCTAGGTTTTTTGTTACTTCTTCTATAACATTATTTAAGCGTTTTAAAATCCATTTATCTTCTAGGGCAAGGTTTTCTATGGTTGAGAAGTCTAGGTCATCACCTTCTTCGATATTCATTAGGACAAAGCGAGTTGCATTCCATAATTTATTGGCAAAATTACGGCTGGCGATTACTCTTTTTTCATCATAACGCATGTCATTTCCTGGACTATTTCCAGTAATAAGAGTAAATCTTAGTGCATCTGCACCATGCTCGTTTACAACATCAATTGGATCAACACCATTTCCTAAGGACTTACTCATTTTTCTGCCTTGTGGGTCACGGATAAGTCCTGTAAATAATACATGGTTAAATGGTACTTTTTCTGTTGTATAAAGGGATGCAAATACCATTCTGATTACCCAGAAGAATATGATGTCATAACCTGTTACTAAAATGTCTGTTGGAAAGAAATAGTCTAATTTTTCATTTTCTACTGGCCAACCAAGGGTTGCAAATGGCCAAAGTGCTGATGAGAACCATGTATCAAGTGTGTCTTCTTCTTGGGTAACATGAACACCGTTTAGCATTCCATTTTCATCTGGCTCTTCTTCTGAAACTATTATTTCTCCATCATCAGTGTAGAATACTGGAAGCCTGTGTCCCCACCATAACTGACGGGAAATTGTCCAGTCTCTTATATTGTTTAGCCAGTTCATATAGGTTTTACCTAAAGAATCTGGAATTAATTTTAGCTCTCCATTTTGGTAAACTTCAGCAGCCATCTTTGCAAGTTCATCCATTTTTACAAACCATTGTTTAGAAATAAGAGGTTCTATAACAACATTTGTTCTCTCACTGTATCCTACAGCATGGGTTAGAGTTTCAATCTTTTCTAAATATCCTTCATCTTCTAATTGTTTTACTAAAAGTTTACGGGCTTCGTATCTATCAAGGCCAGAGTATTGACCATAATCATCAGTGATATGACCTTTTGTATCTATTACTACACATTGGCCTAGATTGTGGCGTTCTCCAACTTCAAAGTCATTTGGGTCATGGCTTGGAGTAATTTTTACACAACCAGTACCATATTCCATATCTACATATTCATCTTCAATTAAAGGAATTTTTCTTCCAACTACTGGTAAAATTAAATTTTTGCCAATTTTATCTTTAAATCTAGGATCTTCTGGATTTACTGCAACTGCAAGGTCCCCAAACATAGTTTCTGGACGGGTTGTAGCAATTGTAATATATTCGTCACTATCTTCAAAGAAGTATTTGATGTACCAAAGATTGCCCTCTTTTTCTACATGGTAAACTTCGGCATCTGAGATAGCAGTTTCTGCTTCTGGATCCCAGTTTACAATTCGATTACCTTGGTAAATTAAACCATCATCGTACATTTTTTTGAAAACACGTTTTACTGCACGAGTTAGATTTTCATCCATAGTAAAGCTATCATAGTCCCAATCACAAGAAACACCAATAGTTCTTAATTGTCTTTTGATAGTACCACCGTATTCTTCTGTCCAAGCCCAGGCTTCTTCTAAGAATTTTTCACGGCCTAGTTCTTTTTTTGTATGACCTTCGCTACGAATTTTGCCAACTACCTTTGCTTCTGTAGATATAGATGCGTGGTCTGTTCCTGGTATCCAAAGTGCTTCAAAACCTGCCATTCTTTTGTAACGAATGATTATATCTTGGATTGTATTATTTAAAGCATGTCCTAGGTGTAATTGACCTGTAACATTTGGTGGTGGCATAACTATAGTAAATGGTTTTTTATCCCTGTTTACATCTGCTTTAAAATATCCACCATCTTCCCATTTTTTATAGATTTCTTTTTCAAATCCACTAGGATTATATTTTGTTTCCATTATTTCTCCTTTTAGTTCGCATTTAAAAAAGGTGGCAAGACCATAGCTCTAGGACGAGTTATCGCGTTACCACCTAAATTCCTTTTAATTAAAAGACTCTTAATGTACTTATGCGTACCACATTGAAATTATGTAAAAGCAACCTTCAAAAGCTTGTAGCTAAAGATTTGCACCAACCATCTTTTCTCTAAAAGCACTTACAATTTACTCCTCTTTTACAATTTCATATTAATTTTCATTTATCATTATATTACCATAAACTATTTTGTCAAAAATCCTATTTGCATATGAAAACATTTTTACTTATTCTAATATAATATTTATTACAAAATAATCTTTAAATTTATTAATATTTTTGAATGATTTTTGCCAACAAATTATTTATGAAAATATTTTCATATTCAAAAAATAGTGTTATAATATTGCTAGGGTTAGAGGAGGAAATTTATGGATTTATTTGTTTTTGTAATTTCAGATACAGATGGTGTCGGTATATCGAGGCTAGCGCATAATACTATGGAAAAATTTGAAATACAATACATCGAGAAAACCTTTGCTAATGTAAGAGCATTAGAGAATTTATCAGATGTTTTAGATCAAATTGATAGCAATAACGGATATAAAATAATTTTCAACTCTCTAAATGACCCAGATCACAATAAGTTTCTTAAAAATTTTGGCAAAGATAAGGCTATACTTACCATTAATTATGCTAGCTATTCTCTAAATAAAATTTCTGAATTTTTGGGCATAGACCCTGTTGATGGTTTTTCTAATGATGATTTAGACATAGTCCACAATTACAAACGTTTAGATGCCTTGGAATTTGCTATAAAATATGATGATGGTAGGGATTTTAAGGGACTAAAATATTGTGATATTTGTATAATAGGAGTTTCAAGATCATCCAAGACTCCTCTTTCAGTATATCTAGCAAGTATTGGATATAAAGTCATAAATGTTCCTATTTTGTTAGATGCAAAAGTTCCACGTGAACTTTTTGAAATTGATTCTAGGAAAATTTTTGGCTTGACCCTTGATGCACATAGGCTACAAAAAATCAGAGAAGAAAGACTAAAATCTATTAACCTTTCTTCAGATTCTCATTATTCAGATTTAAAGCGTATCGAAAATGAAATAGCCTATGCAAAGGAGCTAATGGAGGATTTGGATTGTACTATAATAGATGTTACATACAAATCAATCGAAGAAACTTCAGAATACATAATCAGCAACATCGAAAATATAAATAGAGAAAGGGAAAAATAATGACCGAAAAATATGTTTATAATTTTAATGAGGGCAACAAAGAAATGAAGGCCCTTTTGGGTGGTAAAGGCGCAAATCTTGCCGAAATGACTACAATGGGTATTTGCGTACCTTATGGTTTTACCGTTACAACTGAAGCATGTACAAGGTTTTATAAGGAAGATCAAAAGTTATGGGATGACTTAAATAACGAAGTTTCAGAACATATCAAAGGCCTTGAAAAAGAAAACGGAAAAACATTTGGATCTACAGATGATCCACTTTTAGTCTCAGTAAGATCAGGAGCGCCTATTTCTATGCCAGGTATGATGGATACCATCTTAAACCTAGGCTTAAATGATGATGCTGTTTTGGGTTTGGCTAAAAAAACTGAAAACGAAAGATTTGCTTATGATTCTTACAGAAGATTTATCCAAATGTTTGCAGATGTTGCAATGGAACTAGATAAAAACAATTTTGAAAAACTATTATCTGCTAAGAAAAAGGATAGAAATGTTGAAAACGACACCGACCTAAATGCAGATGACCTTAAAGAATTAGTAGAAGAATATAAAGCAAAATATAAAGAACTTAAAGGAGAAGATTTCCCACAAGATCCACGTGAGCAATTGGATTTAGCTATATCTGCTGTATTTAAATCATGGGGAAATGACCGTGCGATTCTTTATAGAAAATTAAATGATATTGATGATTCTATGGGTACAGCTGTAAATGTCCAAACCATGGTTTTCGGAAATATGGGAGATACTTCTGGAACTGGTGTAGCATTTTCAAGAAACCCAGCAACTGGAGAAAACAAATTATTTGGTGAATATTTGATAAATGCCCAAGGTGAGGATGTTGTAGCTGGTGTTAGAACCCCACAAGAAATCTCAACACTTAAGGATGCTATGCCAGAAGTTTACCAAGAGTTTTCTTACACTGCAAAAAAACTTGAAGAACACTACAAAGATATGCAGGATATGGAATTTACTATCCAAGAAGGAAAATTATTCTTACTTCAAACAAGAAATGGTAAAAGAACAGCTCATGCTGCAGTAAAAGCTGCCATAGATATGGTAGATGAAGGATTAATTGATAAAAAAGAAGCTGTTTTAAGAGTAAATCCAAAAGATTTAGATGGTCTACTCCACCCTACTTTTACAGATGAAGCTAAAAAATCAAATGAAGCTGTAACAAAAGGTCTTGCAGCATCTCCAGGTGCAGCTGTTGGTAAAATTGCCTTTAAAGCAAAAGATGCCGCTATTAGAGCAACAGATGGAGAGCAAGTAATACTAGTTCGTGAAGAGACATCTCCAGAAGATCTTGAAGGAATGGTAAAAGCAAACGGTATATTAACAGCTCGTGGAGGTATGACAAGCCATGCAGCAGTAGTAGCTCGTGGTATGGGTAAATGTTGTGTATCAGGTGCAAGCGATATTCATATTGATGAAGATGAAGGCGCAATGAGAATTGGCGATAAAGTTTATACAAAAGATGATACAATTTCTCTAAATGGTTCTACAGGTGAAGTTTATATCGGAAGTCTAGAAACTCAATCTCCTCAATTAGAAGGAAACTTCGGCAAATTTATGGAATGGGTTGATGAATTTAGAGATATGAAAATCAGAACAAATGCAGATACTCCAAGAGATGTTGAACAAGCCCTAGAATTTGGGGCTGAAGGAATTGGCCTTTGCCGTACAGAGCATATGTTCTTTAAAGAAGATAGGATTTTCCAAGTCCGTAAAATGATTTTAGCAAATGATTTAGAAACAAGAAAGTCCGCCCTAGAAAAAATCCTACCAATGCAAGAAGATGACTTTTACCAAATCTACACACTTATGGGTGATAGACCAGTAACAGTAAGACTTTTAGATCCACCACTTCACGAATTTTTACCAAGAGGTGAAGCTGAAATCAGAGACCTAGCTGTAGAACTTGACATAAAGCCAGCTAGAGTAAGAGAAAGAATTAGTGAGCTTGAAGAAGTAAACCCAATGCTAGGTTTTAGAGGACTTAGACTTGGAGTAAGATACCCAGAAATTTCTCGAATGCAAGCAAGAGCAATTATTCAAGCAGCAATTCACTGCCATGAAGAAGGAATTGAAGTAATTCCAGAAATAATGATACCTTTATCAAGTGATGTAAAAGAATTAAAATATGTAATTGATGAAGTAAATGATGAAATCCAAAAAGTATTCGAAGAAAAAGGAAAAGAAATCAAATACCTTGTAGGTACAATGATAGAAATCCCTAGAGCAGCTATAACAGCTGACGAAATAGCAGAAATCACAGATTTCTTTAGCTTTGGTACAAATGACCTTACACAAATGACATTTGGTCTATCAAGAGATGATGCTGGCAAATTCTTACCTTTATACCTAGAAAAAGATTTATTTGCAAAAGATCCATTCCAAGTATTAGATCAGAAAGGTGTAGGTTTCTTAGTTGAAACAGCTGTAGAAAAAGGTAGATCAGCAAATAAAGATCTACACTTAGGAATTTGTGGAGAACACGGCGGTGAACCATCCACTGTAAAATACTTATATAATGTTGGTTTAGATTATGCATCTTGTTCACCATTTAGAGTACCAATAGCAAAACTAGCTGCTGCTCAAGCTGATATTGAAAAAAACGATAAATAAAAAACAAAAATAAAGGGCCTGAATAATATCCAGGTCCTTTTAATTTTTACTTCACTAAATTAAATTATTTTCTTCTAACCACAAATCTATATCAGTTTTTATTTTATTCTTTAGTAGTAATTTTCTTTATATAATTTTGAAACTAAAAACCATTACTTAAGCTAATCGCTTTCTTATATTCTTAGATATGATTTCTTATTAGTTTTACAGTTAAAACATTTCCATCAAGTTTTATATCAGACTCATCAACCAAATATCCTATAACTTTTAATTCCTCTTCACTATCAGAGTCCATCAACCCATCGTAATAATCATCATAGGCTAAGACTCTTGGCGTTTTTAATTCGTCTTTTAGTTCTTCTATATTTAAAACTTTTGGATCTATAACTCCTTCTATGAAAACACTTGTAGATTTTTTATCTATATTTATATTGGCATTTATACTTTGAAAATTATTAAGGACAAAGTATTCAACCATTACATTTAAAATTTTTCTTGCCTTATCTCTTTCCTTAATCACGTTCACGCCTTTCTTTTAAATCTCTAAATATCGGCAACAAGACAGCTGCAACAAAAGCTCCTGCTAGGCCATTGTTGTATAAATTTAGACCACCATGTATCAAACCTGTATTGGTTGCTACAGCTTTATGCAAAAATCCTGCAATAATCCCTGCTAAAAATCCAAATTCTCCAGCTAGGGGTGCTATAGTTGTTGAAAATAATCCTGTCAAAACTGCAGTTGTGCTTGATGGTTCATATTTATTTAAATTGCTAGCTAAAAATACCCCCATCATAATTGGCAATACATTACGTGGATGTTTACCAAATGCAGCAAATCCAATTATTGTAAAAATTCCACCTATTATAGGACCATTGAAGATACCATTACTTAATTTTACAAAAATAATTGCAATAAGACCAGTCAGACCCATATTAATCATCACAAGATTTCTATTTGATTCAATAGTGTAGTCGGTAATTAGCTTACCACTATGGTTTAAAATATCTTTGTATCCACTCAAACCTTTATTTTTTATAAGTCCAATAATTACTAGTCCTAGGCAAAATATAAGAATAAAAGCAAATGCATATATATCATTTCCTTCATAAATTACGGATATGCTTGGTATTTCTTTATTAAACATTCTTAATAAACCAGCAAAGACTATTCCTATTACACCTATTGTAAAACCAATATTATAAAGTGAATAACCGTCATGGAACTTTACAAAATTTGATGATATTGGAACAATAATTATCCCTATTATTATACCAGATAAAAATCCTAAAATAATTCCTTGAACTAATGTAAAATCCAAACCAAAAATAAATAAGCTCACCAAAGGACTTATGCCAGTTACAAAACATAAAACATGTATATAATTTGCAATACTTAATTTCTTTATTTTTGCATAAATATAAACGCCAATCATAAGTGGTATAGAGTTTAAGATATTTTTTCCAAAGAAACCAAAACCTGTTAGGGTAAATAAACCTGCTATCAAGGCACCAGTAATGGCTGCTCCACTTTTTTCTGCAATTATAAGAGAAATCAAAAGCATAAAACCAGCGTTCATAAAACTGGCCCCTACTCCTCCAATTTGCATATAGTCTGATACTAAGATACTAGGAGAAGTAAGAATTTTCACTAGCCCATTGTAAATATCAATTGGAGAATCCAAAAATAAGGCAAAAACCATCAATAAAATGCTGAAGATATAAAATTCTAAATACTTAATTTTGCTTAATTTTTTCATATTTCTAAATCTTAACTTGTTTTTTTCTTAATCTTAAATCTTTAATTTCAATTTTGAAAATTTTTGTTATTCCCAAACTTCTTTTAATAGGGATATCAAAATAATCCATCATATCAGGAGTATATTTTTGACAAATAGCACGCATTGCTTCTATTTTTTGATCATCATCAATAATTTCTTTAGCCGCGCCCTTAATAATAACAGATTCAAAATTAGTAGTAAACACAGTATTTACAAACTTACCATGCTTGGAAGGATCTGCTGCCATCTGATTGGCTTGGTCTTTATCGTATAAATTAGGAATATTAACTTCTCCTACAAAGGTTAGATTCACTTTAGGATTTGTATTTAAATAATCGATTTTTTGGCCATGTTGACCAGTATGAATATATAAAGTATCACCAATCCTAGCAACAGACATTGGTATACCATAAGGTTCATTATCTTTTGCTAAGGAAATAACGGCATATTGGGCATTATCAATTAGCTTATAAGCTTGCTCAATTTTTTCTTTATCGATAAAATCAGTCATAATATCTCCTTTATTTATTACTTATATTTTATCTAATTATAAACGATAAATAAAATATTGACAATGAAAACGTATTAGATTATAATAGTAACTAGTTACTACAAGGGGGAGGTTAATTTGGAAGATTACTTAATAGATGCAAAACAAATGATTTTTGCAAATATTTTTATATTATCAAATAGGCTTCAAACAGCTTGTGAAAAAATCCAAACAGACATCACAATCAAGCAATGGCTAATGCTAGCAATTGCTTTAAATATGAATGAAAATAGAAATCTAAGCCAGATTGGTAATATGATGGGTTGTTCTAGGCAAAATATTAAAAAATTGGCAAAGCCTTTAGAAGAAAAGGGATATATAAAATTTATAAAAGGATCTAAGAATTCATTAAATATTGATGTTACTGATAAATTTTTTAAATACTCAAATCAAATGACAGCCAAGCATTTAGAAACTTTGACTTTATTATTCAAAGATTTTACTGATGAAGAAATTACTCAATTATTCAATTTGTATAATAAATTGGAAAGTGGTTTAACAAGGGTTGAAGAATACGGAGAAAAATTATATGAAGGGAATTAAAAAAAATATTATGCTTTTTATTGGTATCTTGCTAGTAGTAATTGGGTCTATGTTAGTTTACTTTAACATTTCCTACTCCCCATTAAAAAATGAATTTAATGACGATTTAGAAAAAATAATGCAAGAGTCAAATATTGATAATGATGTTTTTACTAAAGAAGATTTTGAAGAATATCCTACCGCCATTCAAAAATATATGGAAAAGAATGGATATATAGGTAATAAAAAAATGAATTATATTAATATTTTCTTCGCAGGAACAGACTTTATTCAGAATCCTGAAAAACCAAAATTAAAAATGGATTATAATCAGTATAATTTTGCTAAAAACCCAGCTCGTATTGCTTACATAAAAAGTTCACTTTTTGGTATTCCTTTTGAAGGTTATGATTATATTTATGATGGAAAGGGCGGTATGAAGGGTGTCATTGGTAAAAATATTACTCTTTTTGACCAAAAAGGACCTGTTATGGATGCTGGGGCCTTGTGTACATATCTTGGTGAGTCTTTATTTGTTCCTTCAGCTCTGCTTGAAAATGATATTTATTTTGAAGAAATCGACCCCTATAATATAAAGGCAAATATAAAAAATAATGGCATTACCGTGTCAGGAATATTTACTTTTAATGAAAATTACGAAATGATAAAATTTTATACCGAAGATCGAGCAGCAGTAAAGGATAATGGATCTGTCGATTATATTCCTTGGACTGCAAAATGTAGTGATTATGAAAAAAATCAAGATGGAATTAATTTTCCTAAAAAATTGCAAGCTATATGGAATTATCCTGAGGGTGATTTAGTCTACTTTGATGGCAATGTAAAATATTTTGAATACAAATAAAAAAATAAGTCTAACATAGACTTATTTTTTATAGCCAAGCATTCTCTCTTCTCCCCAATAAAATAGAGCAATTGTTCCTGGTCCTATATGACTACCAATCGTTGGACCAATATTAAATATTTTTACACCCCCATCAATATTTGGAAATTTTTCTTCTATCATTGATTTTAGTTTCTCTGCAACTTCTATATTATCTGCTGTTGATATAAATACTTTCTCATCATAATCTTGACCACCGATAATATTATTTTCCATTTTATTAACCATGGTATTTAGAAGTTTTTTTCTTGTTCTTATTTTACTAGTAACTATCAATTTACCATCATTATCTACTTCTATTAGTGGGCAAATATGTAAAACTCCACCGATACTAGCAGCTGTTTTTGAAATTCTACCACCTCTGGCTACATACTCTAAATTTTCATTACTTGTATAATTAATTACGTGAAGTTTATTATTTTCTGCCCAATTATAAAGTACTTTGGCAGATAGACCTTCATTTTTTAGTTCTGATAATTTTGTAACCAATAATCCAACGCCAGCTGATGCCATTTTAGAATCTATTGGATAGACTTTTCTTTCTGGGAAATCTTCTTTTAGAAAATCAATAGCTTCTAATAGAGATTCATATTGGCTTGACATACCTGTTGATAAGCAAATGTGTACTACATCTTGACCTTGTTCCAATAGTGGTTTTAAATAATCTATATACTCACCAGTATTTATCCTAGAAGTTGAAGGATTACTGCCTTCAGCCATGTTATCATAAAATGTTTTCATATCTAGTGTCTGTCCAAAATCATCTATGTAGTTTGTATTATTTAGCTGGTAATTTGAATTTATTATGCTTATGCCAAGTTCATTTACAAAGTCAATATTTAAGTCTATGATTGATTCTGCGCTTAAAATATAATCTGCCATGAAATCCTCCTTCAGTCTAGTCGAATAATTAATATTATATCATATCTAATATTTAAGTCTATAAGACTTATTAAAACTCTAAAATCATAACTTTCTAGATTTGTTCATATCAATTATTACCGCAATTATAATTGATATTACCGAACCAACAATAGCACCTATGGCTGGAGTCAGAACAATCATAGAAATTAAGGTTATGATTATTGTATACAAGGGTTTTAATCCAATGCTTTTTCCTAAAAGTAAGGGCAGCAATAATTGTTTTATTAAAAAAGTTATTACAAAGACTATTATCAAGATTAAAGCCAAGTGAGGATTCCCCATAAAATATGAAATGATTGACCAAGGAATTAAAATAATCCCACTTCCTAAAACTGGCAATAGATCAACTATTGCTATAAATATTGCCACCAATCCATAATAAGGCACATCTCCAATCTTTAAACCAATTAGCAATACAATAAAGCTAATGGCAGCAGAAATTATTGAAGCCTTTAAAAATTCTTTAACTCCTATGCCTGTTTTTCTTAAAAATTCTTTAAGCATATCCATACTATTCTCCGAGTTCTAACAATAAATCTTTTCTAGCTAGATTTTTATTAAATAAAATTGGTCCAATCTCTATTATAAAATAGTCCTCGTCTATTTTTGGATCTGGATAATTCCTAGCTAAAGTTATTTTTTCATTTTCAATATTTTCTATTATTTCCTTACTATACTTACCCATTACAATGTATTGAGCAAAAGGAAATATTATATTATCTTTCTCCAAGTATGGAATGGGTGCTTCAAAGGGTTTTTTAATGTCTATCCCCCATTTATTTAAAATTTGTGACAAATCATGGTATTGATTTTCAATATTTTCTATATAAAAACAACAAAATGCACAATCACATAAGTCATTATAGTTTTCATAAAATAATTTATTTTTACTCATATTCATATACATATCATACTAATAAATTTAATTAAAAATGTAAATTTTATTTTACATACAAATGTCTTACAAGTCATGAAAATATTGTATAATATACTTGGATTTAATTTTTAGGAGGAATTATGAAATTAAATAAAATTTTCTCATTAGGTATGACACTAATGACAGCCCTTGCTTTTACAGCTTGTGGAAATAATGCTGATAATCAACCAGAAAATACAGATGAAGCAAACACAAGTGAAACTGCAAGCACAGAAACAACAGAAGAAAATAAAGCTATCGATAAATTAACAGTACAATTTGTACCATCTCGTGAACCAGAGGAAATTATCACAGCTACTGAACCACTAAAAGATATGCTAAAAGAAGAATTATCAAAAGAAGGTTACGAAGTAGAAGATGTAGATATTTCTGTTGGTACATCATACGAAGCAACTGGTGAAGCAATGAGTGCTGGAACAGTTGATGTTGGATTTATTCCAGGTGGAACTTATGTAACATATGATGATGGTGTTGAAGCAATTCTTACAGCAACACGTAATGGACTATCAATTGAATCTGATGATGCAAAAGAATGGAATGACAAAGCGCCAACAGAAAAAGTGGATGATCAAGTAACATTTTACAGGGGTCTAGTATTAGCTGGTCCTTCTGAAAAAGGACAAGAACTTGCTGCAAAAATAAATAATGGTGAAAAATTATCTTGGGAAGACCTTGACTCTGCAAACTGGGCAGTAATGGGACCTACTTCTCCAGCTGGATACCTATATCCATCACTTTGGTTAAAAAATAATTATGAACACACAATTTCTGATTTATCAAATGCAGTTCAAGCAGATTCTTACCCATCTTCATTTGCAAGACTTGCTACAGGTCAAATCGATGTTCTTGTAACATATGCTGATGCAAGAATGGACTTTGTTGATCAATGGCAAAGCGAATTTGGTGGCAAAAATGATATTTTCACAGATGTTCAAGTAATTGGTGTAACAGATAAAATGATGAATGATACAATCTCAGTATCAGAATCAAGCGAAAAAATGACACCAGAGCTTATTGAAGCCTTACAAAATGCATTTATCAACATTGGTAACACAGATGAAGGTAAAGAAGTAATTGCTATTTATACTCACAATGGATATGAAAAAGCAAATCCAGCTGACTATGATTCAGAACGTGAAGTACAAAAAATGGCAAGAGATGCTAACTAAGAACATATAAAATAAAAACTAAAAAGGCCTATGCCCTAAGGGGTTTTAGGTCTTATTTTTTAATGAAGGAATTATAATGATAGAATTTAAAAATGTATCAAAAACATATGAAGGTGGATTTTTAGCACTTAAAGATATAGATCTAACAATTGCAGATGGAGAGTTTGTATCTATAATTGGATCATCAGGGGCTGGTAAATCTACCCTTATTCGTACAATTAATAAAATGCACGAGATTTCTAGCGGACAATTAGTTGTAGATGGAAAAGATGTATCGAAGTTAAATGGCCAGGCACTAAGGGATTACAGACGAACAATTGGTATGGTTTTTCAAGGTTTTAACCTAGTTGAAAGAACTACTGCCCAAAAAAACGTACTAAATACTTTTGTGCCAGACCTAAACTTTTTCCAAAAGTTATTTGGCATTTATAGTAATGATATGAAAAGAAAAGCTCTAGAAGCCTTGGATAGTGTAGATATTTTGGATAAAGCCTACTCACGTACAGATGCACTTTCTGGTGGACAAAAGCAAAGAGTTGCCCTTGCAAGAACCATTGTTCAAAATCCAAAAATAATCTTGGCAGATGAGCCTATTGCAAGTTTAGACCCCGTATCTAGCCGCCAAGTTATGAACTATTTTCAAAATCTAAATCGTGAAAATGGTATTACTGTAATTGTAAATATCCATGATGTTGAGACAGCTTTAGAATATTCAGATAGGATTCTAGGAATCAAAAAAGGCCAGCTAGCTTTTGATGGTAAGCCATCTGAAGTAAATGTAGATGTAATTAGAAATATCTATGGCCAAGACCCTAAAAATATTGTTGTGGAGTAAATTATGGATAATATTTTTAAAGCAAAAACAATTACTCTTTCAAATGGAAAAGTAGTTACAGAAAAAAAATCCAATTCTTTGCTTATATCACTTATTCTTTTAGTATTTTTAATCATTGCCCTCAAAGTGACAGGTTTTAATAGCAAAATACTAGCTCGAAATGGTCATAATTTATTAGTTATTTTAAAAGACTTATTTAATCCAGATTGGGATTATTTGCCTAAAGTAATTGGTCCAACTTTTGATACTATAAAAATGTCACTCTTCGGTTCATTTTTAGGAGCATTCTTAGCCTTACCAGTAGCTTTTTTATCAGCTTCAAATATGGTAAATAATAAATTTATAAACTGGCTTTTTAAATTAATATTTACTATTTTAAGGACCCTACCAACCCTAGTTATCGCCCTAATTGCAACATATGTTTTTGGACTAGGAACCCTAGCTGGAACCTTTGCGATTTTTGTATTTTCCTTTGCCTATGTTGGAAAGATAATGTATGAAGAAATAGAAACTCAAGATTTAGGTGCTTATGAAGCAATGATTTCTATGGGCTACACTAGAGCAATGGCTTTTTTTAAGGGAGTAATCCCGTCAATTATGGCAACATACATTTCTACTTCCCTATTTAACTTTGAAGGAAATGTCCGCTACGCTTCAATTTTAGGTTATGTAGGTGCTGGAGGTCTTGGATTGTTGATTAATGAAAATATTGGATGGCGTGATTATAACAGAGTCGGCACAATTTTGTTTGCCCTTGTAATAACTGTCTTTGTAATAGAATTAATTTCTAGAACAATTAGAAAAAGGTTAGCTTAGGAGGATTAAATGGATCAAAAAATAGAAAAGGTTTTAAAGGCTGAACCAAATTATAAACTTATACGCACAATACTTACAATTATAACCATTGCCCTCCTAATTTGGTCATCAGGTGTTATGGATTTTTCAAAAACAAGTTCAAAGGGTGTCGGAATTATAAAATCAATCTTGGGTGGAATTATCCATCCAGATATGAGTCTTTTGACAGATTTTTCTGGAGGTGGACTTTGGTATTTGATTTTTGAGACTGTTTGTATAGCCTTTGTTGGGACATTAATAGGAGCCTTAATCTCCCTACCACTGGCATTTTTATCATCTGCAAATATTGTTCCCAGAGTGATTGCAGAAATTTTTAAAATACTTATCTTGTTAATTAGAACAATACCAGCAATTGTCTATGGGCTAATGTTTATAAGAGTTACTGGACCTGGGCCTTTTGCTGGGGTTATGACTATGACCTTTACATCTATTGGTATGCTAACAAAATTATTTCAAGAAACAATTGCAAATATTGACACGGACATACTAGAAGCTTTTGAATCCCTTGGAATTAATACTTGGGGCAAGATAAGATTTGGAATTTTGCCACAACTTTTTGCAAGCTTTCTATCTACAATAATTTATAGATTTGATATGAATATCCGTGATGCAACAACACTTGGTTTGGTAGGAGCTGGTGGTATCGGTGCTCCACTTATATTTGCAATTAATGCCTATAGGTGGAATGAGGTTGGAGTTATATTACTTGCTCTTATGATATTGGTTTTAGTAGTTGAGCTACTTTCTACCAGATTTCGCAAAAAACTTGCTTATGGTATATAGGAGGATTTTATGAAAATCACAATACTCGAAACTAGCGATATCCATGCTTATATTTCAAATAAATCTTTTACCGACGCCAATAAAAGTGAGCTTTTCTCAATGTCAAAAATAAAAACATACATTGACCAAGCGAGAGATGAAAATGAGTTTGTGGTCTATATTGACAATGGAGACAATATTCAAGGATCTCCTCTAGGAACTTTTTACCATAACAACAATGATTTAAAAAATCTTGCAAGTGCTTATAATTTACTAAAAGCTGATGCAATTGTTCTGGGAAACCATGATTTTAATTATGGAAAGAAATATTTAAAATCTTATATAGATTATTTGGATGCCCCTGTATTATCAGCAAATACCTTACAAAATGATAATTATCTTGATATTAAGCCTTATATTACAAAAACTTTAGGCAATATTAAAATTGGAATTTTAGGAATTACAACCCAATACATCCCAAATTGGGAAAATCCTAAAAATATCCAGGGACTATCATTTAAATCAGCTATGGAAACTGCTGAGCAATATCTACCAATACTCAGGGATAAAGAAAACTGCGATATTGTAATTGTTTCTTACCATGGTGGTTTTGCAAGAGACTTAGAAACAGGTCGTGAGCTAACCCCACAGACGGGAGAAAATGAAGCTTATGATTTGCTTTATTCAAATTTAAATTTTGATGTATTTTTAACTGGCCATACCCATAAAGAAATATCTGGCATCTATAATGATATTGTAGTTACCCAACCTGGCTTTGCCGGCGGGAAGATTTCTGAAATTACTCTATATATAGATGAGGGCAAAAACATAATAGATAGAGATGTGAAGTTAGTGGATATGGGAGAAATAATTCCCAATGAAGAATTAGAAAAATTAGTAGAAAATGATCTAGTGGGTGTAAATAAGTACTTAGATCAAAAATGCGGGCAAATATTTCCATCTGCTCTAATAGAGTCTGTAAGAGAAGTTCAAATTGATGGTCATGCTTACATTAATTTAATAAATCAAATTCAAATGGACTATGCGGATTGTGACATTGCTGCAGTTGCAATATATTCCTCAGAGGCTAAAGGCATACCAAATGAAGTTACTATGAGAGATATTTTTTCAAATTATAGATTTAACAACACTTTGATGAAAATTGAAGTCAGCGGTAAAGAGTTTAAGGAAATACTAGAATATAATTCTAATTATTTTATGATTGATGATGAAGGCAATCTAGTACAAAATCCCGAATATTTTATTTTTAATTACGACATATATTCTGGCGTGGACTATACTTTTGATTATACAAAAGAAAAAGGCAAACGACTTACTAGTGCTATTTATAGGGGCCATGAAATTACTGATGATGAAATGATTACTTTTGCTACAAACAACTACAGAGCAATAGGAGGTGGAGATTTCCCAGTACTTGATGGGACACAAATAATCTGGGAATCTGCCCTAGAAATGCCTCAATTAATTTTTGATTATATTGCAAAGAAGAAAATAGTAAATATAAAAGATCTGCCTTCTGTAAAAATAATAGGATTTAAAGATATAAAGTAAAAGGACTAGCTAGTTTTAGCTAATCCTTTTTTATTTATAGATTTTTTTATAATGTTATTTTCAGTTTCAAATTTATAAATTTTTACCATCAAACTAATAATACCAATTGTTAATACTATATGACCGATACCAGAAATTCCAGCAATGGCCACTTGGTTAATAGTTTGTCTGCCTTGGGATACTACTGTAAATATTCCTTTAACAATCATAGCAACAACAGTAATTGTAAGACCAGTAATATAAGTATGATAAGATTTTTTTATTGAAAGGATTTTTCTATCATCGTTATTTCTAACTAGCAAGTAGATTCCCATTAAGGCCAAGAATCCAAGAGCCAAGCTATGGGTATGGATAAGGTTTAAATAGGTATCTTCATTAAAACTATAAAATTTTGTAAATTCTCTAGAAAATGCTCCAGCTAATAGACCCATAACTAACATTGTAATGGAACTAGCAAGTATAGATTTTGCTTTAAATTCTCCTATAAAGTATTTAAATCCATACACTACTATAAATAGATACGCCACCGTTTTTGGCATCATCATTGATCCAACTGCAGGGTACTTGTCTGCAAATAGCACTACCGGAATGTAGAATGCAAAACTTAGTAAAATCAACCACCACATATTTTTAAGACCTGGTTTTTCTTTTTCCTTGTATGACCAGATAATTAATAAAATGCCCATAATCAAGAAAGGAATGTTTCTATAAATCCCCCATTGGTATGATTCATTTGCTGATCCCCAATTATTTTGTGGCATTGCTACTAGTATTATTCTTATAATAGCAAGTGCGTAAATTAAAATTTTCTTCTTATTGTCATAGTCTCCACTTTGTTTTCTATAAAAATAATAATATAAAACATAAAAAATTGTCATAGTTATACTTGTAACAAATTTACCCCAAGAAAGAGCTGATGTATGTGCTGCAAGACCTCCGGGACTTAGATGAGAAACCACTCTTGGTAATAGATGAAAGCTATCACCAATTCCCAGAACTATGGCCATAATACCAAATAATTTTGCTTCTTTACTATTTTCTAAAAGTAACCTTACTCCCAAGGCTACAACCAAGGCCAAATAGCCTATATCAAATAAACTTTCTCCTAATTGCATTAAAAAATTCCTTCCTTTATCCACCCTATATGGATCTTATACTTTTCTACAAATGTAGACTTATCCCATTCTTCTCTAAAATTTCGCTCGATGAGGCTATGGACAACGGCCCTAAAAAAATAAATTTTTTCTATATCTATGCCCATAGAATCCGCCCTATTAAAAGCTTTCTTAAAATCCCCATGTGAGCATTCCCAACTTTTATTAAGATTTTCATCCCAATATAAAAACTTATTTTTGTATAAATTATAAACATCTTTGTCAAAAATTATTTCAGCAATATCTTCACCAAATTCATTCAAAGATTTGTAAATATCACCCTTATTATTTTTCAAAGTTGCCATAAAAAGCAAATGTATATCACGAGTATTTTTATCAAGTATATAAAAATAACTATCCTCAAGATCTTCAAAATATTGGTAAAAACTACCACGAGCTATGCCAATTTTCTCAACTATTGATTTTACATTTACTTCAGAAAATGGTTTATGAGAAAACTCCTCAAGTAATACTTTAGTAACTTTTTGCTTTTTTTCCTGGTCTAGATTATGAAAAGTATCTTTAGGCATATTATCCTCCTCTTATGACACCGTGTCACTTTTTTATTATAGATGACACAGTGTCATTTGTCAAATAAAAAAAGGCCTATGCCTTTTTATTTTTATCTCCTTGTTTGGAAGTCAATAAACCTCCAACCACTCCCAAGATAATTCCTATTCCAATACCTACTGGAATATTTCCTCGAGCCGAACCAACTCCTGCCCCAAGTGCTATCCCTACAGCTACCCAAGTTGCCATTTTGCTATTCATAAGATCCTCCTAAATTTATATATCTTTTTTAAAACAAATAATTCTATTGGCCTCACTAAAGCCAATAGCCAGATGAAAGGCTAGGCTATCTAAATTTGTCAATTCACAATCACTTGCAAATTCCTTTATTCCTTTGCTTTTTACCCACACCTCGCAAGCTTCTACTAGGTCTCTTGCAAAATTATTATTTCTATAGCAATCCTCAACATATATTCCCTCAAGGTAGCCAACAGGGGAAGTTTCACAGCCTTCTACATAATCATATCTTATAGATACATTGGAAAAGCCTACTGGTTTCTTATCTACATATTTGATAAAACTTGCCATATCAGAATTCACTGCGAACTCATTAAACTCTTGTTCCAATTCTTCTACCGAGTCATTGTCCCAGATTTTAATCGCCATTTGGGCTAAGATTCTTGAATCATTTAAACTAGCTTTTAATATCATAATTGTAATTTCCTACGAGGACTTCTCCTTATCAAGCGTCCTTGAGCCATGTTTTATAATCCATTCAGTCTCTTTAGTCATATCTGGACTCTCCCATTTGTCTACTATATAGACAAACTTTTCTGGATCTTCCTTGTACAAATCGTTTAGGTTATTAGCTACAGATTTTTGAATATATTTATCGGGATCATTTTTAAGATTGTCAAGAACTTCTACAAAGTCATCGAAATACTGAAGTGCTATGTCCGTTTTCCTTGCCCATGGTAGCCTTATTCTCATACATTCACTTGAAAGTCTTCTCACACGTTCATTTTCATCTGTGGACCATATCTTTAGAAGTTCGAAAGTTTTTTGCGGATAATTTTTTAATATTGGACGCATACAATATTCACCGGTAAATCTTTTGGTTAATTCTTTAGAAAAATCTGTGGATTGGATAAAATACTCTGCTCCATAATATTCTACATATTTGCCGATAGGCCACAGCCACCAGCCTTCTGAAAAGGCCCCAGAATTTCCCGTAAGTTCTGGTCCAAGGATTTGGTAAAAAACATTTAGTGTACCTATATAATCTCTGTCTATAGATTCGTATAAGGCATTGGCTACAAGTTCTTGTCTGGGAGTAAATTCCAAGTTGTCAATAGAAGGTATAGTTAGTTCTAAAAACTTATATCTATCAAACTTATCCGTAACCTTTGAGATTTTGTCTGCTAAATTCACCAAATATTCTTGATCATAGTATTCTTTCAATTTTTTTGCCATATTCGTTATAATTCCTGGATCTTAATTTCTTTATTTTTTATTAAATGATTTATATTTATCTTAATGTTTTCTATTTACCTTAATGCTTTCTATTTATCAAAATTTTTTAATGTGTCCAACGAAAGCTTTAAAGCATAGTCTATGGAATCTCCACCAAATCCTCTAGGGTCATATTTTTTAATATCTGAAAGGGAGTCTGCTGTAAACAAGATTTGTCCCCAGATTGCACTTCTAAACTCAGCAACGGCTGCTAGAGCTGAGCACTCCATTTCTACTACCTTACATCCTTCGCTTACTCGATAATCTACCATTTCTCTAGTTTCTCTATAAAATCCATCTGTACTCCAAGTAATGACCTCTTCATATTTTAGATTATGCTGAATCAAAGTTTTTTCAATAGTTCTTAAAGCAAGTGGATGTATATTTACAAAACGAGATGGCGGCAAATAATGATAGCTAGCCCCTTCATCTCTTAAGGCAGTATAAGGTATCAAAAAAACATTCTCATCTATATCAACTAAAGTGCCACAAGAACCCGTAGTAATTATTTGCCTACATCCATAAGATATTAACCAATCTAAAATCTGGGCAGATGCGGCTGCACCTACTGGAGCTTGCACTAGGCAAATTTCCTCACCTTCATAATCTATGATATAAATAGGATAAATTTTAGTAATTGAATTAAAGGTAGTTATTATCTTTGCCTTATAATCATAAGCTAACTTATCTAGGGCATCTCCCAAAAAAGCGAACAAACATTTGCTAGGAAGACTAATATCAAGATTTGCATGATTAGGCATGATGATAGAATTTAGATTATCATCGTATTCTAATATGGGTATTTCATTTTTAATTATTGTCATAGTATCACCTTTACATTTGATTTTAAGATCTACCTAGCAAGTCTATAAGTATCATAATCCTTAAGACTTTCATTATTTATCCATTTTGCAATCATAGTAGCAGCAATTTTAGAATAAACTGTGCCATTGCCACCTACACCACAAACTACAAATATGTCTGGATTTTCTGGATCTATACCCATATATGGAAGATTATCTTTACTCATCCCAAACAGGGCAGCATAATTATATTCTGAACTTAAATCCTTTTTTTCTACAAACATATTATTTGCAGCTTTTAGCAAATCATTTTTATGTTTTTTTGCATCTTTTTCTTTTAATTTATCGCCTTTTTCATCAAACCCACCTACCATTAGCCTACTGGCAAAAGTTTTTTTAAAGTAAGTATAGGCATCTTTAACTTCCCAAGTCAAAAAGTCTTCTCGATCAGATATATCAATAACTTGACTTACAGCAACATAGGTCCTATAAATCTCTACATTTTTTAAGTGTTTTTCAAATTGAGCTGGTGGATTATATCCTGTTGCAATTACTATTTTTTTATAGGTTTTTATTATTTTTTTTCCAGCAATTTCCAAAGTCACTATATTGTCTGCATTTTCTTTTCTTGCTTCAATAAATTTTACGCCCTCTGCAATATGAAGATTATATTTCTCAGATGCAGTTTTGAGTAGTCTAAGCACAAAAGCATAGGGATTTAGATTTATATCTGGTCCTGCTAGTAATCCCCCATAGGCATTGATATTATGTTCTTTTAAATCATCTTTATTCAAAAAAGAAACTTCATATCCAATTTCTTTTTGCATTTTAGTTTCATCTTTGACATCTTGTATTTTATTTTTTGCACTTGCCAGTATTAGGCTTTCACTTGTTTTAAAATTTGCTTGACTTATATTTATTAATTCTTGATCTATTTTTATTAGATCATCTATAGCTTGCTTGGATTGGTTATAAAATTTTACCGCTTTTTCCAGGCCTATTTGCTCAGAAAAACTTTTGACACCCTCATCTGACATATATTGGATAAGCCCGGTATTTGCAGATGTAGATCCTGAAGCAATTTTATTTTGTTCAATTAAAGTTACCCTATATCCCTTTCTTGAAAGTTCATAAGCTGCTAAGGCTCCTGACATACCAGATCCCACTACTAAGACATCCGAATCAGCGTCTACATTATAATTAATATTTAAAGAAATTGGCTCAGTATTTACTGGCCAATATAGGTTGCCTGTATGTAATTTCATATTTCCTCTTATTTCATTCTAGTATTTACTTCTTTATACCCATCCCACTTAATTATGCTTAAAAAACTCCACTTATTAAAGTGAAGTTTCTTGCTTATTTATTTTGTTGTTTCTATTATCATGTCTATAGCCTTATCTATATCTGTATTTGGATTTAAAAATGCAAGTCTTAGGATAGTTTCTCCATCTATACTTGATGGTAGACAAAGTAATTTGCCATTTAAAGCTAAATTTTTTGACCAGGCATCATAGTCTTCTTTCTCCCAAGCTTTTCTTTTAAATACAACTATTGATAGGCTTGGCTCCATTACTAATTCTAAATGGTCAGTATTTTTAATTGCTTTGGCACATTTTTTTGCATTTGCTATACAAAGTTCAATGGCTTCTGTATATTTTTTCCTACCATATGTTACTAATGAATACCATAATGGCAATCCCCTGGTCCTTCTTGAAAGGTGGATGGCCATATCTGATGGATTTGATTGACTATGGTCTACTCCGTCCAAATATTCTGCATGTTGGGAGAAGGTTTGGTATACATTTTTTGGACTCCTATATACCAAACAACAACAATCATATGGTGCAAAAAGCCATTTATGAGGATCTACTATAAAGGAATCAGCATCTTCAATACCCTTATACAAGTCTCTTACGCTTGGAGCAAGTATTCCAGCCCCACCATAGGCACCATCAATGTGTAACCAGATATTATATTTTTTGCATACTTTAGAGATGGATTCAATATGGTCGATAGATCCAGTATTGGTAGTTCCTGTAGTTGCAACTACAGCAAATATTCCTTCATTTTCTTTTATAAGTCTTTCAACTGCATGTCCGGTCATTCTACCATTTTCATCAGTTTCAGCTGTCAATACATCAACATCCAAAACTTTTGCAATAGTTTTTACTGATGAATGAGTATCTTTAGAAATTATTAATTTATAACCATCACTTGGTCTGCCATTTGGATATTTCCCTTCATTTTTCCAAACATTTTTAGCATGGTCTCTGGCGCAGGCTAGGGCAGAAAGATTGCCATGTGTACCTCCTGAAACAAAAGTTCCAACAGCTTCATCTGGCCAAGCTAAATTTTCTTTTATCCAATCTATCACTTGGTTTTCAGCAAAAATTGCTCCTGCACCACATTCCCAAATTCCACCAAAAACATTGGCTGCCGATACTACTTCATCAAAGGCAACTGCTGCCTTGGTTGGAGCAGATGGAATGTATGCAAAATTCATTGGGTCATCTGCAGAACGAGTTGCCCTATTAAGTGTTTCAAAAATTTCTAGGGCTTTTTTTGGCCCAAGTCCATCATCAGTTATAGTTTGACCAACTTTTTCTCTTAATTCTTTTGCGGAAAGGGCAGTTGTCTTTGGGTCAGATCCAGAAACGGTTCTCTCTTTGGCCCATTCTAGTGTAAGTTCAACTGCCTGGTCTTCATATGTCCAAAACTTATTATCCATAATTCACCTCAAAAAATTAAAATTTCAAAATAACTTTTATTTTTACTATCTTCAATAAAAGGATAACTGAAATTTATAAAGCTAGCAAGCACACGCCCTGCAACGTTAAAGCAATTATTGTTTTTGTCAATATTTACTTATCCTCGATTAGCTTTTCTTTAATAAGAAATTCTCTAGCAACTTCATTTGCAGATTTTCCTTCTACATCTACCATATAATTCATTTTAGTCATTTCATCAGAATTTATTTTTCCTGCAAGTTTTCCTAATATTTCTTCTAATTCAGGATATTCTTCTAAAGTTTCACTTCTTAAAAGAGGTGCAGCTTGGTAAGGAGGGAATAATTTTTTATCATCTTCTAATACTTTCAATTTATTAGTAATTATTTGACTATCTGTGGAATAAACATCGGTTATATCAATCGAGCCGTTTGCAATTGCAGTATATCTTAAGGCAGGCTCCATGGTTTTTACATCCAAATCTAAATTATATAAGGATTCTAGACCACGGTTTCCATCTTCCCTGTCATTAAATTCTAAGGTAAATCCTGCTACAGCACTATCTTCCACATTTTTAAGGTCAGATACTTTTTCCAAATTGTTTTCATTTGCAAAATCTTCTCTAACTGCTATAGCGTAGGTGTTTTGAAATTCGCTAGGTTTTAGTAATGATAACTTATCCTGCTCATAAATTTTATCCCTTGCAAGTTCATAGACTTCTGTTGGATCATTTGATATTTCTCCAATATCATCATTTAAAAGTGAACTAGTAATAGTACCAGTGAATTCAGGATAAATATCAACACTACCTGATTTTAACGCCTCATAAAGAAAACTTGTTTTTCCAAAATTTGGTTTTAGCTCTACTTCTATATCAGTATTTTCCTCTATCAAGTCCTTATACATGTTTATAAGAATTTCAGGCTCAGCCCCAAGTTTTCCTGCAGCAACTAATTTTTTTGGACTTTTTGCCCCAAATGGAGTTAGACTTAAAAGTGTAAGAAGTGTTGCAAGTGTTAGTGATATTAAAATAGTTTTTGGTTTTTTATTTTGTAATAATTTAATTAATGCTCCAAAGAGTATAGCTAAAAGTGCTGAAGAAATAGCACCGATTAAAATTAATGATGAATTATTTCTATCAATTCCTAGCAAAATAAAGCTACCAAGTCCCCCAGCTCCAACTAAGGCTGCCAATGTTGCAGTTCCTATTATCATAATCGCAGAAGTTCTGACACCAGACATTATAATTGGCATAGCCAAACTTAATTTATACTTTTTTAACTTTTCCCACTTTGTCATACCAAAGGCAGTGGCCGCTTCTTCCAAAGATGGGTCTATTTCCGATAAGCCTGTCACGGTCGCTTGATAAATTGGGAAAATTGCGTAAATTACTAGGGCTGTTATGGCTGGAGTTTTACCAATGCCCATGATTGGAATAAATAAACCTAATAAGGCCAATGATGGTATTGTTTGAAAAATACCCGTTAATTGCAAAATAGCTTCGTTTGCTTTTTTCCTATTTGATAAAAATATTGCAAGGGGAATAGCTATAAAAATAGCAATTAATAATGAAATCAAAGATATTTCTAAATGCTCGTATAAGGCTACTAACCAATCAGCTTTTCTCTCATTAAATGTAGTTACTAAATTATTCATTTATATACTCACTCTCATTTTCGAAAAACTGACTAACAAATTTATTGGCAGGATTTTCAATAATTTCTTTTCCCTTACCAATTTGGACAATCTTTCCATCTTGCATGATACAAATCCTATCTGCAACCCTTAGTGCCTCGGACATATCGTGGGTTACAAAAACCGTTGTGATTTTATAGGATTTCTGCAAATCAATTATCAAATCTTGCAGATCTCTACGACTAATAGGGTCAAGAGCAGAAAAAGGTTCATCCATTAACAAAACCTTTGGGTTTGCAATAATTGCACGCAAAATGCCAATTCTTTGTTTTTCTCCTCCAGATAAATCACTAGGTAGCCTATCTCTGTAAATATCAGGATCCAGTCCAACTTCATTTAAAAGCTCATCAGTTCTTTTTATAATATCAGCTTTATTCATATTCTTCATCTCTGGAATTATAGCTATATTCTCTGCTACCGTCATGTTTGGGAAAAGGGCAATACCTTGGAGAACATATCCAATATTAAGTCTTAACTCTCTTAAATCAAAGCTATTTATATCGGCTCCATCAAAGAAAATTTGTCCCTCAGTTTCTCTTAAAAGTCTATTAATAAGCTTAAGGGTAGTAGTTTTTCCACTTCCACTGGGACCAACTATCACAAAAAGCTCACCATCCTCTATTTCAAAATTTATATTATCAATGGCCTTTCCAGATCCAGGATAGGTCAGTGATACATTTTCATATTTAATCAATAATATCTCCTAACTTTTCGATAAAAAAACCTTTAAGACTTTTTCAAATCTTAAAGGTATATGATAACATTCAAATTTAAAAAACCTATATATAGTAACTTACCCAAAATCCTATAATTAAATAATCTCTCACTCAATAATTACACTATTATCAAGGTAAATATCTTATGCTGGAGCCATCATGGCGTTAACTTCTAAATTATTAGATATTTTTATCTTTGTAACCCCCAATGGCTGCACCTAATCCAATTCCTATTAATAATCCCAAGGCTATATTTTCCAGTAGCATACCAAAAATTAATCCCAATAACATACCAGCACCCATGTATGCGCCTGTATTCTTGTTCATAAAAGCCTCCTTTTGAAAATCTAAACTAGTATTTTATATATAATGATTTTTACCCTTTAATTAATAAAAATACTTATGAGTAGATAAAGAATAATCCTCGGTTAAGTATTTTCCGAGGATTTTGTGCTTTAGCTAATAGTTTTATTATCTATATTTATCACATTCTTATTAACCACTAAAATTTTAAAGGAAATTAAAAACAATTACCATTCCTATTAAAAATGCAATTATAGTAGCGACTAAGGCTACAAATAAAAATATAGGCATAGAAAAATTATATTTTCTATTTAATCCATATAAAATCAAGGCTCCAATCGGAGCATATATTATTCCAAAAGCAGCATACACCATAATTAATTCATCATTTTTAATTTTAGATGTAATATATAATAATATTAAGGATATTAAATATATTACTAATGTATATTTTAAAAATTTTATCATTTTTGTCCCTTTTTTCAATAATTCTCATCTATCATTTTAATGTATGTATGTCTATTTGGTATTTATTGTAAACCTACACTTAGGAAAATTTGAACAACCAGTAAATTTTCCATATTTACCTTGTCTTTCAACTAATTCTGATCCACATTTAGGACAAATATTTTGTCTTATTTTTTCTTGGTTTTCTTTTTTAACTTTATTTATTTCCCTACTATGCAATATGTCCATTTGATAAGATTTATTTTCTTCAATTAATTTTACAAGTTTTATAAGCTCCTCTTCTGATATTATTTCATTTGTAGATAGGGATTTAATCACATTACTTAATTGTGAAATCTTACAGACTTTAGCTTTTTTTACATCTATTGAGCTTAGATTTGCCTCTGCAGAAAAAGCTATTATAGAAAAGTAAGGCAAATTTGGATAATCATTTTTTATGATAGATTCAACAGCCTTTATATGCCCGTAGTTTTGAAAAAGAGGATTCATAAACTTATGCTGGCTATTAGAAAGATATTGAGTCCACTCCTTTGAAAATTCACCTCCATATATTTTCCCCTTATATGCTTTTGTTTCTATGCAAAAGATACCATAGGTTGATACAACCAAATGGTCTATCTGGGTAGTTTTAGTTTTTTGGCTAGGATTAATTAACTTAATATCATGAAGCTTTATATATTTTTTCTTATCTAATTCTTTTAACATTGAAGCTACGGCAATCTCTCCAATATCTCCCTTAAACTGGGATTTAAATACAGTTATCATCAAAATACAAGCAATAAAGAACCCTATAGAAATTTTTAATTGCATAAGATCTCCCTTCAAATTACACTAAATATATTACTAATCTTATTATAACCAAATAAATAAAAAATAAGCTCAAAAGTGCTTGACATTCATGTAATATAAAGATAAATTCTTAGTAAGAAAACATTTACACAACAATAGGAGACTGGGATGTTAAAAAATAAAAAAAAGGTCATTTTAATAATATTGACCATATTACTGGTAATTTTTATTGGATTTACAATTTTTCTTGGCAAGCAAGTATTTGATGGATTTACCAATATCGTGCCTAGAGAAGAAACATTAGAAGAAGCAAATACATACGAGGATAAATTCCAAGACTTTGCCAAAGATAAGCAAGTTCATTACATAGATTTTCCTTCAAGTAAAGGTGAGCACAATATTCCTGCCATCCATATAAAAAAAGATGGAAACAAAAATATTGCTGTCTTAGTCCATGGTTTGGGTGGAACAGGTAAATCACTACCCCACATAATGGATATATTTTTAGATCTTGGTTATGATGTCTTAGCAATAGACCAATGTAATTCAGGAAATAATCAAGCACCTTATAATACGTTTGGATTTCTAGAATCATATGATATTTTGGATGCAGTTAATATTGCAAATGAAGAAATCGGGGATGATGGCAAATTAGTCCTTTGGGGAGAATCCTACGGTGCGGGAAGTGCTGCCATGGCTGCCGGTAGAGATGAGCAAAATATAGATTATCTTATCTTAGAATCACCAGTAGCTGATTTTAACGATATGTTCGATAAAGAGTTAAAAACAATAGAAGATGAACAAGGCATTCCAGTTGATTATATGAAATTTGCTGGTGGCATATTCACAAAACTAAAACTTAATTACACATTTAAAGACATTGATGCCAATCAATATATAAAAAATGTTAGTAAGCCAGTTCTCATAACTAATGCAGATCATGATACTCTTACACCACCATATATGGGTGAAAGTCTTTATAAGTCTATAAATCACAATAACAAAGAAATATTTACCGCTAAGGGTTACAAACACGCAGAATTTCCGAGAATTAATAGTGAAAAATATAAGAAAATAGTTTCTGATTTTCTTGATGAGTACAAATAATAAAAATAAAAGGCCATTGATCATTCAGATTTAATTACTGAATTTTAATGGCCTTTTCTTTTACAAATTATTTTTTTTACTATCCAAGCATTATTTTTTCAAGCTCAAGTGGTTCAATGTACTTATCTCCCTGGTAGGCTCTCATGTTTCCACCAGAAATTTCATCAATGAGGGCAACTTTGCCATCCTCTATTCTACCAAATTCAAATTTAATATCATATAAGTCTAAGCCTTTTGCTACTAATTCTTCTCTAACAATTTCTCCGATATTTAAAGCTAAATCTTTTAGCTCTTCATATTCATCCTCTGTCATAATATTTAATAATACTAAGGCATCTTTTGTAATTAGTGGGTCATCTCTGTCATCGTCTTTTAGGGTGATTTCTACATATGGATCTATTTTTGTCCCACTTTCAATATATTTGCCGTATCTTCTGATAAATGAACCTACTGCATAGTATCTAACTATTACCTCAACTCCCTCACCAAAAACATCCGCTTTTTTAACTACTGCTTCGTTTTTATCTAAGTCAGCTGATACAAAGTGAGTTGTGAGTCCCCTATCATTTAAGATTTCATAAAAGTATTTGGTCATAGCAACCGCTTGGTGACCAGCTCCTTCTATAGTAAGGCCTACAGAATTTGCACCTGGGTCAAATACACCATCTGCACCTGTTACATCATCTTTAAATTTTAATAAATATTCTTCATCATTTAATTTATAAACGTCTTTGGTTTTTCCTGTATATACTTTTTCCATAACTTAGCCTCCTATAAATTTATACTTATATGCTTATTACCTTTTACAACTTTTCCGATAATTTGAGCATTTTCTCCTAGAATTTCTAAAGATTTTTCTTCATCTGCTGGGTCTACAAAAACTACCATACCTATACCCATATTAAAGGTATGATACATTTCTTCAGTATCAATATTTCCCCATTCTTGGATTTTTTTAAATATTGGATCTATTTCTAAATTGCTTAGGTCAAAATTTACTGACAAATCATCAGCTAATATCCTAGGGATATTTTCATATAGGCCACCACCTGTAATATGAGAAATAGCATTTATTTTTACTTTCTCTTTTAACTTTTCAATATCTTTTACATATATTTTTGTAGGTGTTAAGAGTTTTTCGCCAATAGTTTGGTCTTCATCAAATCTATCATCTAGGCAAATACCAGCTTGCTCCATTGCAGCTCTTACAAGAGAAAATCCATTGCTGTGCACTCCAGAAGAAGTTAAGCCTATAGCAATATCTCCCTCTTTTAGATTTTCTCCAGTTATTATTTTTTCTTTATCTACAATTCCTACTGCAAATCCAGCTAAATCATAATCATCTTCTTGATAGATACCTGGCATTTCTGCAGTTTCTCCACCTATTAGGGCTGCTTCTGCCTCTAAGCATCCATCTGCTATACCGCTAACAAGATCAGCCATTTTTTTAGGATTAAGTTTTCCTGTTGCAATGTAATCTAGGAAAAATAATGGTTTTGCTCCTTGGCAAATAATGTCATTGACACACATGGATACACAGTCTATACCTACTGTGTCATGCTTATCCATGTCCATGGCAAGTTTGATTTTTGTACCAACTCCATCTGTTCCACTAATTAGCACTGGATTTTTAATTCCATCTAGATTTGGAGCAAAGGCACCTGCGAAACCACCTATATCAGCTAAAACTTCATTGCCATGAGTTTTCTTTACTATTTTTTTGATTAATTCTACTTCTTCGTAACCTTTTTCCTTATCTACTCCTGCATCCTTATATGTCAATTTTGCCATTATATATCCTCTAGTTTTTTATCATCTTCAATGACTTTTTCTCTTAACTCATTTTTATAATCTTTTAGTTTTTGAGCAAGGTTTTCATCTGATAAGGCTAAAATTTGAATGGCTAAAAGGGCAGCATTGTCCCCACCATTCATGGCAACTGTTGCAACTGGAACACCCTTTGGCATTTGTACCATTGATAGTAATGCATCTAGTCCTGCTGTATTTGTACCACCAACTGGCAGGCCTATGACAGGTTTTATGGTCATACCTGCCATAACCCCTGCAAGATGAGCTGCCATGCCAGCAATACCTATATAAACTTTTGCATCATCTTTTTCCATAGTATCTTCTAGGACACTTAATGCTCTGTGGGCAGATATTATAGATACTTCATAGTCAATTTCAAATTGTTTTAAAATTTTAGTAACTTTTTTGGCAATTTCTATGTCTGAGGCTGAGCCCATTATAACTCTAATATCAGTCATTATTTCTCCTATCTTTTTGTATAGTTTGGTGATTCTCTAGTGATTGTAATATCGTGTGGATGGTTTTCGATTAATGAAGCTGGTGAAATTTTAACAAATTTAGCTTTTTCGTAAAGTTCGTTTAGATCCTTGCTACCTACATAGCCCATACCAGATTTTAATCCTCCTAGTAATTGGTAAACTACTTCTCCAACCGGACCCTTGTAGTCTACCCTGCCTTCAACACCTTCTGGTACATATTTTTTTGTATTAGTTTGGAAATATCTATCTCCAGACCCATCTTTCATAGCTGCAAGAGAGCCCATGCCACGGTATTCTTTGTATTGTCTACCTTCAAAAAGGATAGTTTCTCCAGGAGACTCTTCAGTACCTGCAAATAATGAACCTGCCATTACAACAGATGCTCCACAAGCGAGAGCTTTTGTAATATCACCAGAATATTTGATACCACCATCTGCTATTACAGGAATATTGTGTTTTTTAGCTTCTTCAACACAATTAATAATTGCTGTAATTTGTGGAACGCCAATACCTGTTACTACACGGGTTGTACAAATTGAACCTGGACCTATTCCTACTTTTATAGCATCTGCACCTGCTTCTATTAAATCGTGTGCCGCTTCAGCAGTAGCAATATTTCCCGCAATTATTTGAATATCTGGATATTTTTCTTTTATATTCTTAATAGATGATATTACATTTTTAGAGTGACCATGAGCAGTATCTACAGTTATTACATCTACATTTGCCTTTACAAGTGCATCTACCCTATCAAACATATCATTCGTAATACCTACAGCTGCCCCAACTAGTAATCTATTGTTTTCATCTCTAGCTGAATTTGGATATTGTTTTGATTTTTCAATATCTTTTATGGTAATAAGACCCTTTAATTTATTATCCCCATCTACTATTGGGAGTTTTTCTACCTTTGCAGACTCCATAAGCTTGATTGCTTCTTGCATTTTTATCCCTTCATATCCTAAGATAAGATTTTCTTTAGTCATAATATCATCAATTACTACACTTGGATCATCTTGAAACCTTACATCTCTATTTGTAAGAATGCCTTTTAAATACATATCCTTATCAACAATTGGCACACCAGATATTTTATAATTGTTCATAATATCAAGGGCATCTTGTAAGATGTTTTCTTGATGTAGGTAGAAAGGATCAGTTATAACTCCATGTTCTGATCTTTTTACCACATCTACTTGTCTAGCTTGTTCTTCAATAGACATATTTTTGTGGATTATTCCTATACCACCTTGTCTGGCCATAGCTATAGCCATTTGGGATTCAGTAACTGTATCCATACCTGCAGACATCATTGGTATATTTAATTTTATTTTATTTGTTAGATATGTTGTTGTGTCAACTTCATTTGGTAAAACTTCTGAAGGTCCTGGTACCAATAGTACATCATCAAATGTTAGTGCGTCTCCTAAAAATTGCATTATTTATCCTTTCTAAAATATTCAACTGCATTTTCAAATATATTTTCTCTTTCTACATCATAAACATTTTTAAACAGATCTTCATCTATCCTTTCAGCATGGCCCATTCTACCTAAAATCTTGCCATCTTTGGAGATAATCCCTTCGATATTATAATTTGAGCCATTTGGAGATGTATCATATACTGAAAATACTTGGTCATTGTCTAATAATTCTTGTAATTTTTCTTCATTTACTATAAATCTTCCCTCACCATGGGATATAGGAATTCTATAAGTTTTATCTAGGTCAACTCCCCTAGTCCATGGACTGTTATTTGTAAGAGTTTTTGTATTTACAAATGTTGCTATATGTCGAGAACTTGTATTATTCGTAAGTGTTGGATCATTTTCTTTTGGTACAAGGACCTGTCCATAAGGAAGTAATCCTGTTTTTACTAAGGCTTGGAATCCATTACAAATTCCTAAAATCAAACCATCATTTTCATTTAATAGATAATCAATAGCTTGAGCAATTTTTTCATTTCTTAAAATATTTGCCAAAAATTTAGCTGATCCATCTGGTTCATCTCCTAGGGAGAATCCACCTGGAATTACAAATATTTGTGATTTTCTGATTTCTTTATCTAGTCTATCTATAGATTCTTCTATATCTTTTTCATTTTGATTTCTAAATATCAAAATTTCAGTATCAGCTCCAGCTTTTCTAAAGGCATCTTGGGTATCCCATTCACAGTTTGTGCCTGGGGCCGCAAGTATTATTGATCTTGGCTTATCTACTGCTTTGTCAGATTTTAATTTTCTTTCTAATTTTTTAGTTTTTAATTCTTGATATTTAACTTCTTCATAGCCTGGGAATACTTCATCTAAGCTGTGAATAAATGACTCAGATAATTTTTTCTTATCTAATTTCTCCCCATTTACAATAATATCATCAGAAAATCTTCCAATATTTTCTATAAAGTCTCGGTCATTTTTATATTCTACAACAAATGAACCATACATAGGATTATAAAGATTATCATAGTCTAAAGTAAAACCAGTATTTCCAATTGCTTGTTCATAGACATTTGCTAAAAGTCCCTTTCTATCTAGGGCTATAGCTGAGATGATATTTCCATCTCTTATATCTTTTATAAGATTTTGATAATTATTTTCTAATACTTCTAAATCAAGAGTTCCATCTTTTTTGTAAGAAGTTTTAATAAGTCCAAGTTTGCCTTTACCTTTCAAATCATTTGAAATAATCTTTTCTACATCTTCAGTAGTAACTGCAAAGGATATTAGAGTTGGCGGTACTTTTATATCTTCAAAAGTTCCACTCATACTATCCTTGCCCCCTATTGGTGGCATGGAGAAATGATTTGTTACTTCAAAGGCACCTAATAAGGATTTTAATGGCTTAGACCAAGCTTTTTTGCTATCCATTTTTTCATAAAATTCTTGAAAAGTTAGTCTAATCTGATTTAAATCTGACCCTATGGCTACTAGTTTTGAAATAGATTCAACTACCGCATAGTAACCACCTAAGTATTGACTTTTACTTGATAAGGATGGATCAAATCCATAGGTCATAATTGACGCAGTTTTTGAAACACCTTCTTCAACTGGAAGTCTTGCTGCCATAACTTGAGATGGATTTAATAATTTTTTCCCACCTAATGGATTAAGAACTGTATTTTTTCCTACTGATGGGTCAAACATTTCTATTAAGTTTTTCTTAGATGCTACATCTAGTGATTTTACTTTTTCATAGAATTTGTTTGGATCATTATCTTTTTCTGTTAAGATAGCTGGTACATCTTCGCTTACTACTTCTACATCTGCATATCTTTCAGCACCGTCTGTATTTATAAAGTCATAAGAAATATTTGCTATAACTTGATCTTCATAATACATAGTCATAGTATTGTCATCAGTGATAGTAGCAACTTCTGTAGCTTCCAAGTTTTCTTCGGCTGCTAAGTTCATAAAGATTTCTTTATCATCTTTCGAAATTACAACTGCCATTCTTTCTTGAGATTCTGATAAGGCTATTTCAAATGGTTTTAGCCCCTTATATTTTAGTGGAACTCTATCTAGATAAATATCAATTCCATCAGCAAGTTCACCAATAGCAACTGCTACTCCTCCTGCTCCAAAGTCATTACATTTTTTAATAAGCTTAGCAGCCTTAGGGTTTCTAAATAGTCTTTGAATCTTACGTTCTTCAGGGGCATTTCCCTTTTGAACTTGAGCTGATTCTGTTTCAATAGAGCTTATATTGTGAGATTTTGATGAGCCTGTTGCTCCACCTACTCCATCACGACCAGTTTTCCCACCAAGAAGGATTACAATATCTCCTGGTGTAGGGTCAATTCTTTTTACATTTTCTGCTGGAGCGGCAGCAATTACTGCCCCACACTCCATGCGTTTTGCTTTGTATCCTTCGTGGTAAAATTCATCTACAAGTCCAGTAGCAAGTCCTATCTGATTACCATAAGAAGAATAACCTTGGGCTGCCTCGTAAGTTATTTTTGCTTGAGGAAGCTTACCTGCTAAAGTTTCAATATAATCTTCTTTTATATTTGCAGCTCCAGATAATCTCATAGCTTGGTAAACATAGGACCTACCAGAAAGTGGGTCACGTATGGCTCCACCAAGGCAAGTTGATGCTCCACCAAATGGCTCTATCTCTGTTGGATGGTTGTGGGTTTCGTTTTTAAACATTAAAAGATAATCTTCTAGGCTTTCTTTACCACCATTTAAAACTCTAACCTTTGTATAAATAGAGCAAGCATTTATTTCACTAGATACCTCTAAGTCATCAAAATTATCATTGGCCCTCATATACTTGGCAAGAATTGTACCAAAACTCATTAGGTTAATTGGTTTTTTGATGTCTAGTACTTTTCTCATTTGTAGGTATTTTTCAAAAGAATCTCTAATAGCCTCATCTAAAAGAGTTGCAGTATCAAATTCTATATCCAAATAAGTATTAAAGGTTGTATGTCTACAGTGGTCTGACCAATAAGTATCTAATATTTTTATCTCAGTTTCGTTTGGGTCACGATTTTCTTCCTTAAAATAATCCCTTACCATTCTTATGTCATCAAGACTCATAGCCATAGAGTTTTCTTCTAAAAATAAGCTTAGGTCTTTATCATCATAGTTTCTAAATCCATGATAAATTTTATTTTCTAGATTTTTATCGTGACTTGTTTTTAAAGTTGTAGGAATTCCAATGAGACTTACTTGTTGGGAGTCAACTGGATTTATTAAAAACTCTTCAATTTTTGCTAGATCAGTCTCTCTTACCTCTGATAATTCATAAACTGTAGATGCTTTTACCTCTAAGGTTTTATCATCTATGATTAGAGATGCAGTATCTATAACACCTTTTTCTCTAGGGTTAAATTGGCCTGGTAGATATTGACTTGCTACTGCATTTTTAAACGAAGCTTGTAAATTTATTGCATCATCAAAAGCATATACTTCATCTACTGGAGCTTCTGCTAAAACTTGGTACAATATTTTTTCTAAGTTCTCATTACTTGTTTCTATATCATATCTTTTATAGATTTTTAAATCTTCTAAATCTATATTTAAGGTATTATTTATTTTTGTTTTTAGATTTTGGGATTCAAAATCAAAAGAGTCTTTTCTCCTAACATAAACTCTTTTTACAGTTGGTCCTATATCTTTTCTATAATATTTGCCGTCAAAGTTTATTTTTTTTGCATCTTCATAAACTTCTTTGATAGCAGCATCAAAATTATCAGCTGTTGCAACAATATTTAAAACCCTGCCACCAGCAGTTAAAATTTTTCCATTTTCTTCATTAGTGCCTGCATGGTAAATGGTTGATTTTATATCATCGTCAAAGCTTATTTCTTTACCTTTTTCATAAGCTCCAGGGTAGCCATCTGATGCTAGAATTAAGCATGTAGCTTTTTTATCATTTATATCTAAACTTACTTGATCTAATTTTGCTTCAGATGTCGCCATTAATAAGTCTAGGATATCATTATCTATTAATTCCAGGACTACTTGAGTTTCTGGATCTCCAAATCTTACATTAAATTCCAAAACATAGATTCCAGATTCATTTATCATAAATCCTATGAACAAAACTCCTCTGTAGTCGATATTTTCCTTGTTAAATCCTTCTAATATTTTTGGTAAAATTTCTTCTGCAATTTGTTTTTTATAGGCTTCTGCTTCTAGGTTTGGAGCGTAAGTTCCCATACCTCCAGTATTTGGGCCTAAGTCTTTATCAAATATTCTCTTATGGTCCTTGCTTGTTGGAAGTGGAATAATATTTTTAGAATCAGTTAGGCAAAGCAGGCTCATTTCAAAACCAGCTATATATTCTTCTATAACTATTTCTTTATCTTTTGAGAAAATATCTGCTATAGTTTCTTCCAACTCTTTTTTATCTTCTATAATATAGACGCCCTTACCTGCTGCTAGTCCATCTCTTTTTAAAACAACTATGCCTTTTTCATCTATTAGCTTATTAGCATATATATTAGCTTCATCTTTACTTCCTGTTCTAAGGTAGGCTGCTGTTTTTATACCATATTTATTTAGAAATTCTTTGGTATAAGCCTTACTTGATTCAAATTTTGAAGCAGCTTTATTTACACCAAATATTTTCAAATTATTTTTTTCAAATTCATCTACTATTCCTTGGCATAAAGGTAATTCTGGTCCTACTACTGTGTAGTTAATATCATTTTCTTTTGCAAATTCTACTAATTTATCAATCTCATCTACTTTTATATCTAGTTTTTGTCCTAGCTGAGATGTGCCCCCATTACCTGGAGCAAAAAATAGTTTTCTTTGCTCTTTTGCTATTTTTTTGCCCAGAGCGTGCTCTCTACCACCTGAACCAATAATTAATATATTCACTAAATTTTCTCCTTAATGTTTAAAGTGACGTGACTTGCTAAATACCATGGACATCTCGTATTCATTACATTTATCAATAGAATCTTGGTCTTTAATAGATCCACCTGGTTGGATAATTGAGCTAATACCCATTTCGTGAGCAAGTTCTACTGTATCTGGGAATGGGAAAAATGCATCTGATCCCATAACAGCTCCAGTGAAATCTCTATCTTTAAAGTGGTCTTTTATAGATTCTAGGGCCCAAATTCTAGATTGTTGGCCCGCCCCACATCCTAGGGTTTGCATATCTTTTGCAACTACAATTGCATTTGATTTTACATATTTAACAACTTTTTGAGCAAATAATAGGTCTTTGATTTGAGCTTCTGTTGGTTTTTTATCTGTTACTATTTCTATCTCATCTTTTCCAAAGTCTTTGCCTTGGATAAGGACTTTTCCGTTTAGGTATCTGATTTCTTCTTTTACTGTTTCATTATCAAAGTCTACCTTTACTAGTCTTACATTTTTCTTTTGAGTTAATATTTCTAATGCTTCATCTGTAAAGTCTCTTGCAGCAATGATTTCAAGGAAGATTTTATTCATTTCTTCTGCAGTTTTTTCATCAACTATTCCATTTACTGCAACAATTCCCCCAAAGATTGATTGGCTATCACATTCGTAGGCTTTTATGTGTGATTCGTAAACACTGTCTTTTTTAGCAACTCCACATGGTGATTGATGTTTTAGTGCTACTACTGCATTTTCTCCTAACTCCTCAGCAAGCTCCAAAGCTGGGTTTAAGTCGTTGTAGTTGTTGTAGCTCATTTCTTTACCATGGATTACTTCCATATTTTCCATTAGACCTTTTACAAATGGATCATTGTAAAGAGCTGCTTCTTGGCCAGGGTTTTCTCCGTATCTTAATTCACTTTCTTTTTCAAAACCGTAGGTTTTGTATTTTGCTTCTTCACCAGTTAATTCTGAGAAATATCTTGCTATTACCGAGTCATAAAAAGCAGTAAGGTTATAAGCTTTCATAGCTAGTTTTTGTCTATATGATAAATCTAAATCATCATTTTTGATTCTTTCTAAAAGCTCATCATAGTCAGCTGGGTCTGTTACTATTAAAACATCTTTGTGGTTTTTTGCAGCTGATCTAACCATTGATGGACCACCAATGTCAATATTTTCTATAATATCTTCTGGATTTCCTTTTTCTAAGGCTTTTTGAAAATCATAAAGATTTACTACAACTATATCTATTGGCTTGATATTATGTTCTTTTATTGTTGATACATGGCTATCTTCATCTCTTTTAAAAAGAATACCACCATGCACGTATGGAGAAAGTGTTTTTACTCTGCCTTCTAAGATTTCTGGGAAATTTGTAATTTCGTCTATCTCGATAGCATCTACTCCACTTTCTTTTATTTTTTTGTATGTACCGCCTGTAGATACAATCTCTACTCCTAAATCACTTAAGCCCTTTGCAAGGTCTTCTATGCCTGTCTTATCTGTTACTGAAATTAATGCTCTCACTGCTCTTCCTCCAATTTTTTTATTACTTCTTTTAGTGTTTGATGCTCTACTTTTAAAACTTCTTTGCTGATTTCTTCAGCATCTTTGCATTTACTTATGTCTACTTCTTTTTGCAAAATTATGTCTCCCTCATCTAAGTTTTCATTTACAAAATGGACTGTAACTCCGCTTATTTTTTCTTTATTTTCAAAGACTGCATTATGGACATTCATCCCATAAAATCCCTTGCCTCCATACTTTGGCAATAAAGATGGGTGGATATTTATAACTGTAAAATCATCTAAAATTTTTTTACTAATTTTAACTAGATATCCTGCTAGCACTATTAAATCAATATTATGATCTTTTAGTTTTTCTATTATTTCATCTTCATCCTTGCTGATTAGATAAGCTATATTATTTTCTCTGGCATATTTTAGTCCAGCCGCATCTTTATTAGAAACCACATATTTAATTTGACTTTTAAAATATCCCTCATCTTGAGCATCTATAAGTGCCTTAAAGTTGCTGCCGCCTCCTGATATAAATACTGCAAGATTCATATTTCATCCTTTTTTACTGGATAATCTCCTGTAAAGCAAGCCTTACAATAATTATCTGGATTTTCAACAAGTTTTAGCATGCTATCCAAATCAATAAATTCTAAGCTATCCGCCCCAATTTGTTTTCTTATTTCTTCAATATCTAAGTTTGCAGCTATAAGTTTTTTCCTATCTGGTGTGTCCACTCCGTAATAGCATGGATACATAAATGGTGGAGATGTTACTCTAAAATGGACTTCCTTTGCCCCGGCTTTTCTCATTCTCTTTATTAGTTTGGCACTTGTGGTACCACGGACTATAGAATCATCTACCAAAACAATCCTCTTTCCGTTTACAACAGATTTTTGAGGACTAAGCTTTAATCTTACAGCTAAATCTCTCTCTTTTTGGCTAGGTTTTATAAATGACCTACCCATATACCTATTTTTTACAAGTCCTTCCGCAAATGGTATACCTGATTCTTGGGCAAATCCAATTGCTGAAGGTGTACCAGAGTCTGGTACTGGGCAAATCAGGTCAGCTTCAACTGGCGCCTGCCTATATAAAAGCTCCCCACATCTTCTCCTAAACATATATGAATTTACATTTTCTATATTTGCATCTGGCCTGGATATGTATATATTTTCAAAAATGCAATGTTTATTAGAAATTTCCTTATCAGATATATTAGAATTTATACCGTCTTTATCAATTATTATTATTTCCCCCGGTCTAATATCCCTATAATTTTCTATATCTAGTATTTCTATAGCTGAATTTTCACTTGCAAGAACAATGTTATCTTTATCTTCTCCTAGCATTAGTGGTCTAATACCATGATAATCTCTAAAAGCAATAATTTTATCTGGCATAGCTACTACACAAGAATAAGCTCCCTCAATTACTTCCATGGTTTTTCTAATAGCAATCACTATGTCACCATCAAAATATCTGGCTATTAAAAGCAGTATTAGCTCACTATCTGTGTGGGTATGGAAGGAGATTCCCTCTTCTTCTAATTTTGCCTTTAACAAGTCATAATTAGTCAAATTGCCATCATGGGCAAGAGAAAACTCATGATTTTTTGAAAAACTTACTAAGGGCTCAATATTATAGTCATTATTACATCCTTGAGGTGAACATCTCACATGGCCAATTCCAAATTTGTAATTAGAATCTTCTAGGTCAATTTCCTTAAAAACCTCACTTACAAGTCCCATTCCCTTTGTCCTACGTAGAGTCTTTCCATCAGAAAGAGTAACTCCTGCTGAATCCTGTCCCCTATGCTGGATAGAGCTAAGTGAATAAAAAAGTTTTTTATTTATATCCTCATTTGTTTTTATTGCAATTACTCCGCTCATAAAATAATCCTATCTACCTCCTTAGTTCTTTAAAAAATCATAAAGAAAAAGAGAACTCTATTGTGAGTTCTCTTTTATGCATGTAAAAATAATCCTGCTGGAAATTTTAGTTTTTTGATGTAGGCAAAGATAGAGTAGCAAAGGCATGAAAATACTAGTTCATCTGCGAATGTCATGTTGATAATACATTTATTGTTCATAGTCCCCTCCATCTATCCCTTAAATTTTTATATTATATGAATATATTATAAATAATTTTAGAAATATTTCAAGTGCTAATGTTAAAAAAATTTTACAAATTTAAAACAATCCTACAATTTCGCCATTTTCATCTATATCTATCTGATAAGCATTTGGCTCTTTTGGAAGGCCTGGCATAGTTAAAACATTATCTGTATAGGCTACCAAAAATCCTGCTCCAGCATTTACTCTTACATCTCTTATAGTAATTTCATAATCTTTTGCACTTATATTTTTATTTGGATCATCTGATAGAGAATAAGGAGTTTTAGCTACACATATTGGCAAATCTCCATAACCTAGACTTTCAATTCTAATTATTTCTTTTTCAGCCTTTTGTGTATAAACTACTTCTCTTGCCCTATAAATTTCTTTGGCAATTATATCAAGTTTTTCTTTTGCAGGTAGCTTTTCATCATAAAGGTATTTAAATTCATTATCATTTTCGCAAAGTTCCACTAAATTTTGGGCAAGCTCCACCCCACCTTCTGAACCATCTGTGAAAACTGTTGTTTCTATGGCTTTTACAGTTAATCTTTCAGTTAACTCTTGCACCAATTTTATTTCTTCATCAGTATCAGTAGCAAATTTATTTATTGCAACCAATATATTATTTCCAAATTTTTTCATATTTTCTATATGAATTTGCAGATTTTTAAATCCTTTTTCTAGATAGTCTAGATTTTCAGCTGCTAGTTCATCTAATGGCATACCTGCATGGTATTTTAAAGATCTAATTGATGTTACAATCACTGTGGCATCTGGTTTTAAGTCACCTAATCTACATTTTATGTCATTAAATTTCTCAGCACCAAGGTCTGCACCAAAACCAGCTTCTGTTACTACATAATCAGCTATTCCGAGAGCAGTTTTTGTGGCGATTAGCGAGTTACATCCGTGGGCGATATTCGCAAAGGGCCCACCGTGGATGATTGCAGGGGTATTTTCTGTAGTTTGGACAAGATTTGCTCTTAGAGCATCTTTCATAATAACTGCAACAGATCCCGTCGCTTTTATATCATCAACGGTTACAGGATTATTTGCATAATCATAAGCTACAATCATTTTGCTGACCTTTTCTCTAAAGTCTTCCATGCTTGTTGCAAGGCAAAGAACTGCCATCATTTCTGTTGCAACTGTTATATCAAATTTATCTTCACGAGTTACACCATCTGTTCTATTTCCAAGACCGATTACAATATTACGAAGAGATCTGTCATTTAAGTCTACACATCTTCTCCATACAATTTGATTTGGATCTATATTTTTTTCATTGCCTTGGTAGATGTGGTTGTCTAATATTGCTGCAACAAGATTTACGGCTGAAGTTATAGCGTGAAAATCTCCTGTAAAATGAAGATTTATCTCATCCATTGGTAGTACTTGGCTGTATCCACCACCTGCTGCTCCACCCTTTCTACCAAAGGATGGCCCTAATGAAGGCTCTCTTAAAACTGAAATAGCGTTTTTACCTATTTTATTTAAGGCCATTGATAAACCTATATTCATGGTGGTTTTTCCTTCACCACTTGGTGTCGGATTTGTAGCTGTAACTAAAATTAATTTTGAACCCTCTTTTTTCTTATCAGCATAAGATAAATCAAGCTTAGCTTTATACTTTCCAAATTTATCATACTTATCAACTGCTAAATTTTTACAAATCTTATCGATTTCTTTTAGCTCAACCTCTCTTGCTATTTCAATATCTGTCTTCATTTTTCTTCCTTTCACCCTCTTAAATATTTTTATATATATAAATTATCACTAAAAATAATTAATTACAAGTATGTTATATAATTATAATTTTGTAATAAAAAACTCAAGTCTGCAAAAAATAGCAAACTTGAGTAGCTTTTAAAATTAAATTGTTATATCTTTTCCTTCTAGGATTAAGTTCATATTTCTCATAGAACACATTGCCCCACACATTGTGCAAGTATCTTCCTCTTCAGGTGAAGACTCCGCTCTATAGGCTCTACATTTTTCAGGGTCGATTGCTAATTCAAACATACCTTCCCAATCAATTTTTTGTCTTCTTTTACTCATTTCAAGATCCCATTTATCTGCGTCTTTTAACTTTGCAATATCTCCTGCGTGTGCTGCAATTTTTGCTGCAACAATTCCATCTTTTACATCATTTACATCTGGAAGTCTTAAGTGTTCTGCAGGTGTTACATAGCATAAGAAATCTGCTCCGTGGCTTGCTGCAATGGCTCCACCGATGGCACTGGTAATGTGGTCATAACCTGGTGCAATATCTGTTACTAATGGTCCTAAAACATAAAATGGTGCATTATGGCACAATTTTTTTTGTAATTTTACATTTGTTTCGATGTCATTGATTGGAACGTGTCCTGGTCCTTCAATTATAACTTGAACATCTTTTTCCCAAGCTCTTTTTGTAAGCTCACCTAGGGTAATAAGTTCAGCAATTTGCGATGGATCAGTTGCATCGTGGATACCACCTGGTCTTAGTGAGTCTCCAAGTGATAAAGTCACATCGTATTCTCTAAGTATGTCTAGTAATTCATCGTAGTATTCGTAGAATGGATTTTCTCTATCATTCATCATCATCCATCCAAATAATAAAGATCCACCACGAGATACGATTTCATTTATTCTTCTATTTCTCATAAAGATTTCAGCATTAGCTCTGTTGATACCACAATGAATGGTTACAAAGTCTACACCATTTTCAGCATGGTTTCTTACGACATCTAAGAATTCTTCAGCCTTAATGTGGCTTAAACCCTTATCTAAAAATCCGATTGCATCATACATAGGAACAGTTCCTATCATAGCAGTAGATTTTTCGATTAGTCTTTCTCTAAATTCTTGAGTTTTACCGTAGTTTGATAGGTCCATGATTGATTCTGCACCCATTTTTAGGGCCATATCAACCTTTTCCATTTCAAGGTCAAGGTCGTTAATATCTTTTGAAATACCAAGGTTAACGTTTATCTTAGTTTTAAGACCTGTACCGATTCCTTCTGGAGAGATTGAGTTGTGATTGATATTTCTTGGAATGACAATCTCACCTTTGGCAATTTTTTCAACTAAGTACTCTTCACTAACATTTTCTTTTTTTGCAACTATTTTCATTTCTTCAGTTACAAAACCATGTTTAGCCGCTTCCATCTGTGTTTTATATTTCATAAATTAAAAAAAACCTCCTAAAATTACTTATAGGAGTATAAATATGCTCCATTCCCGTGCAGGCATTATCCTGATTGGTTTAATGGTCGAAGTCAAAGCTTCCTCTCAGCACAAAGCTCCCATAGGTTGATAATTTACAATTAATATTATAAGGGAGATTTTATGATTTGTAAAATATTATTAAAATCAAATGATATAAAGCACAATAAAAGCAAAATAATAATTCAAATCCTTATGGTTTAATCCCGATATTTATATTATAATCTATATAATAAGGAGAAGTTTATGGAAGAGAAGAAAAAACTAAAATTTATTTTTATTGTATTTGTCCTTTTAATCAGTTTTGGAATCCTAGGCTATATGTATTTATTAGACCTTGATTTTGTAGATGCGCTTTATATGACTGTGATAACTGTATCTACCGTAGGTTTTCGTGAAGTTGGAATATCTAATGACCAGTCTGAACTTTTTTCTGTACTGATGATATTTCTAGGAGTTGGCGTAGTTGGTTATGCTTTTACTACTATAGTAGCTATGTTTGTTGAAGGAAAGCTTGTAGATATATGGAAAGGTAGCAAAATGGAAAGAAAAATCTCCTCTTTAAATAATCATTATATAATATGTGGTTCTGGTGAAATGGCAGAAGTGATAATAGATAAATTTGTAGAAGAATCTTTGGATTTTGTTGTAATTACTAACAAACACAAGGATCTAGATGAATACAGTCATGATAATATATTAGTAATAGAGGGTCAATCTACTGAAGAAAGTGTTCTTGAACATGCGGGAATAGATAAGGCCAAGGGGCTGATTGCTACATTAGATGCTGAGGTAGATAATATAGTAACAGTGCTTACTGCTAGAAACCTCAATAGTGAAATCTACATTATTGCAAATGCGCTTAGTAAGTCAGGTAGTAAGAAACTCATGAAAGTCGGGGCCAACAAGACTTTATCTGCTATTGAAATAAGTGGGAATAGAATGGCTTCTCTTATGATAAAGCCAAATATAATTTCATTTTTGGATGTAGTCACAAGAATAGGTGATGTCGAACTTGATCTTGAAGAAGTAATCATAAAAAGTGGATCATACTTAGAAAATATAAGTCTACTAGATGCTCAAATTCCAAACAAAACTGGACTCATAGTACTAGCGATCAAAAAACATGAAGATAAGCAAATGATTTTTAACCCACCAATTGATTACACCTTTAAAACTGGTGATGTATTAATAGTGCTAGGCAAAGAAGACCAAGTTAAAAAACTTAGAGATTTGGGAGATGGAGTAAAATAAATCTAACTATATCTGCTAAACTTTTATCTAACTAAATAGATTAAGTAACTCTAATATAGACAAAATTATAATCTAGCTTTGAAATAATCTTCTTATAATCAGTTATGTTTACCTGAATTATAAATCAGAACTACCAGCTTAGCTGGTAGTTTCCACAGCGCCTATAAGGCGCGAATACCGGCACGCCCCTACTGGGGCTATCGAGTATTCCATCACATGCACCACTATCCCAACTACTACTTAAGCAGTTTTTTATTTGTTTTTATTTACTGACTCGACCGTGCTAAAGCTAAATCCCTCCACCTGCATAGCAGGTGGTTTTTTGTTTCGCTCTCTTTCGTTCGCTCAAGTCGCTTAAGTGGACAAATAATAATATGTAAAATTTATATTTTATATATTATTACAACAAAATAGCTTTTAATATTATTGATTAAAAAATTTATCATAATTATCTACTAAAAGTCTCAGCCTTTGAACTTCATTATCTAGTAGGTCTTTGCCCTCTTCAGTAATAGTGTAATGCTTACCTTTTTTATTAACATCTACTCTAATTATCAAATCATCTTCTAAAAATTGGCCTAATAATGCATACAGTGTTCCTGGTGCTAATTTTATCCTTCCCTTTGTAATTTGATTTACCCAAGAAGTTATCTCAGCCCCATTTCTAACTTCGTCTAGGGACAAAAGAATGAAAAACATTGGCTCTGTAAGTGTCTGATATTGGTTCCTTGCCATATTCAGTCTCCCAATTCTTTCTCTAAGGCAATTTGTATTTCTGGATTCTTTATATCGCCTATCACTTTTAAAACTGTTTGATTATCCAATATTATATATGAATTCTCATTGGCCAAACTATAGGTCATATCGTAAGAATAATCACCACTTATATCTTTAACAAGGTCTGAATTGTATGGATGGTTTTTGGCATTTTTTAATTCTCTTTTAAATAAAGTTCTTGCTAAATCTCTATTTTTAGTAACAATTTTTTCCACTTGTAAATCTAATTGTTCATCTTTATAAATAGTATGGCTTTTTGTTAGCAGACTTTTTTTAAGATGAACTATATCAGATGTATTATCTTCAAAATCTTGACCTGTGATAGATAAGCTATTAATGCTAATAAAGGTAAAAATTATTGTAATTATGACTACAGATAAAACCATCAATTGCTTTTTACTTTTAGTCTTAAAATCTGTCTTCTTTATTTTTTTAATTGATACAAAAATAATTATAGGAAGTAGTAATGGCATTAAACTTACAAGTATAAGTCCATTCTTGTTAGCCATCGAGCTTGATAATATATTACTAACAATACCAACAATTAGTAAAACAAAGGATATGATTGAGGTAATTGCATATATTTTTGAATAAGCAATTTTGGAAAACTTAATATCTCCTATACTTTCCGCATATTTATTCTTATTTCTAAAAGAAATATTATCTAATATAGAAAGGAGAGCAAATATCAATAATAAAATACTGCCTGGATATAAGAATATTATCAAGTTAGAATAAAATATTTCAGGCGAATGGAAACTTGCACTCATAAAAAATAAATTAAGTAATAGAGCAAATCCTGACAAAAGAATTGAGATTAGTTCACCTTTTATTCCCTTATTTAGAACTTTTAATTCTTCCAAGTCATCATTATAGAGAGACTCTGCCGCATCTTTTTCTAATCTATATAGGTTCATATTAAAACACCTATCAATTAAAGTCCATCCATAATCTTTAGACATCTGATCAAAATCATCAAGCTCATCTTTAGTAAAAGATGAAAAGTATCCCTCATTTTGGACTAAGGATATCTTATAATTTACATTTTCTTGCTTAGCTTTCTTAAATTTATGAACAAAAGGTAGAGGAATTTTTTCTATTTGCCAGCCCTTTTTTGCCATGTCTTCATACCATTTTTCTACTAATCCAAAGTTTGAATATGTTAAGTATCTAAATTTTAGCATCAGCCTAACTCCTTTCAATATCGACTATCGATACTTAAATTATATATCGATATTCGATATATGTCAACGGAAAATTTAAAATAAAATACCCGATAATCGCTTAAGAAAAGCCTGTCGGGTGTTATTATCTGCACTCATATTATTTAATTTGCATTATTAAATAGCATCAAAAGCTTGTTTAATATCATCTATTATATCGTCAATGTGTTCAGTTCCTATTGATAAACGTACTGTTGCCTTGCCTATTCCTTGGCTTTCTAACTCCTCGTCATTTAATTGGGAGTGAGTTGTAGTTGCTGGATGGATTACAAGAGATTTTACATCTGCAACATTTGCTAGATTGTAGAATATTTTTAAATTATCTATGAAAGCACGTGATTTTTTCTCTCCCATTCACATATAGAAAAACTAAAAGTAGCTGAAAATACAAAAAAATTACTGGTGTTTTTAATATTACATGGAATTATATTTTAATCCAGATTAAAGAAGGCCTTAGCTTTGAAAAAGCACTCAAATTAGCTCAAGAAAAAGGATATGCCAAAGCTGATCCATCAGCTGATATAGATGGCATAGATACAATGAGAAAAATAAACATCACATCTTCCCTCCTATTTGATAGATACTTTGATGAAAATAAAATAAAGACTAAGGGCATTAGAGATATCAAAGAGTCAGATAAAAAAAATGCTCTTGCCCATAATAAAACCATAAAGATCATTGGCTATGGAGATGATAATGGCAAAATATATGTAAGAGCAGAGGAAGTAGAGCAAAACTCAATACTTAGCTTACTAAAGGGCGGAGAAAATGCCATAAAATTTGATAGTAAAAGTGCAGGAGAGATTGTAATAAAAGCAGCTGGAGCTGGTGGTAGAGAAACTGCTTATTCGCTTGTGAGCGATTTTATAGACATATATGGGGAATAAATCATAACTTAAAGAAGGGAAGAAGGCGAAAGCTACTCCCCTTTTTTTATTGTCCATGCTTTTCTTTCAAAAAATTTTCAATAGCTTCTTGCGATTCTACTTGAGCTTTTTTATTTCCCTGAAGACTTCCACCAGTTTTTATTCTCATACTTTCTAAGTTTAATACATCACTAGCACCAAATATATGTCCAGCATCCTCATATGATAAAAGTTTAGCTTCAGGTAGTTGACGTTGGATATCATTTGCCATACTTAGGCTATCCCACAACTGATCATCTTTACCTGCAATCATCAAAATATTTACCTTAATATCTTTAATTGGAATCAACTTGCTACTATTATTTTCATCTGCCTTTACAGCACTTGAATAGGTTTCTTTATAAGATATAGGCGCTTTTACTATCGAAGATAATACTATATTATTCAAAAAAGCACGAAAAGAACCTTTTTGTATATCAATATAAGGAAGCTCTTTACCTTCAAATGCCCAAGAAGATCCATAATCATTAAAGTCTAGACCTGCAAAATTATAACTTGATGGAGCGATTAAAACAAGATTTGAAATTTCAGAATATTTGCTAGATAAATTTAGAGCATACTCAGCACCTTTAGAAGCTGCAATGACACTTATAGGTCCTTGGTTATTTTTATTTTTATCTAGTTATGACAAAACATCTTCAAATTGCTCAAGTGGTACTCTAACCAATGTTTCTTGTTGATTTTTCATACCAAACATAAATATTGCAAAAGTTTCAAAACCCTTTTTAGCTAGTTGCTCTGCAGTTTCAAAATTAGGACTTCCTTCAGAACCACCATAGCACAGCAAAACACCCTTGTATAATTTTTTCTCAGGAATAAAATGAAATCCTTGAAAACTCCCTTCATCAACAAATTTAATATCTGCACCTTCGATGTCTGTTGGATAGAGGTTAATATTGGTTACATCGTTATAGAATTTAGAGGTTTCATCATTATCAGAATCTTTATATTTGTAGTCATTATAACTTCTAGTTAAGAAAACAATAGCGAATAAAGTCACTGCTATAAAAAAGCTTCTCTTTAAAATTTCCTTTATCTTTTTCAAAATTTAATCCTCCAATCTTTACATAAATATTACCCATATTTATGTAACAATGACTTATTTTTATATTTTGTTGGATTATCTTGAATTTATAAATGTTTTTAGTACTCACAAGTGTTATCTAACCTTACCTAAATGAAAAAATGAAATAACAATTTGATTTTTAAGAGTCGTAAGAAAACTGTAAATATTATTTTCTTGATATATATTAGGTTTTCAAAATCTAGCGAGTGGTAATTCAAAGTGATCGCATTATTCCAATATTACAATTCAATATATATATTAACTAATTCCCATAAATTGAATAGTGATTGAAAATTAAAAAAAGGCAAGATTGACTTTAAACAGTCTTTCTTACCTCTATTCATTATATCTAATAATATTTATCATTTAGATAAACGAAAACGCAATAATCTTGTTTATAAAGTTGATGCATCAAGAAGGGCCTTAGAAAACTTAACAGTATCCTCTAAAAACTCATCATCTGGTACCCATGATGCCTTTAATTCTTCGTCAATAAGTTTAAATCCAGCCTTTTCAAGCTCTTCCTTTAAAACCTTGTTTCCTTCTCCAGACCAGCCGTATGATCCAAAGACTCCAGTTACTTTATCTTGAAACTTAAGTTCTTGAAGAAAATGTAGCCAGCCAGATACAGTAGTAATTGCGGATCTACCAACTGTAGGAGATCCAACAGCTATTGCCTTTGACTTAAAAACTTCTGTCATTATGTCGTTTCTGTCCATTTCTGCCACAGATAAAACCTTTGTTCTTGTAGATGGTGAAAGTTCTCTAATATCCTCAGCTATTTTATGAGCAATCTTCTTTGTTGCTCCCCACATTGAATCATAGATTATTGTGACTTGATCTTCCTTGTAGGCATCAGACCATTCAGCATATTTATTCACTATCTCTAAGGCATTTTCTCTCCAAATGCTTCCATGACTTGTGGCTATAATATCTATAGGTAAATTCATTGCCACGATTTCTTCAATCTTCTTTTTGGCAAAAGAAGAAAAAGGAGTTAAAATATTAGCATAATACTTCATGGCTTCATTCCAAAGTATAGTAGGATCTGCTTTGTCATTAAAAAGTTCACTTATTGCATAGTGTTGGCCAAAGGCATCATTGGAGAATAGTATGTTGTCCTCTGTCATATAGGTTGCCATGGAATCAGGCCAGTGAAGCATGGTCATTTCGACAAAAACCAATTGTTTACCATTTCCTATATCCACAGAGTCACCAGTTTTTACAACTCTATAATCCCATTCCGGATGGTGGTATTGACCAATAAGAGACTTTTTACCATTAGCAGTACAGTAAATTGGAGTATCTGGAATTTCCTCCATAATTTCTAATAATGATCCAGAGTGATCAGGCTCTCCGTGGTTTATAACTATACAGTCAATTTCATTTAAATCAATTTCACTTTTTAAATTTTTTACAAATTCCTCTTTGTGAGGCGTCCATACTGTATCAATTAATACTGTCTTTTCTTCTCTAATTAAGTATGCATTTTGGCTTGAACCATGATGCACAGAATATTCTGTTCCATGGAATTCTTGCAGTTCCCAGTCAATTTTTCCAACCCAATAGACATTGTTTTTAATTTTCTTTTTCATTATTTATCCCCACTTTCTTTGTATTTTTCGAACATTATAGAGTTTTCCTTAAATATATGAACAAATACATCTTTTACTAGTTTTTCTAATAATTTATAAGTGTATTTATAGGTATTGCAAGCATCTTCTGGAGCAGTGAACCAATCTGTCGAATCTATCATTTCTTTGATAATATTCCCTGCTTTTTCGTGGTCAGATTCTAACTCTTCAACTTTTTTTATAATTATTGAATTTGGATTTTTATTTTCGAGTATTAGTGGAAAGGTAATTTTCTCTTCTGTGATGAAATGTTCTTCCAAGTCTTTTTTTAGATCAGCAAACAATGAGTGGAGCTTCATCAATTCTTGGCCATGGTTACTATAGTGAACAGAAAGAATTTTATTTAATAGGGGGTCTATTTCAAATAATAAATCTCTTTCCTTTTCGTGGTGATCTATAATTAAAGAGTCCACCATCTCTTTAATGCTTATATTTTTAAAATCTTCTAAATCCATTCCTTCTTTTTTAGAATTATCGAATTCTATATTATTTTCGATACTTTTTAGGAGATTCTTTGAATCCAGTTTTTTTTCATGAGCCACTTCTTCAATGGTCTTATATCCATTACAACAAAAATCAATTTTTTCCTGATTGAAAAACTCCATCATACTGCTATCTATCTTTACTATGTCTTCTATCTTGGTTTTTGTATTTATCATATTAGCCTCCTATGCTTTTCCTAATCTTATTTTAAGTCATAGAAGGATATATTTCCGTGTTCTATATCACAATTTATAAGTTTATCAGCTTATTTAGATTAGAAAGATTCTTTATTTTTATTTTTTTATAAGATTGATTTTCAATAAATCCTTCTTTTTCAAGTTCAGACAGCTTTCTAGAAACAGTTTCCCTAGTTATATTTATTGATGATGCTATATTTTCTTGGTTGAGCTCAATTACATCGTTTTTAGTTATTCTGGCCCTATAAGCCAAAAAAGCTGCAAGTCGTAAGTAAGAATCTTTTATTGAAAGGATTTCTAACATCATTTCAGTTTCATAGACTCTTTGGCTCAATGACTTTATCATTTTTAAGGAAAAATCATGGTCTTTAACTAATATATTTCTAAGAGTAATCTTATCAATTTGACAAATACCGGCTTTTTCAATTGCTTCTCCATTGACCTGATAAGATTTGTCTAAAAAAATTGAATCCTCTCCAATTATATCCCCTTGGACATAGATTTTTCTAATACTTTCCCTTCCATTTTCATCATAGGTGGAAGTTTTAATCTTTCCATACCTAAGAATTATTAACTTATCTATAGGATCTCCAAAAGAAAATACACTTTCACCCTTATGATAATCCTTATGATCGGCAGTAAGATAGATACTTTTTGATTGATCAACTCCTAGTTCTTTAAAAAGATTAATCTTTGATAAGCAATTGCCGCGGGCTTGGCATGCTTTACACATCTGCATGGCTTCCTCCTAATATAATAATTTACTTGTTGTATATATTAAGTATCTTTAAGTTCATGGTAAATATTCTATGATTTACATATACCATTATAATACTGTTTGTATGACTCCCTTCTCAACATGTGCCTTACTCAGTGCAATAACTATTAGATGGTACTTATCACTTCTTTAAGTAAAGCCAGCTTTTTGGCGTTTTTAGGCTCTTGAAAGTCTTATACCAAAACTCTATAACTCTTTCTAGATCTTTAATTATGCCTGGATGCTCTAAAACTCCAGCCTGTGCTCCATATAGATCTATCAAGTGCAATGATTGTAGCAATAACTCCATCTGTTTTTTTGTAGATTTTTCCTTATCTGCTTTTGTGTTTCCATCAGGATTTGTTCGTTTAAGATATTGGCCATCATCCATCATTGAACTGGATTACCTTCATTGGCTATTTTAAAGCGTCAGTTTCAGTAAATCTTTGTTATAAAATCTTATTAATATATCTTCATAATAGATTAAAAAAATAATGACTTCTAAGATTTCTTATAATCCCAAAGGACTGTTAATCTAATTTAACTTAATTTTGTTTCTACATAAAATCGACGCTTTCACAGTGGCTTGAGAGGTCTGTATAGATAAATTTTGAGATTTTAAGTTATCCTTGTATGTGGAAATATGTTAATCAATGAGCATCTTATATTATATTATTCTAGAGAAAAGAAAAAACAGCCCATAAAATGAGCTGAACCCCAAAATCCGGAATACGAATAGAGGAGTTCAGCTCATTTGCCTTATCTGGCTTTAACCTTATATTATATTTCAAATTGGAATTTCATTCCATCATCTGTACTTGTAAACTCATAATTTTTATTGTACTTTTCAAGAATATTTTTCACTATAAATAATCCTAGTCCATTACCCTTATCATTATCATTAGAATAGAATAAATTAAAGGAGTCTTCTATTTCTTTCCTAGTCATTGTTGAACCAGTATTTTCAACCACCAAATAGGCTCTGTCCTCAATATTTTCACTATAGATTTTAATTGATCCTTTTTCAAAAGTATATTTTATAGCATTGCCATATAGATTAGTTAATACTTTTTTCAGGGCAAAAGGAGACATGGTGCTCATTTTATCATTTATATTTACTTGTAAATTTATAGCTTTTTCTTTTTGTAAAATTTCATATTCAGAAACTACTTCTTCTACACTTGTTTTGATAGGACTATGACTGTCTATTTCCTCAAGTTCATGTAGGCTTGATAAGGAAATAATTTCAATAATCATCTTTGATAGCTTATCCACAATTTGTAAGGATTCATCTAGATATTTATCCCTATCCTTATATTTACCAATATTGTAGCGCATATTTTCTAGGATTACATTCAAACTAGCCAGAGGCGTTTTCAATTCATGAGATGTAGCCCTTAAAAATTCAACTTTTTTCTTTTCTAATTCTAACATGGCCTTGTTTTTCTCATCTAAGTCATCTATGACAGCTAGTAGTCTTTGGTAGAGAATATTTATTTGATTTTTTAAATCTCCAATTTCATCATTGGAATTTACTTTTAATTCAGCTTGCCTATCTATATTCATCATCCTATTGGTAACATCTTTTATATCCAGTATTGGTGATACAATCATTTTACTATAAATATAGGCAGTAACTGTAGAAAAGAAAAATGAGAAAAATATAGAATATGGTAGAAATTGTAAACTTAAATCTTTTGCGTCCTTTTTAACATCAGTTGCAGAAATAAATTGTATATCATATTCTTTCCCATCTTTAGCAACAATTGATCTTTTTTCTATAACTACAGAGTGGCTATTGCTTTCAGGATCTAGAATAACATCTCCAGGAACAGAAAAATCAAAGGTTTCAACATCTTGTATATAAGCCTTGACCTGGCTATTTTGAGAATATATCTCTAAAGTATCCTTGATTAATTCAATATCTTTATTATTTAGGCTCTTAGATAAATCATCAGCTTTAATGGTCACATTATCCTTTATATCCTTGATATATATTTTTGGAAAGACAGTATAAACTATCAAATGTATAAACAAAGTTAGTATACTTAATATGGAAAATGTAAGTATAAATATCTTAGGAAATAATTTTATTTTTTTCATTTCAGCTCCAATTTGTATCCTACATTCCTTATAGTAACAATACAATCCAATTTAAGCTTTTTTCTCAACTCTTTTATATAGACATCAATCACCCTATCATATGGAATATCTTCCGAATCTTTCCAGACATTATCTAAAATTTGCTCTCTAGTTAAAACCCTATCCTTGTTTTCAAGTAAAAAATGTAGGATTTCAAATTCTTTCGCATTCATGTCTACTTCTTTTCCATCTAAAAAGGCCTTGTAACTTACAAAGTCTACTTCAACATTTTTATATTGGAATAAGTCTTTGTTTTTATAATGTTTCTTTATAAGGGCTTCTATTCTAAACTTCACTAGTCTTAATGAAAAAGGTTTTTCTATATAGCCATCTACTAAGGCAGAAAATGCTTGAAGCTTATAATCTTCATCATTATAGGCTGTTAGAAATAGGACAGGCATATCACTAGTTTTTCTAATTTCTTTTAATAATTCAATACCTGTCATATAAGGCATTTTAATATCCAGTAAGGCTAAGTCTATTTTTTCTTTTTTAAATACTTCAAGGCCTTGCTGTCCATCTTCCGCCTGGTAAATTTGATAACCACAGTCAGTTAGAAACTCTGCTAGTCCTTCTCTTATATTTTTTTCATCTTCTGCTATTAGTATTCTCATTTATCTCTCCATTATCTTTATAAAATAATTATATAGCTTTAGATAAAAGATTGAAACTATTTTATTTCAGTAAGTAATTCTTTTGGACTCTTTTTCATTGTTTTTATTGATGCGAGTATCAAAGATATTGATAGGATTACTAATCCTATTACAACTACATAAAGTAAATGCTTGCTTAAAACTTCAACATCCAAGCTAGTTAATGTTCTATTGAAACCATCTGCTTCAGCACCACTAGCTAAATTAGTTCCACCACTTTGTCTAGCTATTTCTTTACTTACACTATTTGTAACTTGTGACAATAGTTTTGCTCCGATATTTTTTGATAAATATCCTGCTACAAAATATGACGCTATAAAGGCTGGAATAGATATAAACAATAGCTCATAAACAAATTGACTAAAGACTTCCATCTTGGTTTTACCAAGTGATAAGTATATAGCAATTTCCTTCTTTCTAGCATTTATCCATAATAATAGTATTAGGCCTATAATCAATCCTGAAAATACCATTGTTGCTATAAACATCTTATTAGTTAAACCATATACTCCAGAAATTGTTTTTTGTAGTACAGGATAATTTGATGAAGATTTCACTAGCATATATGAATTCCAATCAATATCTAATTTTTGTATTTGCTTCATTACTTCATCTATATCCTTATCTCCTTTTATATAAAATGTAGAATCAAGATATGTAGCAGTATCTTCTGTATTTCCATATAAGTTGGCTGAAGTTTTAATATCTGAAATAATATTATTTTGATATAATTCTTGACTAACAGTTACAGGTCCAGCATTTTGACCGTCAAATAGTCCCTTTATTTCTACTTCAACAGTTTCATTGGCTTGTTTAACATTGTCAGCATCATAGATATTAGATTTTAATTTAATCTTATCTCCAATTTTCAAACCGTTTTTTTGTGCTAAATCTTTATGCATTAATATTTTGTTTGTATCAGAATCTTTTATATGCTCACCTTCTACTAATTTATAGGATTCTGAAACAAAGGTATTTTCCTTACTAGAATCATTTATACCTGTTACCATAACAGCTCTTCCAAAATTTTTCATTCTTTCAGGATTTTGATTTTGTGCTGTCTCTGCAGAATCTACAAGATCATATCCTTGCAAGTCTGCAACACTACTTATTCTTTTTACATAACCATCTATTAAACCAGTTTCCGATATTTTCTTAAGATCCTCTCCCTTCACATTACCAGCCCCTCTTGGAGTACCAGGATTTGTTCTTCTATTAATTTCCATACTAAAGCTATTTGAAATATTTTTAAATGTTTCATTTTTAGCCTTGTCAGTTGAAGACTTGATAGCTAAACTTACAATACTTAAAGTTGACATTGCAAGTATTATTGTGAATAAAATCAAAGTCTTCAAGGGTTTTCTTACCACATAAGCTAAAGAATTTTTTATCATAATATACCTTTCTATTTATTTACTATATTTTTATTTTTAATTTCTATTATTTGATCAGCCTGGTCTGCTAGAGTTTTACTATGGGTAACAACTATTACACATTTATTCTTTTCTCTAGCTGCTTCTTTAAGAATATGAATTATATCTAAACCTGTATTTTCATCCAGGTTGCCTGTTGGTTCATCAGCTAAAATAATAGGTGCATCAGAAGCTAAGGCTCTAGCAATAGCCACCCTTTGCTGTTGCCCACCAGATAATTTCATTACATTTCTATTTATTTGTTCTTTGGCTAAACCAACTCTCATTAAAATATCTTCACTAGCATTTTTATCTACTAATCTTACATTTTCCATTGGCGTTAGGTAATCAATTAAATTATAATTTTGAAAAACTAGAGATATATTGTGTTTTCTATGATTACTATAACCAGTATTTTTTATATTTTGATTTTTAAATAATATCTCTCCATTTGTCGGACTATCTAATCCAGCTAATAAAGATAACAAGGTTGTTTTTCCAGCTCCCGACTTACCAGTTATAGCATAAAATTTACCTTCTTCAAAAGCATAATTTACACTATTTAATACTTTTTCTTTGCTATCAGCATAACTATATGATAGATTGCTCATTTTTAATATTTCCATTTTATCTCCTAATCTATTTGTGTTAATATTTCTCTGGGTTTTCTTCTCATTAATTTAAATAAGGCTAAAAATACTGCTAAATCTATTACTAATATTAATATTAGATAAGCATATATTAGATTTTCAAGATTATAAAATACACTTGATTTTGTAAGTAAGTTTGATATATCTCCTATATCTTCATTTATATGACTTATACCTTTTACAAAAGAACTTACCATCAAATTTCCCAATATCCATGAAACTAGTAAACTTGGTAGAGAAATCATAAAACCTTCTAAGGTCAATTGACTTAGTATTTCTTTTTTACTTATACCAAGTGAAAGATATATTCCTATTTCATTTATTCGTTCTCTTACATAAAACATATATAATAATAGTAAAACTGCTAAGCTTGCAAGCACTAAAATTATCATCATAAATTTAATTATCTGACTTGTAGACTTAATAGAATCAGATAGACTTGCAAAATTTTTATCATCTTTCTCTATGATGAATTCATCTTTTCCTATTAATTTTTCAACTTCTGCCATAGTATCTTTTATTTTTTCTGGATTTTTTACAAAATAATAGACCTTACTTAGCCTATAGTCTTTTTCATTTAGACTTTCCTGACTAGATTTGTAATCAGTATATACTGTATTTTCACTAAAATCAGAAGATAAACCAGTGTTTTCTTCTTGTTTTATACCTTCGAAAATTCCAACAATAGTATACTTTTTACTTGTTTTTTGATTTGACGATACATTATTACTTAAATAATCTACATCAATTTGGTCATTAACTTTCAACTTGTTAAGGTCAGCTAATTCCTTATGAATTATAATCTTATTTTCATCTTTTTCGTCTAAGTGCCTACCATCTATTAATTTAAAATTTTCACTTTCAAATAAAGAATCTTTGCTTGAATCGCTTACAGAGTTTACTGCAATTAAGTTTTTGAATTCTTCAGGTATTTCATCCCTTTGGATAGCCTGTTCTTTTTCAATAACTTTTAGATTTTTTAATTGGCCATTCATATGATTATAAAAATTAAAATCTTTGATATTTTCAATTTCTTTTATCTTATCTAATTGATTTTTCTTAAATTGACTTCTATCTTTTTTACTAATTACAAAATAAGAATTTGAAGACTTGTAAATTTCTTCCTTTATATTTTCATTTGATTTAAATATGCTTATACAGGCATAAAAACTTGAAAGTATTAAAGTCATGGTTACAAACAATATAAGTGTTTTGTAACTATTTCTACTTACATGCCTGTATGATCTTTTTATAATATTCATCATACCTCCCATGTATTTACTAATATAACTTATGAATGTATTTACTAATATAACTTATGAATATGAAATATATATGAATCCTTTTTTTACAAAAAAATCCTCCTCTAAGTCAGTTAGTCCTAACTTAGGGGAGGATGAATTAAATTATATGCAAATATGATTATTATTTTTACATTAAAGGTGCAAAAATTCTAAGCATTTTTCCTGATAGCCTATAAAATATCGATAGCTCTTTGAAAGAAGATATAGTAATTTCTTGGCATAATTTTTGTGTGTCTATAAAGTCTTTCATTGGCTATTTTAAAGCATCAGTTTCAGTAAATCTTTGTTGTGAAAGATCTTATTAATATATCTTAACTATATATTTAAGAAAATAATGACTTCTAAGATTTCTTATAATCTCAAAAGCCTGTTAATCTAATTTAAATTAATTTTATTTCTACATAAAATCGACGCTTTCACAGTGGCTTGAGTGGTCAGTATAAATAAATTTTGAGGTTTTAGTGAAACCTCGTTTATGGAAATGTGTTAATCAATGATCATCTTATATTATATTATTCTGGAGCAAAGAAAAAACAGCCCATAAAAGAGCTGTTTAGATTACTTTTTTCTTGTTCTATTCGTATTCTTAAATTAGATGACCTGCAAACATTGCTATAGAAAGTAATATGATTAACAGATTATTCAACACTATAAATAATCTGTCTTTCTACTTTACTCCAAATAAAAAAGCTATTAGTTCAATATTTGTACAAACATTGATGTGAGTCCAGTTGGTTTTAGGTTTGTATAGTTTTCTAATATATAGACTGGAAGTAGTTAAGAAATTACCAAAATTGCGATTCCAGCTACAAATAATTATTTGCTGATTTTTTCTTCACATATTCCTCTTTCTTTGAAATTATATTGTTCGTATTAAATCTATGGTCGGTCTATCTAATATTCTCTTTAAAGAGAAGTGATAGATTAACAAGTTTGCAGCGTATACAACTATCGAAAATACTAGGAACGCTAGGTGATTGTAATATTTTAAAAATACATAAAAACTATATCCAGATGAAATTATTGACATGATTGTAATAACAACAAAGGTCACTAATATTGCTAAAGCAAATGATTTTATTTGTTCAAATACAAATTCTTGTTTTAATAATTTTTCTAAATCAGTTTTCTCCATGCCTATAGAATAAAGATTACCTATCTCTCTTTTCCTTGACATCAAACTTTGATTTATAGATGCATATCCGTTTGTGAAATTTAGTGCAAGAATTATAGATGCTAGGATAAAGTTTATGCTTAGAAGCCCACCCAAAAATTTATCATCTTCTTCACTCCTATCACCATCACTATAAACTTCATAACTCTCATCAGTTCTAGGATTTTTATCCAAAAAATTCTTAATAGATTCTTTTCTATCATAAACTTCATCAGGATTTATATCCATTTTTAGAGTGAAAGGATAATTTACTAGATTTCCATTACCTGTAGACTCCAATAGTTTGAAGTAGGTATCAAAATCTGTAAAAATATATCCTGCACCACGATTAATTTTTAATGTTATATCTTTTAAATCATCTATGCTTTTACTAATATCAATTGAAGTTTTCTTTCCACTTGCTGTTATTAAATCTAATTTTTTAGGATTTTTAAAAAACTTAACCATCTTAGCATCTCTTAATGGCTCATTAGGGTTAGATTGAATCATATTATATAAAATAAATTCTCCTTTATTGCCTCCTAAGGTATTAAGATCTTCTTCCCTTAGTCCTACAATTTTTCCTGAAATTCTATTTCCTTCCCCCTCGCCAGTATTTTCTAATAAAAATTCTTCTAAATTATTTGCAAAAAATTCTTCAGAAAACTCTAAATTATTATCTATAGATAAGTATCTTTGTTGGTATATGAATGATTTTTTAGAATCAATTTTTTTATCAACTTCTATTAGATTATTAGGAAGACTAGGATCATTACTATAATAATCAACTGTCAAGTTATAATCATCTTGATAAAACCCTAAATCTACCGAATAACTTGAAAAAGATATCAAGATAAATAAAACTGATATTATTAAGACTCCTATTGTAGAAATATATGATTGAGACTTAATACTTGCAAGGTTATTTATCCTAAGTTCTTTTAAAATAGTACTGGATCTTTTCTTTTTTGTTTTTTTAAAGTTTATTAGACCTTTTAGACCATCTATAATCTCTATTTTCTTTATTTTCCTCAAGGTAATTGCAAGCGATATAAATATTATTAGCAGTGAAATCAATATTATAACCAAGCTTAATATAATATTAAAATCTACCGAAGATGGAGTATCAATACCCATATTATTATTAATTAGGCTAAAATATTTTTTGATTACTACATAGCCTAAAAAATGTCCTAGCAATAAGGGTAAAATCGATATCATGACCGCTTCTTTAAAAAGCAAAGAAAGTATTTGTGAATCTGTGCTTCCTATTGATTTATACATGGATAGGACTTTGATTTTCTCTAAAGACCATACTAAAAATATATTTTTATTAAAAAATACAAATATACTTATGGCTAAAATCACAAGAAAAATTGTTGGTAGTTGTTTTCCTATTCTTCCTATATTATTCTCATATAAGGAATAACGCTCAACAATAGCAGGTTCAAATTCAACTTTGATTTTTCTACCCAGTTTATTTGACAAATCTTCTTCGATTAAATCTTGATTGTCATAAGCTTTATAAAGTGATTTAAATCTTATGGCTGTCAGTTTATTTTCATAATTTGGATTAATAAATATATTTGCACCACTTATACCATTAGGATTATCCTTAATAATTCCAACTATTTTCATTTCCTTACTTGTTGTTTTTATAAATTCTTCATCACTTGTAGGCCTGTATGTTGGATCTACAATTTTACCATCTAATGTTCTTTTTCCAAATTCAACGCTTACTTTATCAGATATAGATAAATTTTTATTTTTTATAACATTCTCGCTAAGAGCAATTTCATCGAAATTGTTAGGATACCTTCCTTCTTTTAAATTATAATCACCCTTCATATTGGCAATAGCTTGGTCAAATAGAGAGATTGATAAAATTTCGTCTTCAATTTTTCCCGATATAGAATCACTCGACTCGAAACCTGCCTCTTTAACATATTCATTAGTCTTTATATTAGCTAAGTCATTTTCTTTTATATCATCTTTTATATAGGCGTCTTCGTAATATTCGCTCCTAAATTCTCTATTTGTAAAAGATATGCTAGAAAATGAGTAATAAAATATCACGGTAAAAAATAAGGAAACTATAAAAACTGATATAAAAATAGGGAAATTTTTCTTATTCATTTTTCTCATCTCCCACAATTTTCCCATCCACTATGGTCACAATACGACTTGCTTCTAGAGCGATTTTTTCGTCGTGCGTGATTAGGATTATTGTTTGTTTTAGGGTTTTATTGAAATATTTAAAGATTTCAATTATTTCCTTGGAGTTTTTCCTGTCTAGGTTGCCTGTTGGTTCGTCCGCTAGGATTATTGATGGTTTGTAGATAATACTTCTCGCTATGGCAACTCTTTGTTGTTGACCTCCAGATAGTTCACTTGGAAAGGCATCAAGTTTACTTTCTATACCAAGTTTTCTAACTGTGTCTAATAAGGCTTCTTCATTTATTTTCCTTTTATCAAGCTTTAGAGGAAGCTCTATATTGTGCCTTACAGTTAAATTTTGGATTAAATTATAAAATTGGTAGATAAGGCCTACTTTTCTCCTGCGAAAAAGCGCCAACTCCTTTGATGAATACTTTGAGATGTCGTTGCCATCTATGTAAACTTTTCCATCACTTGGACTATCTACTCCTCCTATAATATGTAAAAGAGTTGATTTACCAGACCCACTAGGGCCTACAATGGCAACAAATTCGCCTCTTTCTATTGTAAGGTCAACTCCATCTAGGGCCACTACCTTGGAGTTTCCCTCTCCATATTCTTTTCTTAAATTTTCTACTTTTAATATTTCCATAACTGCCTCCTTTTTTTTATGTCAAGGTAAGCATATAAAAGTAAAGTGATTTTTAGGTGACATTGTAAAATTTTATTTCAAATCTTGCTCCAGCTTCAATATTTAAAACAGAAATTTCTCCGTTGTTTTTTTCGACAATTGTCTTCGCCATAGCAAGGCCAATTCCAAAACCATTTGAGTCTGGAGTTTTATAAAAGCGCTTAAAGATTTTTTTAATATTTTCTTTTTCTATTCCTCCGCCATTGTCTTCAATGATTAAGCTTGTATAGAGGGGATTTTTGTATGATGAAATCACGATTTTGTCACAAGACGGTCTATTGTCAGCATTCTTTATAATATTAATAAGAGCTTCTGCTAGCCAATAAAAATCTCCACAAATACTATTTTTCTTTAAACTCTTCCTTCTTTCTACACTAGTAGATTTCTTTAAGTCTAAGCTGTCTAATGCATAATCTACTAATTCATCTAAACGAATTTCTTCTTTTTTCATTAAATCTTTGTTCGCATCTAGACTTGATAGTTTGAGCAAAATATCTGATAGAGAGTTTAGTCTTAAGAGTTGTCTTTTTAATATCTCTATATCATCATTATCTGGAAAGTCTATCTCCAAATTTTCTATGGAAAAAAGCATAGATGTAATAGGAGTTTTTATTTGATGGGCGATGTCTTCTAGGTATTCTATTTGCTTTTCGCTATTTTTAGTGCTTGTCTCTTTGGCTTCTACTATTTCTATAAATAGCTTGTAAATCTTATCTTCAAGTATTGAAAAATCGTCTTGCTTCATAGGGATTTTATAGTCTTGATTCTTCATTTTTTCTATCAAATCTATAAGCTCATTTATTCTACTTTTCTTTCTTGATTCTAAAAAATAATAAAGAAGTCCCAGACTTATTATCCAAAATACATATAGCATCTCAATCCATCCTATAACCAATTCCTCTAACAGTAGTGATGACTTCCCTATCAAGCTTTTCTCTGATTCTCTTAATAGTAGATGTGAGAGTATTGTCATTTACAAACTTATCCCTATCTTCCCAGAACATTTCAAGAAGTTGGCTTCGTGTGTAAACCCTGTGGGGGTTTTTGATGAATAAAACTAGGATTTCATATTCAAGTGGAGTTAACTCTATTTGCTTACCATTAAAATAAACTTTCGAATAATTTAAATCTATTTTGATATCCTTGTAAGTAATTTTTTTGTCTTGACTTAGAGGTATTGTCCTTAAAACGGCATCAATTCTAGCCCTTAATATTGCAAGGGAAAATGGTTTAGTTAAATAGTCGTCTGCTCCTTGATCTAGGGCAGCAATTATAAAATCTTCATCGTTTTTAACCGTTGTTATAATGACTCTTATGTCCTTATCTTTTAATTTTTCTATCAAATGTTGACCGTCTTTATCTGGCAAATTTATGTCCAATAATGCCACATCCATGTCTACATTCATCTTATAGCTTGCTTCGTAAAAAGATGATGCAATCTCTACATCATATCCATTATTACATAAATATTTTTTCATTTGTATTGCTATATCTTCACTATCTTCGATGATTAAAATACTTACCATCTCATAATCCTTTCTTTAATATCTATAAAATATTCATATATACTTATAAAAGTTAGTATTTTTTAAAAATAATCATAAAGTTTATATCTATATTATATCATTTAGAAAGTTTAGTAATTTGTGGGTAGGCTGGACTTGTGTCGTTTTTTGTTTCCTAATATTCTTCGGCATTCTCACTTAAGTAAAACAAAAAGACCTACTAAAGAAAATCTTTAGTAGGTCTGAAATATAAAAATAACTATTAACTTGTGATTAGGGAAATGAGATAATTAATCGTTCCATTTTCAATCAATATATAGAGACCGAGCCCAATAAACACGACTGGTACAATTATTTTTTCGTACTTTTCTACAATCTCTCCGATAGCAGAAATTGAGGCGAGATTTTGAGATAATTTGCATAGAACTAAAATCCCTAACGCAAATATTACTAGACTTATACCAATCTCAATCAAACTCTTTCCTGTAAAATAGGGAATATAAATTCCTAAATTATCTCCACCCATTGCCACTGTTAAACTTGTAAATGCTAAGATTTTTGATCCATCTCCGGTAATTTTTCCCTCGATGTCTTCTTCATCAATATCTTCATCCACAAAAATTGCTCTTATACCAAGACCTAGTGGAATTAGACCAAGGAGTCCGATAATCCAATCTTGTGGAATAAAATTTAAAAAGTAAGCGGCAATAAGACTAACCAGTACAAGCAGCCCTGTACCTAAATACTGTCCTGCATAAATTGATTTCAAACCTTTCTTGCCTTGACTGGCGAATAAAATAGTCAAAACAACTAAGTAGTCAATTGATGTAGAGACAAAAACTAATAAAGCGGATAATATTGTTTCCATTATTTCTCCTTTCAAAATGTTTAATTTTTTAGACAATCAAAAATTGACTGCAAACACATTGTGCCTTGGCGGTTGCCAAAGGAGACATTTGAAGAAATAATTTCACAATTTTCCCACCTTTCCTTTTAATATTAACTAAAGTTTACTAAAATAGTAGTATTTTGTCAACTATGCTGATAGATATCCACGCAAACTATGCTCTTACTACATCAATAAGTGTGGATTTAGGAAAAATCAGAATGTTGGGTGCATATACATTTCTTATATTTATTTACCTTATACCAATTATTCTTTAAAAATCATAGGAATTTCTTTCAATTCAAATAGTAGAATTACTTAAAAGAATTAACGTCCATAGAACTTATAACCGAAAGTTTCTAAAAAAAATGATTTAATTTGTAAAGAAAAGTCTCTTTCATAAAATATCTATACGAAAAATCCCAACTAAAACTTTTGATATTATCTAATGTAATTCCATCTATTTCCGTCAAAGGAGTAAAATAACTATCACGATCTAAAGCAACTCCACCTAATTCCTTCAGTAATTTTTGATTATATTTAAATAGTTAAATATTATCATTAATTTTTATACTTAAATTCTAAGGCCTCAAAGACTATATCCATAATAGCAATATCAAACTCCTTCTTTGAAATTCCTTTTGACTTAAGGAAATCTTCATTTTCCCTAAGTGATTTACACAATAGAATTTTAGTCTCCTCATCTATATCAATCTTATAAAGCATGTTAACAAGTGATATAACTATGCCCTTACTATCTTCGTATACGCTTATATTTGTATTTTTACTTTTCATATCCACAAAAGAGTCAAAATCTTCTTTCGAAAATTTTTCTTTTAATCCATTGATTGGATTTATTAAAAGCTGTGTTGATGAATGCAATAAATTGATGTAGGAACCTAGTGTATACTGCTGTTTTTCTGTCATCAAATCATAGTCAAGGCCAAAGGTCTTAATGTTTTTAATCGCCTCATCTAACTTTTCACACTCATCGTCGATTCGTTTTATACGCTCTAAAATTTCTACAATTGCAAGTTCATATGATTTTACATCTCTATGACTTATGGCTGCAAATAGATTCTCCAAATGATTTTTATCTTTATTATTTTTCCAGAAAAGTAAACCGCTTGCCGCAAGAGAAATTGCTGCAATAGCCCATCCTGCAGGACCAGCCATAGCAAGAAAAGCATTACCTGCAGCCATTCCTCCTCCACCAGCAACTAGAGCCCCACCTCCTAGCCAAGCTAAAGCCGCATTTGTTGCTGCAGCTCCACTTAAAGCAGAGATAGCTGTCCCTGTTGATGCAAGGCCAAATGTAGTTGCAACTCCCATAGCCGCTGTTGGTCCCAATGTTACAACAGAAATTCCAAGACCAGCACCGGCTGCAGCAGCACGGGTATTTTTAACAAGTGTATTATTATATTCTTTTTCTATATTTTCAGCTTGTTTTATCCAATCAGATTTTGCTTTTTCAAAGTTCTTATATTTAAGTATATCACTAGGAACATTACGGATATTATCAAATGAGTCTTGGATCTTTGTTAATGACTCATAAAGTTTCTTTGTGTGATTACCTAGATCTTCAATAGTAATATTTGTAATATTTATTGCTGCTTGTACATTATCCTGGGCTTGTTTGAGTTTACTTCTTTTTTTGCTTGTTTTCACAATTATTTCCCTCCTTGAAGTAAGAGTCAATGTCCGCTTTATTTCGTAATATTTGACTCTCTGGAACATTTCTTTTCTCTGCTAAAAGAACAGATTTTTCAAAGGCTTTTATATACATGTCACTTTCCTTTAACTCCTTAGTAAACAAAAGAAGGTTTTTTTCGTCGTATGCATTTGACAAAATTTTCAATCCATCAATATAATCAGCAATAATTATTTTTTCCTGTCTTAATGATAAATTCTCCTTTTTTGCTTGATATAGTTTTATTCCTCTATTGCCTTCACCATATAAGGAAATTGTAAATCTACCTAAGCCTACAATATTTAATCGCATTACGAATTGATCTATACTAAAACGTCCATTACCATGAATAAATCCCTGACAAAGCGCGTCCCCTAAGTCAAGTAAACAAAATGTTCCATGAGCCACTGTAAGCATTCTTTTTACACTAGCATTGGAAAAAGGCTCACATAATTCCCAAATTAATTCAAAAGACCTATCTCTATTTTGATTATTCAAATAAAATCGAACCAATCGTCTAATAGAATAGACCATCCTAACCACTAATTCATTAACAAATACTGGTATAGCTTTGGCTGTTTCAAATCTTAGATCGTATCCTTGCTCATATATTTCAAGAGCAAATTTATTAATAGCCTTATCAAACTCTAAGTTTGCAATGTGTAACTTTCTTTTGATAGCAATAATATCATTTGTCCAAGTCCACAAAGGTGAAGGTATCCCCATACCTCGTCCCTTACTAGCTGAAGATCCCGACATATCTGAAATTAAATGACCCAGCCAATTTACAAATCCACAAAATAATTTAGCTGATATATTGCCTCCCTGTAGTACAAACTTATTATTGGCTTCCTGTAAAGAAATCAATTCTCCTTCAGAAATGAAATGAGATGTATTTGAAAACTGATCTAGAATTGAAAAGAATAATCCTATCAGGCTTGGATTATGGCCTAAAGATTTAAAATGATGGTTCCTTGGATTAAGATCAAATATAAGGCTTGCAGCATCACCCGCACCAGTTTGGTCATAGGGAATCTTAAATTTCTTCTCTAAATATTTTATTGCTGATGAAAGAGATTCATTACTATTTCCATCCCAGCCACATATCTTAGCAAAATCCATAGTGCGATTTCCAAACCACTCGTCTGTTATACGTCCAATTGCTGGCTCACCAGGCTTTCCCACAAGGAAAACATCCATAAGTCCACATATTGCCCCACTAGCAGCAGCAAGTATATAGTCTGTTTTATCACATTCTGGAGTAAGCTTTTTAAGTATATTTTCATCTTCAGCAAGTTTTGTATTAATCTCATCCATCTCAAATTCTGCGAACTTGATTGCCATTTGGATGTCAGAATTAAATTTATATCCCTCATCACTTATGTCAAGGTCTAATAATAAAACTGCATCCTTATTTTTTCCCCTAAGGATATCCATATAATTTTCTCCTTTTTTATATCTTGATCAGCCTTTAGATTTGTTATATTTATATAGAAATTATTAAGTCACAGCCATTAATACTGTTTATAATTTGTCTTATCATACCATATATATATTATTTTTATCACAACTTTACAATAATTCTGTATTTTAAGCAGAAAAATAGGCAGTCATAAGAACTCTTTATTGATTACTCACAACCTTTGCTATGATTCTTCCTATTGTATTATACAAATGTCATCTTCTTTTTTCGTAATAATCCCATGATTCTACCTAGTAAATATAATTTTTGAAAACATTATACTTTTTGGATTCATAAGAGTATCCCTGAGTAGCTATTTTTTGTATTTGTTGTCATCATTATTTTTCTCTTTGAACATATCATTAACAAGTTAAATCGTTAGTAGGCACAAACAGAAATAAAAAGTCCAATTTTCACTGCTCTTAAAAGAAATAAGGGTGTAATCATTAATCTTTCTAGTGGACTTTTTGCTTTTCATTTGAGTTTGGACTTCCTTTTTATATAAATGAAGTGGAGGTTACTAAGGTTTCAGCAAGAACTCTCACACATGAATAAACTGCTGTCATTTGCATAGCAGTAATTTCGTTTACATTCCTAGCTGCTGTTATTCTCCCAAATAAAAAAGACTACAAAGATATCCTCTCACCGTCTTTAGGTTTGTCTCTCGACTTAAATATTAAATTTAAAATGTTTATATTACCACCTCCTAAAAATAGGTATGAAAAAAGCACCTACTTTTGTAGATGCTAAAATACTATTTATCTTTTTTTACTTCATCTTCTAATCCATGAACAACCATTATTTGACTAGTCATAGTTGAATAAGCAGTTTCTCCACAATATGGACAATCTGCATATTCTCTATCCTTTCCACCAGGATAAGTCGGACCAGTTAATCCATACTCAAATCTTTTACCACATTTTTTGCATACTACTTCTTCCATAAAAAATCTCCTTATTGTGATATATAATTTATACCCAAATTAAAATACTAGAAGTCCTCTATCATCGTAGAAAGATTCACTTGTATCATTACCACACCTTATAGCCCTATCAAGAGCCATAATTGTAGCAATAACTCCATCTATTTTTTCTGTTGATCTTTCCTCATCTAACTTTATGTTTCCAGCAGGATCTGTTCGAATAAATATATTGTCAATCATCCGCCTTAGAACTGGATGACCTCCATGTATATTTTTCAAGAGTTAGTTTCATTAAATCTTTGTTATTAAAAAATAATGGATTCTAAGATTTCTTCTTAAATTCTAAAATCCATTGATTTCAACAGTTTTATAGCTTGTTATTCTATTTTCTTGACATCAATACCACCGACTCCACATGCATAGTTTGAGGGAACATATCTACTGCCTTTATTTTTTCTAATTTATATCCCCTATCCATAAATCTTTTTATATCACGAGCTAATGTTTGAGGGTTGCAGGATATGTAGACTATCTTATCAATTCCAGCATTGGCAATAGTTTTTACTACATCTTTATCAAGGCCTGCCCTTGGTGGGTCTACTGTTACTGCGTCGATTTTTTCTTTTATTATAAAACTACTATCTATAAATTTGGCATTTTTGGCTATAAATTTATAGTCACGAAGTCCATTTCTTTTTGCATTTTCTTTGGCATCCTCAATTGCATTTTTATTAATCTCTACTCCTACTATATGGTCATCATTTATTGACATGGAGCTTGCTGCAGATCCGCAGTAGAGGTCTAGGAGCTTTTGCTTTTCTCCTAAAAATTCTCTGGCCACACCATATAAATTTTCTATCTGATAGTCATTTACTTGATAAAAATCATTGGCACTTATTTTAAATTCTTTTTGGACAATTTTATAGTCTAGATATCCTTCTCCATTTATGGTAATTAAATCTCTAGCAATTAATAGATTAATAATATAATTACTAGTTGAGTATTTTTCTTTTATGTAAGCAATAGCATTATTATCAAAGTTTCCTTGAAGATTTAATAATATATTATTTTCACTTGCTCTAATTGTTATTTCTTCAATACTTGCTGTGAATTTTTGATTTATATCTTTAGTAATTTTTTCAATCCTATCCAGATTTTCAGATATTTTTTCATTAGCTATAAGACAATCGTCTATTTTAACTAATTTTTTAGAGTAGGTTTCTAAGTAATTTAATCCACCATCCTTGTCTACCTGGAGGCGGATTTTATTTCTATATCTAAATTCTGGGCTTTTTACAATTTCTATACCATCTATTTCTAGTCCTGTAGATTTTTTTAGGGCATTTTTTATTAAGTTCTTTTTTAATTCTATTTGTGTGTCATAATTGATATCCATTATAGAACAACCTCCACATTCATAAAAATATGGACATGGAGGTTTTCTTTGATAATCACTTTTTATTTTTGTATTTATTTTTCTAGCTTCTAGAAAATTTTTCTTTTCTGCAAGGATTTCGGCATCTAGAGTTTCGCCATAAACAGCATTTTCTACAAACACTGTTTTGCCTTCTGTGCGGGCTACACCCCTGCCATCTTGTAGGATATCAATTATCTTAATGTCTTCTATAATCATTAGATAACTTTTGCTTCCCCTTTATAAATTACGCCACCGATTGGGTCGACTGTTATTTTATCACCATCTTTTACTAGATTTCTGATATTAAATGCTCCTACTACTGCTGGCAATCCAAAGTGTACTGCTGCTATTGCTGTATGGCTTGTTAGTCCACCTTCTTCTGTAACAATTGCACTTGATTTTTGGATGTATTCTGTAATATCAGCATCTGTAAATTTAGCAACAATGATGTCACCTTCTTCAAATTTGTCTTCTAGTTCTTTTTTGGTTGAAGCGAGACAAACTTTTCCTGAAACAGACTTTGTACCTATTCCTGTACCACTTGTAATGATATCGCCTATTATATGAACTTTGATTAGGTTTGAATTTCCTGAAATACCTAGCGGAATTCCTGCTGTTACAACTGTAAGATCTCCTTCTGATACAAATCCATTGTCAATTGCTCCAAATATTGCGCGATCGATTAGCTCATCTGTTTCTCCCGCTTCTTGGATAACTATTGGATATACTCCCCATACTACAGAAAGTTGACGAGCAACTCTGTCTGTTGTGGTTGCAGCAACTGAATTGGTTTGTGGTTTGAATTTTGATATAATTCTTGAAGTATTACCGCTTGAAGTACAAGAAATAATTGCTTTTGCATCAAGTTGTTTTGCTATCTGACAGGTATTTTTCGCTATTGCGTTTGTCGTAGTATTTGATGATGAAATATCTGTTTCATAAATATTTTTTCTAAAGTCATCAGATAATTCTGTTGTGATACAAATATTTCTCATTGTTCGAACAGCTTCTACTGGATATTTTCCCCCAGCTGTTTCTCCTGAAAGCATTACACAGTCAGTTCCATCTATAATTGCATTTGCAACGTCTGTAGTTTCTGCTCTGGTTGGTCTAGGGTTTCTGATCATAGAATCTAACATTTGGGTAGCGGTTATAACCGGTTTTGCAGCTAGATTCGTCTTTCTAATCATTTCTTTTTGAACTATTGGTATAAGTTCAGTTCTAATTTCTATACCTAAATCACCACGGGCAATCATGATACCATCGCTTGCTTCGATTATTTCCTCAAGGTTATCTACACCTTCTTGGCTTTCTACTTTTGAGAATATTTTTATATGTTCTCCACCGTGATCTTCTAGAACACGTCTAATATCATAAACGTCTTCTTTTTTACGTACGAATGATGCAGCTATGAAGTCTATATCATTTTCAATACCAAACTTAATATCATCTATGTCCTTTGGTGTTAGTGATGGCAGATTGGTTTGTCTACCTGGCAAGTTTACACCCTTGTGATTTGAAAGCACACCATTATTCATTGCCTTACATATGACATCTGTACCATCTTTTATGTCAATAACTTCTAATTGTACTAGACCATCGTCAATAAAAATATTAGATCCTACTTCAACATCATTTGGAAGTCCCTCGTATGATACTGAAACTATATCTTGAGTACCTTCCACATCTCTAGTTGTTAGGGTAAAGATGTCATCAGGTTTTAGGAAAACTTCATCTACATTAAAGTTTCCAGTTCTAATTTCTGGTCCCTTTGTATCAAGCATTATTGCAACTGGTTCATTTAATTTTCTTCTAACTTTTTTGATTGTTTTTATTTTTGCTAGGTGCTCTTCGTGAGTTCCGTGAGAAAAGTTTAATCTAGCAACATTCATTCCATTTAGAATTAATTCTTCCAATATTTCTGCAGTTTCAGATGAAGGTCCAATTGTACAAACTATTTTGGTTTTTTTAAGTATATCTGGTACTTGATTCATTTTTAACTCCTTACTTACTATCTTGATAAGTTGTTTGCTAATTCGTATAGGTGTTCATCAAATTGAGATTTTGTGCTGACTGCATCCTCTATGCTAACTTCTATGAGGCTTCCATCAACATACCCAATTGCTAAATTAGTTTTTTCCTCAGCAAGCAATTCTACAGCACGGGCTCCCATTGTAGATCCTAAAAGCCTATCTGCAACAGATGGAGACCCGCCTCTTTGCACGTGGCCTAGGATTGTAACCTTTGTCTCTATTCCTGTTTTTTCTTCTAATTCTTTAGCTATGGAGTATGGATCGCCTACACCTTCTGCAAGTGTTATTAGATGGTGAAGTTTTCCTCTTTTTCTACCATGCTCCATTTTTTCAACTATATCATCCATAGAAAATTCATGTTCAGGAACAATTATTGATTCTGCTCCACCAGCTAGACCTGAATAAAGACCTAAATCTCCGCAATTTCTACCCATTACTTCAATGACAACAGCTCGACCGTGGGAACTAGATGTATCGCGTAGCTTACCGATAGCATCACTTACAGTCTCCATAGCTGTAAAAAATCCAATTGTAAAATCAGTATAGCCCATATCGTTATCTATAGTTCCAGGAATACCAATTGTTTTAATGCCAAGATCAGAAAGAGCTTTAGCTCCCTTAAATGATCCATCTCCACCAATTACAATTAGCCCCTCTATGCCATAATCAGATAAGATTTGAGCTGCTTTTTTTTGACCTTCTTCATTCGTAAATTCAGTACTTCTTGCAGTACCAAGGATAGTACCACCCTTGTGGATAATATCTGCAACTGATGAAACATTCATTTCATAAATGTCACCTTTCATCAATCCATCATATCCATTTCTGATGCCCTTAATCCTCATTCCATTATTTAAAGCTGTTCTAACTGCTGCTCTTATGGCTGAGTTCATACCAGGTGCATCGCCACCGCTTGTTAAAATACCTATTGTATTCATATAAACTCCTTAAGTTAACTTAACATTTTCTTTTCCTAAAAATTGTTCTAATTTCTCTATATTTTGGTCGCTGGTGTCTACCCACAACCTTTCATCAAGCTTAAAGGATTTGTTGCGGTCTTCAAAATATACTACAACTGGTGTTTTACCACTGTACTCCTTTAATACTCCTCGTAGATTATTATACTCGTTATATTTAGTTTTTAAGTATAAAGTTCTTAAATCTAAGCTATCAATGTCTATAAACTCCTGGCACAGAAGTTTTATATCTTCATCATCCACTTGTAATTTACCCTTAACTAGCACAACATTATCATCTTCTATTAAATTTCTGTATGTTTTGTAGGTTTCTGGGAAGATTACCATTTCTATTGACCCATGTAAGTCTTCGATGTTTGCAAAAGCCATTAGGCTTCTTTTTTTGGTCATTATTTCTGACTTACCGGTTATAATACCAGCCATAGTTACAAATTTATTATCAAGTCTTGTAATTTCTGGATCAGTTAGTTCATCCTTATAATTTGTTCTAAAAGTAATTGTGTTTTTTAGCTTATCATTGGCTTCGCTGAGCGGGTGGTCAGAAATATAAAATCCTAGCACATCTTTTTCTAATGATAATTTAACTTTTTTTGGATATTCGCTTATATCTGGAAATGTTATATCTTCAGTTGGATTTTCATTTGTTTGACTAGCCATGTCTAGCAAATTCATTTGCCCTTTAACATTTACTTTTTGGCCCTCATGGACAGTTGCCATTGCTTTTTCATAAACGGCCATTAGTTTTGACCTAGCATAGCCCATAGAATCAAAAGCTCCTGCCTTTATCAATGACTCCAGTCCTTTTTTATTTAAGGCCCTACTATCGTAAGCTTCCACCCTTTCTAAAAAGTCTTTAAAATTTAAAAACTCACCATCTTTTTGCCTTGAAGATATAATTGCATTTATAAAATTTATCCCCAAATTTTTTATACCTGATAATCCAAAAATAATCTTACCATCTTTTGCAAAAAACTTTTGAAATGACAAATTAACATCTGGAGCTATTACCTCTATGCCCATGGATTTTGCTTCACTAACATATAAATAAAGTTTTGATGCACTATCCATAACAGAGGATATTAGATTTGCCATATATTCTTCTGGAAAATAGTGTTTTAAATATGCAGTTTGGACTGCAACTAAAGAGTAAGCGGCTGAGTGGGATTTATTAAAGGCATATTTTGCAAAGGAAATCATCTCATCATAGATTTTATTTGCTGCCCTCTCACTTACCCCATTGCGGATACATCCTGGGATAATTACTTCTCCATTTTCATCTACTTTACCATTTACAAAAATTTCCCTATTTGCTTCCATGATGTCCATTTTTTTCTTACTCATGGCACGTCTTAAATTGTCAGCTTCTCCAAGAGAAAATCCTCCCAGCTGCTGGACAATTTGCATTACCTGTTCTTGATAAACTATAATTCCATAAGTAACTCCTAAAATTGGTTTTAGTTTTTCATCTAAAAAAGATACATCTTTTGGATTATTTTTGTTATGGATGTATGTTGGAATTTCATCCATTGGCCCCGGCCTAAATAATGAGTTTGCTGCAACCAAGTCATCAAAAACTGTAGGTTTTAAATTTTTTAGGAAATTTCTCATCCCTGTAGATTCAAATTGGAAAAGTCCAATTGTTTTTGCCTTATTAAACTGGTCTATGATATTAGGATCATTTTCATCTATGTTTTCAATGTCAACATCTATACCACGATTTGCTTTAACATCCTTTATGGTATCTTTGATGACTGTAAGATTTCGAAGACCTAAAAAGTCCATTTTTAAAAGTCCCAGCTCCTCAATTTCTGTCATATTAAATTGTGTTACAACTTGGTCATTGGATAAGGCTAATGGAACAATATCTGTCAAAATTTCCTTACTCATTACCACACCTGCCGCATGGATTGATGTATGACGTGGTAATGATTCTACTTTTCTTGCAGTATCAATTAGCCTTTTACTTTCAGCATCACTTTCATAAGACTCTTTAAATTTATCTGACTCTTCTAGGGCGCGATCTAGGGTCATATTTATAACTGCAGGAACTAATTTTGCGATTTTATCTACTTTCCCATAAGAAATATCTAAAACACGACCTACATCACGGATAGCATTTCTAGCCTGCATCCTACCAAAGGTTACAATTTGGGATACGTGATCACGTCCATAAAGCTCGTTCACATACTCTACAACTTCATCACGTCTGACATAGTCAAAATCTATATCTATATCAGGCATGGAAACTCTTTCCGGATTTAAAAACCTTTCAAAAATCAAATCGTATTTTAGGGGGTCAATTTGTGTTATATCCAGTGCGTAAGAAACCAAGGATCCAGCAGCAGATCCACGACCTGGACCAACTGCTATGTCATTTTCCTTGGCAAACCTTACAAAATCCCAAACGATAAGAAAATAATCAATGTATCCCATATTATGAATTACATTTATTTCCTTAAGGGCACGAGCTCTTATATCTTCATCCACATTTTCATATTTTTTTGCTAGCCCCTCATCGACTAATTGGGTTAAATATTCCAAATTAGTCATATTTTCTGGTAATTTAGTAAAATATGGCAAGTGTGGGTGGTGGAATTCTATTTCGACATTGCACATTTGTGCAATCTTATTTGTATTTTCCAAGGCACGATCATAGTCTTTAAAGATAGCATACATTTCATCGGGAGATTTCAGATAAAACTCATCGCACGGCATCTTCATCCTGTCTTCATCTTTTAATAGCGCCCCTGTTTGTATACATAAAAGAACATCTTGGTAAAAACTATCTTCCCTGTTTATGTAGTGGACATCATTTGTAGCAACAAGTTCTATATCCAAATCCTTATGTATTTTTACTAGAATTTCATTAACTCTTTTTTGTTCAGGAAGGCCATGGTTTTGTAGTTCTAGGTAATAATTATCCTTACCAAAAACTTCTGCATATTTTTTTGCTGTTTCATATGCAGCTTCAATATCATTTTCTAAAATTCTTTGATTGACCTCTCCACTTAGGCAAGCGCTAAGAGCAATAATATCATCAGAATATTTTTTTATAAAATCAAGGTCTACTCTAGGTTTATAGTAATAACCATTTACATATCCCTCAGAAACTATTTTCAAAAGATTTTGGTAACCATTATTATTTTTTGCAAGCAAAATCAAATGATAATATCGTTTATTACTAGGATCTTTAATTAAATGGTCTTTTTCAGTCACATAGACCTCGCAGCCAATAATTGGTTTTATGCCAGCTGCAGTGGTTTTTTTATAAAACTCAATTACCCCATACATTTGACCATGGTCAGTAATTGCTAGAGAGTCCATGCCGAAAGACTTGGCTTTTTCAATTAATTCATCAATTCTTGAAAAACCATCTAGCAAGGAATATTCAGTGTGCAAGTGTAAATGAGTAAATTTGTTTTCCATCATATCTCCCAAAATAAAAAGATTTGCTTATCACAAATCTTCCGCCATTTTTATAAATTTTTGTAACCTATAATTTACCTTTGATTTGCTCATAGCTGGCTTAACCATTTCTCCCAGTTCCTCTATGGATGCGTAGGGATTTTCAAGCCTTAAGTTTCCTATTTCAATCATATCATCTGATAACTTTTGAAATTCATTTTGCTTAATCAAATAGTTTATTGCATCTACTTGTTTTAAAGATGCATGAACAGTTCTATCAATATTTGCCTTATCAAAATTAGTTTGCCTATTGATGTCATTTCTTATAGACCTCATAGCTCTGACATTTTCTAATTCAAATAAAGATTTATTGGCCTCAATAATTGCCAAAAAATCTGAAATCTTATCGCTATCTTTCAGATAAACTACGTATGAATCTTTTTTGACATTTACTTTTGGATTTAGTTCAAATATTTCCATCGATTTTTTTAGTAAATCTGCGCTATTTTCATCATTTGAACTAATTTCTAAATTATATCCTCTCTGAGGATCGTTTACCGATCCCTTAAAAACAAAGGATGTTTTTAAAAAAGATTTTATCTCATCAAAGGATACATCTTCCAAATCCCTAGGATTATTTATAAAAAAATTACTGCTTTTATCCATTATGTCTTCAGATATTTTACTTTCCTCGATAATTACCGTAAAAAGTCTATCATCATTGTTCAAATCTTTTATTTCAAAGGTTGATGAGTAGTTATAAGCATCTTTTATAATATTGTAAATGTATCTAGCTTCAGTATTTGAATAAGTTTTAAAAACTATTTTGTAGCCACTATTTGAAATCCTAATTGAACCTATAAAATCTAGCACGCACATAAGTTCTGCTAGTGGATTGATCGGTTCTTTTTTCAGGACTTCTTTTTTACATCTTTTTGAAAAAGACATATTATCACCTAGTTAATTTATTTTTCACCTTGTCAATTGTTTCTTGGTCAACTTTTGCATATAGCAAATATTCTTCAAAGCTTTTGTATTTGCGTTCTATATATTCATATGCTTCTTTCATGGCATATGGATTTGTAATTCTAAATACAGAATATGGCTCATCCTCATCATATCTTTCGATATATCCTAGATATGCCGAAGAAATTTCATAATCTGCAATTATATCTGCACGGCTTACATTTGCTAGCCCCATCAGTATCATTGAAATAATTCCTGTGCGGTCCTTGCCCTCTTGGCAGTGAAAAAGAGTTGCCCCATCAGTATTTGCAAAAACTTCCATTATTTCTTTAATCTTTGGAAAATTATCAATCAGATTTCTATAGGTTGATCCGATAGATATTTCTCTATTTATAATCTGTTCTATTTCTTCTTTGCGAAACTCATCGTTTGGCGCAAGAGAAATATTGTGAAAATTAAAGTTATCATATAATTTTTTGTGACTATCACTTTCAAATGGGATTTCTCTTTCTCGTCTTAAATCGATAATAGCTTCTACCCCATAGTCTTTAAGAATTTTTACTTCTTCATCACTAATATCATCAAGATTTGCAGCCCTCAAAAAATTCTTCCATTGAGTGACACTACCATCCATGGTCGGCACTCCTCCAATTTCTCTTGCATTTTTTATATTTTCCAAAGGTAGTCTTTTATAATACTGCATTTCACCATTTTTCCTTATCTCTATGTTTTTTTACAACTATGTAATCTTCATTTTTAAGTTTTTTGTACATTCTTTCTGCCATATAAACCGAACGATGCTTACCTCCAGTGCAACCAAACGCAATTGTTACTGTGTTTTTGCCTTGATTTTTAAATTCAGGTATTAGATAACTAATCATCTTGTAAACATCATTAGCAAAATTATCTATGATTTTGAATTCATCTAAGTAATTTTTTAGTTTTTTATCAGTTCCATTTAAGGGTTTTAATTCTTCTATGTAAAATGGATTTGGTAAAAATCTCATATCAAAGACATAATCAAAGTCTTCACTTATTCCATTTTTATAACCAAATGATAGAAGATTTACTATCATCGAATCTTTTTTTTCTAAAGAATCTTCTATAACTTTCTTTAGTTCCTTAGCTGTATAATTACTGGTGTCTATAAATCTATCAGAAATTTTTCTAATATCTTCTAGAAATAATTTTTCTTTCTCTATCCCATCAGACACATTTCCAAATTCTCCTAATGGATGTGGACGGCGTAGTTCGTTATATCTTTTTAAAATCATGCTATCACTGCAATAAACGTAAATAATTTCAGTATCAGCATTTTTTTCTTTTAATGATTTGAAGGACTCGTACATATTACTATCAAGATTGTGGGATCTAAAATCAATTACAACTGCCATCTTGTCGATAGGTTTTTCTTGAGTTTCATTAAGTTCAATAAATTTCTCTATCAAATATGCTGGAGAATTATCCATAGCATAATAACCCATATCTTCATATGCCCTTAAGGCAGTAGTTTTTCCAGAACCACTTAAACCAGTAATTATTTTAAGTTTCATTATAATTCTCCGATTAGTTTAACCTCACGTTCTAAAGTAAATCCTGTTTTGTCATAAACAATTTTCGCAACTTCTTCAATAAATGCAAGCATTTCAGCACTTGTTGCATTTCCTCTATTAATTATAAATCCACAGTGTTTTTCACTCACTTGGCAATCACCAATTCTATATCCCCTTAGTCCACATTCATCAATTAACTTTGATGCATAAGAACCTTCTGGTCTTTTGAATGTAGAACCAGCAGATTTTTTATCAAGTGGTTGCTTGGTTTCACGGCGATTTGTATAATCTTCGTATTTGCTAAGTGCTTCATCTAGACTGTCTGAGCTAAGTTCAAAAACTGCTGATGATACTATAAGGTCTTGTTCAAATATTTTTGAGTGTCTGTATGAAAAATTCATTTCTTCATTGGTAAATTTATATTCATTTCCAGCAAAATCAAAGGCCTTTACACTAACACATACATCTTTTATTTCTCCGCCATAGGCACCAGCGTTCATAGCAACTGCTCCACCAACAGTCCCTGGAATTCCAGAAATTTCTTCCATGCCGGTTAGGTGGTTTGCAATTGATGTTGTTGCAGCCTTATTTAAAGATGTTCCAGCTAGAACTGTCATTGTTGTCCCATCAAAGCTTATGCCATCATAATTATCAGCTAAAACTAAAACACATCCACGGATGCCCTTATCAGTTACAAGTAAATTAGATCCTAGACCTATAACCGTTGTTTTTATTTCATTTTCATAGTTAAATTTTAATAAGTTTTTTAATTCTTCTTCATTACTTGGTTTGATAAGTACATCAGCAGGTCCGCCAATGCCCCAAGTTGTGTAATCTTTTAAGGGTTCGTCAAAAAGTATTTCTCCAAATCTCTTTCCCTCATAAATAGATTTGTAATCCATATATCCTCCTAGATTTAATAAATTAAATCAAAGTTTTCTATTATTTTATTATACCTTAATTTGCTTTCTTTGTTCATTATAAAAAAATTTGTAATTTGTCCAAAGTTTTGGTAAAATAATAAAGATTAATTGTAAAAAGCTAGGAGGTGTTTATATGGCAAAAACATGCGAAGTTTGTGGCAAAGGTACAAAAGCAGGTAAAACTGTAACTTTCTCACACAAAATCAACAACAGAACTTTTAAACCAAATGTGCATAGAATAAGAGCTATAGTAGATGGATCTCCAAAATCAATCAACGTATGTACTAAATGTTTAAAATCTGGAAGAGTACAAAAAGCATAATCGAGTGCTTTTTTTATTTTGAATTCAAAATAAAACCACTAGGAAATTTCCTAGTGGTCTTTTTTTTGTCTAGTTTGATCCGTCTCTGTCCCAGAATCTTTGTTTTGTTAAGTTTTCTATAAATTTATCTATATCTTTACTATCTTTTGTGACCATTACCCCGTCAGCTTTTTCTTGCTCGCTTGAAAGAATGTCACTTGCATCACCAATTAACCAAATTGGTTTGTAGTGTTTGAATGTTTCTTCTACAAATTCTCCAACATTTTTGCTAAAGTCATGGCTAGGTTTCTCTGGAACAACTACTATTAGGGCATCTTCTAGCACTGGATGTACTGTTTCGTATCTATGTTTTACCATTTGCCCATCTTTTGTATCTTGTAGGTCACCTTGGATAATTTCTGCTTTTGCTTTATTATCTTTAATAGATTTCACTAATCCTTTAAAGTCAAAGTCATCATCATTGTCAGAGTAGATTCCTACTTTTAATGTATCTGCCTTAAATATTGTATCTTCTTGTGAAAATTCTGGCATTTTTACTGCTTGGGCTTCCTTGCTAGGCTTAACTCCTGCTGGATCAAATCCTCTTTCCGCATTTGGTTTTTGAGCACCAACATTTTTTGCAATTTCTTCTGCTAATTTTTCATCTACATTTGCAAACATATCTACAACATTTTGTCTAATTTCTGATCTTCTTACCTTAGAAAGTTCGAATGAAAATGCATCTTTTATGTGTTTTTGTTCTACTTCACTAAGTGATTTATAAAATGCAGTAGCTTGGCTAAAGTGATCTCTAAAGCTATCATCACGGTCTTTTATAACTACTCCATCAATTTTTTCTTGATAGTGTTCATATCCGCCATTTTCTGCTGATTCATAATATGGTGATTGGTCATCAATAGTTGACTTATGATATGCAACTGGCCCTTTGTTAATCATATGTTGGTGCCAACCGTCTCTTTGGTTATTGTGAACTTCAGAAATTGGTCTATTGATAGGAATTTGGGCAAAGTTTGGTCCACCAAGTCTTAAAAGTTGTGTATCTGTGTAAGAGAAGAGTCTTCCTTGTAATAGTGGGTCGTTTGTAAAATCAATACCTGGGATTACATTTCCTGGATTAAAGGCAACTTGTTCTGTTTCTGCAAAGAAGTTGTCTACATTTCTGTTTAATGTAATTTCACCTATTTTAATTTTTTCAATGTGTTCTTCTGGCCAAACTTTTGTTGGGTCAAGTATATCAAATGGGAAATCAAATTCTTTTTCTTCTGGTAATAATTGTACACAGAAGTCCCAAACTGGATAATTTCCTTCATCGATAGCATCATATAAGTCTTTTCTTTGACTATCTGGATCATTACCAGAAACTTTTAATGTTTCATCCCACACTCTAGAATGTACACCTAGTTGTGGATTCCATTGGAATCTTACAAATGTTCCTTTTCCCTCAGCATTTACAAATCTAAATGTATGGATACCAAATCCATCAATCATTCTAAGTGATCTAGGTATTGCTCTATCACTCATTTGCCACATTGTCATGTGTGCCGATTCTTGGTTACGGCTTACAAAATCCCAGAAAGTATCATGAGCTGATTGTGCTTGCGGTACTTCTGTATCTGGCTCTGGTTTTACTGCGTGTACGAAATCAGGGAATTTTATTGCATCTTGAATAATGAAAATAGGCATATTATTACCTACTATATCGTAGTTTCCTTCTTCAGTGTAGAATTTTAGGGCAAATCCACGTACGTCACGAGGTGTGTCTGTAGATCCTCTAAATCCTGCTACTGTCGAAATTCTTGTAAATAATGGTGTTTCTTTTCCTTCTTCAGTAAAAATAGATGCTTTTGTATATTCACTCATATCTTTTGTACATTTAAATACACCGTGAGCACCTACACCACGAGCATGAACGATTCTTTCAGGAATTCTTTCATGGTCAAAGTGCATTATTTTTTCTCTTAAATGGAAGTCTTCAATTAGAGTTGGACCGCGTCTGCCAGCTTTTAAAGAAAACTCATCTTCAGCCATTTTTAGACCCTTATTTGTTGTAAAGGCCTTATTTTTATTATCAACTTTATTATATTCTAAATCTTTTTGCTTAGCATTATCTGCTACTTGCTCAACTTTATCTATATCCGGAGGAGTTAGGGGAGCTTTTTTAAAATCATGCTCTTTATTACTGTCTTGTTTTTTTGCCATTATTATCTCCTTTGTTTTTTTATCATTGCGTCTGTATATACATACCCTCAAATAAAAAAAAGCCACTTTTAAAGTGACTTCTGTTTAAATATTTCATAGTATTTATTTATTTGTTCTTTTATATCTTTACCAAATACATCAGATCCTGATACTATCTCGTCTGCACCAGCATCAATGACTTTTTCTACATTTGTTGTTTTAATTCCACCATCTACTTGGATTTTAACATCCAAGTTGTTTTCGTCAATATAAGCTCTTAGTATTTTGATTTTTTCAATAGAATCTTCCATAAATGTTTGTCCACCAAAACCTGGCTCAACACTCATAACTAATACTAAATCTATTTTTTTAAGATATGGGATTATTAAATCAATATCAGTTGCAGGCTTAAAGGTAAGTCCTACTTCCATATCATTTTCTTTAATTTTATCTATGGTCTGGTCTAGATTTTCGCAAGCTTCATAATGAATTGTTAGCCTATCTACTCCAGAATTTTTAAATTCTTCGATGTACTTAATTGGTTCAACAATCATAGCATGGGTGTCAAAAAAATAATCATTTTTGTCTCTGATATCTTTAATAACTTTAAAGCCAAAAGATATATTTGGTACAAAAATCCCATCCATTACATCGATGTGAATCATTTTTAAATCAGTACCAGTAGTTTTGTCCAAATCCTTTTGTAAATTTGAAAAGTTACAGCTTAAAATTGATGGGGATAGTTCTACCATTTGTTTTCTCTCCTATCTTTAAGTTCATTAAATATCATCAGATAATTTTCATACCTTGATTTTGCTATTTGACCATTGGCTAATTTTTCTTTTACTTTACAATTTGGCTCATTTATGTGATTGCAATTGTTAAACCTACAATTACTATCAGCCATTTCTCTAAAAGTATATTTTAGATTGTTTTCATCTTCTAAAAAATCAAAATCAAAGCTATCAAATCCTGGGGTGTCAAAAATGTATGTGTCATTTTCTATGGTAAATATTTCCGTATGGCGGGTAGTGTTTTTTCCGCGTTTTAGTTTCTCAGATATTTCACCAATTTCTAAGTTATTTTCAACTAGATTATTTAAAAAAGTTGATTTGCCTACTCCAGATGCTCCCGATACTGCAGAAGTTTTTCCTTGTAGGATTTCTTTTATTATATCTACTGGGAAATCATTATAATTATCTAAAGTAAGGATAGTATAACCAATTTTTTGATAAATATCAGTTAAATTATTAATTTTTTCGCTAGTTGCTAAGTCTTTTTTCGATAATACTATAACCACATCGATATGCTCGTATTCGCACATGGATAGGTATTTATCAAGGTTGTAGAGATTAAGGGGTGGATCATTGATTGTTATAAAAACTAGCATTTGATCTACATTTGATATATTTGGTCTTTTTATTGTGTTTTTTCTTTCCAAAATTTCTGTAATATAAGCATTATCTTCATCTTGGATGTCAATTTTTACATCATCACCTACCAAAGGCTTTATGCCTTTTTTTCGGAAATTGCCGCGTGCTTTAGCCATGTAAATTTTATTGCCAGTTTCTACATAATATAATTCTTTTTGAGCTTTGATTATTTTTCCATTCATTACTCTACCCTATACACTCCTAGGGTTTGATCATCTACGATTACTTCAAGACTTGCTCCATATCTAGCTTTTACATTTAAGATTAATAAGCCTTCATTATTTAAATCTGCACTTGTCATTGTTTGATTGATTATGGCTTGGTTTCTTTGCCCATCTACTATATCAAATACCATTACCCTAAATTGATCTTTTTCTTCTGGCAAATTAACCCTTAAAACAACGTTTCTTAGACCGTTTGTATCAGCATTTTGATTATTTTGGTCTTCTTGTTGATTATCTTCTTCTGGACCAAGGCTAATTGTAAGGTCAATTTTAGAATTACTTGCTACTTGTGTTCCATTTGCAATAGATTGGCTAATTACCAGACCTTTTTCTACACTTGTACTGTTTTGATATTTCACATCACGCAGGCTAAGTCCGTATTGGTTGATAATAGCTTTTGCATCTTCTTCAGTTTTTCCTGTTAAATTTGGAACTTCAATTGTGTTTACTCTTTGATCAGATCCTGTACTTACTGTTACATCAACTTCGCTTCCTGCTTGTAATTTCGATGTAGACCTCGGAGTTTGACTGATTATTAAATCCTTATCTACACTATCACTAGTCTGAGGATTTGTTCTGCCCAATCTAAGTCCTATTGCTTTTAGCGTTTCGTCAGCTTGAGAAAGGGTCATATTTCTTAAATCTGGTACTTCTACCTCACGGCCACCACTAATCACAAGGTTTATTACCGTTCCTCTGTCCACCTTTGAATTTTGTTCAGGATCCTGGCTCATAACCTTACCGATTTCGTACTCATCGCTTTCTTCTGTTCTAGCAATATTTGCTTTTAGACCGCGTCTTTCTAGTTCATTTACAGCCTGACTTTGGTCAAGGTTTAATACCATTGGTACTTCAACTTTTTCTCCAGTATTTGTTCTGCCTCGTAAAAAATATACTGCTGAGACCAATATTAAGGCTAAAAGAAGCAATGGCCAAAGTTTTTTATCTGATTTTTTGCCTTTCTTTTTTTCCTTATCATCAGGATTTGAAACATAAACTGCTTCCTTTTTTTCTTCTTCCCTATCAAGTTCTACTTGAGCTTGATCATTGTAAACTTTTTGGTATGAACGCTCTTGGGGTACTACAATTGGTATTCTTGCAGTATCAGTTAATTCCTCTTCCATGATAAAATTTTGATCTTCTAAGGCATCTATTAATTCTTTTGCATTTAAAAATCTGTTTGCTGGATCCTTATCTAAAAGCTTCATTATAATGTAATTTAAATGATCTGATAGGTTTGGATTTAGATTTTTAGCAGGCTCTGGTTTATCTTGTATGTGCATTACAGCAATACTTACGGAATTATCAGCATCAAATGGAACTTTTCCAGTAGCCATTTCATACATAACAGCTCCTAGAGAATATAAGTCAGATTTTTCATCTACTATTTTCCCTTTGGCTTGTTCTGGTGAAATGTAGTGGACTGTTCCTAAAATGGAGCTTGTGTAAGTGATAGTAGCATTTGATGATACCCTGGCTATCCCAAAGTCTGTTACTTTTAAGAGTCCATAATTATCTATCAAGATATTTTGTGGTTTGATATCCCTATGGATAATTCCTGCTTGGTGGGCAGTTTTTAAAGCCTGGGCTATTTGTATAGAATAGTCGATTATATCAGGATTTGAAAGCCTTTTTTCATTTACAATCAAATCTTTTAACGTCTGGCCATCCACAAATTCCATAACTATATAGTATATACGTTCACCCTTATAAAGGTCCTCTCCTATATCAAATACATTTACAATATTTATATGTGAAAGCTTTGCAGCTGATTGGGCTTCGTTATTAAATTTTTTTAGAAACTCGCTATCCTCAGCGTATTGGTCTTTGAGTATTTTGATAGCTACAAACCTATCTAGGAGTCTGTCTTTGGCCTTATAAACCTTTGCCATACCTCCTACACCGATCTGTTCTATAATCTCGTACCTATCGTCCAAAATTATTTTTTCCATAATACCCTCTTAAATTTTAACGGTTGTTACTGTTATATTGTCTCTGCCGCCTGATTGGTTGGCAGCTTCGACAAGTTTATTTGAAATGTCATAAACATCTGAATTTTCGCTAATGATTTCTTTAATCTTCTCAGTGCTTACTTCATTTGTTAAACCGTCTGTTACTATTAAAATCACATCACTATCTATCATTTCGATAGTTTTGCTATCGATATTTACATCAGGTCCTATGCCCACAGCACGTGTTATTGCGCTCTTGTTGATAAAGTTTTCTGCTTCATCTTCTTTTAAGGCCCCGCTATCGATTAGCTCGTTTACTAGAGAATGGTCTTTTGTAATTTGACTTATTTGGCCATCCCTATACAAATATAATCTCGAGTCACCAATGTGGCTGATGTGATATTTATTATCTTTATAATCTAAACATAGGCAAACTACTGTTGTGCCCATCTTCTCTTCTTTCTGGCTGGCAATATGATATACTTTTTCATTTGCATATATTATTGCTTTTTCCTGAAAATCAGTAACTGAGCTAAAGTCGCCTAGATTATTATTTTCTATAAATTCAGTAAAAGACCTACTAGCAAGTGAACTAGCTAATTCTCCATCGCTGTGACCACCCATGCCATCTGCAACTATAAAAAAATCATAGTTATCAATTGAAACATTGCTGTAAGAATCTTCGTTTGTTTCTCTAAGTTTTCCAATGTTAGATATGGAAGAAAATTTCATCTTTACCTCGCATAATTATTTCTTAGCTGACCACAGCTAGCATCTATGTCTTGACCCATGGAGTATCTAATTGTAGCATTTAGTCCATTTTTTGAAAGTTTATCTTTAAAGTCATTAATAACTTTTTTGCTGGTTTTGCCATGTTTAAATTCTTCAATTGGATTTAAAGGAATTAAATTGATATGTACATTTTTCCCACGCATGAGTTTTGTAAGATTTTCCACATCAACATCCCTATTATTTACCCCATCTATAACTACATATTCAAAAGAAACGCGCCTTTTGGTTTTATCAAGATAATAATCGGTTGCTTTTAAAAGACCATTTATATTGTATTTGCGAGCCACAGGCATATATTCTTTTCTCTGCTCATCTGTTGGATAATGTAAACTTACAGCAAGATTTACATCAAGGCCTGTGTCAGCTAGTTCATAAATTTTTTGTGTTAATCCAGAAGTTGATAGATTAATTGACCTATGTGAAAGATTTCTACCCTTTTCGTCTGTGATAATTTCTATAAATTTTGTTATGTTGTTAAAATTATCCAAAGGCTCACCTATGCCCATGATTACAATATTATTTATATCACCATTTAATCTTTCAAGCTCATAGACTTCATCAATTATTTCTGATGCGCTAAGGTGTCTTACAAGTCCATTTTTAGTTGATGCACAAAAAGTACATCCCATCCTGCATCCTACTTGGGAAGATATACAAATAGTCTTGCGATCATCATATTCCATAAAAACCGCTTCTATAATATTGCCATCATTTAGTTCAAAAAGATATTTTTTTGTAGAGTCTATTTTAGATTCGTAAGTTTCGAGTAGTTTTACCTTTTGAATTTCAAAATCCTGGTCAAGTTTTTCTCTCATATCCAAGGGTAAATCTGTCATTTGATCAAAATCATTTATTTTATTAACATGAATTTGTCTAAAGACTTGCTTTGCTCTAAATTTTTGAAAACCTAGATTGGTAAAAATATCTTCTATTTCTTTAATTGTCTTATCATTTATAGTTTGTTTCATATTAAATCTTCTTAAATTTACTTATAAAAAATCCATCAGTTTTGTCTATATAATTTACATATTCTATGTAATCTTTGCCTTCAATAGGTATTAGCTCTAAATCATCTTGTGATGATAAAAATAAGAAATTATCCTTATTTTCAATATCTCCTATTGTACAAGTTGAATAAACCAGAACTCCGTCTTTTTTCAAATATTTTATAGCTTGGTCTAAAATATCTTTTTGTAATTCTGCCAATATTTTTATATCATCCATGCTTCTATTATAGCGTATTTCAGGTTTTCTTCCCATAACGCCAAGTCCTGAGCATGGCGCATCTACAAGGACATAATCAAATTGACCCTCATATTCTTTCTTAAAGATGCTAGCATCAAAACTGTTTAATTTTATATTTTCTAGACTCAATCTATCAATATTTTCTTTTATCAAAGGCAATTTTTCTTTTGATATATCGTTTGCTACAATTTGTCCCTTATTTTTGATATACTCACCTATATAGGATGTTTTTGTACCAGGGGCAGCACATAAATCAAGGATTTTTGAATCTTCTCCTGGATCTAGGATTTCTATTGTTTTCATTGATCCTTCTTGCTGAATAGTAAAAAATCCATTTTTAAACTCATCTGTATTTACAAGACCAGATGGATTTAATACTTTTAGAGCATTTGCTGATAGATTTCCATTTTCTACTTTAAAACCCTTATCTTCTAAAGTCTTTTTTAATTTATCTTTATCAGTTTTTAAATTATTTACCCTTATAGATATTATCTGTTCGCAATTAATATACCTTAAGAAATTTTTGGTATATTCTATCCCATAATTATTAAATATATAGCGGGTTAATTCCTCTGGTAGAGAATATCTGATAGATAGGGATTTTATATCATCGCTTTCTTTTATCTTTGCAATTTCTTTTTCATCTCTTATAAAGTTTCTTAAAATTGCATTTACAAAAGCAGCTGATCTTTTATTTTTTTTCTTAGTTAATTCCACTAGCTCATTTACAATTGCATAATCTTTGGTATTTAGAAAATGAATATTATATATACCAATTTCTAAGATGATTAAAACTGATGAATGGATTTTTTTAAGTCGGACAGTAGAAAGTTTTCTGATTATGTAGTCTAGATAAATTTTATTTTCCAAAACTCCATAGACATTTTTGGTCACAAATCCTAAATTATTTGCAGTATCCGCAATCTTATTTATTTCATCATTTGATTTTGCTTCTTTATTTATAACCCTATCAAGTATATCAAAGCTTAATTCTAAATCAGTCATCTAGGATAATTCCTTTTTTAAAGTCATTGCCCATCAAAAATGACTTGGTATCCATAGCTTTTTTGCCAGGAAATTGCAATTTATTTATTTTAATTGCCCCATCCCCAGTACCAATTACAATATTATTTTTGCCATCAGCTTCATAGATATAGCCTGGCTTTGCCTTATAGTTTTCTAAAATTTCAGCTTCTAAAACTTTTACATTATTTCCTTCATAGGTAAAAAATGCTGTTGGAAAATCAATTAGAGCCCTAATTTGATTATAAATTTCAAAACTAGATTTTTCCCAGTCTATCTTTCCCATTTCTTTGCTGATTTTTGAAGTATATGTTGCAAGCTGATCATCTTGTTTTATGCGATTTTGGTAAACTTCATCAAAATTTAAAATCGTATCACGTATTGCTTTTGATCCCAAGTCGGACATTTTTTCCTCAAGGCTGTAGTAATCATCATTTATATCCACAACTACAATATTTTTCATTAAAATATCACCACTATCCATACCTTTTTCTATAAGCATGGTAGTTGGCGAAGTTTTTGTATCTCCATTTAGCAAGGTAAATTGCATTGGTGCTGCTCCCCTGTATTTAGGAAGTATAGATGGATGAAGATTTATTATACGGTCATTAAATTCTTCTAATAGTAGTTTCCCAATTAGCTGGCCAAAGGCTACTACCACTATAAAGTCAATTTCTAACTCTTTTAACTGATTTACAAATTCTTCTGTATTTACAGAATCAGGGGTTATAACTGGAATATCATTGTCCATAGCATATTGCTTAATTGGGGTTGGAGTGACCTTGTTTCTAGATCTTTTCTTATCTTTTGATGAAACTACTAGCTTTACATCAATATTTTCTTCCTTATAAAGAACATCCAAAGTCTGCACTGCAAACTTTGGATTGCCCATAAAACATATATTAAGCATTTTCGACATCATAATTAATTTCATCTATATATTTATCTCTAAAAAGCACCCCATTTAAATGGTCAATTTCGTGAGATAAAATTACTGCTGGGAAACCATGAGCATCCCAGATTTGTTCTTTACCATTTTCATCTAAATATTTAACTTTAACGTGTTCTGGTCTTTTAACAGTCGCGTTAAAATTAGGTATAGAAAGACAACCTTCTACTCCTACTTGTTCTCCATCAGCCTCGATAATTTCAGGATTAATTAGTTTTACAAGTCCAGTTTCTTCATCGCGTGGATCTACAACTATAATACGCTTTAAAATACCTACTTGTGGAGCTGCTAGACCTACTCCATCAGCGTGGTACATTGTTTCGCCCATATCTTCTAATAAAATTTTAATTCTGTCTGTTATTTGAGGGACTTTTTTGCATTCTTTTCTAAGAATAGGGTCTCCTTCAATTCTTATATTTCTAATAGCCATATGTTCCTCCTATTTACTCATATTTTACTTTTTGCCCAGGATATAATCAATTTTTATCAAAGTCTATAGAATATACCTTGCTAATCCCATCATCACCAATAGTAACACCATGGATTTTTTCTGCAAGCTGCATGGTTGTTTGTCTATGAGTTATCATTATAAACTGAGAGTTCTTGGATAATGATGTTAGGTATTCGATATATCTTTTAATATTTGTCTCATCAAGGGCTGCATCAATTTCATCAAGAATGGCAAATGGTGCTGGGTTTGTTTCAAAGATTGCAAATAAAAGTGCAACTGCAGTCAGTGCCTTTTCTCCACCTGATAAAAGTGATATGGATTTTAAAGATTTTGATGGTGGTCGAGCCTCGATTTCAACTCCTGCTAAAAGTTGATCCTCACTATCCAGTTTTAACCTAGCATCTCCACCCATAAATAAAATCTTAAATATTTCAGTAAATCTGCTATTGATAATGTCAAAATTTTTCTTAAACTCATCCTTCATTTCATCTTCCAAAGTCTTGATAAGTTTTTCAATATTTGCTTTGGATTCCTTCAAATCCTTTACCTGACTATCGATAAAATCAAATTCTTCCTTTGTATTTTTGTAGTCAGCAAGTGAATCGGCAGTAAAATATCCGATATTATTTATATTTTTTTGAAGATTTATCAATTCACCTTTATTTACTTTTTCAAATTTTGTATCTCTATATATTTTTTCAAGTTCTTCAATATCTTTTGTTAAAAAAGCTTTAATTTCATCAATAAGATTGTCATAGTCTTTTACAACCGATTCATATTTATATGTTAATTCTACTTTTTTGATATTTGCTTTGTTTAAGTCTTCTTCTAATTTTTTTGCAATTTCAATTTGTTTGGCATTTTCCTCCTTACTCTTTGTAAGCATTTCATTTTTATTTGCCAATTCTTTTTCTAAATCGATTGTATCTTTTGATAAATTTTCAATCTGATCTTTAAGTTTTTTATTTTCAGATTCAGCTTTTGCAATAAGATTCTCAGTTTCAATTTTTATTTTACTTTCTATCTTCTTGCTTTCTGATATATTTGATAGTTCAGCCTTTAAGCCTGCAATAGCATTTTCTATCATATTTATATCACGACTTAAGATCTCCACCCTGTTTTGATTTTTTATTAATTCAGCTTGTAATTCTTTTATCTGGCCTTCATTTTCGCTTATTTTATTGCTATTATCTTTAATAAGATTTTCAATCTTAGATTTTTTATTTTTCAATTCATCTAGATTTAGGGAAGAGTTTTCATTTTCTACGATATTTATATTTTTATTTAATTCTTCCTTTTGCTCGTTGATATTTTGCAGCTTATAAGAAAGATTTGATATTTCATTATTAATATCGTAAATAACTATTTTTGTATCTTCAAATACTTCTTGCTCTTTTTTACTGGCTACAATTAAATTATTTTTTATATTTATAAGCTCATCTAGTTTATTTTTAATCTCCGTATATAATTTTTTAAGGTCTGTAATTTTTTCTTTATTCTGCTCTAATTTTTTGTTTCGATTTAGGATTCCGGTATTTGATTTTTTATTTTTATTTGATCCTGCAACCATAGAACCCCAGCTATTTATTACATCTAGATTTAAAGTTATAATTCTATATCCCTTAATTTTTTTGGATAGATTTGTAGCATCATCTATATTTTTTACAACAACAGTAGATCCTAAAAAATGATTTATAATAGCTTCGTATTTGGGATTAAAATCAAGCAATTCATTGGCCATTGCGATTACTTCCGGCTCATTTGGTTTTGATTTTTTAAAAGAATTTATAGAATCAATTGGCAAAAATGTGATTCGTCCAATATTGTTTTTATTTACAAAATTTATCAGGGTTTTACTATCATCTTTTGTTCGAGTTACAATATTTTGAACAGCTTGTCCCATAAGATTATCGATTATTTCTTCATAGCCGTTTTTTACATTTATCAGATTTGCTAAGGTATCTTCGTATAAATAATCCAGATTATTTGCCTTAGTCATATTTAAAAAGCTTTGGACAGAGTAAAAATAACCTTCATTAGAGTCAATAAGATTTTTGTTAAACTTATATTGATTTATTGCTGTTTTTAAATCAATATTGATACTATTTAAGTGTTTCTGATAGTTATTTATATCATTATCAATATTTGTTAAATTATTTTGTGCATCTTCTATATTTTCACTTATTTTTTTACTTTTATCTAGATTTTCTATTTTTTTTGCAGAAAGATCGTCTAGTTTTTTATTGATATTATTTATTTCAAAATCTAATGTTTTTAATTTTTCTTGATTTTCAGTAATTTCAGCGGCACGTTTTTGTTTAAGAATTTCATTTGTTTTTGCATTTATCTCTAAATCGTATATTTGCTTAGTGAGTTTTTCATCTTCAGATTTTAAAATTTCTATATCAGTATTTAATTTATTATTTACTTCATTTAAATTACTAATTTTTACATTTAAATTTAAAATATTATCTTTTGATATATTTATTTCATCAGTTTTAGCCTTAAGATTGTGTTCATCCTTTGATATATCATCATTAAGCTTTGCTGATTTTTCTTCATTTGATGCAAGGTTTTGACTTATTCTATGCAAATCTTTTGTGTTGTAAGTCAATTCCTTATTATTTAATTCAATTTTGTTTTCATTATTTTCTATAATTTTTCTCGATTTAGAAAGTTTATTTTCTATATCTTCTTTAGTTTTACTTATTTGATCAAAGCGTTCGTTAAATGGGATTAAATCTTTGTTTAAATCTTTTAATTTATGATTTTTATCTTCTAAATCATTAACAATTTCTCTGATTTCTTCATTTAAATTTTGTTTTTTTTCTAAAAGGCTAGCAGATTTTTCTTTTACATATCCATAGGCTTTTTTATCCAAATCAGCACTTAATTCTTGCCATTTTTCATAATTTTTTGCTTCATTAGATAATTTTTCTAAGTCTTTGGCCTTATATTCCCACTCACGCTCGATGACTTCTAAATCATCACTAACTTTTGTAAGTTTTTTGTTTGCTTCGTCTCTTCTGTATTTGTGTTTTGAAATCCCACTTGCTTCTTCAAAAAGAGCCCTTCTTTCAAAGTTTGATGAGCTAATTATTTCATCTATTCTACCTTGACCGATTAAGGAATAACCTTCTTTTCCAATTCCAGTGTCTAAAAATAATTCACGGACATCCTTTAATCTGACTTTTTTGCCGTTAATCTTATATTCGTTTTCACCATCACGATATATACGGCGTCCGATAACAACTTTTTCGTAATCAATGGCTAAAGATTTATCACTATTGTTAAAAACAAGGTTGACTTCTGCAAGATTTAGGGAGTTTTTTCCCTCTGCTCCTTGGAAAATGACATCATGCATTTTTGATCCACGTAGAGATTTTACAGACTGTTCACCCAAAACCCATCTTATGGCATCGGAAATATTTGATTTTCCAGATCCATTTGGACCCACTATGGCTGTGATTTGTTTTTCAAATGGTATTGTTGTTTTGTTCGCAAAGGACTTAAATCCTTTAAGTTCTATACTTTCTAGTCTAATAGTAAATCACCGCCGTAGTTTTTTCTTACATAGTTATCTATAAAATATTCTATATTAAATTCTAACTTATTATCCTTATATATAATATATTCTGTATCACTTGATTGAAATTTCAAATTTACCTTGTGTTTATCATAAAAATACTTCTTGTTGGCCTTATTATTTCCAGCTATTAAAGAGATATTGCGATTGTTGGCATAAATTGTAAATTCATCTTCAATATGATTATTATTTATAATGTCTTCAAGATATTTTTTATAAATCTCAGCTTCCACTAATTGCCTAAAAGCAGGATGAAATGGTCCTGACACAACATCTGCTCCTTCGTTTATATTTTCTGTTGGCTGAAGTCCAATTCTTATGATATTTATACCAGCAAATTTATAAAGCATTGCTGCATCAGCAGAAACTCTTATAGCCTCATCAATTGTAAGTGGCTTATATATGCCAGTATTATAAAGCATTTCTAGTTTTGTATCTTTAATTACAAGTGTAGGATATATCCTTACAATATCAGGCCCAATTTTTATGGATTTTATAACTGTATCTATAGTTTTATCAAAAGTATCATTAAAAAGTCCAGGCATTATCTGATGGCCTAGGGTAAATCCATAATCTTTTATCATTTTAGATGCTTTATAACTTGCTTTTACACTATGACCACGTTCGTTGGCATCTAATACTTTTTGATCAAGTGATTGGATACCTAGCTCAATAATATCAACCTGGTATTTTTTTAGAGTATCAAGAATAGAATTATTTATATAATCAGGTCTAGTTGAAAGTCTGATTCTATCAATAATTCCCTTCTCTTTATATTTTCTGGCAATTTCTAAGTATCCAACCATCACATCTGTGTCAAGTCCTGTAAAAGAGCCTCCAAAAAAGGCAATTTCTTTGATATTATCATTGTCAGGAAAGTATTCTAAATTTTTTTCAATCTCGCCTATGACTTTACTAGGATCCATTTTGTCCTTATAATTTGTAATTTTAATCTGATTACAAAAGGCACAATCATGTGGGCAACCTAAAAATGGTATAAAAATTGGAATAATATATTCTTTTTTAGTCATTTTTTATTCTTTCATAGGCATTTTTTGCTGCATTTTGCTCAGCTTTCTTCTTGTTTTTACCAATACCAGTTGCCAAAATTTTGTTACCAGCCTTTACTTGCATAGTAAATATTTTATCATGCTCAGGACCTTCTTGATTAATCAATGTATATTTTAGAATTTTTTTATCATGGGCATTGTGGTACTCTTGAAGTCTTGTTTTGTAGTCATTAAACATTGAGTCATCTTCAATTATTTCCTTGGCTGCTTCAGTATAATTTTCCACCAAAAAATTATACAAGTATTCAAAACCTGCATCTAAATAAATTGCAGCACAAACTGCTTCAAAAGTATCTGCTTTTACGTGTTTTTTTAGACCTCCACCATGCTGTTTTTCACCTTTTCCAAAATTTAAATAGCTAGTTAAGTCATATTTTTCGCTAGCTTTTGCAAAGGAGTCTGTACAAACAAGTCGGGATCTTGTTTTTGTAAGCCAGCCTTCAGGTTTGTTGTTGTAGTTTTTAAATAAAACCTCACTAACCACCAAATCCAAAACGCTATCTCCCAAAAACTCTAAACGTTCATTGCTTTTAGCTTTTGTTTTTGCCTCATTTGTATAGGATGAATGAGTAAAGGCTACATCTATCAACGATTTGTCGTTGAATGTGTAGCCAATCTTATCTTCAAATTCTTTAATTTGTTCGAGTCTTAATTTCGATATCATCAGATTTTACTTTCTATAAGACTTGCTATATCATCTAAAGTTTCTATTTCATCTAGCTCATCTTCTTCAAATTCTATGTCGTATTTTTCTTCTATAAGCATTATAAAATCAAGCATATCAATAGAATCGATATCAAGATCAGATAATTTTGTATTCATATCTAAATCATTAAAATCTATGTCAAGATTTTCATTTGCTAGTTTGATTAATTCATCAATTACCATTTAACTCTCCTTCGATTTTTTCTATAACATTCATTTCTATATAGTTAATCAGGCCTAGGATTGCATTTGAAAATGCTATTTCATTTGTGTTTCCATGGGCCTTGTATACATAAGATTTTACCCCAAGAAGTGGCGCTCCTCCAACTTCATCTGGGCTAAATTTATTTGCTAAAGATTTAATATCATTTTTTAGAATTGCACCAGCAATTTTATTTTTGGCAGATGAATAAATAATATTTTTAAGCTCTGATGCAAAAGTTTTTAATACTCCTTCAGTTGTTTTAATTGCAATATTTCCATCAAATCCATCTGCAACAATTACATTTACTTTACCGGTTAGGATATTTCGGGCTTCAATATTACCGGTAAAGTTCATATTTGATTCTTTTAATAGATTGTATGTTTCTTTTGTTAGAGTATTCCCCTTATGTTCTTCAACTCCAACATTTAACAGACCAATTTTAGGATTTGTAATATTCATTACATTTTCAAGATAAACCTTACCCATTAAGGCAAATTCATAAAGAAATTCTGGTTTGCAATCCATATTTGCACCAGTATCCATCAATAAAGTAATCTCATCATTAACTGAAGGGATGCTTGCTGCTAAACAGGCTCTTTTTATACCTGGAATTCTTCCAGAAAGAAATAATCCTCCTGCAAGCAAGGCTCCTGTAGAACCTGCAGAAATCACTCCATCATATCCTTCTTCTTTGGATTTTTCATAGGCTAAAACTATGGAAGCATCTTTTTTCTTTCTGATGGCTCTTACTGGGTCCTCATCATTTGAAACAAATTCATTTGTAGGAATTATTTCGTAATTTTTTATTCTATCGTGAATTAAAAGTTTTATTTCCCTATCATTTCCTATAAAAACAGGTGTAAAGTCACGTTTTTCAAGGGCTTTTACCGTACCATCTATGATTGGCTGTGCACCCGCATCTGCTCCGTAAGTATCAATTAATATTTTCATAATCTTCCTCATTTTTTGTATAAAAAAAGATAGTGCATAAACACTATCTTATTCTACATCAATTATTGCTTCGCCTTTATATTCTCCACAGTTTGGGCAAACTCTGTGTGGAAGTTTTGGCTCGTGGCAATTTGGACACTCAACATAGTTTGATCTGTTCAAAGTATAAGCTGAGGCTCTTCTTTTATTTTTTCTTGTTTTTGATGTTCTTCTTTTTGGTACTGCCATCGTTACACCTCCTCTTATCAGTTTTAGCAATCTTTTATATTATATATTGAGATATCCTATATGTCAAGGTTTTTATTTTACTAAATCTTGTGTATCCCTTGCAATCATAAGCTCTTCGTTTGTAGCGATTACCATAACTTTTACCTTAGAATCTTCTGTAGAAATTACATGTTCACCACCACGAACTTTGTTAGCTTCTTGGTCAATTTTGATACCAAATTGTTCAAATCCTTTTAGGGTGTCTTCTCTCATTTCGATTGAGTTTTCACCAATACCGCCTGTAAATACGATAGCATCAACTTTTTCAATTTCTGCCATGTATCCTGCTATATATCTTTTTGTTCTTGTTGTGAACATATCTAATGCAACTTGAGCTCTTTCGTTTCCTCCTTTTGCTGCATCTTCTAGGTCTCTAAAGTCAGAGCTTACACCTGATACTCCAAGTACACCTGATTCTTTGTTTAGGATATTATTGATTTCTCTAGCTGAAAGACCATCTTTTTCTTCGATATATGTTACAACTGCTGGATCTAGGTCACCAGATCTAGTTCCCATTACAAGACCTTCAAGTGGAGTAAGTCCCATTGTAGTATCAAATGATTTTCCTTCTTTAACAGCTGTTATAGATGAACCATTTCCTAAGTGAGCTGAAATAATGTTTGTTTCTTCAACTGATTTTCCTAATAAGTCAGCTGCTCTATTTGTAATATAATTGTGGCTTGTTCCGTGGAATCCATATTTTCTAATTGAATCTTCTTCATAGTATTTGTAGTCAATACCATAAAGATATGTTTTTGCAGGCATTGTTTGGTGGAAAGCTGTATCAAATACTGCAACATTTGGTACATTTGGTAGTAATTCTTCACAAGCTTTAAGTCCCATTAAGTTTGCTGGGTTGTGAAGTGGAGCAAATTTAGCTGCTTCGTTTATAGCATCTTTAACTTCATCTGTAATTAGTGCAGATTTTGTCATTTTTTCCCCACCATGAACGAATCTATGTCCAACAGCATCAATTTCTTCAAGGCTTTCGATTACACCATTTTCACTATCAATTAACGCATCAAATACATGAGAAACTGCTTCTGTATGGTTTTGCATAGCTTCTTCGATAACGAATTCGTCTCCATTATTTTTTTGAACTAGTCGGCTTCCTTCAATTCCAATTCTTTCTACAAGACCTTTTACCATTACCTCTTCATTTTCCATGTTAAAAAGTTGGTATTTAAGTGATGAACTTCCACAATTTATTACTAATATTTTCATTTTATCTCCTTATATTCTTTATACATACATTATACCTATAGCTTTTAAAATTTAAAATTAATAAGTACTTCTAATAATCATTTTAATACTTTTCTTATCATTTTCCAAATCATCATCTTCCTCAATCACTTTAAACCATAGTGCTGAATCAGATTTACTATCTCCTACACTAACATTTTCAAGGCTTACTTTGTATACATCCTGCAATTTCATATCCTCATCATAATATTTATGATAAATCTTTATGTAATAACTTTTTCCATTGTATAAAAAGTTTGCTGACTCATTCAATTCATAATTATCAGTTTTCTTTTTATCAGTTATTAAATCATTTTTTAGGATAATATCTCCTAATTTGTCATAATTTTCAACTAAATAACTATTCATTACAGACTCAGCTAAATAAATAGCTTGTTTTTTATTGTACAAGTCTCTAACATATTCACTTGTATTTTCATTTTGCCCATAAACAAATGTGATTGTAAGTGATAAAACTAAAAGTACAAATAGGGTCAATATAGATACAAATCCCTTTTTCATAATCTTTTACCTACATTAATTAAAGTTTCATATCTAAGTCTAGGATTGTCCTTATTTATAATAATCTTTACGGTTTCATTTCCTGCATCATAATATAAATAAAGGTCATTACATTTAGCAATTGGAACTTTGCTTGCTCGATAATTTACATATAGCTTGCTGTCATCCGAATCACCTTTATTTGATACATTTATGATTTCAGCATATAAAGTTTTTTCCTTAGTGGTTTGGCTATCATCAGTTAAAAATCTATAGGTAGATATATATTCTTTATTATCAGATTCTGATACGTTTACAAGATAAAATTTGCAGTTAGTCTCTCCAATATCATTTGTTAATTCGATTTTGTAGGCTCTTCTAATAACATTTTCTACATATGTAAACCCCAACGATGATGATTTATAGTCCAATTCATTGGCGTAAGTGTTTTTTGAAGCTTTAATACTAAGTACAAAAATTACGTAGGCTGTCACTATTAATAACGATGCAATAGCCAATGATGCAAGTAATTCAATTAGAGTAAATCCTTTTTTTCTCATTATTTACCTCTAAAAGCTCAAGTTCATAATTTTTATGTTTTACTTTTATTTTATCTAAGTCTTGGTTATAATTTGACCTTGTAACTATTATTTCAAATCCATTTACAAATTTTTTATTTGAGTCATAGTTTGGACTAGGATTATTTTTTTCATTTTCCATGGCTTCTTCTAGTGCAAAAATAATTTGTGGTTCGTTTTTTAATTCATTTGAAGACTTGATAAGGCTTTGCAAAGATGGGAGTAAAAAGGCAGCAATTAAGGCTAATATCCCCAATGCGATTATCGTTTCAATTAATGTAAAACCTTTTTTAAAGCTTTTCAATTCTAGACCTTCCTCCTACTGGTGCAATTATAAGTTTATAAATATTTTTATCTGAGTGATCAAATTTATATTTTATATAAAAATAGTCTGAACCTCCCACACTTCCTGTAGAATAAAAACGTACTTCAGATGTATAATCTCTTTGTAACTCTATATAACGTAGATTTTGAGTTTTTCTATAATTATCTCCAGATACAATCCTGTAGTTATTTCTATTAAGGAATATTATAGAAGTATTGCCCGTTGTATGGGCCTTGGCTTTTGCATATTGCAGATCATTTATTAAATTTTGAACTTCAATTTCAGTCTTAATTTTGTCTATAGAGTTGAATCTAAATAATCCAATCCCAAGTACTATAGACATTATTGCCAAAACCACTATTAATTCTATCAAAGTAAAACCACGTTTCTTCATAAATAGACCCCAGGTAGATTTAAAATGAGGAAGGATAAAAATATGTAAATACAAAATGGGATTGGTATTTTTAGCGTTTTATTTTTGTAGGCAATAAATATACCTGAAATAGCCCCTAGCCATATAGAAAATAGTACTAGATAAATTATTCTATTGTTTGGCAAGTAAAGAAATAGGGCTAGAAAAAAATATATGTCACCATCTCCCAAAGAATTTTGTGATACAAAATATATAAGCCCATATATAATTGAAAATAGAAGCACAGTTTTTATAAAACTAAAATCAAATCCTAGAAAATTATAACGGTATACTATGCCTATGATTGCTAATATGGAAATTTGGTTCATATAGATGTCAAAACTTTTAAAATCTATGACTGCCACAATCAGGGCAAGTAGTATTGCAAAGAAAAGCAATGTTGATTTGATTAATTCATCTGTATTTATAAATATCAGAGCCAATAATCCGACTATTATTTCTAAAATCAAATTTTCATATGAAATTTTATCCTTGCAATACCTGCATTTGCCTTTTAAAAATAAAAAGCTAAATATCGGAACTAAATCCCATGGATATAGCCTATGTCCACAAGATTCACAATGGCTAGGAGGGCTTATAATGCTTTCACCTTTGATTTTTCGATTTATAACTAGATTTGCAAATGATCCAAAGATTGCTCCTAGGAAAAATAATACAGGGTATATCACTTTTCTTGAGATTCTTCGAATGCATTCTCTTCTGGATTAACTGTAATAGTTTGCGGAGTGATTATGACAGTATATCCATCCGGAGTATTCCCACTAGAGTCCTTTAAACCAGAAGGAATTTCAGGCCATTTTTCTACATAGTTTTTATAGTCACCGTCTTTCGGCCAATTAACTTCTTTTTTATCTGTATTGCTCATTTCATTTCTTCTTAACATAGCAGCAGACTTTAACATTTGTACATTGCTCTTATGAGCAGCTTCCGCAGCAGCAAGTCTTGAATTATTGTATCTTGGAAGAGCTACTGCAGCCAAAATTCCTATAATTGCTATTACAATAACTAACTCTATTAAAGTAAATCCCTTTTTCTTTTTATTTTTCATCTTTTCTCCTAAAATCCAACCCCATTTACCGATTCAAATATTGGTAGGGCTATGGCAAACACTACAAAAGCAACTACTATACTCATTAAAATTATCATTACTGGTTCTGCAAGTGATGAAATATGACGGAGTTTATAGATATAATCTGTCGCAAAATACTCACTTGATTTTTCTAATGCTGATTTCATCTGTCCACTATCTTCCCCAATCTTTAACATTGAAATCAGAAGTGGAGAAAATATTTCTTTGCTAGATAAACTATCACTCAGGCTATGACCCTTCTTTAGGTCAAGAATAATTTGATTGAAAATTTCTTTTAAGTATTGATTTTTAAAAGATTCTTTAATAATCTCAAGGCTTGGTATTATGCCTACATCCCCCGCTTTTAAGATATAAAGTAAGGATGTAAATTGATATTCCAAACTCAACCTTCTATATTTAAAAAATGGTAGTTTAAGGAAATTAAGCTTATCTATTTTTAAACGTATTTGATCATCTTTTCTTAAAATCATAATGCATATGATTATAAGAATAAGAAATAAGAAAATATATATTCCATAATTTGAAAAAAATCTTGAAAGTCCCATCAAAATTTTTGTAGATATTGGCAAATCTTTGCCAAAAGACTCGAATATGCCTTCAAAAGTTGGCAAAACAAAATTCATTACGATTATAATTATTACAATCATTACTAATAAAAGCATAATAGGATATGTAAGTGCTTGTTTGATTATGTTTTTATTTTTGCTTTCTTCATTGATATAAGTGGATAGTTCATCCAATACTTCTGCCATATGGCCACTTTGATCCCCACTTTTTATAAAGGCAACTAACATGGGATTAAAATATTTTTTGTTACGGCTAAAAGCATCATTAATTGATAAGCCTTTAGATAAATCAAAATTTATTTGCTGAAGAGCTCTGCTTAATTTTTTATCCAACTTCTGTTCTTCAATTATCTTTAAACTCGTATCTAGAGGCATGCCTGATCCTATTAGCAAAGATAATTGTTTTAAAAATAAGGACATAATCCTACTATCAATCTTACTAGAGGATATATCCTTATTTAAAAATTCTTTTATTTTATTTAAATCTAAATTAGCCACACTACACTGTTAATAATTCTTTATTTTTCTTATCTGCTAATTGTTCTACTTCTTCGATATATTTATCTGTAATATTTTGAAGTTCTTCTTCAAGCGCAAATCTATCATCTTCAGTGATGTCTCCAGATTTTTCACTTTTTTTGACTTCATCCATTCCATCACGTCTTTTATTTCTTATAGAAATTTTTGCATCTTCTGCGTATTTTCCTACTTCTTTTGTATATTCTTTACGTCTTTCTTCTGTTAGAGCTGGGAATGGTAGTCTGATTACTTCACCATCATTTTGTGGATTGATGCCAGTATCTGCTTTAATAATTGCTTTTTCGATTGGTCCAACATTTGATTTATCCCAAGGCTTGATAACTAAAAGTCTAGCTTCTGGGATAGAAATTGTTGCAGCTTGGTTGATTGGTGTTTCATTTCCAAAATATGAAAATGTTATTCCATCCAAAACTGCTTCTGATGCACGGCCAGCTTTTATATTTGCAATTCTACCTTCAAATGACTCAACAGCTTGTTTCATGTCCTTATCAGCTGATGATTTAATTTCTTCATAATTCATTTAAAATTTCTCCTTTACAATTGTACCGATTGCTTCTTCTTCTGTGAAAATTTTTACCATATTGCTTGGATCATCGATTCCAAAAGCAATCAGTGGCATGCTATTATCCATAGCAAGGCTAGTTGCAGTGGTATCCATGATTTTGATTTCTTGTTGTAATATTTCTTTATAAGTTAATTTGTCATATTTTACTGCATTATCAAAAATATTTGGATCCTTGTCATATATTCCATCAGTACCCGTTTTTCCTAGAAGGATTACATCTGCATCAATTTCTAAAGCACGAAGGCTAGCTGTAGTATCTGTTGAAAAATATGGTAATCCAGTTCCTGCAGAAAAAATTACTATACGATTTTTCTCTAAGTGTCTAATAGCCCTGCGTCTGATATACGGTTCAGCAACTTCTTTCATATCTATGGCTGTCATAAGTCTAGTGTCCATACCCATCTCTTCAAGACTACCTTGGATCCTTAAACCATTCATAACAGTACCGAGCATACCAATAGTATCTGAGCTAGCTCTTTCTATTTGAGCTCCAGAACGACCCCTCCAAAAATTACCACCACCAACTACAATTGCTATTTCAACATCAAGCATATGAACTTTTTTGATAGATGCACAAATGTTTTCTATAACTTCATCATCAAATCCAAAGCCCTTGGTCCCTGCGAGGGCTTCGCCACTTAATTTTAATACAACTCTTTTAAATTTTTGCAAAACTGCCTCCTATTAATATAAATTATAACCTATTTTGGAAAATTTTAACATAGATTGTTAAATTAATTTGTAAAATATATTTTTCATAAAATTGGGCAAAAAAATAACCGTTGAACTAACAACGGTTTTTTATCTATTGGTGCGGGATAAAGGAGTTGAACCTTCACGAGAAATTCTCACTAGATCCTAAGTCTAGCGCGTCTGCCAATTCCGCCAATCCCGCATGGGGTGAGTAGTGAGATTCGAACTCACGGCCTCCTGGGCCACAACCAGGTGTCTTAACCAACTGGACCATACCCACCAGGTCATTACCCTTACTATTATACACTATATAAAATCTATGTCAAGTTTTTTTAATATAATTTTTACATTTACTTTACATAAGATTCAAAAGCATAATTAAAGGCCATCCATGCATTCTTAACTGCAAAAAATATTATAATACTTTTTGCTATAACTTGTCAAGCTTTTTTTGTAAGTTTTTTGATTTTTTTATTAATTAGTGTATTTTTGGGGATATATAGTAAAATAAAGTAGAGGTGAATTTGATGAAGAACAATAAAACTATATTAAAATTATTTGCAATAATTATTGCACTTGCAATGGTAACTCCTATTATTTATAGTGCTTATGCATCATTTGCTGGTCTATGATTATTGAGTCTATAGATTATTCTGATAAATACAATTTAGTGATACTTAGTATTTCAGGTGAAGATTTTAATATTTCCTATGACTTATATAATGATTTGCAATTAAATATTGATGACGAGCTTGATTTTGATGTATATAAGGAAATTCTAAGTGAAGATGAGTTTAATAGAGCAAAGAATTTTGCCCTTGGTAAAATTTCCTATGCTCAAAAAACTAGTTTTGAGATTGAAAAAATTTTAAAGGATAATAATTTTTCCAATGAGTCAATCCAAAAAACCATTGATTTTCTAAATGAATATGGGATTTTGAATGATGAACTTTTTGTAAAATCTTATGTTTCTGATAAGCACAATATATCAAAATGGGCAAAAAATAAAATTCGTTACTCCTTAAAAGCTAAGAAGATATCTGATGAATTAATTGATAATTATTTAAAAGAAATAGATGATGACGAAGAATACCAAAACGCCTACAATTTTGCTTTAAAAAAGGCTAGGAACGATTTTTCTATAGTAAACAAGCAGAAAGTTTACAGGTATTTATCTGGCAAGGGTTTTGAATTTGATATTATAAATAAGGTAGTTGGTGAACTTTTTAAATGACTTTTGGTTATGTTTATATTTTAAGATGCAAGGATAATTCTTTATATACTGGCTGGTGTGTTGATTTAGAAAAAAGATTGGCCTTACATAATTCTGGCAAGGGTGCCAAATACACCAGAGCAAGAGGGCCCTGCAAATTAGTTTATTACGAAGAAATATCAGATAAGTCAGAAGCCTTAAAAAGGGAAATAGCTATAAAAAAGTTATCTAAAACAAAAAAAGAGGACTTAGTTAGAAATTTTAATCTAACTTAGTCCTTATTTTTATTTTCTAAAACTAGCCTTTAATTTCTCAAAAAATCCTAATTTTGGTATTTCTACTTCCTTTCCAGCTATTAGGTTTTCGATTACATTTTTAAAATATTCACCATTTTTTACTGTTCCAAGATATTTAGAAGACTTTGCATCGATGGTATCCTTATGATTTCTTATATCAAAATCATCTGATGTTTTATTTATAAAAAATGCATCACTTTCATTTACTAATGCCAAATCATTTTCTCCAATAATATCAACTGAAGTTTTATTCGATATTAGATTTTTGTCTACACCATCTATAACTACAAAATCATAGGATATGTTATTTAAAAGATTATTGATGTCTTCCCCTTTGATTTCATATTTATCTTCTAAAAGAGGACTTATGATAAAGTCTAGATTATCATTTTCATGGACTAGAACTCTCTCAAGAGGTGCTAGTCCTGTGAAATAATCTGCCAAGTCATAGGTTATCATTCCATCTTTTTGGAAATAGTCCTCTATATTTGATGTTGTAGCGCGTTTTCCTTGGATCAATAATACTTTATTATTTTGTTGTAAGTATTCAGCTAAATTTACTGAAAAATCTGTTTTCCCAATAGCTTTTGGGCCATTTATAACATAAACTTTCATTATTTCTTCCTTTAGTTTGGAGTACCATCGGCACTATCATTATCTTCTTTTATATCTTTATCTTCTTTATTTTGATTATCTTCAGGCAATCCCTGCTGATCATCTGCTACAGAATCACCAAGCTCTGCAATATCTGCATCATTTGGAGTATCTCCGGAATTTGTAAGATAAACGTCTAGGTCAAAATATTTGGAAATTACATCTCTCATAATTGGAGTTGCATTGTATGATGTATCACCTTGAGTGAGGACTATACTTATTGAAATTTCCGGGTCATCATATGGTGCAAAACCTACCATCCATGCATAAGAATCATAGTCTGTTCCATCTAGGTTTTTACCTTCTACTTCTGCTGTACCTGTTTTGATACCTATATCTACCGGCATTTGATTTAATATTTTGTTATTTTGAGATACTAAAAGCGTACCGTATTTAATATCTTCAAGATATTTTTTATCCTTTATATCTATCCTTGATCTTTCAGGTACATTGTTAAACAATATATCCCCAGAATCATGATTTGTAACCTTATCTACTAGGGTAAATTTATTTAAATAACCGCCATTTGTAAGAGTAGCAATAGCCCTATTCATCTGAATCGGGGTGTAAGAATTTTGCCCTTGGCCGATTACAATGTTTAGCATATCTGTAATATCCCATTCAGCTTGGTTTAAATATGTGTATTTAATAGTATCGGCGAGACCAGCCCTGTCTTTTCCTTTAGTAATTTCTGCTTCATATCCCTTTTCATCAAGGAAGTCAATAATATTTTTTCTTGTCCATTCACTTGGATTTGCAGTCATTTTTACAATTTCTAGGACATCACTTTCAAATTCGCTTCTAGATTTTTTTACTCCATCCTTTAGATATACTGGCAATTTTTCTTCTAGATAACTTTGTAGCATCATCTTAGTAATTTCAACTTTTTTACCAACTGATGGTATATTTCCAGTTGTTTCTTTTGGTATATTCACCTCAATACCTGTCGGTTGATCGAGTCCTAGTTTTTCTGCTGCAATCCTAATATCATTTAAGTCTAGTTTTGTACCTATGGACTTACCATCATGCGGATTTTCCCCAAGAGCTAAAACATAGAAATAATAGTTATTAGAGTCTCTAATTGCCCCATATAAATTTTCTTCACCTTGAGTTATACCATATTCTGTCCAAGCTAAGTTATTAAATCTCTGGTTACCTACTTCTACATAACCATAGTCTGTAATTACTGCTTGTGGATCTAATCCACTTTCTAATGCTGCTAATGATGTTACTAATTTAAATGTTGATCCAGGCATAACGGCAGTTTGTGTTGCAATATTTAGCATTGGACGAGGCACAAGTGGCCCACTATCTTCTTCTACCTGCAAGCTTTCCCAATCCGATTGAGAAATACCAGTAGAAAATAAATTTGGATCATAATCTGGGAAAGAAGCCATAGCTAAGACTTCCCCAGTTTTTACATTTGACACTACAACTGCACCACTTGATGCGTGAGGAGCCTGTCTAAGTGGCATAAATGTTCCATAATCTGATTCGTATTGGTAGCCTTGGCTAATGGCATCAAGAACACCTTCTAATGATTTTTCAGCTTGTTCTTGAAGATCAGCATCAATTGATAAATACAAATCATCACCTGGTTCAGATGGAGTTTGTGAAATAGTTTGTTTTCTATTTCCTGCTGAGTCTACAGTTACTAATGACTTACCATTTTTTCCCTTTAAATTGTCCTGGTAAGATTCTTCAATACCAGTTTTCCCTATAATTTCATCACGCAAATAATCGCGTTCATTAACATATTTATCTACTTCTTCTGCTGTTGCAATTGGACCCATATAACCCAGTATATGACTTGCCAAGTATCTATTTGGATATGATCTAATAGGTATAGTATCTACCTGAATGCCAGCTGTTGCATCGATATTTTCTTCGATTTTTAAAACTGTAGATTCATCTATATTATATACTAAGTTTATAGGACGATATCCGAAACTGCCTTGACGATTGATTTTATTATCAATTGTAAGAATACCTACTGCCTCTAGGTCTGAGTATTGTTCCAAATCATTTATTTTCTTTAGGTAGTTTAATATTTCTTTTGCATCTTGTTCATTTTCAAGGATTGAAACCACCTTGTCGCGGTCATTTATCTTATCTTTGCCTGCATAATAAGTGTAAAAATTACTTTTTTCGATATTAAATGTGTAATCCCAATCTTCTGGATCATCTTCAGATATATCTATGGATGGATAGATATTATTTCTAGTGTTTGCATTTTGAGCCATATACTTAATATCTTCTGATAATATAAGTGGTTTTAGCAAATCATTTTCATCTGCTATCCTTGCAAGCTCATCTACTGGAGATCCTGCTTGAGGGTTTTTGAAGTTGATATTAACCTTATAAGTATTTCTCTCATCCTTGGTTTCAGTTATAACTTCTGTTTCGAAGTTTGCATAAATTCCAAGATTTTCAAGTTGTTGGATTAAAATATCTGCTGGAATTACATAAGAACCATCATCCTTCACACTAGCCTGGCTTAAGACTTCATTTATAGTTGAAGTTTTTACTATTTCGTAAAAATCATTACTTGGTTCACTTTTTAGGCTAACTTCTGGGTAAACTTTTGATAATTTAGCCTTTTTTTCAATCATATCCTCATTTGCTTTTACAACATAAGGTTCCATTTCAATGCTTCCAAGTAAATTTGCATTTTTTAGAAGCTCATAGGCCAATTTCCTTGCATTTGAGTTTTGCAAAATAGAAAGTAAAACTGATCTGTCGTTGCCAACCGCATCAATTACAACATCAATTGGATCTTCATCTTCGCTATATCCAACAGCTTCCAATTTTTTCTTTGAGTTATCCCTGTAGGATACTTTTACTTGACCTCCATCTTGACTAACATTTGCTGGTATATCAATCCCCCTTTTTTTGAGGGCAAGCAAGGCGGTATTCATTGTTTCATATTCAATATTTTCGTCTTTATAAACAGTAGTTAAAAATTCTCTAACTAAGTCGTTGTCAATGATTGTTGAAACTACAACCTCTGTTGGCATCTGACCTAGGATAAAATAATCTTCTTTTCTTTTATACACGAAGGAATTTAATTTTAGAGCAAATTCATCTGTATAATTTACTCCATCTTCTTCTAAGATATTAACTAGTTTACCAAGATTTTTTATCCTATCTTCTGCTTCTAGTTCTTGAAGTTGGTCCTTATAAATCTGCACAGCAAAAGATGGGATACTTGTTGCAAGAATTTTCCCATTTCTATCGTAAATATTACCACGACTGGCAATTTCATCTACTTCTTTTACTTTTCTATTGTCAGATAAATCTCTATAATAATCTCCTTGACCTATCATAACTGTAAAAAGTCTGCCGATTATTATGGCCATTAGGAGAATTACAAGAGCCTGAATAAGTACTAATCGTCTTTCCTTTTGTTTTCTCACTTAAAAACTCCTAAATCCTATATGTGGGTATATACATTATTTTTTTGACTATATGATAGTAAATAAAATAAATTAATGTATTTAATATAGATTCAATAAGTAAGGGTAATAGCAAGTAATTCATCAAATTGTTTTGTCTGGTAAATATAAAATAAATTAATGTTAAAAGTAAGAAATTGAAGATACTTGCAAAAAATGTCATTACAATACCTGTTGGTCTATCTTTTGCAAAATTAAATCTATCACTTGAAACAAATGACCCTATCAAAAAATATGATAGAGCCCTTGGCCCAATTAAATTTGTAAACAGAAAATCTTCAATAATTCCTGTAATCATTGCCCCATAAGGCCCAATTTTAACCCCCAATACTTGTGATAGTGCTACTATTGCAGGAATTATGATATTTATATTTGCACCAAATATATCAATTTTAGAAAAAATTGTGGTTTGGAGGATAAATGATATTAAAAATACTAAAAATGTTTTAAATTTATTCACTTATATTTTCCTCCTCTGACTCTTTATTTTTTTCATCTATTTGATATGAATTGTTTCCTTTTAGGACTAAAACCCTATAAATATGGGAAAAATCCACTGGTGAATCTACTGTAATATTTTTTCTAAGGGTATCTTGACTCATTGAAACATTGCTAATCTGTCCAATGTAAATTCCATATGGATATACTCCACCTAGACCACTGGTCATTAAAACATCAGAATTTTTAGCTTCACTTTCTACATCAAGCATATAACCTTGGATGGTTCTTGATGTAAATTTATCTATAACCCCATAATCTCCACTTCTGGTATTTATAAATGAAACATCGTTTGCTTGATTGTTTATTGTTTCAACACGTGCTGTTGTTTCAAATACTTCAGTAACTTTACCTACTAGACCTGTGTAGTAATTACTATCTCCAATAGCTTGTAAGATAATATCGTTTTGCTTGATACCATCTTTTTTTCCCTTATCTATTGTAAAATTGCTGGTTAATGAACTTACATCAGAATTTACTACATTTGCTTTGATATATTCATTTTGTGACTCATCAATGGCTTTTGCTTCATTTTTTAGAAAATCTTCTTTATTTATTACTGAAGTGAGTCTTGCATTTTCCATTACTAAAGATCTATTTTCCGATTCTAGCCTCATTACCTCTGCCCTGGTTTCTTTTGATCCAACTGTTCTTTCAATTTGCCCCATTATTTCAGATGAGATTGAGTAAGTAATGCTCTCAATTGGTTCAAAAATTGTATTTGCAATATTTGATCCTGCACCTGAAAGGGCATCAGTTTGAGATGAAACACCCATTACTATCAAAAGTGCAAAAACTGTTATTAAAAAAGATTTGTTGGATTTTTTAATTCTTCTATATGCCATTTTTACCTACTTACGATATTTAAAAAATCTATCTGGATCTTCTAATATCTTACCTGTACCTAAAATTGCATCTGTTTCTGGATTTTCAGATATATAAGAAGATAGATTTAATTTATGTTCTATATATTCACGAAGACCTCGCACTTTACTAATACCACCAGTTAAACCAAAGCCATCTTTCTTGATGTCTGCTGTTAGTTCTGGTGGGATTTTTTCAAGGACTTCATAAATCATACTTACTATTTCATCTGCATAAGGCATTATACATTCTACAAGGTCTTTGCTTTTGATATCTACAGTCTTTGGAGCTGCTGATAATAAATCTCTTCCATCAACACTCATGGAGTTTTCACCATCTTTTACCCTTAGGCTTAATAGATTTATTTTTATATCCTCTGCTGTTTGTCTACCAATATCAAGACGTTTTTTTTCTCTAAATAAATCAATGATGGCATCATCTATGTAATCTCCACCCTTATTTATGGTTTTGCTTGTAACTATGCCATTTAAAGAAATTACAGATACTTCACTAGTACCTGCACCAAGGTTTAAAAGCAAAATGCCCCTTGGATCTTCTGGTGTAAGTCCCATACCAAAGGCTGCGGCTAACGATTCGTCAACTAAAATAATATCACGGCTACCAGCATGAAGTGCTGCATCTTCTATGGCACGTGATTCAATGTCGGTTATTCCACTTGGTACACAAATTACAACCTTTGGTTGAAAAATTGATGTTCCGGGATTTACTTGGTTAAAAAAATGCTTTAACATTGCCTCTGTAAGGTTAAAGTCAGTAATCACTCCATTTTCAATTGGTTTTACAACATGAATATTTGATGGAGTTTTTCCAATCATATCCTTAGCTTCTTGTCCAATGGCCAAAACCTTAGTATTATTTTGGTCTAAAACTATCATTGAAGGCTCATCGATTATGACACCCTCATTCTTTTTATAAACTAAAATATTGCTCGTGCCCAAATCTATGGCAAAATCTGTGGCAACCATTCTTAAATTCATCTACATTTGCTCCTAAATAAAATTTTCTTTTTTAAAACTATAATATCCGTCTTTACCGATAATTATGTGGTCTAGGACTTCTATGTCCAATATTTCACCTGCTTCTACTAGTCTTTGGGTTATTCTAAAATCATCTTTTGATGGAGTAAAATCTCCACTTGGATGATTGTGGGCAAAAACTATTGATTTTGCCGATTTTTTTATAGCAGGTTTAAAGGCCTCTCTAGGATGGACAATGGATGCATCCAAAGTGCCTATACTTATTACTTCTTTAGATATTATAACATTTTTCGTATCTAAAAGGATAGCATAAAAGCATTCATTTTTCTTATCTTGGACTTCATTTTTTAAATATTGGTAAATATCTTCGCTATTTTTTATTTTTGTAATCTTTTTTTCCATGGTTTTTTGAGCAATTCTTTGTCCAAAACGCAAAGAAGCTACAATAGAACTTGCCTTAGCTGACTTTATCCCCTTTATTTTTGTAAGTTCACTTACCTCAATATCAGCTAGACTTTCATAAGAAAATGTTTGTAAAATTTCTCTAGAAAGTTCAATTACATTTTTTTCCTTAGTTCCGGTTGAGATTATAATTGCTAAAAGCTCCTCATCACTTAAGCCATCTGCCCCCTTGCTAATTAATTTCTCCCTTGGCCTATCATCTAGGTCAAAATCCTTAATTGATTTTCTCATTTTTGATGTCTCCAATATTTAATTTTTCCATGTGACTTGCAACATAGTTTACACTAAGACCTACAAAAAAACTTGTAAATACCCCCATCATAACTAGGGCTGGAAAATAAATTAGCATTTTAATATTTCCCATAAAAATAGCTGCAACTAGTATTTGGCCTAGGTTATGGAAAAATGCTCCTATTTCAGAAATACCAACAAATGATGAAAATCTATTTAAAAGTTTTAGTGAAAGACCCATAGCAAGAGATGCTAAGATTGCACCAGCAAAGGAATAGAAAAATGCTGTTACCGATCCTGTAATTAGCATAAGTAAAAATGATTTTAAAACACCTACTAAAAGTGCTGACTTCATACCATAAAAATATAGGGTCAGCAAAATAATCATATTTGAAAAACCAAGTTTAGCCCCAGGAATTGGAACTGGTATTGGAATCATATGTTCAATTAAAGAAATTGCAAGAGCCATGGCTGTCAAAAGCGCAATATTTGTTACTTTTTTCAAATCTTTCATAAACTACCTATTTATCTTATCAATTCCATCGTCTGTGACAGAATTATCAACCACTTCTAAAAACACTCTATTTGGTAAGCAAATTATTGTTTCGCCATTTATACTTATTTCTTTCATATGTGTACAAATCTGGTCCCTACAATTTGCCTCATCCATATATGCCTTACCATCTTTTATCACAATTTTATTAAATTGTGCATTATCATCTAAAACTATTTCCCTATCCTGATCTAAAGGAAATTCACCATATAATTTAGAGTCTTTTTCAACCCTTAATATTTGTCCGGTCGATTTTGTGTTCATATTCGAAATTCCAAAGGCCATTAACATACTCAAAAGCAATAGGCTAATTGAAATAATTATATCACCCTTTTTAATTTTCATAAAAAATACCTCATTATATGAGTTTACGTTTAATAGTTTTTCTTGTCAATTTAGGGCAAAATATGAGTTTATAAAAAAAATAAACCGGCTAGGCCGGCTTATCTTTTGCTTATTATTCAAATACTTTTATACATTTGTTTGGACACTTATCAGCAGCTTGTTTTAATAATTCAACATCTAGGTCTGGGTTGATATTTTCTACTGATAGGTTTTTCTTCATCTCAAATCCTTCTGGATAAGTTTTTGCACATAGTGTACATGCTATACATGCCTTATCACATTTTTTACGTGCATCTTTACCTTTTTCTTGGTTAGAACATAAAACAACTGCTTTTTGTGCGTATGGTACAAGTGTGATAATATCTTTTGGACAAGCTTCTACACATTTACCACAAGCTACACATTTATCACGATCAACTTTTGCTACTCCATTATGTACGTGGATAGCATCGAAAGGGCAAACTTTTTCGCAAGTTCCACATCCTATGCATCCGTAGTTACATTCTTTTTTACCACCGAAAAGTGCTATTTGTGCTCTACAATCTTCAAGCCCTGAATACTCAAATAAATCTTTTGCACTTTCACAATCTCCATTACATTTTACAACTGCAACTTGTCTATTATCACTTGCTACTGCTTCAACTCCCATAACTTTTGCTACTGCTTCTGTTGTAGTTGGTCCACCAATTACACAGGCACTTACAGGAGCTTCTCCATTTGCAATTGCTGCAGCACATCCATCACATCCTGGATAACCGCAAGCTCCACAGTTTGCACCTGGTAGTGCATTTCTAACTGCTTCTTCTGTAACTGATGTTTCTACTTTAAATTTTGAACTTATTAGTCCAAGAGCAATAGCAAATAAAAATCCTAAGGCCCCTAGAACTAAAACTGGTAATAATATTTCATTCATAAATGACTCCTATAATCCTGCAAAGCCCATAAATGCTATTGACATAAGTCCTAGGGTAATAAGACTCATTGGCGCACCTTTAAAGGCTTCTGGAGTATCATTTTCTGCAATTCTTTCTCTTATGTATGATAGGATCATCATAGCTAGCATAAATCCTAATGATGCTGCTAGGGCATAAACAATAGTTTGAAGCAAATCATATTGGTTTGTAATTGTTTTTATAGCTACACCTAGTACAACACAGTTAGTTGTAATAAGCGGTAAGAACACACCCAAAGCTCCATATAAGCTAGGCATATTTTTCTTCATTACAGTCTCTACTGATTGTACTAAAGATGCTATAACTAAGATAAATACAACTGTTTGTAAATATTCTATATGTAATGGCTCAAGTAAGTAGTATTGAATAAACCAGGTTACTATTGACGATAAAGTAATTACAAATATAACTGCGAAACTCATACCACGAGCTGTTTCAACTTTACTGGTTACCCCTAAAGTAGGGCAAATTCCTAAGAATTGTCCTAATACATAGTTTGATACAAATATTGCACCAATTATTATTGATATTAAATCTGTCATATGCTCTCCTATTTAGCTAAAGCAGCTTTACGTTCTTTTTTGTTAGTATAAGCTGCATATGCTGCAAATAATAAACCTAAAACTATAAATGATGATGCTGGTTGTTGTAAGAATCCAATTGTGTATTCTGCTGGAATAATAGTTTTTCCAAATACTGTTCCTGCTCCTAATAATTCTCTTACAAAAGCTAAAACTGAGATAGCAAGAGTATAACCAAGTCCTTGGCCAAATCCATCAACAATAGATGCGATAGGACCATTTTTTGAAGCAAATCCTTCTGCACGAGCAAGAATTACACAGTTTACTACAATTAGCGGGATAAATATACCTAAAGATTTATATAAAGAAGGTACATACGCCCTAAGTACTAACTGAACTATAGTTACAAATCCTGCAATAATTACGATAAAAGCTGGGATTCTAATTTCATCTTTTATAAAATTTCTAAGTAAAGATACTACTAGGTTACTCATCACTAATACAAATATAACTGATAATCCCATACCAATAGCATTTTGCATAGTTGATGAAACCCCTAGGACTGAACACATTCCTACTAATTGTACAAAGACTGGGTTATTTTTAAATATCCCATCAGAAAATACCTTACCAAGATTTACTTTTTGTTTTCTTTTACTATCTACTTTTGCATTTTCGTCTACAAAAGGTCTATCTAATTGTTGTTCCATTGTAACTCCTATTCCAGACTAGCTAGTACTTGTCTAGCATCGTTAATTCCTTTTACAATAGTTGTAGTAGAAATTGTAGCTCCAGATATTCCGACTATTTCATTTTCGCCACCAGCTTCTGAATAGCCAACTTCATTATCCATATTTACTCCAACCATTCCCTCTTTAAAGAAATCTTGTTCCATTTCAGCACCAAATCCTGGTGACTCTGAGTGATTTAATGGAGCAAATCCTGTTATGTTATGGTCTTTGTCAACACCTATTAGGTATTCAATATCTCCACCATATCCACCAGGAGAATTGATTTGGAATACATATCCCTCCCCATCAGCTGTAACGGCCTTATAAACATTTTTTATTGTTTCTGGTTTATCCACTTCTAATTCTTCATAAGAATCTGCAGGATAAACTACAGATAGAGATTCTTTTAATTCTTGTGCTTGATTTTCTGCAACTACTGGAGCTGTCAGACTATTTGTAAAGGCAAGAGCTAATGCTACTACTGCTGTTATAACAAATAATCTTAAACCTAATTTAAAATTATTCATTTGCTACTCCTTTTTGTTTGCTATAATCTACCCCAAATACTTTTGGTCTTGTATATTTTTCTATAATTGGTACTACAAGGTTTGCAAGTAAGATAGAATAACTTACTCCTTCTGGATAACCACCAAAGGCTCTAATAACTGCTGTCAATATTCCTGCTAATACTGCATAAACAATTTGACCCTTTGGAGTTACTGGGCTAGTTGTGTAGTCTGTAAGCATAAATATTGCACCAAGAAGTAAACCACCTGATAAAACATCTTTTAGTATATTGTCAAAACCTGTAAATAATCCTGAAAGAATTGTAACTGTCGCTATGTAAATAAGTGGCATTTTGATATTAATAACTCTTCTAATTAGTAGGTAAGCACATCCTAAAAGTAGGGCTAGGGCTGAAACTTCACCTAAAGATCCAGGAATATTTCCTAAAAATAAATCCATTACAGAATAAGATTGTGGCTCTGAAAGTGGAGTTGCAGCTGAAAGTGCTGAAATTGTGCTAACTGATTTTAGAGTTGCTACTCTTTGAGGTGGTACAAATGTTGACATTGTTTCCGACCAAGAAGCAAGTAAAAATGCTCTTGCAGCCAAGGCTGGGTTTACTATATTTTGTCCAAGACCACCAAAGGCCATTTTTACAACTACAATTGCAAAAATCGCACCTATAACTATTTGCCAAACAGGTAGAGTAAATGGCACATTGTAAGCTAATAATATACCTGTTACTACTGCTGACAAATCTTTTACAGTTTGTTTTCTTTTTGTAAATTTGTTAAATAAAAATTCTGATAAAACGCAAGCTAAAACTGATGCTAATATTAAAATTAAGGCTCTGTAACCAAAATAATATACTGCAGCAATGCCCGCTGGTACTAAAGCGATTATTACATCTCTCATCTCACTTTGTACAGTATTTTTACTTCTCACATGAGGAGAAGATGTGACTAATAATTTTTCTCTATTTTCCATATATCTACTCCTACTTACCCTTTCCTGCTTGTCTTATTTGACGCTTACCAAATCTAATTGCTTCCACAAGCGGTCTCTTAGATGGGCAAATATAAGAACAAGATCCACATTCTATACAATCCATAATTCTATAATCTTCAGCCTTATCAAATTTTTCATTTAAGGCAAATTTGTGGATATAAAGAGGCAGTAAATTAACTGGGCAAACATCAACACAACGAGAACATCTAATGCATGGTTCAATTTCTGCTGGGATTGCTTCTTCTTTTGTTTGTACTAAAATACAGTTTGTAGCTTTTTCTACTGGATTTCCTGAATTTGGTTGGGCAATACCCATCATTGGTCCACCGCTAATTAGTTTTCCAATTTCACCATTTAATCCTCCAACTGCATCAATTGCATAATCAAAAGATGTACCTACTTTTACTAGGACATTTTGAGGATTTTTAACATTATGACCTGTTACTGTCATAACTCTTTCATAAAGTGGTTTATCATAATAGATTGCTTCATATACTGCATTTACAGTAGAAACATTTGATACTATAACTCCTGCATCCATTGGTAGACCACCTGATGGTACAGTTCTATTTAAAGTAGCATCAATAAGTCTTTTTTCATCCCCTTGTGGATATTTTGTAGCAAGTTTAACTACTTTTAGCTCTGGCATATTTGTAGCATGATTTTTATATTCTTCTAAATATGCTGATACTGCTTCAGAGGCCTTTGGTTTATTATCTTCAATCGCAATAATTCCTTGTTTTGCCCCTGATCCTACTACTAAAATTTCTAGACCCTTTACAATATTTTCTGATCTATTTTTTAGTATATAATCATCGCAAGTAACGTATGGTTCGCATTCTGCACCGTTTACTATTACTGTGTCAACTTCTTTTGCTGGTGTATATTTTATGTGAGTTGGAAAGGCTGCCCCACCCATACCAACTATTCCAGCCGCTTTAATTTTCTCTACGATATCTTCTTTATTTAATTGAACGTTTTCGTTTAATATGTACTCTTTTTCTTGATCGTAGCCTTCTGTATCAATAACAACTGCTTGAGAATTTTTACCGGATGCTGTTTGAATATCTATTATGTCTTTTACAACTCCATTTACTGATGAATGGATATTTGCTGAGAAGTTACCAACAGCCTCGCCGATTAAATCTCCTATATGTACTTCGTCTTTTTTATTTACAAGACATTTACTTGGTGCACCAATATGTTGAGTAAGCGGAATCACTAGCTCATTTGGTGTAGGTAAGGTGTACAGTTCACTATTTTCTGAAAGTTCTTTGAACTCATCTATGTGAACACCTTTTCTAAATGTCAAAGCATTTCCTGCCATATGCATCTCCTTAATATTATTTATCTTCTTTTATATTATAAATGAATTTGTGACTTTCATCAACAACTATAGGATATTATATAAAAGATCGTTGATGAATGTCATAAAATTATTGTAACTTAATTGTCCTAGGTCAGATAATTCTGTATTGGATGGGAGACCATCCTTATAAAATGTTTTATAAACATCGTAGGTGGATTCTACCTTTGTGACATATTGTCTGGTTTCTTCAAATGGAATTTTTGAAACATCTGGATTATCCTTATCTAAAATCCCTTCCTTGATCCATTTATCGACATTTCCCACTCCACCATTGTAGGCTGCTAGGGCTAATTGACGATTGTTATAATATCTCATCAAATAATCATAATAACCTACTCCAAGTTTTAAGTTGTAGTCAATGTCATTTAATTTTTCTGGATAATATTCCATATCAACTACTTCTGCTGAATGTTTTGCAGTTTCATCTAGAATTTGCATTAGCCCTTGGGCGCCTTGGTGGCTGTGAGCATCGTTATCAAAGTCTGACTCTACTTTTACAATAGCTGCAGTAAATAGTGGATCCACATTTGCCTGTTCAGATATTTCTGTAATCTGCTCTTGATAATTGATTTGTGTGCGTGAAGTTTGGTAGGCTATTATCCCGTAGCTTATAGCTATTGCTAACAATATTGTAAGCAATATATAGCCTATAAATTTTCCTATAAATTTTAAAACTTTCATAGTAAATCCTTTTGTTTTAAGACTTTTTTAAGTTGGGTAGAAAGATTTTCTACACTTGTGCTATTATCAAAAACTACATTACTATTTTCTTTCATATTTAGTAATTGTTCTTGACTTTCTAATTTTGCTTTAGCATATTCAAGACTGATTTTATCTCTTTGCATCAATCTCTTGATTTGAATTTGATAGTCAGCGACCACCAGCCATACTTCATCTGCATTAAATTTCTCTTCCATTTGAAAGAAAAGTGGGATTTCGATAAAAACTACTTTTTCATCTAAGATTTCGATTTGTTTTTCAATCTCATCTAAGATATTTCTGTGGCTAAGCTGATTTAGTTTTTTTAGTTTTTTTCTATCAGAAAAAATTATTTGTGCAAGTTTCTTTTTATTTAAGCATTCATTTTCAAAAGCTTGATTAAAATCCCCAGATTTTTTTATAGCCTCATAATTTTTTGCTCCAGGAATTAGTAATTCTTTGTTTACTTCATCTGCAGATATAAGCTTAAAACCCATTTCTTCTAATAGCTTGCACAAGGTTGATTTTCCAGAAGCTATTGTCCCTGTAATTACAATCTTACTTGGACTCATACATGCTTTCTCCTGTATCAATTTCAACTAGTAAGGGTACCTTAAGGCTAGCAGCTGATTCCATGGATTGTCTTAAAATCTCAATTGCCTTTTCCTTATCCTCTATAGAAGATTCCAGAATGATTTCATCGTGGATTTGGAGGATAATCTGTGCATCAAGACCTGCTTTTTTAAGATTTTCATCTGTTTTTATCATAGCAATTTTTATAATATCTGCTGCTGTACCTTGGATTGGAGTATTTAGGGCAACCCTTTCTCCAAAGCTTCTTACATTAAAGTTTTTTGAAGTGATTTCTGGAATGTATCTCCTGCGATTAAATAAGGTCTCTGTAAATCCGTCTTCACGGGCCTTTTTTATGATGTTATCCATATATTTTTTTACATTTGGATATCCTTCAAAAAATCCTTCTATATAATCTTTTGCTAGAGGTCTTGGTATATTTAAGTTTTGGGACAGTCCATAATCACTTATCCCATAAATTATACCAAAATTTACTGCCTTTGCATTGTATCTTTCAACTTTTGTAACTTCTTCTAAAGGTCTGTCAAAAACTTCTGATGCTGTTTTTGTGTGAATATCAACCCCATTTATGAAGGCATCTATCATATTTTCATCTTCCGATAATGATGCTAATATTCTAAGCTCGATTTGAGAATAATCAGCATCTATTAAAATTTTGCCAGGACTTGCCTTAAAGGCTTTTCTAATTTTGCGACCTTCTTCAGTTCTTATAGGCAAATTTTGTAAATTTGGTTCTGTAGATGAAAGTCTGCCTGTGGAAGCAATGCTCTGCCTAAAGGTCGATCTTATTCTTCCGTCTTCATCGATTGCACTTTCCAGGCCTTCGATATAAGTTGAACGCAATTTGTACATTTCCCTGTATTGTTCGATTTTAGGGATAATTTGATGTTCATCGCGTAATTTTTCTAGAACTGATGCATCAGTTGAAAATCCAGTTTTAGTTTTCTTTATAACTGGTAAGTCTAAATCTTTAAATAAGACCTCCCCTAATTGTTTTGTAGAATTGATGTTAAATTCAGAACCTGCTAGCTCATAAATCTCCCTAGTCAACCCTTCTAAAACCTCATCTATTTCAGATTTAAGGTTTTCCAAAACTTTAATATCCGTTACAAAACCAGCTATTTCCATATCTGCAAGAACCTTGGAAAGTTTAATTTCTATATCTTGGTAGAGGTCATACATCTTGTAGGATTTTAATTCATCTACCAGTTTTTCTTTGGAATTTTCAATAGTGTAAAGAACTGATGCTATATATGAATTTAATTCGTCTTGGTCGATGTCTTCGTATTTTTTAGTTTTTGCACCTTTGCCAATTAAATCTACCTCACTTATAAGTTCAAAATCCGAATAAATTTGACTTAAAGTTTTCACATCATATGATGACCTAGATGGATCTATTAGATAATGCATTAGCATAGCATCATCATAAGGCAAGGCCACATCAATTCCTAATTTATTTAATAAAACTACATCTTCTTTTATATCAAAAGAATTTTTTATTATATTCTTATCTGCAAAAATATCTTTAAATTTTGAAACAAATTCATCATCAGCCTTTATAATATAAGTCGTGCCTTCAATAGTTTTTATAGCTAACTTATAAATCTGTGAATGAATGTAATTTTGCCCATCAAAAAAAGATTTAAAAGTAAATTCTTTATTTTTATTAATAGAATCTATTAGTCCTTTGTAATCATCAGTTTCTAAATATTCAAATTCTCTATCCGTATCAGCAACATCAACCTGACCTTCGATTTTTTCTAAAAACTTATTGAAGTTATATTTTGAAAACTTTTCTTTAAGTGCTGGATAATCTGGCTCAGTTAATTCTAGATCAGACAATTCAATTTCTACTGGGGCATTTTTAATTATTGTCCCAATTTTTTTGCTCATATAGGCTATTGATTCGCTATCTATTAAAGTTTGCTTGGTTTTTTTACCAGAGATTTCATCAATATGATCGTAAAGTCCCTCAATAGAACCATACTTTTGGATATATCCAATTGCTTTTTTAGGACCTATACCATCAACACCAGGGATATTATCAGATTTATCTCCCTCAAGACCCTTAACATCTATTAATTGTTGGGGTGTCAAACCATATTCTTCTTTTATAGTTGATAAGTTATACTCAACCATATCAGAAATGCCTTTTTTAGTAAGATAAACTGTAATATGCTCATCAACTAACTGTAAATAATCACGGTCTCCAGTTATGATTACAACTTCATAACCTGCTTCTTGGCCCATATCGGCATAAGTTCCTACTATATCATCAGCCTCAAAACCATCAAGGTCTGTATAGGCTACTTTCATAGAGTCAAGTATATCTTTTAAAATTCCAAATTGATAAGAAAGCTCACTTGGCATCTTATCACGGGTTGCCTTATAATCTTTAAACTCATCGTGGCGGAAAGTTTTACCAGACCTATCAAAGGCAACAAGAACAGAATCTGGATTATATTTATCAAAAGCATTTTGGTACATAGTTAAAAAACCATACACACCGTTGGTCATTACCCCATCGTTGTTTGTAAGGTTTGGAAGAGCAAAAAAAGCCCTAAAAATCAAACTAGAACCATCAATTAGCATAAGTGTTTTACTCATTTGTCACTCCTTAGTTATAGTATAACGTAAAATGTGGATATTTTAAAGATTTGATTAAAATAGTATATGAATTTATAGGTTAGTAAAGTCTTTTAAAAAATCATAAAAAAAACCTCGTAATCTAATCGACTACGAGGTTTTTATATTATTTTTTATAGACTCTTGGTCTCTCTTAAGCGAATAAGCTTTTTTGGTGCCGGTGGTGGGACTCGAACCCACACGCCCTGGTGGACAACAGAGTTTGAGTCTGTCTCGTCTGCCAATTCCAACACACCGGCTCAATGGTTACCTAATGATTATAACACTTTTTGCCTTCTTTGCAAATTGGTATTGGCAAGTTTCTCCCTTATATTCTTACTAAAATAGATTTTCATAGCTAGAATTGCTAATATAAATCCTATTATGACTCCTCCAATTACATCTGTGGGAAAATGAACGTACAAATATAATCTGCTAAAGGCAATTAAAACGGCCAATATACCTGTAAGTACTTTTAGTGATTTTTTCTTAGCCATAAATAATACTATAGTAAAAATTGTAAAAGCGTAGGATGTATGCCCTGAGGGAAATGAACCATCTTTTAAGGCTGGAATTAATAAGTTTGCGTAGTTTACAATATTAAAGGGTCTCACTCTGGCAAAAATATTTTTTAATAATAAATTTACTATTATCAGATTTAAAATAAATCCTAAGACCATTACCTTGCCCATGGTCTTATATTCTTTTGTAGATAAAAAAATTATTATAAAGGCAATCCAAATTATCGACAAATTACCAAGGCTTGTAATTGTTACCATAAATTTATCAAGGCCAGGTGTCGATAATTTCTGAATTGCATCTAGGATTCCAATTTCAAAATTAGTCCACGACCCCATTAATAATCTACCTCACTAGTAATGGTCGCCATGGTTGCATCATAAGCTTTTTGTATCCTATCTCTTTGGTATTCGTCAACTTCATCATAATATTTCCCACCATCTAGGAAATCTTCACATAAGTAAGTTCTCACACTGCGTCCATAATCGTTATAAGTCATACCAACCCAAAGAGGATAAGCTTCGATCTCATCGATTGAAGTTTTGCCATCTGCTAGATTTTTGGATAATTCAAATCTATATGCTACTGATTGCTCAGTCCTGATGTCATTTACTGTTTCTAAATTTTGAATACTTATAAAATTTCCGCAGGCATAGGCTATAAATCCTTTTCTGCCATCAGCTGATTCGTATTCTTCATAAGGCTCTACTACGTGTGGATGATTTCCTATTACTAGGTCTGCTCCCCAGTCAATCATTTTACGCCCTAATTCTATTTGGCTAGGATCTGCATTTGAGCGCAATTCTATCCCCCAATGAGGATATACCACTACAAAATCAGCACCCTTTGCCTTTGCTTTTTTGATGTCATCTTTGATTTCATCTTCATTTAGGTAGTTTACTTCTGGTACTTCTTCACGTACTTGAAATAAATCTACTTTCCCATTACATCCATAGGTATAGGATAAGAATGCAAGTTTGATATTACCAACTTCTTTTATGATAAATCTAGTGTCATCACCCTCAGCACGGGTACCTACATGATCAAGTCCTGCATCCCTAATAGCTTCAATTGTTGTATTGACTCCCTCAATGTCATTGTCTAGGGAGTGATTGTTAGCAGTTGTTACAATATCAAATCCAGCTTCTTTTATTGCTTCCAGATACTCTGGTGGAGCATTGAATCTAGGGTGACCAGCGTATGGGACGTTTGGATCAGTAGTTGTTTCATAATTTGCTATTGCAATATCTGCATCACTAATAAAATCTGAAACATACATAAATGAATCTGAAAAATCATAAAATCCCCCACCCTTATTATAGGCGTATTGGGTTTGTCCCATATTTGCCATAAGGTCTCCACCTGTTTTTAGAGTTATGGTTTCAATTTTTTCTTCAACTTCCTCTTGTTCATCTGTACCATTTGCATCTACAACTTCTGTTTCACTTTCTTCACTTTGATTGGTTGCTGGTGAAATCTCATTAGTGTCTAAGTTTTCAATAAGATCAGCAGTTCTTACTGGCTCTTTGCTCTCTTCTTTCACTTCTTCCTTGCTACAAGCAGTTAAAAGCAAAAGTGAAAAAAATAAGGCAAATGTTCTTTTTATTTTTATCATAGTTCCTCCCAATATTTGCTAAGTCTATTGTAACCCAAAAGCCTAAAATTAGGCAATAAAAAACACCCTTTGATAGGTGAATTTTATATTAGACTACTATATGCTTCTTTTTTGCCCTTACTATATAAAAGAATAAAGACTGCAAGAGCCAAAATCAAAATTAATACAGATTTTATATACTTATTGTAATTTTCCGCTAGCATATGAGTATTGCTGTAAATTATATAATAGATTATGGGAACTAAAACGATTAATAAAATTGCAATTATTAAATCTTTTCTAAATGCACTTTTCATATTTTCTTTTTCTAAATCTATAAATTCACTAGCTGCAACAGTGTACTTATTTGCTTGTTTTTCTTTTAGTTTTCTCTTTGAAAAATTACCTGTAAGCACCATTATTAATCCTATTAAGAAAACTATAAGAGATGGCAATATCCTATCTTCTATCTTTTCTGATATTATTAGCAAATATGGAATTATTGATACAATAATAATGAAAAAACCTAGGGCAAATATTAGCGAATAAATATTGTGCTTACTTACGTATTTTCTAACTGATTCAGTGTCCTTATATTCTGATTGAAAATTATCGTTCATTTTTATCTCCTTAAAGGATTTATACCCAAAAGAAATTTAGAACTTAATTATAAACAGCAATTTTCCCATATGGGCCATTTACAATATTTATATTTGTATCAAAAATATTTGTTAATTTACTACCATCCATAACCTCGTCTACAGACCCTTCTAGGACTAATTTTCCATTTTTCATAGCAAATATCCTATCTGAATATTGGGCTGCTACATTTATGTCATGGATTACCAATACAAATGTTTTTTTCAAAGTATCACAAGCACGTCTTAGGTGTTTCATCATTGAAACTGACCTTGCCACATCCAAATTATTTAAAGGCTCATCTAGCAAAACATATTCTGTTTCTTGGGCTAGAACCATAGCAACATAGGCCCTTTGCCTTTGTCCCCCAGACAATTCATCCAAATACCTATCTTCAAGTTCTCTAAGTTCAAAAAAATCTATATATTTTTCAATTATTCTGACATCTTCATCAGTAAATCTTCCTTGACTATAAGGAAATCTCCCAAATCCTACCAATTGTTTCACTGTTAATTTGCTGATAAAATTATTTTCTTGTTTTAAAATAGAAATCGTCTTAGCCATTTGGTTTGGATTTGTATGATCAATATCTAGTCCACCCACATTTATTTTCCCCGAATCTTTTGGCAAAAGTCTACCAATCATCATTAGCAAGGTAGACTTACCAGCTCCATTTGGTCCGATTATTGAGTTTATACCACAATTTTTTATATCAAGACTAACAGGACCTATACTAACATCATCGCTATATTTTTTTTCTACATTATCTAAGCTTATCATAATTTTTCTTCCCTAAATATTAAAATAAGGAATGAAATCCCTCCTATTAATTCAATCAAGACTGAAACTACTCCGTTTGCGTTAAATATGTGATTCATAATAAAGTATGAACCGGCCAAAATATCAAAGGCTAGCACTATTGCCATAATTAGTAAATATTTGTGGTCATAAGTTTTTGCTAACTCATAAGTCAGTGTAGCCACCAAAAATCCATAAAAGGTCATCGGTCCAACAAGGGCTGTTGAAATACTAATTAAAATTGCAACTGCTATTAATGATAGAAAAGTTGCTTTTTTGTGATTTAGACCTAAATTTGTTGCTACATCCTTGCCAAGACTTAGGACATTTAACTTTCTCACATTTAAAAACACTCCCAATATCACAAAAAATATTATTCCAATGGCTAAGGGGAAATATTCTGCATCAGAATTATTAACAGAAGCAAAAAGTTTTGCCTGCAAAATATCAAATTCTGATGGGGAAAGGAGCCTACGCATAAATGCTGCTATTGATCTCAGACCTTGGCCTAAAATAACTCCTATTAAAAGCATTAACTCTATATTTCCATTTCTTTTTGTAAAAATCCCCATAAAAAGCAGTAGACATAGGCCAACCATAAGGATGATTTGAAATATAAAATATCCCTTGCCTCCTATGGCCAAAAAACCAGTTATTCCTAAAAAATACATAATAGCTGTATTTATTGTCGAATAAATTGCCTCGAAACCTAAAATTGATGGAGTTATAATCCTGTTATTTGTTACACTTTGAAAAAGTATGCTTCCAATTGATTGGCAGATAGCAGCTATTGCCATGGCAATTATTGCAATTTGCCTACGTCTTACAATTGGCAAAAAAGATGGAGAATCAATAGGGACTGGGTTTTTATAAACAAGGAGTCCATATATTGTTAAAACAGCTAGCAAAGATAAAATTACCAGACTTATAATATATGATTTTTTTTCCTTTTCTGATCTAAAACTACTTATATAAGAAGATTTACTTTTCATATCTTAAATCTCCTCATATTTAGTAAAATAATTATAAATATAATTGAACCTGCGCTTCCTAAAATAAGTGATACTGGTAGTTCAAATGGTGCAATAATTGTTCTTGAAATAATATCTGCTGCTAGCATCACCATCATTGATACTAAACAAACCCAAGGAATATTTTCCCTTAGGTTGTCTCCCCTATATAGGGAAACAATATTTGGTACTATTAGCCCTAAAAATGGAATATTTCCAATTACTGCAGAAACTATCCCACAAGCTAAGGCAACTAAAATATTTGCCCTTAATATAATCTGATTATAATTAAGACCAAGATTTGTTGATATATCTTCTCCAAGTCCTGCAATTGTTAGCTTATCAGCATACATATAAATAGCTATTGTAATAATTATTATAAAAAATAAATATTCATAGCGTCCTCGTTGGACCGGGGCAAATGATCCTTGAAACCATACTTCAATTACCTGAGTCATATTGAATTCTAAGCCAATAAAGGTTGAAATTGCAGAAACAACTGCCCCTAGCATAATACCAACAATTGGCACAAATAGGGATGATTTTAATTTTATATTTCTAAGTAAATAAAAGAAAACCATAGATCCAATAAAGGAAGCTATGATTGCCCCTGTCATTCTTTGAAGCAGGCTAGGCTTTGGAATTAGAATATAAACTAAAACAAGGCCAAGTCCCGCCCATTCAATAGTTCCTGTTGTGGTTGGTTCTACTAATTTATTTTGAGATATTAGCTGCATGACAATACCCGATAGGCTCATGGCTACTGCTGAAAGCATTAGGGCTAAGGTTCTTGGAATTCTTGTTATAAATACCATTTCAAAAGAATTCCCCTCTTTAAAAATGTCATAAGCTCCTGTAAAAACAGAAGCTATAGCTAGAATTATTACTATCCCTAGAGCAATTGTAAAGGGTTTTGAAAATATTATTCTTTTTGTATTTTCCATCTTATTTGCTAAACAACTCTGCTAAACCATCAAATATCTTTGTATAAGTAATAATTGATTCGTTGGTGTAGGTATCATTTGGAGCGTAATAAATTTTATTGTTTTTAATGGACTCAAGATCTTTTAAGGCTTCTGATCCTTCTATTACTTCCATAGCAGGTTTAGAATTTTCTTCGCTTCTTACTGCTGCATCACGATCTAAGACCATTAAGTAGTCTGGTTTTGATTCTGCAATTGCTTCTACAGAAATGTCATCACCCTTGTGGTCTGACGAATCATTTTTCACCTCTAGAGCTGGTTCAAGTTCTAGTATTTCATATACAGGCCCCCATACTCTTCCATATTTTGGCGCTGAATACCCGATTTCTCCACCAGAAACTACAATTCCCATTACACTGCCACCCTTATAAGCAGCTTTTGCTTTTTCAATTGATTCTTCAAGATTTGCTATTAGCTCATTTGCTTTTTCTTCTTTGTCAAAGATTTCTCCTAAAATCATTGTAGAATTTATAAAGCCTTCTATAAGATTGTTTCCGGGAGATTTTGCATCTTCTGAGACATCTGTGTCTAAATCAATTACAGAAGCATTTGGTACAATAGCCTTAATATCCTCATAATAATCAGCAAATCTTTGGCCGATTATTACAAGATCTGGATCAGTTGCTGCTAGTAACTCTAGATTTGGTTCTCTGTGGTTACCAATGTTTTCTACACTTTCATCTTTCAAATAGGAAGATGTTTCTGGCATAACATCTTTTGGTGCAGCTACCAGTTCAACTCCCATGGCTTCTAAAACTTCAAAGTTTCTGCTATCAAGGGCAACTACTTTTTTAGGATTGCGGGCAACTTCGACTTCACCATGGGCATCTGTGATTGTAAGAGTATCTGCTTTTTCCTTGCTTGATTCAGTATCTTTAGAAGTTTCATCAAGATTTGCATTTTCTTTTTCAAGATCTTGACTTACTTCAGTTTTATTTGCAGGACTATCTGCAATATTATTTTCTGTTTCTATATTGTTTGCACAAGCTGTGAGGGCCAATGCAAGTATTGCTATTGACATAATTTTTGTATTTTTCATAAAATACTCCTTAAACATATTATTAATGATACTGATTATCATTAGCAAAAGTATAACATACCTTAGTAAACTAGTCAACATTAAGGATTAATAGATTTTGTTAGAAAATCAACCTATATAGCTATCCAATTAAATCAATCAATTTATGTAATTTCAACAAAAAACTTCCTAAGTCTCTAGGAGATTTAGGAAGTCTACATTTTCTATTAATATAATTTTGCCCCTGCTGGGATATTGTTACTTACCATTAGGACATTTAGTTTTTCTTCACCATTTTGTTCATAAACTGCTGATAAGATCATACCTTGTGATTCCTCACCCATCATTGCTCTTGGTGGTAGGTTAACTATGGCTACTAAATTTTTGCCGATTAACTCTTCTGCTGTGTAATGTTTTTTGATACCAGACAGGATTATTCTTGGTGTATCTGTACCGTCATCTAAGGTAAATTTAAGTAATTTATTTGATTTTGGTACTTCTTCACAGTCTGTTACTTTTACCACTCTAAAGTCTGATTTTGAAAATGTTTCAAAGTCTATATCATCATAAAATTCTTCAGTTTCCACACCAGTAAAGTCTACAACTTCATTTGTTTGTTCAACTGTTTTTGTAGGTGCTATTTCAATATTTTCCACAGCATTTTTACCAGTAGGTTTCATTGTTGGGAAAATCCCCTCTACCTTAGATAATTGTCTAAACCTCTATAAAAGTCTATTTTATGGTACTTCTCCATTTACGACAATTTGCTAACTCTCTATAAGTGCCTATAGATTTCTAGCAAATTGTCGTAAATTTGTCGTAAGCTGTCGTAAATTCTAAAATATAAATTTCATCGCTTTTTCAAATTCTCCCATCTGTTCTATTTGGTTATTTTATTTTTCTTAATTTTCTCTCATTAGTTTTAGTGTTTCTTTAAATTCTTTTGTCTTTATTGCTTCTTCTAGTAGGATTTTTATTTCTTCATCTGTTAGTTCTTCTGCATTTTCTATAAGGCTTTCTAAGATTGCTCCTCTTGTTATGAGCCTATGTGTTCTTTCTTTTCTTCTTTTTTCTATGTCTTGTTTTAATATCTTTTTTTCTTGATTTTTTAGTTGCCTTAATCTTTCTTCTGTATCGTCAATTTTATTTTTTATTTCTTTTGATTCTTTTCTGATTTGTTCTAATTTTTTCATGCAAAACTCCTTTCTTGTAATAAAAAAAGACGATAGAGTTTTTAATTTCTATCGCCTAACATCTATCTGAATTAATTTTTTTCATTCAAAAAAATAGTTTCTGTTTACTTGTGATAGTCTTCTATTTTATCCTCATATTTTTTTATAAGTTTTCGTGAATAAACTTTTTTGTTTTTTGAATCTCTGACTTCTTTCCAAAGAATTGCAGCTACTTGTATTTTATTAGAGTAGTTACAGCTATTTTCGTCTGCACAAAAATCCTTTAAAAATTGATTCCATTGACAAACAGAATTATCATACTTAGCATAATCTGATTTTCCATAATAAACTTTGAGCATATCTTGAATTGTAAAACTCAAATCATTTTGTCTTTTTACTTTTCTCCAAGCCGTTGCCATATCTGCAGTAAATTTAAAAGGCAAAACACCTGTTACAACAGAAAAATATTCTCTGAATTTTGAATTAAAGGAAAATCCACACTCAAGTAAAGGCATATCTAAAGTAATATAATCAACTTGTTTCTTTATGTTTTTTATTGATGACTTTTTAATCACATCCCCCTTAAAGTACTGCTCAATAATATAAGTAAGTTCTTGTTTTGTACCTCTATATTCTAATCCTAATAACTTGCATATCTGTGAAAGTTCTTCACGATACCAATAGTATTTATTAAACTCATCAAACGATGTGATTTTATCAAACTTAAGTCTACTTTCTATCATTGTTTTATCCTTTCGAAAAGATCTAAATATATGAATAGGCTACTCCAATTTATCTATTTCATTATTTTCATAACACTTGAACATGACTTGCTTCTTCACAATTAAGTACTTCCTTCAAATCTTTAAAATACAGTTTTTGTTGGTTTCTTAAATATAGTCCTACAAAAGGTTTAAATATAAATTTTTAGAAATAATATTTTCTGTAAAATCTAATGTTGTTTTATCTCCATTCGAATAAAATTTTCCTATCCAAGTTCCTTTTATATTTGCGTTTTCAATTTCAAAAGACCAGCATTGATGTTTCGTACATTCTATAACTTTAAAATTTGTTTCTATCCAATCTTTTGTAATCTCTACAAAATTCTTATCATCAATAATTTTGATATCTTTGGTATCACTTCTCCAACCAAAATCACGAAGGTCAGTAACTTTATCCCATACTTTTTCTATTGGGCAATTTAATGTAACTTTGATATTTGCAACTGCCATAAAATCCTCCTAAGTAAACTTATTTATACTTTTCTATCTATAGAACTAATTTCTTCCATTTCCTAATCTTAGTCCTAAATGTTCCAAATGGCGCTACTGTATTTACATGAATAAATTTATATACTTCCCAAGTAGCAGTTTTGGTTGCTTCATCTGCCCATTTTCTCATATGTGGTTTAAATAATTCTTCATCTGTTAATTCATCTATCAAAAGATAAATATCTTCTATATTTTTTGTGAGTTGTTCTTTTAGTTCCTTTAACGATTTATTAGCATAGGTATCAGTGAACCACTTATATAATTCTCCAAGTTGATTCCACTTAAATTTATCAGATGGTGTTTTAACATCTATACCTTTTTTCTCATCTTCTTCCCATTTTAAGAGTAAAGTTGTCCAACCTACTTGATAGGCAATATTTTCTGCTGGTGTCCTATCAACTTCTTCTAGTCTTTTATCTTTTAGTTCTTCTGGTATATTGTCAAACTCTGAAATATATTTTTCAAAAGTTTTCTTTATCTCATTCTTTAATTCTTCCTTACTTTCATAAGACCTCATATGCCTACCTCCATGGTTTATATATAGATATTATACCAAAAATATCTTTATCCTAAGCTTAATTCATAATCTTGTAATTAAACTGTTTCTGTTTATTTTTATTTTATCTCTGTTTTTCAAAAACTCTTCCACATCAAATAAATTCTTCTTATCATAGTCTTCCAATAACTTATAATTCTTATGTTTTGTAATATCGAATTTATCAGACAAGAAAGGTCTTACTCCTCTTAGCTGGTATATACACTTACCACCATCCATTACAGTTATTTCATCTTGGCTCATAAGTTCCTTGCTAGTTTTTTGATAATTTAGACCAAAAGATTTTTGATTTGATCTTGTTTCTGATGTGTTATATAGGTCTAAAGTAGAAATTACGTTTAATACCGTAGTATCTTGCTTAATATAAAAATTAAACTGGGATTTATAACAAACCCCAGTTTAATAATTAGCGTGTTCTTTTAATATAATTTTGATCCTGCTGGAATATTATTATCCAACATTATTAAGTTAAGTTTTTCTTCTCCGTCGTACTCACAAATTGCAGATATAATCATACCTTCTGAGTCGATTCCCATCATCTTACGTGGAGGAAGATTACAAATCGCAAGTAGTGTCTTTCCAATTAAGCTCTCTGCACTGTAATATTCCTTAATACCAGATAAAATAACTCTTTCTTTTTCAGAACCATCATCTAATGTAAATTTCAAAAGTTTTTTTGACTTTGGAACTTCTTCGCAGTTCTTAACTTTTACAACTCTAAAATCAGATTTTGAGAATGTATCAAAATCAACCATATCTTCAAATAGTGGCTCTACTTTCACCTTTGAAAAGTCGATTTCTTCTGTCGTAAGTTTGTTGTAAGTTTCGTAAGTTTCTTTTGACGAATTACTATTTTCTGCCTTTTCTAAGCCTATTGGCTTCATTGTTGGGAATAATAGGACATCACGAATTGAGTGTTGACCAGTAAGTAACATTATAACTCTGTCAATGCCTATACCAAGACCACCTGTTGGAGGAAGTCCTACTTCAAGAGCATTTACAAAATCGTGATCCATCATTTGTGCTTCATCATCACCTTTTTCACGTTTAGCAACTTGCGCTTCAAATCTTTCTCTTTGATCTGTAGCATCGTTCAATTCTGAGAATGCATTTGCTACTTCTTTTCCATTGATAAAGGCTTCAAATCTATAAGTTAATGACTTATCATCATTTTTTCTTTTAGCTAGAGGTGAGATTTCTACTGGGTAATCGATTATAAATGTAGGTTGGATTAGCTTATCTTCTACAAATTCTTCGAAGAATTCTGAAATGATTTCTCCACGTGTTTCTTTTACTTCAACACCTTTTTCTTTTGCAATTGCAACTGCATCTTCATAAGATGTGATTTGGTTAAAGTCAATACCAGTTTCATCTTTGATAGCATCAATCATTGGAATTCTAGCCCATGGTGCTTTTAGTTCTATTTCTTGGCCGTCATATTCGATAGTGGTTTTTCCTAGAACATTTTTAGCTACTGTTTCTACCATATGTTCTGTAATTTCCATCATATCTTCATAATCAGCATAGGCTTGGTATAGTTCCATTGCGGTGTACTCAGGATTGTGGGTAGCATCCATACCTTCGTTTCTAAACATTCTGCCCATTTCATAAACTTTATCGAATCCACCGACAATTAGTCTTTTTAAGTAAAGTTCGTTTGCAATTCTTAGATACATATCTATATCTAATGTGTTGTGGTGGGTTATAAATGGACGTGCTGTGGCTCCACCTGCGATTGTATTTAAAATTGGTGTTTCAACTTCGATAAATCCTCTGCCGTCTAGGAATTTTCTAATTTCAGAAATAATTTTGCTTCTTAAATAGAAAACTTCTTTTACTTCTGGATTTACAATAAGGTCTAGGTATCTTTGTCTATATCTTAAGTCTGGGTCTTTTAGTCCGTGCCATTTTTCTGGCAATATTTGTAAAGATTTTGTTAGTAGTTGAGGATTTTGTGTTTCTATAGAGATTTCACCTTGGTTTGTTTTAAAAACATTTCCCTCAATACCTACTATATCACCAATATCATATTTTTTTACTTGTTTGAATTCATCACCGATAACATTTTTACGATTTACAATTTGGATTGTTCCAGATTCATCTTGGATATCCATAAAACTCATGTTTCCGTGACCACGTTTTGCTCTAATACGACCAGCAATTCTTACAGACTTACCATCGTAATCTTCAAAATTATCTTTAATTTCACTTGCAGGTGTGCGGTCTTTAAAGTTTACAATTTCGTGTGGATCTCTACCTTCTTGCTTAAGTTCTTCAAGTTTTTCTCTTTTAATCTTAAGCATTTCATTTAAATCTTTATTGTTATCAGTCATCATTTCTCCTTATTTAATGTCTTTAATAGTAAAATACATTTTGCCATTTGGAGTAGCTACTTCTACTCTGTCATCGACTTTTTTTCCTAAAAGTGCAGCACCTACTGGTGATTCGTTTGATATAAAACCTTTTATAGGATCAGATTCTGCTGTACCAACAATTTTGTAATCCAAAGTTTCATCAAATTCTTCATCGTGTACTGTCACTGTATTTCCTACCCCAACTTCATCAGAATTTAAATCTACTTCGATAGTTTTTGCATTTCTAATCATGTCTTCGACTTTTGCTATACGACTTTCGATTTCACCTTGCTCATTTTTAGCCTCATCGTAGTCAGCATTTTCTGATAAGTCACCAAAACTTCTTGCAATTTTTATTTTTTCTGCAATTTCTGGTCTTCTTTTGGTTTTTAGGTACTCTAATTCATCTTCTAATTTTTCTAAATATTCTTTAGAAAGTATAACTTCTTTATTTTCTGCCATTTCATCCCTCTAAAACATTCTTATATTCATCTAATAAATCAAAAATTTCTTCTTTAGTTTTTAATTTATTAACTTCATCTCTAACTTTGCTTGAGTCTGGTAATCCCTTGATATACCAGCCCACATGTTTTCTCATCTGATTTACAACTAGTCTTTCATCTTTAAATTCTAGTGATAAATCGTATTGTTCTTTAACTTGGTCTATAATCTCACTCGGGGTAACCGGTGTGTAGCTACCAGTTTCTAAATATTCCTGGATATACTTAAATAAAAATGGATTGCCCATGGCTCCTCTTGCTAGCATAACACCATCGGCATTTGTCTTTTGAATAATATTTTTAAAATCATCAACAGTAAAGACATCACCATTTGCAACTACTGGTATAGAAAGAGCTTCCTTTAAATTTTTAATATCATCCCAATTTGCATTTCCGCTATAATGTTGCTCACGGGTTCTGCCGTGGAGGATGACATAATCTACTCCATTATCCTCGCAAATCTTACCAATTTCAATATAATTTTTTGAAGAATCATCAACACCTGATCGGAATTTTACATTTACTTTTTTGTTAGTAGATTTTACCAAGGTTTTTGTTATCTTATCCACAAGGTCAGGATCTTTCATCAAAGCAGATCCTTCCCCATTTTTGAAGATTTTTGGAGCAGGACAACCCATATTAAAACTTAGGTCAGTAATATTTTCAAGTGGGTTGATTTTTTCTTTTATAGCTCTTTCAATTTTTTCTGGATCACTACCAAAAATTTGGATATTTGCGTGTTCTTCTTTTTCTGATATAAAAAGAATTTCATCGGTTTGCTTGTTATCATAAACCATGGCATTAACACTGGCCATTTCAGTAAATGTTTTGTCTGCCCCATATTTTTCACAAACAATCCTGAAAGCTACATCTGTTACTCCTGCTAGGGGAGCTAGCATTATTTCCTTATTTTTTAATTCTGTCATAGATAATTTTTAGCCCATCAAGCATCAAATCAGGTTCTATATATTCAATATATTTTGATTCATGAGCAATTAGTTCTGAATATCCACCAGTTGCGATTACATTTATTTTTTCGCTAACTCCAAGATCATTTTTTAATTCTCTTTGGATTTGGTCAATTACACCATCTATTAGCGAAATATAACCATAAACAATACCTGCATTCATGCTTGCTGGAGTTGTTTTTGCAATTGCAGTTGTTGGATTTCTAAGCTCTATTTTTGGTAATTGAGCAGTCATACCAAATAATCCATCTTGGGCAATTCTTATACCCGGTGCAATTGATCCACCAAGGTATCTAGCGTCTTTTGTGATTACATCAAAAGTTATTGCTGTGCCCATATCAACAATTATTGCCGGACCACCATACTTATCAAAACTTGCAACTGCATTTACAATCCTGTCAGCTCCAACATCTTTTGGTGATTCATAATCATTTATAATTCCGGTATCGGTTTTATAGTCAATAATTATTGGTTCTTTGCCAAACATTTTGCGATTGCAAGATTGCCAAGCATACATAATATCTGGCACAACTGATGAAATTATGGTATCTTCAATACAATCTTTTTTTATCTCATGAATTGTGAACATATTAAAAAGGGTAGCTACTAATTCATCGCTGGTGCGTTTTAAATTTGTAGCCACTCTATATCTGAATTCTAATTTTTCATTATTAAAAACACCAAGCACAGTGTTGGTATTTCCAATATCTACTACTAGCAGCATCATATCTCCCCTTAGAGTTTTATAATCAAATTTAACTCTAATATGATACGATAATTTTTGTGATATTCAACTATTTACCTAGTTTATATTTTCTTATTAAATTATTGACAGTCTTAATATCTTCGCTTTTTACTTTTGTTGCTTCGTTTGTTTCTTGTCTGTCTTTTTTTACAACCATTACCAAGTCATTTTTTTCCTTATCAAATCCCCATTTTTTAAGTTCTTTATAAGTATAAAAATTAGAATTAATAAGTACTCCATTTTCTGCAATATAAAGTTTATTTTGTTGAACAAGGGCAAATACAAAGGCTAAAACAACCATAACTACTGACATATAGATTGCATTTCTATTATTTTGTTTAATACCAGCTACAAGATTAAATATTGCTGTTGCAAGTAAAAATAGAAGTAGGACCCATTCAAAAGTTGTAGAGGGTCTATCAAATTTGTGAGTTTCGCCTGCCAGTAATTTTTTATTTGTAAATGATTTATAAATTCTATAAATAAAAAATGCAATAATTGCAATATACATTATCAAAACAAAATTATCTAAATTATTTTTTCCATTAAACATAATAACTCCTTAATAAAAAATAGGCCTACTGACCTATCCTTCATAAACTGATCTTTTTAAAATGCCGATATAAGGCAAGTTTCTATACTTTTGATCATAATCAAGACCAAAACCAACAACAAATTCGTTAGGTATCTTAAATCCATACCAATCTGGTTTTATGTCTACCTCTCTTCTTTCAGGTTTATCAAGCAAGGTTACAATTCTAATATCCTTAGGATCCCTTTTCTCAAGATTATTTCTTAATTTTAAGAGTGTATGTCCAGTATCGATAATATCTTCAACCAGCAATACATTTTTATCCTTAATATCAGTATCAAGGTCTTTTAAGATCTTGACATTTCCACTAGAAATAGTTCCGCTATCATATGAAGAAACTGCCATAAATTCTAAATTTATGTCTAGTTTTATATGTTTTGCAAGTTCTGCCATAAACATTACAGATCCCTTTAAAATCGCCACCATTATTAATGTATCTTCGTCTTTATAATGTTCATTTATCTGACCTGCAAGTTTTTTAATTCTAACATTCAAACTGTCTTCATCAATCAAAACTTTTTCTATTATCTCATTTGTATCGCTAATCATCTGCTACCTCGATTTTTATAATATTATTTGTACCACTATCAAGCTTATAATCATCAGAAATCCTATAGCCTCCAACCCAAATTATATCATTTTCCGATAAAATTATTGGAATCTGGTCTCTGATATTCTTATCTATTTTCTCATCAATAAAAAAATCTTTAAGTTTTTTCCTATGATTCATACCAAATGGTTTAAATTTATCACCATTTTCCCTACTTCTAATTATAAGGGGAAAGGAAATTTTATCCAGATCAAAATATCCAATATTTTTTGATTTATTATCTGTTTTTAAAACCCTTGAAGCCTTTATTTTTTTTTCTTTAAATCTAACTTCCTCACCAAGATTTAATCTTACAATCTCTTGTTTATTACTATCTTCATTTAAAATTACTAAATCATAAGAATTGTAATTTTTTATAAATTCTAATTTACCTTTTACAATTTTTTTGCCCGTATCAAGGTCCAAAAGATTTAAAAAATCATCAATATTTTCCTTTGAAAAGTTTTTAACATTTCCTTGTAACTTATAAATTGATTTTCTTAAAATCCTTGCTTTTAAGGAATATGAAAGATTTTCAAATTCTTGCTTATCAAACTTTACAAAGGTTTTATCCTCAATAACTGCAACTACCTCGTATTTTTGGTCTATAAGTTCATCTATAATTTCCAAATCATTTTTTATTAAATCCGATAAATTATAGAAGTTTTCAATTGCATTTGGATTTAATTCTGCTATTTTAGGAAAAATCTCATTTCTTATGTAATTTCTACTATAATCATTTTCTAAATTTGTAGCATCAATGGCATAAGGAATTTTTTTTTCATTTAGATATGCTAAAATTTCTGATTTTTTAAATGATAAAATTGGTCGAATTATTTTTCCATTCTTATAATCCATTCCAGAAAGACCATCTAGGCCTGTCCCGCGAGCCATCCTAAAAAGCATGGTTTCTGCTTGATCATCCATATTATGGGCAACAGCTATTTTTGCACTTTTATTTTCTTTAGCTAAACTATAGAAAAACTCATATCTTAACCTTCTACCTGCATCTTCTGGGGATAATTTATTTTCTTTTGCAAAATCATCCATGCTGGATTTTTTGACTTTAACTTCAAGATTTAGTTTTTTCCCTGTTTCAACCACTAAGTTTTCATCAAAGATAGCTTCTTTTCTATGTAAGTGGTTAAGGTGGGCTAGGATTATTGTTAAATTATATTCATTTTTTATTTCATTTAGAAGATATATTAGAAATTGGCTATCTGGACCGCCACTAGCCCCCACTATGATGGTATCATTTTTATCTATTAAATTATATTTTTTTATATTTGATAAAAATCTGCTAGTTATCGTCATTATTTGTTTCTTGCTCTACATCATCAGTTTCATCTTCTTCTGTTTCATTTTCACCCTTTACCATACCTAGTCTTTCTTGGGCGATTTTTTCTTTAAATTGGTCTGTGTTTCTGATTTCGTAGTCACTTTCAAGACTTGTAATTTCTTCGTTTACAGAATCTAGTTTTTTCTTTGTAGAGTTTATTTCTGAGTTAAGAGTATTTATTTCTGCATTCATCATTTTATTTAAAAATATATATGCAATTGTACTAAGTATTAAAATAAATAAAACACTTAGTAAAAACCTTCTATTTTTAGCTTTTCTCTTTTTTTGATAAGATTTTGCCCTAGCCATCTATTACCTCATACATCTCTTCTGCAGTAGATTTTTTGGCACCTTCTATAAGTCCTGTAACTTTTACCTTCAACTTGCTATTTCCAAAGGCAATTTCAATTATATCACCTTCTTCTACTACTGAGCCAGCTTTTGCGGTGCTACCATTAATCAAAACTCTACCATTTTCACAAGCTTCTTTTGCTACTTGCCTACGTTTAATTATTCTTGAATTTTTTAAAAATTTATCTATTCTCATAGGTTAATTTTACTATAAGAAAGTGTTTATATCTAGGCAAAAAAATAAAAGCCCAGGCGGACCTGGGCTTAAAAATTAATTCTTATAGTAAGTTATCGTCTTCTTAATCTACTTCTTTAACATCTCCAGATTCAACAACGTCTAATCTTTCTTTTCTTACTGTATCAGAAACTCTTTCGTTTTCTGTAACTGTTTCTGTATTTACATCAACTTCTTCTGTTACGTAAGCTTCTTTATCTACAGATACTCTTTCTTCGTGGATTGGAATTCTGATTTCATCAGATGCTTCATCAAAAGCGTATCCATCAACTGCTTCGCCTTCAACAGCATGTCTTTCAACTGTAACTCTTTCTTTTTCTACTGGTACTTCGATTTCTTGAGTTTCAGTTACAACTTCTTTTCTAAGTCCAATTTCACCAGTTTGAACTCTTTCTTTGTTTACTCTTAATCTTTCTTCGTGAAGTCTGATTTTATCTCTTTTTGAAAGGTCTTCTCTTTCAAGAATATCTTCATCGATGTAGTCTTTTCTTTGTTCGTATGTTGAGTCGATAAATTCAGGATCTTCTAGGTAATCATCTCTTTCGATTGCTAGTACGTAGTTTCCGCTTTCAACTGCACCTAGTGCTTCATCAGAAACTTCTCTATCGAATCCGAAATCACCAAAGTAAGCTGGATCTAAATCTTCACCTGTGTAGTATGCATAGATTCCGTTATATTCTGGATCTAATGTGTCTCTGTTTGCTCTATCTGAAATTCCGTAATATCTAAGGTTTTCATTATTAAATTCATTAGCAGAAATAACTTCAAGTTCACTATCGCTAAAACCTTGAGCTCTTAGTTGGTCGATTCTTGCTAGTAATTCATCTTCTGTTCTGAATGTTTCAAAATTTGCCATTATATATCTCCTTTTATTTTTAACTTCCTAGACTCTCGTCTATATCGTTCTAGTAGGTATATACCCCCCACAAAAATTTATTAAACATAAATATAAAACTTTTTTTAAACTTTACAATAATTTATATTTATTAATCAATATCCTCATAATTTAGTTTGCTATCATCTACAGTTACAATTTCTTTTCTAATAGGGACTCTGATTTTTTGCATTTCTATATATTTTTCACGTCTAATAACTATCTCTTCAACAACCCTTTTCTCTTTTCTAACCCTTACCCTCTCTTCATGAAGGGGGATTACAATAGTCTCACCATTTTTAAGTTTTTCTAGATATTCGTCATTCAAATTTATATTATCCATGTAAAATCATCCTTTCGCAGTTTATTAATTTATACCCACAAAATTAAAAGTATAGTGAAAATGGTGATGATATGAATAACATTTTGCATACAGATTGTGATGCTTTTTATGCATCTTGTGAAGAAATTAGAAATCCAAGACTTAAAAATTATCCACTGGCTGTTGGTGGGCTTACAAATAAATCAATAATTACAACTGCAAATTACAAGGCGAGAAAATATGGCATTCACTCTGCTATGCCTGTTTTTATGGCAAAAGAACTTTGTCCCAATCTAATATTAATACCGGTTGACCACCCATATTATAGAAAAAAATCAGATGAGGTTTTTACTATTATCAAAAAATATGCCAGTAATTTTGAACAAGTTTCCATAGATGAGGCATATTTACAAATAGAAAGTCAAAATCCCTTAGACCTAGCTAGAAAGATCCAAGATGAAGTTTTTTTAAAAACTCAAATCAATGTTTCAATAGGCATATCATATAATAAATTTTTGGCAAAACTTGCCAGCGACTGGAATAAACCCCATGGATTAAATGAAATATCTAAAAGCGATGTTCCAGAAATTTTAATGGATTTAGATATAAAAAAAGTCCATGGCCTTGGTATTCATGGTGTAGAAAAATTAAAAAATATTGGAATTTATACCATAAAAGATTTATTAAGACTTGATGAAGATTTTTTAATTGAACTTTTTGGCAAGCACGGATCTTATATTTATGGGGTAATACGTGGTGAGGACAAAAGAGAAATAAATCCTAGTCGCAAGAGGAAGTCCTTGGGGCGAGAGCGAACTTTTAGAGAAAATACAAATGACATAAATATTTTAAATCAGTATCTAAAAGAAATATCCGAAAAAATTGAAGATGATTTAGAAAAAAAAGACTTGCAGGGCAAAACTATAAATCTCAAAATAAAAAATAGTGATTTCAAAACCATTACCCGCGCCATAACCCTCCAAGAACCTATTTATAAAAAAGAAGATATTTTTAATTCTGCCAGTGAATTATTAAATGAAGTTTATGAAAACGAATATGTAAGATTAATCGGAATTTCTCTTTCAAAATTATCAAATCGCAATAGCAACCAATTAACATTCTTATAAAATAAAAAAGTACTGAATTTAATCAGTACTTTTTCTTATTTAAACATCTAGGCTTTCTTGAGTATCTTCATCTTCAAATAAATTTTCTTCTTCGTTATTATTTAACGATGCTCTGATTTTGCCTTCGATTTCATTCATAATATCTTTATTTTCTTCAAGGTATGTTTTTACATTTTCACGTCCTTGGCCAAGTTTTTCTCCACCATATGAGAACCATGATCCAGCTTTTTCTACTATATCCATTTCTACAGCTGTATCTAGGATAACACCTGATTTTGAAATACCAGATCCATACATAATATCAAATTCTACTACTTTAAATGGTGGCGCTACCTTATTTTTTACAACTTTTACACGTGTTCGAGATCCAATAGAATTATCGCCTTCTGTAATTGTTTTTATCCTACGAATATCAAGTCTAACTGATGAGTAGAATTTAAGGGCACGACCACCTGTTGTAGTTTCTGGTGAACCAAACATGACCCCAACTTTTTCTCTTAATTGGTTGATAAATACTACAGTTGTATTTGATTTTGCAATTACACCTGTAAGTCTTCTAAGAGCCTGGCTCATTAGTCTTGCTTGAAGACCTACGTGGCTATCTCCCATCTCTCCTTCGATTTCTGCTCTTGGTACTAGGGCTGCTACTGAGTCGATGATTATTAAATCTACGGCACCAGAACGTACTAGAGATTCTGCAATATCTAATCCTTGTTCACCCGTATCTGGCTGTGACAAAATAAGATTTTCTATATCTACCCCTAGATTTCTAGCATATTCTGCATCCATAGCATGCTCTGCGTCTATAAATGCACACATATGGCCTTGTTTTTGATCTTCTGCTATCATATGAAGGGCAAGTGTTGTTTTACCAGAAGATTCTGGCCCAAATATTTCTATAACTCTTCCCCTTGGAATACCACCAATTCCAAGTGCAATATCTAGATTTATAGCTCCTGTTGGGATAGCTGATACTGCTACCTTTGGAGCTTCTCCCATTTTCATTATTGATCCTTTACCATATTTTTTTTCAATATTTTTAAAGGCTTGGTCTAGTGCTTTTTGTTTGTTATCATCCATATTAATCTCCTATATATTTTCTAAATCTAAAACTTCTTTGTTTTTAATTATATAATCTAGTCCTGAAATAATTGTTAGTATAACTGCTATATAAAATACATAAACTCCAGCAATATTTAAAGTGCTATTATTTAGTAAAAGTAAAACTAGTGCTATCATTTGGCTAGTTGTTTTAAGTTTTCCCCATTTGCTGGCTGCAATTGTTATACCCTTATCCGCTGCAAGTGTCCTAAAACCTGTAATTATAAGTTCCCTTGCAATAATTATTATAACAGCCCAAGCAGGAATTATGCTTGCTTCTACTAAAACTACAAATGCCGCCATAGTTAGTAATTTATCCACCAATGGATCTACAAATTTCCCAAAGGTTGTAACTAAGTTTCTACTACGTGCTAGGTGTCCATCTAGGGCATCTGTAAGAGAAGCTATTACAAATACTATGGCTGCTATATTATAACTTGTACCATAAATATAATATAAAACTAGAAATACTGGGATTAAAAGTAATCTTAAAACTGTAACTTTATTCGCTATATTCACCTAAATCTCCTTCAAAATAAGACCTATCTACCAAGACTTTTCTTGGTTTGCTGCCCTCATATGGACCTACAATTCCTTTTGCTTCAAGCTGGTCGATAATTCTACCTGCCCTTGCATAGCCAATTCTAAGTTTTCTTTGTAAAAGTGAAACTGATGCGGTGTTTTCATCTATAATTATTTGAGTTGCTTCATCAATTAATTCATCCTCATCATCCACTTCTTTTACTTGAGAATTTTCCTCTACCGTTTCTATGGCTTCTTGGTTATAATCTGCCTTAGTCTCTTCTTTAATATATTCAACCACATCCAATACTTCCTTGTCTGATACAAAAGCTCCTTGGATTCTAAGTGGTTTCATAGAGTCACTTGATGCATAAAGCATATCCCCTTTTCCTAAAAGTTTTTCTGCTCCAGAAGCATCAAGTATAGTTCTAGAATCTGTTTGGCTGGTTACAGCAAATGAAATCCTAGATGGTATATTTGCCTTTATTGTACCTGTGATAACATCTACTGTTGGCCTTTGGGTTGCAATTACTAAATGAATTCCACATGCCCTTGATTTTTGAGCTAGGCGCATGATGTAATCTTCCACTTCACTTGCTGCAGTCATCATAAGATCCGCAAGCTCGTCTATGATTACAACAATATATGGTAAATTTTCCATAGACTCGTCAGTTTCAGCTGCTCTTTTATAGCCTTCTATATCACGAACATGGTACTTTTGAAAGGCCTTATATCTTTTTTCCATTTCAGAAATGGCCCAAAATAAAGAGGAACTTGCTTTTTTAGGATCTGTAATAACCGGCATAATTAAATGAGGAATACCATTATAAACTGAAAGTTCAACTACTTTTGGATCTATCATCAATAGCTTAACTTCATCTGGAGAGTGTTTGTAAAGTATACTCATAATAATAGTATTTATACATACCGACTTACCAGATCCTGTTGCTCCAGAAACTAGTAAATGTGGCATCTTTTCAATACCAGAGACCACAGGTTCACCTGAAATTGACTTACCCATAGCAAAAGGAATTTTTGATTTAGCATTTGCAAATTTATTTGTGCTAATTATTTCCTTAAATCCTACTATTTCTTTGCTATCATTTGGAACTTCAATACCCACATGACTTTTGCCTGGAATAGGTGCTAGGATTCTAATACCACTTGTTGCAAGTGATAGGGCCAAATCATCAGCAAGATTTAATATCTTACTTACCTTTACCCCTCTTTGTGGTTTTAATTCATAGCAAGTAACTGTGGGTCCTATGTCTATTTGAACCACTTTTGCTTCTATGCCAAAACTTTCTAGTGTCTCTTCTATGGCGATTGCTTTTTCCTTTATTTCACCCTCATCAACTGATCCTGCATCAGTCCTATCTTCTAGCAAGTCAACCGGTGGATAATTATAGTTGTCAAATTCTTTTTTGAAAGTCTCATCCAAGTCTTTCATTTCTATTTGCTTTGACTTATAGCTTCTTACTTCAATTTCTTCATCATCTGAAAAATCGTAAGTTTTAATAGCCTTTTTCTTTGGCCTTACTTCTTTTTCAATAGGCTGATCTATTTTTTCTATAAGCTCAGTTTCTGTAATAGGCTTTTCTTCTAAAGTTGGTCCTAGATTATGGTTATCATTTGCTATGAAGATTTCCTCATCTTCACTTTCCTTAATGTTTTTGCTAGATTCATTTCTTTTTTCTTTAAGACTTGCAAATAAATCTGAAATCTTACTTGCAATTAGGATTATAATATCTCTAATCTTTCTTAAAAATTCACCATAGGTAAGTGGACTTATACCAATTACAAATAAAAATATTGAAAGAGCAAATAAAATATCTAGTCCCAAAGTTCCCAAAAAACTAATAATATAATATGCAAAAAATCCGCCAATCATTCCACCAGAATCAGCTGCATTTTGTATATTATAATCTATAGTCCAATTTAAATCGTTTCTTACATAAGCTTTGGATAAAAATGCCAGGGTCATTATAAAAAGTAAGTATAAAAGCAAAAAATGTTTGATATTTTCCCTGTATTTATCTCTGTAGGCAAATAAAAAACTGATAAAAATAATGGCTGGAAAGGCTAGGGCTAGTTTGCCAAATGTATTAGTAAAACTATTGGTTATTGCATTTCCAACTTTTCCAGTATTTGATGAAAAAATAAATATAAATAAAATTAAAGATAGACCCATCACAACTAATGAAAATACATTAAAATCAAAGGTCCATTCTCTTTTTTTCTTGGCTCTATTTCTAGGAGGTTTATTTGTAGATTTTTTTCTTATTCGATTGTCATTTTTACTATTTGTCATAATTACCTCATTATAAATTATATATGAAATGGGCAAAAAAATAAACCTTGGCAAAGGTAAAAGGCAGCTAATAAAACTTAGCTGCCCAAAAAAATTTATTACTCAGCCTTGGTTTTTTCTACATTCATTTTTGTAAATATGGTTATTATAATAAAAACAATTGAAAATCCTAGCAAAATCAAGGTATTAGTATTGAAAAATGAGTAATTTAAATCTGTATTTATATTTTTAATATTTTCCACATAATAATAGGAAGGAAATATTTTTCCTAATTTGCTAGCCAAATCTCCTAATAGTTCTTGTGGGACAAATATTCCTGTCAAAAATGATGATCCCAAAGAAAATACATTCATTATCCCTGTAATTGTATTTTGATTTTTGGCTAGTTTTGAAATCATTACTGCAAAACATACGATAGTTGCTGTAAATAAGAGTGCATTTGCCATCATTTGCTTAGTTGGTCTTGAAAATGTGAAATCTTTAAAGAATATACAATAAAAAATCATATAGACTAACCAAACTACTAGTCCGCAAACTATATGGCCAAGGATTAATTGTAAATTTTGCTTAGATTTTTTAAAAGGAGATATTAAATTTCTTTTGTTAGTACTTTCTTTATTGTATGTTAAACTTATAATACCAACTATCATTATAATCTGGCTCATAATTACATATCCAAGCATCCTAAAAAAGTATGGTGCATTATCTTTTTGATTTTTTACAAGCGATTTAACTTCCACATCAATATCTTTGTCAAAATTTTCTTTTGCATTTTTTATAGAATCTTTTGTCGAAAATCCTGCTTTTTCAAATGTATCAATTTGGTTTAAAAATGAATTTATTTCATTTTTTGCATAAAGTGTATAGGAATCATCATATACTTCTTTAAAATCTACCATGCCTTTTTCATCAAAATCTATAGGTATTGTTAAAGCACAGACTATCTCTTCATAAAACAATTTGTCATCAATCTTATCATCATCAATTTTTACTAGTTTGTGATTTTTATCTATAAACTCTACTAAAGCCTTAGACCTATCTGTATTTGATTGATCATTTACATAAATAGGCAATTTTAAATTACTATATTTATCAACAGGATCACCAGATTTCGTAAATATAAAAATTAATACTAAAAATATTAACGAATATAGTAAGAGTGACTTAATATGGCTTTTTAATATCTTAAAATAATTTTTAAATACTATCATATTGCTTACCCCTAGTAAATATATATGTTAGGACTATAAAAAATAATGTTACTGCCAAAAGCCAAGCTATATTATTGTAAAATCTATCAAAGGTATCGTAATAGTACAAAGAATATATCCCATCACTTATAAGAGCAACCGGATTTAATTTGTTGATAATTGGAGCATTATCAGCAATCATTACTTTGACACTTGAAACCATCATTCCAGCTAAAAAAGACATTAATAATGACAAAGCCAAACCAATTGCTGATTTGATTTCAATATTAGCTTTATTGCTAGAACCAATTAGCATACCCAAAGATACTCCACAAAGGGCACCTATACCAGTAATCAACAGTAGTTCTGCAAGATTTTCAGAAAAATCAACCCCTAATATTTTATTAAAAATAATCATAGTTACTATTGATATTAGAAAATTTAAAATAAATCCAACACACATAGAAGCAAGCAAACTTACTTTTTTATTTACTGGAGATATTGCATTTCTTTTTGCAACAGTAGATAAATTTGCTTCATATTGGTGGATTATTTCAAGCCCCCAAGAATAGCCATATATTAATTGATAACCAATCAAAGCAAAGAAAAATGTCATTACTGGATCTATTTTTTTTCTAGGACCCTTAATATTTAAGTGGGACTTTTCCTCTAAAATAGTATCGAAATCAGGATTTGGATTTTTTTCAAGGATTGTTTTTATCATTGATTCCCTCATATTATAATATTTTAATAGACTTACCAAGATGCTTTCAAAAACCCCATTTTTCTTAACAATAATTTTATCTTTTTTATCAATATAGGCCTTGATTTCTTCCTTGTCTAAATCCTTATCATCATCGACTGGAGAAATATCTAATATTTCTTCTTCTATAATATTATCAGTGAAGTTCTTAAAATTTTGATCATCTAGTAATCTTTCATTAACTGCAACTTTTATAGGTTCAAATTCATCAGAATTTACAATATTTCCAAGTGCTAGTTTAAAAAACACCCCAAGCACTAAGGGAAATATTAAGGCCCAAAATAATAAAGATTTTTGTCTAACAAAGACTTTAAATGTCTTTTTAAATTCATGAAAAAACATACTAGTCCCTCAATTCTTTGCCAGTTAGTGATAAAAATACATCATTAAGTGAGGGAGACTGGCTAGTAAGACTGTCATAGGCCACTGAATTATCATTTAAAATACTAATTAGTTTTATTAAATTATCCTTTCCATGGCCAAAACTTAGATGATAAAAATTGTCCTTAGATTCAAAATTAACAAGAGTTTCAATTGATTTTATTTTCTTTATTACAGATTCATCTAGATTTTCACTAACAAAAGAAACTTTTTCATTTATATCAATAATATTTTTTAGACTCTCAGAGCTGCCTTTAGCAATGACTTTTCCCCTGTCAATTATAACTATATCATCACATAGTTCTTCGACTTCATCCATGTAGTGAGAAGTATAAATTATGGTAGCCCCATTCTCATTTAATTTTTTAATGCCTTCTAAAATATTATTTCTAGATTGAGGATCTACAGCAACGGTTGGCTCATCAAAAATTATTATTTCTGGTTTGTGGGCTATACCACATGCTATATTTAGCCTTCTTAACAAACCACCTGATAGTTCCTTTGGTTTGAAATTTAGAAAATCATTTAAAGCTACTAGGTCTATAGTTTCTCTGATAAGTTTTTTTCTTTGCTCCTTATCTTTTATGTAGAGGCCACAAAAATAATCGATATTTTCATAGACATTTAGTTCATCATATACACCTACATCTTGAAATACTGCACCAATTTTTTCTTTTATATCATAAGATTCCGGTGTCATTTCTTCGCCATAAATTTTAATTGAACCCTTATCTTTTTTTATAAGGGCTAGAAGGCAATTTATAGTTGTTGATTTTCCAGATCCATTTGGGCCTAAAAGTCCTAGTATTCTGCCTTTTTTTACATCTAAATCCAAATTATCAATGGCTTTTATTTTTTTGTAAGATTTTTCTAATCCTCTTATTTCAATTATATTTTCCATAAGATCCTCCTAGGGAAATTATATTCTCATTTAATAATTAATCTAATATTTAAAATATATTTTACATTTTTTTAGATGGTACAAAAAAATCGGCATTAAGATTTTTCTTAATAACCGATTTGTATTTTAATTATTTATTTCTTGGATCTTCATCAGCTGGCCATGCTTGTGCATTTGGATTGTTTTTGTAATCTTCTTTTTCTTCTCTTTCTGGTTTTTCTATAAGAGCTTTTCTTGAAAGGTTGATTCTCCCTTGCTTGTCAATTTCTGTTACTTTTACAGTAACTTCATCTCCAACAGCAAGTACATCTTCTACTTTATCAGTTCTAGCATGGTCGATTTGAGAAATGTGAAGAAGTCCTTCTTTTCCAATGGCAATTTCGATAAAGGCACCGAAGTTCATAATTCTAGTAACCTTTCCTGTATAAACATCTCCTACTTGTGGATCAGTTACAATGGCACGAATCATTTCGATTGCTTTTTTACCACTTGCTCCATCTGTTGATGCTACTGTTATGTGTCCATCATCTTCTGTCTCGATTGTTACACCAGTCTCATCGATAATTTTATTAATTGTTTTACCGCCTGATCCTATAACATCACGTACTTTTTCTGGATCAATGTCAATTGTAAATAATCTTGGGGCATAGTCAGATATATCTTCTCTTGGTTTATCGATTGTAGCTTCTATTAAATCTAGAATTTGCATTCTAGCTTCTTTTGCATTATCAAGCGATTCTTCTAAGACTTCACGAGTTATCCCTGCAATTTTCATATCCATTTGTAGGGCAGTAATTCCATCACGAGTTCCTGCAACTTTAAAGTCCATATCTCCTAGGTGGTCTTCAAGACCTTGGATGTCTGTAAGAATTGAAATAGATTCATCTTCTTTTATTAGTCCCATTGCAATACCTGCAACTGGTTTTTTAATTGGTACACCTGCATCCATTAGTGACAGTGTAGACCCACAGATTGATGCTTGGGAACTTGAACCATTTGAACTTAAAACCTCAGATACAACTCTAATTGTGTATGGGAAGTCACTTTCATCTGGTAAAACTGGTACAAGAGCTCTTTCTGCCAAGTGTCCGTGACCAACTTCACGACGTCCTGGTGCACGAAGTGGTTTTACATCTCCAACACTGAATGGTGGGAAATTGTATTGGTGCATATATCTTTTTTGAATTTCTTCACGGTTAAGTCCATCAATTATTTGAACGTCAGCTGGTGAACCAAGTGTGGTTACTGATAAAACTTGAGTTTGTCCACGTTTAAATAAACCTGATCCATGTACTCTAGGCAATAGCCCTGCTTCTGCTGAAAGTGGTCTGATTTCTTTTAAATCACGTCCATCTGGTCTGATTTTATCGATTGAAATCATACGGCGAACTTCAAGTTTCATGATATTATCAATTACTCTGTGGATTTCATCTTCACTTTCTGGGTATTCTGGCAAAAATCTTTCTTTTGCAGATTCTTCTATATTAAACATAGCTTCGCCACGTTCCATTTTATCAGTTGTTCTGATAGAGCCTTTAATAGCTTCAGCATATTCTGCTGTAATTTTTTCTTCAAGCTCTGATGGCACGATAACTTCTACCATATTTTTTTCTTTACCAATTTCATCAATAATTCCTTGGATAAAGTCTGAAATATGTCCGATTTCTTCATGGGCAATTAACATTGCTTCAAGCATTTGTGCTTCTGTTAGCTCATTTGCTCCAGCTTCAACCATGTTTATAGCATCTTTGCTACCTGCAACTGTTAGGTCAAGCTGAGATTTTTTTCTTTGGTCTTCATTTGGGAATACTACAAATTCTCCATCAACAAAACCAACAGAAACAGCACCTACTGGTCCATTAAATGGTATATCTGATATTCCAAGAGCAATACTTGCACCAATTGTGGATAGGCAATCTGGCAAATTGTCCTCATCCATAGATAAAACTGTTGCAATTATTTGTACGTCATTATAATAATTTTCTGGGAAAAGTGGACGCAAAGGTCTATCCATTTGGCGGGAAATTAGGGTTGCTTCATCAGATGCTTTACCTTCTCTTTTTAAAAAACCACCTGGGATTTTACCAACTGCGTATAGCTTTTCTTGAAAATCACAAATTAGTGGAAAAAAGTCTATCCCTTCTCTTGGTTTTTCACTAGCTACTGCTGTTACTAAAAGAGAAGTATCCCCACATTTTATGTAACATTCGCCATTAGCCTGTTCTGCAAATTTTCCTATTGTTACATCAAGTTCATATCCATGGCTTGATGTATAAATATAATTTTTCTCCATCTTTTCTCCTAAAAAATAAGGCGGGATATACCCCGCCAATCTACTAACCTCTTATGCCTACTTTTTCGATAATAGCTCTATATCTTTCGATATCATTATCTTTTAAGTAGTTTAATAACCCTTTTCTACGTCTAATCATTTTAAAAAGTCCTCTTCTTGATGAGTGGTCTTTTGGATTAGCTTTTAAATGTTCAGTTAAATCTTTAATTCTGTAGCTTAAAATAGCTATTTGTACTTCTGGAGAACCTGTGTCTCCTTCTTCTAATTGGTATTCTTTGATAAGTTCTGTCTTTTTGTCTTGTGATAACATATTTTTCCTCCTATATGTTGTATTTGCCTTTGACCGTGTAAAAGTCGAGGTTGCGTTTACAAAGCCAAGGTACCTAAGTAATTATACCAACAAAAAAAGTATTTGTAAAGATTACAAATACTTATTATTTATAGTATCAATTGCTCTTTTTTTATCAATTTCCATTTGATTTATCAAATCATCTACTGATTCAAATTTCAAATCACCACGGAAAAATTCTAAAAACTCAATTGTTATATTTTCTCCATATATATCCTCGCTAAAATCTAGGATATATGTTTCTATTTTTCTAAAGTCATTCTCAAAAGTAGGATTTGAACCAATATTAGTAAGGGCAAAATGATTTTTTCCCCGTACATTGACCCTTGTTAAATATACTCCATCTTTTGGAACAGTATAAGAAAAATTCATTTCTAAGTTAGCAGTTGGGAAATTCAGTGTGCGACCTCTTTTGTGGCCATCAACCACATGACCTATTATTTTGTAGTTCCTGCCCAAATATTTGTTTGCTTTTGCAATATTACCATTTTTGATAAGTTCTTTTATTGAACCTGATGATATTTTTACTCCATCATCAACTTCAAAATCAACTATGGTAGTTTCAAATCCAAATTCATCTTGAAAGCGAGCAAGAGTTTTTATGTCACCTTCAGCATTTTTACCGAAACGGTAGTCTTCACCAATTACAATATATTTGGTATTAAGTTTTTTGTACAAAATTTCTGAAATAAATTCCCTAGGGCTTAAAGACCTAAAGTCTTCGTTAAATTCTAGGATACAAAATGTATCCATGCCCATATTTGAAAAAATTTCGATTTTATCATTTAGACTTGTTAAATAATCTTTTTCATCTATTAAAGTTTTTTTGCTATTTTCCTTAAAAAGTAAAACTGATGGGACCAGATTAAGTTGCCTAGCAATTTCCAAGTCTTTTTTTATAAGCTTTTGATGGCCAATATGGATGCCATCAAAATTACCTAGTGCAATAGCCTTTGGCTCAAAGTCTGTCATGCCTCTGTCTAGGTCGTATATTTTTATATTATTTTTCATAAAATACTTTCTCCATTTTTAGAAAATATTTGTCGTTATTTTTGTGAGTCTTTCCTAGTCCTATAAAATCATCTTCTACATAAACTCTAATCAATCCATCATAATGGCACTCATCAATATGCATGGTCATACCATTTGTTGCTTGTTTTAAATATGTTTTATCAAGCACAATTTCAGGATAAGCTTTTAGTGCGTAGTCAACTGGCATTATCTTATTTAAAATTTCATCCTTGCTCATTTCAAGTAAATTTTGAGAATTGATCGCATCTTCTATATAAAAATCACCAACTTTAGAACGAGTCAGACTATTTACATAGGCAAAGCTTCCTAATTTCTCACCCAAATCATCGATTAGGGTTCTGATATAAGTTCCTTTTGAACATGTAATCTTAAATCTTGCTTTCGGAAAATCAAAATCCAATATTTCAAAAGAAAAAATTATAATTTCTCGTTTTTTTCTCTCAACCTCGATTCCCTTTCTTGCAAGATCATAGAGTTTTTGACCATTTACCTTTAGGGCTGAGTACATGGGTGGGATTTGTGTTATTTTGCCGGTAAAATTTTCCATTTCTTTTTCTAATTCTTCTCTAGAAAAGACTTTATCAGACATATCCACAACTTCCCCATCATAATCAAGAGTATCAGTTCTTTTTCCAAAGATTGCTTCTGTGATGTATTCTTTTTTCTCATCCATCAAAAAATCTGAAACTCTAGTAGCTTTTCCAATTACAATTGGCAAAACTCCACTAGCTTCAAGATCTAAGGTGCCAGTATGACCCACTTTTTTTGTATCAAGTGCTTTTTTTACAAGACTTACGCATTTATTAGAAGAAATGCCCACTTCTTTATTTACATTTAAAATTCCACTTATCATCTATATATTTTGTAAAATTACACGAGCCTTAGCTGCTGCTGACTCAAGACTGTCATCAAATATCGAAAATCCACTGGCATTTGCATGGCCACCACCGCCATTTTCTCTGGCAGTTTTAGAAATATCAATGCCTTTTGATCTCATAGACACCTTATATTCTCCATTGCCATATTCTTTCACAAGCATAGAAATGCTTATACCCTCTAAATCTCTTAAGATATTTACAATGTGTTCACTATCACCCATTTGCACACCATATTCATCTACCTTATCAATTGATGCAAGGGCAAAAACCCTATCTCCCATAAATTCTGCATTGGCAATAAGGTCTGTTTCAAATTTTAAAACATCTATAGGTTTATTTTGGTAGAGGGCTGAGTAAATATTTTCTTTATCTGCTCCAGCGTCTAACAATTTACCCGCAATTTCAAAGGTTGCACGATTTGTATCGTAATACATAAATCTACCTGTATCTGTTACTATGCCTGTAAATAATAGGTTGGCAGTTTTTTCATCTAATGGCATGCCAATTCTTTGAATTATTTCGTATATTAGTTGGCAAGTTGCTGGTGCTTCTGGATGGATAATATTTAAATCTGATGTGATTTTACCTCCTAGGTGGTGGTCAATTACCGCAGTTTTTTTTGAATTTACTGCTACACTTTGAGCATCTCCTATACGGTCAATCTCTGATGCATCTAGGATTAAAAGCAAATCATATGAATCTTTATAATTATTTTCATAAAATTCTAAGTCAGGTAAAAATTTTAGATAATTATCAATAGTATCATGACCCACCACTTCAGTGTCTTTGCCATAATTTCTAAGTGCTCTTGCAAATCCTAATGATGATCCTAGGTTGTCCCCATCTGGATTTACGTGAGAAACAACCCCAATTGTATTTGCCTCATCTATTAGATTTTTAAGTTTTTCGATATTTTCATTACTAATTATCATTTTCTTGGTGAGCCCTCTCATCTTTTGCAATGGTTTCTTTTATTAATTTTTCCATATACGCGCCATATTCAATTGATTCGTCAAGTTTGAATCTAAACTCTGGCATGGAACGAAGTCTCATTCTATCACCAATTAGCACTTTGATATATCCTTTTGCTTGATTTAGAGCATCTAGGACATCATCTTTTTTGCTAGTATCTCCTAGGACAGAGATGTAGCAATCAGCAAAAGAAAGGTCATTTGTGACCTTTACTTCTATTACTGAAACTCTTGCTGTATCTGATAGTCTTGGATCATTTAAATCATCTCTAATTATTTTTGATAATTCTTTTTGGATTTCTGCTCCAATTCTTTCAGTTCTTATTTTCTTCATTCTTATTCTCTTTCTTTTTCGACTACTTCGTATGCTTCCATAACATCGCCTACTTTGATGTCATTAAATCTGTTTAAGCCGATACCACCTTCATAACCATTTGCTAGCTCTTTGGCATCATCTTTAAATCTCTTCATTGAAGAAATATCTCCATCAAATATAACTACATTGTCACGAAGAAGTCTAATTTTTGCTCGTCTTGGTACTGAACCGCTTGTTACCATAACACCAGCTATAGTTCCTACACTTGGTACTTTAAATGTATCACGAACTTCTGCACGACCTAGAACTTCTTCAACAAATTCTGGATCAAGCATACCTTTTATAGCTTTTTCTACATCTTCTATTGCTTCATAGATTACACTATAAGTTCTAATTTCGATTCCATTATCTTTTGCTCTCTCCATTGCCCCTTGGGTTGGACGAACGTTAAATCCGATAATGATAGCATTTGAAGCTTGGGCTAAAAGTACATCTGATTCTGTAATACCACCAACAGCTCCAGCTACCACTGAAACTTTTACTTCTTCATTTGAAAGTTTTAGAAGTGATTGGCTCATGGCATCTACAGTACCTTTTACGTCTGTTTTTACGATGATATTTAGGTCTTTTAACTCACCTTCAGCTGCATCGCCTGATATATCTTCAAGGCTTGCACCTTTTGCCATAAGACGTTCTTCTCTTTTTTGTTCTTCTGCACGCTCTGCATAGGCTCTAGCAGTTTTTTCATCTTCTACGGCAAATAATTTATCTCCAGCTTCTGCTACATCTGATAAACCTAAGATTTGTACTGGAACAGATGGACCTGCTTCTTTGATGGAATTTCCTTTTGAGTCAAACATAGCACGAATCCTACCTGACGCAGATCCTGTAAGTACATAGTCACTTTCGTGAAGGGTACCTTTTTGTACTAGAACTGTTGCAACTGGTCCACGTGCCTTATCAAGTTGGGCTTCGATAATTAAACCAACAGCATCCCTATTTGGATTTGCTTTTAGTTCTCTCATTTCTGCTACAAGTAGGACCATTTCTAGTAAATCTTCGATTCCTTGGCCAGTTTTTGCAGAAACATCAACTGTGATGGTATCTCCACCCCAATCTTCTGATACTAATCCATGTTCCATAAGCTCTTGTTTTACTCTATTTGGATCAGATTGTTCTTTATCTACTTTGTTTACTGCAACAACTATTGGAATTTCAGCTGCTCTTGCGTGGTTAATAGCTTCTACAGTTTGAGGCATAACTCCATCATCAGCAGCAACTACAAGAATTGCAATATCTGTCGATTGAGCACCTCTCATTCTCATTTCTGTGAAGGCTTCGTGGCCTGGAGTATCTAGGAATGTGATAGGTCTACCATCTAAATCTACAGAATAAGCACCGATATGTTGGGTAATACCACCAGCTTCCCCACTTGTTACACGAGTGTTTTTAATCGCATCAAGTATAGAAGTCTTACCGTGGTCTACGTGTCCCATAACAGACACTACTGGTGCACGTGTAATTAAATCTTCTTCATTATCTTCATAATCTAGGTCAATGGCTTGCTCTTCGATTGCAGAATATTCTTGTTCTAGGGTGATTTCTTTTCCAAAATCCATTGCTATTAATTCTGCTTGTTCAAATTCGATTGGATCATTAAGACCTGCCATTACTCCAAGTTGAATTAACTTTCCTATAACTGCATTTGAATTTTCACCAATTTTTTCTGCAAAAGTTCCAACATTGATAACCTCTGGGATTTCTATTTTTCCACTAGTTTCATTTTCTTTAGCTTGTTGGTTACCTGCTTTGTTTGATTTTGATTTTCTATTTTTTTTCTTACGATTTTTATTTGGTTTATTTAATTCAAAATCGTCGTTATCATCATTGTCAAAGTTTTTCTTAGATTTTGATTTATTTTGATTTTTAGATTTATTTGACTTTCCGATTTTTTGTTTTGATCCGTGCATGCTTTCATCATCATCGTATTCATCCATTTCATCGTACTGGTCGTTATTACTAGTATTAATATTTTTCATATTTGATTTTTTAGCTGTAATCTTATTTGATTTTTTGTTGTTTTTAGTTTCTCTATCTTTTTTTCTATCTTCTTTTGGTTTTTCTTTTGAGTCTTTTGTTTTTTCTTGGTTAGAATCTTCTTTGAAATATTCTTTAATAAGCTCAAGATCATCACCACTTACATTTGACATGTGGGATTTAATTCCTAAACCAAATTCATTATTCAAAAGTTCAACCATTTCTTTTGCTGGCATTCCTTGTTCTTTTGCTAGTTCGTAAACTCTTATTTTATCAGCCATCTATTTCACCTCATTTTACTTCATAAGCTTCTAACTCCTCGTAAAGTTTGTCATCTATTTTTTGTTTAAATACACGATTAAGCTTATTATTTTTCTTAACATCTGAAAGACAATCACTATTTTTACAAATATATGCGCCTCGTCCGTTAAGTTTTCCACTTTCATCAATAACAACCCCTAATTCCTTGTTATTTACAACTCTTAGAAGGTCGTTTTTATCGAAAAGATTTCCGCAATTAATACATTTTCTTTGGGGAATCTTTTTTGTCTTCTTCATTTTTTACTGATCCTCTTCTTCTTTGTCACTTTCCCTGTTTGGAACAAGGTCAGATTCATCAGTATAAACTTCATCTAATTCACTATCTTCTATTTCGATTTGATTAGTTAATTCATCGTTTTGATCATCATAGATTTCTTCTAATGTATCACTTGTAATATCTTCAAGCTCTTGATCAGAAAGTTCTTCACTGGCTTCTTCTATGATTTTCTCATCTTCAGCTGCCATATCCTCAGTGATTTCATCTGGGTTATCAATTAAATTTTCATCTATGATAGCATCTTCTTCCATCTTCTCGTTTAAACCTAAAATTTCATCGATATCTTCATTTGTCATAGTATCGAAATCTTCTTTTGATTTTATATCTATTTTCCAGCCTGTAAGTCTTGCTGCAAGTCTTGCGTTCTGCCCTTCCTTACCAATAGCAAGGGATAGTTGTTGGTCATTTACCACAACTAGAGATTGTTTATTTTTTTCATTTGTCAAAACTTCAATTATATCTGCTGGAGATAGGGCATTTGAAATGAATTCTTCTATGTCCTTGTTGTAATTTATAATATCTATTTTTTCATTTTGAAGCTCTTCAACTATTGAATTTACACGAGCTCCCTTATATCCAATACAAGCGCCAACTGGGTCTATTGCTTCATCGTTTGAGAAGACTGCAATTTTTGTACGAGATCCAGCTTCACGGGCAATTGAGTAAATTTCAATCACCCCTTCAGTAATTTCTGGTACTTCTAGTTCAAAAAGTCTTGTAACAAGATTTTCACTTGTACGAGATAGGATAATTTGTGGTTCTTTTGATGAATTTTTAACATCTTTTATTAGAAATTTCATCCTTTCATTTGGGATGTATCTCTCATTAACAACTTGTTCCTTAACTGGAACAATCCCTTCTATTTTATCTAAGTTTACATAAAGATTATAATTATCTTGTCTTTGGATAGTTCCTGTTATCATTTCATTTTCACGATCTAGGTACTCTCCATAAACAGAATCTCTTTGGGCATCTCTAATTTTTTGGATAACAATATTTCTAGCAGTTTGTGCTGCAACTCTGCCAAAGTTTTTTGGAGCAATTTTTATTCTTGCAACATCACCTATTTCTAGATTGCTATCAACTTCTTCTTTTGCTTCTTTTAGAGAAATTTCGTTGATGTTATCATTTACATCATCTACAACTTCTCTTAAAGCAAAAACCTCTATATCCCCTGTTTGCTTATCAACTATGACATCTACATTTTCTGCATTGTCATAATTTTTTTGATAACTTTTTACTAGGGCTTTTTCTAACGCATCTAAGATGACATCTTTATCAATGTTTTTATCCTTTTCCAGCTCTTCTAAGGCTAGTATAAACTCTTCATTCATATGTTCTCCTTAAAACACAATCTCAATTTTTATTTGCTTGATATCTTCTTTTTCTACTTCTATTTCCTCATCTTCATTAAGAGTAAAAACATAAGTTTTTTCATTTATTTCATCTATGTGACCTAGAAAACTTTCTCCATTTTTCATAGTTACTTTTAAAAGTTCGCTAGCATTTCTTTCTAGGTCCCTATCTGTTTTTAATGGTCTTGATAGGTCTTGAGAGGAAACTTCTAGGTAATATTGGCCCTTGATAAGGTCAAGTTCATCTAATTTCTCATCTAAAAAAGTACTAACTTTTTCACAATCATCGATTGTTATGCCATCTTGGTCGTAGATAAAAAATGTCAATGTTTTACCATCTTTTGTTGTTCTAAATTCTATATCAACTAATTCGTATCCTAAGTTATTAATATCATCTTCAAAGGTTTCTTTTAGGTTTGTTATTAAATCCATCTTACCATCCTTTGCCTATACAGATTAAAAGAGCGGATACCTTGCCCACTCTTTGATAGAGATATTATACTGCAATGCTTACTTTATTCAATAATATATAATCTAATGCAAGCTCAGCTTTTATTGATAAATTTTTTACGAAAAATTTGCTTTTATCTCTTAATTAAGTTTATAATATAGCTACATAATACATATTATTATTAGGAGGTTTATATGGTATTATTTTTAATTGGTATTTTTATCCTCTTAGTTGGTGGTTACTTTTATTCAAAATATGTTGAAAGCCAACTAGATTTAGATGATAGACCAACACCAGCAGTATCAAAAGCTGATGGTATCGACTTTGTTGCTATGCCAAAATGGAAAAACTGGCTAATTAACTTACTAAATATTGCAGGTACTGGCCCAATCTTAGGACCTATCCAAGGTATACTTTTTGGAAAAATTGCCTTTTTAGCAATTCCAATTGGTTGTGTTATAGCAGGTGCTACTCACGACTTTTTAGTAGGTACTATGTCAATGAGAAACGGTGGAGCTCAAGTTCCAAAACTTGTAGGTAAATATTTAGGTAATGGTACTAGAAAAATTTATAATGTAGTTATCGGAATCTTACTTCTATTAACAGGTACTGTTTTCGTTTACACACCTGGGGACTTACTTGCCAATGATATAATTGGTCTTTCTGAAGGCTCTCAAGGAATTTGGATTATATATGGTGTAATATTTGCTTACTACATTCTTTCTACAGTACTTCCAATTGACCAACTTATCGGTAGAATCTATCCTCTATTTGGTGCATTTTTAATTATTTCAGCTATCGGAGTTTTATTTGGAGTTCTTACAAAAGGTGCATCTCATTTAGAATTTCAAGGTGCTGGATACTTAAGTGAACATCCACTTGGTCAAAGGTTTATACCAGCATTCTTTATTACTGTCGCTTGTGGTATCCTTTCTGGTTTCCATGGTTCTCAAGTTACACTTGTTTCAAGAACTGTTGCAAGCGAAAGAGAAAATAGAGCAACATTCTACTCAACAATGATTGCTGAAGGTATCATTGCTATGGTTTGGGCTGCTGGTGCAATGGTAATATTCTCACAAGGAATCGTTCCATTAGATACAAGAGCTACTTTAATGGTAGGAGAAATTTCAAAATATTTCATGGGTAATATTGGTGGTCTTCTAGCAATTATCGGGGTTATCGTACTTCCAATCACATCTGGAGATACTGCATTTAGATCATTAAGATTAATCGTAGCTGAAGAATTAAATATCGATCAAAAAGTTCCTGCAAAAAGAATTGCTGTTGCTGCAGTACTATTTATCCCAGCTATCCTAATCCTAGTATGGGCTAAAAATGATCCAAACGGATTCAACTTATTGTGGAGATACTTCGGATTTACAAACCAATTAGTAGCAATCTTTGCTCTAGCAACTGCAACAAGCTATCTATTAAATAACCATAACAATTACTGGATTGCATTAATACCAGAATTATTCTATGCATTCATAGTATTTGCATTTATCATTTCTGATAAGGGAGTAGGATTTGGTGCTGATTATAATATTGCATACATCTTAGGAGCAATTATCAGTTTAGTAATAGCTGTTCTAACAGTTAGGAAAGCTCGTAAAAATCAAGATAGAATTGCAAATATCATATTAAACTAAAATAAAAATTGGGGAGAACTATTCTCCCCCTTTTTTAAAGGATACAAAATGAGATTTATATATACAAAAAAAGCAAGAGATTATATAAAGAAAAATAATATAGAAAAAATCTTTATAAGAGAAGATATCGAAAGAGGAATGGGTTGCTGTGATTTAGGATCTATAAAGTTAAAAATAAGTCAAAAGGGAGCTAATGAAGATAAATTAAAAAAAGAATACTCCGGGATAGTAACCACTTATTATGATCCAAAACTTGACTCCCTACTTATGAACTATCCAGAGGTAGAAATATCAGTTTTTGGCATAGGTAAGATAAAAAGTTTTTATACAGCAACAGAGTTTTCACCTTTGAATTCATAAAAAAATTCCATTTATAAAAAAATGGAATTTTTTATTTGCTATTTATTTATGTCTATCATCCTATCACATTTTTTAGCTATATCCATGTCATGGGTTACAACTAGTATCGTTTTATTATAATCATTTCTTAAACCTAAAAGTAAAGAAAACACTTTGTCACTCATCTTTGGATCTAATGAACCAGTTGGCTCATCTGCCAAAATCAAATCACCAGGTTTTAAAATACACCTAGCAAGGGCTACTCTTTGAGCTTCTCCCCCTGATACAGTATTTGCCTTTTGGTCTATTGTATCTAAAATATCTAGTCTATCTAATACCTCACTTATTTTTTCAAATTTCTCCTCATCTTTTATATCTACATACTCCATAGCTAGCTTTAGATTTTCCCTAACAGTTTTTTCACTTATCAAAGCATTTGTTTGAAAAAGATAATTTATTTCATTTCTCCTTAATAATGTAGCTTCTTTACTATTAAGATTAGGAAGTTTTTCTCCTTTTAGTAAGATCTCTCCACTATCATAAGTTTCTAAAAGTCCAATCATATTTAAAAGAGTTGATTTGCCTGATCCACTTTTTCCAACTATCGCTACTATCTCATTTTCATCTATTGAAAATGATAAATCATCTATTATTTTTCTATTACCATAAGCCTTAGAAATATTATTTAATTCTATGTGTTTCATTTTTATCCCCTATTTTAAAAACTCTACTAGCATTTCAAACTGATTTTTATTGGTAAACTTTTTTAATAGCATTAGCTCAATTATAGCAAAAATGATACCAAAAGATATACCAAATATTGACCCATTAAATATTGCAATTATTAAGTTTATAATACTTGCAACTATAACCATTATATAAATTGTCTTATATATTTTTTTATTATCATAGCCTAAGAACTTTTTGATATTTACTTCTTCTAGGTAGATCTCCCTATAAAGGTTTATGAGTGCAGATAATATCGCTGCCGATATCCCAAAAAATAGTAGTCCAACTAATAAAAATGTAAAGATAGCTTGAGTTAGACTTCTAATCATGCCACCTATCAGTTCTCTTATTTGAACAAATTCAGGTTTATTATCATCAATATCATATTTTTTATAGTATTCATTATTTACAAACTTATCATAAGCCTCTTGATTTAATTTTATTTCTGAATTAGTTTCTCCACCAGTTACTAAATTTAATGTTTCAAGAACACTCATATTATTAGTATTAACATAGTTTATAACTGGATTTTTAGATGTAACCGGAAATTCTTCACCAAACATTTCATCATCAATGTTGCTTGGATAGGCAAAATAATCTTTATTATTATCATAGCTAAAGAACTTAATCCCTTTAAACTTTATATCAAAATTTTCCCTATCGCTATCATCAGTGTCATCAAGAAACATTTTTTCATCCATCTCTGTTAAAGATGTCTCCAAGGACTTTCTATCTTCTTTTGAAAAACTTTTTGGTATCAGATAAACTCTATAACCTTCATTAGCAAAATTTTCCATTTCATCTGTCACTTTTACTTGCATATCATCTTCTATATAATTTTTATTAGCAGTAAATAAGAGATAAGAAAAATTAGGTGCATGATTATATAGCCCCATTTCTTTCACTTCTTTATTCCAATTTTTTCTACGAAAGTCTGTACTTATAAATTTAACTCCATCCTCATTTTCTATAGACTCATAAAATTTATAAAAATCTCTGTGAAAACTCATAGGAGTACGAGAGTGATCACCCTCAAAATCATCTCCTTCGTAAAAAGAAGTACTTACATAATAATCAGATACATTTTCCCATTCATTTTTAGTAACTATCTGATCTTTTAACTCGATTATCATATTATCTATATCCATAAAGGATAAGGCACTTGTTGAAGTATTAAATATCATAAATAAAATTATGCCAAAAATAAGTAAGCCCTTTTTTGATGTCCTGCCATGGATAGCATCTATTGGCTTAACAGTTCTTAAGATTAGTGATATTAAAAATTCAAAAAGTAAAAATATAGCTAGATTTATTATCCCTGCTAGCAAAAATACCGAGTAAAATTTTAAAGTATTAAAGCTTCCCATAGTTAAGATAAAGCCATAGGGAATAAATAAAAGTGGTGAAAAATATGCTATTTTATTTATAGGTTCGTATATACTTTTTATATAAGATTTTTTAGACCAACCTTGGAGCAGGTAGACTCCCATATCTTTTAGTGAAGCCACAGTTGTAGTTGTTAAAATTGTGATGATTACTAGAGTCAAAATTGCATAGATAATTATAAAACTAAGAGAAAATCCGCCTCCCATTACAGCCGAGCCACCATTTGAAGTTTTAATCTCATCTACACTTAGGCCGGTTACTTTAGATAAACCTTCATAAAATCTATTTACACCTTTATCATCTAGACCAACTAGCTTATATTCGCCGTTAAACCCTCCAATTTTTCCAGTTCCAGTTAAATTTATAAAAAAATAACTATCCCCTAAAATAAATCTAGGAGTGGACTCTATCATACTATAATCTCCTTCTAGCAAACCAATAGTCCCACCCTTATCTAAATTTTTAAAACTATTATCTGAAGCATATTGCTTGTCTAGAAATTCTAAATTTAATTTTTCTTTATTAGCTTCGTAGTCCCCACTCATCCAGTATCCGTGTAGTAACTTTCTTCCAGTATAGTCAGTACCTTCGACTTTTTTTATCATTAGTGCCTGGTTTTCCTTTAAAAAATCATCTATGTAATCTCCTACTTCATTGCCTTTAGTTATATCAATATTATTTATAGAGACCTCTTTGTAATCGCTAACTAAATTATCAAAATTTTCCGTATATTTTTGATCTAGATAAAGGCTTGTTACTACAGCAAATATTATTGATTGTATGACTATCAAAACTATAAGTAACTTGTCACTTATACTCCTTTTCATAATAACCTCCAAATTCAATAGCACTAGTGTGTTATGTTTAGTATAACACCTTACTTATAGTAAGTCAATCATTTTTATTTTTATCAAAATATATATTAGAAATTCTAAATAAAAAATTAAAACAAAAAAACTGCTATTATAAAAATAGCAGTTTAAAACTAAAACATCCCATCAAATAAGCTCATTTGATTTTCTTCTTGGATGCCATCTATGATACCAAAAGTTTTTAGGCTTTCTAGAGCATTTTTATTTACTTTTGTTCTTTTATTAAAATCCTCAATAGATATGAACTCTCCCTTTTCTCGTTCTTCTACTATATCTAGAGCCATAGCCTCTGATACATTGTCTACAGAACTTAAAGGTGGAATTAAGTATCCATTTTCTTCGTTTAGTATAAATTTTATAGCATCTGATTTGTACAAATCAGCCTTATCAATTTTAATATCTCTGGCATACATTTCTTCTGCAACTTCTAATACTTTTCTTACATCCTTATCCCTTGCAGTAAGGTCAAATCTTTCACCATATGATTTGATTGCAACTTGGATAGATTCTAGGCCATTTATGATAATTGAATATACAAAATCATTTAGTTTGGTATTAAAATATGTGGCATAAAATGCGGCTGGGTAATAGACTTTAAAATATGCAATCCTATAAGACATCAAGCAATATGCAACTGCATGTGCCTTTGGGAATAGATATTGTATTTTTAGACAAGATTCTATATACCATTCAGGTACACCCTTATCTCTCATATAGTCTACTTGTTCTTCTGACAAAGCCCTACCCTTTCTAACAATCTCCATAATTTGGAAGGATTTTTTCTTTTCCAGTCCTTGTTGGATAAGGGAGTTCATGATGTCATCACGGGTTGAAATAATTTGGTCAAATCCTGCTGTGCCATCTCTTACAAGATCTTGGGCGTTATTTAACCAAACATCAGTCCCATGGGAAAGACCAGAAACTCTTGTCATTTCAGAAAATTTGCTAAGTTTTATATCCTTTAGCATACCCCTTACAAAAGATGTTCCAAATTCTGGTATACCAAGTGTACCAATCTCATTATTTGAAAAATCGTGCTTAATATCCAAAGTTTCTGTAGAAGAAAATATCTTCATAACATTTTGGTCATCCATTTTTATTTTTAGGGGATCAACACCAGTCATATCATAGAGGGCACGTATAATTGAAGGCACATCATGGCCCAGCAAATCTAGTTTTAGCAGAGTTTCGTGCATCATATTGTAGGTAAAGTGGGTAGTTTTTATATCACCTGCTGGATCATCTGCAGGATATTGGATAGGTGTTATATCAAAAATATCTATATCATTTGGAACAACAATCAGTCCACCAGGGTGCTGGCCAGTTGTTCTTTTTACATCCTTAAGCCCACGTTGAATTTTTCTAATTTGTGCATTGGTAAATTCCTGGCCATATTCTTCGGTGTATTTTTTGATATAACCAAAGGCTGTGTTGTCTTGGATAGCTCCAATAGTTCCAGCACGGAAAACTTTGCCCTCACCAAATAATTCCTCTGTAAATCTATGGATAGTTGCTTGGTATTCACCAGCAAAGTTTAAATCTATATCTGGTTCCTTATCCCCTTCAAAACCTAAAAACACCTCAAATGGTATATTGTGGCCATCTTTTGCCATCAATGTCCCGCATTCAGGGCAGTCCTTATCTGGATAGTCTATACCAGATCCAAGTCTATCTTCTTCGAAAAACTCACTGTGTTTGCAGTTTGGGCAAACATAGTGGGGAGAAAGTGGATTTACCTCTGTAATATCAGCCATAGTTGCTGCAAAAGAAGAACCAACCGATCCCCTAGATCCTACTAGGTAACCATCCTCGTTTGATTTTCCTACTAGGTCTTTGGCAATAATATAAAGAACTGCATAGCCATTGGAAATAATGGAATTTAATTCCTTATTTAACCTATCTTCAACAATTTTTGGCAGTGGATTGCCATATATTGAATAAGCTTTTTCAAAGCAAGTATTTCTTAGTTTTTCATCTGACCCATCAATTACCGGTGGGAATGTGCCTGGAGGAATAGGTCTAATGTCCTCAATCTCATCGGCAATTTTTTTTGGATTTTGGATTACAATCTCTCTTTGAGTATCCTTATCCAAATATGAAAAACCTTCTAGCATTTCATTTGTAGTTCTTAAATAATATAATGGTTCATTTTCATGGTATCTAAAATATTGGCCCTTATGGAGAATATTTCTTAAAATATAATCATCTGGCTTAAAATATCTCACTCCTCCAGTAGCCGCCACTAATTTATTATTTGCCTTTGCTAGTTCAATTATTTTTTTGTTTATGTCTATAACTTGGTCTAGATTTCTAACCCTTCCTTTAGAAACTTCATCTGCAAATATTCCTAGAGGTTCCACTTGGAAAAAGTCAAATAAATCTACTAATTCATCTATTTTTTCTTGAGGATAATCATTAACTAGGTAGTTAAAAAGAAGTCCCTCATGACCACCAGAACCTATAATTAGCCCTTCCCTATATTCTTTTAGAAGTGAAATGGGTGTCTTTGCTTCATTGTGGAAGTTCTCCATCCTTGATTTGGAAATTAATTTATATAAATTTTTTAAACCAATTTCATTTTTTGCATAAACAAGGGCAGAAAAGTTTTCAAACTTGGCCTTTGGATAATGAGTTTCAAGCTTATTTATAGTTGATAAATCAAGGTCTTGTTCCATTATCATCTTATACATCTTGATAAAAATTTGAGCTGTTGCCCTAGCATCATCACTCGCTCTGTGATGGTTAAAGGCTGGTATATTTAATTTTTTGGCAATTTTATCAAGTGAAAATCTGCCCATATCATCAAAAAGTGCACGGGCCATAGGCAAGGTATCCATATAGATTGGATCAAAATCTAAATTTAAATTTCTCGCATTTTCTCTTACAAAACCAATATCAAAGTCTGAATTTTGACCTACTAATATAGCATCTCCCGCAAAATCCAAAAACTTAGGCAAAATTTCATCAATCTTTGGCTTATCCATTACCATTTCATTTGTAATACCAGTTAGCTCAATAACTTTTTCTGGTATTAATTGTTCTGGGTTAACAAGTTCATTAAATTCTTCTGTGATTTCTCCATTTTTAACTCTAACAGCACCAATTTCTGTAATCTTATCAGCAAATCGTGAAAGACCTGTGGTTTCTAAGTCAAATACTACAAATTCCTGATCTTTTATATCCTTTGTAGTAGGAACAGGATTAGATGAAAGGTTGGTTAAAATTCTTAGTTCATCTTCTACAAGCAAAAGTTCAGCACCCGGTAACATTTTTTTTCCAGTCTTGCTAATTGCTGAGTATAAGTCTGGCAGACCCTGCAAGGTTTGGGTGTCTGTAATACCAATTGCATCCCATTCCCACTCGCCAAGTACTTTTAAAATGTCAGAATTGTCCACAAAACCATCTAGGTTTGTCATCTTTGTGTGGACTTCTAGTTCAATTCTTTTTTCATAGGCTGTGTCGATTTTCTTGCTAGTAACTGCTTCTTTTAAGATATTTGCTGTAAAAATTTCTTCGTGGGCATAATCATCATAGTTTAGCACACCCTCTACTTGGACACACACACCATTTCTTAAAAGTCTTAGTTTTTCTTTATTCTTCTCAGAAGAAAATATCTTACAAGAAATGGCATCAGTGCTATCTTCAAGGTCAAAGGTGAATATAAAATAGTGATTTTTTGTTTCAAAAACATCTAAATTATAAACCGTTCCGATTAATGAAACTCGCAGTCCTTTTTTATCGTAAATTTCAGATATATTTATCACATCATTTTTAATCTTGCCGCCATAATCAAGCCCGTCAACAGGCTCAATTTCCTTGACTTCTTCTTTGTTGTTGTGACTGATGGCATGGCTAATACGAGCTTGGAGGTCCTTTTCCTTTTGATCTATCAAATCAGAAATTGGATCCTCATCACAATTATCAGATGTTTTTTCAGTCATTTCCTTGGTCTGAGGCCCTAAATCCTTGTCCTCTATAATTTCTACTTCGTTTATACTAGTATCTTCATCATTTCCACAAATATCCTTATCAATATCTGGAGAAATATTTATAAACTCAATTGTAAGAGTTACAAATGACAAAAAATCATCAAGCTCTGCCCTCACCTTATCATCAAAGTGGTCTAAATCAGACTCGATTGTTAATTTTAATTCATTTTTATTTTTATAATAAATGGCATTTGTAATAGTGTATTCATTTTCTTTGATGTCAACAAATTTGCTTAAATCAATCTTCATTCTTATAGCTTTCTTTTAATACATCTAAAAGTGTATCTACTATTTCATCTTCCTTTACTTTTTTAATTGTCTTTCCATCTTTAAATAAAAATCCCATGCCATTTGCAGCAGAAATTCCATAATCAGCTTCTTTACTTTCCCCAGGTCCATTTACTGGACAACCCATAATTGCAACTTTAGCATCTATATTTAAGCCAGCTGCTTTTTCTTCTACTTCCGCCACTATTTCTTCAAGGTTGACTGTAGTTCTTGAGCAAGTTGGGCAAGAAACTATATCCAGACCGTCACGGCGTAAATTTAAAGCTTTTAGGATTGCTTTTCCAGCTTTGATTTCTTCAACCGGATCACCCGTTATTGAAACTCTGATTGTATCACCAATGCCATCTTTTAGTAAACATCCAATACCTATTGATGATTTTACAAGGGCTTGGTAAAGTGGTCCTGCTTCTGTAACTCCTAAATGTAGAGGATAATCTACTAGTGAAGATAGTTTTCTATAGGCATCTATCATAGTATTTACATCCGATGATTTTACAGAAATTTTCATATCATAAAAGTTCATATCTTCTAGAATTTTTATCTCTTCCATAGCACTTGCTACAAGACTATCAGCATTTACTCCGCCAAATTTATCTACTATTTCACGGGAAATAGATCCAGAATTTACACCGATTCTTATTGGTATGTTTTTTTCCTTACATGCTTCAACAATTTCACGCACCTTATCTTCACTACCAATATTGCCAGGATTGTACCTTAGGCAATCGCAGCCATTTTCAACTGCAGCTAAGGCTAATTTGTAATCAAATTGAATGTCTGCAACAAATGGTAAATTAGTTCTTTTTTTGATTTCACTAATTGCTTTTGCATCATCCATATCATTTATAGCTGATCTTGAAATATCACATCCTGCCTCTTCTAAATCATTAATTTGCTTGACAACTGCATCAATGTCACTTGTTTTTGCTGTAGTCATTGATTGGATAGAAATAGGAGAGTTACCTCCAATTGCAACATCTCCTACATAAATTTTTCTAGTTTCTCTTCTCATTACATCTCCTTAAAAAAGTGTAAATATATCTTTAATTGTGATTATTAATATTAAACTAATTAATATTATAAAACCAACAATAGTAACTCTTTCTTCAATTTTTTTGTTAACCCTTTTTTTAGTAATCATCTCATAAAGATTTGTTACAAGCTTTGATCCATCAAGGGCTGGAAATGGTATCAAGTTAAAAACAGCAAGGTTTACGCTAATGTAGGATAGGAAATATAAAACATTCATAACCCCACTTTGAGCTTGGTTGCCAATTTCTTTTACAACACCAACTGGTCCTGAAAGTGCACCAAAAGATAATTTTCCAGTAAAAAGCATGCCAAAAATATTAAAAATCATTTTGACATTGCGCCAGGTTTCTTTAAATCCTAGGCCAATGGCCTCTGGAAAACTTACATTTCTCATTTTTGAAGTGATTCCTAAAAGTGGAATATCATTTTCAAAAGTTGGTGTAATATGATAATTTTTAGTTTCCCCATTGTTAGCAGATTTTACTTTAACTTCAACTGCTTTGTCTTTTGCGTTGCTAGCATAATAATCTCTAAGCACATTTGAAATATCAGTAAATTCCTTAATTTCCTTATTATTTATAGAGACTATCTGATCATCTAAGCTAATTCCAGCTTCTTTTGCTGGAGAATTTTCAGCAAATCCTCCTACAAAATTTGTACTTGTTCCAGTATTAAAGGATACAATAGTAAAAACTATAATTGCTAAAAGTAAATTCATGACTGGTCCTGCAAGAATTGTCAAAAATCTTTTATAGGCAGGCGCATTGTCATAGCTTCTAGGATCAGATGAAGATTCTTCCTCACCTTCCATGGCACAGTATCCACCAATTGGTAAGGCGCGCAAAGAATATTTTGTTTCTCCCTTTTGATTACTAAAAATTTCTGGTCCCATGCCAACAGCAAATTCATTTACTTTTATATCTGATAATTTTGCCACAATAAAATGTCCAAACTCATGGATGGTTACCAAGGCTAAAAACATTATTAGGGCAATAATAATTGTTCCCATTTTTTCTCCTTACAAAACAGAAAATAAATAAAATAATGGAGCGATAAATATCATAGAGTCAAAGCGATCCATTATACCCCCATGACCTGGAATAAGATTACCAAAGTCTTTTATTCCTGTTTTTCTTTTTATATATGATGCTACCAAATCACCAATTTGTGATAGTATAGCACCTAGTGCTGAAAATATAATTACTAAACTAATATCTATATGAAGTCCTGAGTAGTGATTATAAATTAAGTTTAAAATCACAGCCCCAATTACTCCTCCAATAGAACCCTCAAGGGTTTTTTTAGGACTAATATGTCTTACTGATTCTATCTTCCTTTTTCCAATTGTTGATCCTGTTAGATATGCAAAGGTATCTGAGCCCCAAGCAGTAAGATAAAGCATCCATAAAAATCTCACATCATGGGTTTTTACAATAGAACCCATTAGTCCAGCTACATAAATCAAAATAAAAATATGAACTAGAATGTCATATAGATTTCTTCTTTCATCAAAGATTAATATTCCAAATATTATTGCGAATGAAAGGGTGATGCTTACTGCAAAAAGTTCTCTTTCTTTTGCAAAACTAGCTGCCATAACCAACAAATCCGAAAAATACAGTAAAGGCTTATTAAACCTAAATCCTATCTTAGAAAAAGCATCTGTTAGCTCTTTGATTGCAATTAGCGAAAAAATAGCAAATCCAATTGCTAGGCTAGTTTTTCCAAAAAAAGTTACCGCAAATAAAACTAAAAGGATGATAGCTCCACCCAAAGTTCTTTTAATTAGATTCATCGAGTGCTCCAAATCTTCTATTTCTATTTGCAAAAGCCTCCAGAGCCTTATCAAGCTCGTCTTCATCAAAATCTGGCCATAAAACATCAGTAAAATATAATTCAGAATAGGCGATTTGATATATCAAAAAATTTGATATGCGCAACTCTCCCCCTGGTCTGATCAGTAAATCTGGATCAGGAATACTTGCTGTATAAAGATTTTCAGAAATTAATTCTTCTGTGATTTCATCTGGCCTATATCCTTTTTCAACAATATTTTTTACAGCATGAACAATTTCATCCCTACCCCCATAATTTAGGGCAATATTTATATACAAAGACTTATTATTTTTTGTTTTTTCTAAAGCCTTGTTAACTGCCTTTCTAGTTGCATCTGGAAGAGCAGACAAATCTCCCAAGAAATTAATTTTGCAATCCTCTTCCATAAGTTGATCTATCTTTTTTTCTACAAATTTAATTAAAAGTTTCATTAAATAATCCACTTCACTAGCTGGTCTTTTCCAGTTTTCAGTAGAAAAAGCATATAAAGTAAGGTATTTTACCCCACGTTTTTTTGCATGTATTGCAATATCTACGACATTTTCCGCTCCATTTTTATGACCAAAAGTTCTTGGCTTATTTTGTTTTTTGGCCCAGCGTCCGTTGCCATCAAGGATAATTGCAAGGTGATTTGGTATATTTAAAGTTTCCATAATTTCCTCTTTTAAAAGTCTAGCAATATTATACCATTTTTTAAGGCAAATTTCGGACTCCACTTTGCAAATATTTACCAAGATTTTTGCTTATGTTATAATCAAATGGGTTTAAAAATTTTGAGGCAGGATACATCTGATTCTAGCCATGAGAAAATTAAAACCAGGAGTAACAAAAAAGAACGGTATCATTATCGAACCGTATCAGGAGGCAAAAATGAATAAAAAAATTCTAACCAGCAGAAAATTAACCACTGCTGCTGTTCTTGGTGCCATTACAATTGTTTTGGGCATTACACCACTTGGACTAATTCCCCTTGGAATCATAAATGCAACTACAATGCATATTCCAGTAATTATTGCAGCAATTGTAGAAGGACCCGTTGTTGGGGGACTTGTTGGACTTATTTTTGGAGTATTTTCCCTAATAAATGCTATTTTAAGGCCAACACCAATTTCTTTTGTATTTTACAATCCACTCATTTCAGTCATTCCACGTATTTTGATAGGTATTACTTCTTACTATGCCTACCAGTCTGTGAAAAGATTTGATGATAAAAACTTAAAAATCGCATCCAAAATTCTTTGGTCCTTGATCTTAATATTTTTATCCTATATCCTTTACAAAAACATTAAAACTGGTGCTTCAAAAGTAAATATTATATTAATTATAATTTTAATTCTTCTTTGCTTAGGACTTTTTTATTATTCTATCAAAACATCAACAAAAGATTTTCCCATAGCAATAGGAGCTTTTGTAGGGTCAATGACAAATACAATTTTAGTTTTAGGCGGAATATATTTAATGTATGCTCAAAAATATGTAGAAGCTTTAAATATCCCATTAGAAAATGCTAGGTCTGCCATACTTGGAGTTTCTATTAGCTCGGGACTACCTGAGGCCTTTTTATCAATAATTATTGTTACAGGTGTTGTAAAATCAGTATTAAAGGTGAAGAGATAAATGTTACTTACAATTGATATAGACAATAAATTTACCAATTTTGGAGTCTTTGATAATGAAAATTTAATAGCTGATTTTAAGATTAATACTGATAAAAATAAATCTAGTGATGAGGTAAAATTACTTCTTAAATTAATGTTAAATGATAATAATATTTATTTTATAGATATAAACAATATTATAATTTCATCAGTTGTGCCAGAGTTGTTGGATATTTATCAAAAAGTCGCTATGGTTATTATAGGCAAAAATCCTATGCTTATATCATCTGGAGTAAAAACAGGTCTTAATATAAAATGTGAAAATCCAAAAGATGTGGGATCTGATAGAATAATTAGGGCTGTTGGTGCAAATGATTTTAATAATGATTTGATAATCATCTCTGCTGCAAGCATTACCACAATTGATTTTATTAATAATAAAAAACAATTTCTGGGCGGTGTCATTTTACCAGGCATTGATTTATATGCAAAATCATTAAATGAACAAGGTGCAAAACTTCCCCAAGTAGAAATTTTGAAGGCTAATAATGTTTTAGGAAACACTACAAAAAAATCAATTCAAAGTGGAATTTATCATGCATATAATTTTGCTATAAATGGAATTATAGAAAAGATATTAATAGAAAATAAATTGGAAGCGGATAAGGTAAAAATAATTTTAACTGGTTCTTTTGCTGATATTCTAAATATAGAAAAGTACAATTTTGAAATATTAGAAAATCTAGGCCTTTACGGATTACAAAAAATTTTTGAATTAAATAAATAAAAAAACTGCAGGTTGATTCCTGCAGTTTTTATTTTTGTTTTCTTAAGCTTTAAAGTCTGGTTCTGGGTTTTCAGGACCTCTTTTTCCAAAGTTAAATTCTTCTTTATTTTTACCATAACCTACCATTACTTCTGGTGAATCTTCTTGGTGCATGTAAACAGTGATAATAATTCCTTCATTTACATCATCAAGTGTTTTTAAGATTTCTTCTAATTCTCCTTGAGTTCTTGCTTCAGCAGTTTTCATTTTTGATTGACCTTTGCTGAATGCTTGTGGTAGCAATGAGTAATCCCATTTTGGAATATCGTTATAATCTCTTTTCATGCCCATAATGTAACGTTCGATTGTATAACCGTCGTTATCAATTAGGAAAATAATAGGATTTTGTTCATTATAAATCATTCTTGATAGAGCTTGAGCACTTACTTGGAATGAGCCATCACCCATTAGAAGAATGTGGCGTTTTTCTGGACTTGCAAGCATACCACCCATTTGCATTGGTAGCATTGCTCCAATAGAGCCCCAAATTTGGCTTCTTACAAGTTTTACTCCGTCAGGAATTTTTATTTCTGTAAGACCGTGGCTTGCTGTACCAGTTTCTCCATAAACTACATCATTTTCTTTAAAGTATCTTGCAATTTGTGCATAGAAATCTTCTTGCATGATTAGTTTATCAGCTTCAAAATTGTATTCTTTTTGTTTTGTATTGTTTACACTTTCGATTTTTTCTCTTTGTGGAATGTTTTTTAGACCAAGCTCTACTAAATCACTTACATAAACCGCTTCAAAGATTTCTTCGCCGACTTTTGTATAATCTGCATTGATAATAATTGCATCTTCTGGTAATTTTGCTGTAAATTCACCATTATTTGCTTGCATAAACACAGGCTCAATTGAGATTAGAAAGTCAGAATTTTCTATCTTTTCTTGAACTCCCTCATCTGATTCATCACCTTGGTAGATTCCTAAATATAGAGGGTGAGATTCATTATAATATGCTTTTGCAGTAGCAAGAGCTGCAAATGGTACTTGGGCTCTTTCGATTAATTCTAACACTTTGTCAGCTACATCATATCTATCAACAGCCTCATCAATTAAAACTACAGGATTTTTTGCATTTTCAAATCTTTGAGCAATTTTTTTAGCAGCTGCTTTCAATCTTTCTTCATCTGATTTAGTTTTCTTTTTTTCTATTGGTTTTAAATCATCTTCTATTTCTATATCAAGGTAGGCAATATTTGATGGTAATTCTATGTTTACTGATTTACTGTATGTTACAGCTCTTTCAATTAGCCTATCTATCTCATATCTTGCATTTTCATGAGTAATTAAAACAGAATCATCCACAAACTCATTCATAGCACGACGTACATTTTCATAATCTCCATCTGCTAGAGTGTGGTGGGTCATTTTTCTTTCTCTCATAGCAAATAAAGGTGGTGTACCAGAAATAATTATAATGGGTCTGTGTTCAGCAACAGATCCAGCTATACCTCCAAGTGCGTTTAGGTCTCCTACACTATAAGTCGTCATTAGTGCTGAAATGCCATTTTCATTTGCATATCCGTCAGCCGCAAATGCAGCATTAAGTTCATTAGACATACCTACAAACTCTATATCTTTATCTTCTGAAATTTGTTCTAGAAACTCTAGGTTAAAGTCTCCTGGTTCTCCGATAATGTGTTTTATATTTAATTCCTTAAGTCTTTTAAGAATATAGTCACCAATTGTAATTTTCATTATTATTCCTTTCTTATTATCCTTTTTATGTCGTTATTATAATATATACCCAGAATTAAAAAAGTTTACCAAAAATAATCAAGATTTTAAACTCTTATAAAATTCACTACTAAACTAGTATTATTTATAATTAATAATAAACTCCCAAATTTCTTTGGAAGCTTTTAAAATTTATATTTCAAATAAGGGAAGTTTTTCTAAGTAGATTATATCTTTCCTATTTGCAGCATCACCTTCTGCAAGGATAGCAAGCTTTTGAACAACATCACCACCTGCCTTTTCTACTAAGGCTTCAAGAGCTGCTATAGATTGGCCAGTAGATATTACATCATCTACAATAGCTACTCTTTTTCCTTTTATTTTTTCTGCATCTTTTGCATCGAGATATAAGTTCTGTACATTTGTAGTTGTTATAGAGTTTACTTCTACACTTACTGGGTCATTCATATAAGCTTTTTCTGATTTTCTAGCCACTATAAATGATTTTTCATCTAAGTTTCTAGCAATTTCATGAGCAAGTTGAATTCCCTTGGCTTCTGCTGTGATGATAATATCACAATTTATCTTCTTACTTAATTCATAGCCTGCTTTTGCTGCTAGTTCTGCATCTCCCAATAAAACAAAGGATGCAATTTTTAAATTTTCTGATATTTGTATAATAGGTAAGTCTCTTTCTAGTCCACATACATTTAATTTATAATTATCCATAAAATCTCCTATAAAATAATAAGCTTAAGAATAATTCCAGATATAAGTCCAATGAATGGATCGCTTGCTGCAGTTGTTGCCATAGCAATACCTGCAACTAAGGCTGTATCGCCACCCGCCGCAAAGGCAATGTTTGCATTTGTAGGAACTGTTACTAAAGCTCCTAGTACGAATAAAAATCCATGGATTGATTCTCCTGGTACATATTTTCCAAGCTTTGGTAACAGTCCCATAAACATAATTATTCCAAGTATTGCCATCATTAAAATACCTGAATTTACTGGATTATCGCTTGCTCCTGTTGCAGAAATAATTGCTTCTACTGGTGCTCCACCAAATAGAGATGAAACAGCATCAGCGATCCCTGAATATATTGTTAAGTGGTCAATATTTGCAACAACATTTCCATCTGATAATGATGCAGTAATGTTCCCAAAAGCAATGTTAGCACCAATGGTCAAACATGATAGAGAAAGACCTCCCCTAACTACTTTTTTATTTAAAATCGGTTTTTTTATAGAAAGTTTTCTTTCTTCTTCATTTATGTCTTTCCCGATTTCCATTTTTTTAATGTTTGCATAAATTGAAGAGATAATTACCGAAATAATTATGGTATAAACTAAATTTCTTCCTGAGATAAAATAAGTGATAAAAGCTGTCAGGATAGAAATTAATGTTACCATTTTTGTTTCAAGTTTTAATCCATCTACAGCAATTTTCGCTAAAATTAATCCAACTCCAGCCATCATACCATTTAGGACATACTCACCAGCTAAATCCACAATATAATTTAAACTACCAGTAATACCTAGGATGGTCATTATTACCCCAGCCCAAAATACAACTGATAATTTTTCTCTTACATCATCACCGTAAGCCCCTGCTAAGGCAATAGTTTCAGCTTGCATAGAAATTGGAATTGGTGATTGTAAAATGGTACAAGCTATAACTCCAACCGCAAAACCCAGTGAAGTTGGAAAAGCAGCAAAGCCCACAGATAAAGCTAAAAGCGCTTGAGGGATACCATTAATTACAACTCCCAAAGCCGCCATAATATCATTTAAAGTCATAAAACCTTCAAATATAAAAACACGTTTATAATTATACCACATCATATTAATAAAAATTGTATGATCTATCTAATTTCTTAATTAATTTGTAAATTTATATTTGGTCATACATAACATTTATTAACTCTTCAAAACTAGTAACTCCATCAAAAACTTTTTGAAGTCCATTATGAACCATAGGAGTAAAATCTGTTTCTTTTACAAATTCATTTACACTAACCAAATCTATATTACCATTTCTAATCATATCTCGAAATTGATCAGTTAGAGTAAATACTTCTTCGCAGGCTTCCCTTCCCTTATATCCGTCATTACAATTTGGACATCCATTAGCTCTAAAAATTTCTTGGCTTCTATCAATATCACAATATTTTTTTGCTAAATTATATTCCAAATCTGTCATTTTATCTGGAATTTTGCAAGAACATAGTTTTCTTACTAATCTCTGGCTGGCAACAGAATTTATGGCTGATGATAATAAATAATTTTCAACTCCCAAATCTTTTAAACGAATAATAGATGAAAGTGCATTGTTTGTATGTAGGGTTGTCAAAACCAAATGACCAGTAATAGCAGCTCTAATTGCAATTTGTGCTGTTTCATAATCTCTGATTTCTCCAATTAAGATTATATCAGGGTCTTGTCTAAGAATTGATCTTAGGGCCTTTGCAAAAGTAAAATCAATTTTTTCATTGATATTTATCTGATTTATTCCTTCGATGTTGTATTCTACCGGGTCTTCAACGGTTATAATATTTTCAAAATCATTATTGAGTTCTTCAAGCAAAGAATAAAGAGATGTAGATTTTCCTGAGCCAGTTGGACCAGAAAAAATAATCATTCCAGAACGATTTTTCATAGCCTCTTCTAATTTTTGCTTTGATTTTTGACTAAATCCTAGTAAATTTGCATTTTCCTTAAATTCTCCCAAAGATAAGATTCTAACTACCAATTTTTCTCCATTAATGGTGCCAATTACTGAAACTCGAAAGTCCACATTTGCATATGCTGGAATTTTTAAATTTTCATCTTGAGGTCTTCGATGCTCGCTTATATCCATATTTGCCAGAAGCTTTAGTTTTGATACAAGCATTTCATAATTTTTCCTAGTTATCCTTAGTATTTCATCTAGTCTACCATCTATTCTAAGCCTTACTCTGCCATAATTTTCTTCAGGCTCAATATGTATGTCACTTGCTCGATAATAAAGAGCGTAGTCAAACAAGTCGTAAACAAATTTATCAATATTTTCTAATATATCACGTTGATCAAGCATAATTCTCCCGCCCAATATTTATTCTTAATTACATTATATTATAGAAATTAGATAATATAAATAAAAAAAGAACCCTTGCTTTCAGGTCTCTCTGGTCTCTTAAATTTAATTATTTGTTATTAATATTTGTCAGATTTGATAAAAACTCGAATTTCCAAAAATTCTCATTTTAGTCGAATTTATTATTTTTTCTAATGGTTTCTTGTTTTTCTAAGTCATTATCCAATTTATTCAAAGATGCCTTAAAGTGATTATCATTACTTGCTTTATTTGAATTCGAACTTAATTCATCAAACTGCTTTTTTTGTTCTTTTAATTCATTTTTCTTAATTTTATCTTCTTTAGGACCGTATTTTGAATTTTCTTTTTTCTTTGCGTCTTTATTTTTGTTATTTTCTAGATTATTAGAAGTGATTTCCTCGATAGATTCACTATTTTTTATAATAGTATCTTTAATTTTTTCAATAATATTAGAATTAGATTTTTCGATAAGAGAGTTTCTAATTTCTTTATTCTCTACAAAAGAATTATTTACTTTAGTTTCAATAATTTTTCCTTCATTAGTATCAGCTGACGGGTTTTGGTGCAAATTAATTTCATTTATTAAAATAGGAGAATTACTATCTATTTTATTATATTCAAAATCATTATTATCTAATTGATATAAATATTCTATTTTGTTATCATTTTTAATAATTAATTTTTCATTCTCTGTTAGATTTTCATTACTAACAGTCAATTTGTCATTCTCTCTTGGATTATCGTTGGAGCTTAGCAAATTATTCTCTATATTCTCTGGTTGAGTAGAGCTTACTATTGGCATATTGTTTTCAGTAAATAAATTTTCTACTAAAACTGGGCTATTCTTATCTTCCAATTCGTTTTCTTCATTAATATTTAAAGATGTTTCATAATTATATCCATCGTTGCTATCAACAAACAAGGACCTTTTATTACTTTTATTTTTGTCTATAATAGATTTTCTAAATGCAAGGCGGTCTATGTCTATGCTTGCACCGTGCATTATTTTTTCTTTGACAGCAAATTCATTTATATTTACAGAGGTCTCTTCGCTAGTTTTATAATTCTGCTTTACAAAATTTTCATTTGAAAAGAGTAAATATGATAAACTCAATGTTAAAACAATAACAAGACTTACTTTATTGCTTTTTTTCATAACTCCTCCGTTATTGAGATTATTTTAACTTTTTATCTTGCAGATAGAATATACCACCATTATAAAAAACATTGGCAAAATATTATTCTCCCCAATATTTCCCATCCAAAGTTCTATATCTAACTGCTTCTAAGAGGTGTTTTTGTTCGATATTGCTACTTTGGTCTAAGTCTGCTATAGTTCTAGCCATTTTTATTATTTTATTAAAACTTCTTACTGAAAAATTGTATTTATTAAAAGCCATTTTTGCTATTTTTTCAACTTCTGGGCTAAGTTTTATATATTTTTTCATCTGGGCTGTAGAAAGTTCTGAGTTTGTAGAAACTTTTTCGCATTTGTAGCGGTCTTCTTGGATTTTTCTAGCTTTAACCACTTCTTCCTTGAGTTCCTTTGAAGATTTTGAAGGTGTATTATTTCTCAAATCTTCGTATTTAACAGGAGATATTTCAATGTGAATATCAATCCTATCAAGAATTGGAGCTGAAATTTTGTTTAAATACCTTCTAATTTCATTTTGAGAACAGCTACATTCCTTTAAAGGATTACCATAATTTCCACAAGGACAAGGGTTCATTGCAGCAATTAATATAAAATCTGAAGGATACTTTAAACTTGCTTGGGCACGTGAAATATTTATTTCTCGATTTTCAAGGGGTTCTCTGAGTGCTTCTATAGTTTTTTTATTAAATTCTGGAAATTCATCTAAGAATAAAACTCCCCTGTGAGCAAGAGAAATTTCTCCAGGCTTAGGTATTGAATGCCCGCCACCTATTAGGGCTACTTCACTAGCTGAATGGTGCGGTGATCTAAATGGCCTTTCATTTACTAATCTTCCCTTGTTCAATAGTCCCATTATTGAATAAATTTTGGTTACTTCAACTTTTTCATCAAAGCTCATATCAGGCAGTATGGTAGGTAGGTGTTTGGCAGAAAAAGTTTTTCCTGACCCTGGCGGTCCTATCATCAATAAATTATGGTTGCCGGCTGCAGCAATTTGCAGGGCTCTTTTTAGACTTTCTTGCCCCTTAATATCAGCAAAATCCAAATCGTATTCAACTTCTTGATTTGCTTTTGACAAATCTAACTGATAGGCCTTTACTTCCTTTTCCTTGTTTATAAATGCAACTATATCATTTAAAGTTGAAAATGGTAAAATTTCGACATCATTTATAATTGCACATTCTTCTTTATTTTCATCCGCGATTATAAATTTACTAAAACCAAGCTCTCTCATAGAAATTACCATTGCAAGGGCACCCCTAACTGGCAAAATCCTTCCATCTAAAGCAAGTTCTCCCAAAAATACATAATCATCATATGGATATGTGATTACTCCCATGGAATTTAAAAGTGAAACTGCTATTGGCAAATCAAGCTGAGTTCCTTCTTTTTTAAGGTCAGCTGGTGATAAATTAACTGTAATTCTACCTGGTGGAAAGGAATAGCCAGAGTTACTGATGGCAACTCTTACTCTTTCCTTTGATTCTTTTATAGATGAATCTGGCAAACCAACTATTAAAAATGCTGGTAAGCCAGAAGTGATATCTGATTCTACTTCTACCAAATTTCCTGCCAAACCCAAAAGTGAGCAGGTGTTTGTTTTTGAATACATTTTATTCTCCAAGTCCTAAGACATCTTGATATTTTAAGAAAGTTTTATGGGGATTTGCATTAAAGCTGACGTATTGCCCATCTTTATCAGTAAAACCTAAATAAGTACAATGAAGCAATTGATGGTCTAAATTAAAATTGGTCTTTACATTACCATAAACTGGATCTCCCACAAGAGGATGATTTAAATGAGTCATATGAACCCTAATTTGATGGGTACGACCGGTTATGATATGGATTTTAATAAGAGAATATCCTGAAACTTCTTTTAAAACTTCATATTCACTAATGGCAACCCTTCCACTAGGACTAACCGCCATTTTTCTGCGATTATTAGGATCCCTGTCCATAAAGTTTTCTATCCTGCCAGTTTTTTGCTCAAAATTTCCGTGAACAATTGCAAGGTACTCCTTATCTACTTTTCGTGTTTCAAAAAGAGTTTTTAAATACTTGTAGGATTCATTATTTTTTGCTATAACCATAAGTCCAGTCGTATCCTTATCAAGCCTATGGACAATGCCTGGTCTGTCATCTCCACCTATATGAGAAAGTCCTTGGTAGCCGTATTTATCAAGTAAACCATTTACCAAAGTCCCAGTAATTATGGATCCTGCTGGATGGACAATTACATTTTCATCCTTATCAATTATTGCAAAATCATCATTTTCATAAACTATCTTTAAATCCATTGGCTCTGGTTTTATTTCTGGGACTTCAAAAAGCTCATCAGATATCTCAAGCTCATCACCAATTTCAAGCTTATATGAAGGTTTGATATCTTTATTATTAACTTTTATTTTATTATCCTTGATAAAAGTTTTTATTTTCTCCCTTGGAATTTCTTCAAATTCGTCAGAAATATATTTATCAATTCGGATATTTTCAAATGCTTCTAATATCATAACTTTATTATAGCATATATCTTTAAGCAAAAAAATTACGGGCAATTTCTTACCCGTAATTTCTATCTATTTTTTCTTTTTTAATAAATATCCGGCCCCTGCAATTATTCCAAGTAGTGGAGCTACTGGAGTAATGCCTGTATTAGGATTCCAACCCTTTACAGTTTTTGCCTTTTTGTTTTCTTTGGCAGGGTCTTTTTTGACTTCTTTTAGACCATCAGCCGCCTTTTCTAGTTCACTTGCTGCTTTGTCGATATTTTCTGGACTATCCAGTGAATTCTTGGCAATCATATCTTGTGCAGTTTCAAAGGCTTTGTTGTAATCTGCTAAACTTTCTTTAGTGTAAGTTTTGTTTTTGTCATAGGCTTTTTTAGCTTTTTCAATAGCATCAATTAGTCTTCCATAATTTGGAACTTTTTCTATTTTTGTAACCTTGCCCATTTGATAAGGTGATTCATTTGGATCAACATTTTCCATGGTGACATTGTAAATATCACCAACTTTGGCATTTGGATCTCCTAAGCTTTCAAAATCTATGGTAAATTCCTTATTCTTATATTCTATATCAGTAAGACGAGCTTTTTTGCCGCCCTTTTCGACAATTTCTGTTAGGACAAATTGACGAGTAATAACTCCCATTTTTTCGCTAAGTCCATCCATAGCTTCTCTTAACTCTTTGGCCGCCTTATCAACCTCTTCTTGGGTCGCATCAGATTTATTCAAAATTTCCTTAGCATTTTCAAAAGCTTTTTGGAATCTTTCAGCACTTTCTTTTGTAAAAGTGCCATCACCTAGTACTATGTTTCCTGCTTCATCAACTCTCTTTTTAAGTTCGTCAAATTTTACATCAGCATCATCTTCATTTTTAACTTTTTCGACCTTTTCTATGACACCTATGTGACCCAGCGAATCTTTTGTGTAGGTTATCAAATACTTATCCCCGATTTGAGCCTTGTCATCTTCTAGTTCTGATAGAATTACTAGGCTAATCCCACCAAAAGAATCAGATTTTTTAAGATTGGCATCCTTACCTTCCTTGCTATCAGTGATATCAACAAGTTCAAATTCAGCTTTTTCTTTAATCTCTTCTTTATTATCAAAAGTTTTCTTTACTTCATAAATCTCGCCAAATTGAGCTGGAATTGACTTAGTAGCTATTCCATTCCAAGTAATCTCGTATCTGTCACCAGCTTTTGCATTTTCATCTTTCAAATCTTCTAGGTCGATTGAAAATACATTGGTCTTATTTTCTGTTTCAAAAACTATGGCAGTCTTATTATCTTTATTTATTATAATCTCATCAATTTCAAATTCTAGACTCTCTTGATTTTCTTTTGCTAATTTTTCAACTCTAAAAATCTTGCCAAATTGAGCAGGATATGATTCTAAGGTCACACCGTCCCAATAAATAGTGTATTTATCATCTTTTTGTGGATTCTCATCACGCAAATTATCACTATTTATAAAATACTTGTTATTTTTATTACCCACTTCGGCTATAGTAGCTTCATATCCACTTTTCTTATCGCCTTCAAGTTTTTCTATTATAAAATCCAGTTTTTCTGTATTTTTTGGCAAATCTTCCTTGGCCATATTTGTCGGTTTTACATACTTTTCCTTAAGGCTAATATCTTCTTTTTTGATATTTTCCTTATCTAAATTAGAAAGTTTCTCTTTGCTCTTGATTTGATACATATCGTGAATATTTACATCATCTTCAAAATATTTCTTATCAAGGTCTAGATTAGTATTACTATCAATCTCCTCTATAATAATAGAATCATCTTTGATTTCTTCTTGATAAAGCAAAGTTACACTTTTTTCTCCTACTTTGATAACTTCATAAACATATGTACGATTTTCTTCTTGTTGATTTTCTATACTTGTATTATTAGCGTAGACATTATTTCCAATTGAAAAAACAAATGCCATACTAAGACCTAATACAAAAATTTTTTTTCTCATAATGTCCTCCTTTGTAAGTCTTTCTTATATTTATTATACCCACAATAAAACATTCTACATATTTGTTACAAATTTTAAATCTCTATTCACTTGCATTTATTTATAAAAATTTTATAGTTAAAGTAAGATAGAAATTATAAAGGAGATTAATTTGAAATTTATTTCATGGAATATAGATTCACTAAATGCAGCACTGACAAGTGATTCAAACAGAGCTGTTATGACTCGTGAAGTTATTGAAACTATAAAAAAAGAAGATCCTGATGTAATTGCGCTTCAAGAGACAAAATTACCACAAACAGGACTTTCTAAAAAACATAAAGAAAAACTAGAAGAATTTTTCCCAGATTATAATTACGTTCATATCAATTCTGCAGAGGGAGCCCGCAAATCCTATGCAGGTTGTATGACGCTTTATAAAAAAGATTTGGATTGTAACAGCAATTTCCCAATTATAGATGCCCCAGAGCCTATGGATCTTGAAGGAAGAATGGTTACTTTAGAGTTTGAAGATTTTTATTTTACTCAAGTCTATACTCCAAATGCAGGTAATGAGCTAAAGAGACTTTCTGATAGGCAAAGATGGGATAGAAAATATTCTGATTATATTGTAAAACTCGATAAAGAAAAACCTGTAATTGCAGCGGGAGATTTTAATGTTGCCCATGAAGAAATCGACCTAGCTCATCCAGAAAATAACCATATGTCTGCAGGATTTACCGATGAAGAACGTGAAGGTTTTACTTATATACTTAGCCGCGGATTTACTGATACATTTAGATACCTACATGGAAATGTAGAAGGAAAATACACCTGGTGGGCACAAAGAGTAAAAACAAGCAAGATCAATAATTCAGGCTGGAGAATTGATTACTTCTTAGTCAGCAATAGGATAAAGGATAATGTGACTCGTTCGGATATAATTGACTCTGGCAAACGCCAAGACCATACTCCTATAGTGTTGGAAATAAATATTTAAAGTAAAACCCTTGTGAATTAACACAAGGGCTTATTTTTATTGGTAATTTCTAATTTTTTTTGCTAGGGCAATTGCTACCGCACTTGAACCTACTAGTCCAATTGATGAAAGAATTCCAGTTTTTGGGTTTTCTCCCGCCATTTTGTTGTCCATGGATTCCATTTTTTCTTTATCCATTATATCCATTTTTGACTTTTCAAGGTCTTTTTCCCTAACTTTGCCAGCTGGTTTTACATCTTTATTATCTTCATTTTTTATTTTTGAATCTTCTTTTTTATCTTTTGCTGGCATTTTTTCTTTTGATTCAGCATCTAATTTACGAACTTTTATTTCACCGACAAATTGTGCTGGATATGATCTTGTAGCAAGGCCTGTATGGGTGATTTCTATTTTATCACCTTCCATCAAATCCATAGATTTTGTATCATCTTTTGAAATAAAATATTTATTGTCTTTGTTGGATTTTTCGTAAATAGTATATCCACCATCTGACACATTTTCTACTATAAATGTTTCAGTAATATTATCTTCTGGTTTTTCTTCTTCTTTTTCTTCATCATCATATTTTAAAACTTCAATTATTTTTCCAAATTGAGCTGGATATGATTCTAAAATTACACCATTGTGGGTAATTTCTAGTTTATCTCCAATATTTAGGTCCATATTGTTGGCTTCTTTTTTGCTGATATTGAACTTATTTTCTAAATTATTTATATCAGCTATTGTATATCCATTTTCATTAACTTTTTCAACTACAAAGTTTTCTGTAATTTGTTCTTCTTTTACGTCATCGTTTTCGTTACTATTGGATTCAACTTTTTCAATTGCAAAAATTTTACCAAATTGTGCAGGGTTTGATGGCATAATTATGTCATCGTGGGTTATTTTGAATCTATCACCAACTTTTATATCTTTTTGGGAGAATTTTTCTTTAGCTACATTGAATTCTGCACCAATGTAAGTTGGAATTTGGTTGCCATTTAGAGTTTCAATAAATTTTAAAGTAACAGTATTGTCAAAAACTTCTATTACTTCATAAAGGTCCTCTTGATTTTCTTTTTGTTCTTTACTTTCGGATTTCATTTCCATTTTTTGATTATTCTCGTTAATTTGATTGTTCTCACTAGCTGCAAATGAGTTTACACTTGGAATAACAAGCATTGCTAGTGCTAAACTTGCAATTTTTTTCATAAATACCTCCTTTGCTAATTTCATATTATCAAATCAGATGTTAAATCCGTGTTAATTTTTAAATAAAATAGCCCCCGAACTAACGGGGCTATTATTATTTATTTTTATTTAAGGTTCTTTAAAGCTCTGTTAATAATCTCATCTGATTTTTCTACATTTGCTTTTAATTCCTTTGAGATACCTTTTGATAAATTTGGAAAATCATTTAGTAATTTTTTACCAGCATTTGCACTTATTGTGTTTAAGAATATTGATTTTGCCAGTTCTTGATCACTTGGACTTTCTAATTTTTTATCATATTTATATTGCATCATCTTTATTATAGCTGAATCTCTACTACCAGTTTTTTTCTCTTCTTCTGTTAAGAAAACTGAATAAGCATATTCCATAATCCCATTTGCTTTACCCATGTAATCACCTAATTTATCTCTTATACTCTCAACAGTTTTTGGAGCTTTTTCTAGTAAAATTGATGCAGCCTGTGATTGTACTAAACTATCATACATTTTGATAGCTAGTTCTTTCTTTTTATCTGTCTGCTCTTTTTCTAGTTTTTCAACCTTATAAATTTTTCCAAATTGTGCTGGGTTTGAGCTTAAAACTTTTCCATCCCAATAAATTTTATATCTATCTTTTTCGTTAACATTTTCATCACCTAGTTGTTCGAAAGTGATAGAGTATTCGCTTGATTTATCAGAATTACTATAAAGGATAGCACTTGGTTTATTGCCATCTTTGTTTACTTCTTTAACTGTAAATTCATCAATTGTTGCATCTTCTGGAACTTCATCAGTTGGGTCATTATCAGGTTTTTTACTTTCTAGTTCTTCAACCCTATAAATTTCACCAAATTTTGCTGGGAATGATTGGAAAGCTATTCCATTCCAGTAGATTTTGTACCTATCATTTACTTTTACATCATCATCTCGTAATTGATCAGTATCAATTACATATTCAATTCTAGGATTATTTTCATCTATTAATACAGCTGTAGGTGTATTTGCCTCATTATTTACTTCTTTTACAACAAATGTTCCTACTGTTGCATCTTCTGGAACCTTGTCTACTTCTCTATTTTCTGGTTTTTTATACTTTTCGTATAAGCTTAGGTCTTCTTTGCTAATATCTAATTCATTTAGGTCTTCAGGATTTTTATTAGATTTTAATAAAATTCTATCTTTTTCATTGACCTCTTCATCAAAATATGATTTAGGTAGGGTTAATTTCACGTTATCCTTTAGATTTTTGCTAAATGAATTACCATCAACTTGGCCGACATATACTAATTTAACGTTTTCATTTTCATCAATACTTAAAATTTGGAAGATGTATTCTTTCAACTCCATTTTATTTTCTGATGAAATTGGAACTATATTGTCAGTATTCTCAGCTTTTACAACTGTAGTTGGTACCAATAATAGTGAAGTAATTATTGCTACTTTTAGTGACTTTTTCATATCTTCCTCCTTGATATATTATAAGTATAAGTTTTCTTTTATACTTATGTAAAAAATACCCCGTAAAATATGATTCAATCACTTGTTAAATTATAATTTATATTCTATATTTAATCTTTAATTTTGTGATTTTTTTATTAATTTTTTATAATAAAAAACCTCTAATTTTTCTACAATTAGAGGCTTTACTATGCTACTATTCTTCAATTTAGTTTATTTCATCAATTGCTTCAGTATCTTCTATTTCTTCCGATTCCTTATCATCACTTTCAATTTCAGTTTCAGACTCTATTTCGTCTATACTTTCATTTTCAATATCTATGTTTTCTTCTACTTCTGGAGCAGTTTCTTCAGTTGGGATTTCTTCATCTTTTGTTTCTATTTCTTCTGCTTTTGAAAGTGCATTATTCATTGCGGCTACAATTGCTTGATCAGCTGCCTCTACTTGATGTAAAGTAGATTTGCTATTATTAAAAACCCTACTTGCTAGAGTAATTTCTCTGTTTAGTTCTCTGATTACAGATGAGTCAACTTTCCCTTTTAGGCTAAAGTCACGTAGGTTTTTGGCTGCCTGTATATCTTTTTCAAGTCCTCTTTTTTGAATTTTGTTTGCAGCTCTTTCACCTTCTGGAATGGCGTAAATAGCTTGTTCTATTTTTTCATTTAATTTTTGAGTCATAGCGTTAACTTCAGCTACAGTTGATGAGGTATTTCTTTTTACTTCTTGAGCTTGTCTGATTAAAATATCCACTTCCGCTAGGATTGCTGGATCAAGTTTATTTTTTAGTTCTTTGTTTCTTATTCCTTTAGCATTTGCAATGGCTTTATCAAGTTTTTGTAAAGTATAGTGGGTTCTTTTTGAATCCTCGGTTAGTTTTGGCACTTGGCGAGCTTTTTCTAGGGATGCTGTCAAGTTTTCTGATGCTTTTGTTAGACCTTCTGCGTTTTCAAATAAATCTGTTGCTTTAAGTATGGCACGTGTAACTGAAAATCCAACTATTATGTGAGCTTGTTGTTCACTATCAGCCAGCTCTGTTGCATCAGCTGTAATGGTTTCTGCTACATTTATTAGCAAGTCAATTCTTGGTATAATTTTATTTCTTAATTCAGATGCACTATTTATTCCACTTTTTACAATTTTTGTCATCAAATCAGCAGCGTGATTTAATTCTTTTAGCCAGCTTACTTGTTTGCCTCCTAGGCCACCACTTATATTTTCAAGGCTAGTAGTTAATTCTTTTAAGTAATTAATTTTTTCAACAGCTTCTTGTGATTCATTTGAATTACTTGCAGCATAGGCAACACTTGCAATTGGTGTATTTGATTTTGTAGCAATATTTGTTGCTGGTAAAATTGTATTTGTTAATAATGTGATTGATAATGCGCCAACTAATACTTTATTTTTTTTCATAATATCTCCTTACACTATGTGTTTAATCTCCAAATAGAAGCTATTTACTAAGGAGGTAAACGAAATAATATTTATCTCTATACTTCTATCTATAAATCATTTTTCTATGTGCCTTAATTTTCAATGCTAATTTTTATGCTAGGTAAAATATATCGATGATGTGTTCATCAAGATCATCGATTGCTACTTGATTGCTTTTATTTAGGTTAAGGTTAAATGCTAGCATTAATAAAAATGCGACTACTATAGCTTTTTTAATTTTTTTCATATTACTACCTCCTTGTTGCTTACATGGTAGCATATAGAAAAAATGATTTAAATACACATTTTTGTGGATTCTTATGTTTTATATTAGTTGTTTTTTATTAGTAAGCTGTCAATTTGATTTGACAAGCTAGATTTTATAATATCTGATGCAAATATGTTCGTTAATACTTTACAATAATCAAAACTTTCTTTTGCCATATCATATTCGTGTAAGGATAGGTGGTTAATCCCCTTTGCATAATAAAGCATATTTAAATATGAATTTTCTTTTACATATCTTGCCTCCGCAATGGCTTGATTGCAAATTTGAAGAGACTGATTATATTTTTTAATTCTTGTGTAAAAAACTGCTAAATTGTAGCAAAAAACAAAATAATTTTCAATGTTTGAATTTATATAGCTACTCATCTCGGTCATAATGTCTTTGTAAAGCTCAAAATTTCCTTTTTTATATTCATTTAAGGCAAGGGCTAATAAAATCCTAAGAGAAAACTCATCGTATTTGTAGTTCTTAAATCTATTTATTTTAAATTTAGTATTCAAATCTGAAAGTGCATTTTCTAGTTGATCAGAAGGATTAGATCCCTCTTTATTATTTTTTATAGCCAACAATCCATTAAAATAATGTTTTGTAGCATATAATTCTTTTTCATGGGCTAAATTTTTAGAAAAATCCAAGTCATCTAGGCTTCTAATTAAAATTTTTGCCTTGTCAATTGAGGCATTATTTAATAAGTCACCAATTTCTTTTCTTAATGATAATAAATTATTATATTCAAATTCTCTATCATTTATTAAATCTTTGATATCAATACCAATATAATTACAAATAGGTACTAGAGTAGAGATTCTAGGGTCATTTTCTCCCTTTTCTATTCTCCTAATAGTCTCTTCAGAAACATACATATTCTCAGCTATTTCCTTGCGAGTAATACCCTTTGCTTCTCTAATTTTTCTGATATCAGAGCCAATAAAACTATAATCATTGTCTATTATCATAAATAAATCTTTCCAAAAATTAAACTTTTAGCTTAGTTTCCCCATTATATACTTCATCAATTATTGCTGATCCTATGCAAATTTCATCCATATAAAATACTGCAGCTTGGCCAGGAGTTACTGCCTTGGTATCATCATATGTCACTTCTACATGATTGTCATCTAAAACTTTTACATGGGCATTTATATCTTTTTGGCGGTATCTAAATTTGGCTGTACAGTCAAATTCTCTTGGGATTTTTTTATCTGTGAAGGTAGAAAATTCGCTAGCATATAGCTTATTTGAAAATAGAAGTGGATTGTCTGCTCCCTGGCAAACTATAAGCTCATTTTTTTCTAAATCTTTGCCGCATACAAACCAAGCTGCTCCATCGCCACCTATTCCCAGACCACGTCTTTGGCCGATGGTATGATACATTAGTCCATCGTGTTTTCCTAAAACATTTCCTTCTGTATCAACAATATCTCCCGGTTGGGCTGGCATATAGTTGCTTAAAAATTCATTAAAATCGCGTTCTCCAATAAAGCAAATTCCTGTGGAATCTTTTTTATTTGCTGTTGCAAGATTATATTTTTTTGCTATCTCTCTTACTTCAGATTTTTGTAATTCTCCTACTGGGAATAATACATCTTTAATTTGATCTTGGGATAATTGACTTAAAAAATATGTTTGGTCTTTGTTGTTATCAAGTCCACGTAGCATCACTGTTTCATCCCCAGATCTATCTACTCTGGCATAGTGTCCTGTTGCTACATAATCAGCCCCTAGGTTTTTAGCATAATCTAAAAATGCCTTAAATTTTATTTCCTTGTTGCACATTATGTCAGGATTTGGAGTTCTACCTTTTTTGTATTCATCTAAAAAGTAGGTAAATACTCTATCATAATATTCTTTTTCAAAATTTATCGAATAATAAGGAATTCCGATTTGATTTGCAATGGCTACTGCATCTTCGAAGTCTTCTTCTGCAGTGCACACACCATTTTCATCTGTGTCATCCCAGTTTTTCATAAATATTCCGACTACATCATAGCCTTCTTCTTTTAAAAGCAGGGCTGCAACTGAGGAATCTACCCCGCCGCTGATACCTACTACTACTTTTGTATCTTTTTTATCTTTCATTAGCACCCTCCCTATATATCAGAAAAATACTATACTATTTTAGAAGCTGATTACAAAGCCATTTTTATAGTAAACTTGCCAGTTATGAAGCTCACAAATTTTTTTAACATTAGATAAACCCATACCTCGAAGTTTTTCTCCTTGGCGGCTAGAATCTTCGGTAAAAAGTGGGTCAAAAATATTTTCTATATTTTTAGGGTCTATGCCCCTACCATTATCCTTTATGATAAGTTTATCGTCTATAAAATCAATTGAAATTATAACATTTTCTTTATTATGGTCTATGGAGTTTTGTAATAAATTTTGAAGTACCCTTTGAAATAATTTTTCATCAACGAGGGCAAAATATTTTTCATTCTCATCAAAAAGTATTTCTACACTTGCATTATTATCTAAAAAATATGAGTAATTATCTCCGACATATCGTCTTACAAGTTCCAAAATATCTTTGTTTTCTTTGCTAATAGAAAAATTATCTAAGCTTGAAAATTCTAAAAGTTCATCTACCCTTTGATTTAAAATCTCAGCATTTCTTCCTATTGCTTTTAGATATTCTTCTCTTTTTTCATTATCAATTACATTTTCATCAACTGCCCTACTATAAGATAATATAACTGACAAAGGCGTCTTTACATCATGGGCTATGCCCTTAAATAAAAGATCCTTATCTTTTTCTTGTTTTTTATATATCTCTCTCAATTCATTACTTATCTTATTTGATAGCCAACGAACTATAAAATATATTATAAATATATAAATTCCAATTATTAAAAGCAACAAAACAATTAAACTGGTCTTAAGTGTGCTTTGGCCCTCGTTTAAATTAATATTTATAGATGTAGAAACTTTATCGCTAGGATAATTTAAAAAAAACTTATTTCCATCGTAGGTGTTAAAGACAAAAGTGCTTTGATTTTTCCCATCTATTGTTGCAAAATCTAAGAGCTGAGAATTAGAATATTCTTTATTATATTTTTTATTGTAAGATCTTATTACCTTGTTCCCATCCACTACAAAACCAGATCCACCAAGTTCTTCTATCTTTTGCCAGTTTAATAAGCTTTCGTCAATATTATCGGATACGGGCATGTATTCACCGAATAAATTTTCAAAACGGCCTCCATCTAAAATCTTTAATAGACTTGCAAAAAATATAATTGTAGACAGTAAAAAAACTATTATAAAAATGATAGTATTTTTAAAAATATTCTTTTTTGTATTCATTATTCTTTCCTAAGCATATATCCTAATCCCCTTATGGTAATTATTTTTGCTGGGCTTTTGGGATTATCTTCTATTTTTTCTCTAAGATTTGATATATGAACCATAATTGTATTGTCATCTTCAAAATAATACTCCTGCCATAAATTTTCGTAAATTTCTTGTTTGGTAAATACCTTGCCAGGGGTTGTCATAAACATAGTAAGTAATTCATATTCTTTAGATCGTAAAGTCAAAAGATTATCATCTTTGTAAACAAGTCTATTTTCCTTATCCCAACTTAGATTTCCTATTTTTACTATATTATTATTTAATTTTCGATTATTTCTTCTTAAAAGTGCAATAACCCTTGCCACCAGTTCTCCTGGGTCAAAGGGTTTTGATAAATAATCATCCGCTCCAAGGTATAGACCTTCTATCTTATCTTTTACACTAGATTTTGCTGATAGAAATATTATAGGAAAATCTCTGTCATTACCAATTGCTTTTAAAACTTCTATCCCGTCTACTTCTGGCATCATTATGTCTAGGATCATCAAAGAAATTTTATTATTTTTTAAAAAATTCAAGGCATCTTTTCCATTTTTTGCTTCAAACACTTCAAAGTTGCTATTTTTAAGATAGAGCCTAACTATATCACGTATTTCATCATTGTCATCGACTACTAAAATTTTTTCATTCACAAAATATTTCCTTTTTTAAACATCTTATCAAAATTATTATCCCTAGAAAAATCTATATTTTCTTTCCATTGTGGATAATATTTATCAAGTATCTTCGCCTTTAATGACCCTTCTGAATAAAGAGAGGTATCAATACTATAGAAAATCCTATCTTCATAATTGATATATAGGTCATTTAAAAGGTCTACCATATATTTTTCCTCTACAAATCTGGCACTACCTTCTATAAATTCTTTATAAGTTACTAGTTTATTAAAATAATCAAATTCATCAGGAAAATTGGATTTCACATAAGAAAATCGTTTACTCCTAGATTCTTTATACTTGCTAGCATCATTATTTTCATATAAATATAGTAAAGATTCATATTCATCTTCCCAGAGTTTTTTATATGTATCATCTTGATTTAATTTTTTACAAGCTTCTACAAATTTTTCATAATCTGGGTCTTCTATATCAATTGTATCACTAATATCTGCCACTTCACTTAGCCCATGTTCCATTTGAAAGCAGTGGAATGATTCATGGATTATTACTGACTTATATTTTGCTTCTATATTTGCACCTGATGAACCAGCTTGGTCGGCTATGTCTCTAAATTTTTCAAATGGAACTGCTTTTATTAAAGGAATATTACCATCTTTTAAAGCTTCAATACTTACTACTGGTTGATCAGGATTTTTAAAAGTAATATTTCCCTTATCATATCTATACTCTTTACAAGAATTATACCTAATATCTTTCATATAGTCTTTATTCTCAAATCCTGGCCATAGTTTTTCCGTATCATAATTATTTACATCTTCTAGTAAATCTAAGGTAGTATTATCAATAGTAGTGATACGATTTTGGTAATTAAATATAATTAATATTAGCCCAATAATAAAATAAATAATCTTATTTTTCATCTCCCACCTTCCATTTCTTTACTAAATAATATAAGCCAATCAAAATCCAAACATAGAGCAAACATTGACCAACTAATGCAAAATTATTAAAATCTCCTAAAAATAAATCGCGAGCAATCTTACTCAAGTCATTAATTGGTGGGAAAATATATAGAACTTTGACCAAGATTTCAGCAAAAAGTCCGCCTTGCATTTCCAAAACAAAGGTTAGTATGCCTCTTAACGCCCCAACAATTACAAAAAATATTCCAAATAAGGATGCTGCCGCAGAATTAAATATTAGGTTTAATATTCCCATTATCAAATTTACAACAAATATTGTTAAAAGGTAAATTATAATGGCTAGTAAAAATCCTATTAGACTTATCTTAGGTCTTTCTATTAAGATATTTATAAGCAATCCAAGTAAAAGCAGGATACCCATCATCATACTAATAATTACATTAGCCTTAAATATATGATTTATTTGTTTATTTAAGTTTAACCCATGTACTTTTAATATATCTGGCAAGTCAGTTTTTAGATAGTTTTTAAAACTACCAGTCGTTAGCGTTACACAAGCAAGAGAAGATATTAGACTAATTATCGTCCATTGGACACCGTAATTTCCAAAATCTCCGCTGGTATTTACTCCTGGGGCAGTAACTTTCATTCCTCTAGCTAAAAATGTAATTATTAACCCTATTATGGCAAAAATAATGAATGAAGATTTACTTAAATTTTCCTTTATATGTAACTTAGTGAGGTTCATAGCCAATCTCCTTTGCAAAGTCTAAAAATATCTGAGCTAGTGATTTTTCCTTAAAATCCTCTTTAGAAAATTTTTTAAAATTACTAGGACCCATAATGATTACTCCCCTATCTGCAATCTTTCCAACATCATATAGCAAATGAGAGTTTAATAATATTGCCTTGTCCGAGGTTTTTAAGCCCTTTATCAAATCTTGCATAGCCATCTGCCCAAAAAAATCTAAACCACTTGATGGTTCATCCAAAAGAATTATATCAGGATTTCCAATTAGAGATTGGGCTACTGCTAACCTTTGAAGCATCCCTTTTGAATAGTTTAAAATTTTAGTTCTATTATCTGGATCAAGTCCAACTTTTTTCATTAATTGACCAATATTATCATCTGATCCATGATGATATTTTATAAGCTCTAAAAATTCTTTACCTGTTAATATTTCTGAAAAATTTGGAGATTCTGGGCTATAAGAAATTTTATTTTGGCCCTTATCAATTTCTCCCTCATAATCTTTATCTAGCCCTAGCATCATGCGAATAAGGGTAGTTTTTCCAATACCATTTGGACCTATTAGGGCAAAGATTTCTCCTTGTTTTAATTCTAAATTTAAATTTTCATAGATAATTTTTTTATCAAATTTTTTATTTAAGTTTTTTATCGTTAGCATTTCCCTTCCTCCTTATGGATATTATAAAATACTAACATTTGATTAAACTTAAACTAAGCTTAAATCTTCCTTAAATATTGGCACAAAAAAATCAGCCATATTGGCTGATTCTATAATTTTGATAAAACTTCTATAACTTTATCTATTTCTTCTTTTGTATTTTGATAACCAAAGGAAAATCTTACCGAATGTTCTGCTCGATTTTCATCATACATATTTGAAATTACATGGCTTGGCAAAAAGCTACCCGCCCTACAAGCAGATCCAGCAGATACACAAATGCCATTCATATCTAAATATGTAAGCAAGAAATCTGACTTTTGGTCAGGAAAATAAATATTTAAAATATGGGCAGAAGATTTTTCTACATCCCCATTAATTTCAAAATTTATATTTGTATTTTCCAATCTTTCTATAAAATAGGATTTAACTTCCTTTATATGATCACGTTCTTCTAGCATCTTTGGAAAAGAAGCTGCCATTGAGTAAGCCCCAGCCACAAAGGATGTGCCTGCTCTACGATTTTTCTCTTGTTCTCCACCCTTCATAAAAGAGTCAATATTTTCTCTTAAGAAAAGTGCCCCAAAACCATTAAGTCCACCAATTTTATGGCCTGATATTGCTAGTGAGTCACAGTTTAATTCATCTACATCTATATCCAAGTGACCATAAGCTTGGACTGCATCTATATGAAACCAAATATCCCTATCTGCTAAGTAGTCTCCAATCTCTTTAACCGGCTGGATTGCTCCAGTTTCGTTATTTACATACATAATTGCAACTAGTTTTGTATGATCATTTACTTTGCTTTTAAGATCATCAACAGAAATTTGTCCATTTTTATCAACATCAAGCAAAATAGCATTATCTTTGTTAATACTATTTAAAATTGAATCATGTTCTATGGCACTTGTAATAATCTCCTTGTTTCGAAAGGCATTGATTACAGTATTATTTGCTTCTGTAGCCCCCGATGAAAATATCACATTTTTAGGATTGGCTCCTATTGAATCAGCAATTTTTTTACGTGAATCTTCCAAAATTTTCTTTGCATTTCGGCCCATAGCGTGGGTGCTTTCTGGATTACCATCAAATTCTTTTGTATGTTCTAGTATGTATTTTATTACTTCTTCTCTTTTGATTGCAGTTGCTGCATTATCTAAATAAATCATTATATCACCTTTTTTAAATATACTTCAAAAGCTTGAGCTTTAAAGCTTTGGACAATAAAAAACCTTAAGGAAATAAATCCTTAAGGTCCTAGTATTATTCACCAAATTCTTCGCTTAGTACATTAAATAATACTTCTGCTTCTTCATTTGTAAGGGTTACGCCCTTTCTCATTCTTGTATGATCTTCATTCCAATCACGAATATCAAATTTTGGATCACGTTCATTCCAGCTTACAAGATTTAATTCCTTTGTCCAACCCTTGCCATTATCAGAAAGTACACCAAGAGTCTCAACAATATCATATTTAATTTCAGCCATTTATATTCTCCTTTTTATGCATTTGCCAATCTTTGGTTGACAGCTTTTTGAATTATATCATAATTATACCCAGCATAGACAAGTCTTCTTTGCCTTTCAGCTCCAACTCCCCATTTGCCAGCAATTATTTCATCAACCAAGACATTCATTGGTTTTCTAGAAACACCAGTTTTCATATAAGGATAATCTTTATAATGCACACTCATATCAACATTTCCATTATATCCATTTACCCTAGCTTGGTGGGTAAATTGCCAAGATGAAAAGTCTGATTTATTGTAAGAAGTAAAATCTTTAGAATTATAATCAGCTATCCAAAATTCATATTTATTTTTAACATCACGGGTCAAATAATTATTGGCAAACCAAGGATATGAATATATACCACTGACATATCCTCTATCTTGCATAAAGGTAACAAAAGCTTCTGCAGCTGCAGAAATATCACCCTTACTTGCCTTTGCTTGTCTATTATCATCTTCTATATCAATGTAAACCGGCAATAGAACATTTTTATTTTTTATATAATCGTAAACAAAATTAGCTTCTCTTACAGCTTCACTTGCATTTATAGCACGTGAATAATGATAAAAACCAATTGGTACATTACGTTTATTTAGTTCATTATAGTGCTTATTTACATGGTAATCGTGGCGGATATTTAGGGTTTTAGCATCGGTAATTGAAGTTCTCAGGATTGCCCCATCAATATCATCCGCAAATTTATCATAATTTATATTTTTAGGATTCTGATGTTCAGATATATCTACCACTTTTTTATAAACAGGAGTTTTAGAATATAAAGGTGATGGATTTGTATCCTCTAAATGGGTTTCCGTAGTCACAGTTTTTTCAATGTCTCCATTATCATCTTCAGTCAATTCTTCAGTAATTATTACTTTTTCAACCTCATAATTAGGAGCAATAGCATTGTTGGGATTTGCTAAATACTCATTTTTACGATCTTCAACAGCTTTCTTATCATACTCCATATTATTATCAACAAAAACTTGATCTAAGTCAGAATCATCATATTTTATTATCTCTGCAGCAAAAGCAGTGCTTGGACTTAAAATAATAAGAGCAAGTCCCACACCCAAAATTTTATATTTAAAACTAACCATAAAAATTCCTTTCATTAATAGCTTTATTATAGGATAAATAATTAGATTTTTCAAATGATATTAGATAAAGGTAAATTTGTGAAATTTGATTTAAAATAAAAAAACTAGTCATCTGACCAGCTCTCAAGTTATTTTGCGATTTCTTACTCTACCGAGCTTAAATATGCCTTGACAGGTATATTTTTGTTTTTACTAAAAAAAGACTCAGTCAATTGACTAAGTCTCTCGCTACGCTCGTCCATTCCATGGAGCCCCAAATATGTCGGGGGACTTTCCTCCATTAGCCGGACGGGCTTGTCTTATTTAGCAACTTCCTACTCTACCGGGAGGTCACCCTCCGAGTACCATCAGCGTAATGAGGCTTAACTTCTGTGTTCGGTATAGGCAAATATGCCTTGATTTGGCATATTTGCCCCGGAAAGTAGCGCGGGAGCGCGGATAAGCCTTCGTAGAAGGCGACTTTTCGTGACAGGTGTATATTTGTACTAAAAAAGACTTAGTCAAAAGACTAAGTCCAATTATTCAGCAGCTTCCTACTCTACCGGGAGGTCACCCTCCGAGTACCATCAGCGTAATGAGGCTTAACTTCTGTGTTCGGTATAGGCAAATATGCCTTGATTTGGCATATTTGCCCCGGAAAGTAGCGCGGGAGCGCGGATAAGCCTTCGTAGAAGGCGACTTTTCGTGACAGGTGTATATTTGTACTAAAAAAGACTTAGTCAAAAGACTAAGTCCAATTATTCAGCAGCTTCCTACTCTACCGGGAGGTCACCCTCCGAGTACCATCGGCGTTAGTAAGCTTAACTTCTGTGTTCGGTATAGGCAAATATGCCTTGATTTGGCATATTTGCCCCGGAAAGTAGCGCGGGAGCGCGGATAAGCCTTCGTAGAAGGCGACTTTTCGTGACAGGTGTATTTGTTTTTACTAAAAAAGACTTAGTCAAAAGACTAAGTCTCTCGCTTCGCTCGACCATTCCATGGAGGGTCCTCCATTAGCCGGACGGGCTTGTCTTATTCAGCAGCTTCCTACTCTACCGGGAGGTCACCCTCCGAGTACCATCGGCGTTGCTAGGCTTAACTTCTGTGTTCGGTATGGGAACAGGTGTATCCCTAGCGCCATCGCCACTGTATTCTTGACCTAACCTCAATGGTTAAGTTTTTGTTTGAACCTTTATCTTGTCTTTAAAACACGCCGTAAATTGTACTCAAGCTGCTTAACGCACCTTGAAGAATTCTGGCGGCTGACCTACCATCCATTTTACTTAGTAAAATAGTGTTAGGGACAAGCAATAGCAATCAATATTTCCAGTCAAGATTTAAAGTTTAGTATCCATTAGCTTAATGCATTACTGCACTTACACCTTGGACCTATCTAACGTATTTTCTTTACGTACTTTTAGAAATCTTATCTTGAGGGTTGCTTC
>NZ_CAMPPE010000002.1 GCF_946893725.1 Anaerococcus sp. Marseille-Q5996 | reverse complement strand
AAGAAGGCGTAGAAATGGTAATGCCAGGAGACAACGCAACCTTCAAAATCAAACTACAAAAACCAATCGCCCTAGAAGAAGGACTAAGATTTGCCGTACGTGAAGGTGGTAGAACAGTAGCATCAGGCGTAGTAACAAAAATTGAAAAATAGTCCCAAGATCATGGGTGAAAAATGCAAAAGCATTTTTCATTTCTGAGATGAGCAAAGCGAATCCAGAAAACTAAGCGAGAAGTTCACGAAGTGATCTTCGAGAGGACTACAAGATCATGGGTGAAAAATGCAAAAGCATTTTTCATTTCTGAGATGAGCAAAGCGAATCCAGAAAACTAAGCGAGAAGTTCATTAAAGTGAACCTTTAGAGAACTTTAAATAATATATTTAAAAAGAGCGGGCATGCTTGCTCGCCCTTTTTTATTTTTAGGAGTGTATATGAACATTAAAAGAAAAATTTCTTATTTATTTTTATCTTTGATATTAGTTCTAACTTCATGTACAAATACAAATCAGAAAGAAGTTTCAAAAGTAGATGATAAAACAATAGATCAGGCTGCTGAAGAAATACTTGAAGACAATGGATTAATTAATGAAGCCATTGAAAAACCAGTAGGAGAGCCATATGAAGTAGGTGTAACTCCGGATGATTATAACATGGACTATGATACATCCAGACTCCTATCTTTGGAAGAAAAAAAATCTGAATACTATCCAAAAGATGGTGTAAAAGGTTTATATTTCAATACTTATAGCATTAATAATCCAGAAGTTTATAATAAAATTATTGCTTTAATGGAAGATACTGCCTTAAATACTGTTGTAATTGACATAAAAGATGACTGGGGAAATGTTACAATGAATTTTGATACAGACGATGAAGATATTAAGTATTCAAAAATAGATATTGTCGACCCAGAAGCTCTTATAGAAGATTTGCACAATAGAGGTATATATGTTATCGGTAGGGTTACAACTTTTAAAGATAGTATTATTACAGAAAAACACCCAGATTGGGGCTTTACCTTAGATGATGGTACTTTATGGAAAAATGGCCACGAAGAAGCTTTTATGAATCCATTTTTAAAAGAAGTTCAGGATTATGACATAAAAATTGCAACACTTGCTGCACAAGCAGGTTTCGATGAGATTCAATTTGACTATGTAAGATTTGCTGAAGGATTTGAAACATTTGGCGATACATTAGATTATTCTAGAGGCGAATATGAAAATGAAAGCGAGATGGATGAAGGAGAAAAAAGAGTTAGTGCAATAACAGGCTTTGTACAAAGGGCTCGTGAAGAACTACAAGCTTATAATGTGCCAATTTCAATTGATGTTTTTGGTTATGCCCTTCAAGTAAGACGAGCAGAGGGTATAGGACAAGACTTTGATGAAATGGCAAATCAGACTGATGTAATATCATCAATGATTTATCCGTCACACTGGGGAAGCTGGTCGTTTGATATTGAAAAACCAGACTTAGAACCATATGAACTAGTAAAAAGATATTTAGATGAAGAAAAAGAAATTTTAGGTCAACTTGATCATCCGCCAGTATCTCGTCCGTGGATTCAGGATTTTACTGCTTCTTGGATTGGTGAAGGTAATTGGATGGAATATGATGGAGATGCAGTACAAGCTCAAATAGATGCCATCTATGACCAAGGTCTAAATGAATATTTAATTTGGAATGCAAATAGTGAATACTCTTCAGGAGTAGATTATTAATATAAACTGTAGTAATTTTTACTACAGTTTTTTTATTTTTGTAACAAATGTTACTGATAATGATACTCTTTATATGTTAATATAATTATGGAGGATAAACTATGAGAATTGATATAAATGAAAATATTGCAAATTTAATACATTCAAATGAAAAACTTAAGAATGATTTAATAAATATTGGATTTATCGGTTTAGATAATCCGTTGATGGTAAAAAATATGGCTAGCAAAATGTCAATAAAACGTGGAGCTAAGCTATTAGCTATAAAAGATATAAATTCAAAACTTGAAGATCTAGGATATGAAATTATTGACTCCTCACTAGATAGCAAAGTGATTGAGAGACAAAATTTGATTAAATCCTATATAAAAAGGCTAACTGATGGAGAAGATATAGAAGATGTTAGAAAAGATTTCAAAGAAAATTTTGATGGAGTCTCATCTTCAGAAATTATGGATGCCGAAGAGTCTCTTCTTGAACAAGGTGTAGATAAAGAGCAAGTAAGAAAACTTTGTGATGTTCATTCAGCATTATTTCATGGAATGACTCATTCTGAAAAAAATAAAAAAGAGTATGATAACCCAGTTTTAGATTACTTCAATAATGAAAATAATGAGATAAAAAATATATTATCAAAAGCTAGGGCATATATATCAGGTGAAATTTGTGAAAATCCTAAAGATGACCTAAAAATATTAAATGATCATTATAAGAAAAAGGGTGATTTGATATATCCTTTGTTAAAAGCAAAATACAATAAGCCTGGTCCATCAGAAGTGATGTGGGCAGTTGATGGTGAAATCACAAGAGATATTAAAAAAGCATTTAAAACAAATGATAATTTTCTTTTGGAAAAAGCAATTTTTAGGGCAGAGGAAATGACTTATAAGGAAGAAAATATTCTTTTCCCATTAATAGAAGAGAATTTATCAGAAGAAGATTATCAAAATCTTTATGCTGACCTAAGTGAATATGATAAAGATATTATTCCAGAAAATAGTACTAACAATACTCAAGTTCAAAAGGAGCGATTTTCAGATTCTTATATCAACTTTGACAAAGGTCGTTTACGTCTAGATCAGCTTGAAGCAATGCTTGATACCCTAGAAATTGAAATTACCTATGTAGATGAAAATGATATAAACTCTTACTATAATAACCCAAAAGAGGTCAAAGTATTTAAAAGACCAAAGTCATCTTTAGGAAGAGAAGTATATTCCTGCCATCCACCACAAGTAGAACCTAAGGTAAGAAAAATAATTTCAGACTTAAAGGCAGGAAAACGCGATAAAGTCGTAGTAATTAGAGATATAGGTGGAAGTGATTATACAGTAACTTATTATGGAGTTTGGGATAAAGACGGTAATTACAAGGGTATATTAGAAACAGTTCAAAATATGGACTTTTATAAGAATTATCTAAAAAAATGGAATAAACTATAATAATAAAAAAATCGTTTCATAATAACTATAAAAAGTTAAGATGAAGCGATTTTGCTTACAATCTGTGTTTTTTTCTGAATTGAGATGGAGTTTTTCCAACTTTCTTTTTGAACACTTGATTAAAATATGACTGGGAATTAAATCCAACTATTGAAGATATTTCTTCCATCGAATGATTGGTCGAAATTAATAAGTTTTTTGATACTTCAATTCTCTTTAATATCAAGTATTCTATTGGAGTGACCCTATATGATTGTTTAAATTCTGAAATTAAGTGAAATTTGTTCATATAAGCCATAGTTGAAAGCTGCTCTAGCTTTATATCTTCTGCATAATTACTGTCTATATAGTTTTTGATATAGTCAATTTGCCTATTTACTTTTCTGTCGTGCTTAACAGTAATCTTATTTTCAAATTCCCTTAAAAATTCCACAATAAATATAGCTGCTTTCGAGTTAGCCATTGCTTTTGAGAAGATTTGATCGCTGTTAAATTCATCATAAATTTCATAAAAATATGAAGGATCTATGTCATCTTCTTCAACATTTGCAGAATAAAAATTAATCGTCTCTATACTATTATTCTTTTTATTTACTTTGGATAATGATAGTGATTCTACACCAAAGCCAAGTATTTCACACTCCCCACAAGAACCATCGATATAAATAGTATGACCAATGTTTGAATTTATAACTATAATATCTTTATGGTGGATACTTATTGTTTCATTTTCTATAGAAAGTTTTCCAAAACCTTTATTAATGAAATAAAAATAAGTAAAAGGGTGAAATTGTATTCTAGAAGAATAATTTCTAGCGTACTTGTTTTTCTGAGCATCTAAAACTTTAATGTCTACATTTGATATATCATTTTCCTGTTCAACATCCCTAAAATAAATATTTTCCATCATAACACTTTCCTTTAATTTCATCCTTTATTACTTTATATAATTATTATATTATATCTAAATATATTTTTAAAGTAATATTAAGAATCTTATATACTACTAATATACTATTATTTAAATTATACATATTGACTATTGGCTCTATTTTTTTAAAATTTTAATAAAAAGTAGTTTATTTAACAAATATGAACGAATTTGACTGATTATGATTGTTTATGAAGTGTATTAGCATTATGATATTAGAGGAAAGACTAAATTTCATTAGAAGTGTTTTAAATAAACAAGGAACAATTTCTAATGCTTTTCTTTTAGAACAATTAAATATTAGTGAATCAACATTAAGGCGTGACTTAGATTATCTCCAAGAAAAGAGTGAAATAATAAGGGTGCATGGAGGAGCCACTTTAAATAAGTTACTTAATGAAACAAATTATAAATTTAATGAAACTGCTAATATTGATGCTAAAAAGAATATTGGTAAAAAAGCTAGTTTATTAATTGAAGATGGTTTGTATATATTTTTGGATGCTGGTACAACAACTCATTGTTTGATAGATTACTTGCAAGGAAAAAATGTTACAGTTGTAACTAATGGGCTCATGCATCTTGATAAATTAAGTTCTTTATCCATTTCTTCTATAATATTAGGAGGAAAAATGAAATCTTCCACCTATATTAGCTATGGAGAGCAAACTATAAATGAGATTAATAATCTAAACTTTGATTTTGCTTTTATAGGCGCAAATGGTATCGATGATAATAATTACACTACAGCAGATATTAATGAAGCTTTAATAAAGAAATCAGCAATTAATAATGCAAGAAAAGCATATGTTTTAGCTGATTCTTCTAAAATAGGTAAGAAATTTTTTGCAAATATTTGTAGTCTAGATCAGGCAGAACTTATAAAGGAGGATTAATGATCTATACTTTAACCTTAAATCCATCTATTGATTACATAATGAAACTTGATGAATTCAAGGATGGAGCTACTAATAGGTCTTATGAAGAAAAAAAATATCCTGGAGACAAGGGAATAATTGTTTCTAAGCTTTTAAAAAATCTAGGAGAAGATCCAATTAATTTGGGTTTTGTAGGGGGTTTTACAGGTGACTATATAGTAAAGTCATTAGAAAATATTGGAGTGAAAGAAGAATTTACTAAAATCGAAGGCCAATCTCGTATAAATGTAAAACTTAAATATGATACTGAAACTGAAATAAATGCAGGTGGACCAGATATTAAAGAAGATGAAATGGTTGATTTTTTTGAAAAATTACAAAAGCTTAATGATAATGATACTTTAATAATTTCAGGTTCCATACCGAAATCGCTAAGTAAAGATTTTTATAAGAGAGTTCTAGATACAAAAAAAATAGAGTTTACAGTTGACATAGCTGGCGAGGAATTATTAGATTACTTGTCATACAATCCCTTATTAGTTAAACCCAATATAGATGAACTAGAAGCTATATTTCATACAAAAATCGATGATAGGAATATCCTTAAGTACGCTAAAAAATTACAAACATTGGGTGCACAAAATGTTATTATTTCTTTAGGTAAAGATGGATCTATCTTTATTAGTGATGAATTAAATTTAAAGGCAAATTCTATTGAGAGTAATTTAATAAATTCAGTTGGGGCTGGAGATAGTATGGTTGCTGGATTTATATATGGTATAAAAAATGGATTATCAAAAAAAGATGCCTATAAGTTGGCTGTAGCTTGTGGAACAGCAACTGCATTTAGCGAAGATATTGCAAGTAAAGAATACGTATATGAAATCTTGGAGAAAGTTGAGGTAAAAGATTATGGAAATTAAAGACCTACTAAAAAAGAATTAATGATTCTTGATTTAAAATCTAATAGTAAAGAAGATTCTATAAAAGAAATAGCGCAAAATTTTTATGATCATGGATATGTTAATTCAAAAGAAGAATTTGAAAATGTATTAATAGCAAGAGAAGATCAAGGTTCAACAGCCTTGGGTGATGGGGTTGCCATAGCTCACTCTAAAAATAAAACTGTAAAAGAACCAGCTGTATTATTTGCTAAAAAAAGAGATGGTTTAGATTATCAAGCTCTTGATGGTGAAGATACATTTGTATTTTTTGCTATAGCAGCACCGGATGGAGAGAACAAAGTACACGTAGATACTCTTGCAGAATTATCAAAAATGATAATGAAAGCAGGTTTCGTAGATGATTTAAAAAATATAAATAGCGCTGAGGATGTATATGGTGTTATTGACAAATATTCTGATAATAAAATAGAAGAAAATACTAATATAGAAAAGACCTATACTTCAGAAACTAATAGCAATCCAATATCTGATGATTCAAAAGACTTCATTGTATCAGTGACAGCTTGCCCAAATGGTATAGCCCATACTTATAGGCCTTGAAGAAGCTGCAAGAAAAGCTGGAATGGATATAAAAGTCAATACAAATGGTTCTGATAGCATAAAAAATCGATTGAATGAAGAAGATATAAAAAGAGCAAAAGCAGTAATTATAACAGCTGATAAAAAAGTTGAAACAGCTAGATTCGATGGAAAAAAAGTTATTCAAAGACCGGTTTCTGATGGTATTAGAAAAGCTGATGAACTAGTAGAACGTGCTATAAAAGGGGATGCAAATATTTTCCATAGTGAGAATAAGGAAAATGAAAACTATGAGAAAAGCTCAGACGATTCTCATAGTTTATGGCAAAGGGTAAATGGAGATGTGATGAATGGAATAAGTCCTATGTTACCTTTTGTTATAGGAGGAGGAATTTTACTAGCAATATCTTTATTATTTGAAAGATTTATGGGAGATAGCTCTTCTGCATTTTCATTCTTAAATGGTCTTGGGTCAGATGCGATGAGCTTCCTAATTCCAGTCCTTGCTGGATATATAGCAACGTCAATTGGAGATAGACCTGCATTAATGCCTGGTATGGTAGCAGGACTAATGGCAAGTAGAGGAGCTGGATTTATTGGTGGATTAATTTACAGATACTGGAATTGGATCATATATAGCAGCCGTAATGGTTGGAGGTATGGTACCACCAATTGCTATTGCTATTTCCTGTTCATTATTTAAAAATAAATTTACTGAAAAAGAAACTAAAATTACTAACTTTATTTTAGGATTAAGCTTTATTACAGAAGGTGCAATTCCTTTTGCAGCTAGTGAGCCCCAAACGGTTATTCCATCAGTAGCAATTGGATCTGCAATTGCTGGTGTTTTAGTTGGTGCATTTGATGTCCAATCGCCAGCTCCACATGGAGGAGTATTTGTTCTGCCAGCGATGGGAAGTTTAAATCAAGCATTCTTTTTCCTATTAGCAGTTGCGGTTGGGTCTATAATCGGGGCTCTAATTCTAGGTAATTTGAAGAAAAAACCAGAAGTAAAAATATGATAATATTAAAAAAAAGAGATTTATAATAAATCTCTTTTTGTATTTAAACTTCAAAATTGAATACCCAATTAATATAAGTATAGTTTAACTATATAGAGGTGATTATATGGCCATGATTTCAGATCAAAAAATTGATGAAATTAGAGCTAGCTCAAATATTGTAGATATTATAGGTGAATATGTCGATCTAAAAAGAGCTGGTTCGTCATACAAGGGTTTATGTCCCTTCCATAACGAAAAAACACCATCTTTTACAGTAGATGAAAAGAAACAATTGTTTCACTGCTTCGGATGTGGGGCGGGTGGAGATGTTGTTTCTTTTATTATGCAAAAAGAGGGGCTAACTTATCCAGAAAGCTTAGAATATTTAGCAAATAAAGCCGGGATTAGAATGGAATATTCAGAAAATAATTCTATAAATCCCAAAAATAAAGAGCTCTATGAAATTAATAAAGATATTATGATGTTTTTTTACAAAAATTTATTGACCAGCAAGGAAGCAATAAATTATCTAAAAAATAGAGGTCTTAGCGGTAAAATCGTAAATAGATTTATGTTAGGATTTGCCAAAAATTCTTGGAATGATCTTTGCGATTACATAGAATTTAAGGGCTATAATAAAGATGACTTAGAAAATATAGGTCTTATAAAAAAGTCTAGCAAGGGAAATTATTATGATAAGTATCGAAATAGAATTATATTTCCAATTATTAACCATTTTGGAAATGTAATTGGTTTTGGGGGTAGAGCCATTGGCGATGAGATGCCCAAATATCTTAATTCTCCAGAATCGGATATTTTTAAGAAAAGATATAACCTCTATGGTCTAAATATTTATAAAAAGCAAAAAGGTACAGATATTATACTTGTAGAAGGATACATGGATGTAATAGCCTTAAATAATTACGGAATAGATTATGCGGTTGCCAGCCTTGGAACAGCTCTTACTCTGGAACAGGCAAAATTAATTAAAAGATACGCTGAAAATGTGTATATTTGCTATGACAGAGATAGTGCTGGTATTAATGCTACTGAAAAAGCTATAGAAATATTTTTAGAAGTTGATGTTAAAGCAAAAATAATCACACTAGACGAAGGACTTGACCCGGATGATTTTATAAAAGAGTATGGAAAAGAATCATTTTTATCGAGAAAATCTGATGCTCTTGATGTTTATAACTATAAATATAACAAGATACTAGATTTATATTCTAAAGCTAGCCCAAACGAAAAGTATGAAAAGCTTGATTTATTTGTTGAGTTTCTTGCAAGCATTGATTCAGATTTGACGAGAGAAATCTTTACCAACAATGTATCAACCCTATTTAAGATAGATAAAAGCACTTTAAATCAAGCAGTTGAAAAGTATAATACTAATATTACTAAAAAAGAAGATAAAAAGAATTATTATAATAAGAAAAATAATTCAAATGTTATAGTAAAAAGCAATCCTCAAAAATTTAACTTCCATGAATTAGAAGTTTTGAGGCTGATATTTAATCAAAAAGAAGACTATATTAACAACCAAAAAATATTTGATGATAGCCTTCAAGATGCTAAAATTTTGGATATGAAAGAATTTATCTTAAATAAAGATATAAATAAATTTAACCAAAATGATGAGGATTATATATATATTTTAAATTATATAAGAGATAATACCAATCCTGTTTATCTAAGTGAATTAATTGAAAGAATTGAACATTTTGATAGAATTAAAAAACGTGATAAATTAAAATCTCTTAAGGAAAGAAGCTAAGGGGAGTTTGAATGAGTAGCGATAGCGATAAACTACTTGATGAAGATGTTTTAAATGAAATAATAGAAGAGTTTCAGTCTATTAGTGAAAATCAAGATGGAATGATCACATACACACAAATTTATACATTTGAAACATTTAAAGAAATAGAAGAAGATAGCAAAAAGTATGTTATCTCACAGATTATCAGCAAGGGAGTAGAAATTGTCGAAAAATCTGAGTCAAGTGATGATGAAGATTTAGAAGATGATGAGGACCTAGACGAAGATATAGATGATGAAGTGTCAGATGAAGAAGATATTGATGAAGCAAAATTAGAAGAAGAAATAGTTGATGATGATGTCGATAACATCTCTGGCATAAAACTTGATGATCCTGTAAAAATGTACCTAAAAGAAATTGGTAAGGTTTCACTTTTGACAGCTAAAGAAGAAATAAGTTTAGCTCGTCAGATGGAAATGGGAGACATTGCCAGAAAAAAACTTGAAGGTATCAATCTAAACAAACAAAATAAAATGAAATTGTCAAATGATATTTTCTTTGGCAACCTTGCAAAGGTTATAAAATCAGCTGATGAAGAACTAAAAAAAGAAGGTACAATTTCTGAATTGTCTTCAAATAATCTTGATGGCATTATTGCAATGGGCAAGTTGTTTGACGAAATAATGGTAGAAAATCCAGATACAGAAAAAATTGAGGAACTTAAAGCTAAGGTCTTAATTTGTAAAATTGCAAGCCAATCTATCGAAGATAAAGAATTATCTATTAGTGAAGCAAATTCACTTTGTGACCTTTTTGATTCTTTTGATCATTTAATAAATTTAAATCAAGATGAAGATGTAGTTACATTTAACTATGAGTTCTTTACTGACTTATTATCAAAGGCTGCAAATAATGAATATCTTAAAACAAATGATAGAATGACAATAGATAATTTTAGAGAGGCAGCAGCATTTTCTTCATATTTAAAACAAGGTAATCAAATTAGCGAAGAATTTGCAAAAGATTTAGAAATATACCTAGCAGATAGTGACATGGCTCATATGATCTTAGGAACTGAAACTATAAGTGACGAAGATAATTTAAATTTAAGAAGAGCAATTTTAAAATCAAAAAGAGCCAAACAAAAACTAGCAGAAACTAACCTTAGACTTGTAGTTTCCATTGCTAAAAAATATGTAGGACGTGGAATGAGCTTCCTAGACCTTATACAAGAGGGAAATATGGGTCTTATGAAAGCGGTAGACAAGTACGACTACAATCGCGGTTTTAAATTCTCAACCTATGCGACATGGTGGATAAGACAAGCTATTACTCGTGCTATAGCTGACCAAGCTAGAACTATAAGAATACCAGTTCATATGGTAGAAACTATAAATAAACTAGTAAGAACTCAAAGACAGTTAGTTCAAGACCTAGGACGTGATCCTAGTAATGAAGAAATTGCAGAGCAAATGGGCATAGAAGTATCAAAGGTACAGGAAATTAGAAAAATAGCCCAAGAACCAGTATCTTTAGAAACACCAATAGGTGAAGAAGAAGATTCTCACCTGGGAGACTTTATAGAAGATGAATCTGCTGTAAATCCTGATGATGCAGCAAATTATACTATGCTCCGTGAACAATTAAACGATGTATTATCTTGCCTTGGAGCTAGAGAAAAAAGAGTATTGCAATTAAGATTTGGCCTTATAGATGGCACACCAAGAACACTTGAAGAAGTAGGCAAAGAATTTGATGTAACTCGCGAAAGAATACGTCAAATAGAAGCAAAAGCACTCAGAAAATTAAAATCACCAAACAAAAGCGAAACACTGAAAGATTTTTTATAATGAACGATAAAAAAAGATTAATGGAAATTATTAATATAATTGACAGAGGAAAAAATGTCATAGATGTAGGAACTGATCATGGATTGGTTCCTTTATATTTGGCAAAAAATGGAATAAGTACTAATATACTTGCAACTGATATATCAGCCCCTTCCCTTAAAAAGCTTGAAGATAGGCTTGATGATGATTTGAGAAAAATTATAAAAACCAAAGTTACAGATGGATTTGACGGAATAGAAAAAGAAGATAATCAAGTGGCTATAATAGCAGGAATGGGTGGAAATACTATAATTGAAATTATAGATCAAAATTTAGACTTTGCTAAAAATTTGGAATATATGATTTTAGCATCCAACATTGCAACAGAAAGACTAAGAGAATATTTAAATCAAAATAACTTTGAAATAATAAGAGACTTTCTAACCTTTGAACATGGAAAGTATTATGACATACTCAAAGTTTCATACGGAAAACACCAAGATTTTTCCTTAGCTGATATTTATTATGGATTTGAAAATATAAATAAGAAAAGCTATTTGCTGGAAGATAAAATCAAAATAGATTATAAAAAAAATATTAAATTTAAAAATGATATTATAGAAAAATCAGCAAATTATGACGGTCTAGATAAAATAAACGCCAGACTAAAAGCGATAAATGAGGTGAAAGTCAGATGGAAATTAGAGAATTAATAGAAAAATTAGAAGAAAAATATCCATTAGACCTACAAGAACAATGGGATAATTCGGGCTTACAAATAGGGAATCCTGGTAATGATCTTAAAAGTGTGATGATTAGTCTTGACCTTGAAGAAGAGGGGATAGATGAAGCTATTAAAAATAATTGCAACCTTATAATTACTCATCATCCATATATATTTAATGATATAAGATATATAGATTTTACTGATCAATTCTATAAAAGATTAGAAAAAGTTATCAAAAATGATATAAGCGTCTATTCAATGCATACAAACTTAGACAAGGCTAATGACGGACTAAATGATAATTTAGCACAAATATTAAACTTAAGAAATACTAAAATACTAGAAAATGGAGAAAATCCTGGACTTGGCAGATATGGGGATATAGATGAGATAAATCCTCAAACCCTTGCTATGAATATAAAAGATAAGTTAAATGCAAGAGGAGTTATCTGCTATGGAAATATGGACAAAAAAATAAAAACACTTGCTGTATGTGGAGGTGCAGGTGCTGAATTATTTGATGATTGTATTAAACTAGGTTTAGATGCTGTGCTGACAGCTGATGTAAAGTATCATGAAGCCATGGATTATAGTGATAAGGGGCTTTTAATAATTGATCCAGGTCATTTTGCAAGCGAAAATCATGTTATTTATAAACTTAAAGATGTAGTAAGTGAAATGACCGATTCAAAAATATATACTTACTCGAAAGATGATACATTTAGAACTTTTATTTAATACAAATTTTACAAATATTTAATAAAAGGTAAAATAAGGTTTGGAGTAAATCAGACAATCGCGGCTTAGTACGAGGAAAGTCCGTGCACCACAGAGCAGGATGCTTGATAACGTCAAGTAGGAGTGATCTTCAGGCTAGTGCAACAGAAATATACCGCCGAGTTGTCTCGGTAAGGTTGGAAAGGCGAGGTAAGAGCTCACCAGCTATATGGTGACATATAGGCTATGTAAACCCCATCCGGTGCAAGAACGAAGGGATGATAAACAAAGCTTGCTCGGCTTTGATCCAGAATGGTTGTTCGCTTGAGCTTATTGGCAACAATGAGCCTAGATAGATGATTGTCTAATACAGAACACGGCTTATAGATTTGCTCCCTACATAATTATTACAAAATGTAAATATTTTGTTTATTATAGTTAGAAAACTTACACTTTTTTAAGACTTATATTTACATATATTGCTAAAAGTTCGATAATTTACCAATATATATAAAATATTTCTTTCAAAGTGTAATTTTTTTGTAACTTTTTCTTGACAATTTTGTTAAGTTAGTATATGATTAGTCCAGATTGAATTTCAAGACTATACAAAAAGTAAAGAAGGGAATCTAATTACCGATGAATAAAAAAAGAATTGGAGCAGCTTTATCACTAGTTGCTGCCGTAACAGCAGGTGCTACAGCATACGCTTCAACTATTAATAACTTAGAATCTGATAAAAACACAAAAACTATGATTACTCCAAATTATAGTGAAAATTCAAATGACTATAACTTTGTGAAATCAGATTATACAAATGACTTAAAAAATACAGCTATAGCAAATGAAACAAGAACAGTACAAAATACTGCAAAACAAGAAGAAAAAGTTGCAAAAATTGAAGAAAATGCAAAAGAAATCCTTGCTACTACTGTAATTAATGTGTTAAAAGACGAAAAATCTAATCAAGAAGAAAAAGAAGTAGAATACGAAGTAGAATACATAGAAAAAACTCCTGTAGTTGAAGAACAAGAAGTTATCACTTATGATGATTCAGAACTTCCAGCAATCGAAGAAGAAACTGAATCACAAAATGAAGAAGTAATTATGTATGATGATTCAAAATTAGATGAAAATTTAGAAGATGTTTCTTCTAATGAATTAGAGGAAACAGAAGTTAATAATGAAGTTACAAACTATTTAGATAATAATAAAGAAGAAGTAGAAACTCAATTAGTAGAAGAATCTCCAGTAGTAGAAGCTACAAAATTTGTAAATGTAGAAGCTTTATACATTAGATCTTCTAAGTCAATGGATGATAATACTAATATTGTCAGAACATTGGTAGCTGGGGATAAGGTTAACGGCATAGTTGACGGCGAATGGTTAAAAATTGAAGAGGGTTACCTAAATCTAAAATATCTTTCTAATGACTATCCTCAAGCTCTAGTAGACTCTATTCAAGCAAAAAAAGCTGAAGAACAAAAACAAGCTGAAGAAATTAAAGCTCAAGGGGCGGCTAAAATCCAAGAACAACAAGTAGTTGAACAAACACAAGAAGCATATGGTACAGCATTTAGTGGATGGGTTTACAATACTCCTGCTGTTAATGTAAGAGATGCAGCTAAAAGTGGTAACATAATTGGAACTTTAGAAAATGGTTCAAAAGTTGATGGTGAAATCGCAGATGGTTGGGTGAAAACAACTTATAATGGCAAAACAGCTTTTGTTTCTGCTTATTATTTAACAACTGAAGATGCAACAAAAGAAGAAGCACAAAATACTTCAGAAAAACAAGCTGAAGAACAAAAAGTAGAAGAAGTTCAACAAGTACAAGCTGCAGCTGAAGAGCAAAAACAAAATGAAAATCAAAAGATAGAAGAAAAAGCAGTAGAAGAAGTACTTGATGAAGAAGTAGTAGAAGAAACTGCTCAACAAGCTCCAGTTGTAAATCAAAATGGACAACAAGCAGCAAGCATTGCAAGCCAATTTGCTGGTAGCCCATATGTTTGGGGTGCATCAAATCCATCAGTAGGATTTGATTGTTCTGGACTAGTAGTTTACGCTTACAAACAATTGGGAGTAAACTTACCACATTCATCACAAGCACAATTTAATAATGGATATGCTGTTGGAATTAATAATTTACAACCAGGGGACCTAGTATTCTTCTCAAATCATAGTGGAATCGACCATGTTGGAATTGTTACAAGTTCTGATGGTACATTTATCCATGCATCAACACCAAAATCAGGTGTAAAATTTGATAATGTTTATAGCAACTACTATCAAAAAGTATTTGCTGGTGCAAGAAGAATATTCTAATTAAATAAATATTACGCCCTAATGGGCGTTTTTTTATTGGAGTCACACATGAAAATACTTGATACAAAAAATATAAAAGAAAAAATAATTTCAAAACTATCAGAGATTCATACCGATAAGAAAGTTATACTATTAACTTATAAACCAAGTGCTGAAGAGATCTCTTATAAAAATTTTATAATAAGAAGATGCAAAGAATTTAATATTGAATATATAGACAAGAAATTTGACGAGCATACATCCTCATATGAAATTATTGATTATGTAAATAGTTTTAAAAAAGAAGATGGATTTATAATATTGCTACCATTTGGCAACCATGATGATATTAGTAAACTTAGAGAAGAAATAAAAATTAAAGATTTAGATGGGTTTACTTATGAGTCTATGGGAAAATCATTAAACGGAGAATACAACTATTTGCCAGCCACCCCTAAAGCGATTGCCAGATTTTTATTAGAAAATTATGATTTAAAATCAAAAAATATTCTTATCGCTAACAACACGAATCTAATTGGATTACCATTAGCAACACTTTTATCTAGAAAACGAGCAACAATTGCAGTTATTAATCAAGCAACCCAAAATGCTAAGGATTTAATTAGACAATCTGATATATTTATCTCAGCTATAGGTAAGGCCAATTATTATGATAAGTCTTACTTTAGGGATGGACAAGTATTAGTCGATGTTGGAACTTCTTACGTAAATGGTAAGATAGTAGGTGACATCAATATTGATGATTTAGAGAATTTAGATTTAGAAATATTAACAAGTAAAAATGGAATAGGGGCAATAACCACATTAACCCTATTAGAAACGTTGATAGATTAGGAGAGATAATGCCATTAGTAGAAACTAAGGAAGATTTTGAAAGATATAAAGAATTTGTGAGAAATTCTGAATTTGGGAAACCCATGCAAGACCCTGCATGGGCAAAAATTAAAAATAACTGGACAAGTGATTATGTTTACATAGAAGAAAATAAGCAAATAATTGCAGCTATGAGTATTATAGGTATTCAAAACCCCAATGGGAAATATTTTCTATATGCACCTCGTGGACCAGTTTGTAATTTTAAAAATTATGACCTTGTAGATTCATTAATCAAAGAAGCTGAAATTTTGAAAGATAAGTACCAAGCATTTTTATTAAGAATGGATCCAGAAGTAATTTTTGATGAGAAGGCTGTCTATGAATACGAAAAAAGAGGCTATGATGTTAGAACATATGGAACAGACCCACATTCATTTACGCAGCCTAGATATAATATGATTTTACCTATATCAGGTATGACTGAAGATGAATTATTTGAAAGTTTTTCATCTGCTACACGTAGAAATATTAGAAAATCTTATCGAAATGACATAAAAACCATTCAAGAAACCAATGAGAAAACCTTAGATAAATTTTTTGAACTTACAAAAATAATGGCTGATAGACAAGAAATTGGTCACAGACCTAAAGAATATTTTCAAAGATTAATTGACAATCTGGATGGAACTATATTTACCTCTTATTTTGAAGACCAAGCACTGGCTGCTTCATTGTTAGTGCCATATGGCAATAAAGTTTATTATCTTTATGCAGCAAGCTCTAATGAAATGAGAAATAAGATGCCAAACTTTAATATGATTTGGGAAGAGATTAAGTGGTGTCGTGAAAATGGATATGATTATTTTGACTTTGGCGGTACTTTCTCTCTAGACTCAAAAGATGGATTGTATAGATTTAAAGAAGGATTTTGCTATCCAGATAGATATAGCAACTTCATTGGTGAATTAGATGTTGTTTATGATAGAGAAAAATACGAAGAATTTTTAAAATAAAAATAACCCTGAGATTATTTTATCTCCAGGGTTATCTTTTTATTTTGTAAGGCTTAGGGCGATTTCAAGTGCCTTGTCTACATCAGGTAGTTCTGTATTTTGATCTAAGTATTCAACATGTCTAATGATATTGTCTTTATCAACTACGAATATAGCTCTATTTATTAATTTTAATTCATTTATAAATAGTGAGTATTTTTTAGCAAAATCTTCGTAAAGGTAATCAGATACTAATTTTACTTTCGATATAGCCTTCTCTTTTTCAAAGCGTTTTTGAGCAAAAGGTAAATCATTTGAAATAGTGATTACAGATAGATCTTCTGGAAAGTTATCTTCATTTTTAGATAGTAAAAATGTTTGTAATTCACAAATTGAAGTATCTAGTGAAGGAACTGCAGATATAATTTTAACCTTTCCTTCTTCGCTTTCGTAGAAATCGTAATCAGAGAGGTCTTCCACCTTTCCTTTAAAGTTAGGAGCCTTATCATCTATATTAAGCTTTTTACCATCAACGGTTAAGTCAAGTTGTCCAAATTTTACAACTCTATTGTTCATATTTTTCTCCTTAAATTTTTAAGAACATTTATTATCTAATTAATATCATATTATAAAAACAAATCATTGTAAAGTATGAGAATTTAGGGTATAATTAGTCAGTATGATAATATAAAAGGAGGGAATATGGCAGACTTAGTATTAAATGCAAACAACAGAGAAGCTACTGGAAAAAACAAAGTTAATAAATTAAGAGCTGATGAATTAATTCCAGGCGTTGTTTATGCCAAAAACGAAGATAACCTTAATGTTCAAGTTACATCAAGAGACTTCGATAAAATTTTAAGAAAAGCAGGTACATCTACAATCATCACATTAGATATAGATGGAGAAAACAAAGACGTACTTATTAAAGATTACCAAACACATCCATACAAAAACCAATACCTACACATCGATTTCCAAGCAATTAACCAAAACGAAACAATCAGAGTAAGTGTACCAGTTGTTTTATTAGGAAGAGAAGACTTAAAAATCGAACAAGCCGTATTAGTACAAAATATCGACACAGTAGATGTTGAATGTTTACCAAAATACATTCCACAAACAGCTGAAGTAGATATTAGTGAATTTGAAATTGGTGATAACAGAACAATCGCTGACTTAGATATCTTCGGAAATGAAAATATCACAATTCTTGCTGAAGAAGATGAAGTAATCTGCTCATTACAAGAAGCAAGTGAAGAAGAAATTCCAGAAGATGAAGAAGCTGCTGATGTTGACGCTGCTGATGTACCAACTGTTGATGAAACAGAAGGTGAAGAATCAGAAGAAGACGCTGAATAAAAATTTAAAGGCCCTAGGGTCTTTTTTTATTGCCATAAAGATGAAATGTTTGCTATAATAGACTTATGAATGGAAAACTTATTGTTTTTGAAGGACCAGATGGGTCTGGAAAAACTACAATTTTAAAAAATGTGAATCAAAAATTAACAGAGCAAGGCTATGATATTAGAGTTGTTAGAGAACCTGGTGGAACAGAAATTTCTGAAAAAATTAGGGAAATTATAATTGACAACGATAATATAAACATGGCTGCTAAAACAGAGAGTTTGCTCTTTGCAGCAAGTAGGGCCCAATTAGTAGAAGAAAAAATCAGGCCAGGACTTGAAAATGGTGAAATTATTTTATGTGATAGATTTGTTTTAAGTTCTTTACTTTACCAAGGGGTTGGAAGAGGTCTAGGAATTGATGAAGTAAAAAAAATAAATGATTTTGCCACTGGAGATATAAATCCAGATTTAACAATTTTTTTCAATATAGATTATAAAACAGCTCTGATTCGAAAAAGAGCTAATTTTTCACCAGACAGATTAGAAAATGAAGAATTTGATTTTCACAAAAAAATTTTTGATGCATACTTAGATATTGCTGAAAAATATAAGGATGATATAAAACAGGTGGATGCCACTCGTTCCATTGATGAAGTAAGCTCCGATGTTTTAAAACTAATAAAAGATTTATTGGAGGATTAGATGAAACTATTAATTTCTATTGTACAAGATGCAGATGTAAATTTTTTAATGGATGCACTTACTGAAAATGGATATAGGGTGACAAGATTATCTACAACTGGTGGTTTTCTAAAAAAGGGAAATACAACATTATTGATAGGTGTAGAAGAAGAAAAATTAGAAGATGTACTATCAATTATTGAACACAATTGTAAGAGAAGAAATACTACTACAACAATTATTAATCCATCGGCAGAAAGTTCATTACTCACAAACACAGTACCTGTAGATATTACAGTTGGAGGAGCAACAATATTTATTATAGATGTTGATCAATATATAAGATTATGATTGATCTAGACTTACAAATAAAGCAAAACACATTATCACACGCCTATATTTTTGAATCATCCAATGAAAATTATAATTTAGAATTTGCTAATAATTTTTCAAAAAAAGTATTCGAAAGTAAAGGCATTTACATAGAGAATAATCTAAATCCAGATTTATACATAATTGATAATGGAAATGATACTATAGATATTGAGTCTATCAGAATTTTGCTTAAAAACACTGCATTAAAACCATCAAATAAAATCATAAAAATTTATATAATCCACAATGCTCACAATATGAGAATTGAGGGATTTAATGCTATGCTTAAAACAATTGAAGAATTAAAAGATTATAATATGGTAATTTTTACGACAAAAAATAAGGATTTATTATTACCAACTATTAGATCTAGATGTCAAATAATCAGACTTGATGCTAAAGACTTAGAAAGTGAAATTGATACAGAAAAACTTTCAGAAATAATATCTGAAGTTTATAAGGGAAATATAAATACCTTCTATACAAATAAATCATTTTTCGAATCATTTAAGAATGATAAATATATTTTATTTGATGGATTTATTGACGTTTTTAATGAAGTTTTAAAAAATAAATACACCAATGAAAATGAAAAATTAAACTTAAATATAAAAAAACTATCTGAAATGGATTTAGGACAAATAGAAGAGATAATCAACTTGTTATATACTGTCAAGATTGGACTAAAAAATAATATTAATTATGATTTGGCAATCGAAGAACTTATATTTAGTATATACAAGGGAGGAATGACAAAGTGAACGTAATTGGCGTAAGGTTTAAAGAAACCGGCAAAATATATTATTTTGATGCAGAAGATCAAAATTTTAGATATAAGGAAAAAGTCATTGTAAATACTGAAGATGGCCACGAATTTGGGGAAGTAGTACTTTACAATGTAGATATAGAAAAAGAAAAATTTGATAAGAAGCTTAATAAAGTTATAAGGAAAGCAAACGAAAAAGATATTGAAAAGCAGTATTTTAATAAGCTAGATGCAAAAAAAGCCAAAAAAGTTTGCCAAGAAAAAGCTAATTCTTATGGACTTAATATGAAGGTTGTAGATTGTGACTATACTTTTGATAGGTCAAAGTTAACATTTTATTTTACTTCGGATAAAAGAGTTGATTTTAGAGATTTGGTTAAGGATTTGGCCAGCACCTTTAAAAGTCGTATAGAGCTAAGGCAAATTGGAGTGAGAGACTATGCAAAGCTGATAAGCCATTATGGTTCATGTGGTCAGCAATGCTGTTGCTCAAGACACTTGACAGATTTCGCACCGCTTTCAATAAAATATGCTAAAGATCAAAATATAAGTTTAGACCCATCAAAAATATCTGGAGTCTGCGGAAGGCTCATGTGTTGTCTGGCGTTTGAACAAGATAATTATCTAGAAGTGAAAAAAGTTATGCCAAAATACGGTCAGACTGTAGATACAGAAGATGGTCAAGGAGTAGTAGTGGGTAATGATTTTGTTAGGGAGTGTTGTAAAGTTAGAATTCAAAATGAAGCTGATGATGAAACTATAGAAAAAGACTACAAAATCAGTGATTTGAAAAAAGATAAGTAGTAATGATAGCCGTTATCAAAGTGAATAAATATTAAAAATTTAAGAAATAAAGAATAATTATTCTTGACATAATTATAATTTTACTGTACAATCTAAGTATAAAATAAATAGGAGGTAATTATGGCTTACGTTATAGATGAAAATACATGTATTAGCTGTGGAACATGCGCAGGCGAATGCCCAGTAGACGCAATCTCAGCTGGAGATGATGCATACGTAATTGATGCTGATACTTGCATTGATTGTGGAACATGTGCTTCAGTTTGTCCAGTAGACGCAATCGATCCAGAATAAAAAATACATAAAAACTTAGACATATTATTATAAATAAAAAAAGATGCTAGATTAATCTAGCATCTTTTTTGTTTTGGAGCTTCAAACAGGACTTGAACCTGCAACAAACGGCTTACGATACCGTGGCTCTACCAATTGAGCTATTGAAGCAAAGTATAAATAGATTATACCTACAATTGATTATTAAACAATTTTAAAGCTTTGGTTATTAGCTGATTTTTGATATAATTAAAAAGGAGTTTATTATGGATTTTTCATTTATTTTAAGACAATTACAAAGCATTTTAATAACTAGTAGGGTAACTTTAATACCTTTAGTTTTTATACTCGTAAATATTCTCATATTTATTATATCAAGAACATTCAGAAAAACTGGTTTATTAGTTTTGGCTATTGCTTTTGGTTTAGATTATACAATAAAATCTATACCTTTTGATATATATTACAACTATCCACAAGTTTATAATTTTATTACTGTTTTATATATACTAGGATTTTTAATTTTCTTTTTTAAAGTTTTAAAAATTTTGATTAGAATGGGGAATCAAAGGACTAAATATACTGGAAAAACAGATTCAAATCTAAACCATTTTTTAAAGTATACTGGTATCCTTCCTTTTTTAGCAATGCTATTTCTAAATGTAATTCATATTGAAAATATTATTGGAGAAGAAATTTTAAGAATATTAACATCGCTATCATTTATCTATATGTTAGTTAAAACAATTTATTCAACTTACAATTACGTAAGCACCAAAGAAAGCATTGTCCTCGGTGATAAGATGGATTTTAGAGAAATAAAGGAATATTTAAAATCGGGTGATAAAAAAGATTCTTATAGGAATTCTAAAAATCAAGGAAGAAGAATAAGAAAGACAGAAAAAAAAGAGAGTTTTCAACCTAGCCAAACTATTAAAATAGAAAAAGAAGCTATAGATGAAAAAATAAGCATGGCAAATATTGAACAGGAAATGGATAAGGAATCTGAAGAAGTCTCTATCGAAAATAAAGCTAATCCACTATCAAATACTGATTTACTAAATCTGATTAGTGGCGATTTTGTTAAGAAGTCAAATAAGACAACTATGTCTATTCAAAATCTTAAAACTAGCGAAAAAATATCATTTACTAGCACAAGACCAATTTTAAAAATTCAGGAAAATAATGAATATAAGATTGACTTAGAATTTGAAAATATAAATGAATATGATTATGGAAGATTCATTGATATACTTTTAAAGTACTCAAAGGATAAGAATGCTTACAAGTTTGAACTAATTGTAAGTCCTAATGGGGATCCAACAAGTAGGGTAATATTTTTTGATCCTTCAAATATTTACGATATTGATGAAAAAGATTATGCAAATGTGGGTGGAAAAGTAATAAGTATGAACTTTCCAAAATACAAAATTAACTTTATAAAAGGTAATTAAGATGAATTATTTAAAGTATAAGGACAAAGAAGAATATACAAAAGTATGGTATAGGCAAAGACCGTATTTAACTGGAGCCCATTTAAAATATATTGCTATGTTTTTCATGTTTTTATCCCACTTAGCACAGACTGGTTTTATGTATGGTCTTGGTCAAAAATATTTTGTTTTGGCAGATATATTTGTTTTACTAGGCAGAATATCAATGCCAATTTTTTGCTTTTTTACAGTTCAAGCAGTTATATACACAAAGGACTTTAAAAAATATTGCCTGAGGATGCTTTTGTTTGCCTTAGTATCAGAGATACCATTTGACATTTCTATATATGGAACGCCCTTTTACATGGATGGTCAAAATGTAATTTTTACTCTTTTAATAGGTGCTATTGTGATTTATGGAATAGATTATTTTTGGAAGAAAGAAGTTAATACTATTCTAAAAATACTTGTTATACTTATAATAATCTTCATTGGTACAAATTTGGCTTTAACTTTAAGAACAGATTATAAACACAATGGAGTAATGGCAATAGTACTTTTATACTTTGCTAAAGATAGCAAAATTTTAACGTCATTAGCTTTGCTTCTTGCTTTTCATTTTGAATTTATAATGGGTGGATATGCAATACCTATAACATATGGAGTTGTTTATCTTGCTATTCCATTAATAATGCTATACAACGGACAAAGAGGAAAACAAAATAAGTGGGCATTTTACATTTTCTATCCAGCCCATTTACTATTTATTTATTTACTAAAACTACTACTTTTATAAGGATATTATGAATATAACAGAAATTTTATCAGAACAACTAAATATAAACGAAAAAAATATTATCAATGTCATCGAGCTTTTGGATGAGGGATCCACAGTTGCATTTATTGCCAGATATAGAAAAGAAAAAACTGGCAACCTAAATGATGTTGACATTAGAAATATTGAAAAAAATTTAAATAAATTAAGAAATATAGAAAAAAGACAAGAAGAGATTATTAACTCTTTAGAAAGTCAAGATAAACTAACTGATGAACTAAAAGAACAAATATTGAATGCTAACTCGTTGACACTTCTAGAAGACATCTACGCTCCATTTAAGAAAAAAAGAAAAACAAGAGCAGATAAAGCAAAAGAATTAGGCCTAGAGCCTTTATATGAATTTTTACTCAATCAAGCAAGCAATCAAAAAGAAGCTACTGAGTTTTCTAAAGATTTTATAAATGAAGAGATTGAAAGTCCAGAGTTAGCTATTGAAAAAGCTCTAGATATATTAGCAGAGGAAATATCAAACAATATTGATGCTAGAAACATTGTTCGTCGTGACGGAATGATGAGGGCAAAATTATCTTCTACACTTAAAGAAGACCCAGGAAAAATTTATGAAACTTACTATAATTTTAGCAGAAAAGTTAAGGATATAAAATCATATCAAATTTTGGCTATAAATAGGGCTGAGAGGGATGGAGCTTTAAGTGTAAAATTAGATTTTTCAGATGATTATAACAAAAAACTAATTGCTGATTTATATGACGTAAATAACCAATACCAAAAAGAATTATTAAATATTTCTATAGATGATGCATATAAGAGATTAATTCTACCATCTATTACAAATGAATTACGTAATTTCCTATCAGAATCAGCTGAAGATGAATCAATTAAAGTCTTTTCTAAGAATTTAAAACCTTACTTTTTACAAAGACCAATTAAAGGTAAAAATGTAATGGGCCTTGACCCTGGATTTAGAACTGGATGTAAAGTAGCGGTTGTGGATGCAAATGGCAAATACTTAGACCAGGCAGTCATCTATCCAGTTGAGCCTCATAAAAGAGAAGCTGAATCCATAAAAACTTTAAATGAATTGATTAAAAAATATGATGTTAACTTAATTGCCCTAGGAAATGCAACAGCTAGTAGGGAAACTGAATTATTTGTAAATAAATTAATAGAACAAAGTGACAAAGACTTAGCCTATGCAATTGTAAACGAAGCAGGTGCATCTGTTTATTCTGCATCAACTCTAGGAGAAGAGGAGTTTCCAGATTTAGATGTCACTATTCGTGGTGCAATCTCAATGGCTCGTAGGCTTCAAGATCCTATGGCAGAATTAGTTAAAATTGAACCAAAACACATAGGAGTTGGTCAATACCAACATGATCTAAATGAGAAAAAGTTAGATGAGGAGCTTTCAAAAGTTGTAGAAGATGCTGTAAATGAGGTTGGAGTTACAATCAATAATGCATCTTATAAGCTATTGTCTTATGTTTCGGGTTTAAATTTGACACTTGCAAAACGTATTGAAGAAAGCTTTAAAAATGGCGAATTGATATATAGAAAAGATTTAAAAAGTGTTAAGGGCTTGGGAGATAAAACCTACAAACTTGCAGCAGGCTTTTTAAGATTTCCTGATTCACCAGAAATTTTAGACAATACAGGTGTCCATCCTGAAAGTTATAAAGTTGCAAAGAAATTAGCAAAATATGACTTAGATGACTTGCATTTACAATCTCTAAGTGAAGATTTGGAAGTAGGAATTCCTACACTTGAAGATATTATTAAAGAACTTAAGAAACCAGGCCGAGACCCCCGTGATGATAATCCTGAAGTTTTAACAAAATCTGAAATTATGACTATTGATGATATAAAAATTGGAGATGAAATAAAAGGAAAAGTTAGAAATGTAACTGACTTTGGTGCCTTTGTAGATATTGGGGTTGGTATAGATGGTTTAGTTCACATATCAAAGATGAGTGAGAAATTTATTAAAGACCCTAATGAAATTTTAAAAAATTCGGATATAATTAATGTTAAAGTTATCGATATTGATAAAGAAAAATCAAGAATATCTTTATCGATGATATAATAAAGGAGATTATATGAGTAATCATAAAGTGAGATTTATCACTGAATTTATTTCAAATAAGAATAAACTAATTAATTATTATAACAATTATGTTGCTAAGGCCCCCGAATTTATTAAATAATTAAAATAAAGTTAGCAACGAATTTTTATAATAGGAGATATAGATGAAATTAACAAATTATTATATGCCAACCTTAAGGGATGATCCAGCAGATGCTGAAGTTGCAAGCCATAAATTGCTTGTAAGAGGTGGATTTGTAAGAAAACAAGAAGCAGGAATTTATTCTTACCTACCACTTGGAATGAAAGTTAAAAATAAAATATTTAAAATTGTTTGTGATGCTATGGAAGATTATGATTCTATCCACGTTGAAACATCAATGGTGCAACCAAAAGAATTATGGGAGGCATCAGGTAGATGGGATACATTTGGTCCAGAAATGTTAAAAATGACCGATAGGCTTGGTCGTGAATATTGCTTTGGTCCAACTGCAGAAGAATATTTTGCTGATTTAGTAAAAAATGAATTAGTATCATACAAACAATTACCATTAAATCTTTATCAAATCGTAGAGAAATTTAGGGATGAAAGAAGACCAAGAAATGGAATCATTAGAGCAAGAAGTTTCCTTATGAAAGATGCCTACTCATTTGATGAAGACTATGATCAATTACAAATTTCTTATCAAAAAATGTGGGATGCTTATGTTCAAGCATTCGATAATATGCGTATAGACTATAAAATTGTACAAGGTGATACTGGAGCCATGGGGGGTAGAGTTTCACATGAGTTTATAGCTTTAGCAGAAAATGGTGAAGGTATCATATTCTATACTGAAGAATCAGACTATGCAGCAACAATTGAAAAAGCAGCGTATATTAAAGAATATGAAACAGAAGAATTAAAAGAATTAGAACTAGTAGAAACTACTGATAAGACTACTATTAAAGATGTTAGCGAATTTTTAAATGTTCCAGAAGAAAAGCTAGTAAAAACAGTTGACTTAAAAGTCCAAGGCGAGCCAGTTTTCGTATTTGTTCCAGGTGATAGAGAATTGAATATGGCAAAATTAATTGCTTATCTAAAAGTACCAGAACATGAAATAGAAATGATGGATGATGAAATGATCCTAAAATATACGGGAGCTGAACCAGGCTATACTGGACCAAAAGGATTATTACACAATCCAAGAATTATCATAGATAAATCCATTACTCAAATGACAAATACTGTAATTGGTGCAAATAAAGAGAACCACCACTATATGAATGCAACATTTGGACGTGATTTTGATGGTGAAGTTGCAGAAGATCTTCTTACAGCTAAAGAAGGAGATATGGCAGTTGATGGATCTGGCAAACTAAAAGCAGCACAAGGTATCGAAGTTGGAAATATTTTCCAATTAGGAACAAAGTACTCTGAGTCAGTAGGCGCATACTATCTAGACCGTGACGGAAAACAACAGCCAATAGTGATGGGTTCATATGGGATTGGAGTTAGCCGATCTATTGCTGCAATTATTGAACAAAACCATGATGAAAATGGTATTATTTGGCCAATAACTGTAGCTCCATTTGAAGTGATAATTACAACAATAAATGTTAAAGATAAAGAACAAATGTCATTATCTGAAGAAATCTATAATGTACTTCTAGAAAAAAACATCGATGTACTTTTTGATGATAGAGATGAAAGAGCAGGAGTTAAGTTTAACGATAGAGACTTAATTGGTATTCCATACAGAATAACAGTTGGTAAAGGTGCAGCTGATAAAAAAGTTGAATATTCTACACGTCGTGAGGGTATAAATGAAACTGTAGATGTCAATGAAGCTATTGACAAAGTTATCGAAAATGTCAAAGCTGATTTAGTTATGACTAGACATAAACCAGGAACTTACGAAGCTTAATAAAAGGAGACTAGAATAATGTTAGTAAATGCAAAAGAAATGTTAGACAAAGCTTATGAAAATGGATATGCAATTGCTCACTTTAATACAAACAACTTAGAATGGACAAAAGCAATACTAGAAGCCTGCGAAGAAAAGAAAACAGCTGTAATTATTGCATCATCTGAAGGTGCTGTAAAATATATGGGTGGATTTAATACTGTAGCTGCCCTAGTTAAAACAATGCATGATGACCTAGGAATAACAGTTCCAGTTGCACTACACCTTGACCATGGTAGCTATGAAGGTGCAAAAAAAGCTATTGACGCTGGATACACATCAGTTATGTTTGATGGTTCAAGCCTACCTTTAGAAGAAAACCTAGAAAAAACTCGTGAAATAGTTGATTTAGCACACGCTAAAGGAATTTCTGTTGAAGGAGAAGTTGGTGGCATCGGTGGCGAAGAAGACGGTGTTACAAGTGAAGGAGAGCTTGCGGATGTAGAAGAATGTAAGCAACTAGCAGATACTGGTATCGACTTTATTGCAGCAGGAATTGGTAATATACACGGAGTTTATCCAGATGACTGGAAAGGTCTAAATTTTGATAGACTTAAAGAAGTATCTGATGCTGTTAATATGCCAATAGTACTACATGGTGGTACAGGAATTCCAGAAGAGCAAATCAAAAAAGCTGTTGAACTTGGCGTTTCAAAAATAAATGTAAATACTGAATGTCAACTTGCATTTGCTAAAGCAACTCGTGAATATGTCGAAGCTGGTAAAGACAAAGAAGGTAAAGGATTTGATCCAAGAAAACTTTTAGCACCAGGAACACAAGCTATAAAAGATGTTGTATTTGAAAAAATAGATATGTTTGGTTCTGAGGGATCGGCAAATAATTAAATATAGATTTTATAGGACCATTTTGGTTTAACCAATTGGTCCTATAATTTTTTACATAGGAATATTATGGACAATTTAGAAGAGAAATTAGTAACTGAATTAAGGGAAATAGCTAAGGAATTGGAAATTCCATCAGTTACTAAATACAAAAAAGATGAATTAATAAAATTAATTGAACAAGCTTATAAGGAACGCGAGGAAGAAGAAAAAGAAAAACAAGATAACGATTTAGGTGAGAAATTTGATTGTGAAGGGGTTCTTGAAATTCTTCCAGATGGTTTTGGTTTTTTAAGGTCTGACCTTCACGAACAAGGTGATGATGATATATATGTACCTCCTAAACAAATTAAGATGTTTAGGCTAAAAACAGGTGACTATATAAAAGGAATTGCTAGAGAAAAACACGATAAGGATAAATTTGCACCACTAATATTTGTATCTGATGTAAATGGTATAAAACCGGGCGAGGCTTTCAACAGATTATCATTTGAAGATTTAACTCCAATTTACCCAAACCAAAGGATAAGACTTGAAACTACAAAAGAAAATATTTCAGGGCGTATCATAGATATGATTGCTCCGGTTGGACGTGGTCAAAGAGGTCTTATTGTTTCACAACCCAAAGCTGGAAAAACAACACTCATAAAAAATATTGAACGTTCAATAGAAAAAAATTATGATGATATCAAAATATTTGTCTTACTTATAGATGAAAGGCCAGAAGAAGTTACTGATTTCATAAGATTTGTAAATGAGTATAGAGATCCTGATAATGACTATATGCGTACAGAAGTTGCATCTTCTACTTTTGATATGCCTCCACAAAATCATATTGAAATGGCCGAAATGATTTTAGAGCGTGCAAAAAGATTTGTAGAGGATAAAAAAGATGTAGTAATACTTCTAGACTCTATAACAAGACTAGCTAGAGCTTACAATATTATCACACCTCAATCAGGTAGGACTCTAACAGGTGGTCTTGATCCAATGGCTCTTGTAGGACCAAAACAATTTTTTGGGGCAGCTCGTAATGTAGAAGATGGTGGCTCACTTACCATACTTGCTACAGCTTTAGTAGATACTGGAAGTCGTATGGATGATATGATTTTTGAAGAATTTAAAGGTACTGGTAATATGGAAGTGCACCTTGATAGGAGACTATCAGATAGGAGAATATTCCCAGCTATAAATATTGAAAAATCATCAACTAGACGAGAAGATTTATTACTCAGTAAAGATGAATTGGAAGCAATATATAAGATTAGAAAATCAGAAATGGATACTACAGAATCAATAGTTGAGCTAATAGATTTTATGAAAAGAACACCAACAAATGAGAATTTAATAGAACTTATAAATAATTCATTATAAGTTGATTTGGTCTAAATTTCGTGGTATAATTTTATATGCTTATTGAATCAAGAAATAGAGGTGTTAAAATGAATAAAGAAATCCAACCAGAATACCATGAAGCAAAAGTAACATGTATTTCTTGTGGAAATGAATTTACAGTAGGATCTACTGAAGAAGAAATCAAAGTAGAAGTATGCAACAACTGTCATCCATTCTACTCAGGAAAACAAAGAAATGCTGAACGTGGTGGTAACGTTGAGAAATTTAACAAAAGATACGGTAGAAAATAATAAGGTTAGGCAACTAACCTTATTTTTGTGTAAATAATGAAAATAAAAGATATACTAGACAAGAAAAACGATGAACTGATAATTGCTTTAACTTACATTATAGATAGGTCAAAATCATTCATTTATTTAAATCCAGATTTTGAATTAAATGATGATATATCATTAAAAATCAATGATATTGAAAAAAAAATTAATGATGGCATGCCACTTCAGTATGCAATTGGCCATTGGCAGTTTTATGGACTGGACTTAAATGTTGATCAAAGAGCTCTTATACCAAGATTTGAAACCGAAATATTGGTAGACTATATTTTAAAATCTGATATGAAAAAAAATAATATTTTGGACATTGGAACGGGAAGTGGAGCAATTAGTCTTTCATTAGCTAAAAATTTAAAAAATTCTAAAATAATAGGGGTAGATATAGAAGAAAAAGCACTATCTCTAGCAAATGAAAATAAAGAGAAATTAAATTTAAAAAATGTAAGTTTTTTAAAGAGTAATTTATTTTCAAATGTAGAGGGTCAATTTGATATAATAGTATCAAATCCACCATATATAAGCGAAGAAGATTATAAAAAATTAGATAAAAAATTATTTTTTGAGCCAAAATCAGCACTTGTAGGTGGTAAAGATGGTTTAGACTTCTATAAAGAGATAATAAAAAAATCGCCAATTTATTTAAATAAGGGTGGACATCTTGTTTTTGAAATTGGATATGACCAAAAGGATGTGATAAATGACCTATTGATCAAATCTGATTTTAAAAATATTGAAAATATAAAAGATTTTAACGGTTTTGATAGAATAATCATTGCCGAGAAAGGATAAATATGTTTGAAAATTTAGATCACATAAGAGAAAACTATAAGGATTTGGAATTAAAACTTGCAGATCCAGAAGTATTATCCGATATAGATAAATTTACAAAAATATCAAGAGAATACAACTCACTAAAACCTATTGTTGAAAAATATGAAGAAATTCTTAACGCTCAAGCAACTATTGAAGAAAATCAAGAACTTATGAATGAAACAAATGATAGCGAAATGCTTGATATGCTAAAAGAAGAAATTAGTGAAAATAAGAAAAATCTTGAAACTTATAATGAAGAAATGCGAATTTTATTGATTCCTAAGGACCCTAATGACACAAAAGACGTAATTGTTGAAATACGTCCAGGTGCTGGAGGAGATGAAGCAGGTCTTTTCGCTGGTGATCTTTACAGAATGTACAACATGTACGCTGATAAAGCAGGATTTAAAACTGAAGAAATTGATGTAGCTAGCCAAGGTGTTGGTGGTATAAAAGAGGCAACTTTTGTTGTAAAGGGTGAAGGTGCATATTCAAAATTAAAATACGAATCAGGTGTGCACAGAGTACAACGTGTTCCAGAAACAGAATCTGGTGGTAGAATCCACACATCAACTGCTACAGTTGCTGTATTACCAGAAGTTGATGATGTAGATATTCAAATTGATCCTAATGATGTAAGAGTAGATGTTTATAGATCAAGTGGTAATGGTGGTCAGTCAGTAAATACAACCGACTCTGCTGTTAGACTTACTCATGAACCAACAGGTCTTGTTGTAACTTGCCAAGATGAGAAAAGTCAAATAAAAAATAAAGAGAAAGCAATGAGAGTACTTCGTGCCCGTCTTTATGAATTAGAAGAAGCCAAAAGAAATAAAGAAATAGCTGATAATAGAAAATCTCAAGTAGGTACTGGAGATAGAAGTGAAAGGATCAGAACTTATAACTTCCCACAAGGTAGAATTACAGATCATAGAATTAATAAGACAGTATATCAATTAGATGATTTCTTAAATGGAAATATTGACGATATGATTAATTCACTAATTGCAGAAGATCAAACAAGAAAGCTAGAACAAATAGGAGAATAATTTGTTTAACTTCTTTGCCAGTAAATTTATTGACGACTACAAAAATTATAAAAAACCATTTATAAGACTAAAATTAATATCTCTGTCATCTATCATAGGGATTTTAATTAATATAGTTTTAGTTATCTTTAAGTTAATTGTTGGGTTTTCCGCAAATTCAGCAGCAATTATAAACGATGGATTTAATAACCTATCTGATAGCTTGGTATCCTTAATGGCTCTCATTGGATCTAAATTAAGTCAAAAACCAGCAGATAAAGAACATCCATTTGGACATGGTCGTGGAGAAAGTTTAATTTCTCTTTTAGTAGGTATTTTAATTATGTATGTAGGAGCTAAACTATTTATAAATGCCCTACATCATTATGCTTCTGATGATAAAACTATATTTTCATCACTTGCTATGTTTGTGTTAGTATTGAGTATACTAGCTAAAATATATATATACTTTTTAAATAAGAAATTATACAACAAACTAGATTCCGATTTAAATTTTGGAGTAATGGCTGATGCAAGAAATGATATACTTGCAACAACAGGAATAATCTTAGGAGCTATTATAGAAAAATATTTTAATATAAAAGTTGATGCTATAATGGGTTTAATACTTGCAGGTTTTGTTTTCACACCTGGATTGGATCTATTTAAACAATCTGCAGGATACTTATTAGGTGAAAGAGTAGATCCTGAGATTGAAAATAGAGTTGGAGAAATTATTCTAGATAATGATTTTATAATTGGATACCATAGTTTAAGAATCCATGAATATGGAAAAGGTCATTTAGATGGTTCTGTTGACGTAGAAATAGCAGAAAACCTTTCATTATTTGTAGCTCATAAAATTGTTACAGATATACAAAGGAAAATAAAAGATGAAATAGGTTTAAACCTAAGCATTCATATGGATCCAACTTATTCTTTAATTATGACTGATAAAGTAAGAGATGAGATAAAAAAAATAGAAATACAGGCAAAAAATGATTACGAAGATTTTTAGTTTAGATAAAGATGATATAGATGAAGAAATAATTAGCCAAGCTGCAAATATAATAAATGAGGGAGAGCTAGTAGCTTTCCCAACAGAGACAGTTTATGGACTTGGTGCAGATGGTTTAAACTCTAATGCTTGTGAAAAAATATTTAAAGCAAAGGGTAGACCATCTGACAATCCATTAATATTACATATTTCAAATAAAAATTTACTATATAATTTAGTAGATGATATTAATGAAGATGCAAAAAAATTGATTGAATCTTGCTGGCCTGGCCCTCTGACTTTAATTATGAAAAAATCAGATATAGTTCCGGATATAGTTACTGCAGGTTTAGATACTGTGGCAATTAGGATGCCAAGCGATAAGATTGCATCAAAATTCATCGAAAAATCAAATACACCGATTGCTGCTCCTAGCGCTAATAGCTCAGGAAAACCGTCTCCAACTAGGGCAAAAGATGTTTATCAAGACTTAAATGGTAAAATCCCTATGATTTTAGATGGTGGTTCTTGTAAGTTTGGTATAGAATCAACAGTAGTAGATTGCAGTGAAGAAAATCCTGTAATCTTAAGGCCAGGTTATTATACATATGAAGATTTAAAAAAAATCATTCCTACGATAAGTTTAGATGATTCGTTAGTATCAGATGACAAAATACCAAAATCACCAGGACAAAAATACAAACACTACTCACCAAATGCTTTAATGAAAGTTTATATAGGTGAGAATGCTGCTGATGTTATCTTAGATGAGGCAGATAAACTAAAAAATCAAGGCCTCAAAGTAGGGATCCTTAGTTTTAATGATTCAATAACAAAGTTTGGTGATTATAAATCAATGTCTTTTGGTAACCGAGACAATTTATCATATATGAGCCATGTATTATACACAGCTTTAAGAGAAATGGATAATAATGGTGTTGATATTATTTTGGCAGAGGGTGTTAGTGATAATAACTTGGGTAAGAGTATAATGAATAGAATGAAAAAATCCGCATCTAACAATATATTTTATATTTAGGAGGAATTATGCAAGAAAATGTTAAAGTTTTAGACCATCCAGTAATTAAACATAAAATCTCAATTCTTAGGGACACAAACACAGGATCTACAGAATTTAGATCAATTATTAAAGAACTTTCTATTATATTAGCCTATGAAGCAACAAAGGATTTAGAATTAGAAGAATTTGAATTGGAAACTCCAGTTGCTACAACAACAGGATATAGAATTTCTGGGAAGAAACTTGGCATCGTTCCTATTCTTAGAGCTGGCTTAGGAATGGTTGATGGTGTACTTGAAGTATTGCCAGCAGCTAAAATTGGGCATATAGGCATGTATCGTGATGAAGAAACTTTACAACCTGTAGAGTACTACTCAAAATTACCAAATGATGTAGAGAATAGAGACATTATGGTGGTTGACCCAATGCTTGCAACAGGTGGATCAGCTTGTGATGCTATTGGTAGACTAAAAGAAAAGGGATGTAAAGATATTAAATTATTGAGCATAATTGCTGCTCCAGAGGGTGTCAAGAAATTACATGAAGAGCACCCTGATGTAGAAATATTTATCGCACAGTTAGATGAGGGACTTAACGAAAATAGTTATATTGTACCAGGCCTAGGAGATGCTGGAGATAGACTTTTTGGTACAAAATAAAGGATTTAAAATGAGTAAAAAAGAAGTTTTAGTAATAAATGGTGGCGGACCTTTAGAAGGTGAAGTAACAATTTCAGGTGCAAAAAATTCTGCTTTACCAATACTTGCAGCCTGTGTATTAGGAACTGAAGAAATTATTCTAGATGGTGTTCCAGGACTTAAAGACGTTGAAATAATGATTGAGGTATTAAAACACCTAGGATCAAAAGTGGAATATATAGGCGATGGAACAGTAAGAATTGATTCCTCAGAATTAAACACTTGCGAAACACCTTTTGAGCTAATGGATAAAATGCGTGCTTCATTTGTTGTAATGGGACCACTACTTTCAAGATTTAAGGAAGCACATACAAAAGCACCAGGTGGTTGTAATATAGGTGCTCGTCCAATAGACCTACACTTAAAAGGTTTTGAGGCCTTAGGTGCTGAAAATATTGTAAATGATGATGCAATTTCAATTAAAACTGATGGTAAGCTAATCGGAAACGAAATTTACTTAGATTTCCCTTCAGTAGGTGCTACTCAAAACATTATGATGGCAGCAACTCTGGCAGAAGGTGAAACAATTATTGAAAACGCAGCAAAGGAACCAGAAATAGTTGATTTAGCATCTTTCTTGTCAAAAATGGGAGCTAAAATTAAGGGAGCTGGTACATCTACAATTACAATTGAAGGTGTAGAAAAACTTACAGGAACTCGTCATACTATTATTCCAGATAGAATTGAAGCAGCTAGCTATATGATAGCTGCAGCTATGACAAAGGGAAATGTTACAATCAATAATGTAATCGGTTCTCACATCAGACCCGTAATCGCAAAATTAATCGAAATGGGTGCAGATGTAGAAGAAATAGATGATGAGGATATTATAAAAGTAAAAGTCGACAAAAGACTAAAAGCTACTAACATACAAACACTTCCTTATCCAGGATTTCCGACAGATGTCCAAGCACAATTTATGGCATTAATGACTATCTGTGATGGAGAGAGTAAAATCCAAGAAACAGTTTTTGAAAATAGATTTATGCACGTAGAACAGCTTAACAAAATGGGTGCAGCTATTGCTACAAGTGGTAATAGGGCAACAATTGCTGGCGTTGACAAACTACACGGAGCCGAGGTGCGAGCAACAGATCTTAGAGCTGGGGCAGCACTGGTAATAGCAGCTCTAACTGCAGAAGGTGAAACGAAAGTATCTGATATTTATCATATAGACAGAGGATACAGCGATTTAGTAGAAAAATTCACTAATCTAGGTGCTGACATTAAGAGAGTAGAAATTTAAAAAATGAAAATAGAAGGCATAGTTACTAACATAATTTATAGAAATGAAGATAATGGCTACAATATAATTGTAGTTCAGACATCTGATTCTGATATAACTTGTGTAGGCACTATGCCTTTTTTTGATGAAGGAGACAGTGTAGAAGTTACTGGTGAATTTGTCTATCATGACAAATATGGCGAACAAATAAACGTTTCTTCCATAAAACTTTTAAAACCGACTGGAAAAGATGCAATAGTTACTTACTTGGCAAATGCAAATATTAAAGGGATTGGTAAAAAAACAGCAAATCAAATTTATAATAAATTTGGTGAGGGCGCTATTGATATTGTGTATAATGAACCAGAAAAATTAAGTGTTATTGCTGGTATAGGTAAGAAAAAAATAGAAGATATTAAACTTACAACTGAAGAAACAAAAGATTCAAGAAACACCATGCTTTATCTACAGAGCCTAAATATATCTTATAATTTAGCTATGAAAATTTATAAACTATATGGTGGGGATACCATTGACATTATAAAGACAAATCCTTACAAGCTAGTAGATGATATTAGTGGAGTAGGATTTACTATGGCTGATAATATGGCTAGAAATATGCAAATTGTTTCCAATTCAAGTTTTAGAATCTCAGCAGGGATTAGCCATATTTTAAACTATGAATCAGAATTTAATGGACACACATCATTAAAACTGAATTATCTTGTCCAAAAAGTTTCCCAACTTCTAAAGGTAAAATCAGATGATGTTAATGATCAAATAAAAAAAGACTCCCTATCAGGAAAACTATATATTGTTTTGATAAATGATGATGAATATGTTTACAAAAGTACCTTGTATAAGGCAGAAAAATATATTGCTATGGCATTGAAACAAAAAAAAGATAGCGAATATTTTTTTGACGTAGGCATGGATGAGGACCTAAGTGCTTTTTCACAAGAACAACAGATTGCAATTAACGAAGCATTTAAAAATATGTTGTTGGTAATCACTGGTGGACCAGGAACTGGAAAAACTACAATTATAAATGCTATTAAAAAAATCCTAAATAAAAATGACTTATCCTATGCAATGTTAGCACCAACTGGTAGAGCAGCCAAGAGAATTCAAGAATCTACGGGTGATGAGGCTTATACTATCCACAGACTTTTAGGAATAAAACCTGACGAAAATATAGCAGAGTATAACGAAGAGAATCCAATTGATAAAGATTACATAATTGTTGATGAGATGAGTATGGTTGACATTTACCTAATGAAATCACTTTTAAGTGCCATAGCACCAACTACTGCTTTAATTTTGGTAGGAGATAGCAATCAGCTGCCATCTGTTGGTCCAGGAAATGTACTAAGTGATATAATAGATACAGACATAAAGACAATTCGCCTTAAAAAAATATTTAGACAAGGTTTAGAATCAAATATTATTGTGAATGCACATAAAATTAACAATGGAGAATATCCAATTGTAAATGAATCGGGAAAAGACTTTTTCTTTATAGAAGCAGATAGAAATAATTTTAATAGTATCTTGTCAAATTTGGTAAATGAAAGATTACCAAAATTTTATGGATTGGACAAAATAAAAGATATTCAAATATTGTGCCCTAGTAAAAAAACACAGTGGGGTGCTACTAGCATTAATGAAAATATCCAGTCTATATTAAATCCATCAACAATAGAACTAAAAATCAATGATAGATTATTTAAGAAAAATGATAAAGTGATGCAGATTAGAAATAATTATGACTTAGTTTCAGAAAATTCTATTACAGCTGCTGAGGGCGTTTATAACGGTGATATTGGTTTTATAAATCAAATCGATACAGAAGAAGAAAGCTTAGAAATTGAGTTCTATGATGGATCAATTGTAAATTACAAAAAAGAAGATATAAAAGATTTAGACCTATCATATGCTATTACTATCCATAAGTCCCAAGGATCTGAGTTTGAATGTGTTATCATTCCAATGATGCAGGTTGCGCCTATGTTATTAACCCGAAATCTCCTGTATACAGGAGTTACACGTGCCAAAAAATTAGTAGTTTTAGTTGGTGAAAAGCGAATTATAAAAAATATGGTAGACAATAACACTTCAAATAAACGTTACACAAACCTAAGTTATTGGATAAATGAAATGGAGAATGTAGAAAGTGATTGATCTTCTATTTTTAGATAAAAATCTATGTTATTCCTGCAAGGAAAATGAAATTATAGCTCATTTCTTATGTAAAGACTGTCTAAAAAAATTAGATTATGTTGCAAATAATTTTTTAATCGATGAATACAATGCTCATGCTGTTTATTTTTATAATGAATCTATGAAAAATTTAATTGCAGATTATAAATTCAACCGCAATACTTCCTTATCAAAAGTTTTTGCTAGTATAATTTTTGATTATGCTAGGATAAATAATCTTTTTGATTGCAATTATATATTGCCTTCTCCAAGTTCAATAGCAACATTAAATAATAGGGGATTTGATCATATAAAGATGATTACTGATCATTTTATAAATAAAGTTCCTTGTGAATACCTTTATGACTTTAAAAAAATAAAAAATACCCAAGCACAACATAATCTAGGAAAAGAAGATAGAGCATATAATCTGATTGATGCATTTTCTTTTAACCAGGATTTAACAGGTAAAAGTGTACTTCTAATTGATGATTTAATTACTACGGGCAATACTGCAATGGAAATAATTAAAGTTCTAGAAAAAAGCAATATAAAAGAGGTGACAGTCTTATCTATCACCTCTGAACGCAGGATCAATTAAATTGTAGCTGGTGTTCTAAAGAAAAAGTACCAAATTGCCCAAAGAATTATTAATAATAGTACCCAGAACCACCAATTCGCATAGAATGGTTTTTCTTCTTCAACCTTTCTATTTGTTCTTTTTGGATTTCTATTTCTTTCAGTATGTGTGGTAGTTTTTCTTTCTGCTTCTTCACGAGTAGTTGTACCTTCGGTATTTACTCTTGTATAGTCTGTTGTATCAACATTTTCATTATTTACATCGTTAAATTGATTATGTTCATTGAATTTATTATTTTTATTAAATTCATCAAAATCATGCTTAATATTGGTTTTGGCATTATCAAAATCATCTTTTACTTCAGTTTCTACTTTGTGAAAGTCATTTTCTAAATGTGTTTTTGTTGTATCGAAATCTTCTTTTACATTTTCAGCTGTTTTATCAAATGATTCTTTTAGATTTTCACCAGCTTTATCAAATTCATTTTTAATATTATCTTTATTTAAATTATCATTGCCACTAGATTCAAAAGTTCTTTTATCGTCAGTCATAATTTTATCCTCCATTATTTCTTATATTATAAAAATACCCAATAATATATCATTTATTCACATATATTATTAGGTATTTATACTTATATATATAAAAAATTTATGCTAGAACTTCCTCTGAATGAGATTTTTTCATGTATTCGTATATTTTAATAGCTATTGCCATTTCTATTCTTTTTCTAAATAGATTACAAGAATATTCATGAGTTTTATTTATATCCCCATTAGCGTTGTAGTTATTTGCAGCGCATCCTCCTGAACAATACATGTTTGCCCAGCAAGTTTTACATTCTTCTTTAGAATAACAGTTACATGTTTTAAATTGGTCTACTAAATCATTTCTAATTATACCATCATCAAGATTTCCTATTACAAAATCATCATTACCTACAAATTGATGGCATGGATAAAGAGTTCCGGTAGGGGTTACCGCCATATATTCTGTTCCTGATCCACATCCTGATAATCTTTTGTGGGCACAAGGTCCATTTTCTAAATCAATCATATAATGGTAGAAAATAAATTCATCATTATTATCAATAGCTTCCATCATCATGTCGGCAAGTTTTTCGTATTGGTCGTATAAAACTGGTAGGTCTTCATCTTTTAATGCATAGTCAGAATCAGTATTTCCTACTACTGGTTCAAGAGATGTTCTTTTAAATCCTAAATCTAGATATGTTTTTATATCTTCTGTAAAATCTAGATTGCTCGCAGTGTAGGTACCGCGCATGTAATATTCTTTATTACCGCGTTTTTTAACAAAGTATTGGAATTTTGGTACTACTGTATCAAAAGATCCTTTACCACCAATAGTTTTTCTAAACTCATCATGGATTTCTTTTCTACCGTCTAGAGAAAGTACAACATTTTTCATATTTTCATTTAAATAATCTATTTTGTCATCATCTAAAAGCATCCCATTTGTGGTTAAAGTAAAGCTAAAATGCTTATTATGTTTTTCTTCAAGATTTCTTGCATATGCAACAGTTTCAGTTACTACATCCCAGTTCATTAATGGTTCACCACCAAAGAAATCAACATCTAGGTTGTAATGGTTACCTGAATTTTCTATTAAAAAGTCAATTGCATTCTTAGCAGTTTCTACTGTCATTATTGCATCTGGACCGTGGTATTTACCACCTTTTGCAAAGCAGTATTCACAAGATAGGTTACAAGTATGAGCTACATTTAAGCAAATAGCTTTTACATTTGTAGGTCTTTTTGTAACATCTATTGCTAAATCAGAAAAGTTATCATTAGTAAATAGCATTCCTTCTTGCTCTAGCTCTTTTACTTCATTGTAGGCTTCATCAAATTGGTCATCTGAAAGATTATATGTAGATAAGATATTTTTTATTTCTTTCTTAGAATGACCCTCAAATAAAGAAATTATTTCATAAGTTACATCATCAACAGCGTGGACTGCTCCACTATATGTATCTAAAACTATATTAAAGCCCTTGGCCTTATATTGGTGTATCATATATTCTCCTTAAAATGTGATATTAATATTATACTAAATTGATAGGAAATAATAAAGAAAAAAAATAAGGGCAAAACCCTTATTTTTCTTTTTTGCTAACGCATTCTTGGTTAGCTACTCCACAGCTAGTTTTACAAGCTGATTGGCAAGATGTTTGGCATTCACCGCATCCACCATTCTTTTTAGATTTATGGAGATTTCTTGTATTAAGTGTTACAATTCTTTGCATATGTATTCTCCTTTTATGTACTTTATATACAAATTTATAATAACAGTTTTGCAAAAAAATGTCAATTGATTATTGATATATCTTTATCAATATTTAATTCTATACCTTTTTTTTGTATACTTTGAATATTTTTTAGCACTTGTTTATCAATTACTTCTCCTGGTACTATTAAAGGAATTCCTGGAGGATAAGCATATACAAAATCAGCTGAAATTTTATCAATAGCTTGGTCAATATTTATTTTTATTTTATTTTTTGAAAAAATTTCCGCTATATTATATTTTTTTTGAGGTATATCGTATCTAAATATTTGCTTATTAGTTCCAAAACTAATATTTTCATCAATCTTAATTAATGCGTTTTTTAATCTATCAAAGGCATATTTTTTATCAAATATTGTTGATATAAGCAGAGCATAAGATGGGTAGGCCATCTCTATTTCGATTTTTTCTATTTTTAATAATTCTTGTAATTCGGCCCCATTTATATTTGAAGAATTTGTTGAAATTAAGATTTTAGACCTGTCTTTATTTGCTTTATCAATTATTTGTAGATGATTGAGTTTTAAATTATAAATTTCTTCTAAATTATTATTTAACTCTTTATATAAATCATAAAACTTATCAAATTTTTCAACCATTTCATCAATTGATTGCATAAGGATATACGATGGTGATGAACTTTGAAATATTGCCATATTTCTTTTTATTTCATTTATATATGTTTCGTTATTAATTAAAACACAAGCTGAGGGAGTTAGCCCTGATAAATTTTTATGAAAAGATGTAATAGCAATATCAAAATTATCAGACCAAGACTCGTTTAAAATTAAATGAGAACCATGAGCAAGGTCTACCACTAAGGGAGTATTTGCCTTTTTGCACTCATTATATAATTTATCCAAATCTAGGATGTAACCTTCATATGATGGGGAAGTGATAACAACCGCAGCAAATTTGCCTTCATTAATTTTTTTAGAAAAATCGTGGTAATCAATCCCTATAACTGCATTTTCTTCACTTACCTCCACATCTATGTATGATGGATTAAGATTATTGATTTCAATGGAATTATAGACTGCTTTGTGAGATGTACGCTCAATTAAAATATTTTTATTTTTATAAGTCAATGCTCTGATGGTTGATAAAATTCCACATGTTGATCCATTTGTTGATATAATTGCTTTATTAACACTATAAATATCTGCAATCTTATTTTCTAATTCTAATAAAATATCTCTTGGATCATTTAGGTTATCAAATCCTTCTATTTCTGTAAGATCTCTTTGATATGGTAAATCACTTCTTAATATATCCGTTCTTTTTGCCCCTGGCATATGAAATGGATAGTATTCATTTTTTAAATATTCATCTAATTTTTCATTTAACATAATTACTCCTAATGATACTTTACAATAGTATTTATAATTAACTAGAAAATTAGGGTATAATCTATTTGGAGGATAGAATGGATTTAAAATCAACAATTAGAGTTATTGAAGGATACCCAATTGAAGGAGTGTCTTTTAAGGACATTACAACACTGTTAAAGGATAAGGAAGCTTTTAATTATTCTTTGGATTTATTAGAAGAAGCCCTAGAAGGATTAGAGTTCGATTATATCGTAGGAATTGAATCTCGTGGATTTATTTTTGGTGCACCTCTAGCTGATAGGCTAGACAAAGGATTTGTACCCGTAAGAAAACCAGGAAAATTACCAGGTGAAATCGAAAAAATCTCATATGACCTAGAATATGGAAACAATGAATTAGAAATGCATAAGGATGCTATTGGAAAAGGTGATAGAGTTATTATAGTCGATGACCTTATAGCTACAGGGGGATCTGCAAAAGCTGCAGCAAAACTTGTAGAAACTTTGGGAGCAGAAGTAACCGCATTTGAATTTTTAATAGAACTTGAAGATTTAAATGGTAGAGATGTCTTAAAAGATTATAAAGTTATTTCTCTAGTAAAATATGATCATTAAAAATGAGCCTTACTTGAAGGCTCTTTATTTATATATTTAAAATTAGTCTTAATAATCTAAAAAATTCTATAAAAATGCTTGAATTTATATACGTAGACAGTATAGTTTAATTAAGGTCAGAGATGGTCAAATAATTATAGTTTAAATGATGGAGGGAATATGAAATATAGAGATTATTATGAAGTATTAGGGGTTGATAAAAAAGCAAGTGATGCGGATATAAAAAAAGCATATAGGAAGCTTGCCAAAGAGTATCACCCAGACCTTCATCCAGATGATAAAGATGCAGCAGATAAATTTAGCGAAATAAATGAAGCTTATGAAGTATTATCAGACCCTAAAAAGCGTAAAAAATATGATAAGTTTGGCAATAATGCAAACTTCTCAGGAGGTCAAAACTTTGATCCTAGCGATTTTGGTTTTGACTTTGGAAACTTCGGTGGTGGGTCTTACTCATATACCACAGGTTCAGATAGTGGATTTTCAGACTTTTTTGATGGGCTTTTTGGTGGATTTGGAAGAAGTAATTATCAAAGAGCAGGATCTAGTAAGTTTTCAAACACAAAAACCGCCCAAAAGAAAAGTACGATCGAAACCAAGATTGAGCTAAGCATAGATCAAGCCCAAAAGGGTTTAAATAAATCTATTGCAATAAAACACAATAACGAAATTAAAAATATAGAAATTAACGTACCAGCAGGTATTAAAAATAATAATAAAATTAAAGTTGATGGTGCAAAATATGGCATAAACGCCTATGTAGTTGCTAAAATAATCATCAAAGATGAAGAAGATAGAAGGCTTGATGGAATAGATATAATACAAAGAGAAAAAATATATCCATGGCAAGCTTACTTTGGAATTAAAAGAAAAGTAAATACTCCAGATGGTAGCTTGATGGTTACCATACCTGAAAAAGTAAATTCAGGGCAAAAGATAAGGCTTAAAGGTTATGGTTATAAAGATAGAAAAAACAATAAGGGAGATTTAATCCTAGAAATTATCATTGATAACCCTACAGAATTTAATGATCAAATGATAGACTTATATGAAAAACTAAACGAAATAGAGGAATAGATTATGGACTACAATAAATTTACACAAAAATCTTTGGAAGCTATAAATAATGCCAATTCTTACGCCATTAAAAATAGCAATCCAGAAGTAAATGAAATACATTTAAACTACGCATTAATAGAAAATTCTGATTCCATAGTTGCTCAAATTATCAAAACTATGGACGTAGATTTTGAAGCTTACAGAAATGAAATCAGAGATATGATGGATAGATTGCCAAAAGCAAGTGGTGGATCAGATATCTATCCAACTCAAACTCTTTCAAGAATCTTACTAAAAAGTGAAGATGAAGCAGAAAATATGGGTGATAGTTTTGTATCAATGGAACATATTTTCCTTTCACTTTTAAATGAAAAAACTAAGGCAAGTGATATAAATAAAAGGTATGGCCTAAGCTATAGAGAATTTAAAAATTCTATAGATAAGGTCAGGAAAGGTCAAAAAGTGACAACAGAAAATCCAGAAGAAACAAACAACCCATTAGAAAAATTTGGTAGAGACCTTACTAAAGAGGCAAGAGAAGGAAAAATAGATCCAGTTATTGGCCGCGATAGCGAAATAAGAAATGCCCTTAGAATCCTATCTCGTCGTAAGAAAAATAACCCAGTATTAATTGGTAATCCTGGTGTTGGTAAAACTGCTATTGTAGAAGGACTTGCCCAAAGAATTGTAAATAACGATGTGCCAGAGCCATTACAAGGCAGAACAATTTTCTCCCTTGATATGGGTGCCCTAGTAGCAGGAGCAAAATACCGTGGTCAATTTGAAGAAAGGCTTAAAGCAGTTTTAGAAGAAGTGCAAAATTCTGATGGTCAAATAATAATGTTTATTGATGAAATCCATACCCTAGTAGGTGCCGGTAAGACAGAAGGTGCTATGGATGCATCAAATATTATGAAACCAATGCTTGCTCGTGGAGAAATAAAAGTAATTGGTGCTACAACCTTAAACGAATATAGGGAATATATCGAAAAAGATGGAGCGCTTGAAAGACGTTTCCAAAAGGTAATGGTCAATGAACCAACAGTAGAAGATACTATAAGCATTTTAAGAGGTATCAAGGACAAATATGAAATCTTCCACGGTATACGCATCCAAGATAGCGCAGTAATTGCAGCTGCGGAGTTATCTGATAGGTATATTACAGATAGATTTTTACCAGATAAGGCTATAGATCTTATGGATGAAGCATGTGCCACAGTTCGTACAGAAATAGACACTATGCCAACTTACCTTGACGAACAAAAAAGAAAATTATTACAATTACAAATTGAAATAACAGCTCTTAAAAAAGAAGAAGATGAATCATCTAAAGAAAAACTAACCTTACTTGAAAAAGAGTTAGCTGATTTATCTGAAAAATACGATGAAGACTTCTTAAAATGGAAAGAACAAAAATCATCCATTGATGATGTGAAAAATATCAAGGAAGAAATAGATAGAGTAAATAATGAAATTGAACAAGCAGAAAGAAACTATGATTTTGAAAAACTTTCTGAGTTACGTTATGGTACTCTACCAGCTTTAGAAGAAAAGCTTAAAAAAGCAAGTGAGCTTTCTCAAAAAGATAATGAAGATGCTATAAAAGAGCAAGTAACAGATGAAGATGTAGCTGATGTCGTAAGTAACTGGTCAGGTATCCCTGTAAATAAGCTAGTAGAAAGTGAAAGAAGTAAAATTTTATCACTTCCAGAAAAACTTCACGAGAGAGTAATAGGCCAAAATCAAGCTATTACTGCAGTCTCAGATGCTATTATCAGAGCAAGATCTGGTCTTAAAGATGCTTCAAAACCAATAGGTTCCTTTATTTTCCTAGGACCAACCGGAGTTGGTAAAACAGAACTTGCCAAAGCATTATCCGAAGCTATGTTTGATGATGAAAATCATATGATAAGAATTGATATGTCAGAATATATGGAAAAATATTCTGTATCAAGATTAATTGGTGCTGCACCAGGTTATGTAGGCTATGAAGAAGGTGGTCAATTAACAGAAGCAGTGCGCCGTATGCCATATTCCGTAATCTTATTTGATGAAATTGAAAAAGCTCATCCAGATGTATTTAATATTTTATTACAAGTATTAGATGATGGTAGACTTACAGATAGCATGGGTAGGACAGTAGACTTTAAAAACACCATTATAATCATGACATCAAATATAGGAAGCCAATATTTAATCGATGGACTAAAAGATGATGGAACAATAGATGAGGAAAATAAAAATCTAGTGGAAGAATCATTAAGAACATCATTTAAACCAGAATTTTTAAACAGGATTGATGATATAGTTATGTTTAGCCCACTAACAAGTGATCAAGTTTATAACATCATTGACCTACAAGTAAATGAAATTAGAAAAAGACTTAAAGATTTAAATATAGACTTAGAAATCTCACCAGCTGCTAAAGAATATATCCTAGATCATTCTTATGATGTTGAATATGGTGCAAGACCTGTAAAAAGATTTTTACAAACAAATGTAGAAACTAAGCTCGGCCGATTAATCATCGAAGGTAAAATTGGTGCTAAAGATACTGCCTTTTTAGATTTGGATGAAAATAAAGAATTATCATTTATCAAAAAATAAATATACTTTTAATTTAAAGAGATGTTCGGCTTTATTGCAACATCTCTTTTTTTATTCCTAGTTTTATAGTTGTATATACTATATATAGTATATACTTTTATTTGATAACTAGATATGGTATACTATCGAAAGTATAGGAGGGATAATATGTTACAAGTTGTAAAAAGAAATGGTGAAAAAGCTGATTTTAAAGAAGAAAAAATATCTGCTGCTATCCTTAAAGCTATGAATTCTCCAAGCGGAGTATATATAAAAGATCAACCAGAAGAAATAGCATATATAATAAAAGAAAAATATAAAAATGAAGATGAGATTTCTATTTATGATATAGAAGAATCAGTTTATTACGAACTTATAAAAAATAAAAATCCTGCTACTGCAAGAGCCTACGAATCTTATAAATCTATCCAGGCCTACAAAAGAGAACAGAATACATCTGACAATGATATCTTAGGTCTGCTTAATCAAACAAATGTTGATGTTATGGATGAAAATTCTAATAAAAATCCAATTATAGCTTCTACTCAAAGAGATTTAATAGCAGGAGAAGTTGCAAAAGATATAGCTAAGAGAAAATTAATCCCAGCTCACTTAGTGGAAGCACATGATTCAGGGGCCATACATATCCATGATTTAGATTATTTAATCCAACCAATATTTAACTGTTGCCTAGTAGACATGAAAAATATGTTAGATCAAGGAACAGTTGTAAATGGAAAATTAATAGAAAGTCCAAAGTCATTTCAAGTGGCATGTAATGTCATGACACAAATAATTGCACAAATTGCATCTAACCAATACGGTGGTCAATCCATAAACATATCATGCCTAAGTCCATATTTAAAAAAATCTTATGAAAAAAATTTAAATTTAGCTAAAAAAAATTTAAATGATGAAAATTTAGCACTAACAATGGCTGATGCAATGACTCAAAAAGATTTGGAATCGGGAATTCAAACTATTCAGTATCAAATAAATACACTTATGACTAGTAATGGTCAGGCACCATTTGTAACCTTGTTTATGCATACAGATGAAAAAGACCCATACCTATCTGAAACAGTTAAGATAATAGAAGAAATCTTAAAGCAAAGAATTCAAGGCATAAAAAATGAGTCCGGAGTTTATGTTACACCAGCCTTTCCAAAATTAATTTATGTTTTGGATGATAATAACATAAATGATGATAATAAGTATTATGAACTTACAAGATTAGCAGCCAAATGTACTGCAAAGAGAATGTACCCTGATTATATTTCTGCTAAAAAAATGAAGGAAAACTATGAAGGTAATGTTTTTTCTCCTATGGGATGCAGGGCATTTCTTCCTCCATATAAGGATGATAATGGCAATTATAAATTTGATGGAAGATTTAATATGGGAGTGTGTACTATAAATCTCCCTCAAATAGGGATACTAGCACAAAATGATGAAGAAAAATTCTTTGAAATTTTAGAAAAAAGATTAGATCTTGTTAAAGAAGTTGGTCTACTAAGGTATGAACATTTATCAAAAGTAACTAGCGATAGTTCTCCAATACATTTTCAACACGGGGCCATTGCAAGGCTTCCAAAACATACACCTATAAAATACTTACTAGAAAATGGATATGCAACAGTAACTATAGGTTATATAGGAATTTATGAAGCTAGTATGCTTGTAAAGAGAGATTCTCATACAAGTGCTGGTGGAAAAGAATTTGCAGTAAAAATAATGAATCTTTTAAACAAAAAGAAAGAAATATGGAGCAAAAAATATAATATAGCATTCGCAGTATATGGTACTCCAGCGGAAAGTCTAACCCATAGGTTTGCAAGTATTGATAAGGATAGATTTGGTAATATCAAAAATGTAACTGATAAGGGATATTATACAAATTCCTTCCATGTAGATGTTAGAGAAGAGATTTCTGTTTTTGATAAATTTGATTTTGAAGCAGAGTTTCAGGCTTTATCTACGGGAGGTTGCATCTCTTATGCAGAAATACCAAATATGGACCACAATGTAGATGCATTGCTTACCATGGTCAAATATATCTATAACCACATCCAATATGCAGAATTCAATACTAAATCAGATTATTGCAGTAATTGTGGTTTTGATGGAGAAATTTTATTAGACGAAGATAATAATTGGTATTGTCCAAACTGTGGAAATAAAGATAAATCTAGCCTAACAGTTGTTCGTCGTACATGTGGATATTTGGGAGAAAATTTCTGGAATGAGGGTAGGACTAAAGAAATAAAAGCTAGGGTGCTTCACATATGAATTATGGACAAATTAGGAAATACGATATTGCAAACGGACCAGGAATTCGCACAAGTATATTTGTTACAGGATGCAAGCTTAATTGCAAAAACTGTTTTAATAAAGAATACCAAGATCCAAATTTTGGACAAACCTGGACTCAAAAAAATACTAATCAAGTGATAAATTATTTAAAAAGTGATGAAATTTCTGGATTAAGCATTCTTGGCGGGGAACCGTTTGAAAGTGCAAATGATTTAATAAACATATTAAATGATATAAAAAATAAGATTAATAAAAATATATGGATTTACTCAGGATATACATTTGAATATTTAATGAAAAATCCTGTATATAAGCAATTACTAGAGAAAGTTGATGTATTGGTTGATGGACCATTTATAGAATCTAAAAAAGATTTAAAATTAAAATTTCGTGGATCAAGCAATCAAAGAATTATTGATGTTAAATCTAGTTTAATAAATAATAAGGCAATCCTTCTAAATGGGTATTAATACTCTATAAAAAGACTTAGGAGGAGTAATGAATAATAAATATCAAAAAAGAAGTGGTTTTGGAGTTATAGGAGGAATATTAGTAGTTTTAGCATTAATATTAATCCTAACAGTTCCAACCTACAATAGACTTGCAGGTAGCCGTGAAAATGTTAATGAGGCTTACGCTCAAGTACAAAATGTAGTTCAAAGAAGGGCAGATTTGATTCCTAACTTAGTAAATACAGTTAAAGGTTATTCTGATTATGAAGGAGAAACATTAACTAGAATTACAGAGGCTCGTTCTGGAATTACAAATGCAGAATCACCAAAAGAACTTGCAGAAGCAAATGAAGAACTAACCCAAGCAGTTCGTGAGATGAATGTAGTAGTAGAAAATTATCCAGAGCTAAAGGCAAATACTCAATACACCCAGTTAATGGATGAACTAGCAGGATCAGAAAATAGAATTTCTGTAGAGCGTAGTAATTATAACCAAGCCGTAAAAGAATATAACACAGATCTTAAAAGATTTCCTACAAATTTAATTGCAGGTTTTACTGGTTATAAAGAAGCAGAATACTTCCAAGCAAGCGAAGGAGCTCAGGAAGCTCCAAAAGTTGATTTTAATCAAAACAATAAATAGGAGGATTTATGAAAAAGAGGAAGATATTTAGATTTAACTTAATATTTTGCTTATTAATCTTCCTTTTTCCTCTAATCTCTTTTGCAGACCTACCATCTGCCCCAAGCAGCTTTTACTTGGATGAATTAGGCATGTTGGATATGGAAACTAAGGAAAATATAACAAAAACCAACAGAGAATTAGAACAAAAAACTGGTTCGCAGATAATGGTTGTTACAATTAAAAATCCTGATGGTTTGCCTGCTAGCGATTTAGGACCTAAGATATTTAATAAATGGCATGTAGGAGATCAAAATAAAAAAAATGGGATTCTAATGCTAATTACCGAAAATGATTTAACTCAAAAAAGGGAAATATTTATATCGACTGGTTATGGAATCGAAGGTAGATTAAACGATGGTAAGGTTGGAAGAATCATTGACAATTTTATGATTGATGACTTAGAAAAAGGTAATTATTCCAAAGCAATTAATGAAGGATTTAACGCATTAGTTGCTGAAGTAGTGGATGAATACGGAGTATCATTAGATGGAAATTATGATTATTACTTAGATGTAAATAGTAAATCATACTCTGATGGAATCAGTCTAGGCACATTATTTTTCTACTTGATTATATTTATTGTAATATCGAATTTAACTACCAGGATGAACCTATATGGATCAAATAATAAAAGATATTATAGAAATTATCCAGGCTATAGGACTTATCCAAGGTATAGAAGAAGATATTATGATGACCCTTGGAATTCAACTACTTGGACGAGGGGATCTTCATCATACGGAGGAAATTCTTCATTTGGAGGTTCATCCAGCAGTTCATATTCTGGAGGATTTACCGGTGGTGGAGGAAGCACTGGTGGTGGCGGAGCAGGAAGAAGTTTTTAAGGAGTGTAAATGTACGGATATTTAGCCAGTCATTTTTTTAATGATGCTATGTTTAAATGGACTGAAGATTTAGCAAAATTTATAGAGGAGAATACTGATTTAAAATTGTATGTACCTCAAAGAAATGCAGACATAAACGATAAAAAAAATAACGATGACATTATAACAGATATAAAAATTGCCCAAGCAGACACTGCAGAGCTTAAAAAAGCTAATATTTTAATTGCCTGTTTAGATGGCTTAACTATTGATGATGGTGTTGCTGGTGAAATTATGGCACATGGGGTGATGGGAGAGTTTGAAAAAGAAAATAATATAAATTTTCCGAGAATGATTATTGGCATAATCACTGATATGAGGTACCTTGGCACTGGAGAAAATAAACTATATAGAAATCTAATGATAGTAGGAAAAGTAAAAGAACATGGTCATTTAGTAATAGGCTATCCAGGAGATAAAAGTTATCTTGAAGAAACAACTAGATTAATAAATGATTTTATAAATCAAAATAATTAAGCTCTAAGAAATTCTTAGAGCTTTTTATATGCGTATTTTGTTATTTTTGGAATGAGCATTATTAAAACAAGAGCATTAAGTCCTGCTTCAACAGCATCTTTTAGAAAATTGCGTATTATATAAAAAATATATGGATTAGAATATAAATGGGTTAACCATAAGGAATCAAGCAAGAGCCTTACTCCCATAAATACAAATATACAACTTGTAAGGCATATCCAGTCAAGTTTATTTTTAAAATCCCTTTTAAAAATATTATAAGAAATAAATCCTGGAATAGCACCTATTAAAATATTACTTAGCGTAAATCCCGGATGAAATACTCCATCAGGCTTCATCAACATTCCGACAACATCTGCCACGCCTCCAGTTATCCCACCAGCTAAAGGACCATATAAGATTCCTGCCATTATCGTAGGTAAATAACCTAGTCCGATTTTTGTGCTAGAAAAAATAGTTATTGTTAGAAATCTTCTGAAAATAACTGTTAGAGCAGCAAAAATAGACATTTTCGTGATCATATTTACTGTAAGTTTTTTATTCACTTTTTCCCCTTTCTATCAGAGGCAGCGGTTGCGATAGAAAATCATAGCAATATGCTTCGTTTAAGAACAACAACCCATTTCTTAACACTTAACGCTTCCTATCTACTCTGATAATAATATGATATCATATTTATAAATAAAAATCAGTAGAGGAGATTATGTTAAATAAAGAATTTTTTAAAAGAGATACCTTAAGTGTCGCTAAGGACTTGCTAGGTAAAATTATAGTTAAAAACGACAATGGTATTATATATAAAGCAAAAATTGTTGAAACTGAAGCCTATCTTGGAGTAGATGATAGGGCAGCTCATACATTTGGAGATAGAAAAACAGAAAGAAATAAAATAATGTATGCAGATGCAGGTACTGTTTATGTGTATCAAACATATGGTATTCATTTTATGCTAAATTTTGTTACTCAGGATAAAAATATTCCAGAGGCAGTTTTGATTAGAGCAATTGAACCATTAAATCAATTTGACAAAATTAGTTTAAATAGGTTTGGGAAAATATATAATGAATTAACTTCTTACCAAAAGAAAAATATTACTAATGGTCCGGGAAAGCTTACAAAAGCATTAAATATAGATAAAGCTTTAAATGGGAATAATTTATTTAATCAATCTTTTTTTGTTGAAGATGATAATAGTATTTTTGATATAATCATTGACAAAAGAATAGGCATAGATTACGCTCAGGAAGCCATTGATTTTCCATATAGATTTTACATTAAAGATAATTCTTACGTATCTGTACTAAAAAAATAAAGATTACAAATGTAATCTTTATTTTATATCTATTTTAAATCCTTGGTTCAATAAGGTTTCAAACATTTTATTTCGATTTGCAATTGGTGTTCCCTGTTTTTTTGGTATCTGTGCAGAAAAAGAATCTACTCTTCTGTTAGCATCTCTTAGATCATAGTAGGTTGTCATCTCTTTATCATATTCAGCTATTGTTTGGTTATAATTTTCATAAATTTTATATGAGTTTTCAAAAGTTTTTAAGTTAATGTTCATTCTTGGCTTTATTTGAGGTTCTTGATTAGGAATACCAAAGCCCAATCCTACTGCAGGATAAGTTAGTGGTGGTAGATTTAAAAGCTTTATTACATTTTTTGTATCATTATGGATATTTCCAAAATAATTTACCCCTAGTCCCAAACTTTCAGCAGCAACTGTTACATTTTGAGCTGCAATTATACAGTCGGTAATACCTTGAATAAATCTATCAAAGCCTAACATCTCGTCGTTTTCTTGGCCATTTTCTTTTGCAATATTGTAATTTCTAAACAAATCTACTATGAATATCCAAAGATGAGGTGCTCGAGCCATGTATTTTTGTAGACCATTTTTTGCTAATTCATTTTTTAAATTTTGATCTGTGACTTCAATAATCGTACAAAATTGCATTCCATTACTTGTAGGTGCCATATTTGCAACATCTAACAAATTATTTATGACACTTTGATCTAATTTTTCATCTTTAAATTCTCTAATAGTTCTGTGATTCAGTTGATTTTTAATTGTTTCATTCATAATAGCTCCTTATCTTTATATCATTTTATACCCTAAATAATAGTATAATATGAAAAGGTGATTAAATGTTAGTTAAAATTTCAGTTAGAAATCTTATAGAATTTGTAATGCGATCTGGAGATATCGACAATAGATTTCGTGATAATGCTAGAATGATTGAGGGTATTAGAGCCCATCAAGCAATTCAAAAAAAATATGGTAAAAATTATAAAAGTGAATATTCTCTTAAAAATTCAACTATGATTGACGATGTTGAATTTATGGTAGAGGGCAGAGCTGATGGATTAATTCAGGAAAAAAATGGATTTGTAATAGATGAAATTAAATCTACAAGCAGAATGCTTTCAGAAATAGATGGCACAAACAAATTACACTGGGCCCAGGCCAAATGCTATGCATATTTTTATGCTCTAGATAATAATTTAGATAGTATGAGTATTACACTTACCTATGTTAGTGTTGAGGACTATTCATCTATTATTTTTAGAGAATCATTTAAGTTTGATGTTCTTAAAGAATTTTATTATTCTTTATTAAATGAGTATTTAAACTTTTCAAAAATATTAGTAAAAAATATATCTAAGAGGAATCAAACTATAAAAAACTTAGATTTCCCCTATAAAGATTACCGAAAAGGCCAAAGAAAGATGGCTGTTGCAGTTTATAAATCAATTTTAGATGAAAAAAATCTTTTTGTAGACGCACCAACTGGTATAGGAAAAACAATTTCAACTGTATTTCCTTCTGTAAAATCAATGGGGGAAGATTTAACTGATAAAATTTTTTATTTAACTAGCAAGAATACACAAGCAAATGAAGCTTTAAAATCAGTTCATATTCTAAAAAATCAAGGTTTATTTATTAAGGCACTATCGATTACATCAAAGGAAAAAATATGCTTAAATGATGAAGTAAAATGTAATCCAGTAGATTGTCCTTTTGCTAAAGGTCATTTTGATAGGGTAAATGATGCTTTAAAAGACATAATTGGTAATGAAGAAATAATGGACTTTGCAACAGTAACATCTTATGCAGAAAAATATAGGGTATGTCCCTTTGAGTTAGAACTAGATATTTCATCATATGCAGATTTTATAATCTGCGATTATAATTATGTTTTTAATCCAAATACATATCTTAAAAGATTTTTTGATGAAGTGATTGATAGATATGTTTTTTTAATTGATGAATCTCATAACTTGGTAGAGAGATCACGAGATATGTACAGCTTTAGCTTTACTAATGAACGATTTAAAGAGATGACAGAAAAACTTAATGAGAAAAAATATAAAACACTTATCAAATATCTTAAAGAAATATCAAATACTTTTGATGAAATTTATGCAAAATACGGAAAAAAACTTTATTATTACCAGGAAAGTCTAATAGAAGATTTTGATAAAAAATTTGTAAGACTTTTAAAGCCACTTCAAAAATACTTGGTTGAAGAGCATGATGATGAAAATTATGATGATCTATTAAATTTATTTTTTGATATAAATAAGTTTTTAAAAATAGAAGAATACTATACAGAAGGTTTTTATTCTGTTATTTCCTATGATGAAGAATATAATCAAATTTTTTATCAGATAAAGTGTATAGATCCTTCTGAGGTTTTATCAAGTACCTACAAAAAAGCTAGATCGACAATTTTCTTTTCAGCCACACTATCACCGATGATTTATTTTACTAAAATTTTAGGTGCAGAGGATAGTTTAAAACTAAGGCTTGATATGCCCTTTGATGAAAAAAACTTTGAACTTTTTAATCGAGAACTTAGCACACGATATAGGGATAGAAATAATAATATAGTATTTATTAGTGAAACTATAAACGAATTTATAAATTCAAAAAAGGGTAATTATTTCATATTTTTCCCATCCTATTCATATTTAGAAGACGTATATGAAGATTATAAATCACGTTTTGACGATGAAGTAATAATCCAAGATAGGTTTATGAATGAAAAGGAAACTAAGAAATTTTTAAGACAATTTGATAAGGACTCTATTAAAACAGCATTTGTAGTACTAGGAGGAATATTTTCTGAAGGTGTGGATTTGATTGGTGATAGACTAATTGGATCTATGATTATTTCTGTAGGTATGCCTGGTGTTAGTGATGAAAGAAATTTAATCAAAAATCACTTTGATAAATTAGGAGAAAATGGTTTTGATTATTCATATACTTTCCCTGGACTAAACAAGGTATATCAAGCTGCAGGTAGAGTTATTAGAGGTGAGAATGATAAGGGGATTATTTATTTAGTTGATGATAGATTTAATAGTTATAAATATAAAAATATGTATCCTAAGCATTGGAAAAGTAAGGGCTTAAGGATTGTAAATGAGAAAAGTGATTTTAAAAGAGAATCAGAAAAGTTTTGGGAGGGTGTAGTTGAGAAAGAACAAAAATATCAATGTTAAAATAAATGAAGTAAAATATCCAAATATTTCGATTGGGAATGATGAAGATGATAATATAGTTGAGTTTAAGGGTGGAGTTTTGGGACAAACTTGTAAGGTGAAAATTACAAGAAATAGAAAAAACTACAAAAAAGGTAAATATATTGAATTAATAGAACACTCTCCACTTGAAAATAGTAGAAATTTTTGTCCTCAAGCTGATATTTGCGGAGGATGTGCATATCAAAAACTGCCCTATGAAACAGAACTGATGCTAAAGCAAGATATGATAAAAAAATTATTATCTGAAAACAATATTTATTATGAAGGAGATATTCCAATCAATAGGTCTCCAGTAACCCAAGGGTTTAGAAATAAAATGGAGTATACTTTTGGAGATGCTCACAAGGGTGGGGAATTAATTTTAGGTCTGCATAGGCAAAATAGATTTTATGAGATAGTAGACACAATTGATTGTAATGTTATAGATGATGATTTTAATAAAATTAGAACTTCGGTCCAAAATTATTTCAGAGAAAAAAGCACTAGCTTTTATCATAAATCAAAGCGTGAAGGACTTTTACGCCATTTTATCATAAGAAAAGGACATAGAACTAATGAGATTATGTGTGTGTTAGTAACAACAAGTGATGAAAGCTTTGATGATGTTAGAAAAAAATTATTTGTCAACTTTTTAAAAGATTTAGATTTAGATGGTCAAATTGTGTCTATATTCCATGTGGTAAACGACTCTGTAGCTGATGCAGTAATTCCTGAAAAAATTGAACTATTATTTGGAAAAGATCACATAACAGAGGAGATGTTAGGTTTAAAATTTAACATATCACCATTTTCATTTTTCCAACCAAATGTATTTACTGCGGAAAAACTTTATCAAAAAGCCTTTGAATTTGCAAATATTGATAATTCTATGAATGCACTTGACTTATATTCTGGTACTGGGACCATCACACAAGTTATGGCTAATGTGGCTAAAAAAGCAACTGGTATTGAAATAGTACAAGAAGCTGTAGAAAAAGCTTTTGAAAATGCAAAACTCAATGAGATCGACAATATTGATTTTCTTTGTGGAGATGTGTTTGAAGAAATAGAAAAAATTAAGGGAAATTATGATGTGGTAGTGTTGGACCCACCTAGAGCGGGAATTACACCAGAGTCTTTAGAAAAAATATTAAAATTAAATCCTAAAAAATATATTTATATATCCTGCAATCCTAAGACTCAAGTTGAGAATTTAAAAACCTTTATAGAAAATGGTTACAAAATAAAAAAATATGAAATATTTGATCAATTTCCAAATTCAAGACACTTAGAAACTATTGCATTAATTGAAAAGTGAGAAAATGATGGAAGAATTAATGAATTTCACAAATCAAATTATAAAAGAAAATAAATCCATGGACTCATTGGTAATATACAAAAATGGTTCTGGCTATATAGTAAATGAAAAAAGTGATGAAAAAATAAATATTAGATCAATTTCTAAGACTATTTTAGCTTTAACTTGTGGAATAATAATCGATGAAGATATAAATTTTGATGAGGAAAGTAAAATATTTTCAATTTTATATGACAAAATTGATATAACTAACAAAAATAATGAAAAATATTTAAAGGAAATCAAAATTAAACATCTGCTAACCCATACGGTAGGGTATAGGAATGTACTATTGATGAGTAGGAATATAAATAAATATGATAAGGATAATTTGTTAAACTACCTAATTAATTATCCTATACATTACAAACCAGGAACTTATTTTTTGTATTCAAATGCTAGTTATTATTTATTATCAGCTACATTAGAGGAATATCTGGGATATGAACTGTTTGACTATATAAATAAAAGACTATTTAAACCTTTGGAAATAAAAAATGCAAGGGCTGATATGTATGGAAAGTATCTAGCTGGAGCAACTAAATTTTATTTATCAGCAGAAGATTTATTAAAAATTGGAAAATTAATTTTAAATAAGGGTGTTTATAATGGAAAAAGAATAGTAAGTGAATCATGGATTGATAAAATGATTGTACCTTACTTTAAAAATGAATCAGAAGATAAAAATAAAAGCCTGTCTGAGGATTATTATGGCTATAGCCTGTGGTCATCTGAAAGTGGAGAGGTATTTGCATCAGGCACCGGTGGACAATTAATTGTATTACTTCAAAAACTAGGTACCATAATAGTAACGACAAATAATGGATCTGCAAACAAAGCTTACAGAATAAAAAATGATGTGGCTATGATTTTAGATATGTTAAATAGGAGATATTATGGATTATAATCATGTAGTTGAAATGACAAAAATTTATGAAGAGCATAAAAAATTAGTGGACAAAACTTGTAACGCCTTGCAAGAATTTAAAGATCACCAAAAAGAATTAGAAAAGTTAGAAAAATATTATTATAGTGATAAGTTTATGAAAGATTATGATGCATCAAACAAGGGTGAGATTCCTAGCGATATTAACCAAGGTATTTTAACCGAGGATGCAATTTATGATTTACTTGGTGATAATTATTATATGGCTCGCGAAATGCTGGATTTAGCAAACTATATTATACAAGATAAAGAAAAATAGATTGGATTTATCCAGTCTTTTTTTTATGAAATAATACAAAAAAACTGCGGAAAATCCGCAGTTTTAGTTGGTGCACCATCAGAGGTTCGAACTCTGGACACCCTGATTAAGAGTCAGGTGCTCTACCAACTGAGCTAATGGTGCAAAAATAAAATACTAGTTTATTATATGCCTCCATAAGCTTTTTGTCAATTAAGATATTTGCCACATATGTGCTATTTGATTACTTATTTCATCAAATGTCCAAGGTCTCATAGTATTTTTTATACTATTTGGATCATTTACTATAAATTTACCATCCTTATATGAATCTATCACAAAAATATGACCAAACAAGGTAAAGTATCCTCGATTTACTGATACAATTATAGGTCCTTTTTTTAAGGCTTCAATCATTTCTTTTTCATTTAAATTAATTTCTTTAGTGTTTAACTTATATTTTTCTGCTTCATCTTTAAAGAAGTTCCAAGAAATCCCTTCGTTGGTCATATAATTTTTTGCATCCTTGGAGATTTTATCAGGTGTAATGGTTGGATCGTTTTTTATTCTTGATAAAACCATGGCTGTAGAAGTAGGTCCACATCCAGAAATACCTATATTTCTTTGACCTAATTCATCATATGCCCATCTATTATCCCATTGAAGATAGTAAGGGGTTTTTCTTCCAAGCTCTATTGATTCTCCAGGAGTTTTTGGAAAATCTGTAATATTATGATTCATATTATAAACAAACTCTACAGTGTCTGGGTCATTACCAGTTAAATAAGCCTCGACATTTGTTATATTAAAAAAGTTATTATATACCCAATGAGCCTTTGGATCTTGATCAATGTATTTTTCAAGATTTTTTATAATGTCTTCTTTTACATCTGACTTCTCCTTAGGTGTGAAATTCTGATCGATTTTATTTTCATTTTCAATAACAACATCAGATAAAGATTTATTACTATTTTTCAAAAATGTATCTATAGCCAGCTCATTAATTTCAGAGACGATATTCATATTTTCTTGATCAATCAGTCCTTCATTTTTATTTCCAAAACTGCTTGTACAAGAGCTTAATGAAATAAGTAAAACTGGGACTAAAAATAATTGTTTTTTCATACCAATATTTTACTCAATTATAGGATTCATTCAATAAGTTTTGATTTTTATGATAATGTGGTATCATAGCAAGGTAATGTTTCTTGGCACCCATTACGAAAAAAAAATCAAGGAGTAAAAATGAGTCAAAAAAATAGTTTTACAAGCGATACTAACTTCTTAGTTAGATCTGCAGTAGTAGCTGCTCTTTATGCAGTACTTACATTAGTTGTCCCTATGCCACAATACGGTCCGATTCAATTTAGATTTTCAGAAATATTGGTATTATTAGCTTTTTATAATAGAAAATATATACCTGGATTAGTATTAGGATGTGCAATTGCAAATTTATTTAGTCCGATGGCTTGGTTTGATGTTATATTTGGTACCTTATCATCATATATAGCATTTAGACTTATGCAAAAGACAGATAATTTATTTATTGCATCACTATTTCCTGTATTATTAGTATCTGTTCCAGCTTTAGGAACATATTTTTTACTAGATAGTTCAGGTGCTTTCATAACAATGTTATTCTCTTTTATGGCTAGCGAATTTGTTATGGTTAGTATAATAGGGGTTATAATCTTTAAAGTACTTGAAAATAACAAAGCACTTATGAGAAATATAATAGAATTTTAAAAAAGCTCCCACAGGGGAGCCTTTTATTTTGTCAAATTTTATTAAGTTTATTTATTATACCTTCGATTTCATCTAGTTTTTCTTTTGTCTCATCTGCGTTATCATTTTCTAATGCTTGGTATACACAATGATTTAAATGAGCAGAGAGTACATCTTTATTGATATTTTTCAAAATAGAAATCGAGGCCATAATTTGGTTGCTAATATCGATACAGTATCTGTCATCTTCAACCATTTTTATTAAACCATCGATTTGACCTCCGACAGTTTTTAGTTTTCTGATTGTTTTTGCTTTATCAGCATGCATTATTTGTATTCGATACCGTTAAATTCATATCCTGCTTCAGTTATTGCTTCTTTGATTTGATCTTCATCTACACTTCCGAAGTATTCAACTGTAGCATTTTTTTCATCTAGATTTACATTTGCATTTTCTACAAATGCTAATTCATTTAGTGCTTTTTCAACATGATTTTTGCAATGTTCACAAGTCATTCCATTTACATTTACTACTAATTTATTTGTATCTGTCATTTTTTCTTCTCCTTTTATTTCTTTATTATTTGATAGATTTTGATATTCATTGTTTGATGCGTTTTTTTCTACTTCATCTATAGCTTTTTGATTTTTAAACTCTGGTTTAAATCCTCTTAGTCTTAGTGAGTTTAAACATACGAATACAGATGAAATACTCATTGCAAAGGCTGCAAACATTGGATTTAATGTGATTCCTTTAAATGGATATAAAAGCCCTGCTGCTACTGGGATTAGTATTACATTGTAAAAGAAAGCCCAGAATAAATTTTGCTTGATGGTCTTTATAGTTGATTTTGAAAGTTCAATTGCACTTACTATATCTAGTAGTGAATTTCTCATCAATACAACATCTGCAGAGTCTATAGCAACATCAGTACCATTACCAATGGCCATACCTATATCACTTCTTGCAAGAGCAGGCGCGTCATTAATACCATCACCTACCATGGTTACTTTTTTACCCATATCTTGCAATTGTTTTACAACTTTATCTTTATCTTGAGGTAGGACATCAGCAAATTTTTTATCAATACCTAAGTCAGATCTGATTGCTTCTGCTGTTTTTTCGTTATCTCCAGTTACCATAGTTACTTCATAACCTAGATTTTTAAGCTCATCTATGGCAATTTTTGAAGTTGCTTTTGGTAAGTCCTTAGCAGCTATTAGACCAATTAATTGATTTTCATCAGCAAAGTACATAGAAGTCTTACCTTCATTTGCATAAGTATCAGCTATTTCTATATAGTTTTTAAGATCTATATTATTTTCTTTCATTAGCCTTAAATTACCTGCTAGGTATCTTTGACCATTATATGTTGCGCTTATTCCTTTACCAGAAATAGCGTTAAAGTCTGATACATTCTCTGAAGCTATATTATTTTCTTCAGCATAGGTAACTATTGCATTACTTAATGGGTGTTCAGATGAATTTTCTATAGAAGTTGCAAGTTTTATAAACTCATCATGATCTATATCAGTTTTTACATCTGTAACTTGAGGTCTACCTTCAGTAATAGTCCCTGTTTTGTCTAGAAGTATTGTATCAACTTTGCTTAAGTTTTCTAAACTTTCTGCACTTTTAAATAATAAACCTAGTTCTGCGGATTTTCCAGTAGAAACCATTATCCCCATCGGTGTAGCTAGACCTAGGGCACATGGACAGGATATAACTAAAACTGAAATCATTAAATTTAATGCAAATTCAAAACTATAGCCTAGTGCCATCCATATTATGAATGTAACAATAGAAATTAAAATTACAGCTGGTACAAATATAGCTGAAATTTCATCTGCCATTTTAGCAATTGGAGCCTTGGTTTCGTTTGCTTCATTTACTAGATTTATAATTTGGGCAAGAGTTGTATCTTCTCCAACTTTGGTGGCTTTAAATTTAAATGAACCTTCTTTGTTAATAGTTGCAGTTATTACTTCATCTCCAACACCCTTATTAACAGGAATAGATTCACCAGTTAATGCTGCCTCATCAAGTAGGGAAGAGCCTTCTATAATCTCACCATCCACTGGAATAGAATCTCCAGGTCTAATTAAGATTATATCTCCTTTTTCTATCTCAGAAACATCTACGCTTTTTTCCTTACCATCAACAAGAATTGTTGCTTTTTTTGGTGCTAGATTTATTAAATTTTCTAGGGATGCTTTAGTTTGACCCTTTGATCTAGCTTCAAAATATTTACCAAGAGTTATTAAAGTTAGAATCACAGCAGCAGACTCAAAATACAGGTTATGCATATATTGATCTATAATTTCTGGTTGGTTAAATCCGAAACCATAGGCCATTCGCATTATAGCAAAAATACCATAAAATGTTGCTGCACTAGCACCAAGAGCTACTAGGGTATCCATGTTTGGAGCCTTATTAAATAATCCTTTAAATCCATTTATAAAAAACTTTCTATTTACTACTAATACTGGAATAGTTAATATAAATTGTATAAAGGCGTTATTTATAGAGCCTTCTCTTCCTTGTATAAAAGAGGGAACTGGCAAACCGATCATAGGTCCCATAGCTATATACAAAAGTGGGATTAAGAAAACCAATGATACTCTTAACCTAAATCTGGTATTACTTTCTTCTTGGTCTTTTTCTTTAGGTTTGTCAGCAGTAGTTGATTTTTCTTTATCTTTTAAGCTAGCTCCATAACCTATTTTTTCTACAGCATGGATGATGTCATCACCGCTTAGTTTATCTTCATCATAATCAACGCTCATAGATTCGTTAATTAGATTTACATTTACCTCATTAACACCTAATTTTTCAACTGCTCTTGTAACATTAGCCTGACAAGACGCACACGTCATGCCTGTTACATCAAAGCGTTTTTTCATATTACCTCCTTTGACACCCCTAGGGGGTGGTAATATTATTGAACTACTATAAAATAATTTTTCAAGTAATGGGTAAATTAAGGCTAAGGAGACAAAGATGAAAAGATATGAAATATTATTTAAAGGAAGAGTCCAGGGTGTAGGATTTAGATATACTTCAAAATTGATTGCTGATAAACTAAATTTAACTGGCACAGTAGAAAATTTAAATGACGGTAATGTTAAGTGTTTTATACAGGGAAATGATGATAGTATAGATAGATTTTTAAATGAGTTAAATAATAATTTATTTATTATAATTGATTCATGCAAAAAAATTGAAAGAGAAGCTATTGAGGAAGAAAAATATTACAAAATTATTGGCTAGTTATTGATAAGTTAAGTTTTTAAGATATATTAAATTTATGACTATTAAAAATAAATTAACAAAAGAAATAGCAAAAATAGTAAGGTCAGGTTTAAAGCTAACAAATCACAATGCAACATCCTTACCTGGCTATATTGCATACAAATTAGATAAAAATATTCTAGACGAGTTGTCAAAAAATACCAAATTTATATTTGTAACTGGTACAAATGGTAAAACAATGACAACCCATTTTTTAGTAAATATATTAAGACAACGTTACGATAAGGTGTATACAAATGAATCTGGCTCAAATATGGTCCAAGGCATAATTACTACTCTATTAGATAATCCTTCAAAAGAAGAAACTATAGCAGTCCTTGAAGTGGATGAAGCAAACCTGGTTAGAATTGGACAAAATATAAAAGCTGATTATGTAATTTTTACAAATATTTTTAGAGATCAGATGGATAGGTTTGGAGAAATTTATAATATTTTTGCGAAGGTAATGGATGGGATGAAGGTAATGCCAAAAGCAAAAATTATTGCAAATGGTGATTTACCTATATTTAATTACCAGCAAATGGAAGACTATGATAGGTCTTATTTTGGCATTCGTGATTACAAAAATGCAAGTTCAGATTATGATTTAGATGCAGAGATTAATTCGGACGGAATACTTTGTCCAAATTGTAATCACGTATTAAAATATAAAATGAACAATTATTCTTCACTTGGTGATTATTCATGTCCAAATTGTGATTTTAAGACACCATATATTAATTATGCAATAGATGAGATTATACGACTTGAAGCAGATTATTCTGAATTTAAAATAGGTGAAGAAGTTTATAAAGTTAGTGTAGGCGGTCTATACAATGTATATAATGCATTAGCTGCTCTTTCTGCTGCAAAAGAATTAGGCCTATCATACGAAGAAATTTATAGGGGACTTTCTAGCCAAAAAAATGTATTTGGCAGACAGGAAAACATAAATATAGATGGGAAAAACGTCACTATCAATCTTGTTAAAAACCCTACAGGATTAAATCAAATTATAGATTTAATATTACTTGAAGAAGAGCCAATAACTTTAATTTGCTTATTAAATGATAACTATGCAGATGGTACAGATGTAAGCTGGATATATGATTCTTATTATGAAAAACTTAGCAATTTAGATATTAAAGACATTTATGTATCAGGAATGAGAAAAAAAGATATGAAAAGACGCTTAGAAATTGCTGAAATCTATGATGGTAATATTAATGAATTTGACTATGAAAATGAAATCCATAATGTAATCAAAAATTCTAAAACTAATAATATCTACATCCTATCCACATATACAGCTATGCTTAGGTTAAGAGAGGTGCTGGGACTATGAAAAAAATAAAAATCTGCCACCTATATGGAAATTTGTTAAATACTTATGGTGATGTTGGAAATGTAATGGCATATGCACATGAGGCTAGAAAAAATGGATATGAGGTAGAGATAGATACAGTAAGTATTGGTGATTTTTTCGATTGGGAAAAATACAACTTTGTATTTTTTGGAGGTGGCCAAGATTATGAACAAAGAATTGTTCAATCGGATTTGTTAGAAAAAAAAGTTAGTATAAAAAAATACATCGATAACAACGGTGTGTTTCTAGCAATATGTGGTGGCTACCAATTATTAGGACAATATTATTACGATGCATATAATAAAAAAATAAATGGATTAAATATTTTTAATCATTACACTGTTAACCAAGAAAATGGTAAAAGATTTACAGGACCGGTAAAAATAAAAGATTGCAATTCGGGGAAAATATACGAAGGTTTTGAAAATCACGGAGGTGTGACTTATCTGTCAGAAAACCAAAATGCATTTGGAACTGTTATAGACGGAAATGGAAATAATGGAACTGATAAAACTGAAGGATTTAGATATAAAAATACTATTGGAACATACCTTCACGGTCCTTTGCTTGCTAGAAACGAAGAATTATGCAAAGACTTACTCAAACTTTCAATTGAAAATGTAAATGATAATTAGAATCATAAGAAAGTTATTTGCATATATAACAAAACTGGCAAAATATTTTGATAAAAGTATATTTAATTTGTATTTTAGTGTATAATACTAATGTAACTAAAAAAAGATTACTTTTTATATACTCGGGGGAACAATGACAGATTCAAAATTAAAAAATCAACAAACAGATGAATTATTTGAAGCAATCCTGATGCTTAATAGCGTTGAAGATTGCTACGCATTTTTTACAGATATATGTACAGCCAGAGAAATCCAATCTATAGCTCAAAGATTACATGTTGCAAGATTATTAAAAGTTAGAAAAACATACAATGTAATCGAAGAAGAAACAGGGGCATCAACTGCTACTATTTCTAGAGTGAATAGATCATTAAACTACGGTTCAAATGGCTATGACTTAGTTTTAGATAAACTTATAGAAAAAGATTTAAAAAAACAAAGAGAAGATAAAGAAAAATAAATCTTAATTAAATATCTATGATTTAAAGAGGAGACTTATGTCTACTCTTTTTTCATGTGGTATAATAAATAGATAGGGGGATGTGATGATATTAGAAGGTTTAAATGACAAACAAAAAGAAGCAGTACTTCATAAAAACGGACCTCTTTTAGTTCTTGCAGGGGCAGGTAGTGGTAAAACAAGAGTACTTACTACAAGTATTGCAAATTTGATAAAAAATGAGGGAGTTGACCCTAGAAATATATTAGCAATCACATTTACCAACAAAGCAGCAAATGAGATGAAAGATAGGATTGCAAGTCTATTAGGCATGGACGTTGGTCATCTATGGATTGGTACATTTCACTCTATCTGTGCTAGAATTCTACGAATGAATATTGAAAAAATTGGATATAGTTCTAATTTTACAATATATGACACCAATGATCAGAGGACTTTAATTAAAGAAATTATAAATGATTTGGGTTACAAGGATGAAATAAGCCCTAGAGATGCTCAAAATATCATTAGTTCTTTAAAAAATAAATCTATAAGTCCAAATGAGTTTTTAAAAATTGATAGCTTTTATAGAAATCACAATGAATACTATGAAATTTATCGCTTATATGAAAAACGTAAATATGAATATAATTCACTAGATTTTGATGATCTAATAGAAAAAGTTCTAGATATATTTAAAAAAGATCAGCAAGTTTTAGAATACTATCAAAAGAAATTTGAATATGTTTTCGTTGATGAGTACCAAGATACAAATGCATCCCAATATGAACTTATAAAATATTTTGGGGGATATCATAACAATGTTATTGTTGTTGGTGATGCCGATCAATCCATCTATAGTTTTAGAGGTGCAGATATTAGCAATATTTTAAATTTTGAAAAAGACTTTAATGATGCTAGAGTTATCAAACTAGAGCAAAATTATAGGTCTACATCAAATATACTTAATACTGCAAACTCATTAATAATAAATAATATTGAACGTAAAGATAAAAATTTATGGACTGCAAATGATACTGGGGATGAAGTTATTTATAAAAATAACTCAGTTGAAAGTGAAGAAGGTAAATTTGTAGTAGATGAGATAAAAAAATTAGTGAATCTTGGATATGCCTATAGTGATATTGCAGTTTTATATAGAACGAATGCTCAGTCGAGACCATTTGAAGAAATTTTGATGAAAAATCTGATTGATTACAAAGTAATTGGTGGTCTAAAATTCTATGATAGAAAAGAAATTAAAGATTTAGTTTCTTATCTTAAAGTTATTGTAAATCCAAAAGATGATGTGGCTTTAAAACGTATTATAAATGAACCAAAACGTGGAATTGGTGACAAAAGTGTAGAGCAAATGGGAAAGATAGCTTCAGATAATAATATTTCTATTTTAGAATTAATAACCAATCCAACCTATGAACAATTACTTACTGATAGACTTAAAAAATTGGCGTATAAATTTTATAATCCTTTAAAAGAAATTTTTGAAAACGCTTTAAAATATACAATAACTGACTTAATTAATGAGGTTTTAGATAAGTCTGGTTATCTAAAGGTTTTGGAATCTAGCTATTCAGTAGAGGATAGAGCTAGGATAGATAATATCAATGAGTTTATAAGTGCAGCTAGTGAATACGAAGAAAATAATCCTGATGATACTATTTATGATTATTTAGAGAATTTAAGTTTGATTTCTGAACTTGAAAAAACAGAGGATAGGGATAATTCAGTTACACTTATGACAATGCATGCTGCAAAAGGACTTGAATTTCCAATTGTATTCGTTGTTGGAATGGATGAGGGATTATTTCCTGGAAAAAGATCTATTGATGAAGGCAATGTAGAGGAAGAACGTAGATTATTTTATGTTGCAATTACTAGGGCTCGTGAAAAATTATATCTAACCAGTAGTGAAGTTAGAAGATCCTATGGTAAGCCTGTTTACTACAAGACTTCAAGATTCATTGATGAAATAAAATCAAACGTTAAAGAATTACAAAATTCAACTTTTTCTTCATTTAATTCACGAACCTATGAAAGAGCTTCAAATGAAGATTATATGAGAGAAAAAACTCGTCAATCAGTCCTTGATACTAAACTAAAAAAACATGAAAATAGTAATGAAAAATATCAAGTCGGGGATAAAATTATGCATTCAAAATGGGGAGAAGGCATGGTTGTTCAGATAAAGGAAAATGAGGATGGCAATGAATTGGTAGTAGCCTTTGATAAAAAAGGACTAAAAAAACTAAATCAAGACTATGCCCCAATTTATAAGGTGTAATATGGATAAAAAAGAAGAAATTAATGAACTTATAGAAAAAATTGAAGAATTAAATTACCATTACTACACCTTGGATGCTCCTTTGGTTTCTGATGGTGAGTATGATAAATTATATGATAAATTAAAAAAATTAGAAAAAGAAACTGGAATTTCACCTAATAACTCACCAACTCAAAAGGTTGGTGGAGAAATATTAGAAAAATTTCAAAAACACTTTCATATTTCAAGATTATATTCTCAAGACAAAGCTCAATCATACGAAGATTTGAATGATTGGTTAGATAGAGCTAATAGACTTCGTAACTCTTACAATCAAAGTCATGACGATATGCTTCCTGAATTGGAATTTGTACTGGAATACAAATTTGATGGTTTGACTATAAATTTGACATACGAAGATGGTAAATTAAAAAATGCTTCTACAAGGGGTAATGGTATTGTAGGAGAAGAAATTTCTGCCCAAGTTAAAACCATAAAATCTGTTCCATTGGAAATTAGAGAAAAATCTTTATTAGAAATCCAAGGTGAAGCTCTAATGCCCTTATCCGAGCTTGAAAAATACAATAAAGAAAATGAATTTCAGCTTAAAAATGCTAGAAATGCAGCAGCTGGGGCGTTAAGAAATCTTGATACTAAAGAAACACGAAAAAGAAACCTAACGGCATTCTTTTATAATATATCAACTAATAACTTAGATTTTAAGACTGAAGAGGAAATGCTGGATTTTCTCAAAAAAGAAAACTTTAATATCCATCCATACCACAAACTAGTAAAAACTTACGATGAAATAATCGCTGAACTAGAGAAAATTAGTGAAGAAAGAAAAGATCTAGATATACTTACCGATGGTGTGGTTATAAAAATTAATGATATTAGAACTCAAGAAGCCCTTGGATATACAAATAAATTTCCTAGATGGTCGATTGCGTTTAAATTTGAAGCAGAAGAGTATACAACAACTCTTTTAGATGTAGTTTGGAATGTGGGTAGAACTGGTAAAGTTACTCCGTCAGCAATACTTGAACCGGTTGATTTTTCTGGAGTGACTGTATCACGAGCAACACTAAATAATTACGATGATATTGAACGTAAACATGTAAAAATTGGTTCAAAAGTATTTATTAGAAGATCCAATGACGTAATCCCAGAAATATTGGGAGTAGTTGATCAAAATCAGCCAGGAACTATTAAGATTGAAAAACCAAGTCATTGCCCATATTGCAATACCGAATTAATCGAGGGTAATGTTCATATCATATGTCCAAACTCAATTTCATGTACACCGCAGCTTTTAGCACGCATGGAACATTATACATCTAGAAATGCTATGGATATTGAAGGCTTATCAGAAAAAACTATAGCTCAACTTATGGAAGAACTTAATATTGATGATATATATGAGATATATGATTTAGACTATGACGATTTGATTAAATTAGATAGGTTCGGTCCAAAAAAATCTCAAAATTTATTAAACTCAATACAAGAGAGCAAAAGACGTGATTTAAATAGATTTATATATGCAATAGGAATACCAAATGTAGGAGAAAGAACAGCTATAGATTTAGCAAATAAATTTAAAAATTTTGATAATTTAAGACATGCAAACGCTGACCAATTAATTGAAATAGATGACATTGGAGAAATTACTGCTGAGAATATAGTAGAATTTTTTGAGGATGAAAAAATTAGTAATGCTTTAGATATCCTCCTATCAAAGGGTATTATTTTAAATGAAGTTGAGGATGACAATTCTTCCAATGAATTAGAAAATAAAACTTTTGTAATAACTGGGACCATAGAAAACTATAAAAGAGATGATATTAAAGATTTGATTGAAAAAAATGGTGGAAAAGTAAGTGGTTCAGTTTCTAAAAATACTGATATTGTCCTATGCGGGCAAAATGCAGGATCGAAATTAACTAAAGCTAGAGAATTGAATATAGAAGTTTATGAAGATGATAAACTTTTCAATTTTTTAGAGCAATTAGAAGGGAAGTAAGATGGAAGCAAAAGAAGTAGAAAAAATTTATAGACTTGCAAATCTTAGCCTAGATGGAAAAGATGTTGATGATCTGTCTAATAAATTTAATATTGTTATTGATTTTATAGAAGATATTTTTGATGTAGACACTGAAAATGTAAAAATGACTGAAAGTATTGATTCACATAAGGCGGTTTTTAGAGAAGATGAAGTTAAAGAATCATCTAGTCGTGATGAAGCATTAAAAAATGCTCCGGATAAAGAATTTGGTTATTTCAGATTGGATTGGAATTTATAGGGGATTTTATGAATATAGAAAATTTAGTAAGTAAATTAAAATCTGGAGAAATTTCAGTAGTTGAATATACAAAAGAGACACTAGAAAAAATCAAAAAAAATGAACACAATGCTTATATTTCTTTTGATGAAGAAGACTCTTTAAAAAGAGCTGAATATTTAGATAATAAACTTAAAAATGGCGAAGAATTAGGAAAGTTGTTTGGTTTACCAGTTGCTGTTAAGGATAACATCTCATATAAAAATATGAATATGACTTGTGCATCAAAAATGTTAGAAGACTTCAGACCTATATATAATGCAAGTGTGGTAGAAAATTTATTAAATGAAGATGCAGTTATTATAGCGAAAACAAATATGGATGAATTCGCTATGGGTGCAAGCTCTAAAACATCACATTTTGGTGTGGTGAAAAATAATCTTGATACTTCAAAAATCGCAGGTGGTTCTTCATCAGGATCTGCAGTCGCAGTTTCTAATGATGATGTGCTTGTAGCCCTAGGAACTGATACTGGAGGGTCTGTTAGAGGACCAGCTTCATATACAAATATTATTGGTTATAAACCAACTTATTCATTATTTAGCCGTTTCGGAGTAGTTTCTATGGCAAATACTCTAGATCAAGTTGGAGTATTTGCTCAAAATATTGATGATTTAAGATTATTATCAAATATAACTTCATCACCAGATGAAAATGATATGACTGCAATCTTAGATGCATTTGAGTACAAAAAAGAAGATTACGATTTTAATGGCAAAAAAATTGCTGTAATAAGTATAGACAGTGTTCTTTATGAAGGCATAGAGGATGCAGTAAAAGAAGATTATCAACTAGCCTTAAATCGCCTGAAAGATTTAGGCGCGGAACTTCAAGAAGTAAAATTAAATTATGCCATCTACGCAAACCCTGTATATAATATCGTTATGAGTTCTGAAGTTTCTTCAAATATGAGTAGATTTGATGGGGTAAGATTTGGCCACCAAACTGAAGATTATAAAGACATTTCTGAATTATTTGTAAAATCTAGATCAGAAGGACTTGGAGAAGAAGTTCAAAGAAGGATCGCTCTTGGAACTATGTACTTATCAGCAAGCGATGATCAAAAGATTTATAAAAAAGGTCTTAAACTACGTACTTTAATTAAAGAAGAATTAGAAGAATTATTTGAAACATTTGATTTAATAGTAACACCAACTACGACAAATCTACCTCCAGCAATTGATGAAGAAACTGAAAAAGACCCTCTTTCTGACTTTAAAGCAGATGGATTTAATGTTATTGTAAATCTTGCAGGCATGTGCGGACTTTCTGTACCAGTAAGAGAGGGGATATCTGGGTCAATACAATTTATAGGAAACAGATTTGATGATAATAAAATAATTAATGCAGCAGACAAATTTTTAGGGGAGGCAAAATGAATACAAAAACAATAATAGGTCTAGAAATCCACGTGGAGCTAGCTACTAATACAAAAATGTTTTGCTCTTGTAAAAATGAATTTGGAGCTGTTCCAAACACAAATGTTTGTCCTATCTGCTTAGGTCATCCTGGTGCATTGCCAGTAATGAATAAAAAAGCTGTAGAATTAGCCTTAAGAGCAGGACTTGCTTTTAATTGTGATATAGCAAATAATCAAAAAATGGATAGGAAAAAATATTTTTATCCAGATCTTACAAAGGGCTATCAAATAACCCAATATGATAAACCTTACGCGACAAATGGTTATATAGAGCTTTCAAGTGGCAAAAAAATAGGTCTTATAGAAATTCACATGGAAGAAGATACTGGTAAATCAAACCATGATGAAGAAGGTAGAACATTGATGGATTACAATCGTGCTGGAGTTCCGCTTATAGAGATTGTTACAAAACCAGATATTGAGTCTCCTGATGAAGCGCGTGACTTTGTTGAGACACTTGCATCAACATTGAGATTCTTAGAAGTTTCCGATTGTATAATGGCTCAAGGATCTATGCGTGTGGATGTAAATATAAATATGCAAGATACTGATACAGGTAATAAAACTAATATAGCTGAAATTAAGAATATGAACTCAATTAAGGCAATTGAACAGGCTTTGGATTTTGAAGTAAAACGTCATACAGAGCTTCTTGAAAAAGGTGAAATGGGTACAAAAGAAACAAGAAGATGGGATGATGAAAAATTAGAAACCATCCATATGCGTGATAAAGAAGTTGGAAATGATTATAGGTTTTCAGTCGACGGGGATATTCCAGAAATTTATTTAGAAGATGAAGATATTAATAATATAAGAGAAAACCTCCCAGAACTTCCTGCTAAAAAACAAAGTCGTTATATTACCGAATATGAAATGACTGAATATGATGCAGGTTTATTGGCTAATGATAGAGAGCTTGCTGAACTATTTGAACAAACAAATGAAATTGTAAATGAACCAAAAACATCAGCAAATTGGATATTAACAGAATTATCACGTAGATTAAATGAAACAGAGCAAAGTCCATCAACAATGAATCTTTCAGTAGATAACTTTGCAAAATTAATTAATCTTGCTAAAGAAGATAAGATTAACAATAATGTTGCAAAAAAACTACTGCGTGAAATTTACGAATCAAATGAAGATCCGGAAAAACTAGCTGAAGAAAGAAATCTTCTTCAAATTAGTGATAGTGGATTCTTAGAAGAAGTTGTTGATGAAGTTCTATCTGAAAATCCAGAATCTATTGAAGATATTAAAAATGGAAAAGATCGTGCATTTGGTTTCTTAGTTGGGCAGGCTATGAAGAAAACAAAAGGTAAAGGAAATCCAGTAGAGATAACAAACTTATTAAAGGAAAAAATAGGAGAATAAGGAGTGGTAACCACTCCTTTTTTTAAAATATGAATATATTAATAAAAAATACTAATATTTTATCTATGAATGATGATAAATTAAATAATGATGATATTTATATAAAAAATGGAAAAATATCTAGAATAGACAAAATTAAGGATTTAAAAGTAGATAAAGTTATTGATGGCCACAATTTTATAACTATGCCAGGCTTTATCAATACTCATACACATGTTGGCATGAGTTTCTTCAGAAACTATGGTGATGATAATGATTTGATGACTTGGCTTAATAACTACATATTTCCAGCTGAAGACAAACTAAATGAAGAATTGGTTTATTATGCTTCATTATTATCTTTTGCTGAGATGATAAAAACTGGTACTACAACCTTTGCTGATATGTATTTTTATCAAGAAGAAACTATAAAAGCATTAGATAAAGCAAAGCTTAGAGCTCAAATAGCTAGAGGCCTATCAAGTCCAGATGAAAATGACTATAGAATTAAAGAATGTATCGAACTATATGAAAAATATAATGGAAAAGATGGCAAAATTGAGATAGCATTAGGACCACATGCTGTATATACTACCTATAAAGACTATTTGAAAAAAATTGCTGGTATTGCCGCAAAATACAAAATGCCTATTCATATTCACTTATCAGAAACAAAATTTGAAAATGATGAATGTATGAAAAAATACGGTCAAAGCCCTACAGAAGTATTTGATGAGTGTGGTATATTTGAAAACAGAACAATTGCTGCCCATGGTGTTCACTTGTCTGATGGTGATTTGGATATATTGGAATCTAAAAATGTATCAATCTTACATAATCCATCCAGTAACCTAAAACTATCATCTGGAATATGCGATGTAAGTAGATTAATGGATAAGAGAATTAATGTAGCTTTGGGTACTGATTCAGCATCAAGTAATAATAAACAGTCTATGCTAAAAGAAATCGAGGTAGCTGCATTAATATCAAAACTAAAGTCAGCTGATAATCTTAAAGCCTTTGACGTTTTAAAAATGGCTACAATAAATGGTGCTAAGGCTTTAGATCTTGGGGATAAAGTAGGGACAGTGGAAGAAGGAAAGTGTGCAGATTTAATAATGATTAATATTGATAATATAAATCATATTCCCAATAACGATCTAATAGCGTCCATTTGTTATTCAACTTATGAAAATGACATTTCTTATGTATTTATAGATGGTGAATTAGTTTATGAAAATGGGGAGTATACCTACTTAGACATTGAAGATATTAAAGAAAATGTAAAAAGATTAAGTGAAAACTTATTATGATCGGCATAGATATTGTAAATATAGAAAATTTTTCAAAAAAAGCAGATGATAAATTTTTAAATAAAATATTCACTGATGATGAGCTAAAATATGCTTATGGAAAACAAAACTTTATGCAAACTTTTGCTGGAATTTTTGCTGCTAAGGAAGCAGTAATAAAGGCAAAAAACTTAAATATAGCCTCTATTTTAAGAAAAAGAGTTGAAATTAAACACACTGATAGTAAACCTTTAGCCTTTGTTAATGATAGCCTTTTTGAGGGTAATATTTCTATAAGTCACGATGGTAATTTCGCTGTAGCTGTTTGTAGTTTAAATAATGATTGTAATATTAAAATTAACTCTGATATGAAAAAATTAATGCCAAAAAGAGAATCTGATACTCATAAGGGCAATTATGGCAAAATTGCTTTTTTAGGAGGTAGTCTTGGTATGGCAGGTTCAGTTTATATGGCTAGCCTTTCAGCCATGCGATCAGGTGCAGGTATGACTTTCATATTAGCTCCCAAATCTATATCTGAAATTTTACAAGTAAAAGTCAATGAGCAGATTATAAAAGAAATTGATTGTCAAAATTTCTTTTATAGTGAAAAAATTCTTGGTCAAATATTAGAAAAGATTGAAGATATGGATAGCCTAGTTATAGGTCCTGGTATGGGTAGGGGTGAAGATTTAAATAATCTAATTGGCCAAATTATTGATAAGGTCAATTTGGATATTATTATTGATGCTGATGGTTTAAATGCAGTTAGTAAAGACTTGAGTATATTAAAAGTAGGAGTTAAAAAAAACATAATATTAACACCACATTTGGGAGAATTTTCTAGACTTACTGGCTTAACTATTGATAAAATAAAGGAAGATACAGATCACATTGCCAAAAAATTTGCTGAAGACAATAATGTGGTATTAGTATTAAAATCAAATCATACAATTGTAACAGATGGAAAGAAATTTTACAAAAATAATATAGGAAATCCTGGAATGGCTACAGCTGGAAGTGGAGATGTACTAACCGGAATTATTGGAGCTTTTAGTAATAGATTAGATTCTTTTAATGCTGCTAAACTTGGAGTGTATGTTCATTCTTTAGCTGGAGATATAGCTAGTCTTAGACTGGGTGAAGATTCAACTATGGCAACAGATATTATATCTAGTTTGCCAGAAGCACTAAAGTTATTGAGGTAATTATGATTGAAAGTTATGTAGAAATTGATATTGATAAAATTTTAGAAAATATTCAAAATATTAGGAAAATCAATCCAGAATCTATGTATTGTGCTGTTTTAAAAGCAAATGGTTATGGACTTGGTGCTTATAAAATTGCGGAGTATATCGAGGATAATGTCGACTATTTTGCAGTAGCAAGAGTTACCGAAGCACTAGCATTAAGAGAGGCAGGTATAAAAAAACCAATTTTAATTCTTGGTGCCGTTTATTATGAAGATGTACAAAAGTGTATCGATAATGATATAGATATTCCAATTTTTGACTTAGAATATGCTAAATTAATAAACAAAAATATAGTTGGTAAAGTTAATGCTCATATACTTTTAGATACTGGAATGGGTAGAATTGGATTTCGTGATTTTGAAGAGGAAAAAATACTGGAATTAAAAAAATTAGAAAATATTAATATAATTTCTGTATTTACTCATTTTTCTACAGCTGATGAAGCAGACACTTCATATACAAATATGCAGTATGAAAAATTTATAAAAATAACTAAGTTTATTAATGAAAACTTTAAGTTAGACTTTGTTCATTTAGCAAATAGCGCAGGTGCTATAAAACACAATATAACAAAAGATATGATGCGTGTCGGTATTTCAACATATGGTTTGTATCCTTCTGATGTTGTAAAGGAAGAAAAAAATATAGAATTAAAGCAATGTTTTTCCTTTAGATCGAGAGTAATATTTGTAAAAGAAGTAGATCCTGGCACATCAATTTCCTATGGCAGAACATTTGTTAGTGATAAAAAAATGAAAATCGCCACCCTAAGTATTGGATATGCTGATGGTTATATAAGAGCATTTTCAAATATTGGTGAAGTTTTAATAAATGGTCACTTGTGTAAAGTTATCGGAAGAGTCTGCATGGATCAAATGATGGTTGATGTTAGTGATGTAGATGTAAAAGTTGATGATGAAGTGATAATTTATCCTGATATTTACAAAGAAGCAGCTAAAATAAATACAATACCATATGAATTAATGACTTCAATTAATCTTCGTGTACCTAGAATTTATAAAAAAAGTGGTAAAATAATTAGTATGGATAATTATTTAGGAGAAATCTATGAAGATTAAAAGAGGAGATTTGTTCTATGCAGATTTATCTCCAGTTGTTGGTAGCGAACAGGGGGGAGTTAGACCTGTTATAGTAGTGCAAAATGATGTTGGTAATAAATATTCACCAACAATCATTGTTGCACCAATAACCAGCCAATTAAATAAGGCAAAACTTCCCACTCATGTAAAGATAAAAGGAAATGAATTTGGTCTTCCAAAAAATAGTGTTGCACTTTTGGAGCAATTAAGAACTATAGATAAGAGAAGACTTAGGGAAAAAATTGGAACGTTTGATAATACAGTTATGATTAAAATTAACGAAGCAATGGCTATATCACTCGATTTATCTACTGATTTTTAAAATTGTACATATAAAAAATTGACCTCCATAAGGGGGTCAATTTTAATTTAAGCACTTACTTTTACTTGATCATCCACAATCATATGAGCTAGCTCATCTGGATTTCCACAACCTGTTGTTATAATTAAATCAGATGGTTGGGCGATTTCGTATACATAATCACGAGCTTGTTCAAAAGTTCCTAAATACTTAGCATTTATTCCTTTTTCAATTAGAGCCTCTACTACATCTTTAGAGTGAATAGATGGGTCATATTTTTCACGGGCAGCATATATATCTGTTATTACAACTTCATCAGCTCCATCAAAACAGTTTAAAAAGTCATCAAATAATGTTTTTGTTCTACTGTAGGTGTGAGGTTGCCAAATACAGACTAGTTTTCCTTCAGTATGTTCTTTTAATGCATTAAGTGTTACTTCAATTTCAGAAGGGTGGTGACCATAATCCGTCATAATTGTAGCATCATTTACATGACCGATTATTTCCATCCTGCGTTTAAGCCCAGAATAAGCTCTTAGATTCTCTTTTATAGTTGGAATATCTATTCCATTTTCATAAGTAGCTATTATTGATGCCATAGCATTATTTATATTATGTCTTCCAATAACACCTAATTCAAAGTGTTCTATCAATCCATTTTTCATTTTTAAATCAAAATTTGGTCTACCAATATCATCAAAAGCAATGTTGTGTGCCACATAGTCAGCTGCATAATTTTCTTGGGCGTAAGTTATTAGATCACCCTGCACTGAATCAAGAACTAGCTTGTTGTTTTCTTCATTAAGGTTTAATATGGTTTTTGAATTTTCATCTTGATTTCTTAAATAAGCTTTGAATGTATCTACAATATCATTTAAATCCTTGTAATAATCTAAGTGATCTTCGTCAATATTTAAAATTATTACAGTTTGTGGATAATAATATCTAATGTTTCCTTTGTACTCACAGGCTTCAGTTACAAGATATTTATCATCTCCCACATGGACATTTCCATGCATATCATCAAGCTCTCCGCCTAAAAGTATACTGGCATCTTCACTTGAGTTAAGCAATATTTTTGAAATCATACTAGTAGCAGTAGATTTTCCATGTGAACCTGATACAGCAATAGAGTGCTTGTAATTTTTCATTAAAGCTCCAAGAAAAACACCACGTGTTACTACTGGAACACCTAAATTACGAGCAGCTATTAATTCTTCATTGTCATCTAAAATGGCGTCTGTATATACAACAAGGTTAGGATTTGTTATGTTTTCTTTCCTTTGACCTATAAATATTTTTGCACCATTATCTTCTAAATTTTTAGTAATATCTGTAAGTGTTCTATCAGAACCAGATATTTTATATCCTTTATTCAACAGTAAGGCAGCTATACCACTCATTGATATACCACCTATACCTATAAAATGAACATAATTAAAATCATGTCCATTCAAATTAAATTCAAACATCTTCTCTCCTAGTTTCGTCTTACTTTATTACATTATATCATATGCTTTTTATTACAACTTGTAAAGTTAATATGCCTATGATAACATTTATGTATAGTTAAAAGTATGGAGGATAAGGGATGAAATATGTTATAGGAAATGATCACGGTGGTATTGATTTATACACACCTATTAAAGAAAAACTAGAAGAACTTGGTCATGAAGTAATCCATGTAGGAACAGATGGAAAAGATAGCGTTGATTACTCAGATTTTGCTCAAAAAGCATGTGATAAAGTATTAGAAGGTGAAGCTAATTTTTCAATTTTAGTTTGTGGGACAGGACTAGGTATGAGTATTTCTGCAAATAAAATTGATGGAATAAGAGCAGCATGTGTATCAGAAGCATTTTCTGCAAGAATGAGTCGTGCTCACAATAACGCAAATTGCTTATGCCTTGGAGCTAGGGTAATAGGAAGTGAAACTGCAAAAATGATTGTAGAAGAATTTGCAAAAACTGACTTTGAAGGTGGTCGTCACCAAAGAAGAGTGGATAAAATAACTGAAATTGAGAAAAGATAGAAAATTATTGTCTATCTTTTTTTAAGTTTAAAAAAGTTTTTAAAAATGTTATTATAGAATAAGAAATTAATAATAGGAGATTATATGAACATACCTACACCACATATATCAGCAACAAGTGCTGATCAAATTGCAAAAACAGTTTTAATGCCGGGAGATCCATTAAGAGCAAAATTTATTGCTGAAAATTTCCTTGATGATGTAACACAATTTACAGAAACAAGAGGAATGCTAGGTTTTACAGGATATTACAAAGGCAAAAGAGTTTCAGTTATGGGATCTGGAATGGGAATTCCATCATCTATGATTTATTATAATGAGCTTTTTGGAGGATATGACGTAGATACAATAATTAGAGTAGGAACTGCAGGATCTATGCAAGAAGATATAAAGCTTCATGACATCGTTATAGCTACAAGTGCATGTTCGGAAAGTTCAATAAATGATAATCTTTTTGCCAATATCAATTTCTCACCAACTCCTGATTTTGATCTAATGTTAGAAACATATAATAAGTCTATAGAGCTAGGCTATACAACTCATTGCGGACAAGTTCATAGTTCAGATCAATTTTACAATGAATTACCTGAAGGTGTTTTTGAAAATATGAAAAAATACGGAGTTCTATGCGTAGAGATGGAAAGCTATGGTTTATTTATGGCTGCAAGGAAATATGGAAAAAAAGGCTTAGGTATTTTTACAATAAGTGATTCTCTTGTTGAAAATGTAGCTGATAGTGCTGAAAATCGTGAAAAATCATACACAAATATGATGACCTTGGCCTTAGAAGTAGCTCACGAGTAAAACTTATGTTAAAAACGATTATTATGGCTGCAGGTGAAGGAACAAGGATGAAATCCAGAACCTCAAAGGTCTTACACAAATTACTAAATAGAGAAATAATAAAGTATGTAGCAGATGCTTCAAGATTCGAAAATTCACAAACGATTTTTATAGCTGGTAAAAATATCGAAAATTTAAAAGAACTTTTTCCAAACGATAAGATTATAGAACAGAAAATAGGTGAAGGTTACCCATATGGAACTGGTTATGCTGCATCCTTGGCTTTATATGAAATATCAGATGATGATCAGGTATTAGTTTTAAATGGCGATATTCCACTGATTACAAAATCTTCACTTGAAGAATTTATATCAAATCATATTAAAAGTAATAATAGTGCCTCTGTTCTATCAACAAAAGTAGTTAATCCAGCAAGCTATGGAAGAATAATTAGAGATGACAAAGGTGAATTCATTGGTATCGTCGAACATAAAGATTTAAAAATTAATCAAGATATAATAAATGAAATTAATACTGGAATATATATATTTAAAGGATCTGACTTAAAAGAATCTATATCCAAACTTGATACTGATAATGAGCAAAGTGAACTCTATCTTACAGACTGTATCGAGATTTTATATAATGATGGTAAAAAAGTTATGGCATTTACTGCTAACGATCCAGATGAATTCTATGGCATAAATAATAAAAAAGAATTAGTACAAGCAAAAAAGATTCTTCAAAGACGTGTCAATGAAAATCATATGCTAAATGGAGTTACAATCGAAGATCCAGAAATGACTGTAATAGACCCAGAAGCAAAAATTGGAATGGATACAATAATATCTGGACCTGTTAAAATATTGGGAAACACAGAAATTGGTGAAAATTGTATTATTGAAGGATCATCAAGAATTGAAGATTCTATTTTAAGAGATGGTGTAAAAATTGATAATTCTGTAATTGAAAAATCATTTGTTGATCAAGGATCAGATGTAGGACCTTATGCTCACCTAAGACCAAAAGCTAAGCTAGGTAAGAATGTTCATATTGGTAATTTTGTTGAGGTTAAAAATTCAACTTTAGGTGATGGAACCAAATCTGGACATCTAGCTTATATTGGAGATTCTGATTTAGGAAGTAAAATAAATGTTGGATGTGGGGTAATATTTGTAAATTACGATGGTAAATTTAAACATAGATCTATAGTTGAAGATGAAGCTTTTATAGGTTCAAATTCCAATATAGTTGCCCCAGTTAAGATAGAAAAAGAAGCATATATAGCAGCTGGATCTACAATAACATCTAATGTAGAAGCCGGTTACTTGTCTATAGAACGTGCTGAACAAAAAAATATTGCAGGATATGCAGAAAAAAAACGTAAAAGAGATTTAGAGAAAGAAAAGGAGCAAAAATGACAACTGATAAATCGCAACAATATATTCAAAGAGGCGAATTAAAATTAATTACAGGCAATGCAAATACAAAATTAGCAGAATCTATAGCTAAAAGTTTAAATACCAGTCTTGGTGAAGCTGAGATAGAAAAATTTAGCGATGGAGAAATTAAAATCAAAATAAATGAATCAATTAGGGGAAAAGATGTTTATATAGTACAACCTACATCATCTCCTACCAATGATAATTTAATGGAACTTTTAATTATGATTGATGCTTGTAGACGTGCTTCTGCAGGATATATAAATGCAATTGTTCCTTACTATGGATATGCTCGTCAAGATAGAAAGACTCGTGGACGTGAACCTATTACTGCAAAACTAGTAGCAAATCTAATTACAGAAGCAGGTGCGGATAGAGTTATTACTATGGATCTTCACGCTGGGCAGATTCAAGGATATTTTGATATTCCAGTAGACCACTTTACAGCAATCAGACTTTTATCTGAATATTTCCAAGATATGGCTTATGATAAAGCTGATGAGTTTGTTGTTGTAAGTCCTGATTTAGGTGGTGTAAGACGTGCTCGTGAATTCTCTGATTATCTAAAATTACCAATTGCCATCATCGAAAAAAGAAGACCAATGCCAAATGTATCTGAAGTAATGAGCGTTATAGGTGATTTCAAAGGAAAATCTGCAATATTAGTAGACGATATGGTAGATACTGCTGGAACAATCACAAATGCAGCTAATTATCTAATTGAAAATGGAGCTAAGGATGTATATATAGCAGCAACACATGGAGTTTTATCTGGACCGGCTGTTGATAGACTTGAAAATTCAAAAGTAAAAGAAATTGTAATTACAAACACAATCGAGCTTCCAGAAGATAAAAAAATTGATAAAATTACTCAATTAGAAATAGGACCACTATTAGCAGAAGCAATCCATAGAATTAACACTTACGAATCAATCAGTGGACTGTTTGAGGATGTGAATTAGATGTATTTTATAGTAGGACTTGGAAATCCTGGCTTACAATACGAAAATACTAGACATAATGTTGGTTTTTTAACTATAGATTATCTATCTGAAAAGCATAACATTCCAGTAAAAAAATTAAAACATAAGGCTCTTTATGGTCAGGGAGAAATCTCTGGCCAAAAAGTTATGCTCATAAAACCTCAAACATATATGAATAATTCTGGTGAATCTGTAAGAGACTTTAAAAACTTCTATAAGTTTAACGATGATGAACTTATTGTAATCCAGGATGATATAGATATTGATTTTGGAAAAATTCGTATTAAGAAAAAAGGATCTGCTGGAACCCATAATGGTATGAAGTCCATAATTTATCAAACACAAACTGATAAATTTCCTAGAATTAAAATATCAGTAGGCCAAAAACCAGAATACATGGACTTAGCAAGCTTTGTTTTAAGTGGTTTTCATGGAGAGGATTTAGATATAGTAAGAGAAGAAATTATTATGGCTGCAGATGCTATAGAAATGATGCTAGAAACTAATATTGATAAGGCTATGAATAAGTATAATTCAATAGACTTATTGGAAAAATAATAAATGAATCAGATAATAAAATTATTAGAAAACACAGAACAATTAAATAAAATTAGAGAAAATTATTTAAAAGATTCTCCAATATATTTGTATGGACTTACAGAAGGGATAAAATCACATTTAATTTTATCCCTTTTTGATACTTTAGATAAAAATATACTTGTAATAACTGAAAATGAGAAAAAAGCTAAAGACATCCAAAGAAATATAAATAATTTATTTGATATAGCAAGCTATTATCCATCTAGAGAAATAAATTTTTACAATATTAAAACTGTAGATGAAGATACAAATACATCCAGAATGGAAAACTTAATTAGTCAAGCCAAAAATGAACGACTAATAACTGTTACAACTATGGATGCTATTTTAAATAAATTAACACCTTTAACTAAATTTAACAATAGTTTTGTTAAGATAAGTGGTGAGGATTTTGTAGATATAGATAAATTTATAAAATCACTTGTAAATTTAAATTACAATCCTACAAGCCTTGTTGAAAATAAAGGAGAATATGCTAAGCGTGGGTCTATTATTGATTTCTGGCCTATAGATTATGCGCACCCAGTAAGGCTAGAACTCTTTGATGATGAGATTGATTCCATAAGGATATTTGATCAAAAAAGTCAACGAACAATTGATAAAATAGATGAAGTTACCATCTCACCTTTAAATGAGCTTATATATGATGAATCTGATTTTGAACATTTATTAAAGAATATAGAAGAAGATGTTTCAATATTAGAAAATAATATAAAAGACTCAAATGATCAGAAGTTGGTTGATAAGTATAAGCAAATAAAATCCTACATAAAAGATACCATGTATGTAGCTAATTGGGATTTAATAAATCCTTATAGAGATGAAAATTATGAAAGTTATTTAGACTATTTATCCAAAGATACAATTATTATAGTTGATGATGTATCTAGGATATATGATAATCAAAAAGATTTTGAAAAAAACTTTTTAGAAGACGTGACTATTCAAAGAGATAGGGGAGAGGTATTTAATAACTTTAATAAACTATTAGTAAATGCTGATGATATTTATAAGAAAATTGAAAATCATCCAATTATAAACCTCACATCAATTTTAAAAAGGTCAAAACTTTTTAATCCAAAACTATTATTAGAATTAAAAACTATAGAGGCAGAACATTTTAATAGAAAAATTAGTTCATTTGCTGATGCCTTAAAAAATCAAAAACAGGAAGCTAAAACATTAATTTTTACAGGAAGTGAGGATAATAAAAATAACCTTTTAAATGCCTTACGTGAAAATGATATTTTAGATATTTCTGATGAGGATACGTCTAGAATTACAGTCACAAATGATTCTGCAAATGAAGGATATTATCTACCAGAATTAAATTTTTACCTTTTCACTGAAAAAGAAATTTACGGTACAAGTAAAAGGAAAGTTAAAAAAAAGATAAAAAATAAAATGTCTTCAACAGACATTATAAATTATTCTGATTTGGATATTGGGGATTATGTTGTCCATGAAAATAATGGTATAGGTGTTTATAATGGCCTTGAACAAATAGAAGTAAATAACATTCAAAAAGACTTTATAGTTATAAATTATAAGGGAAATGATAAAGTTTATGTACCTATAGATCAGATGAACCTGGTTAGCAAATATATAGGTAACAAGGGTGAAAAGCCTAGACTTTCTACATTAGGATCTCCTACATGGTCTAAGGCTAAGGCTCGTGCCAAAAAAGCTGTAGATGAAATTGCCGATGATTTAGTAAAATTATATTCACAAAGAAGCAAGGAAGTAGGCCATGCCTTTTCAGCAGATACAACCTGGCAAAAGGAATTTGAAGAATCCTTTCCATACGAAGAAACCTATAGTCAGTTAAGAAGTATATCCGAGATAAAAGAAGATATGGAAAAAGATAAGCCTATGGATCGTCTTTTAACTGGTGATGTCGGTTATGGTAAGACTGAAGTAGCACTTAGGGCTGCATTTAAGGCAATAGTTGATGGATACCAAGTGGCATTTTTGGTGCCAACTACTATACTAGCAAGCCAGCACTATGAAACTATGAAAGAAAGATTTAAAGATTTCCCAATAGAAGCTAGACTTTTATCACGCTTTAATTCAAAAAAAGAACAAGATCAAACAATTAAAGATCTAAAAACTGGCAAAGTTGATATAGTAATTGGAACTCATAGGGTTTTATCAAGTGATATTAAGTTTAAAAATCTTGGACTTTTAATAATAGATGAAGAACAGAGATTTGGAGTTAAACATAAGGAAAAATTAAAACAACTGAAAACTAGTCTTGATGTTCTAACTCTTTCAGCAACTCCAATTCCAAGAACTTTACAAATGTCTTTAGCTGGTATAAGAGACTTATCGACGCTAGATGAACCACCTGAAGAGAGATTGCCAGTTAATACATACGTTCTAGAATTTGATGATAATATTATCAAGGCAGCTATGGATCGAGAGCTTGCTAGAAATGGGCAAGTATATTTTGTTTATAATCGTGTTCATAATATAGATTTACTTTATAATCATATAAAAGAATTGATACCAGATGCAAGCCTTGAAATAATACATGGAAAACTTACCCCAAAACAAATTGAAACAATAATGAACGATTTTATAAGTGGGGAGATTGATATACTTTTATCAACTACAATCATAGAAACAGGAATGGATATACCAAATGTAAATACAATAATCATCTATGATGCTGATATGATGGGTCTATCTCAACTTTATCAGTTAAAAGGTAGAATTGGTAGGGGAAATAGATCCTCTTATGCATACTTTACTTATAGACGCGGGAAGGTTTTATCAGAAATAAGCGAAAAAAGATTAAAATCCATAAGAGACTTCTCCGATTTTGGTAGTGGATATAAAATAGCTATGAAAGATTTGGAACTTAGAGGGGCAGGTAATCTCTTAGGTGAAAGTCAAAGTGGTCATGTTGAAGCAGTAGGTTATGATTTGTACGTAAAATACCTGCAAGAAGCAGTCGAAAAAGCGTCAGGTAAAGAAGTTGAAGTTAAGAAAAAATCCGATGTTTTTATAGATATAAAAGTGAATGCCTATATCCCAAGTAGTTATATTTCAGACCAGTCTCAAAAAATTGAAATATATACTAGAATTGCAAATATTGAAAATATCGAAGATTACAATATACTAGTAGAAGATTTGATTGACATATATGGCGATTTACCTGTAATGGTGGATAATATAATGTATGTATCTTTAATAAAATCATTAGCAGAAGACTTAGGATTTAAGGAAATTCGTGAGCAAAATGCTTATATCAATTTAAGATTTACTAATCGAGATGAATTCACATTAAATGAGTTAAAAGAAATAAGTGAATCTTATAATGGAGAAATGAAGTTAGATTTATCAAATAATCCATCATTCAGAATCCCAGCAACAAATACAAAATTAATAGATACTTATGATTTACTAGAGATTATAAGTAATATAAGGAGTAGAAATGAAAAAGACAAATAAAATTTTAGCAATAATGCTAGCTAGTTCAATGTTTCTAGCAGCATGTGATAATCAAGCAGCAAATAATGACACAAATACAAATAAAACAGAAACAGCTGAATCAAAAACCGATGATGCAAAAAAAGACGAGAATACAACTGAAAAACTTCCAGATAATGCAGTTGCCTTAGTAAATGGAGAAACTTTATCTAAAGACCAATATAAAGATGAAATGGCTTTTTATGCTTCATATCTAGCTAGCAGCCAAGGTGCTAAAAACCAAGTTGTTGGAATGATGATTAAGGATAAATTAGTTTTTGATGATGCAGCAAAAAACAATATAAAAGTGTCTGATAAAGAAGTATCTGACCAATTTATGCAAACAGTTGATAACATCGAAAAACAAAATGGTAAGGGTGCATTTGATGAAATGCTTGAAGATTACAACCTAACAGCAGAACAGTTTAAAGAAGTAATCAAAAAAGATATTCTATATACAAAACATCAAGAATGGTTCTTAAAAAATAACCCAGTATCTGATGAAGACGTAGAAAAATCTTACGAAGAAAACAAAGACCAGTTTAAAAAAGTAGATGCAGACCATATCCTAGTGGAAGATGAAGAAACAGCAAAAGAAGTAAAAGAAAAATTAGATAATGGAGCAGATTTTGCAGAACTTGCAAAAGAATATTCTAAAGATACAGGAAATGCTGATAAAGGCGGAGCATTAGGTGAGTTCAAAAAAGCTGACATGGTTCCACAATTTTCAGAAAAAGCTTTCTCTATGAAAGAGGGAGAAATCAGTGATCCAGTAGAAACTCAATTTGGTTGGCATATCATCAAATTAAATAAAATAAATGAATCTTTAACTGATGAAGACAAACAAGTTTTAAGAAAAACTCTTGAAGACCAAAAATATGAAGAATACAAAAATGAACTGTTTGAAAATGCAGACATTGTAACAAAAGAAACTCAAGCAGCTGAAGAAGCTAAAGAAAATAATGAATCTGGAGAATCTAAAGATGAAAATAAAAAAGAAGAAACAGTAGAAGAAGAAAATAAAAATTCAGATGAAAAGAAAAATAATTAAGGCTGTTTTAACAGCAGTTTTAATAATAAATTTAACAGCTTGTGGCAATGCAGCTGAAAATAAAGATGCCTTAGCAATTGTTGATGGTGAAAGAATATCTAACGATGAGTATTTAAAAGAACTAGACTTTTACCAAAAGTATTATACAAAAAAATACGGGGAAGAATACTTAGACCACGAAGTAGAAAGAAATAAAACAAATAATGATGTTCTTGAAAAAGAATTAATTGATTCTATGATTAAAGATCAAGTTATGAAAAATGATTTAAAAGCTAATGGTGTAAAATTAGATGATAATACTGCGACATCCATAAGAAATAATCTTGAAGACCAATTAGGTAGTCAAGATTCTCTAAAGGCAAATATTAAGGCCATAGGACTTGATGAAAATAAATTTAATCAAGTTATTTACAATGACTCGATAAGAAAACAACATTATAATTATTTTCTGGGTCATAGTGGTATTAAGGATAGTGAAATTCTTGAATTTTATAAGGCAAATGAAAAGTATCATAAGCAATACAAATACAATGTACTTGCGTTTGATGATAAAAATGAAGCTGAGAAAGCATTTGATAAGATAAATTCCCCAGCAGAATTTAAATCTTATTTAGATAACCCTATCAAGAACTACGAAGTAATAAATTCAGAATTTGTCTATAAGGATGATCCGATATTAGAAAAATCCGAAATATCAGAAAAAGATAAGGTAAGTGAGATTTTCGAATATGATGGTAAATATATGATTTTGATGGTTAATTCATATAATGAAAACGAGAATGAATTATTAATAAATGTCAAAGATTTATATTTAAGAGAAAAATATGAGGAATATCTTAACAAATTAACGAAAAAGTCTAAAATTAGGCTTTTTGCCTAATAAAAGCTTGAAATATCATAAATAATTTTGTATAATCAAAATTAGAGTTAAACAGAATTATTTATTGATTTATAGGAGGAAATATGAATAAATCAGAATTATTAGTAAGCATTTCAGAAAAAAGTGGTCTTAAAAAAAGCGAATCTGAAAAAGCACTAAACGCTATGATAGAAACAATTACTGAAGCACTAACAGAAGGTGAAAAAGTTCAATTAGTTGGATTTGGAACATTTGAAACTAGAGATAGAAAAGCTCGTGAAGGTAGAAACCCAAGAAAACCTGATGAAGTAATCAAAATTCCAGCATCTAAAGCTCCAGTATTTAAAGCTGGTAAAACTTTAAAAGAAGCAGTTAATAAATAATTATTAAATAAAACAAAACCGGAACTTGAAATAAAGGACCGGTTTTTTAAATTTCATTATATTTTTTGCTTAAATCTTCATTCGTGTTAATGGTAATGGTATTAAAATTTTCATAATAAACCATACCTGGTTTTGCTCCCTTAGCTTTGTTAACATTTTTCTTCTCAGTATAATCTACATCGATTTTTTCTTCGCTACTGATAGATGAATTCATAGCTGCAAGGTATGCTGCAATTAAAATGTCATCTTCATTTAAGTTTTCAGATCTTAAAATCACATGACTTCCTGGTACATCTTTAACATGGAACCACAAATCATCTTTATTGGCTAACTTCAATGTTATATAATCATTTTGCTTACTATTTTTACCTACATAGATATCTGCATTATTGACTGTAACAAAATGATATGGTTTAGATTTTTTATTTCTAACCTTATGTTTGGAGCTTTTTTTAATAATATGATTTTCGACCATTTCATCACGTATATCATTTAAATCATCTATACTATTTGACCTATTTATAAAGTCAATAAGCTGATTTAAATAGTCTAAGTATTCTATTTGTTTTGGCAAGTCTTTTTTTGCATAGTCAACAGAGTTTTTTATCTTCTTAGCTCTATTATAAAAGCTCTCTGCATTTTCCCATGGTGTTTTTAAAGGATCTAAATCTATTTTTAATTCTTTATTCTCATCATAAAAATCATTTAGAATAATTTCTTTATCCCCCTTGTTTATCCTATGAACATTTGCAGATAATAAATCTCCATTCTTTCGTAAACCCTCTATCTTTGATTCATTTAATATATTATCATTTAAAATATTTATTTTCTTTTGAGTAGTTTTTATATTAGAATTTATTTTTTTGATATAGTCAGTCTTTATTTGATTTAGTCTATCATGGGTTTTATTTATATCAAAAAACTCATCAATGGCATCGCTCATTAGTCTATATTTTATACTTTCATAATCTAAATGACTTAATTCTAAGGTATGAAACTCTTTTATTTTTTTATCACTTTTATAAGAATATGCTTCTAGATTTTGATTTAAAATATCATTGCGTATTTGAAGTAAAATATCATTCAATTTTTCTTTTTCAGCTTCACTGACTAAACCCCAAGTAATTCTAGGGTCAATACCTGCTCTATATGCAATCTCTTTTCCCACGACTGGAGAAAAACCAGTATATGTTTTATGAAAAATTTTATCTGGTTTTGCATTATCGGGTAGTTTTTGATTTAGTTTTTTTATATCATAGGAAAAGTTTGGATTTGTAATATCAAATTTGTCATCTTCTACAAATTCATAAGTTAGGCCAGGCAATAACTGTCTTACAGATGACATAGTCTCACTTACTCTTTTTATAGAATCAATGATTTTATAATTTTCATCTGTTAGAATTATATTTGAGTATTTTCCCATGATTTCTACTATAAGTTTTTTGCTAGTATCAAAACCCATTTCATCAATAGAACTTATAGAAAAAATAACAACCCTATCTAATCCCTTTTGTGAAATATCAATTATTTTTCCTTGATTAATATGCTTTCTTAAAACCATGGTGAAGTTTGGTGGTACATCCGGATTTTCAAATTTTTTATTTGTTAAGTTTATCCTAGCTTCATTATTATTTGCACTTAGAAGCAATTTGTAGCTAGTTCCCATTGAGTAAACATTAAAAACTATATCATTTTTAGAAGGTTGGGTGATTTTTTGAATTTTCCCCCCTAAAAGTTTTTTATTTAGTTCGTTTACAATTTTTCTTGTTACTATTCCATCATATGTCATAATTATTCACCTCATGATTATTATACTTTTTTTATCACTTGTAATAAGGGGTCTAAAAAGTAAAATATTTATAATAAGGAGGCGTAATGAAGAAAGGTTTTTTATTAGTCATATCTGGTCCATCGGGAGTTGGTAAGGGTACTGTCCTTCATGATCTTATGAATACACAAAAAAACCTCGTATATTCTGTTTCTGCAACCACTCGTGGCAAAAGAGATGGGGAAATAGAAGGGGTTTCTTATTTTTATAAAACTCATGAAGAATTCAAACAAATGATTGATGATGGCAAGTTTTTGGAATATGCCCATGTACATAATAATTATTATGGTACACCGAAAGATTTTATTGATAAGAAAATCAATGAAGGAAAAATAGTAGTTTTAGAAATAGATGTTCAAGGTGCGGTAAATGTTAAGCAAAATACTGACAATGCTGTCTTCATATTTTTAGCGCCCCCAAGTTTATCAGAGCTTAAAAATCGCATTGTTGGACGTGGAACAGAGACAGAAAATGACATTAATCTTAGAATGAAAAATGCTCGTAAGGAGCTAGAATATATAAGATATTACGACTATTTAGTTATTAATGACCATATAAATTCAGCAATAAATTCTGTAAATGAGATAATAAATGCAGAAAAACATAAAGTATTTAGAGAAGAAGATTTTGACATAAAGGAGATTTTAGATGAATAATCCATCTTTTAAAAAATTATCAGAAATTAGTCCAAGTAGATATGATATTTGTATGATGGTATCAAAAAGAGCTAGAAGAATAGTAAGCGGATCTGCTCCATTAACCAGCCATATTGAAGCAAAACCTGTAACTCAAGCTTTAAATGAAGTTATTGAGGGCAAAGTAACAAAAAAATGATAGAAAATAAAAATATTTTGCTAGGGGTAACTGGCGGTATTGCAAGTTACAAAGTTTTGGAATTATGTTCTAGACTAAAAAAAAAGAATGCTAATTTAAGCATAATTATGACTCCGGCAGCTACCGAATTTATATCACCACTTTCATTTGAGACTATGGGTAGATGCAAGGTTTATACGGATATGTGGGAAGGTCATCATGAAAATGTACACCACATAGATTTACCAAAGTGGTCTGATGTAATGTTAATTGCTCCAGCTACTGCAAGTACAATTGGTAAAATGGCAAATGGAATCTCAGATAATTTTCTTACAGCTTCATACTTAGCATGTGAAAAAGATGTAATCATCGCACCATCAATGAATACACAAATGCTATTAAATCCAGCAACTCAAAAAAATATTGAAACCTTAAAATCATACGGAGTTAAGGTTATAGCTCCAGAGTCAGGAGTCTTAGCTTGTAATACAATAGGTGACGGTAGGATGGAAGAACCTGAAAATATTGTGCAATTCCTTGAAGATTACTTTACGGAAAAAGACTTAGCAGGCAAAAAAATCATCGTATCAGCGGGACCTACTATAGAACCAATTGATTTTGTAAGGTATATCACAAACCACTCAAGTGGAAAAATGGGATACAATATTGCAAATGAAGCTAAAAAACGCGGTGCAGAAGTTGTTTTAGTTTCAGGACCAGTAGATCCTTTTAAAATAAAAGGAATCAACCGTATTGAAGTTAGAACTAATGAAGATATGAAAAATGCTATTGAAGAAAATTTCGACGATGCGGATGCACTTATAATGGCAGCTGCTCCAGTAGATTATAAATCTAGTGTTGTTAGCGATAAAAAAATTAAAAAATCTGGTCAAAACTTACAAATGGATTTTATTGAAAACATTGATATTTTAAAATATTTTGGCAATAAAAAGACAAATCAAACTGTAATTGGTTTTGCAGCTGAAACAGATGATTTAATAGCAAATGCAAATAAAAAGTTAAAGAAAAAGAATGCTGACTATATTATAGCAAACGACCTAACCAAAGCGGGAGCTGGTTTTAACACTGACACAAACATTGCAAGTATAATCTCACATAACGAAGTTAAAGATTTAGAGAAAATGACTAAGACAGAACTTGCAAACCATATTTTAGATTTAATTAGGTGATATTATTTACGCAAAAGTAATAATTGATAGCAAAAGTAGATTTTTAAATAGTAGCTTTACCTATCACATACCAGAAAAATTTAATAACAAAATAGACATAGCAATGAGAGTTGTAGTTCCTTTTGGTAGGGGAAATAAGAATAGCGTTGCTTTTGTTTATGAGATGATTGATAAAATTGATGTAGATTATGAAATAAAAGATATTTTGGAAATCATTGATAATAAGAGGCTAATTTCAGATGAACTTATGGATTTAGCTTTTTTTATGAGCAAAACTTATATGTCTCCAATCCAAGCATCTTTAAAACAAGTTATGCCGCCTACTAATATTAAAAATATAAAAACCTTTTTCTATTCAAAATCTAAAGAAGATTCAGAAATTTTGAATTTCTTAAGCAATAGTAAGACCATGGAGGAGATAACTAATAGATTTGGTGAAATTAATGAAGAAATATTTAATCTAGTTGATGAAGGCAAAATTGGCATTTCATACGATATAAAAAATACTCAAAATATTCGATATGATGAATTTGTTTTTTTAACTGGCAAAAATATTTTCTTAAATACCAATGCAATTAAGCAAATGGCGATAATTGATTATCTAAAAAAACATGGTGAAACTAAGTTACTTCAAGTTTTAAAGGAAACACAAGCAGCGAAATCTAGCTTAAATGCTTTGGTAAAAAAAGGAATAGTAGGAGTTATAAAACGCGAATCCAAAAAAGAAATTACCAACAATTATAATAAATATAATAAGCTAAGCCTGAATGATGAGCAGCTATCAGCTTTTGAAAAAATAAAATCAAATCCTGCTGGTCATTTTTTACTATTTGGTGTTACAGGATCAGGAAAGACTGAAATTTTTTTACAAATGGTAGAAGAGGTTATAAATCAAGGTAAAGAAGCAATTATACTTGTACCTGAAATTTCATTAACTCCTCAAACCATTGAGAGATTTAAAGGAAGATTTGATGAAAAAATTGCGATAATTCATTCAAGGCTTACACCAAGTGAAAGATTTGACCAATGGAGAATGATAAATAATGGAGAAGTAAAAATTGCAATCGGAGCTCGTTCTGCAATATTTGCACCATTTAAAAATTTAGGAATAATTATTATTGATGAAGAGCATGATAATTCCTATATTTCATCTCAAGATCCTAAATACCATACAAATGAAATTGCAAAATTTAGAGCCAATTACAATAATTGTAACCTAATTTTAGCATCAGCTACTCCATCGATAAACACCATGAGTAAAACTCAAAATGATGAATATGAGCTAATTCACTTAACAAAAAGAATAAATAATAATTTACCGGATATTGAAATTGTTGACCTGAAAGAAGAATTAAAAAACTCCAACTATTCAATAATCAGTTATAGATTGCAAGAAGAAATAAGAAATAATATAGGAAAAAAGGAACAAACTATATTATTTTTAAACAAGATTGGTCACAATTCTTATACTTTTTGTAGGACTTGCGGTTATGTTATAAAATGCGAGGCATGTGATGTAGCAATGACCTACCATAAAAACATTGACAAATTGATTTGCCATTATTGTGGGAGGACTCAAAATCAACCAAAGGTATGCCCTAATTGCCATTCGAAAAAAATAAAAGAATTTGGAGCTGGAACAGAAAAACTTGAGGAAGAAGTAAGATATTTATTTCCTGATGCAAATATAATGCGCATGGATAGTATGAAGGCAACAAATAAATCTAGCTATCATAAAATGTATTTAGGAATGAAAAATAACGATATTGATATTTTGTTGGGTACCCAAATGATTGCAAAGGGTTTAGATTTTAAAAATGTCACACTTGTTGGAATTATTTCTGCTGATTTAAGTCTAAATGTAGGAGATTTTAGGGCCCAAGAAAATACATTTGAACTTTTAACTCAAGTATCTGGTAGGAGTGGTAGGGATAAGAAAAAGGGAAAAGTAATTATACAAACATATAGACCAGATAATTTTGTTATCCAAGCAGTCAAAAACAATGATTATCCTAACTATTATAAAAATGAATTGATAGAAAGAAGTGCATTTTCATATCCGCCATACAAAAATATTATTAGTATAAAAATAATTGATACAGACAGGATAAAAACAATTGATATTTCAAGAGAGTTTACAACTGCACTAAGAAATAATTTAAATAATTTAGATAAAGTCGAAATTATAGGGCCTAATCCTTGTAAAATATCAAGAATAAACAACAAACATAGGTATAATATTATTATAAAAGCAGAGGATGATGATTTAGATTTTGTAAGAGATACTATAAATAAATTGCGTAATGAATTTATAAATAAGTACAAACAAACAAGTTTTATCCCAGCTCTAAATCCTACTAATATAAACTAAGGAGAAATGATGTTTGATTTTTTTAAAAGAAAGAAAAAAGATGATGAAGTTAAAGACGATTTATTAGATGAGAATATTGAAGAATCTAATGATAATAGTAATAACTTATATGAAGATGATAGCTATGAAATAACTAATGATGAAATTTCGAAAGATGATAATAAAGATGAGAAATTAGTATTTGAACCACAATCTAGTAATTTTGCTGAAGATAATAATTATAGTGAAGAAGAAAACACAGAAGAAGTTAGCTTTGAAGATAGGCCGATATCTGATCAACCTATTTACTTTGATAATCTTGATTCAGAATATGATGAAAATTTAGAATATTCTTATGAAAAGGATGATTATTCTAAAGATTTATCATATAATCAAAATGATAACGCAGATGTTTATGTTGACAATGAATATACTGAAAACCCTGAAGAAGAAAAACTTGGCTTCTTTGATAGGATAAAAGAAGGTCTTATTAAAACTAGAGACCAATTTTCTTCACAAATTAAAAATCTATTTACAGCAAATGTAAAAATTGATGATGATTTGTATGAAGAACTTGAAGAGATTTTGATTTCTGCAGATATAGGTATGGATTCTACCTTAGATATCGTTGATAGTTTGCGTGATGAAATCAAAAGAAAAAGCATAAAAGATTCTGATCAAATATATCCAGTTCTAAAAGATATTATGGTTAATAAATTAGATGAGAATAATTTGAATAATAATCTTAATATAGTGGAAAATGAATTGGCTATTATATTAGTAATAGGAGTTAATGGGGTTGGAAAAACTACAACAATAGGTAAACTTGCCCATAGTTTACAAAATGATGGAAAATCTGTTATGTTGGCAGCAGCGGATACTTTTAGGGCAGCAGCTATTGAACAACTTGGAGAGTGGGCGGATAAATCAAATGTTGAAATGATTTCCCATAGTGAGGGGGCTGATCCATCTGCGGTAATTTTTGATGCTATAAAGTCAGCAAAGAGTAAAAACATAGATGTTTTAATATGCGATACTGCTGGACGTCTACACAATAAGAAAAACTTAATGAAAGAGCTTGAAAAAATAAATAAAACTATAGATAGCCATGCTGGCAGTGCAACTCGTGAAAATATCCTAGTATTAGATGCAACAACAGGACAGAATGCAGTTAATCAATTAAGAGAATTTAAAAATGTGACTAATATTTCAGGCTTAATACTTACAAAACTTGATGGAACAGCCAAGGGAGGAATTATTTTCCCTCTACAAGTAGAACTTAATGTTCCAGTAAAATATATTGGACTTGGAGAAGGAATTGATAATTTAGAAAAATTCGGCTCAGAATCTTTTGTAGAAGCCATGTTTTAGTATTGATATTTTGATAAATCTATAGTAAAATATTACAGTACTACAAAAATATACACACACTCGGATGGATATTTCGTTGCCAATTGTGGTTAAATGTCCAAAAGAAGAGGGTGGAAGAAGAAAACGGAGGAATATATATGACAGTAGTTTCAATGAAAAAATTACTAGAAGCTGGTGTACACTTTGGACACCAAACAAGAAGATGGAACCCTAAAATGGCTAAATACATCTTCACAGAAAGAAATGGTATCTATATCATCGATTTACAAAAAACAGCAACTCAAATCGAAGATGCTTATGTGATGATTAGAGACATTGTTGCAGATGGCGGAGATGTTTTATTTGTAGGAACTAAAAAACAAGCTCAAGATGCTATCGAACATGAAGCAAAAAGATCTGGCCAATACTACGTATCTAATAGATGGTTAGGTGGTATGCTAACAAACTTTGATACAATTAGAAAAAGTATCGAAAAATTAAAAAGATATGAACAAATGGAAGAAGACGGTACATTTGATCTTCTACCAAAAAAAGAAGTACTACAATACCAAAAGGAAATGGACAAATTAGAAAAAAACCTTGGCGGTATTAAAGATATGGAAAAACTTCCTGATGTACTATTCGTTGTAGACCCAGGTGAAGAGTCAATTGCAATTCACGAAGCTCATATATTAGGAATTCCAGTTGTAGCAATCGTTGATACAAACTGTGACCCAGATGAAGTTGACTTAGCTATCCCAGGAAATGACGATGCTATTCGTGCTGTTAAGCTTATAACATCAGTAATGGCTGATGCAGTTGTTGAAGCAAATCAAGGAAGCGAATTTGATCCATCTGAAGAAGATTTCATAGCTGAAGATGATGAAGAAGAAACTTCAGTAGAAAATAATGAAGAAGTTGAGGAAAAAGAAGAAGCTCCTCTATCAAATGATGAATTAGAAAAAGCAGCAGAAGAAATCGAAACAGCTGCTCATGAAGAAACAGAAGAAAATTAAGGAGATATAAGATGGCAGTAAGTGCAAGTTTAGTAAAAGAATTAAGAGAAATGACAGGCGCTGGAATGATGGACTGCAAAAAAGCCTTAGAAGAATCTAATGGCAACCTCGATGCAGCTGTAAAACTTTTAAAAGAAAAAGGACAAGCTACATTAGATAAAAAAGCAGGCCGTGTTGCAGCTGAAGGTGTTATTGGTTCATACATTCACAACAACAAAATTGGTGTTATTGTAGAAATCAATACAGAAACAGACTTTTCTGCAAATACTGATTCAGTAAAAGACTTTGCTAGAGACCTTGCTATGCACATAGCTGCAGCAAATCCTTTATATATTTCTGAAGAAGATGCAAACGAGGATGATATTGCTGAACAAAGAGAAATCTTAGTAAATCAAGCAATCAATGAAGCTTCAGCAGACATGCCAGAAGATAAGAAAAAAATGATAGCTGAGAAAAAAGTTGAAGGTAGACTTAAAAAATATCTTTCAGAAGTTTGCCTATTAGACCAAGCTTACATCAAAAACCCTGACCAAACAGTAGAAGAATTATTAAGAGAAACAGCTAGCAAAGTTGGAGAAAACATCAAAATCAGAAGATTTGCTAGATTCGAAGTTGGTGAAGGAATTGAGAAAAAAGAAGAAGATTTCGCATCAGAAGTAGCATCACAAATGAATGCATAATTTAGTTTACTCCTTTAGGGATTAAATTAAAATAGAGTATAAATAGTCAGTAGATTACTGGCTATTTTTTATTAAAAATTTTTAAAAGGAATTAATATGTTCAAGAATTTTTCTTGGTTTTTTAAATACGCTAAAAAGAATTATGTTATAGGTTCTATTTCATTAATACTTAGCGATATTATATCATTATTTTTACCATATGTTACGGGAATTCTAATTGATTTAGTATATACTGGAAATCTAACTATGGATAAGTTTATACAGATGATTGCTATATCTATAGTCCTAATTATATTAAAATACGTTACAGCTATTGCCTGGTCATATAATATATTTAAAGCTTCAGCCTTAATGGAATACACATCTAGAGATAAATTGATGAGCAAATTTTTAAAACAATCACAAAGATTTTTTGAAAATAATCCTACCGGCTCACTAATGAGTAAGTCTACTCAAGATGTGAGTCAAGTAGCACAATTTGCGGGATTTGGACTATTGGCTTTTTTTGATGCAGCACTATTTCCATTATTTATAATTGCGATGATGATTATTACTATAGATTTTAAAATGACTATATTCTCTATAATTCCATTTTTTGCATTAGGATTTGGTCTTACTCGCATCATGAAGAGAATATATGCTAGAAGTAAGGCTGTAAATAAATCATTCGATGATTTGACTGATGAAGTTTTAGAAGATGTGCAAGGTATTAGAATTATAAGAGTTTATAACATATGTAATTTACGTGAACAAAGATTTAATAAAAAAGCTCGTGAGTTAGCAAATAACAATGTAGAGCTAGAAAAAGTTAGAGCTTTAATTGAACCTTTTGAAAAAGTCTTAACTTCTTTATCATTTGTAATAGCAGTTGCTTATGGATCTTATTTAATCTCTAAAGGAAGTTTAAGTGTAGGACAATTAGTTTCTTTCACTTATTATCTAAACATGTTGATTTGGCCTATGTTTGCCGTTGGAGAATTTTTAAATCTTCACCAACAAGCCAGCGCTGCTATGGATAGGATATTAGAAATATTAAATTATAAGGAAGAAATTGAAAATTCTGAAAATAAAAAAGAAGTTTTGGACTCTTTAGATATTAAATTTAATAAACATTCATACAAATATCCTTCAAGTAGTGATTATACGCTAAACAATATCAATCTTAAAATTGATAAAGGTTCTTCAATTGGAATAATTGGAAAGACGGGGAGCGGTAAAACTACACTGATTAGACAACTATTAGATATATATAATGTTAATAAGAATTCTATTATAATTGGCAGTGATTCTTACAATAATATTTCTGCTAAATCATTTAAGGATAAGATTGGATACGTACCTCAAAGACATATGATATTTTCTGATACAATTTTAAATAATATTAAATTTTCTAATCCAAACGCAAGTGATGAGCAAGTAAAAAAAGCAATTGAAATTGCTGATTTTAGTAAAGATGTTGATGAATTTTCGGAAGGTTTAGAAACTTTAACTGGTGAAAAAGGAGTGTCTCTTTCTGGTGGCCAAAAACAGAGATTAGCTATTGCTAGAGCAGTAATATCAAATCCACAAATTTTAATTTTAGATGATGCTATGAGTGCGGTAGATGCAAATACTGAACAAAATATTATTAATAATCTAACAAAAATTAGAAAAGACAAAACGACAATTATTATAGCTCATAGGATTAGCCAAGTACAAAACTGCGATCAAATAATTGTCTTAGAGAATGGGAAAATTGTAGACCAGGGTAACCATGAATCACTGATGAGTAGAGATACATGGTATAAAAAACAATACGAAAACCAGATAAGTGGGGGTAATTTGAATGATTAAAAAAGATAATTTTGCATTAAATTTATTAAAATCATACGCAAATAAACAAAAACCTGCTTTTATTAAAGGATTTTTATTTTCTTTTTCTAGAACAATTCTTGAAATAATATCTCCCTTGTTAATCGGATATTTAATTAATAATGTTATCGAAGAAGGTATGTCTAGGGATTCTTTACTTCTAGTTATGGCTTTACTATTTCTTTACTTTATAATAAATGCTCTTGCAGGATACTTTTTAAATAAAACTTATGTTTCCTTTGAAGTTGCTGCAAATAATGTAGCTTTTGATATCCAAAATGATGTTTATAAAAAGGTTAACTCATTTCCCATATCCTATTTTGATAATATACCTGCAGGTAAAATATCATCTAGGATAACGAATGATACTAATAAAGTTAAAAATATGTTCATACTAATTTTTTCTGATATTATAACAGCTTCTATACTAATATTAGGATTAATTATTGTAATATTTGTTACTAATCCTGTTGCTGGATTAATGCTACTTATATTAGCTCCATTAGTATACATTATTACGAAATCATATACTGCCTACACTAGAAGATATACTGGTGAAATTAGAAAAAGCACTTCTGAAATAAACGCTCAAATTAATGAGTATATCCAGAACATGGAAATTATACAAGTCTATAACAAAGAAGATTATATTAAGGATAAATTTAATAAAACTAATAATCATATATTTTCAGAAGCACAAAAGCTAGCAAAAGTTAGATCCTACTCAGGATTTAGAGCGATGGATATAGTTTCTTATATTGCATCTTTAATAGTTTTAATTTATTTTGGTCTAGGACAACTTACTGATTGGTATGAGGTTAGCATTGGAAGTCTTTATGTTATATTTGATTATACGACCAGACTTTTTGATGAGATAAGATTTTCTATTATGAGATTTGGTGAAGTACAAGAATCTATGGCTTCTGCAAATCATATTTTTGAATTATTAAAATTAGAATCTCAGGAAGAATTAACAGAAAATATTGATAATATTGATAAGGAAATAATTTTTGATAACGTTAGATTTTCTTACACAGAAGGAGAAGAAGTTATAAAAGGAATAAGCTTTCAAGTTGATAAAGGTGAATCGATTGCCTTTGTAGGACAAACGGGATCTGGAAAATCTACTCTTATAAACTTATTGCTTAACTTTTATAAAGCAGACAGTGGTAAAATAACAATCGGTGGTAAAGACATTTCTAAAGTGAATAGAGAAGAACTAAGAAAAGATATGTCTGTAATTTTGCAAGATGCTTTTCTATTTAAGGCAGATATTGCACAAAATATTAGTCTAGGTTTAGATTTTAGTGATGAAAAAATAAAAGAATCCTTAAGAGCGGTTGGCGGACAAAGGCTAATTGATAAGGGTATTCATAGCGAAGTCTTAGAAAATGGATCTAATCTATCACAGGGCGAAAAACAACTTATTAGCTTTGCTCGAGCTTATATTAGAAATCCTAAAATACTAATATTAGATGAAGCAACAAGTAATATAGATACAGAAACTGAAACTATTATTCAAGAAGGAATCAACAAATTAAAAGAAAATAGAACAACTTTTATAATAGCTCACAGGTTGTCAACTATTAAGGATGTTGATAAAATAATTGTTTTATCATATGGAAATATAGTTGAATCAGGTAATCATGATGCGTTGATGGATTCGAATGGCTATTATAAACAAATGTATGATAAGCAAATAAAAGAAAATCAGAGTCTTTAGAATAATTCTAAAGACTTTTTCTATTTATTGTTCGTATAATTATCAATTTATGGTATAATTATAAAGGAATGTATTTTCCAAGAATTTAATAGGAGGTGATAATAAATGGATAATCCAATTGTTATAATCATTACTGTCGCCTTCGTATTGTTAGCTTTTATTTTAGGCTTCCTTTATCAAAAGAAATCTAGTGAAAAGAAGATTGGCGCTGCTGATGAACTCAGTCGTCAAATCATCGAAGATGCTAATAGACAAGCAGAAACACTTCGTCGTGAAACTCTTGTTGAAGCAAAAGATGAAATATCTAAACTAAAATTAGAAAATGATAAGAAGTTTAGCAAAAGAAGCGATGAACTCGATAAAAAAGAGGCTCGCTTATTTAAAAAAGAAGAAAGTCTTGACAATAGAGCTTTATTGATTGACAAAAAGGCTGATCAAATCTCTAGTGATCAGAAGAGGTTAAAACAAAAAGAAGACAGCATTGATAAACTGATTGAAGAACAACAGTTGAAATTGCAAAATATTGCAGGCCTAACAAATAGTGAAGCTAAAGAAATAATTCTTAATGACGTTAAAAAAGATACAATCCACGAAACAGCAAAATTAATCAAAGAAGCTGAAGAAAAAATTAAAGCTGAAAGCAAAAAAATGGCTACAGAAATTCTTGCTACTACAATTCAAAGGTATGCTGCAGATCAAGTAGCTGAAAATACTGTTTCAGTAGTAACTTTACCAAATGATGAAATGAAAGGTCGTATAATAGGTCGAGAAGGAAGAAATATCAGAGCCTTTGAACAACTATCAGGTGTTGACTTAATAATAGATGATACACCAGAAGCGGTAGTAATTTCATCTTTTGAACCAGTTCGTAGGGAAATTGCAAAAGTTGCCTTAGAAAGACTTATTCAAGATGGACGTATAAACCCTTCTAGAATTGAAGAAACTTTGCAAAAAGCTGAAGATGAAGTGGAACAAAGAATAATTGAGGATGGTGAACAAGCTGTTGAGGCAGCAGGAGTTCGTAATCTCCACCCACAACTTGTAAGACTTGTAGGTAAAATGAAGTTTAGAACAAGTTATGGTCAAAATATTATGAAACACTCCGTAGAAGTTGCACAACTTGCAGGTATGCTTGCCGAAGAAATAGGCGCAGATCCTCAAACAGCTCGTCGTAGTGGGCTTTTACATGATATTGGCAAAGCTATTGACCAAGAGATGGAAGGTACACACGTAGAGTTGGGTATAGAATACGCAACTAGATATGGCGAAAATAAATATGTTATAAACGCCATTCAATCACACCACGGAGAAGTTGAACCAAATTGTGTAGAATCGATTCTGGTACAAACAGCTGATGCTATATCAGCAGCAAGACCAGGTGCGCGTCGTGAAAGTTTAGAAAATTATATTAAACGTTTAGAAAACTTAGAAGCGATAGCAAATTCTTATGAAGGTATAGAAAAATCATTTGCCCTACAAGCTGGTAGAGAACTAAGAATTATGGTTAAACCAGATAGGATAACAGATGACGAAATGATTGTAATTGCTAGAGAGATTGCAAAACGTATCGAAGAAGAATTAGAATATCCTGGTGAAATTAAAGTAAACGTCTTAAGAGAATCAAATGCGATAGAATATGCAAGATAATTTATTAGAAATACTAATGAAACTTTAAACTAAACTGCCTTAATTGGCAGTTTTTTAATTTGTATAATAGTTAATATAGAAGAGTGAGATTTTATTTTAAAGCGGCATACGAAAATGTACATCTTAAGATTAAAATTTTTTAGTTTGATTATCGGTTTATATGAGAGGAGAGAATCACACTTATAAATTATTGCACAAAATAATAATTTTGTGCAATAATTGTAAATGATTTAAATAGAGGTAAGATTATTATATATGAAGTTAGAATTTACAAAACAATAAGGATTTTTTCAGATGACAAGCACAAAACCTATTATACTAACCGATTACTTAAATTATTTAAAATCAATTCGTGGTCTTTCTCCAACCACTATCAAAGAATATTCCTATGACCTAGAAGTATTTTTTGAATATCAAATCATTAGAAAATTATATTATGGCGACAAGCAATCTTTTAAAAATGATTTTAGCCCTTTAGATACAAATAAAGTAATTAATGCAGATTTTCTAGGATCTTTAAATATAACTGATTTTTACTCATATCTTTCATATTTAGATAACGAAAAAGATGATAATCCTACTACTAGGTCTAGAAAGATTTCTGCTCTTCGCTCATTTTATAATTATCTATATCAAGAAATTGAAGTAATTGATAAAAATGTAACAGTTAAACTTAAAAACCCAAAAATAAGCAAAAGACAACCAGTCTACCTTACCTTAGAAGAAACAGAACGTTTATTAAATGTTATAAACACGGAGAAAAACGACTTTTTAAGAGCTCGTGATCTGGCGATAGTTTTTACTTTTCTTACAACTGGAATGCGTCTATCAGAGCTAGTTAGCATCAACGTTTCAGATATAGAAAATGATCATTTTAAAATTGTTGGTAAAGGAAATAAAGAACGCACTATCTATCTTACAGAAAACGCACTTAAGTTAATTCACCACTATTTAAGGGTTAGGAAAGAATATTTAAATGAATTATATATAGATGCCTTATTTATATCCACTCGTAAGCAACGAATTTCTAATAGAGCTGTGCAATCTACAATAGAAAAATATTTAAAAAAAGCAGGATTTGATACTTCAGTTTATTCAACTCATAAGCTACGCCATACTGCAGCAACCCTTATGTATAAATATGGTAACGTAGATATTAGAGCTTTAAAAGATATACTAGGTCACACTAGTATTTCTACTACTCAAATCTACACTCACCTTGAAGACGAGGATTTAAAAAATGCAGTAAATAAAAACCCTCTTTCAAATTTAGATATATAAAAACTAGGGTACCTATATGTATCCTAGTTTTTTAAAATTGCTTAAAACGCATTTTAGAGCGTGCTTTCCATGGTAATAATTTAAACCACCTTGCAAATATGCCACATACGGTTCTCTAAGTGGTCCATCAGCAGATAGTTCTGAAGTCGATCCTTCGACAAATCCACCTGCAGCCATAATGACCGGATCTTCATATCCAGGCATTGGAAATGGTTCCGGAACTAAATTTGAATCCACAGTCGCTGCTTCTTGGATTGATTTACAGAAAGTAATTACTTTTTCTGAATCTTTAAATATAATGGATTGAACTATATCACTTCTTGGATCATCAACTTTTGGTATTACATTATAACCATAATCTTCAAAAACTTTTCCAAACAATAAGCCTACTTTTATAGCTTCCTTTACTATATGTGGAGCAAAATATAGTCCTTGCAAGACATTTCTTGTAGTACCAAAACTTAAACCTTCATCTTTTCCTATACCAGGTGCAGTTAAAGTGTTGGAGCAATACTCTATTAGCTCAGACTTTCCACATATATAGCCACCTGTTATAGCAATTCCACCGCCTAAATTTTTTATTAAGGATCCTGCTACAATATCAGCACCTACTTCAATTGGTTCTTTATCTTCTGTAAATTCTCCGTAGCAATTATCTACAAATACTATTGTATCAGGATTTACTTTTTTTATTTCTTTTACAGCTTTCTCGATTTCTACAATGGTAAATGCACGTCTTTGAGTATAGCCAGTTGATCTTTGTATTAGAGCTAGTTTTGTATCTTTATCAATGACTTTTGAAATATTTTTATAATCTATTAAATTATTTTCATCTAAAGTTAACTTATCGTATGAAATTCCCTTAGATATTAAATTTCCTTTTTTATCACCTGCAATACCTATAACTTGTTGCATTGTGTCATAGGGATCATCAGTAATAGCCACCATTTTATCACCGTGATTTAAAAGGGCAAATAATACCAATGATAGTGCGTGAGTTCCAGCAACTATGCTAGGTCTTACTAAGGCATCTTCTGATTTAAATATATCTGCAAAAATCTCTTCGACTTTCTGACGTCCAGTATCGGCATATCCGTATCCTGTAGCAGAAATAAAATCTTGGGTATTTAAATTATGTTTATTAAAAGCTTTTAGGACTTTTAATTGGTTAAATTCAGATATTTCTTCCAATTTGTTAAAATCATCACGTAAGCTTTGTTCAGCATCTTTAATTAATTCATCGAATGCTGGATTTAGATTGTAGTGTTCATATATTTCATTAAAATTCATATGTTTCCTTTATAATGCTGATAATAATATCAGCAGCATCGTTTTTATCTATATTATCCATAATAATTTCATGGGTAAATTCGTACTCCAAATAACGTTTCATCCATGTGGTTTGTCTTTTGGCATAGTGCCTAGTATTTTTTTGAATTGAATCTATAAGTTCATCAATATCAATTTCCCCTTTAATAAAAGGAAAAATTTCCTTATATCCAATTGCAGCCATAGATTGAGAATCTTCATTTAAATTGTAATTTTTCACAACTTCAATAAATTCTTCAATTAGACCTTCATCAATCATTTTTATGACTCGATTGTTAATTTTTTCATAAATACCAATTCTATCATTATAATTTAAAAAAAATAATATTGGATTAATATCTTTATTTAGTTCTCTTTCTCCTAGGCGAACTTCTGAGGGTGCCTTGCCAGTAGCTTCATATATTTCTAAGGCTCTGATTATCCTATTTATTTCGTTTGGATGGTATCTTTGAGCAGTTTTTGGATCAATATTTTTTAATTTATTATAAAGATACTCATTTCCCTTTTCATCTGATATTGCTTGTAAATTATCTCGTAGGCTTTGATTTTTAGAAACCTGCCCATAATTCATTTCAAACAAAAGAGAATCAACATAAAATCCTGTACCACCTGCAATAATAGGTACCCTTCCTTTTGAATTTATACTGCGAATTAATTCTTTTGCCCTGGTTGAAAAATCTTCCACACTGAAATTTTGATCAGGATTTATAATATCAAGCATATGGTGGTTTATTCCATCAAATTCTTTTGTTTTATTAGTTCCTATATCCATGTATCTATAAACCTGTTGGCTATCTGCAGAAATTACTTCTCCATCAAAAGCTTTGGCTATTTTTATAGCTATATCACTTTTACCGCTTGCAGTTGGTCCTGTTATAATTATTACATTATCTGTCAAAATATTTCTCCAGTGTGTCTTCTTCTAGTTCTAAGATGACCGTTTTACCATCATAAGATTTAAAGGGATTATCTAGCATAAATAGGTCATTAATAAGTTGCTCAGCCGTTTGTTTATTTATTGTATGACCTTTTCTAAATGAAGTTTCTTTTATTAGCTTATATAACTTTTTATAAAAAACTTCATTTTTTTCTTTAATATCCATATCAATTAAATCCATAATTAAGCTGTCATTCTCTGCATGTTCAAAAAGTTGTGGAACAGCCCTTACAATAATTTGATTTTCTCCAAAGTCTTCAATATCAAAACCCAATGAAGCTAATAAATCCTTCTTGCTTTCATATTGAAACCTCTCATCTACTTTGAGGTTTATAATTAATGGTTCTAATAGGATTTGTGAAACTATTTGTGATTCTTTGATATTCTTTAAGTATTTTTGAAATTTAATAGCTTGGTCAGCTCGTCTGTGGTCGATAAGATATAATTTATTATTATTTACCTTAAATAATGAATATCTGTCAAACATACTAGTTAGGTATAAGAAAGTATTTCCTTCTAAAAATGATCTTTCTTTTATTTTTTCGGTATCTATATTATCCTTACTAATAAATTTAGTATTTTCATTTCTTTCAATATCTATTTTTTTATCAGTATCAAAAAAATCATTTTTTTCTTCATAGGATGCCTTTTCTTCTCTGACAATATTAAATCCACTGTAAGAATCTAATAAATTCTGATAATTTGATAAATCAGGTATAGAATTGTCTTTTTTTTCTGCTATATTTATAGAATTAGGGCTAATATTTTCTCTAAGAGCTTGATGAACTGTATCTTCTATTTGCTTGATTAATTCATCTTCATAATTAAATTTTATAGTCCTCTTGTTCGGATGTACGTTAACATCAAGATTTTTTGGGTTTGTGCTTAAAAATAAGAAAATTGCAGGAAATCTACCTTGGGGAATCAATGACTTGTATTCTTTTTCAATTACTTTTGTAATCAGGCTGCTATCTATTAGTCTATTATTAACATACAAGTATTGAAGATTTCTGCTTCCCCTATAATAATTTGATGAGGAGATAAAACCTTCTATTTTATAGATACTATCTGAACTATTAATTTTGATTAAATTTTCTTTTAAATTTTCATCTAATAAATTAGATATTCTAATATCCAAAGGCTCATTTGCATTTGTTTTAAATTCTACCCTACCATCTTTTATATATTTTAGGGATAAACTATTGTAACCTATCGCAAGAGAATACATAAGTTTAGATATAGCATTTGACTCAGCTAAATCAGATTTTAAAAATTTCTTTCTAACTGGCACATTGTTAAACAAATTCATAACTTCTATACTAGTGCCGTTATTTGTAGCTATGGACGATTCTTCTATATTAGTATTTAAAAATTCTAATTTTTTTCCAACCGGATCATTTTCCGTTTTAGAAATTGCCTGCATTTGACTAACTGTTACTATACTTGCAAGAGCTTCACCCCTAAAACCTAAAGAATATATGTCATAAAGGTCTGAAAAATCTTTAATCTTAGATGTGGTATGCTTTTCAAATGCTAATCGCATCTGATCATTTGCTATTCCCCTACCATCATCAGTAACTCTGATATATGATTTTCCTCCTTTTTTTATTTCAACAACAATATTTTTTGCACCCGCATCAATTGAATTTTCTACCAATTCCTTAACGACAGAAACAGGAGATTCTATAACTTCTCCTGCTGCAATTTGTTCTATTGTTCTATCGTCAAGTTTTATAATTGGCATTATAGTTCATTTATCCTTTCAACTAAAGTGTTTAATTTGTTAATGGCTTCAATTGGTGTTAGTTCATTTATATTTATATTGGCTGAAATTTCCTTTATGTTGTTAATTTTATCATCATTTATCTGAAGTAAAGTATTTTTTATATCAGAGGATTTATCCAAATTAAATACATCACCAGTATCTAGTTTTTCCATAAATTTTTGAGCATTTGTTATAACTTCATCAGGTAGACCACTAAGCTTTGCTACTTCAATACCATAGCTGCGATTTGACTTACCTCTTTTTATTTTTCTAAGAAAAACTAAATTATCATTTTCATTTAAAATTTCTATTTTAAGATTAACAACATTTTCAAGTTCATTTTCCAAAATCGTAAGCTCATGAAAATGAGTTGCAAAAACTGTTTTAAATTGCTTTTTCTTTGAGATATATTCTACTAGGGCCATAGCAATACTTAGACCATCATCTGAAGAAGTACCCCTACCTACTTCATCTAAAATTACAAATGATTTTGATGTGGCATTTTTAAGTATATTAGAAACTTCATTCATCTCTAGCATAAATGTAGATTCACCTTTTGAAATGTTATCGCTAGCTCCAATTCTAGTGAAAACTTTATCGCAAATTCCAATTTTTGCGTAAGATGCCGGAACAAATGACCCCATTTGAGCAAGTATTATAATAATTGCCATTTGTCTCATATAAGTTGATTTACCAGCCATATTTGGTCCAGTAATGATTTGAATGATATTGTTTTTATCACCTATTTTAGTATCATTTGCAATAAATTCATTTTCTTTTAAATTATTTTCAATGACAGGATGTCTTCCATCTTTTATAATTATTTCGCTATCATTAGTTAGTTCAGGTCTTACATAATTATTAGAAACAGCTACTCTAGCTAGGGTATTAAGACCGTCTATATTTGCTATCATTTTAGCAAGGGATTGCAGCATCAAAGTTTGGTTTAATATGGTATCTCTAATATTATTAAATATTTGATACTCTAAATCATTTACCTTGTCTTTGCCACCAAGTATAAGATTAGATAGTTTTTCTAAGCTTTCTGTTGTATATCTTTCTTGATTTTTTAAAGTTTGTTTACGAATATACGAATCAGGTACCTTGTCTATGTTGCTTTTGGTAATTTCTATAGAGTATCCATTATTTTTATTGAATACTATTTTGTAATTTTTTATACCGGTTTTTTCACGTTCACTAATTTCATATTGACTTAGTTTTTCAAGGGCGTTTGTAGATTCGTTCTTTAACCCATCTAGATTTTTATCAAATCCAGCTTTAATAATTCCACCTTCAGTAATTGAAATAGGCGGTTCATCTACTATTGCTTTTTCCAAAATTTCGTACAAATCAATTACATTAGGCAGATTAATACCTAGATTTTTTATATTTTCATCATCAATATTTTCTAAATATGATTTTAAATTCGGTATATTTTTTAGAGAATTTTTAAGAGATATCATATCTCTAGCATTTGCTCTTTTGTATGAAATTTTACCAATAAGTCTCTCTAAGTCGTAAATATCATCTAGAAAGTTAGAGATATTTTGAGATTCAATTGGGTTTTCATAGAAAAACTCGACTATATCTAATCTTCTATTAATCTTTTCAATATCAATTAATGGACGTTCTAGCCATTCATTAATTATTCTTGATCCCATAACAGTATCTGCTTGGTCTAGGATTTTTAAAACTGTATCATCCTTAGTGTTGTTATTTAAATTTCTATGCAGTTCTAAATTTGTACGGGTATTTGCTTCAAGTTCCAAAAAGTTAGAAATTTCTAATACTTCAATATTATTGATATGTTTTAAATTATCATCGTAAAATTTATATATATAATCTAGAAGATTTGCCAAAGATACAATTGATAATCTTTTATTTTTTATTTTACTGAGCTTATCATCTCCTAAATGGTTGATAATTGTTTCGATACTTTTCTCATATTGGCCCCTATTATCGATGTAATTTATATAAATATTTGTATTTTGATTTAAATATCTAGAAAGCTCTCCAAGTTTATAATCCTCATTAATTATTATCTCTGAAGGATTTATTTTCTCAATTTGGTCGATTGATTGTTTTGCTACAAAATCATCTGATCCCTTAAGTTCTATTGTAAATATAGCACCTGTTGATATATCACAATATGATAAAGAAAGTCCAAAACTATTTTGAAAGATAGATAACAGATAATTATTTTCACGGTTTTCAAGGGATTCCATATCAGTAATAGTTCCTGGCGTAATTACACGAGTTATTGCACGTTTTACTAATCCCTTTGCTTGTTTTGGATCTTCTACTTGATCACACAAAGCAACCTTATACCCTTTTTTTACAAGTTTATTTACATAATTATCTATTACATGATGAGGAACACCACACATTGGAGCTTTTTTTTCATGACCACATTCTTTTCCAGTTAATGTTAGCCCCAAAGCCTTGCTAGTTATTATCGCATCATCAAAAAAAGTTTCATAAAAATCCCCTACCCTATATAGGAGCAGAGCATCTTTAAAGTTATTTTTGACATCTACATAATGTTTTAGCATTGGTGTTAGTTTCTCGTATGTAAAATTATCTTTCATATTTTTCCTCTTCTATTAAACATTATACCATAAAAAATGCTCACCCCTGAGGTGAGCATCTACTCTATATCTATAGTCTTAACATTTCTGATCCATGAGGCAGATGAATCTGCACTGGAGTCTATTAATAATAATTTTCCATTAATAGGATTCAAATCAAAAACTGGACTACCATCTATCTTATATACCAAGTAAATCCTTTCAGGCTCTAAGGCAGCAGACATTGAAATTCTTTTTTGCTTTCCATCATTATCTTCGATTGATATAAAAGCTCTATCTTTTAGATTGATATTTAAATCACCTATAATTTTATCAATGGAAACACCTTCAATTTCTACTTTTTCAAGTCCATTGTTAATGTTTACTGTTTTTTTCTCGCCACCTAAATCTCTTATTTCTTTTAAAGTTAGGGAATCTAGTTGGTCTCCACTACCTTTTACAATTAATATTTCATTATCATATTTAGCTATAGCATTTTCTATATTTCTATTGCGTATATAAGCCCCTATAAGAATAATAGATAAAATTGCTATAGATGATATTATAATCCTATACTTGTTTTTCTTTAACTTTTTATTAATTTTTCTTCTATCCATTATCTACCAGTGGAACCAAATCCACCTTCACCCCTATCAGATTCATCCAGATGATCAACAACTTCAATATCGAATTGTTGATACGGTTGTATAACAAGTTGTGCTAATCGATCTCCATTTTTTATAATTTGAGCTTCATCCCCATAATTATAAAAATATATCATAATCTCGCCCCTATAATCAGAGTCAATAACACCAATTGTATTAGCAAGCATCAACTTTCTTTTTACACCTGTGGATGAACGTGGATACACAGCTCCAAAATATCCTTGAGGTATTTGTATTTTGAGACCTGTATCAATCTTTACAGTTTCTTTTGGTTTTATTTCTATATCTTCTTTATTTGAACAATATAAATCTATGCCCGCTGACTCAGCTGTAGCATATCCTGGTATTCTATTATCTGTTACAATTTTTAATTTTTCAGTCATATTATCACCTTCACTAAAGATTAATATACCAATTCTTGGCCAAAATTACAAAGGAAAGTATAGTTAATTTAAGAAAAGAGGTATATATGGAAAAAATAACTCAAAGATTTTTAAAATACATTTCTTATGATACAAAAAGTGACCCAGAAAACGGAGAAAATCAAAAACCTTCTTCACCAGGTCAATGGGATTTAGCTAATGAATTAAAGAAAGAATTAGAAGAATTAGGTCTAGAAGCTACTATCAATGATGAGGCTTTTGTTTTTTCTGAAATCAAAGCAAATACAGACAAAAACTTACCAAAAGTGGGTTTTATCTCACATATGGATACTTCACCAGAAATGCCAGGTAAAATAGATAATCCACAAATAATTGAATACAAGGGTGGAGATATAAAACTAAATGATAAACGTTCATTAACTGTAGAAGACTTCCCAATTCTAGAAGACTTAAAAGGATTAACATTAATAACAACACGTGGAGAAACTCTCCTAGGAGCTGATGATAAGTCAGGTATTGCTGCAATTATGAATATGGCAGAGTATTTTGTAAATCATCCTGAAATTGAGCATGGTGATATAAAAATAGCCTTCACACCTGATGAAGAGATAGGAACTGGAGCTGATACGTTTGACGTAGAGACTTTTGGTGCTGATTTTGCTTATACTATAGATGGTGGATATCTAGGAGAATTAGAATACGAAACTTTTAACGGTGCAGGTGCCAAAGTAAAAATAAAAGGAAAGTCAGTACACCCAGGTTCTGCTAAAGACACTATGATTAATTCTACATCAATTGCTTTTGAGTTTGATAGACTACTAGGAGATGTTAAGCGTCCAGAACATACAGAAGGCTATGAGGGTTTCTATCATTTAATTGGCATAAATGGAGATATTGAAAATACCAATATGGAATATATTATCCGCCACCATGATAGGAATGAATTTGAATCAATGAAAAATCAATTTATTTTAAATAAAGATTATCTTAACAACAAATACGGTGATATTATTGAAGTAGAAATCAAAGACAGCTATTACAATATGGGTGAAATCTTAAAAGATAAACCAGAAATCGTTGGATATGCAAAAACAGCTATGGAAAATTTAGGAATCGAACCAATTATTAGTCCAGTACGTGGTGGAACAGATGGGTCTAAACTATCATTCATGGGCTTACCTTGTCCAAATATTTTTGCTGGCGGGCTAAACTTCCATGGAGTATATGAAATTCTCCCTATTGAATTTTTAGAAAAATCATCAGAAACAATAATTGAAATAGTAAAAGTGATTGCTAAAGATTGTTAAGTATTATATAATGATGTTGGGTATAATATTATAAAATGTATAAAGGAGTTTTTAATATGACTGAAGAAAAAAGATTCGATGAAGAAGAACAAAAAGTAGAAGATCCTAAAACAGGTCAAGAATCAGATTCTAGCCAATATGAAGGTGATGAAGAATTAGAAGATGTTGCTAATAATCTTGATGAAACAGAAAGAAGCAGCGATCCTGATGTAAAATATCATACAGATACAGAATACAGAAACACAGATGTTGATGAAGCTGGATATGTTTCTGGCCCAACAGCTGAAGGTAGAAGAACAAGAGCAGACGAACTTCCAGAAAATCCTTCAGAAGACGCAGAATAATAATTTATTAAAAAAAGAGCCTTCTGGCTCTTTTTTATTCGTTAATTACACGTCTTAGCATGTCTCCTTCTTCTAAAGGTAGGTTTATGGTCATATAAATTTTTTCTTTTGGTTTATTAGCAACTTCAAGCTCTTCGCCTTTGGCATTTCTTATACTATCTATAGTGTATTCAAAGAAATCTTTTGAATTTCCAAATATTTCTATATCTTCACCTGGGAAGAATCTATTTCTTTGTTCAATAATTGCTTGTTTTGTTTCTGGATTGTATTCTAATACTGTACCTATAAAATCATATTTTCTAATGTATGATGAATTTTCATATATTTGATCTTCTCCATCAGGTTTTTTGTGGAAGAATCCTTTTGTGTAATGTCTATGACTAGCTTTTTGTAGTTCATTAAAATATTTTTCTACTGTTTCATCATTATAATTGCCCTCGTAATAAGCATCTATCACCTGTCTATAAGACCTAATTACAGTTGCAACATAAAATGCAGTTTTCATTCTTCCTTCAATTTTAAAGCTATCTATCCCTGCTTCTATTAGTTTATCCAATTCATCGATTAGGCAAAGATCCTTAGAGTTCATTATATAAGTTCCAGACCCATCTTCTTCTATCGGATAATATTCTCCTGGTCTATTTTCTTCTTGGATAGAATATTTCCATCTACATGCTTGAGAACAATCACCCCTATTTGCGTCACGACCTGTCATATAGTTACTTAATAGACATCTACCTGAATAAGAAATACACATAGCTCCATGTACAAAAACTTCTATTTCTAAATCTTTTGGAGTATTGTTTCTAATTTCAATTATTTCTTCTAGTGACAATTCACGAGCTAATATAACTCTCTTTGCCCCCATTTTATGCCAAAAATTAACTGTGGCAGAGTTAGTAACAGATGCTTGAGTTGAAACATGTAGTTCAATGTCAGTTAATTCTTTTGCAATAGAAAATATTCCTGGATCTGAAATGATTAGTGCATCAACACCTATTTCATCTAAATATTTTAAATAATCTTCAAGACCAACCATATCTTCATCGTGGGGTACAATATTCATTGTAATATGAACACGAACTCCATTGCCATGAGCATAATCAACAGCTTTTTTCATAGCATCACGGTCAAAGTTTTTGGCATTTGCACGTAAACCAAAGCTATCTCCTGCCATAAATACAGCATCTGCACCAAACTTAATAGCAGCTTCTAATCTTTCCATATCCCCAGCGGGGGCAAGTAGTTCTACTTTTTTATCTGTCATTTTCTCTCCTTAATACTTAAAGTTAAACCATCACCTATTGGAATTACCGTAGATTGAAAATCATCTCTATCCATAACATAGGCTAGGTAATTTCTCAGTCTTTTTACAATGGTAATCATGCGCTTATCAACATAATCATCATTCAAAACCATTCCCTTAAATAATACGTTATCGGCTATTATAATACCACCATCATTTATAAGTTTAGATGTTTTTTCAAAATATTCGATATAGTGTGCTTTATTAGCATCTATAAAGACAAAATCAAAGCCTTGATGTAAATCATCTAAGGCTTTTTGTGCATCTTTGTTTATTAAATTTATATTTTTATCATTTATTTTAAAATTTTTTTTAGCAATTTCAGCAATTTTTGGATCAAGCTCAATAGTGGTTATTTCTGCATTGGTATATTTTTCAAATACAAGGGCAGAATAGCCTATGGCTGTACCAATTTCTAAAATTGATTTTGGTTTTTGATTTATTAGAATAGTTTTTATAAACTCTTTAGTCTCAACATTCATTATAGGGACATTATTATCCAATGCGTAATTGCGTAAATCTAAAAAATCCCTATCCTCAATTAATTTTTCTAAATACAGACTAGTATGAGGATAATTTATATATTTCATTATTTTCTACTTCTGAAATTACAGGTAAGATCATTGGATCACGGCCTAGTTCATTGTAAAGATAAGATTTTAAATCTTCTCTAATTTGATATTTAATTTGGCTAATTGCTCTAATTTCTTCTTTTTGACATTTTTCAAAAGATCTAATAACTACTTCTTTTGCATTTTCAATAATATCTTGGTTTTCTTTTACATATACAAATCCACGTGATACTATTTCTGGACCTGCTAGAAGAGTTTGTGTATTTCTATCAAATGTAATTGATACTACCATTAATCCATCTTCTGATAAGTGTTTTCTATCTTTTAAAACTATATTCCCAACATCACCTATACCAGACCCATCTACAAGAACATTTCCTGCTTGTATTTTACCTGCTAAATTAGCAGATTTTTTAGTAAATTCTAAAACATCTCCATTTTCTAATATATGAATATTTTGTTTATCCATTCCCATAGAAACTGCAATGTCTTCATGTGTTTGAAGTTGACGAGCTTCACCATGGGCTGGAATTAAGAACTTAGGTGTTGTTAGTTGATACATTAATTTTATTTCTTCTTGGCAAGCATGACCTGATGCATGTACTCTAGCTAAGGATGAATAAATAATATTTACACCAAGTTTGGTTAATTTATTTATAACATTGTTAATTGCTATTTCATTTCCAGGTATAGCAGATGATGAAAGTATTACTGTATCAGTTTCGTTTAAGTGAACTTGTTTATGTTCACTATTTGCCATACGAGTTAATGCTGATAAAGGTTCACCTTGAGTACCCGTCGATAATACAACTATTTCATCGTCAGCATAATTTTTGATATTTTTCATCTCAATTAACGTATTATTTTTAACTTTTAAGTATCCTAGATCACTTGCAATTTTTACGTTATTCATCATGGATCTGCCAGAGAGTGCAACTTTTCTATTGTATTTTTCAGCTGCATATATAATCTGTTGAACTCTGTGTAAGTTTGATGCAAATGTAGCTACAATGATACGTCCAGTTACTTGGCCAAAGATTCTTACAAAAGTATCTCCTACTTCTTTTTCACTAATAGAATATCCTGGTCTTTCAACATTTGTTGAATCACAAAATAGGGCTAAAAGTCCTTTTTTGCCAAGTTCCGCAATTCTTTGAATATCTGTTGGGTCACCATCTATAGGTGTAAAATCCATTTTAAAGTCACCTGTAAATAAAATTGTACCAACTGGAGATTTAACAGCTATAGCACATGAATCTGGAATTGAGTGGCTTACTCTAATAAATTCTAAGCTAAGTTCTCCAACTTTAACTTTATTATTTACGTTAACCATCTTAATTTTATTTGGATTTAACCCGTGTTCTTTAAATTTGTTTTCTAATAAACCTTTAGTTAGTTTAGAGCAATATACATTTGTATCGATTTTTTTTAGAAAATATGGTATAGCTCCTATGTGGTCTTCGTGACCGTGGGTTACAAATATACCGCCTAATTTTCTTTTATTTTCTTCTACATAGGTAAAATCTGGAATTACAATATCAACCCCTAACATTTCTTCATTAGGAAAAGTTAATCCACAATCAATCATAACCATATCGTTGCCGTATTCGACAAGGGTACAGTTCTTACCTATTTCTTGTAATCCCCCTAGAGGAATTACTCTCAGTTTTTTTTCATTTGACATTTTTACTCCTTATTATTTTCTGCAATCGGAGCAAATTCCATAAATTCTTAATGAATAATTTTTTAATTCAAAATCATAATTTTCTTTTAATGAATCCGCCAACTTTTCTTTTGATAAAAATTCATCTTCTATAATTTTGCCACAATTTGTGCAAATCATATGATCATGGTGATCATTGATAGGATCTATAAGCTCATAAGTGTAGGCTTGATCGGTAAATTCTTGTTTGTTTACAATTCCTAATTCTTCAAATAAATTTAAAGTCCTATAAATCGTAGCAATCCCTACCTGTTTATTTTCAGCATGCACCTTTGAAAATAATTCTTCTGGTGTAACATGCTTTGGTGAGCTATCCTTAAGTACATTAAAAATTATTTCTCTTTGCCTCGTAAATTTCTGATTATTATCATCAAAAATTTTGCGAATTTCGTTAGTTTCCATTATCTTCTTCTTTCATTTCTTCATACAAACTAATGATTTCATCTAGTTCTTCTTGATTTTCAATTGATTTAAAGAATACTTCATCTCCGTTATTAATGACTTCCATAATCATTATCAATTCATCATCATTTTGTTGTAAAGCACAGAAATTTTTGTCATCTACTCCGAAAGTATCTATTATATTAAATTCGACTTCATTATTATCTTCATCATATAAAACAATACTATCCATTCTTTCTCCTGTCTAAATATGTTTGTAGAATGAAGCTGGCAGCTATCTTATCGATATGTTCTTTTCTATTTTCTCGTCTGACATCCATATCAATTAAAACTCGTTCTGACTGTAAGGTTGTCATCCTTTCATCTTGATATATGATTTCTTTATCAGTTTGTTTTTTCAATAAATCTACAAAACTCATAACTTTCATAGATTGAGGTCCAATAGAGTTATTCATATTTTTTGGCAGGCCAACTACTATTGTTTCTACATCATTTTCATTTATTATTTCTACAAGTCTTTGTATATCTAGACTAGCTTTTTTTCTTTTGATTGTTTCTAGTGGATTAGCTATCAAAAACATAGGGTCGCTTAAAGCAACCCCAATTGTTTTATCCCCCACATCAAGACCCATTATTCTAGTCATTGATATAATTTTTTAATAATTCTTCTAATATTTCATCTCGATCAACAGCACGTATTAGTTTACGAGCTCCATTGTGAGCAGTAATATATGTTGGATCGCCTGATAGTAAGTATCCTACGATTTGGCTAGATGGTTTATAACCCTTTTCATCAAGCGAATTATAAACAGTAGTTAAGATTTCTCTAATATCTTTTTGATCTTCTCTTTCTGGTTTAAAAGCAATTGTTTCATTTAAGTTATGGTTTTCAGTCATAATAACTCCTTTAAATGATTTCACGTGCTTTGTTCAAAGCATCGTCAACTTTAGAAATATCTTTTCCTCCAGCTTGAGCAAAATTTTTCTTGCCTCCGCCATTACCGCCTGCTATTTGGCTAATTTCTCTAACGATTTTGCCAGCATCATATCTATCAGTTAAATTATCATCAACAGTCACTGTAAAAATTATTTTATTATCTACTACACTTGCAAATACAAGTATTAGATTATCAAAACTATTTTTTAATCTATTTTCATAGTCACGTAGCTCATCCATTGATGCATTATCAAATTTATGAATCAATATATTTAAATTATCTTTATTTTCAATAGATTGCTCTAAATCTTTATAAATATCTTTATTAGATGATGATTTTAATCTCTTAATTTCATCTTTTTGATTTTCAATTTCTTCTTTTAATGAGCTTATTTTTTGTATAATTGCATTTGGTTTTGCATTTAATCTTTCAGCTATTTCATTTAAATCTTGTTTCTGATTTTGTAGTAGCTCATAAACTTTTTTGCCGGTAATAGCTTCAATTCTACGAACGCCTGCTGATACAGATGATTCTGATACTATTTTAAAGATTAATACTTCAGATGAATTATTTACATGGCACCCACCACATAATTCTATCGAATAATCTCCTATAGAAACTACTCTTACTTTATCTTTGTATTTATCTTCAAATAATCCTATAGCTCCCATTTCTTGAGATTCTTTGAAACTAACAATTTGTTTATTAACTGATAGTTGTTCTCTAATCTTTTCATTTACTATATCTTCAATTTTTCTTTTTTCTTCATCAGTTAATGACTCATTAAAAGTAAAATCAAATCTTAGTTTATTTTCATCTACTAAGGAGCCTGCTTGTTTAACACCATCGCCTAATACATCACAAAGTGCTTGGTCAAGTAAGTGGGTTGCTGAGTGATTTCTTGTTATATCATATCTACGTTCTTTGTCTACTTCAAAGACATAGGTTTGATTAATTTCAACTTTTCCTTCTAATACTTCAACAGTATGGAAGTAAACATCATTTTTCTTTTGTACATCAGTTACTTTTACTTTTGTATTATCATTGTAAATATACCCAGTATCAGCTACTTGGCCACCACCTTGAGCATAAAATGAAGTCTTATCGGAAACTACTATACCACTTTGACCTTCATTTAGCGATTGTTTAGATTCACTTTCATCAAATATTTTTGTAATTTGAGCTTCAGTGCTTAAAATATCATATCCTATAAATTCTGTGGGATTAATTCCATCTGTAATGATATTATCTAGTGACCAACCAGAGTCAGATTTACGAGCATTTCGAGCTAATTCTCTTTGATTTTCCATTTCTTCATTAAATTTAGCTTCGTCCAAATCAAAATCTTCTTCATTTAAAATTTCTTTGGTAAGATCAAGTGGGAATCCATAAGTATCGTAGAGTTTAAATGCTTCACTTCCATCAAGGACAGTTTGACCATTACTTTTCATATCATCAATTAATGAATTCAATCTTTCTAGCCCTGAATCAATAGTGTGTTGGAATCTGTCCTCTTCTTCAGTAATTACTTTTATTATATTATCTTTGTTATATATAAGTTCTTCATATTCTACTTTGTAAGCTTCAATAACTTCAGAAACTATTTTAGATAAAAATTCGCCTTCAATACCCAACAATTTACCATGTCTATATGCACGTCTAATAAGTCTTCTTAAAACATAACCACGTTTTTCATTAGATGGTATGACACCATCAGATACTAAGAATGTCATAGCTTTTGCATGGTCTGCAATAACTCTTATAGATACGTCAGATTTATTATCAGCTTTGTATTTTACCCCTGATACTCTTTCAATTTCAGAAATAATGTCTTGGTTAACATCAATTTCAAAAATATTGTCTTTTTCCTGTAGGATCATAGCAATTCTTTCAAGACCCATACCAGTATCTATATTTGGATGAGCAAGTGGAGTATAGTTACCTTCAATATCTCTATTAAACTGAGTAAATACTAAGTTCCAAACTTCAAGAAATCTATCTGAATTATCATTTCCAGGAGCATTATCATTTTCATCAATAGCTCTATGAGCTCCCCTGTCTACATAAATTTCTGAACATGGACCACATGGACCTACCTCTAACTCCCAGAAATTTTCGTCTTTATCTTGTTTTAAAATTCTATCAGGGTTGATGCCAATTTCATCTTTCCATATATTATAAGCTTCTTCATCCTCATAATACACTGTGACCCACAAATCCTCTTGAGCAATTTCTAGTTTACCTGTCAAAAATTCGTAAGCCCAAGTAATAGCTTCTCTCTTAAAGTAATCACCAAATGAAAAATTCCCAAGCATTTCAAAGTATGTTCCATGACGTTCAGTTTTTCCTACTCTTTCAATATCACCGGTTCTAACACATCTTTGTGAAGATGTTGCTCTATTATTTTTCATTTTCTTTTCACCAGTAAAATATTGTTTTAGTGGAGCCATACCTGCATTTATTAACAATAAAGATTCATCATCCTGGGGGATTAATGGGAAAGATTTTAATATAGTATGTCCTTTTTCATCTCCAAAAAAATCAATATATGCTTTTCTAAGATCATTCATTCCTAAATTTTTCATTTATTTACCTCAAGTCTGTTATTTAAAATTACATCTAAAGTTATGGAATCAATTGTATCATTTATCGCTTCATCTATTTTATAAAAAGCAAAATAAGCATTACACTTATCATCGCAATGTCCATCTTGATAGCATCCTGTAACATTCCAGTTGCCTTCCAAAACTCTTATAACTTCTCCAACTGTTATTTTATCTGGATTTCTTGTTAACCTATATCCACCTTTTGGTCCTCTAATGGATTCAACTAATTGTTCGTTTTTTAATATTCTAATTAATTGCTCAAGGTAATTTTCCGAAAGGCTTAATTTTTCGGCAATTTCAGATACTGGTATATAACCCTTCTCCTCATGCTCAGCTAGGTAACAAATAGCCCTTAATCCATACCTACTTCTAGTTGATAATTTCATTTAACCACCTATACTGTTATTAAATCTTGCATGGCTTGGTAAAATTTTTCGCCAATGCCAGTTACATTTTTTATTTCTTCAATTGTTTCAAATTTTTTGGTATCTCTATATTCTATTATAGCTTGAGCTCTTTTATCTCCTATGTTTGGCAGTGTCATTAGCTCTTCTTTGCTAGCTGTATTTATATTTATTTTCCCATTTTCAGATATAGAATCCGGCTTTGAAACTAATTGATCAGTATTTGTAGAATTTTCATTTAAAATTTCATTTTTATTAGGTATGTAGATTTTCATCTGATCTTCTAGTTTCATTGCCAAATTTAGAGAATTACTATCTGCATCTGGACTTAGACCACCAGCTTGCTTTATCAAATCGTCAAGTCTGTCTCCTTCTTTTACCTCATAGACGCCTTCTCTATTTATTTGGCCACTTATATGTACTTTTATATCCTCACTTTGTTGGGCTTTATTTTCATCAATACTTTCAATATTAAAATCATCTTCACTTTCTAGTAAAGAAACCTTATTATCAAGTAAATCAGGAGATTTATCATTTACAAAATTATTCCCTAAAACTACTGCAAGGGCAATAATTAAACCTATTATAATTTTATCTTTATTCTTACTTTCCATTACTGTGATACCAAAAGATTTATAAAAAGATTACTCTTCCCATAAATCATCTATACCGTAAAATTCTCTTTGTCGTTGAGTGAAAATATGGATTATGATATCATCTGCATCCATCAGAATCCATTCGCCTTCTCTAAGTCCTTCTTTAGATAAAAGTGTAAAACCATTTTCTTCTAGTTTTTCTTCTATATAGTCAGCCAAAGCCTTGGTTTGGATAACAGATGTACCTGTAGCTATAACAAAAGTATCAGCTATTGATGAGTCTTTAAGTTCTAAGACATTTACATCTTCTGCTTTTCTATCATCCAAAACTTTTAATATAATATCTAATTTATTCATTTTTCTCCTTAATTAAGAAATTTCTTGCTTCAATTGTAAGTGGATGAATTAAATCATTTTTTTCAATAATAAAATTTATATTGTGGTTTAAAGAAAAGATTATCGCTTCATTTAGATTTTCTTTTGATAATTTTCTTAATTGATTTACGCCTGGATAATCTCTTTTTGGTTCAATAGCATCAGCTAAATATATTATTTTTTCTAAATCTGACATATCAGCCTTTGCAGTTGTGTGATATCTAATCGCATCCAATACTTCAGTATCATTTATATTATACTCTTTTTTTGCAACTTCTGCTCCTAAAAATGAATGCAAAACAGCCTTATATTGTAATTGATAGTTTTCAATACTTTCCCCATATAATTTTAAGTATTTTTCTTCGTTGTATTTGGCGCAATCATGTAAAATTGCAGCACTTTTAACTTTATCAATATCGATGTTATTATTTAATTCTAGAGCAGTTTCCATAACTCTTATGCAGTGTTTATATCTTTTTTCACCGATATCGCTTAACAATTTGTCTTCCCATAAATCAAGATTAAACATATAAGTTGTACTCCTCTATTATTTTTTTAACAGGGTCGGTAACTAGATATTTTATACTTTTATTATCTTTAACCAAATTACGTATTAAGGTAGATGAAATATTGATATTTAAATTATCAATGAGGTAAATTTTAGAATTGTCCTTCTTTATTAATTCAACTTTTTTTACTAAGTCGCTATTCTCATCGATACAAGTTCTAGCAAAAACAATTAGATTTTCATTTAAGATTTTTTCATAGTTTCGCCATGAATCAATAGTCATAAATGAATCCTCACCCATAATGTAATAAAACTCATGTTCTGGATATTTTTTCTTAAAATAGTCCAAGGTTTGATGAGTATATTTTACACTATTATCATTTGCTTCGTATGTCGATAACATTAATTTATCATTGTCTTTGATAGCAGCTTCTACCATCTGAATTCTGATTTTTGTGTCAGTCTTTTTCTTGTTTTGCTTATGTGGCGGATTGGAGCTTGGAAGTACAATTATTTTATCTAAGTCCATAAAATTAAGTGTGTTTTCCATAACAATCAGATGTCCGACATGAATAGGGTCAAAAGTTCCGCCGTAAAGTCCTATTTTCATTTTTATCCTTTAAAGTCCAAATTTATTATCATCGTTTTTTCTGTATATAGTAAATATATTACCCACATGATTAACAAATTCTGCATTTAATTTATCAAGCAATTCACTTAATATATCCTTTGGATCATCCATATTATTATTTAAAATCTTTATTTTAATTAATTCGCGTGCTTCCAATGCTTCATCTGTCGCTTTGATTACATCATCAGTTAATGAAAATTTTCCAATATTAATTACCGGTTTATAATCATGACTTTCAGCTTTAAGCATGGCGCGTTGTTTACCTGTAAGCATTTTTTCTCCTATTCGTAATATTCAAAGACAATGTCACCCACTGCAACACTATCTCCTTCTTCTATTCCCATTTCTTTTAATTTATCAAAAACTTCCATTTCTCTAAGTTTACTTTCAAAATACATTCTAGAATCATAGTCTTCTAAATTTACCCTCTCAAGAAGGTTATCTATTCTTTTACCAAAAACAACAAAAATTTCATTGTCTTTTGCAAATTGAAGGTCATATTCAATTTCTTTATTATAATATTCTTCAAGGAAGTTTTCATCAATATTTTCTATTAAATCGTATTGGGATTCTTCAGATTCTAGTAGTAAATCGTAAGTTGCATCTAGTAAATTCTTAATTCCATCTGTTGTTGCTGCAGAAATTTTAAAAATTTGATATTCATCCTTAAATTCCTCTATGAATTTTGAAGCATTTTCATTAAAGTCTAGATCAGATTTATTTAAGGCTACAATCATAGGCTTTTCAGAAAGTTTATCGTTGTATAGTTTCAATTCTTCGTTTATAAGTCTAAAATCTGCAATAGGATTACGGCCTTCTATCCCTGATATATCTACCAAATGAACTAATACCCTACATCTTTCTATGTGTTTTAAGAAATCATGACCTAAGCCTTGACCTTCGTTAGCTCCTTCAATTAAACCTGGTATATCAGCTACTATAAATGATCTTTCATTATCAATATTTACTACTCCAAGGTTTGGATCAAGAGTTGTAAAATGATAATTTGCAATTTTTGGTTTTGCAGATGTAATTACAGAAATTAATGTTGATTTACCAACATTTGGCAAACCTACTAAACCGACATCAGCTAGAACCTTTAATTCCATAACAAGATCAATTTCTTGACCTTTTTTTCCGTTTTCTGCAAATCTTGGTGCTTGACGAATAGAGTTTTTAAAGTGAACATTACCCCTACCCCCTTTACCACCTTTAGCAATCACAAACTCTTCATTGTCAATTTTAAAATCTTTTATAATTGTATTGGTTTCAGCTTCTCTTAAGATGGTTCCAACTGGGACTTTTAATATTAAATTTTCGCCTTTTTTACCGAATTTTTTGGATTTTCCACCTGGTTCTCCATTTTCAGCCTTATATTTAGTTTTGTATTTAAAATCATCAAGAGTGGATAGGTTTCTAGTAGCTTTTATTATTATGCTACCTCCATCTCCCCCGTCACCACCTGCAGGCCCACCAGTTGGTTCATATTTTTCACGTCTCCAAGCTACAGCTCCATTGCCGCCATCTCCTGCCTTTAGACTTATTTTTGCAAAATCTATCATACAAATTTCCTTTCATATGAAAAAAAGTCTGCCGAAAAGGCAGACTTTATTTTTTAAGCTATATCTTGTTTTGGATAAACAGAAACTTGTTTTCTGTCGCGTCCTTTTCTTTCAAATTTTACAATTCCTTCGCATGATGCGTATAGAGTATCATCTCCACCTCTTTTAACATTGTTACCTGGGTGAATTTTTGTTCCTCTTTGTCTAACGATGATTGTTCCAGCATTTACAAATTGACCATCAGCTCTTTTTGTACCAAGTCTTTTGCTTTCTGAATCTCTACCGTTTTTAGAAGAAGATACCCCTTTTTTACTAGAAAATCTTTGTAAGTTAATATTTAAAATCATTTATATCTCCTTATATTATAGTTTTGTAAGCTTCTACAAAGTCACTATAACTTTGTGTTAGTGTCCAAATACCTGTGCTAAAAGTATTTAAAATTACTTCTGAATCGTGAGATGGATTTTCTACTAATAGTTTCATAGTTTCTTCATCATCACTAAATTCTACCTCATAATCGTAACTATCAAGAGAATTTACAGTTGTATAAGCTAGCATAGATACTGCTGCGCAAACTATATCTTTACCGTGTTCATCATAGTCTGCATGGCCAGTAATTTCAAATCCTTTGAAAATGTCTTTGTTATAGATTAAATTTACTTTAATCATTAGTTAGCAGAGATGCTATCAATTTTAACTAAAGTATAAGGTTGTCTGTGACCTTGTTTTTTTCTATACATTTTTTTAGGTTTGTATTTGAAAACTACAATTTTTTTGTCTTTGTTTTGATCTTCTACTGTTGCAGAAACTTTAGCGTTTTCTACAGTTGGTGCTCCAACTTTTACATCGCTATCATTAGCAACTAATAGTACTTCATCAAATTCAACAGTTTCGCCAACTTCGTAAGGAAGTTTTTCAACTCTTACTAAGTCCCCTTCTGATACTTTATATTGTTTGCCACCTGTTTTGATAATTGCGTACATGGGCTCCTCCTTGTTCTTAGATTCTCGCCAGCTTAGGTGATCAGTACCCACACTGAGCGGTTTACCATTAAATGATACTATCTTAGTAACTATTTGTCAAATAAAAACTTATATTTCTATAATTTCTATTGTCTCTAGTGCCTCATCTACTAATCTTTCAATATTGAGATTTTCTTCTGATCTTTCGATATATTTGAGTTTTGGTTTTGTAACTGGCTTATCTGGAGCAAAGATAGAACAACAATCATCATATGGCTCTATGGACTTATCATAAGTTCCAATATCAATAGCAGTATTAATTATATCTTGTTTATCTAGACCGATTAATGGGCGTAATATTGGATAATTGGCTGACTCTTCAATAACAGAAATAGATTCCAGCGTTTGGGATGCTACTTGACCTAGTGATTCTCCTGTTATAAATGCCTTAAATCCATATTTATCTGCAAGCTTATTCGATATTCTCATCATAAATCTTCTAGACAAAATAGTTGTTTCGCGTCTATCACAATTTGTTGCTATTTCCTTATAAATATTTGCTAGATTTATTGAAAAAACTTTAAGAGGACCTGTATATTGCGACATTAGTCTAGCTAAGTCTTCTGCTTTTTGGTGGGCTTGTTTAGAAGTAAAAGGATAAGAGTGAAAATGAACGGCATTAACCATCATTCCACGTTTTGCCATCATAAATCCTGCCACAGGTGAATCTATACCACCGGAAAGTAATAGTAAACCTTCACCGCTACTTCCTATAGGTAATCCTCCTAGGCCCTTGTGTCTTTTTGTATAGACATAAGCATTATTTTTTATATCAACATATACTTTAAAGTCTGGATTATGAATATCAACTGATAAATTTTTATATTCGTCTAAAAGCAAGTCTCCTAGATGTGCATTAAGTTTAGGTGAATCATATTCAAAAGATTTATCAACTCTAGTAGTTTCAACTTTAAAAGTATAATTTTTATCTTTATAATCTTTATTTATGGTATACTTTGCCGCTTGAAAAATATCATCAATATTTTTATTTACTTTATAAACTTCATCTATATAAGCAATACCAAATACTTTTTCTATTTCCTTTACCAAAGCATCAAACTTATTTTCGTCAGCTTTGATATAAAGCTTAGCACTTTCTACATAGGTATCTTCATAACCTATATTTTTAATATTTGCTAGAATATGTTTGCGTGCATTATCAAAAAAATATTTTCTATTGGATCCTTTTAAAAAAAGTTCTCCAAAGCTAATTGCTAAAAGTGATTCCATTACATAACCCTTCTTATTTCATCAATTGATTCTTTTAAAATTTTGACAGTATCTTCTAGTTCTTCTTTTGTATTTTCTCCCGCAAAAGAAAATCTAATAACTCCATCGCTATATTTATCATCTACATCTAAGGCTTCTAAAATCCTATTATTATTTCCTTTTGAACAAGCTGATCCGCTAGATACATATATATCATTATCCTCAAGCATATGAAGTAGGACTTCTGATTTTATATTTGCAAATCCTACACTTAATATATAAGGAGAATAATTTTCATCTGGAGTGTTAAATATATAATCACTTATATTTTTATCGATTAGTTTTCTCATGTATTTATTTAAATCGTCGACATAATTAAACTCATCAGCATCAATTTGTTCTTTTAATGCAGTTGCCATTGCATAAATAGCAGGATGATTATCAGTACCGCTGGATACAACTTGTTGGTGTCCTCCATGTAGTACAGGTTTTATTTTTTGAAGGATTTCTTTCCTAACGTAAAGCCCTCCAACTCCCTTTGGTCCGTGAAATTTGTGTGCAGAAAAACTCATTAAATCAACTTTAAGCTCATTTACATCACATAAAATTTTTCCCAATGCTTGTGTAGCATCTATATGAATTAAGATATTTTTATCAAATGATTTTACAATATCGCTTATTTTTCCGATGTCTTGAATAGTTCCTGTTTCATTGTTAGCATAAATAATTGAAACTAATTTAACATCATTTTGCAATTTATCTTCCAAATCTTTTATGTCAATAAACCCATATTGATCATTTTTTAGGAAAATAACTTCTTTAAAAATATTTTTTTTAAAACTGTCATAAACTGATGAATGTTCAATTGAAGAAGTTATTGCAATATTATTTTCTCCACTTAATGATGAAATTACAATATTATTTGCTTCGGTTGCACCCTTTGTAAAATATATTTCATCTGGATTTGATCCTATTACGCTAGAAATAATTTCTCTAGATTCTCTTAAAAGATTACTAGATTTTAGTCCAAAACTATGAATTGATGATGAATTTGCAAATGCTTTATCCTCTGCGAAAGCACGAGCTTGCTGAGCATTTTTATAAATTTTTGTTGTTGCTGCATTGTCTAAATATATCATATAAACCTCATAAAACTTACATATTATTAATAACTTATAACCTAATTATAACATTATATTGGTTAAATTTAAGATGGCAAATAAAGTATAATAGTAATATGATTACTTATAAAAAAAGATATTTTCCAGAAAATTTAAATAAAGATGAAATAATCTTAGATATTGAAACCACAGGTCTTGATCCATTACGTGATAATCTCGTCTTACTCGGATTTATAGTTTTTGAAGGCGAAAAATCCTATATTATTCAGTATTTTGCTGAAGATAATTTTGAAGAAGTAAGACTTCTTAAAATCTATTTAAAAATGACTGCGGATAAAACAATTATAACTTACAATGGTGATAAATTTGATATTCCATTTTTAAATATCAGATTGGATAAATATGGTTTGGAACCAATATTTCCAGCTACTAAGGATATATATAAAACTATTTCTTCCCATAGAAAATATTTTACCTTCGAATCTATGAGATTAATGGATATGGAAAAACATATAGGCATTTTTAGAAATGATCCTAGTAGATACAAGGTTATTAGCAAACTTACAGAAGACATTAAAAAAAGGGATAAACCAAGGCCAATTATGATTCATAATGAGAATGACCTGATTGCTACTGAAAAGCTAGCTAACATAAATGATTATTTCACTAGGGAACTTTCTACTAATCTAGATGGATACATTATTAACTTAAAATCAGTTTGCATAAATAACGATATTTGTCAAATAATCTTAGAATCTACAAGAACGTTAACTGAATCTTATTTTTCGTCTATTAATTACGAATTAAGGACAAGTTCTAATACTATAGAAATTAATATTCGGATTTTATATGGGAGATTTGATGAAAAAAATACCGGTTTTGTTACTTTAAATACTTTTAACTTAGAAAATGAAAGTCTAATGACCGTTGACCCAAATTTACTAATTATTAGAGAGAATTACCTTTATAACTATAAAAATATTTTAAATCTAAGCAAAAAAATAATTGAGAATCATTTATAGATTCTCAATCTGCCAGTCTATGGGTTCTTGACCTATAGATTTTAAAAAGTTATTTGTTTTTGAAAATGGCTTAGATCCAAAAAATCCCCTATGAGCAGATAATGGAGATGGATGGGTAGACTTTAATATCAAATGATTTGGATTTGTAATAAACTTTTCTTTTGATTGGGCATTCCTGCCCCATAAGATAAATACTATTGGCTTTTCTCTCTCATTTAATTTTTTTATAATATGATCAGTAAGTATTTCCCATCCAATTTTTTGATGGGAATTTGCCTGATGAGCTCTTACTGTTAGGGATGTATTTAATAGCAATACTCCCTGCTTAGCCCATTTTTCTAAATTTCCATTGTTTGGAATGTAGGTTTTGATGTCTTCATGCATTTCCTTATAGATATTTACCAAAGATGGTGGAGTTTTCACACCTTTTTGCACTGAAAAAGCATAACCGTGTGCTTGACCAGGACCATGATAGGGATCTTGTCCTAAAATTACTACCTTAACATCTCGATAGGCTACTGATTTTAGTGAATTAAAAATGTCATACATATCAGGATAAACTGTGTGGTTCTTATATTCTCCAATCAATTTTTTTCTAAGATTTTGATAATACACCTTATCCCATTGATCTGCTAAAATTATATCCCATTCATTTCCAATATTTACTGTCATATATTTTCGCTTTCTTCAAAAAATATTAGGTAAATAATCATTAAAAAACTGCCAAGAGTGACAAATATATCAGCTATATTAAAAACCGGGAATTTTACAAAAGCAAATTCTATAAAGTCTACAACATACCCTTGGAATAATCTATCATAAAAATTACCAATAGCTCCAGATATAATCATTGCAAGAGCAATATTTAAAATTTTATGGTTTTTTTTGTAATTTTTTTCGAAATAATATACTAAAACCGCAACTATTACTAGTGTTAATATTATAAAAAATAACCTACTATCTTGGAGAATACCAAATGCTGCACCCCTATTTTCAAGGTATGTAAAATTTAATAGCTTACCTTGATAAGGATTTTCTATAAAATTGTTTATTGCGTAAGATTTGCTTAATCTATCTAAGATTAAACCTAAAATTATAAATACTATATATGCTGTCATTTTAACTTCCTATATGTAATGTGAGAATTGCCTTTTTTACTAGTTCCTGTAACTTCATCAAATATAAATCTACCTTCTCTTCTAATGGATATCATAGAATTTTCATTTATGATTTTACTTGGATCATCAATTATTTCGTAGTTAACTTTTACAAGCTTTGCCTTTACTAAGTCCTTAGCCTTAGTTCTAGATGTATTTATAAACTCAGATATTAGATTATCTAACCTTAATGATGAAACAAAACCGCTATGATTGGTGAAATCATCCAATTTTATATCCAAAGTATTATTTTCTTTAAATTCTATATTTATACTTTGTCTTTTTATTTTACTTAAATTATATTTTACAAAACTTGCTTCATCTTTTAATATAGCAAATTCACAATGGTTATTTTCAGTTACAATGTCTCCTATCGATTCACGGTCCAAATTTAGGCTCATTAGTGAACCTAGAACATCAGGGTGACTTAAGCCATCGTGGTCAAATTTTAAAATGTTTATATAATTTGATTCTATAATTGGCTCATAAAAGAAATTGGCGATAAATATTTTGCGCTCTGCCAAATCATTACCGCCTATAAATTTTATATCTATTTTGTTTTTATTTGCAATAGATTCTATAACTTCTTGCTCAAAAGGGTCCAAAAAAAAGCTATACTCTTCCATATTTTTATAATACGCTCTTTCCAATATAGCTATAGCTTTTTTTATTGAGGATTTTTTACTCTTATCATTTATAAAATCTAAGTTATAATCCAAACTCATATAAATTTATTTAAATTATGAACTTATAATTGATTATAGTTTCCATCTGATATTTGATCAGTTACAGTGCTGTCAACTTGTACACCCTTTGGACTGATAACAAAAATACCCTTTGTTACTCTCTCAACTGTACCATCTAAGGCATATACTGCTCCTGATACAAAATCAAATATTCTTTGTCTCATATCAGCATCAACCATTTCTAGATTTAAAACAACAACTTTTTTATCAAGTATATCATTTATAACACTTGGAGCATCTGTTTCATAATCAAGAGGCTCTTGAATTGAAATTCTCATTGATGATTTGTTTGTAAAATTATTTTCTGTCATGCTAACTATATTATCTCCTCTTTTTGATGATCTTTTATAACTATCCGATGAACTACTATTAGAATAAGAATCTGTATCATAGCTACTAGAATCAAAAGCATATGATGAATTTGATTTGCTATATCCACTTTCGTAAGTTACAGAATCATTTTTTTCTAGTGTGTCATCATCTAATAAATTTGTATACGCTTCTCTAGAAGATGATTTGCTTTCTACTTCATCATCATTGTAATAAAGCTGTTCGTCATCGTAATCATCATAATTGTCGTCAATGCCAATAAAATCTTTAAACTTTTCAAACATAATATTCCCTTTACTATATATATTTAGTTCTATTATAACTTAAAATTAGAAAAATTTAAATTATAAAATTAGAATTCGCTCTTTAAAGTTCTACCCATAAGTGATGCTACAGAATCATTTGGATCTTTATTTTCGTATAAAATTTTGTATATTTCTTTGGTGATTGGTAAATCTAAATTATATTGATTAGCCAGTTGATTTAATGCTTTAGTTGTTGGAATTCCTTCTACAACCATATTTACTTCATTTATAGCATCTTGCATATTTTTGCCTTGACCAATTAGAAGTCCAGTCCTATAATTTCTCGAATTTATACTGGTTGCTGTTACTATCAAATCACCTACTCCAGCTAGGCCATTTAAAGTTTTTGGATCAGCATTAAATTTTTCAAGCAGTCTATTCATTTCGTTTATTCCACGTGTGATAACTGCAGCCTTGGTATTATCTCCATAGCCTAAACCATCTAGGATTCCAATTCCAAATGCTAAAGTATTTTTTATAGCTCCGCCTAACTCTACACCCAAAAGATCTTCTGAAGTATAAACCCTAAACCAATCACTATTGAATATTTCTTGAATTTCTTTTGCAAGTTTTAAATCATTACTAGCACAAACAATAGCTGTTGGCATTTTTTTAATAACCTCTTCTGCGTGTGATGGACCACTTAAAATAGCATAAGAATTATCTTTTCCCAGTTCTTGGTAAAAAATCTCTGAAATCCTATTATGACTTTCCAGTTCTAGTCCCTTTGAGAGATTTACATAGACATTTTCTTTATTAAAATACGTCTTAAATTCTTTTATAACAGATCTAGTACTTTGAGTTGGAATACCATTTACTATGAATCTATTCTTAAAAAGTAGTTGAATATCGCTAGTTGCTTTAATATTTTTTGGCAAGTCAAAATCTTTTAAATATTTTCTATTTTTATGATTGTTATTAATAAATTCTGTATCTTCAGGATTTCTAGCATACATCAAAACATCGTATTTTTCAGATAATAAATATGCTATAGCTGTTGACCAGGATCCTGCTCCTAAAATTGAGATTTCCATAATTAAAATATTTTAGACTCCTCATGATTTATTATTCTGTTAATGTTAGCCCTATGTTTATAAACGATCAGTGCACATATTATAAGTACAGCATAAAAAATATCAGAAAGACCAAAGTAAAAATATCCTATAAAAATTGCACTTATAGCTGCTAATATAGAACCTAAGGAAACCATCCTACTAAATAGCACGACAAGGATAAATATTCCTACTAATATTAAAACAAATTTAATATCTATATAAAGTAAGGCTCCAAAGGATGTAGCTACTCCTTTTCCACTTTTGAAATTTAAGAATACACTGTACATATGTCCTAGCACAACAAAAACTAGACTTACTGCTACTGCATGTTCTACATTCAATTTGTCAGCAATAAGTACTGCGATAAAGCCTTTTAATGCATCACAAATAAGTGTTGCTATACCAGCCTTTCTCCCAAAATTTCTTAAAGCATTTGTGCTACCAACATTACCAGAACCTAAGTTTCTAATATCCATATTAAAAAAATATTTTCCAATTAGATAGGCATTTGGAATAGACCCAAGTATATAAGAAATAACGGCAACGACAAATATCATTTATCTGAACCTCTTTCTTTTAAAACAAAGCTAAATGGAACTCCAATCAGATTATAGTTTTTTCTAATCTGATTTTCTAAATATCTCATATATGAAAAGTGCATTATTTCTCTATCATTTATTGAAAGCATAAATTTAGGAGGCGCTGTTCCAACTTGAGACATATAATATATTTTTAGTCTCTTACCCTTATCTTGAGGAGGTTGGTTTAGCATGATTGCATCTTGTAAAATATTATTTAAAACTCCAGTAGATATTCTAGTATGATAGTTATTATCCACTATTTCAATCATATCTAAAAGTGTATCAATTCTTTGATTTTTGAGTACTGATATAAACACTATTGGTGCATATAAAGCAAATCCTAATTTATTTCTAATATCTGCTTCCATGTTTTTCATGGTATTGGTATCTTTTTCAACTATATCCCACTTATTTACTGCTATTATTATAGCTTTTCTTTGGTTATGGGCATAGCCAGCGATTTTGGTATCTTGTTCTGTAACTCCAACTGTTGCATCTATTAAAAATAAAACTATTTCCGCACTATCTACAGCATCAAATGTACGTTGGTTTGCATAATATTCTATATTTTCTTTTACTTTTGATTTTCTACGAAGTCCTGCTGTATCAATTAAAACATAATTCTTATCATTGTAGGTCCAGTAAGAATCCACTGCATCACGTGTAGTACCAGCAACATCAGTAACAATCATTCTCTCATCTTCTAGGAGGAGATTTACTAATGAAGACTTACCAGCATTAGGTTTACCTATTATTGCAATTCTTGTTTCATCTTCTATTTGCTCAAAAGCTTCAAAATCTATATTTTCTACAACTTTATCTAGTAGATCACCCAGCCCCTTGCTTTGTTCAGCAGATATAATTGCTAAATCATCAAAACCCAAAGAGTAGAAATCATATATATGATCTGGGGTTTTGTGGCTGTCAACTTTGTTTGCAACAATTATTACTTTTTTGTGATAGCGGCGTATTACATCTGCTATTTCTGCATCATGTGGACTTAAACCCTCTTTACCGTCTACTACAAAAAGAATTAAATTTGTTTCTAGTAAGGCTTTTTCGACTTGGGATTTAATTTCTTGATTCATCATTTCCTTATTAGAAATATCAAGACCACCAGTGTCTACTAGCATGAATTCATCGCCTTGCCACTCTACTTTATCGACTATTCTATCACGGGTAACACCACTAATGTCTTCTGTTATCGATTTTTTCTTACCGACAAGTCTATTAAATAATGTTGATTTTCCTACATTAGTTCTTCCGACTAAAGTTACTATTGGCATTGGCATAATTAATTACCATATACGGGAAATTTGTTTGTTAGGTCTAAAACTTCCCTTTTAATTTGTTCTAAATCTTCACTTTTATCAATAGTTCTTGAAATAAGTTCGATTATTTTTCTAGATTCATTTACACCCATACCTCTGGATGTGATTGCAGCAGTACCGATTCTTAGACCACTCGTAACTTGTGGTGATAATTGCTCATTTGGTATTGTATTTTTATTTGTAGTGATGTTTACTTGATCCAGCAAGTCTTGGGCTTCAGCACCTGTAATGTTTTTATTTGTAAGGTCAATTAATATTAAATGGTTGTCTGTACCATCTGAAATCATTTTGAAACCATAATCTCTTAAAGCTTCTTCCATAGCCTTTGCATTTAATTTTATATTTTTAGCATATTCTTTCCATGATGGATCTAAATTTTGTTTAAATCCTAAAGCTTTTGCTAAAATGATGTGCTCTAAAGGTCCACCTTGTGATCCTGGAAAAACTGATTTGTCAATAGCTTTTGCAAATTCTTCTTTACAGAGAATGATGCCTGACCTAGGCCCTCTTAAAGTTTTATGAGTTGTAGATGTGACTACATCACAATATGGAAATGGATCTGGATGTTCACCAGCCACTATTAGTCCTGCAATATGTGCGATATCAGCCATTAAAATTGCGCCAACCTCATCAGCTATTTCTCTAAATTTGCTAAAATCGATTTCGCGAGGATAAGCACTTGCACCACAAACTATTAGCTGTGGTCGTATTTGACGTGCTTTTTCTAGTACTTCTTCATAATTAATTCTACCGGTTTGGTTATCAACACCATAATGATAGAAATCATAAATTTTACCAGAAAAATTCACTTTAGAACCATGTGTCAAGTGACCACCTTCTGTAAGATTCATAGCCAAAACTTTATTGCCTGGCTTTATAAGAGCAGAATAAGCTGCAAAGTTTGCGTTTGATCCTGAATGTGGTTGAACATTTGCATGATCGCAATTGAATAATTCTTTTGCTCGATCGATAGCAATTTGCTCGATAGTATCTATATTTTCACATCCACCATAATATCTTTTTTCTGGATAACCTTCAGCATATTTATTAGTTAAAACACTTCCTGCTGCTTCTAATATATATGGTTTAACATAGTTTTCTGAAGCAATAAGCTCTATATTATCTTCTTGTCTGTGAACTTCTTTTTCTAAGGCTTGGTATAAATCAATATCAAATTCTTTGATTAATGAATAATCCATTAGATTTTCCTCACTTTCATCACATTATTATTAGAAAGGTTTTTATCAATTCCTTTAATAATCATAAATGATATGGCAAAAAATATAACAACTGATATAAGAGTAAGTAAATTTATGTCATATCCAGTATTTTTAAGAAAAATGTTTGGTAATAGGGCCCCAACAACCATCATAAAAACTGGTAATAAATAAACATATATTGAGTATTTTGTAATATCAGAAGAATGTGATTCTAATATAACCTTATCTCCCTTATCAATGTTATCTGTGGAATAAACTTCTATTATAGTTTCTTCTTTTTGCCCGCAGGTACCTTTGGCTTGACAAGAGCCGCAGGCTTCATTACGAGTTACACTTATTAATAATTTTCCCTTATTATTTTCTAGGACTGTTCCTTGCTTAATCATCATTGTCATTTATATCACTCCTTACACTGATTCCAAGCTCATCTAAGGCTTTATCATCGACAATTGTAGGTGCTTCAGTAAGTGGACATGTTGCAGATTGAGTTTTTGGGAAGGCTATTACATCTTTAATATTATCTGTTTTAGCAAATAGCATTAATAATCTATCTAGACCATAAGCAAGCCCTGCATGTGGTGGTGTACCATATGATAAGGCTTCAATAAAGAAACCAAATTTATTTTGGATATCTTCCTCACTTAAGTTTAGGGCTTCAAAAATTTCTTTTTGTAGGTCTGAGTTATTTATTCTAACTGATCCCCCACCCATTTCATCACCATTTATTACAATATCATAAGCTTGTGTTCTAACCTTTTCTGGATGTGTTTTTAAAAGTTCAATATCATCTTCATTTGGCATAGTAAAAGGATGGTGTTGGGAAACGTATCTATCTTCCTCTTCGTTATACTCAAACATAGGGAAGTTTACTACCCAGGTTAGGGCATATTCTTTTTCATATAGATCATTGTCTTTAGCAACTTTGTTTCTTAAAGCCCCTAGACCTTCTAAAACTTTTTTATCTTTATCAGCTGCAATTAAAATTAGGTCATTATCTTCAATTTCTAATTTTTCTACCATATTATTTAGAATATCATCTGATAAGAATTTACTAATTGATGAATTTACTTCTTCGCTGTATTTAATATAAGAAAGCCCACCTAGACCATAGTGTTTAACGAAGTCTGTTAATTTGTCTAATTGTTTTCTAGAATATTTATCTGCTAGATTTTTAAAGTTAATTGCTCTTACTGATTTGCCTGCAGATGTATTGTTAGCAAATACTTTAAAATCGCTATCTTTCCAGATTTCAGAAATATTTTGAATTTTGTAACCAAATCTTAAGTCCGGTTTATCAGACCCATATGACTCCATAGCTTCACTATAATCCATTCTTGGAATAGGAAGTGTTAACTCATAGTTTGTATATTTATCAAATAATTCTTTGATAAGTCCTTCATTTACCGCAATTACATCATCTTGGCTAGCAAAAGATAATTCCATATCTAGTTGAGTAAACTCTGGTTGGCGGTTAGCCCTTAAATCCTCATCTCTAAAGCATTTTACTACTTGGAAATATCTATCTAATGAACCAATCATTAAAATTTGTTTTAGAAGTTGTGGTGATTGAGGAAGGGCATAGAATTCACCTTGGTTAATTCTAGATGGTACAAGATAGTCCCTTGCTCCTTCTGGAGTCGGTTTTGTTAAAAATGGAGTTTCTACTTCTGTAAAGTCATTTTCATACATATACTCTCTTATAGTACGCACAATATCAGATCTAAGCTTTAGATTTTTTTGAACAGAAGCCTTTCTCATATCAAGGTACCTATATTTTAATTTTAGATTTTCAGCTACATCATCATCGTCTTTTATGTATATAGGTGGGGTATTTGCCTTATCTAGGATATTGATTTTTTCTGCTACAATTTCTATATCACCTGTCGGCATATCTGGGTTTTTGGATTCTCTCTCCCTTACTGACCCTTTTACCTCAACTACATATTCTTGACCTAAGTGGCTGGCTAGGTCGTGATTTTCTTTATCTTCTTCACGAACTACTATTTGAGTAATACCAGTTTTATCTCTTAAATCGAAAAATACTAGAGAACCTAAATTTCTTTTTTTGGCTACCCAGCCCATAAGGACTACTTCTTGACCTATATTTTCACTTCTTAATTCGCCACACATATGGCTTCTTTTAAATTCCATATACTCTCCTTATATTAAGAATGGATTATTATTAAATTCATAATCCAAACTTGTTTGCTCACCGTGTCCTGGGTAAACTACTATGTTTTGATTTAATACCCTATATTTTTCATTTATGGAGTCAATCAAAGTTTCATAATCTCCGCCTGGAAAATCTGTCCTTCCAATGTTTCCCCTAAATAAGGTATCCCCTGAAAATAAATAATCACCAATTAAATAACTTATTGAGTCTAGGCTATGTCCAGGAGTTTTTAAAGCCTTTATTTTAAAATCTGTAAATATTTCATTGTCGGTTAAAAAATTATCTATAGGCACATTTAAATCATCATAGTCATATGCCAGATTGTAATATTTGTCATTTGCAATATCTCTGGATTCACTAGATGCAAATACATCTACATTATATAAATTTTTATAATATTCTAAACCTAAAACATGATCAAAGTGAGTATGAGTCTGTAATATAGAATCAATTATAATGTTATTATCTTTTATATATTTTGTAACCAAATCATTTTTTATTACTGCATCTACTATAAATCCATGTCCATTTTCACTAACGACATATAAATTTGTTAGAACAGGTCCAAGGGGAAATCTCATAATTTCCATTTATAGAATCCTTTCACTGTCAATAAGAATTGTTGTAGGACCATCATTTACAAGACCAACTTCCATATGGGTTTGAAACTTACCAGTTTCTACTTCAAAACCATCTGCTATAAGCTCATTTTTCATTATTTCATAGAATTCATTAGCTTTTTCTGGCCTAGCTGCCTCTATGAAGGATGGTCTGTTTCCTTTTCTCACATCTCCAAATAGAGTAAATTGTGAAACTAGGAGTATTTTTCCCCCTACATCGCTTATTGATAAATTCATTTTCCCATCTTTATCTTCAAAAATTCTAAGTTTTTCAATTTTTTTCTTTACGTAGGCAAGATCATCCATAGTATCAGTATCTTTTACGCCTAGGAAAACCAAAAAACCCTTATCAATTTTTGAAATTTCTTCGTTATCTACTTTTACATTTGCATTTTTTACTTGTTGTATTACTGCTCTCATTAATTATTAACCCTATATACGCTATAAACTGTATTTAGCGATTTTAATTTCGCCATAACATCATCTAACTGTTCCAAACTCTTAACTTCAACTGTTAAATCAATTATTCCCTCTTCGCCTTCACTAAGTCTTGCATTCATTCCAGCTATATTTACATTAACTGTAGAAATCATCTTTGTAATATCATAAATTACAGACGGTGAATTTGCTGCTATTAGTTGTATTTTTACAGGGAATTTATCAGTTGCTTCATTTTGCCAGTAAACATCGATCAGTCTTTCTGGAGCGTGACTATTTATAATATTTGGGCAAGTTTTGGTATGAACTGAAATTCCATTTCCTTTTGTGATAAATCCAATAATTGGATCGCCAGGAACTGGTGTGCAGCATTTTGCAAATTTTACTTCTATATCATCGTCAAAGTCACTAACCCTAACTTCTCCTTTGGAAGCTACTGGTTTTTTATCCTCATTTTTTATCTCGACTGGAGTGCTTATAGCTTGTTGCTTTTCTTCTAATTCTTTCTCTTTTTTTATGAGCTTTTGAATAATTTGCTCACTAGTAATTCTACCGTAACCTACGGCCGCATACATCTCATCTTGGGTAGGAAATCCTAACTCATTTGCAATTTCATCAACCCATTCGTCTTTTAGAAGAGACTTATAACCTTCCCTATGTTTTTTAATATCTCGGATAATCTGAGTTTTACCAATTTCGATATTTTCTTCTTTACCATTTTTCTTAAAGAATTGTTTAATCTTAGTTTTTGCTTGATTACTTTTTACTATATTTAACCAATCTTTGCTTGGTCCTGCTGAATTTTTACTAGTAAGTATTTCAATAACATCACCTGTTTTTAATTTTTGAGTTATTGGTACTATTGAGCCATTTACCTTTGCTCCTATACACTTATTTCCAACTTCTGTGTGCACTTTATAAGCAAAATCTATTGCACAAGAGCCTAATGGAAGAGAATATATTTCCCCGGCTGGAGAATAAACATAAATTTCCCTTGAGAAGAAGTCTGTTTTTAGAGTTTCCATAAACTCTTTGCTATCTGAGTCTGCCCCGCCTTCATTTTGCCATTCCATAATACGTCGCAAAAACTCCATTGCATCATCAAAATCAGATCCCTTTGAATTATTTTCCTTATATCTCCAGTGGGCAGCTACCCCATACTCACATTCTTTATGCATTTGACGGGTACGAATTTGTACCTCAAAAGGCCTAGAATCTTCTCCAAAAACTGTAGTATGAAGTGACCTATATCCATTTGGTTTTGGCTGACCAATATAGTCCTTTATCCTATTTGGAATAGGTCTCCATAAGGAGTGTACTTTTCCTAATACTTCATAGCATTCTGCTATTGTATCTACCAAGACTCTAACAGCGGTCAAATCGTATATCTCCTCAAATTCAATATCATTTCTCTTCATTTTTTTATATATTGAATATAGAGACTTAGGTCGACCACTGATTTCAAAATTAATTTTGCTATCCTCTAGTTCTGATGTTAAGTTTTCAATTATTTCATTGATATAGGCTTCTCTTTCACGTCTTTTTTGTGAAACCATTTCGGCTAGCTCATAGTATCTTTCCGGCTCCTGGTATCTAAAGCATAAGTCTTCTAATTCCCATTTTACAGAATATATTCCAAGTCTGTGTGCTAATGGAACGTAGATTTCTAGAGTTTCTGTTGCTGTTTGAACTTGTTTTTCGCGGGTCTTATATTCCAAAGTACGCATGTTGTGAAGTCTATCAGCAAGTTTTATCAAAACTACCCTAACATCATTGGACATGGCCATAACCATTTTTCTGATGTTTTCAGCTTGTTTTTCCTCTCTAGAACTATAATTTAAATTTTTAAGCTTGGTAACCCCATCTACAAGAAAAGTTATTTCTTGACCAAATTCTTCTTCCATTTCTTCATATGTTATGGATGTATCTTCCAAAACATCATGCATAAGTCCAGCACAAATAGTTTGATCATCAAGTTTCATATTTGAAATGGTTTTTGCTACTGCTATTGGGTGGATGAAGTAATCTTCACCAGAGTTTCTTTTTTGCCCTCTATGATTGAGTTCCCCAAAATAATATGCTTTTTTTATTAATTCCAAATCAGCGTTTGGATTATTTTCTAGGATTACTTCCTTGAGTTTTTCAAATTCTAAATCAAAATCTGTTGCCATATTTACCTCATCTAATATCAATAAGCTTTAACTGAAGATTTCTATTGCCTCTAAACTCATTTATATCTGGGTAATAGACTACATCAATTTTTTTTCCTTCTATTTGACCATTAAATTTGTCTCGCAAATATTCATAATCATCTACTGCATTAAATTTAATAGCATTTACATATACGCCATTCTTGTGGAGGGAGACTTTCATAGTTTTCTTATCTTTGCCTATCATTGCGATTTGAGTTATATCTACGCTCTTATCAGCAAAAATAGGTTTTTCAAAGTCTTTGCCAAATGGCTGAAGTTTTTCTAAGCTCTCTGCAAATTCTAATGAAAGTTTAGAAATATCAATTGCCTTATCAATGTTTATTATTTTTTGTTTTTGTGTATCAGTCAATGATGAATTATCATTTAAAAATTTTCTTAAATCATTAATTCTATCTATATTTATAGAAAGTCCACAAGCCATTGGATGACCACCAAATGATTCCAAATTTTCCTTAAAATTTAAAACTTCTTGGTAGATATTATAAGTTTCAATAGATCTTCCAGATCCCTTTGCAAGACCTTCAGTATTAGAATTTGTAAGAATGATAGTTGGTCTATAATATTTTTCTTTTATACGTCCTGCAACAATCCCACATATTGATTCGTTTATAGATGGTTCATAGACTACTATCACATCATCTTCAAAATATTTATTTTCTTCTATGGTTGCGAGGCACTTATCTAGCCCTTCTTGAGTTAGATTTTTTCTTTCGTTATTAAGTTCGACTAATTCTTTAGCAAGCTCATAGATCCTATCAATATCTTCTTCCATCAATAATTCTATAGCCATTTTTGCAGATGATAGTCTACCTGTTGCATTCATAGTTGGACCCAATATAAAACCTAAGGTGTAGACATCAATTTCTTTAGACCAAGAACTTTCTTCAAGAACCGCTTTAATTCCAAGCTTCTCAGTATAATTTAATCTTTTAAGTCCTTCTATTACGAATATTCTATTTTCATCAGTAAGAGAAACTATATCACAAACAGTTCCCATGGCTACATATTCTAAAAGTCCGTAAAGATAATCAAAATCTCCGTCAAGTTTTTGAAATAGAGCAGTCATTAATTTAAAACAAACCGCAGCTCCACATAAATCTTTGAACGGATAATCCTGGTCTATTCTTTTAGGATTGATAACAGCATCTGCTTCTGGTAAAAGCTGGCTGGCCCATTCACCATTATTTGAAGTTTCTATCTCATGGTGGTCGGTGACAATTACATTTAATCCAGCCTTTTTTAATTCTTTTACTTGATCAAATCCAGTGATACCATTATCACATGTTATGATTAAGCTAACATTGTCTGCTATAGCTTTTTCCACCATGCCAGATGATATTCCATACCCTTCTTTTACTCTTTGCGGGATGTCATAGCTAATGTTGTCATAATAAAAAAGTAGACCGTCAAGGAGAGTCATTACAGAAGCTATACCATCTTGGTCATAGTCACCAAAAATTCTAATTTCTCCCCCTACTTTCATAGTTTCAATAATTACACTTACAGCTTTGTCCATATCTCTTAGCAAAAATGGATCATGTAATTTATCCAAACTTGGATTTAAAAACATTTCTAACGTTTGTTCACCCACTATGTCCCTATTTGCTAAAATTAAAGCTTCAAGTTTGGTAATATTATTATGTTTTAAGTTATTTATATAATTTTCTTTTTTGTTATATATAAACCAATTGCTCATTGCTTCACCATCCCTAATAGGAAAATTATACCATTTTTTAACTTTTTATAAAATAAAAGAGGCATTTCTGCCCCTTTTTAAATGATATTTTCAACTTCAGATTTTTTTATCTTAATTTTACTTATACTATCAAATGTACCAGACAAAATTGTCACTACTTCTCCATCTATATCAGTAACTTCACCAATTATTCCTGTATAAGTAACAATTTTTGAACCTATTTCTAGATTATCATATACATATTCTCTATTTTTCTTTCGCTTTATATCATCTTTTATAGATGTCTCATAAAATCCAAATAATAGGATAATTAATATTATATATTCAAGTCTCATTTAATAGCCATATTTTTGATAAAATTCTTCTTTGTATTCTAAGAACCTATCTTCCATAATTGATTGCCTTATATTTTCACACATTTTTAAAAGGAAATATAAGTTATGGTAGGTTAATAGCCTTGCACCTAGAATTTCATTTGCATTTATCAGATGTCTAATATAGGCCCTAGAATAATTTTTACAAGTATAACAATCACATTCGTGATCTAGAGGGGTAAAATCCTCTTTATAAGTTGCATTTCTTACTACAAGTCTTCCTTGTGATGTAAGGGCTGTTCCATTTCTAGCAATTCTTGTTGGTAGCACACAGTCTGCCATATCAATTCCTGCTTCAAATGACTCAAATAAATAATCTGGAGTTCCAACCCCCATATTATATCTAGGTTTGTCATAAGGAAGTAGTGGAGTAGTAAAGTTTAAAATATCAATCATTTCCTCTTTAGTCTCTCCTACAGATAGACCACCAATAGAAAAACCATCAAAATCCATAGCAGTGGTCTCTAGGGCAGATTTTTCTCTTAAATCCTTATATAAACCACCTTGGACAATACCAAATAGAGATTGGTCTGGATGTGAGTGTTCCTTATGATAATCAAGTCCTCTTTTTGCCCAGCGAATAGTACGTTCCATGGATTGCTTTACATAATCATAATCAGCTGGCGCTTCTACACACTCATCAAAACTCATCATAATATCAGAATGTATATCATTTTGAATAGAAATAGCCTTTTCAGGAGTAAATAGGTGTTTTGAACCATCAATATGAGATCTAAATTCTACACCATTTTCATTTATTTTTCTATTTTCTGCTAAAGAAAATACTTGGAATCCTCCACTATCTGTAAGTATTGGCCTATCCCAATTCATAAATTTATGAAGACCACCAGCTTTTTTCATAATATCCATGCCAGGTTTTAGATATAAGTGGTAGGTATTTCCCAAAATTATTTTGGCATCCATCTCTTTTAATTCTTCGACTGTCATGGTTTTTACAGTTCCAAGAGTACCTACTGGCATAAAAATAGGTGTTGGTATGTCCCCATGGGCAGTGTGGATTACACCCACTCTTGCGTTTGAGTTTTTATCTTTTTTTATAACTTCAAATGTTAATCCCAAAATGTCTCCTTAATGAATAAACATGGCATCGCCAAAGCTAAAAAACCTATATTTTTCCTTAACGGCATAGTTATAAGTATCTAAAATCATATCTTGTGATGTAAATGCTGCTACAAGCATAACTAAAGTTGACTTTGGTAAGTGGAAATTAGTAATAAGAGCATCAACAACCTTATATTCAAATCCCGGATAGATAAATATATCAGTCCAGCCAGAATCTTTTGTAATTTCACCTTTGTTTTTATAAACTGTTTCTAAAGTTCTAATTGTTGTAGTCCCTGTGGCAATCACTCTTTTGCCATTTGAATGAGCTTCATTAATTATATCTGCAGTTTCTTGGCTAATACTATAAAATTCACTATGCATCTTGTGGTCGTTTACATCATCAACACTTACAGGTCTAAAAGTACCCAATCCTACATTTAATGTAAGATAGGCTAATTTAATTCCTTTTTTTTCTATTTGTTTTAGAAGTTCTTTAGTAAAATGTAGGCCTGCAGTTGGTGCTGCTACTGAACCTGGATTCTTTGAATAAACAGTTTGGTATTCTTCTGGCTCATCTAGGTCTTCTTTTATATAAGGTGGGAGCGGCATATTTCCAAGTTTATCTAAAATTTCATTAAAAATCCCTTCATAGAAAAACTCAATTATCCTGTTACCATCTTCTTTTATATCCCTAACTTCTGCTGATAATTCTTCAGAAAAAATAATTTTAGTCCCTATTTTCATTTTTTTGCCAGGACGCACTAAACATTCCCAAGTTTTTCCTTCTATATTATGGAGTAAAAATACTTCTATAGACTCTTCCTTATCTACTCTGTGACCAAACAGTCTAGCGGGTATAACCCTAGTATCATTCATTACTAAAACATCACCAGGATTTAAATAGTCGATAATATCATAAAAAAATTTATCTTCTTTTTCCCCAGTTTGTTTATCGAGTACTAAAAGTCTTGCATGGTCTCTTTTTTCAGCTGGATGTTGGGCTATTAGTTCTTCTGGTAAATAATAATCAAAATCGTCTGTTTTCATTTAATCCTCATATACTAATCCATAGTGGTCATAGGCATTTCGTGTCAAAACACGACCTCTAGGAGTTCTTGATAAAAAACCTATTTGCAACAAATATGGTTCGTAAACATCTTCTATAGTAACATTTTCAATACCTGTAGAAGCTGCTATAGTATCTATTCCTACAGGGCCTCCATTAAAGTTATCATACATGGTCATTACAATTTTTTTATCCATTGTATCTAGACCCATGTCATCTATTTCAAGTAAATTTAAACCTTCTTTACTTGTTTGCCAGTCTATCTTGCTTTCTTTTCTAACAATAGCATAGTCGCGAACTCTTTTTAAAAGTCTATTTGCAATTCTTGGTGTACCTCTAGATCTTTTTGCAATCTCATAGGCACCCTCATCATCTATTTCAATATCTAGGATACCTGCAGAACGTTTAATAATAGTTGTTAAGTCATCTGCATCATATAAGCTTAATGAAAGTAATACTCCAAACCTATCTCTTAAGGGTGCTGATAATTGACCAGCCCTTGTTGTTGCACCTACCAAAGTGAATTTTTCTAAGTCAATCCTAATTGATTGGGCATTTGGTCCTTTTCCTACTATTATATCCAAAACAAAATCTTCCATAGCAGAGTACAAAATTTCTTCAACAGATCTGTTTATTCTGTGGATTTCATCTATGAATAAAACATCGCCATGTTGAAGATTTGTAAGAATACTTGCAAGATCTGAAGGACGCTCTATGGCCGGACCACTTGTCACTCTTAAATTTACACCAAGTTCATTAGCAATAATTGATGAAAGTGTAGTCTTACCAAGCCCAGGTGGTCCTTGGAGCAAAACGTGGTCTAATGGTTCTTTTCTTGATAGAGAAGATTTTATAAAAATATCTAGTTTTTCTTTTACCTTATCCTGTCCAATATAATCTTTTAGCCATTTAGGTCTTATTGAATTTTCGTTAGTTAAATCCTCTTTTAATTCGTTAGACCCAACTATTCTTTCATTTTCATCATACATGATTTGCCCCTAAATAAGTCTTTTTAAGCTTTCTTTTATCAATTCTTCAAGTGATAGGTCCATATCTTTTAATTCTAACAATACATTAGAAATATCATTTTGAGCATAACCTAAATTTATTAGCGCTTCTTTTGCTACATCTAAATCTTCGTTTGCAGGAAGATTAACAGATTTATCTGATTTTTTAGCTAATGGCATAAGTTTTACCTTATCCATTAATTCTAAAATAATCCTACTGGCAGTTTTTTTGCCAACACCCTTTGCTCTTGTAAGTGCATCTATATCATTGTTTGCAATAGCAAGCTTAATATCTTCTACTCCTAGGGAAGATAATATTGTTATGGCATTTTTTGGGCCTATTGAAGAAACAGATGTTAAAAGTAAAAACATTTCTAATTCTTCTTTTGAGTAAAAACCATATAGGCTCATATCATCTTCCCTTACTTGAAGAGATGTATATATTTTATATTCATTATTTAATTCAATTAGCGCAAGAGTTGATAAAGAAGTTTTGATTTGATAACCCATATTATTATTTTCTATTATAAAATCTTCTTCATTTATCGTCCTTACATCACCGATAATATATGAAATCATTAATTCATCCTAAAGTTTTCTTTAAATCTCTGACTTAAAGCATGACAAAGAGCAACAGAAAGTGCATCTGCTGCATCATCTGGCTTTGGTATTTGCTTTAAATTCAAAAGAGTAGTTACAGTTTTTTGCATTTGGCTTTTTGTAGCCCTACCATACCCAGTTATAGCTTGCTTTATTTGCAGTGGTGTGTATTCGTAAATTGGTAGTTTATTTTGTTGGGCACATAAAACTTGGATACCCCTAGCATGACCAACTGTTATGGCTGTTTTTACATTTTGATTGAAAAATAATTCCTCAATTGCAAATTCATCTGGCTGAAATTCTTTTATGATTTCATCCAGATTGTCATACAAAATTTCTAATCTTTCTGGGGTTTTTGTCTTGCTAGATGTTGTAATTACACCGTTTTCTATTACTTTAACCTTATTTCCATCAAAATCAACCACGCCATAACCCATGATTGCAATTCCTGGATCTATTCCTAATATTCTCATAATTTTAAAAATAAAAAGAGCTTAAATAAGCTCTATTGATATCTTTCTAATACTTCTCTTAACAATCCTCTATAATAATATTCCGCATAAATATCTACAATTGATTTATATAAATAAGATTGGGATTTTTCATAAATTTTCTTTGTTTGACTTATGGTTATATCTTCTGTATAAATGCTACTAGTATCAAATCTAAGTTGTTTGTGTGTAGTATGATCTAGGGTGTATATTTTAGATTTTATTTTCAAATCACAGTATATGCCCATATTTTCCTTTAATTTTGATACTAAGTTTTTATCATTATAAATATTTGATTTGTATTTATCTCCCAAATCAAGAATTTTTGCATCAGATTTGTTTAATGTTGGATATATATTATCCATCAAAAAACTAACGCCCAAATCATTTATCAAATCACATTCCAAATCATCAATCATTTTTTTGTCTTTAAAGGCCCTATACTGAGCCTTTACACATATCCAAAATTCATATCTATTAAGATCGTCTTTTATTAAATTTTCTAATGTTGAAATTATTTGGTCAATATCGCTTAGATTCCAAAAATATTTTTTAAGATTTTTCATCACATAATCTTTTACATAGTAATCATTTTTGGAGAACTTTACAAAGTTTTTATCATATAATAAAGACATAAGTGTGTTAAATGAGTATATATCTTCATTTATTAAAAAATTGTATTCAAGTTTTTCAATTATAGGATATTGTTCATTTACTTCTGCCTTCATTCCTTATACCTCGTGTAACTATTCTAACATATATGACAATAAATTTATTTAGATATATTTATCCACAGAATAAAAAAAACTAAATTATTCGTAAAAATATACAGTAAGTGTTTATTAATGTATATTAAACTTACAATTTAGCTTATAAGATTTTTAAAATAAAATTTTATTCATCAAAATTTTTAAAACTTTTTAAAACTTGCCTTCATATCACTCAGTTTAAAACTATAATTCACATCTTTTCTTTCTATATCAATAACTGTTTTTTCACGTAGTTCATTATCGGTGTAAAGCTTATTGATTAATTCAAAAGAAGGGTTTATAGCGTGAGGATTTCCTACCATTTGAAACATGGTTAAGTCACCATTTGTGTCCCCATAAGCATATGAAGCATCTAAATCTAGATTATACTTCTTTGAAAGTTCCATCACAGCACCTAGTTTACTTCTATTATCCCACATAGGAGTCACTTTTCCTGTAAAGGTACTGTTTTGATCAAATTCATATAGGGTTGAAATACTTTCGTCTGCCCCATAAATTTCTCCAAAATGCTCTACTAAAAACATGGGAGATCCTGATATAAAAAATATTTTATATCCATTTTCTTTATGAAACTTCACTGCATTTTTTGTTATTCTATAAACCTTATTTTTGTTCTGTTCTATAACAATATCTGAATACTTATCAATAGTTGCCCTATCAATTCCTGCAAGAGTTTGCTGATATACAAGGGAAGCCTTATCTAGATAATCTTCGTATGCACCAAGTCTATTTTGATATTTGTCAAATAAAGGTCCAATTTCTTCTGTCCATGCTTTTTTGTCGATAATGCCATCAGCAGTTAAAAGTAAAAAATGTTCTATCAGTAAGCTATTTCTAAAAAGTGTACCATCTATATCAAAAAATGCTGCTTTATCCATACGTACTCCTTGACTTAGTCTTCAGATTCAAATGTAATTATATCTTTGTCTTTTAATTTATTTTTCCTATTAGCTTTTACTTTTCCATCTGGATTGGCTTTTATCTTTTTTGTATTAAACTTACTAAGCTCATCCTTTGAATTGTTATTAGTCTTAGTTTTTTTAGCCACTCTCGCTTTTTCTATATTATTAGACTTTTTCTTTCTAATATTTCTTGGTTTTTGAGCTACATATACTTCATTTTTCTCCATGCTTGCGCTAGTTTTTCTTATAGAATTAGTTAAATCAATTATAAAGCATGTAAATAATCCAACTAAGGCACTAGTTCCTAAAAATACTGCTATCCAAGTTATGTCTAAACCTCTTGGTGATGTAAATATTTTTAAAGAATAAATTAATAAAGCCAATGCTCCAATACCTAATATCAAAGATGGTAAAAATTTTGGAAATTTCTTTTTTGTTAAAAAATGAATAAGGACGGTTATTATAATATTCATCACAACAACTATAGGTAAGATATTTAATTTTGATGAATACTGAGTGATAAGATTAATCAAACCTGTCATTAGAACTCCTTATTTGTCTTTACTCTTGTTACTTCAAAAGAGCTTTTGTTTATATCTAAGATGAAAAACCCAGGATTATCATCTCTTGGCATACTTACTGACCCTGGATTAAGTATAGTAACTCCATCTTTTAAAGTAGTTATGCATTCGTGGGTATGGCCATGGATTGCTATATCACAATCTAGTTCTTTTGCTTTTTCTATGATTTTGTCTTCTCCATAATAAACATCATATCTATGACCATGTGTGAGAAAAATTCTTAAGTCATAAACTTCAATCACCTTATCAAAAGCTTCATTTGAAGAGTAATCATTATTTCCTGTAACAACTTCATAATTTATACCCGTTTCATAGCCAATACTTTCAACATCACCAACTCCATCTCCTGCATGTATTAACAAATCGATGTCATCGTGGCTTAAAATGTAATCGCTTATTTGGCTATAAATCCCATGAGTGTCACTTGTTACTAATACTTTCATTATTGTTTCTTTCTTAAATATTCTTTAAATTGGCTAAAGGCCTTTGACCTATGAGAAATTTTGTTTATTTCTTCTTTAGTCATCTCTCCAAGAGTAATATCAAAATTATCCGGCATGAAGATTTGATCATAGCCAAAATCATAATCTCCACTTTCTTGACTTGTAATGGTACCCGGAAGTTTACCAAAAAAGTAGTGGTCATCCCCGTTTTCATCTATAAAGCAAAGACAAGTTTCAAAATATGCTCTACGATCGATTTTTTCTTCTAATTCACTTAATAATTTATCTCGATTTTCTTTATAAGTGGGATTTTGATTTGCATATCTGTGGGAATATACCCCTGGTCTACCGTCTAATGATTTTACAAATAATCCAGTATCATCTGCTATTGTTGCTTTATTTATCAAATCAAAAAGTGCTTTTGCTTTTTTATAGGCATTTTCTTTTAAGGTTTTGCCATTTTCTTCAACCTCGTAGTTTTCTATTCCAAAATCCACTGGGGTCTTTAAATCTACTTCATCTAAGATGAGTTTTACTTGATTAACTTTATCGATATTACCGCTTGCGAATACTATTTCCATAATTTCTCCTAGAAATATGATAACATTTTAAAAAAACACTTTCAATAAATTAATTTCCACCAATTATTGTATTTGAGTTAACAAAGGTCTGCTCTAGACTTTTAGCATTGGTTCCGATTTGTTGGTCAAAGGAAATAAAGCTAGTAGGATTTGGTGTTGGTATTGAGAAAAATGGATTCTTTTCAATATTTCCATCATTTATCCTATGAAATAAAATTTCATCAGCTGTTTGTATAATTAAATATTTTGTATTAGGAATCAGCTTATAATCTTTTTCTTGTGGATTTATATTTCTAACTTGATCTCGGCTAACGAATAAATCTGAAGATGTATTTTCTTCGATATAGTTTCTTACAGGAATTTGACTAGAAGCTGTTTTTTGACTTTCCTCAGTATAAATTGAAGTTTGGATACTCCATTCTCCATTATCTCTTACCAAGCCAAAATTCGTATTTTCTATTATTAAATCGTTGGGATCTATTTTTGAGTCCTTATTTGTTGCTTCATTTATAACCATGTTCTTAAACTGATCGTAGGCATCCTGCTCACCAGTAAATTCTTCTATAGATACTAATTTATTATCCTCAAGCTCGTTAGTTCCTAAAACTCCATACTGTGTAATGGTATTGTCAAATAAGGGTGTTGTATATGAAAAAGAAATAAAATTCATATCAACATAATTTAATCTTATATCCATATCAAAGTCTTTAAAGCTGTAACGATTAATATTATCTTGCTCGTCCATTTCATTTTCTAGTCTAGCAGGAAAAGCTTCAATTTTATCAAATAATTCAGTTACACTACTTTTAGGTGACCTAACTTTCCAATATTCGTTTTGTCCGCGTAAAAAAATATCATAAGCTTTTTTATAATGTACTTTTCCATTTGGGTTTATGTTTACATAATAAGTGTAATAGTCGTAATCCTGTTTTCCATCAGATAAATCTATTCGTTCCCTTACCCCTAATAGCAAACTTGTATCTTCAACTGCATTTTGATCGGATTTTAAATTAACACGTTCCTTATTAGCAAGTGTTGTATATTTGTCTATTATCTCTGGGTCAACAGTTTTTGAAAATCTAGATAGGTATACAATTTTATCATCAGCAATAAAAAATATTTCATCTTCACTTCTTTGTATAAAATCTCTTGCAAAAAATTGCCCTTCAGATGCATTGACTACTATTGCTGATTCTTCTTTTTCTATTTTTTCAAAATCATAACCTCTATTAGCTAAATAATCATATAAATTTACATATTTTGAAGTAAATGTGGGAGGAAAAGCATATTCATCATTCATGGCCACTAGATTTTTATCTATATATAGTTTTTCACCAATTTGTATATCTGAAATTGGATTATTATTTGTTATATCCTCAATTTTACTTACTTGCCAAGTCCCCTCTAAAATAGGACTAGAAGTTTCTGGTGCTTTTATTAAATCACTTAATTCTTCAGGATTTGAATTGGTACAAGATGTAAGAAAAATTGCTATTATTAACCCTAATATAAATTTAATTCTCTTTGTCATCTTCTAACCTCGGTATTTCTACTATGACAGATGTTCCTGACCCATACTTACTTTTTATTGTTAGTTTTCCATCATGAGCCTTTATGATCTCTTCACAAATTGAAAGTCCCAAACCTGTCTGAGACTTTGATGAGCTACCCTTGTAAAATTTACTTGAAACAAAGGCAATTTCATCTTCTTTTATGCCTTCACCATTATCCTTAATAGTTACCGAAACATTATCATCGATCTGATCTATTAGGATCTCTATCTTCCCACCATCATCTGTAAATTTTATAGCGTTGTCAATTATATTGATAAACACTTCTTTCATACGGTTTTTATCAGCATAAACCATTACGGATTTGTAAATACTTGTTATGGTAAATTCTATATTTTCATTTGTAGCACGTGGTGTAAGTTGAGTGTGGACCTGTTTTACAAGCTCTACAATATCGAGCCTATCTTTATTGTATTTAAAATTACTTGATTGTAGTCTTGAAAAATCTAGTAAATCCTCTACCATCATTGATAATCTATCGCCTTCACTTTCAATAATTGATAGTCCTTGATTGAGCATATCATGATTTTCTTGTATATCTTTTGATTGAAGGGTTATAGCCCATCCTTTTATTGAAGTTAAAGGTGTTCTAAGCTCGTGTGAAACAGAAGATATAAACTCATTTTTCATATCCTCTCTTTTTACAATATTATCGCTCATAAAGTTTAAAGTAGAAGCTAATTCAGATAATTCATCATTACCTTCTACTTTGGCTCTTTGTTTAAAATCGCCTGCTGCCAGCTTTTCAGATACTCCAATCAAATCTAAAATTGGTGCAATAACACGTTTGGAAGCTAATAAGGCTACTAAAAATGTTATAATAATAACGGAAATTCCAAATATTATGTAAAAAATCATATCATTTTTTATTCTCTGATTGACTTTACTCATAGATGAAGTTAATCTGAGAATTCCCGATTGATTCTCATTAGAGCTTAGTGGATATGAAAGTGATAATACTTCTTCATTTGTTTGATTATTTATACTTTTAAATGTGCCTTGCTGACCTTCTTTTGCATTATTAACATCTAAAGTAGAAAGCTCAACACCTACTAAATTGCTAGCTTGAGAATCGAAAAGAACAGTTCCAGAATTATCCAATATTTGAACCTGGGTTTCATTATTTCTGTAAAAAGCATTTTTATCCCCGATTATTATATCTGATAAATCATATCTATTCATATAGTTGTTAAATTGCAATTGGTTTATTCTGGCTTGATTAAGCATTGATCCAATTAGGGCTGACTCATAGTAGTTTCTTATACTATTGTAAGCAAAAATCTCAAAACCTATAACAACAGTAATTACAAAAAGCATTATAATTCTAATAATAGTTTGCCTGTAGGAATTATTTGATTTTAATATGCTGGTATTTTTTGATTCTACTTCCATCTATAGCCTGTGCCCCACACGGTTTCAATAAATTGAGGTTTTGCTGGATCCTCTTCAATTTTTGATCTTATTCTTCTGATGTTTACATCAACAATTTTGGTATCATTGCTATAATTTTCTCCCCAAGTTTGCTCCATTATTTCATCTCGAGTCATTGCCTTTCCTTTATTTTGTATAAAGTTTTTAAGTATTGCAAACTCAGTTGGAGTAACATCTATCTCTGTCTGATTTTTATAAAATGATTTTGAGTACAAATCTAAGGTAAATGGACCATCGGAAAGTGTATTTGTATTTTTATTTTCTGGTTCTGCCGAGCTAAGGTTTACCCTTCTCATAAGAGACCTAACTCTTAAAATCAATTCTTGGGGGTTAAATGGTTTAATTATATAGTCATCTGCCCCTCTTTCAAGCCCTAAAATTTTATCTATGTCTTGTGATTTTGCAGAAACCATTATAATTCCAGTTCTGGGAGATTTTTCTCTGATAGCTTGGCAAACTTCATATCCACTTATGCCAGGAAGCATAACATCTAATATAGCTACTGCTGGGTTTTCTTCTTCAAAAACTCTTATTGCTTCTTCCCCACTAGCAGCCTCAACTGTCTGGTAGCCTTGATATTCAAGGTTTATTTTCATAAACTGTCTTATAGAATCTTCATCATCTAGAATCAAAACCTTATTATTTTCCATTTCTTATCCTTTCAAAAGCAATTTTTCCAGCACCTATAACACCTGCATCATTTAAAAATCTTGCTGGTATAATGTTTATACTTTCAGTTTTATTGCAAACTTGATTAAACTTTTCTATCATACCATTCCACCAAATGTCTTTAGAATGGATTACTCCACCACCAATTACAATAGCTTCTGGATCAAAAATATTTCTTAAACTTGTCAAAAAATATGCCAAATCTTTTTGATATTGATTTAAAACTTTTTCTGCTGCTAGATCTTTATGACATAATTTTAATATTTCTTCTCCTGAAAGAACTTCTCCAGTAAGTTTTTCATAGTGTTTGCTTATAGAACTACCTGCACAATAGGCTTCAACACATCCATGTTGACCGCAAGTACAATAATCCCCATCTGGATGTAAGATTATATGGCCAAGCTCTGCTCCTTGAAAATGAGAACCAGAAAGTAGACCTGATTTTTCATTATAAACTGCCCCACCTACACCTGTTCCTAGTGTAATCATTACAATATCTTTATAATTTTTAGCAGATCCAATCCACTTTTCAGCAAGTAAAGCAATATTTGCATCATTTTCTACAAATACAGGGACATCTACAAATTCTTCTACAGCTTTCTTTAAGTTAAGACCAGTCCAACCTTCTATATTTCCAGCAAAGGTAACTATTCCATTTTCCGCATCAATAAATCCTGGTGTACCTATGCCTATTGCTAAAGCATCTTTGTAATCCAGTTTTTCTATTGCTTTTCTAATATTTTGTAAGACTATATCTCTTCCCTTGCTCGCCTCAGTAACTACATTACTTCTTTGAAGGACTTCTCCATTTTCTTCTATCAAACAAGCATTTATCTTAGTCCCACCTAAATCTATACCAATAACTTTTTTCATAATCCCACCTATAAACTAAATATTCTTTCTTTTAATTTTAGTATATCATTTGTTTTCTTAGACTCAAAAGATTTATTTTTTAAATATTCTAAATTTTCTATCTCATTAAAAACAATCTTATATGCTAATAAAATTTGGTTATTGATTTTAAATTTTTGATTTAAAAACTTATTAGTATTCTTATCTCCGTATTTTCTATCTCCAATAATAGGAGTCTTATTTTGAGCTAGTGAAAATCTAATTTGATGAGTTTTTCCCGTAACTAACTGGCATTCTAAAAGTGTGTATTCTCCATTGCTTTCAATAGGTCTAAAATGTGTTATTATTCTAGATCCATCTTTAGAGCTTTTTATTTTATTCTTATTTTCATTTTTCGAAATATTTGTAACTACTGTGAAGTTTTTGGTTATTTCGCCCTTTACTAATGTTAGATAATATTTCTCTATATTATTTTCTCTAATAGCTTCATTTAAAGCTCTAAGTGAATCTGCATTTTTTGCACCAATCACAATACCAGCGGTATTTCTATCAAGTCTATTTACAACAGCAGGGTTAAAAGTTTTATCACTTTTGTCAACTTGTTGAGTTTTATAAAGATATGAGAGCATAAAGTCAACCAGATTATTTCCATAATCATTTTTATTTGTTGAATGGGTTAAAACCCCACTATCCTTATCCATTAAAATAATATTTTCATCTTCAAAAACTATATCAAAATTAAAATCAATTGGTTTAAAATCAGTTTTTGTAATCCATTTCTCATAATTTTCATCAGAAATATACATTTTTATTTTATCATTTTCATAGACAAAAGTGTCAGCCTTGGCTCTTTTATCATTTATCTTAAAATTCTTTTTTCTAATATTTTTTTGTATAACAGATAAGGGAGCATTTTCAAAATATTTTCTTAAAAATCTATCAAATCTTTGATTAGCATCATTTTTTGATATTGTAATTTCAATCATACTAATAGGTTTTATTTACATAAGAATCAATAAGTGATTGCCTTTCTTCATCTACAAAAACTTCATGTTCTTTTAGCTTTTCTAAAATTAATTTACTTTTAGAATGTAATATGGCTTGGTCCATGTTTTTCACATATATTTCAAATATTTCACCCTTTAATCTATTTGATTTTAAAATTATGTAGTAGCTTTCCATATTTTCATATCTTAAAATCTCAATCAATCTTAAGGTAGCCATATCCTTTAAGTGATAATAATTTTCTCTTTGATTTATATGTTTGATATAAATTTTCTTTTTTCTAACATTATGAATCACTTTTTGGGCATCTAGGTTAGATTTCTTTGCTAAAAGATTGTAATAATGATAATTATACAAGGCCTCATTTACTGTATTTATTGTAGTAAATGGTTTTAAATTAAGTTTTTCTAGAAAAGATAGATTTTTTGACAAAAAAGTTTCTTTATCAACTTTTGATTCTTCTAATAAATCTATGGATTCCTTTCTGAATGTTTCAAATTGTTTAAGTTTTTCTATTTCTTTAATCATAATTAAAAAACCGTCTCATAGAGACGGCCAAATATTTAGTTATTATTTAACTTCAATAATGTTAGCTTTGGTTGATTCAGGGATATCATCTTTTGACCAATCTAAACCAAGATAGATATCAGCTTTAGCATATTCAGAAAGCTCATTTAACTCATTAGTTAATTTTTCTAAATCTTCAGTTTCTAAATCAAGTATGTCATATATACCATCAACATAAACTTTTCCGATATCATAATCACGAGCAAGGATACCTGCAATAAATCCTTTTAAAGAGCAAATGCAGCAGATTCCGTAAGATTTCGCATTGATTACCCTAACTTGGTGATCTAAGATTCTTGTTTTATCGTCATCTGTATTAATAAATACGATGTTATTTAGATTTTTTTCTCTTTCTTTATTAGCCTCTTCAATTAGATATTGAGTTTTACCTGTTCCTGATTGTCCTAGTACATAATAAATCATGATTTATCCCCCTTTATTTTATCAAAAATAATTCTTTTGGATCTATCACCTTGGATATATCCTTTATTATTCATAGTTTCAATTATTTCATCTCTTATAAGCCACCATGAAGTATCCCGATTACAAAAAACTGTATCTTCTTTTGGAGCCCTACCTACAAGTCTTTGAATAGCTATATCTGGTTTTATTAATCTTAAAAAATCGATTACATTATCTTCATATTCGTCTTTACTTGGCATTTCAAATTCATTGTTTCGATACATTTCATATAGTTTTGTATCTTTAGTTATAAACAAAGAATGAATCTTAACTTCTTTTACATTAAGTGCATTTATAATTCTAGCTGTTTGTCTAACATCTCTAGTATCATCCCATGGTAGGGATAATATAACGTGAGTGCAAATTCTAAAATTAAATTTATTTAATAGATTGCAAGCGTATATAAAATCAGCTAAATCCTCTCCCCTATTTAATATTTCTAGGGTTTTATAATTTGCTGTTTGAAGTCCAAGTTCAAATATGATGTCTTTTCCAGTTTCTTTTGACCATTGGTCTAAAAAAATTAATTTATCTTCTGTTACAGAATCAGACCTAGTTGATATAGAAACCGCAACAATATAATCTTTATCACAAGCTTTAATTATTTCCTTAAATTCTTCTAAGGACATGTAAGTATTTGTGAAATTTTGAAAATATGCAATAAACATATTTGCCTTATACCTACTACCTATATAATCTTTATTTTCTTCAAGTTGTTCATCTACTGTCATATAAGAAGGTAGATTTTCAAAACTCCCACCACTTTCTCCACAAAATATGCAACCTCCATAACAAGCTGCTCCATCCCTGTTAGGGCAAGTTAGAGAAAGTTTTATAGGTAACTTATAAATTTTTTCTCCGTAGGTATCTTTGTAATATTCACTAATGGAATAGTATGGATTACTCATCTATAGAATCAGAATCCTCAAGGATATCTTCTTCGTCAATTCCATATTCAAAGTCATCCTCATCTTCAAATCCATCAAAGTGTTCGATGTCAGAATTGTACTCTTCTACAAGGTTATCAAGTGCTTCATCATCCCAATAATGAGTAAATAAGTGGAACACTTCTTCTAATTCTTCCTCATCTTCAACTACTTTCAAATCTATCTCATCATTTTCAAATGAGTCTTCATAATAGAAAATATAAATTTCATTAGTTTCACTAGAAATTAGAGCTACATAATCTATTTGATCAACTGTAAAAATATCTATTAAATAACATTCATCAGTTCTTTCGCCTAGATCTATTTCTATTACAGCCTTGCCGTTGTTTTTTAAAAATTCTAGCTCATGTCCATGAAGTTCAATTTTTTCTGTCATATTAGCTCCTTATTTTAAATGTACGATAACACATCATCTATAAGATTTGTCACATTAATTATCTCTGATAAATCAGTAAAAAACATGTTATCTTCTCTTTGTTTATATTCTACCCCTATTGACACAATCTTAACATCTAGGTTAGAAAAAATCATACTAGAATCTAAAGAATATTGAGTTTTAACTATTTCCAAGTCTTCACCCACCAATTCACGATAAACTTTAGAAAAAGCTTCTGTTAATAAATCATCCGAATTTTTCCACCTTGGTAGGCTCAATCCAATTTTAATTTTGCTTTCACTAATACTTGCAGCAGTTTGCATCTTCTCTAGCATTTCATTCATGCTTTCATCAGATAATGATCTGCATACAATTATAAAGTTAATATAATCCTCAAAAGTTCTAGCGGTTGATAAATTTATAGAGCTTATTAGTTGATTATTATTTGAATTTACTGAATAAGCACCAGTCGGTATTAACTCTACAAAAGATGATAGATGACTAAATGACTTATCTGAAATTAAACTATTAGCATCTGATTCAATTTCTTTAAGTTCTATATCCATTTCTGGTTCATATTTCAAATTTTTTTCAATATATTGATTTTTGAACAATTCAAATGTATTAATTAATTCATTTTCAAAATTAGAATTTATAATAAAATCAATACTTGCAAAATTTGGTATATAGTCATATCTATCCCCACCTTGTAATTTTACAATATCTAGGTCTACCTTTGATTTAATTTTTCTAATCAAACCCAAACAAGCTTTTATGGAGTTAAGTCTTACTTTATCTAAATCTTCTCCTGTATGGCCACCAATTAGATTAGATAAAGACAATCTAAAAGTTTTATAGGAATTATTTATCTCGTTTCTTATAATCGGTAATTTTATATTTAATAAATTAAGTGCACTAAATTCATCAGCAATACATTTTGCCTGACGAAGATTTAAGTTGATTACCTTATCACTTCTAATAACATCTTTAAGACTACTATAATTTTTTATGTCATTTTGTATATAGTTATTTGTAATTAGAACATCAAAATCATTGGTTGATAAATCAAGTAAGTTTGCTAATACAAATATAGCATTAAACAAGTAAATATTTTTCCCTGCTATAATTCTTTCTTTATCTGTTTGTTCAAATTCTAAATTTCTGTACAAAAATCTAGCGTCTGCATTTAGATGTAAAATAGCTTTTGGAGATACGCCTTTTTTGATGTAGTAAGAATCATTTAATTCTACTATCTCGTATTGATGTGATCTAGCTTTTTCTAATATAAATTTATTTACAACATCTGCAGCTGTTTCTACATCATCATAGGCCATAGTATGGTCGATATTTAATTTTAGATTATTGGTTAAATTTTCATAATCCATAAAGTTTGCCTAATAATACTTTTTAACCTCAGCCTCTTTTGAAAGTTCATTTACTAAATCTAGATATTTTTCTTGTCTTTTTAACATTTCATAGGTTGATTGTACTTGCTCTTTTGATTGCTCAAATGAACTTTGTGTTTCACTTTTATCATCTAATTTAATTAAATGATAACCAAAATCTGTCTTAACTGGTTTTGAAATTTCACCAATTTCAATCGAATCAAGGCCTTCTTGGAATTCTTTTACCATTACACCTTTTGGAAATGATCCTAGTGCCCCACCATTCATTGCTGATGGATCTTTAGAGTATTTTTCGGCAGCTTTTGCAAAGTCTAGTCCATTTTTTATTTCATCATAAATTTTATTTGCTTTATTTTCATCATCTACTAAAATATGACTTGCAGTATAGGTAACTGGCGAAAATAAGGTATCTTTGTTTTCATTATAATAATTTTCTAATTCTTCATCACTAATACTTACAGATTCAAAGACCTTATGCATAGCATAATTTTTTAGCATATTATCCTTAACAATTTCAAGTTCATCGATGAATTCTTTGTCTTGGTCATAATTTTTCTCTTTTGCATCTTTAAGTATTAATTCTTGATTTACTAATTCATCAGCAAGAACATTTATTCCTTGCTCATTATTAAATCTATCTTTATCTGGCATTCCTTGCATAAGTTCATATACATCGCTAAGATAGATTTCTTTTCCGTTTACTTCCGCTAATAGTTTATTTTCAGTCATTATATCCTCTTTATCAATTCAATTTTGTTATCAAATATTTTAATATCGTTGTTCTTATAAAGTCTTCCAATTGCTCTTTTGAAACTAGCCTTACTCATTCCAAAAGTTTTATTTATTTTATCTGGGCTAGATTTATCAGATAGATAGACAATCCCATCATTATCGTAAAGATAGTCTAGAATTTTATCACTATCATTATCTATTTCTAAATGTGCCCTTTGTCTAAGGGAAAGCTCAATTTTGCCATCAGATTTTATTTCTTTAACTCTGGCATTAACTAGCTCTCCTTCTACAAATACCCCTTTTAATTCATCAATCCTTAATAAGGAATCATATTTATCATCAATAGCAATAAATGCACCTATGGATTTATTAATTGAATAAATCCTACCGCTAACTTCATCATTTTCTTCAAAATTATGGTCAGTAGTTAGCAAATCCCTTATCTTAGAAGTAAGAAATACTTCTCCATTACTATCAACTTTAAAGGCTACTGGATAAATCATATCTACTATTATCCTATAGGTTCTTTCTGAAAAAGGCATAAAAATATGATTTTTATTTGGCATTTCAAAATAGACACCTTTTTTGTCAATTTTTACTGCTCTTAAATCGTAGACCCTTTCAAATTCATAAGGGAATTCTTTTGTAGCTTTTAGTACATTATTTAAATCTTGATATAGATAAACTTTAACATTATCCCCTTGATTAAGATCCTTAACTTCTTTTTTATCTATTATGGCGTCCCCAAACTTTGTAGCAAGATATGCCTTGTTTTTATTAAATCTTTTAATTCTATACTCTTTAATAATCTAACTCCTAACGTAACTCTTTTATAGAGAAGCCTTCCCCGAAAACTTCTGAGATTGTATATGAGAAGATGAATGCCTTATCATCCATTTTTAATATTTCTTCCCTAATAACTGGAAATCTACGCACACTTGTAATAGTTAGAACTAATTTTTTCTCTCTACCTGTATAACCACCTTCAGCATGAAGCAATGTAACTCCTCTTTTGTATTTATTTACCAATAAGTCGTTTATTTCAGCATACTTATCACTAATAATAAATACTGCAATTTTTCTACCCAAACCTTGGCTGACATAATCAAGGCACATAGATTGGATAATTATGGCTAATACTGCATACAATGATGGTTCAAATCCTAATATAAACATAGCCATAATTATAATAGTAAAGTCTGTAAGAAATAAACAAATATGGATGGGGATCTCAGAATATTTATTTATAATAGTTGCGATAACATCTGTCCCTCCAGAAGATCCTCCATTATAAAAAATGAGTCCTAATCCCACAGCAACTATTAAAGGTCCAAATATTACATTTAAGATTAAGTCTTTAGTTAGGATAATATCAGGCAAAAATCTTTCTAATAATATAATTGTAAAAGATACTGTGGCTGCTGATAGTATCGATCTTTTTGCAAAATCTTTACTAATAAAAATAGAACCTAACAAAAGTATGACTATATTTAAAACTAAGTTTATAGGACCAATAGGTAGTCCTAAAAGTCGAGATAGTACAAGTGATATTCCTGAAATACCTCCAGCTGCTATATTATTTTGAAGTAAAAAAAAGTATAGACCAACAGCAACAAGTACTGATCCGGTAACTATATAAGCATTTTTTCTCATATTAGGCCCTCCGTAATTTTCTATTAAAAGTCTATCACAAAAAATATATTTGTACAATTGCAGAAAATAAAAAGAAGGCTATTCACCTTCTTTTATCCACTTCGGAACATCTGTATTAAAATTATCATACATTTTTAGTAAATTCTGTAAATCATCCTTAGTATAAATACTAGGTTTTTCTTGCCTATGAGCGACAATATTATCTAAAATATTATATGCTTCATATAATGCCAAGAGTCTAAAAAACTTTATGGGTGCCTTTTGATGTTGAAAATATCCCTCAAAGCAACCTAGGGCAAAGTCTTTAGATTCTAATGCCATATTATTTATTTTTACAAAGTCATATACACCATCACCAATCTTTGTGAAATTTATTCCAGAAATAATTATATTTTCATTTTTATCAACAAAAATATGATTAAAATCAAGATTATTAAAAATATATGATTGGCGGATGCTTTTAGTTAAATGACGATTATGATTAATGTAATCAATTAATATATAGTCATCATCACCTATATTTTCATGTATTCCATGCATATAGAAAAGATAATTTACTTTAGTATTAAAAAAATCAAACCATACTACTTTTTCCTCTGGAACAATTGTGTGAATTTCTTTAAGTAAGTTCCCAAATCTTAATCCTAGTTTATAATTTTCTTTTTCATTGTGGTTTTTTAAATATTCTTCTAAATTAGTTAGATTATCAGATTTACTTATTTCAAAATAGTGATTTTTATCAAAAGAACCGGTCTTGATAGCAGATTGATTATGAATAGATAATTTTTTAAGCTTATCCAAGCTATTTTCATGAAAAATATGAAGTATAAAATCATCATCATCCGTGACGATTTTATACATTTCATCATTTAAAAAAATTATATCCTTGATATTTAAATTATTGTTTTTAAAATAATTTATTTCTTGAATTTGATTTTTTATATTAGCAGGCATTTGTCTAATTATGTTCTTTTACCTTTTCTTCAACTTCTTCTGGAGTTTCTAAATCTAATAGTCCATTTGCAAACTCTTCTTCTTCTTTAAGGTTTGATTTTATAATTGTATCTTTAACTTCTGCAATTTTTGATGAGGATGCTGAAAATTCATCTAAGCCTAAACCTAAAAGTAATTTTGTTGCTTCTGGATCAGATGCAAATTGACCGCACATACCTGTCCATTTGTAAGCACTATGAGATGCATCAATTACATGTTTTATTGCTTTTAATACGGCTGGATTGTAGTTAGAATATAATTCAGATATATTTTCATTACCTCTATCTACTGCTAGGGTATATTGTGAAAGGTCATTTGTACCAATTGAGAAGAAATCAACATATTTTATAAATTGATCAGCCATAAACACTGATGCAGGAGTTTCTATCATAATACCTACTTCAAGATTTTTGTTGTATTCAACCCCATTTTGATCTAACTCACTTTTAATTTCTTCAATAATTTCTAAAGTTCTTTTAAATTCAGAAATATTGATGACCATAGGAATCATTATTTTTAGATTACCAAATGCTGAAGCTCTAACTAAGGCCTTTAGTTGAGTTCTAAATATATCTTCTCTATCTAAACAAAGCCTAATTGCTCTATATCCTAAAAATGGATTTTCTTCAACTGGGAATGTAAAATAATCTAAGCCTTTATCACCACCTATATCCAAGGTTCTAATAATAAGTGGTTTTTTTTCAAGCATTTCTGTAGCTTCTTTATAAACTTCAAATTGTTCTTCTTCAGTTGGAAAATGATCATTTTCCATATATAAAAACTCTGTTCTAAACAATCCTACACCATCACATCCATTTTCAATGGCGATTTTTAAGTCTTCAATGTTTCCTATATTAGCAGCAACCTCAACTTTTTTACCATCTTTTGTGATAGCTTCTTTATCTTTAACTTCCTTTAATCTCTCTTGTTTTTCTTTTTGTACTTTGATTTTTGATTCATAGTCAGCTATTAAATCTTCTGAAGGATTTAGGATAATTACTCCCTCATCTCCATCTATTATTGCTTTTTCTCCCCCCTGTACTTTTGTTGAAATATCTTGCATACCAACTAAAGCGGGAATATCTAAAGTTTGTGCGATAATAGAAGTATGGCTTGTTTTACCACCAAGATCTGTAGCAAATCCTGCTACATTTTCCTTATTCATATTAGAAGTATCTGATGGTGTTAATTCTTTAGAAATTACTATAGAGTTTTTTTCAATTAAAGATAGATCCTTAGGTTTGATGCCCTTTAATTTATACATTAATTGATAGCCTATATCTTTATAGTCACTAGCTCGCTCTTTTAGGTATTCATCATCAATTTGGCTCATAATTTCCACCATTTCATTAACAGTTTCATTTAAAGCCATCTCAGAGTTTTTCAATTCATTTTCAATTTTTGAATTTATTGTATCTGAAAAGTAAGGATCTTGTAATAATTCTTTGTGGGCGTTTGCAATATTAATTTGAGCTTCATTTGCACCTTCAGTATTATCTAGCTCGCTAATGTAATCATTAATAGATGTTTCAACACGATTTTTTTCATTTTCAATCATGTTTTCTTCTATCTTTGACTCATCAATTGTTAATTCTTCCCTATTAAACAGGTAAATAGTCCCAATTGCTATTCCATTGCTTGCTTTTATACCCTCGTACCTTGTATTCATATTTATCCTTTCCTAATTATTTATAAAAAAAAGGATACTAATCAGTATCCTAAAATGTTAAATATTATTCTGATAAGTTATTAATAAAATCAACTAATTCATCTGCAAATTTATCTTCATCTTCTCCTTCAACTACTAAAGTAATATCAGTTCCTTTAGCAATTCCAAGGCTCATAACATTAAAGATTGATTTTGCATTTGCTTCTTTACCATCTTTAATAATTTTTACTTCCCCTGGATAATTTTTAACAAATTGAACTAGAGATGCAGCAGGTCTTGCGTGTAAACCAGTTTCATTTTTTATAACAACATTTCTTTCAGCCATAATTTCCTCCTCTTATATCTATAAATATATTATAGTGTTTTATAAACGTTTTTTCAACTAACTTATTTACTAGATTCCCTTGCTACAACAGTACATTCTATTACCCAATCATCAAGTAATATTTCTTCTTCATCTTTTATTCTTTTTATAAGTGCTCTTATAGCAATAGCTCCTATATCATAATATGGAATCGAAACAGTAGTTAAGTTCGGCCTATAAATATTTGCAATAGAAGAATCTCCAAATCCAACTACGGATAAATCATCTGGAACTTTTATTCCATTATCAGCACAATAGTCAATTAATCCTATTGCCATCTCATCATTCATAAGTGAAACTGCAGTAATATTGTTATCCTTGCAAATTTTTATAGCTTCCTTGCCTATGTTATACCCATCATTGCTTGATAATCCATCAATTTTTAGTACAAAATTTTCTTTGTTTAATTCATCAGCAGCTTTGTTGTATCCCGCAAATTTTGCATTATTAAGTACATTATCTTCGCTATTTCCAATATATAATACATTATCATGACCTAAGTCATAAAGATATTTTATAAGTTTATACTGTTCCTTGCTATAATCAATTTTGACAGTGTTAAGATTTTTATATGCATGATATTTATCTAGCAATATAAAAGGAACTCTTGTTTCACGAAGCTTTATTAAAGTTTCATCTGTAAGATTTTCTGTAATAATTATCAATCCCTCAACTTGTTTTGTAGCTAAGAAATCAATAGAATTGTTAAGTGCTTCTTCGATACCGTATGAACTTTGAAGTAGAATATCGTAATTGTAAACTCTTCCTATCTCTTCAATTCCTCTAATAAGCTGAGCCATATATTCGATTCCAATATCTTCAACTATGACACCTACTAAATTAGATCTTCTCATTACTAGAGATCTTGCAAGTTCATTTGGCTTAAAATCTAGCTTTGCTATAGCATCTAAAACTTTTTGCCTAGCTTCAGGACTCACTGGTTTTGAGTTATTCATAACTCTAGAAACTGTAGATATTGAAACTCCGGCAAGTTTGGCTACATCTTTAATTGTTGGTTGCCCCATATTTACCTCTTTTCAAAAAAAAGGTCATCTCATGATGACCTTAATTTATAATTATCTACCTGATATTACGTTTTTAACTATATCAACAACATCTATAACTAAGCTTGAATAATCACCTACTGATGCAATTCCTGCACCAACTGTATCAATACTATCTATAGCTGTTTCACCAACATAGTTTACTGTGTCTCTAATATCATCAGTGATACTATTAACATTAGTCATAGTGTCATTTGCTTTTGCTATAGCCATTCTCAAGTTAGGATCTTGAACAACTGTATTTACGTTGTTAACTAACATATTGGCTTGATCAACAACACCAGGAAGTTTGTCAATTACTTGATCAATATTATCTTCGTTTTTGTCTAGTACCCCATGGATTTTTTTAACTAGTTCATTTGCACTTTTTAGTGTCAATATTAAGTAAACAAGTGCAACAATTCCAACAATAGTTAAAATAATGTTTCCAAGAAGATTAAAGTTAATTGTTAGCATTTAAAACTCCCTAGTTATTTTTATTTTTTTTATTTTCGATATCTTTTTTTACTTGTTTAAGATTTTCTTTAGCTTCTTCAGCTTCATCTTTTGTTTTATCGATAGCTTTGTCAGCATTTTCTTTTATTTCTTCTTTGCCTTTGTTAGCTTCGATAGTGATTTTTTCACCTTTTTCATCAGCTACATCTTTAACATCTTCAGCACCAGCTTTAACATCATCTGCTACATTACTTGCTGTGTTAGAAACGATTTTTGATACTTCAGAAGCACCTTCAGAAAGATTGTCTTTTACGTTTCCAGCTGTTTGTGCAATTTGATCTCCAGTTTGTCTAGCGATTTCTTTTCCGTAGTCAAATCCTTCTCTAACTGGTTCTAAATCTGTGTAAGCTCTGTATTTGATATCTTCATAAGTATCTTTAGCATTATCAACTAAATCAGCTGAAGTTTCTTTTACAGTTCTTACTGTTTCATCAAAAGCTTCACCGATGTCTTCTCTAGTTTCTTTACCAGATTTTGGTGCTAATAAAATACCTGCTGATACACCGATTAATGCTCCAAGTAAAGCACCTTGAGTTCTCATTCTGCTATCGTGATTTTTAGCTTTCCAAATTTCATATTTGATTTCTCTTTGTTTAGCTCTTGCTCTGTCTTCAATATAATCTGCTATTGACATATATATTCACTCCTTTAAATTGTACTAATTATTATATACCCAGATAAATTCCAATATAACATTAATATATAAAAAATAACAAAGTATATAAAAAATCCTAAGGTGGCCCTTACTTTAATACCTTCGTTTGTGTGAAGGTGGGCAAGCTGCCTAGCATTTCTGAAGTCCACTCTACGGAGGCATGTCATCCAAGCTAGGACTACGCAATCCCTTATAAAAGTTGTAGGTTTAAATTCGGACCTGTTTGCCTTAGGATAAGTTAATTATAATATATCGTTAAAATATTTGCAACAAAAACTTTTTCATTAATGTTGACTTTTTATCTAAATTACAACATTAATAGCTTAGAAAAGTATTTCCAAATTTCAAAATTTATTTTAGTTATATTTATATTTATGATTTTCCTGACTATGATATAATATTTGTGAGAGGTATAGATAAATGACAAATATTATCAATGTTTTTAAAAATAGATCAAAATTTAGTAAAAGTGTATTTTATAAAACAAAAGAAGCACTTGAAAAACACGGCTTTGTTGTAAGTAATTCTTATGATACTGAGGCTATTTTAAACCTAGTTATTGGAGGCGATGGTACTTTTTTAAAGGCAGTCCATGATACGGATTTTACATCCATTCCTTTCATAGGCATTAATACCGGGCATCTAGGTTTTTACCAAGAGGTTGAAGCAAATGAAATAGAAGACTTTATACTTGCTTTTAAAAATGGCCAATATCAAACTCAGGAGCTTACTATATTACAATCTACGGTAAATAAGAAAAGATTCGATTCTTTAAATGAAGTTGTTGTAAAAAGTAACAAAAATCAAATTCTAAGATTAAAAGTTTTTATAGATGGCAATTTTATAGAAAATTTCTCTGGTGATGGATTAATTATTTCAACTCCTCATGGATCTACAGCTTATAACCTTTCTTGTGGGGGTTCAATTCTTCATCAGTCTTTGAAGGGTTATTCTCTAACACCTATTGCTCCTATTTATTCTAACTTAAATAATGCAATAATTAGCCCTATTGTCTTGCCAGAAGATGCTACTGTGGAGATTTTAGTTTCTAAAAGAGATAACTACCACACTGTATTTATATTTGATGGCAAGGAGTATAGCAGCAAGGATTATAAAATTACTATAAAAGTTTCAAATAAGACAATAAAAAAACTTATTCTCGATAAAAACCATTATTGGTCAAATATCAAAAATAAGCTTATATAATTAATCTAATCTCACTTGATTAAATATGTCTCTCATAAGATTTCTCGCTATCGGTGCTACAGTGACACCACCAGTATCTGCTGCATCTTCGACAACTATTGCAATAGCAATTTGTGGATCATAGGCTGGTGCAAAACCAACAAACCAGGCATCGATAAATCCATTTGATTTATCGGTGGTACCAGTTTTTCCTGCTACTTGGATGCCATCAATATAAGCAGCCTTCCCAGTTCCTTCATTTACTACATCAACCATCATATCCCTAATATTGTTTGCTCGTCTTTGACTTGTTACAATTGATAATTTTTCTTCCTTGGCCTCATATAATTCTTTTCCTTCTTTGTCAGTAATTGTTTTTACAAGTCTCGGTTGCATCATAACTCCACCATTTGCAATCGTAGAAGTTACCATTGCCATATGCAGTGGAGTTACCTGACTTTTACCATAACCAAATCCTGTCATCGCAAGATCTACTTGATTTAACTCTTTATAAGGAATTATGGAATCGTATTTTTCTAAATCAAATGGATAAGTTTTATTAAACATATAACGATCTGTCATATTTGCTAAAGTTTCCTTGCCCATTTCATTCGTTTTAGCTGCAAAATAAGTATTTGAAGAATACATAAAGGCTTTTCTTAAGTCAAGATTTCCAAATGTCAATCCATCAAAGTTTTTAATCTCAAAATTTTGTATTAATTCTGAACCTGTATCTTCATAATTTTCATCAATATTACTTTCTAACATTGCATTTGCTGTTACAATTTTAAAAGTTGATCCAGGTCTATATAGTCCAGTTGTAGTTCTATTAACAAGGGGTCCATTATTATTTGCAATTAGATTATCCCAATTTGCATCGATGTTATTTGGATCAAAGGTTGGATTTGAAACCATAGCAAGTATTTCACCTGTTTTTGGATTCATAACCACTGCTGCACCAACGTGATCACTCATATAATTATAAGTCAAATTTTGTATGTTTTGGTCAATTGTCAAATGTAAATCATTGCCCACATCATTTGTCACCACCATTTTTCTAAAATTACTCATATTTTCATCTTTTAGATTAAGTAGCCATTTATTAAATGTTTTTTCAATGCCAGTTTTACCATAGGTTTTTGAATTATATCCAGTAACGGTTGATGATGCTTTTCCATAGTTATAATATCGATATTGATTACCATTTTGATCGTAGTCACTATATGCTAAAACATTGTCATTTCTATCTAAAATTTTGCCGCGAGCAATTGTATCTTCATTTATCCAATTTCTACGGTTATTTTCATTGCTCGCTATTGATTTTGCTTTAAAAAGTTGAAAGTAAACTAGATATAAGGCAAGCCCCATAAAAAGTAACACAAAGAAAATCATTACAAAAAGTAGTCTTTTGTTTAAAGTTGATTTTGATAGAACCTTTAACTCTCTACTATTTTTCAATCTTTGGTTTTCTTCTTTTCTTTTAATTTTGTCTAAAAAACTCTCATTTGATGTACGTTTTTTATTTGCCTTTCTATTATTATTTTCACTCATCTGTCTCATCTCCATATTTTATATCACTTGCACAATATTGTAGGCATCCTAGGAGGATAAAACCTGAAAGCATTGATGACCCACCTTGGGAAATGAATGGCAAGGTTACACCTGTAAGAGGAATAATTTTTAACACGCCCCCAAGAATTATAAAAGTTTGGAAAGCAAATAATACTCCAATACAAAATGCAAGTATAGATAAAAATTTATCTTGTTGAATTAGGGAAATTTTAAATGATCTGTATACCAAAATCATAAATAATAGTATAACTGCAAGTCCCATAAAAATGCCCATTTCCTCAGAAATTGCAGAAAATATAAAATCTGATTCTGCAACAGGAACATAATCTGGATGACCTAATCCAATTCCAGTACCAAAAAGTCCTCCGCTAGCAGTTGCAAATAGTGCTTGAGTTATTTGATAGCCTGTCACATCAATATCTGACCATGGATCTAACCATGTTGCAACTCTTACTCTCACGTGTCCGAACATAAAGTAAGCTAGGATAGATCCAAAAATCATTGCTACAATATTTAATGTTATTAAAACCCTATCTTTTTCATAAACAAATTGACTTAATATCATAAGTCCAAAAAATATAAGGGCAGTTCCCAAGTCTTTTTGTAAGAATAGAAAACCAATAAAAATATATATTAAAATATTCATATAGTATCTACCAAAAGGCTTCATAGAAACTTCATTATATCTTGAATAAAAGCTTGCCACAAAAAATGCCAATGGTATTTTAATAAATTCAGATGGTTGTACAGTTATTGGTCCTAAAATAATCCAGTTTTTGGCTCCTCCAATATAAGAACCAAAAACAAGGGTAGCCATAAACAGAGCTACTGAAATAGTTACATAAAATAAACTTATCTTATTCCAAAACTTAAATGACTTTAGAATAAAAAAAGTTAAGAAAAATAGAACTATACCTACCAAGTAAAATTGCAATTGTCTTTTCCCATAAGATGGATTTAATCTATAAATCATGGCTACCCCAATAGCAAAAAGCATATTTACTATAAGCAGCAATATGTTATCTGCCTTGGTAATCTTGGGTGTAAGAATAGTTGATAAAACTATTACAACCAGAATAGCTATGTAAGTGTAAATATCAGTTGTACTTACATTTGAAATATTAAAAATTAAGGCTAAGGATAAGGCTAAAAATGAGAAAATAAACAGTAGAAAAATTGATTTTCTTATATATTTTTTTTCTTTTTGTTCTACATCTAAAGTTTTAAGCATTTTCTTCACCTTGGATAAACAAAAATTGCATTTGTCCTATATGGATAATGTCATTTGTCTTTAGTTCAATCGCATCTTCTATTTTTTCATCATTTAAAAATGTTCCATTTGCAGATTCTAGATCTTCTAGGAAATAAATATCCTCATCTTGGATAATGCGGGCGTGAAACTTGGATAAATACTTATCCTTGATACAAATAGTATTTCTATCGTCACGGCCAATAGTGTTGTCCTCACCTATAAAATAATATTCTTGGACAATAAATCTAAATCCGTCATTTCTATTTAGTAATTTTAAATAAGTATCTGATTCTTGTTCTTTTTTCAATGTTGTTCTTACATCATAGTAAATAATTCTAATAATAGAATATATAAAATAAAAAACTACTATGACAAAAATATATTTTAATATTGTTGAAAATAATTGGTATAGGGTTAAATTTCCTATAACCTGTACTGAAAAAACATCATCAATAGCTTTCAAAAATTTTTCCATATAAACCATCCTTTACGATTTGTATATATTTTACCACATATGATTTATTTTTGAACTTGATAAATGTTTAAACAAAAAAACTAGGGCTAATACCCTAGCTTTAATTTATTCTACACTGTCAATTATTTTTTGCATTTGATCTTCTAATTGTTCTTTTTTATCGTTTGCTGCTTTTTCATTATCCTTAGAAACTGCGTTGATATATAGTTTTATTTTTGGTTCTGTACCCGATGGTCTAATAGCTACCCAAGATTCATCTTCAAAGTAGTATTTAAGTACATTTGATTTTGGAAGACCTGTTTCATCTAATTTATAATCTATAATTTTTCTAGTTTTTAAATCCGCTAGAGATTCTATAGGATTGTTTCTAAATTCTTCCATGATTCTACCTATGCGAGCTTTTCCATCGAGCCCTTGTAGGGTAATAGAGATAACATCGTTTGAGTAGTATCCGTGTTCTTTATACATATCATCTAGTACATCTAGTAATGATTTTCCTTGTTTTTTATAATATGCCGCCATTTCTGCAATCATCATTGCAGAGTTTACAGCATCTTTATCTCTAACAAAGTCTTTATAATTGTAACCAATTGATTCTTCAAAACCAAAGATAAATTTTCCGTCGTTATTTTTCTCAAGTTCATTTGCTACGGCATAGATGTTTTTAAATCCAGTTAGTACATCATATTTTTTGACACCATACTTTTTAGTAACCGGAGCTATCAAATCACCAGTTACAATCGACTTAACAACTGCTCCATTTTCAGGAAGTTCTCCATTTTTATCAAGAGCTTCTAAAATGTAGTTTGTAAGTAGGGCACCAATTTTATTTCCAGTTAAAAATACAAAATTTCCATTTCCATCATTTATTTCTACTGCACATCTATCAGCATCAGGATCGGTTGCAAGTAGTAAGTCTGCTCCAACCTCTTTTCCTAATTTTTCTGAATATTCAAAGGCTGCTGGCATTTCTGGGTTTGGATAACCCACAGTAGTAAAGTTTGGGTCTGGGTTTTCTTGTTCTGGAACAATGTGGATATTTTTGAATCCTCTTTCATCAAGGATTCTTCTAACTAGTTTATTTCCAGTTCCATTAAGAGGTGTATATACAATATTTATATCTTTGTCAATATCTTCATTTATAGTACAATCTAAGACTTTTTTTACATAATCTTCAACCACACTTTGATCTACCCATTCAATAATTCCATCATCAATACCTTTTTCAAAATCTAAACGTGGAATTTCAAAAAAATCAGGGTGTTCGGCAATATGGCCTAAAATTTTATTAGCAGTTTCATCTAGAATTTGGCTTCCTTCTGCATTATAAGCCTTATATCCATTATATTCCATAGGATTGTGGCTAGCTGTTATCATTACTCCTGCTGATGTTTTTAATTGTCTGACTGTATAAGATAAAACAGGTGTAGGTTGTATTTCTTTATGGATATAAACTTTTATGCCATTAGCTGCAAACACTTCTGCAGTTATTTTTGCAAATTCTTCTGACTTGTGACGTACATCATAGGAAATAGCAACACCAGCTTTTTTTGCATCTTCTCCCATTTCAGCAATTGTATCAGCAAATCCTTGGCTAGCCTGAGCTACCATATACTCATTCATACGGTTTGTTCCAGCACCTAGTTTTCCACGAAGACCTGCTGTTCCAAATTCCAGTGAATTATAAAACCTATCTTTTATTTCTTCATCATTTCCTCTAATTTCTTCTAATTCTTTACGGGTCAAATCATCAAATTTTTCATTATTTAACCAAGATTCATAATTTTTTATATAATCCATTTTTTTCTCCTAATATATTTTATATACATTTACTGATAACTTATCGAGGCTTATATCCTCTTCTATATTATTATATTTACCCTCTTTATCAAAAATTTTCTCTATTATAAAATCATTATATCCTATAAAAGAATTTAATCTTTTAGTACTAATAAACTTTTCTTCAAGTCCTGCATTAATAGCAACCAAAATAAATCCTTTTTTAGCTTTTATTTTATAAATTATAAGAGAATTTTCTAAATTATCCATAAAACTTAAAGATTTTCTAATATGATTAGGGTCTATTTTATTAAATACTTTTATATTTTTTCTAAGAGCAATTATGTCTTTTGTATAATTAAATACGTCTATGTTTTCCTGCTTATCATTCCAATTAATAGCATTTATAAACAAGGGTGAATTGTAGGAATTTCTGTCATTATTTTTGCTATGGTTAAATTCATTTCCTTCATATAAAAACGGTTTACCAAAGGATAGCATAATTAGTCCAATAGCAAGCTTTACATAATCATTTATATTGTCTAAATTATTCAATGAAATTTGTAATTTATCATATAAAATTAAATTGTCATGGCAATTAAAATAGTTTACTGTTTCAGATGCAAAGTCAGTAAATCCCCATCTTTTTTTATCAAAATGTATTGATCCAGCAATTGCCTCTTCTATAGTCGGTTTAAGAAAGTGATTACCTTGAATATAGCCTATGCCAAATGAATTCGTATCACCCTTTATAGCATCCCTATATATATCATTAAAAACTCCAAAATCATTTGATTTTTGGGATCCCTTCACAATTTGCTTTTCATAAGGCAATGTTGTACCAAGGGCCATCCATGGCTCTCCATAGATGATTAAATTTGGATTTATTTCCTTTAATTCCTCTAATGCAATTTTTATAGTGTCTATGTCAATTAAGGCCATCAAATCAAAGCGAAATCCATCAATCTTATACTCCTTGACCCAATGTTTTAAGGAGTCTATTATTAGCTTTCTAACAAAGGGTCTTTCACTTGCAATTTCATTTCCAACACCAGATCCATTTGAAAATGTTCCATCATTATTCATTCTGTAATAATAATTTGGCCCCAAAGTATTTAAATTGGAATCATATGACTTAAAAGTATGGTTGTAAACTACATCCATGATTACAGCAATATTTGCTTCATGTATAGCTTGAATCATCTTTTTGAGCTCATAGACCCTTGATTTTGAATCTTGTGGGTCAGTTGAATATGATCCTTCAGGAGCAAAGTAAAGTTCAGGATCATAACCCCAATTGTAATTATCATCATCAAAAAATCTATCGCTAGATTCATCTACACTTATAAAGTCATAGATTGGTAATAATTGCAAATGTGTTATGCCAAGTTCTTTCAAATGTGAAAGACCTGTTTTAAATCCATGGTAACTAGTATTTTTTTCGCTAAGTCCTAAGAATTTTCCTCTGTTTATAACTCCGCTGCTTTTATCGGCTGTGTAGTTTTTAACTGACATTTCATAAATAATTGCTTCTTCTTCGGGTATTTGTGGCACTATACTTTTTCTAAACCCCTTAGGATCAGTTTCTCCCATATCGCAAACCACTGAATACATTGAGTTTATAGAACTTGTAAATGAATAAGGATCAGTTACTTCAAATTTATCATCTACAATATAAGAATAATAATATCCATCCAAATCTCCACTAACTTCTATCTCCCAAACTCCCAATTCATTTTGCTTCATAGGAAAAATATCTTTTCGGGGATTATTATAATCAGTAGTTAATGTAAGCTTTACACTTTTTTCCGGAGCAAAGACTCTAAAGATAGTTTTTTCTTTAGAGTAAATGGCTCCTAATTCATAGTCTTTTATTTCTTCATAGGTAAGTTTTCTATAATTTTTTATCAAAACTCATATCCTTTTTTATGTGATTTAAATTAAATTCATTGGCCCATAAAATATTTTCAATCTGTTTTTGAGTCCAAATTTCTTGATGAAGATAATCATTGGATACTTTCCTTCTAATATTGACTAAATTTTCCAAGTCTAAAAATATTTCAAAAGAATCATTATACAAAATTATTTCTTCATATAAGCTTTTGAAATCATAAGGAAAGTTTTCTCGAGATTCTTTTAGTAAATTTTCTATAGTATATTTAACTTTTCTATTCTGACTAATAACATCGTCTAATTTATGAGATTTATTTTCTCGTCTCTTTTCATAAGTTTTGTAGCTATCATCTAAGAGATAAAATTCATTATCTTTTTCTATATTATCCACAATGCCTCCTCTAGTTGATATTATATTTGACATATTGAATATAGAATTTAAAATATCAAAATTTTGGTTATCGTAAAGTGGATAAGTCAAATTGGAGTAGACATCACAAGCTGGATATAATTTTCTTAAATCTCCAACTGATAAATTTTCTACATATACTATTTTTAATTTTTCTCTAATTACCTTATCAGATTCTAATAGATTTTTTAAAGCAATTATAAATTTAATAGTTTCTTTTGCCATAAAATAGCCTTCATTGGCCTTCCCGGAAAATATATAAGTTTTTGGAATTGCATATGCATTTCTGTTATCTCTTAAAAAGTAAAATTCATAAGCGATAGCCATTGCATTTAATATCTGTCTTTTGCTTTCATGCATAATAGATAATTGCATATCAAATATTGAGTAAGGATTTATATTTTTTTCTTTATCATTTAATGATTCTACAAATGATTTTTTATTCTTAAATTTAATTTTCTCAAGTCCATCTAAAAAATCCTTATCCTTAACAAATAATTTGAATTTATTAAAATCATCAGTTTTTGTAATATCTATATCATAGTTTTTCAAATACTCAGTCAGATTAGAATTAGCACTTTTAGCATACATTAGCCTGTCTGTACCAAGATTAACATAGGAGTAACTCCTATTACTTTTTCTATTATCAGATAATGATTTTGATAAAAAAAAGTAATCCTTACTTAGGGCTATATTTATATTTCTAAAGATCACAAAGCCATCTTTAATAAATGGATTGAAATTTTCTTCAGCTATTAACTCGTTTTGAACATCAGTTATGGTTGTTAATATATCAGGATTCATTTTCCTAATTTCATCAACTGGATAACGTTCCAAAGAATCATCAGTTATTGAAAATACCAAATGATAAAAAATATCTCTAGTGTATTGAATAGCTAGTTTTGTAGAAAAATTATAGTCAGATTTTAATATTCTTATAAATTCTATAAGGGCAAGGGTTGGATGAATATCATTTATAATTACATTTGTTTGCTTATTAATATTTTTTATGTCTTTATAATATAAGATATATCGACGAATGAAATCTCTCATAGCAGATGCTGAGAAAAAATATTCTTGTTTAAGCCTTAAAATCTTACCTTCATAAGAAGAATCATCTACATATAAAAATTCTGTAATTGCGCTATTATTGATGTAATCATCATATGCATCTATAATATCACCTTTTGAAAATTTGCTTAAACTAATACTTTTACTTGGTTCTGACTTAAATAATCTAAGGGTATTTATAAAACTTGCATCATCAGAGATTACTGGCATATCATAGGTTATAGTTTTATGCTTTTTTCCATAGATTTCTATTTCATTTGTGAAAGATTTTCTATGTTCCCAATTAGATCCATTTTTAAGCCATGATGATGTTTCTGCCCTTTGCATTCCATCTTTTATCACTTGCTTGAAGTTGCCAGATTCATAACGTAAGGCATAAGCAGTTGCTTTTATTTTTTTGTTTGAAAGTTCATTTATCAAATAAGATGAGCCTATGCCCATATCTGCAATTCCTAGATCTGGTTCTGGATCATGTTTCAAAATATTTTCATAAGAAAATCCCATTTCATCGAGAGCTGATCTAATTTCAGATTCTAAATCTAATTTATATATTACATTTCCTAAAAATCTACCAGGTAGGTATTCAAAGCTTAAAATGTAAACTTCATAACCTTCTTTTATTTTCTTTGTATCAACCCATTTTTTGCCAACTATCTCCATAAGGTATCTACAAAGACAATCATAAATCTCATTTTCCCTAGCCGTTTTTATGTCTTTAGCATAAAAAGAATACAAATAATTTTGTATTCTTTCTATAATTATTTCTTTATTTGTAATCATCCTAAGCTTTTATATCCTCATATAAGTCTAAGTATTTAGTAGCTGACATTTTCCAGTCGATGTCTTGGATCATTGCATTTTTTATTAATCTATTATGATTTTCTTTTTGAGTATTATAGATGTTTATAGCATTTTTTATTGTAAATAAAAGCTCATGGGCATTAATATTTGAAAATGAATATCCAGTACCTTCCACAGTATATTCGTTATAAGGAATAACAGTATCCTTTAGTCCACCAGCCTCACGAACTATTGGTAATGTACCGTAACGCATAGCAATTAATTGGCTAATACCACATGGTTCAGATATAGATGGCATAAGATAAAAATCACTAGCTGCATATATTTTGTGGGCTTCTGCTCCACCAAAATAAATTCTACTAGACATTTTTTCTGGATATTTCCATGCAAAGTAATTAAACATTTCTTCATAAGTATAATCACCTGTTCCAAGTAAAACAAATTGAATATCCTCTTGCAATAATTCATCCAAAATATATCTTATTAAATCCATACCCTTCATTTCATTTAGTCTAGAAACAAGTCCTATCATAGGAACATCTTCCCTTTTTGGTAATCCATAGGCTTCTTGAAGGGCAAGCTTATTTAAAACTTTTTTATCAATACTATCTACATCAAAGTTTTGATCTATCATTTTATCAGTTTTTGGATTCCATTCTTTATAATCAATACCATTAACAATACCAGAAAGCTTGTAGTCATATTGGCGGATAATACCATCTAGGCCTTCTCCATAAAATGGATAATGAATCTCTCTAGCATAATTTTCTGAAACTGTATTTACAGCTGTCGCATGAATTATTCCAGCTTTCATAAAGTTAATGGCATCATAAAATTTTAAATCATTTTCGTTAAAATATGAACCATCAAGCCCTGCTAATCTTAAATTCTCAGGGTCAAATACTCCTTGATACTTTAAATTGTGAATAGTAAATAAGGTTCTAATATCATCATAGTAACTATCTCCACGCCTATAATCATTTACTAAAACATTTACCATAGCTGTATGCCAGTCGTTTGTGTGGATAATATCTGGTTTAAAATTAATTTCTTTACCTAATAGTGTGCAAGCTTTAGAATAGAATATAAATCTTTCTGCATCATCATCAAATCCATATGGATGGTCACGGTCAAAATATTCCATGTTATCAATAAAATAATATTTCACACCATTAAATTCAAGACCGTATACTCCAGCATACTGGTGTTTCCAATCAAGATCGACATAAAATTCCGTAATCTTTTCCATCTTTGATTTATATGATTCATCAATTGTGCTATAAAGTGGCAATACAACTCTGACATCTGCTCCAAGATTAACAAGTTCTTTTGGAAGGGAACCTGCAACATCTGCAAGTCCCCCTGTTTTTACAAAAGGTACAGCTTCAGCTGTCAGAAATAGAACATTCATTAGTAACTCCAATCTTCTAAAACTTCATTTTTACTTGATACGAAAGGATGAGATCTATTTCCAAATAATTTCACATTTTTTCCTACATGGGTGCCCTTCTCAGTAATTACAAAATTTAATATAGAGTCTTCGCCAATAATACTATCTTGGAAAATAATTGAGTTTTTAATTACAGCACCTTTTTTTACTTGAACTCCCCTAAATATTATCGAATTTTCTACCTCGCCTTCTATAATTGCGCCATTAGCTATCAATGAATTCTTTACTTTACTTTCTTTAGTATAGGAAGTGGAAGGCTCATCTTTTGATTTTGTATAAACCAAACCGTCGTTGTAAAATAAATTGTCAAAATATTCTCTGTCTAGTAGTTTAATATTGGAATCAAAAAATGAATTGGTATCCATTACGATTTCTAGTTGATTATTAACCCTATAAAAGTCTATGTCTAAATTTTCAGGGTATTCAAAAATTGCATTTAGTAAATTAGAAACAGAATTTTTTTCTTCAGCATATCTTAATACTTTTATAAATAATTCACGCTTAATTAGAATAGATCCAGCAAATAAATCAAATTCATCACTTGTGCCTAGATTTAAGCCTGCATTATCTGGCTTTCCTTCTTCGTTTGAATTAATTATTTTACGGTTTAGGAAAAAACCATCCTTATCTTCTGTTTTTTTTGTAAATATCAGAACATCGTTGCCTTGATTTTTAAGTTGCTCTTTTGCATCTCCTATATCAACTTTATTGATATACATAGGATTTGTAACAAATATATAATCGGCATTACTTTCTTCAAATGCCCTTAGGGTATCAAAATATCTTTCTATTTCCGAAGCATTTTTAACATCGAAATTAGGAGGATTAATTGTAAGTCCACCTCGTCTTCTATTAAGCTCCCAGCTTCTACCATCGCCAATGTGATCTAGGGTAGAACGCATCCTGTTTCCTGCATATAAAATTACATTGCTAATGTCGTAATTTGTTAAATTTGATAAAGTAAAGTCTATAATCCTATATCTACCAGCATATGGTAGCATATAATCAGGCCTAACCTTACATAATTCACCATAAGCCGCTGGATTAAATTCTGAGCTGTATACTAATGCTAAAACACTATCCATATTATTCCTCCCCAATGCCTTCAGAACTTACTAGATATACTTTATCAGTATTTTCATCACCTATATCTTCTGTAATTTCTATATCTTCAGCTACTACACAATTATAAATTTTACATCCAGCTTTTACTTTTGAACCATTTAATAAGACTGAATTATAAACCTCTGCCCCTTCTTCAATACTTACGTTTGAAAATAAAACCGAGTTATTAACTGACCCGTCGATTACACAGGCTTCATTTACCAAGGCATCATTGAGTTTGCCATTTGGCCCAATTCTATGTGGTGGTAAATTTAAGCTAGTTGTATAAATTTTCCAATCTTCATCATATATTCCTAATTCATTATTTGGATCTATTAGATCTAGGTTTGCTTGCCAATAGCTTCTTACTGTACCAACATCCTTCCAATATCCATCAAATTTATAGACATAAAGTGGTTCACCCTCAGCAAGCATTTTAGGGATTATGTCCTTACCAAAGTCATTGGAAGAATCTGGATTTTCGTTATCTTCTATAAGAGTTTTTCTTAAAACTTTCCAGTTAAATACGTAAATTCCCATTGATGCAAGATTTGATTTTGGATTATCTGGTTTTTCTTCAAATTCAGTTATTCTACCATCTTCATCAGTATTCATAATTCCAAATCTACTTGCTTCATCCCAATCAACTTCCATAACTGCAATTGTAGCATCAGCACCCTTTGCCTTATGTATATCAAGTAGTTCTCTATAGTCCATTTTGTAAATATGATCACCAGATAATATTAAGACGTATTCTGGATTTACTAAGTCTAGGTAGTTTATATTTTCATAAATGGCACTAGCAGTACCTTCAAACCATTTTCCACCTTCTTCTGTATAGTAAGGAGAAAGTATTCTAAGACCTCCATTATTTCTATCATAATCCCAAGCCGCACCTATACCCAAGTGGCGATTTAATAGTTGTGGTTTATATTGAGTTAAGACACCAATATCTTTAATTTCTGAATTAGTTGAATTACTTAATGCAAAATCTATGATTCTGTATTTTCCGCCAAAAGGAACAACTGGTTTTGCCATATCTTTTGTTAATGCTTTTAGTCTAGATCCTTGTCCACCAGCTAAAAGCATTGCTGCTGTTTTGTTCGAATTTCTCATATGCCCTCCTTCACAAAAGACTTGATTGTTATAATATATTAATACCCTAAATAAAATATAAAATGTTAAAAAAACCTTTTCTTAAATTATATTTTACAAAATCCTAGCTACTTTGACAATATGATAATGGACAAGTATAGTATAAGTTACCTGGGGATGCCATGGTTTCGACGTGGTCGAGGAATTATTAATAGCAAGTCGAGTGTGGAACGTAAATCTACAGTTTAAATATAAACGCAAACAACAATAGCGAAGCTAACTTCGCACTAGCTGCCTAAGAATCTGGTAGCAATGAATTGTAGGTTTGCCACGAACTTACAATTTGTTTCATAATTTTAGTGGCAACTAATATACCAAAGCTTTGAGGTATATTCAGTAAGATGAAGCTAGCATAAAAATTATTTGTAAGTTTACTGGTTTTTATGCGAATTTTCTAAACTTACTAAGCTTGTAGAGGTTAATAAGGAGACTTCCACGGACATGGGTTCGACTCCCATCATCTCCACCATAATAAAGTTTTAAGCGTTAAAAACTTAGTGTTTAAAACATATAAAGTTACAAATTTTATAACAAATTAGTATGTATAAAATTTGGTATAAAAAAAGAGCCCTTTGGGCTCTTAATTTTTTCCTTACTTTTGATAATACAAATCGTCGGATGGTATATTTTCTCCAACTAGTGATTGATCAATTTCTTTTAATTTTTCAAGGAACATTTTATAAGTATCTTCCATCTTGTCTCCATCTATAAATACTGGATGGGATTTTTTTAATGCCATTTGTGCTTTTTCTTCTGAGATGTCATATTCTTTTAAAATCTCATCAGATATTTCTATATCAAAGTCAGTTTCTTCTAGTTTTTGTGTAGCTTCTTTATAGTCTTCTAAAAACTTATCAAACTCGTCTCTATTGTTTTTTAGATAATCTTTATTTGCTATAATTATTTCGCTAACAAATTCCCCTTTTGAAATTGGAAGTATACTTGCGAGATCTGAATCATAGTATCTTTTATCTGTAACTTTAGAAAAATAAGGATCTGTTAATAATGTCATGAAGTTTGAACTTTTTGACATTTTTTCAACTATATCATCCATATTTTTATAATATTCTAGTTTTAATCTTAAAACGAAATTTAGTGGTCCTATTTTCTTGTCTATAGCTTTTGATAGGTTACCAGCTGGATCTGGTATTAATAGAGTTTTGCCCCTTAAATCATTTTGATTTGTAATATTTTTATCTGCTACTATATGGATATTATCAAGAAGTGTAATAGCTGCAATTTCTATATTTTGATTTGTTTTCTCATAAAAATATGGTCCGAGATAGCCTGGAACTACAGCAATGTCAAATTCTCCTTGCTCAATCTGTGCATAGTTTGGGTTTGAAGCAATGATATAGGATATATCAGAAGAGTTTTTGATATTTTCTAATACATTTTTTGATGCAAAGCTTGTAGCTTTGATGTTTAGTTCTTTTTTTACTGTTTTTTCTTGCTCTACTTCAACTACTTGTGTATCATATTCAATTACTTCTTCCTTTTTGCCACAACTTGTTACAAGGGCAAAAATGGATAGTGCCAACATAAATTTACTAAATTTAGTCACGGATTTCCCTCCTATCCTCTATTGCTCGCTCTAGGGTAAGCTGATCAAAGTATTCTAGATTTGATCCGACAGGAATTCCTTGGGCTATTTTTGATACTCTCACGTCTTTTTCATTTAAAAGACTGGTTAAAAATAGTGTGGTAGTTTCTCCTTCTATAGTTGAAGAAATTGCTAGGATTATTTCATTTATACCTTCATCATCTATTCTTTTTAGGAGTTTATCGATGTTGAGCTCATCTGGTCCTATGCCTTCTGATGGAGCTATTAATCCACCAAGTACATGATATTTACCATGAAAGGCCCCAGATTTTTCTATAGCTATTAGGTCCTTTACATCCTCAACTACACATATAAAATCTTCATCACGGGTAATATCTTTGCAGACATCACAAATCTCTTGCTCTGTAAGATTTCCACAAATCTCACATTTATGAATCTTTTCTTTTACTTCCATCAAGGCCTTAGAAAAATCATTTATATCAACTTCATCACGTTCTACAATATTCATTGCAAGTCTTTCGGCAGATTTTCGGCCAATAGTAGGAAGTTTTTGAAATTCTCCTATTAGGTTATTTAAAGATTCTGGAAAAATTGCCATTACATAAATCCAGGGATGTTTAGCCCACCTGTAAGTTTGCCCATTTTTTCTCCACTGTATTCATCAGCTTTTTTAAGTGCATCATTTACTGCTGCAATTATTAAATCTTCTAGCATTTCGCTATCTTCTGGGTCTATTACATCTTCATCAATTTTTAGTCCAACTAGCTCTTTTTTTCCATTTACAGTTGCAGTGACAACTCCACCACCTGAAGTTGAATCAAATTCTTTTTCTTCGATGTCTTGCTGAGCTTTTTCCATCTCTGCTTGCATCTTTTTAACTTGTTTCATCATATTGTTCATATTTCCCCCACCTGGGAATCCGCCTCTTGCCATAATTTTCTCCTATTCTATAATTAATTCATTACCAAAGATTTCCATCAGTTTTTCTGAGTGATCTTCAGTTTTTTTTTCCTCTATTTGATTTTCAGTTTTACTTATATTATTATTCATATTATCAAATGAATCAATAGTAAAACTATAATCAGCTGCTAGTATTTCTTTTAAATTAGCTTCTATTTCATTTATTTTAGTTTCTATAAAGATTTTATAAAAATCATCTTTGATATAGAAAATAAAGTTATTCTGATTTATATTATAGTTAAATCCTTCATCAGCAAATAGTCCATTCATTACACCACCTGCTGTTTTTGTGAGCATAGTTTTGATTTTTTCTTCATCTACTGATGATAATTCATTTTTATCATTTGCCTTATCAAAAACTTCTTCTTTTTCATATTCTACTTCTATATTTTTATTTTCTACTTTTTGATTTAATTCTGGATCTATTGGTTTTTCGATTTCTTTGCTAGTTTGTGTTATCCTATCTGTGGAATTTAGATTAAAATTAGCTAGTTTACTATCAACTATCTTTGTAACCAAATCTACTATATCATCACCAGTGTTTTTTTCTAAATAAGAAATTCTAGATTCTATGTTATTTATATTTTTTAAATTTAGAAGTCTTAATATACAAACTTCTGTAAGGACGTCGGTATTTTCTGTAAGTTTTAACTTATTAGAATATTCTATTAAAACATCTAAATAATCTCCTAGCTCGACATCTGTTATCTCTTCAACTCTCTTTGTAAGAAAGTCTAAGTACTCACCATTATCAAAGTAAGTATCATCAGCTGTCAATTTTAAAATTAAAATATCATTAAAATAAGAAATCAGACTATCGATTATATCTTTATTGCTCTTATTATTTTCTCTAAGTTTAAATACAATATTCAAGCTAGCCTTGGCATCTTTATTAATAATTGATCCTGCTAGGCCATCTACATCATAAAAATCAACTACACCCAGCAAACTCTCAACTTTTGATAAGTCGTAGGACTTTTCGCCATATGAAACAACCTGGTCAAGTATGCTTAGGGCATCACGCATAGCTCCATTTGCTTTTTTGATAATCAAATCGATAGCTTCATTATCAATAGATATTTCTCTATCTGTTAGGATTTGATTGATTTGACTTTTGATATTTGAATCATCTATTTTATTAAATTCAAATTTTTGGACACGAGATAGGATTGTACGTGGCACTTTTTCTATCTCAGTTGTTGCCAGTATAAAAACTAGATGGCTTGGTGGCTCTTCCATGATTTTAAGTAAGGCATTAAATGCTTCGCGAGTAATCATGTGGGCCTCATCTATAATATAAACCTTATATTTTAGTTTATTTGGTGGATAAATGACATTATCTTTTAAGCTTCTGATGTCATCTATCCTACGATTGCTGGCAGCATCCATTTCCACAACATCAATTGTAGATTCTTCCTCAATTGCCTTGCAATTTTCACATTCTAAACAAGGTGAACCATCTTTAGGATTTAAACAATTTATTGCCTTTGCAAATATCTTTGCACAAGAGGTTTTCCCCGTACCTCGCTCACCAGAAAATATGTATGCGTGGCTAATTTTGCCAGTTTTTACTTGGTTTTTAAGGACATTTGTGACCCTATCTTGGCCTAAAACTTGGTCAAAAGTTTTGGGCCTATATTCTCTATATAATGCTCTTGCCATAATATTCCTTTCTAGTTTATTATACCATATCAAATATTTTTGCATTTATAAAAATTCATAGTATAGTCTAATAATGTAATCATATGGAGAGCTGTCCGAGTGGTTGAAGGAGCACGATTGGAAATCGTGTATACATATTTCATGTATCATGGGTTCAAATCCCATGCTCTCCGCCATGCACTAGACGGGGAACTAGCGATGCCTTGTAACCTGCAATCGCTATAGCAGGGTCGAATTCCCAGCCGAGGGATATTTTCTTACTACAAGCCTATATAAACTAGTGTAGACTGCTGGGTCTTGCGCAACAGGAAACTATGAACCATGTCAGGACGGGAACGTAGCAGCATTAAGTAGATCTTTCTGTGTGCCGCAAGGTCACCTATCACGAGCTAGATTTATATAGATACTCTAGTGAGTTTTTATTTCGAAGCTGGGTGTGCTTACATAACCTCGAGGTTTATCCTCGGGGTATTTTTTTACTTTATTTTTATCTAAAACTAGTTTATAATCTTAGTAAGGAGCTAAATATGATTGGTAAAAATATAGAAAAAATGTTTAAAGAACCTACCGAAAATATAATGATTCCTGCAAGTGATGTAGCAATTGTTCGCGAAGATGATTCGCTAGTCCATGCCATCCTTGTTTTATCTTCATCTGGATACCAAACTATACCTGTTCTTGATAAAGAAAACAGGGTGAGAGGACTAATTTCTATTTCATATATAGTTACTAGCACTGAAGACTTATCTATTTTTGATGAAGATAGACTTGCTCAGATCAAAGTAAAAAAGGTAATGAACCAAGTTGTGCCAATTCTATTTGATAACTACAATCTGGAAGATGTTTTAAGGTTGCTTGTTAACCATAACTTTATATGTGTTACCCACAAAAACGGATATTTTGTTGGTATCATTCCTAGAAAAATTATATTAGAAAGATTTACAAATATAGCACATAACTTGGAAAATCAATATACATTAACAAAAAAATAAAAAATAGGATGAGAAATAATTCTCATCCTATTTTATTTTAAAAATTGCCGAAGCAAATGGCATTATATTTATAAAATCACCCTTAATTGTTGTCCCATTTATATTGCCATTTCCTCCATAATCAAGATTTTCTGAATTAATGGTTTCTTCTAAATCAAATGGACTTTGAATTTTGTATTCTATATCAGTAAGATTTATAATGACTAAGTATTTCTTGTTCTCAAATTCCCTAATAAAGGAGAAAATACTATATCCGCCAATATCTAAGATCTTGGTATTTGATAGATTTAAATTTAATTCATTGTTATAAAAATCTACCAAATCATTATAGAACTTATTAAAGGCCTGATTCTGCTTATTATCCGAATTTATATTCTTAGGCTTAAATACTGAAAAAATTTCAAAATCTGCAAGCTCATCCCCCATAAATAGCATTTTAGAAGAATTTAAGCTATATAAAAGTGTAAAAAGACTTTTTAATTGACTGATTTTATCTTCTCCATACATTTTCATAGCAAGGCTAGCCTCATCAAGGTAAGAATCTACATATGTAAAACCCAGTATTTTATTACTATTATCAGCCATTATTAATTTTTGCACTATATTTTTATAATTATCCCTATCAAACGGTGCTTTCTGCATTATTCTTATTATTTCTCTAAAACTTAAGTCATATATATAATCAAAATTTACATCTAAATCATAAACCCCATTAAAACTAGCTAGAACATAAGCATCATTTTTATGAATCAAGTCTATAATATCTTTTAGTAGTAAAATCCAATTCTCATTAAGTCCCCTATTTTTATCTCCCTGCCAATAAATTGCATTTTCAATATTAGCTAGCATAATTCCATCAAGATTAAATTCATTTAACCAATAATTTATTACAGATAAAAGATAAGATTTACTTATATTTTTGCTTGGGTCAAAATTTACTCCACCATAATAATTGTACTTTATATCCTCATAATCATATCCGAAAATATTTGACCCATCAAAGTTGTCTAAACTAAATTTATTATTGTCAAACTCATAAATATCTAATTCTGCTATTACACCAATATTATTTTTATGGGCCAGGTCTATAAACTCTTTAAATTTATCTGCTTGTCCGTATCTTTGAGAAAAAGCAAAAAGACTCAAGTTTTTATATCCATAAGACTTATAGTTTTCGTATTCTGCTAAGGGTAAGAAAGAAATCCAGTCAAAGTTATTTGATTTACAATGATTGATTAATTTATCAAAAGAAAATTCCTCATCCTTAAAAAGTGACCCTAAGTGAACTTGGTAGATGTTTTTAACTTTTGTTTTTACTTTTTTATTTTTAAATATATATTCGCTATCGCCAACAAGAGCACAATTTTCATCAAGTGAAATCTTTCTTGCAAATGGATCTATCTTTATGATTTCTGTGCCGTATTGATTATAAATTTTATGCTGATACCTATCATTTTCTTTTGCATTTTTAATAGTTGTCGAAAACACTCCGCTACTATATCTTCTTAAATTTTGTCCCTGCCAATCATTAAAGTCTCCAATAATTTCAACCTTACTTGCATTTGGCGCATAGACTCTAAAGATATATCCTTGATTTTTCTTATGGTTGCCAAAAAATGTATAGGCATTAGTTGATCTTCCTTTTAAAAATGATTTTGTATCCATAATTCCTCACTATTATTTTAAAAAAAGACAGGTTACATTCCTGTATCATCTTTAAAATTTTCAATCATTGCGTTTGCAACTTCTATCATCATCCAATTTACTTTTTTTGACCAATCTGGGTCTGTTGCATAATTTATACCAATGGCATCTGTCGAAATACCATTATAATATGGCCCTTCACTTGATAAATAATTTTCCTTTAAGTGTTTTGCTACTGTATTTATGGAATCAGCAGGAGTATTAAAATCTGTGGCCATATTGTAAGGATCATGGTCAACTGCATTAAATCCAAATAAATTATTCTTATTTATAAATAATTCACTTGTTCCATTGCCAGTTTCATGTTTTGCCATTGCCATTAGCAATATTGGATTTACTCCATAAGTATCTCCCGCATTTTTAAAATCTTTGCCAAGTCCAGCTAAACCAGTACCATCTAAGGCAGTTTCATACTCTTCTTCGGTAAATTCTGGTACATTTAGAGCATAAAACATATTTTTAGAGTCAATTTTACTTGAACCTTTGTCGTAAAAAATATTTAAATCATCTTCTAATTTAGAAAATTTTTCTGCCCTAGTTTTTTTGAGCAGACTTGATTCGTAATCTATTTTATTTATCCCATTCAATAAATTTGATTTTGTTTGATCTTTTGACGCTAATACAGTTTTTGCACTTAATATAATTAGGCAAAATGTTATGGAAATAAGTCTTAAAATTGATGACGTCATTTTTTTATTTTTCATATATAAATTAAATCCTTGCTTTTTTATAAATTATATTAGCTAGGAAATAAATACGCAAATTATTGTATGATTTTTCTTGACCCAGGTTTTACAGCTTCTGTATTTTTTAAGTGTTCTGGTAAGTCATCTGCGTCATAAGTATTTACGTCTATTTTGCTTGCAGAAATTATTGGCAATCCATTTATTTCATCTTTATTTGATCTATTTACTATAGATGCAAGAGCAACAACTTCAGCCCCATATGATCTAATTACATCTACAGTTTCAAACGAAGATTTGCCTGTGGTAATTACATCTTCTACTACAATTACCCTTGCCCCTTCTGTGATTTCAAATCCACGTCGCAAGGTCATTTCATTATCTACTCTTTCTGTAAAAATTGCATTTGTTCCAAGAACTTTTGCTACTTCATAAGAGATAATAACTCCACCCATGGCAGGTCCTACACATAAATCAACATCAATATTAGCTTCTTTTAATTTTTCTGCAATTATTTCAGAAACTTCCTTACAGTATTCTGGGTGTTGGATTAATTTTGCACACTGGATGTATCTATCAGAGTGTTTTCCGCTTGAAAGTAAGAAGTGACCTTCTAAAAGAGCATCTGATTTTTTTAATAATTCTATAGTCTTATCCATATTCTCTCCTAAATAATTCCTGTGATTTCTTTTATATCTTCTATATTATTTTCCAGTAAGTAATTTTCTATACCTAGAGCAACATCTAGCATGGTATTGTAGTCTACAAAATTTGCAGTCCCTACTTGGATAGCAGATGCTCCTGCCATTATAAATTCTAGGGCATCTTTGTAATCCATTATTCCACCCATGCCAATAACTGGAATATCTACTGCATGAGCTGCTTCATAAACCATTCTTAAAGCTATTGGTTTTATGGCTGGTCCCGATAGACCTGCAGTTTTGTTTACAAAAACTGGAGCTTTTGTATTTATATCTATGGCCATAGCGTTAAAGGTATTTACTAATGAAATTGCATCTGCCCCATTATCCTCAGCAAGCTTTGAAAAATCTGAAATAGATCCTACATTTGGAGAAAGTTTTACTATAAGTGGTTTTTTAGTTTCTTTTTTTACTTTTGATATGACTTCACTGGCCTTAATTGGATTTGTACCAAAGGCCATACCACCCTCTTTGACATTTGGGCAAGAAATATTTAGTTCTATCATAGGCACATCAGTTTTTTCTAGGATGCTTGCGCCTTTTACATAGTCTTCTATTGAATGGCCGCCTAGGTTTGCAATTGTAACTGTATCCTTGCTAAGTAAAAATGGAAGTTCTTCATTTACAAAATATTCTATACCTGGGTTTTGAAGTCCAATTGAGTTCATAATACCTGATGGGGTTTCGTGGATTCTTATACCGGCATTGCCCAAGTTTTTATTTAATGTAAGGCCTTTAGAACAAATACCACCTAGCTTATTTAAGTCTATATAATCTGCAAATTCTTTTCCAAAACCAAAAGTTCCACTTGCAGCTATAACTGGGTTTTTAAAGTGGATACCACAAATATCTACTCCTATATTCATTCAAAAACCTCCCTTGCATCAAAAACTGGGCCGTCCTTGCAGACTCTTAAAAATTCTCCATCAGCACTTGGCACTGTACAACCAAGGCATGCTCCAATCCCACAAGCCATATGCGCTTCCATGGATACTTGTAGGTGTGCTTTGATATTTTTGTCATGAATTGCCTTAAGCAAACCATTTGGACCACAAGCATAAATTACGTCATAGTCATCTGGATTTAAATATTCTGTGATAAACTTTTTATCATTTTTAAATGAGGTAGTAGTTACTGATTTTACATAGGGTCTAAAGTCATCTACAAAGTAAGGGTCAAAGGTAAATCCTGCGTAAAAATCTGGTTTATGAGGTAAATTTTTTACTAAATCTAAAAGTGGTGCTATACCTATTCCTCCAGCTACTACAGCAACTTTTTTATCCTTAGCAAGGTCAATATCAAATCCTCTGCCTAAAGGACCTAAAAGCTTTACCTTATGGCCTGGAGTGAGTCCTGCCATAATTTCAGTGCCTGCACCTACCACTTGGTATAAAAATGTAAGCTCTTCATCGTCTTGATCGCAAACTCCAAAAGGACGAGATAAAAGTGGCTCGTTTCTAAAACTTTCTGTTCTAAACATAAAAAATTGGCCAGATTTTGCCTTTAAACCTATATCGACTTTCATTTTCCAAATACTAGGAGCTATTTCAATATTTTCTGTAATCACACCATTTTTATAGGTCTTCATTTTTTAAAATATCCTCTCTGGTTTTTAAAACAGCTTCTCTAGCGTATTTACCAATATTATCTGCCCCATCTTCGTAGTTCATATAAGCTTTTAATACGCCACGGGAATTATTAACCACTCCACCGTTATTGTCATTTAAAAGTTTATAAACATTTAAGCTATCTGCTCCTTGGGCACCAAAACCTGGAATTAAAAAGAAATTATTTTTATATCTTTCTCTAATTTCTTCAACTTCTTTGGTATGGGTTGCTCCTACTACAAAGCCTACTGGACCATAACCGGATTCTCCTATATATTTTTCATTTAGCTCTTGTAATTTATCTCCTACTTTAAAGAACAATTCTTCTCCATCTGTTTTTAAGACTTCAAAGTCGTTTGCCCCAGGATTTGATGTTCTTAGTAAGACAAAAACTCCTTTTTTACCACTTGCTAAATATTCTTCATAAGGCTCAATTGAGTCCATTCCCATATATGGATTTAGGGTTATAAATTCTGTTTCAAAATCTCCCTCAAAGTGGGCTTTGGCATATTGACTTGCAGATGCTGCTATATCTGATCTTTTAATATCACCTATGGATAATAAATCTTCTTCTTTTAGATATGCTAGAGTATCCCTATAAGCAAGCATTCCTTCAATACCGTAAGACTCATAATAGGCTATTTGAAGCTTATAGATGGCTGTTATGTCACAAGTAGCATCTATAATTTCTTTATTGAAATCAAAGATAGCCTCATGAATGCTTTTACTTTCCTTATTTTTTTCTGGTATGTAATCGAGGGAAGTGTCAAGGCCTACACAGACAAATCCCTTTTCTTCCACTTCTTTATATAATCTATCTATTATCTGCATATTTTAGGACACCTTTCTTATAAACTTTTTTAACCTTGCCAAAAAGTTCTTGATCTATAAATAAAGAATTTTTTGATTTTGATTTTATATCTTCTTCTTTATAAATATAAGATTCATCTAGGTCTATTAAGGTAAAGTCTGCTTCATATCCTACTTCAAGTTTTCCTTTATTTAACCCCAATAATTTTGAAGGATTTGTTGCCATTATTTTTATCAAATCGTTTAAAGAAATTTCACCCGATTTTACTAAAACTTCATAGCAAGTTGAAAAAGCAGTTTCTATACCAATAAAACCTGGTGCACCTTTTCCCTTATCTTCCTTACTATGAGGAGCATGGTCTGTGGATATTGCATCTACAGTACCATTTTTAATCATTTCTATTAAAGTTTTTCTATCCTCTTCTTTTCTTATAGGTGGATTTACTTTTACTTCTTCGCGTCCTTTATCAGCTAATAATAAGTGGTGAGGAGTAACTTCGCAAGTAATTGGTGCACCTAAATCTTTAAAGTATTTTATAGCCGTGATAGCACCCTTGGTTGAAACGTGAGAAAAATGTACAGGGCAATTTAATTTATAAGCATAGTAACAATCACGAAGGGTCATAGCATCTTCTGCAATTTCATAATCCACATCAGAAACTTCATCAACTTCTTCATGTAGGGTCATAACAACGCCTAGTTCTTTTGCTTTTTCCATAGCCTTATACATAACCATATCATCATTTACTCCATGCCCATCATCTGAAATATATTTTACAGATTCTGGCATATAATCTAGGTGGTCTAGTGTTTTACCATCAAAATTTTCAGTAATAGTATATACTTGGTCAATATCAATTAAATCTAATTCTTTTCCACGCTTTATAATGTCATTATAAATATCTGGACTAGATACAGTTGGTTTTGTATTTCCCATTAAAAGTACAGAAGTATAGCCACCTGCAAGGGCTGAGTGAGATCCTGTTTCTAAGTCTTCTTTGTAAGTAAATCCTGGATCTCTAAAATGTACGTGCATATCTACAAAGGATGGGACTAGGGTTAAGTTTTCACAATCAATTACTTGATCAGCTTCATTTTCTTTAAATGCCTCAACAATTATTCCATCTTCAACATAGATTGGTTTTTTTGAAATCTTTACATCATCAAAGGCATAGCAATTTTTAAATATCTGTTTCATTATTCTTCCACATCATAAATGTGATCACAGTAGGCACATTTGTATTTTGTTTCTTCAGGGTTAATAAGGATGAATTTTGATGTTACTGATCTTTCTGAGGTTGAAATACATTTTGGATTTTGGCAGGTAAGAATATTTTCTATAACTTCTGGTAATTCCAAGACCTTTTTTTCTACTACTTCTTCGTTTTCGATAATATTTACAGTAGCAGTAGGATCTATAATAGATACTATATCTAGGTCTAAATCTTGGTGGTTTTCCACTTTGATTATGTCTTTTCTGCCCATATTTGATGACTCAGCATTTAATATTAAGGCTACTTGATCATCAAGATCAGCGAGTCCTAGTAGTTCAAATATTTTTATTCCATTTCCTGGCTTAACGTGGTCAATAACTATTCCGTTTTTTAAACTTGTAATCTCAAGCATTATTCGCCTCCAATAATTTCACAATAAGAGCCATTCTTATATACATGCCGTATTTTACTTGATTGAAGTAAACAGCTCTTGGATCTTTGTCTACTTCTGTTGCAATTTCATTTACCCTTGGAAGTGGGTGCATAATAATCATATATTCTTTAGCTCTTTTAAGTTTTGCCTTATCTAGGATATACGAATCTTTAAGTCTTGTGTATTGGCTCATTGAAAAGAATCTTTCCTTTTGGATACGAGTCATATAAAGAATATCAACTTTATCCATAACCTCATCTAGGTTGGTTGTTTCGATATAGTTTTGCTTATCTTTAAATACATCTTCCTTTACATATTGAGGTAATTTTAATTCTTCTGGGGAGATTAGAATAAAGTTATTATTATCAAATAAATTCATAACCTTTAAAAGCGAATGCACAGTTCTTCCGTATTTTAAATCTCCTACTAGACCAATAGTATGATTTTCTAAAGAGTCCTTGTATTGGCTAATGGTTAATACATCTGTTAGAGTTTGTGTAGGATGTTGGTGTCCCCCATCACCAGCATTTATTATAGGACAATCTGCAGTTAATGATGCTAAGTATGCCGCACCTTCTTGCGGATGGCGCATGGCAATGATATCTGCATATTGGCTAACTGTTCTCACCGTATCTTGCAAACTCTCACCTTTTGTAGATGAAGATACATTTGCATCGGAAAATCCAACCACAGATCCACCAAGCCTAATCATAGCTGATTCAAATGAAAGTCTAGTCCTAGTTGAAGGTTCAAAAAAAAGAGTCCCTAAAATTTTCCCCTCACACATATGAGAAAAATCTAGTGGACTCTTAATAATTTCATTTGCTAAATCAACTATTTCGTATATATCGTCTTTAAAAAGTTCTTCTGATGTCAATAAATTTTTAATGCTAATCATTTATACTCTCCTTTAATCCTTAAAGATATTACACGAAATATTTCTTTTAGTCAAGTTTTTACATATTTAATTTTGACCTAAGTTCTGTAATAGATTCAGTACTTACGTTTTTTTTGTCAATATTTAGATCAGCTAATATCTCATCCATCATATCCCCATTTGTAAATTCTATCTCCATATATGGGTCTGGATAAGTTTTTTTATCCCAAATATCGATATCAAATCTTTGGCCCTTATATGAGTAAGAAATACGTTCTTTCTCTCCCTCGTATTCTAAATTTATACCAATTTCTTCCAGAATTTTAATCATCATAGATACAGAATCAATATTAACTGTGTATTCGTTATTTACCCTAAAGTCATTATCACTTTCAACTCGTTTAAAGGTAAGCTCTATATATTGTTTTTCTCCATCAATTTCTGTTTCACGAATTCTTAAATATCCGTGTTCAAATTCTCCTTCTTTTGGGGCAAAAGTGTAATTTTTTTGGAACTCATGGGAGATTTTTTTCCCACCTAAATTATTTAATTTTTCTTCAATTTCTTTTGGATTTATATTTAATACTTTTACTTCAATTTCTCTTTGCATTTATACTATCCTCACCGGTGTAAAATTTATATAATCACCTGCTACGCATTTGATGTCTATGCCTTCAAATTTTCCTTCTTTAATAAGATTATGGCCAATACCATGTAGGTGACCATAGATTAAATATTCTACATTATTATCTAAGCAAATATCATAAAACTCATTAAATGTTTTATCCTGGTTAATTGGCGGATAATGAAGCATGATAATTTTTTTATTATCCCCGCTTGCCCTTAATGAATTACCTAATCTCATTAGTTCACGGGTGAAAATTTTTTCATCATGGTCAGTAAAATCCTTATGGTCTCTTGGTATCCATCCTCGTGTCCCGCAGATATCGTATCCATCAATATTAAAAGAATTGTTTTGTAAAAAATCCACGGAATCTAGACCCAAATTATTGATTTTATTTAAAGAGGTCCACCAATAATCGTGGTTGCCTTTCATTAGGATTTTTCTGCCATTTAGCTCATCTATTTTTTTTAGATCAATGGCTGCATGATCTAAGTCCATGGCCCAGGAAATATCCCCTGGAATTAGAACTGTATCACCAGATCCTACAACATCGTTCCAATTATTAAAAATACGGTCCTGATAATTTTCCCAATTTAAACCGAAGACTTCCATGCTCTTTTCCCCTGTATAATCAAGATGCAAGTCAGCTAGGGCAAAAATCATATTTCCTCCAAATCAATCATATTAAATTCGATGTTTTCATTTTTTAAAACCTCTTCTTCTCGATTATGGCAAGTAAGATATATAATTTGCCTATCATTTGCTAAATCAAGCAAAAAGAACAAGGCTGATCTCAGTCTTTCTAAATCATAGTTTATAAATGCATCATCGAAAATAATAAAATTATCTAGTTTATTTTCATTTATCAAAAATTTAAGGGCAAAGTTAATTTGATCATAAAATCCAGTTGAAAGTTTATCTATACTTAGAGATTCGCCAGTGTTTGTTATGATACTTGGATTAAGTTCAGTATCATAAGAAATATTCCTATATCTATCCTTGCTTATAGTAGAAATTAAATCTGATATTTTTCTATCAAATTCTTTCCTGTCGGTATTAGAACTTTGGCTTATTTCTATAATCTTATCTTTGGCAAGATTTATGGCTTTTATTTGATTTTCCATATCATTTAGATTTTTCTCTAAAGTATTTAGCCTATCTACCAAGTCCACCTCATTGTTTAGCTCATTTTCAGCACTTGCTAGTTTTCTTTCCAAGTAAATATTATTATTTCTTAAGTCTTCTAGGTCATTTTCTAGTTTTTTTATCTTAGCTTCAGTATCCTTAATATCAAGCTTTTGAATCTCTTTAATACTTGACCTATCCCTAGTTTTATCTTGATTTTCTAGGACTCTTAGAACTTCTTGGATTTTTTCCTTTTCGTTAACCAATCTTAAATATTCGATGTATCTCTGATCATTATACTTTTTATCATCACTATCTGAAAGATTTGCATCTTTTTTATCAATAGCAATCATCATAATTGGCAAAATTATAGCTATGGCTAGCAGATAATTTTGCTTAAAATATCTCCAAAAAAAGATTAGTAAAATGGAACCTAGAAAATATAAGCCATAGTGTTTATAAAGTTTTTTATCAGATAAGTTTTGAGTTTTTTCCTTCTTTTCTAAATTTTCAGAATTTATAAAATCATCGTATTTTTTAAGTTCATCCTCTACATAATTAAGCTCATTTTTATACTTAATCTCATCTTCAAGATTTTTATAAGCCACATTTTCCCTATAAGCATCACGGGTGTTTTTTAATTGCTTAAGCTTTTCTGTTTTGTTTTTAATATCATCGCGGTTTCTATATAATTTAGCAAAGTCTATATTCGTTTCATTTCTAAGACTTTTTAGTTCTAAAATTTCTGCTGAAATCTCTTCTATCTCTGCTTTAGTTTTTGCATATGGCTTGGTATATGCACGGTTTGTTCCGATTTCAGAAAGTTTGCTATCTAAAATATTTATAGCATCACTTGCTGAAAAATTGTAGTCATCTCGATTGGTAATTAGCTCAACAATTTTTGCCCTTGCCATATCAGATGACTCCTGTGCCTGGTAGTTAGAGATGATATTTTTATATATTTCGTAGGGTATATCTAGTAAAAATTCTCCTGGATAATTTAGGTTAATAGCCTTTGCATCAACCACTTCATTATTATTTAGATCAAATATTTCGTATTCACCATTATCAAAATTGCGGCTGATTCTATAATTTCTGCCATTTTTGTTAAAAAACCCAAAACCTGCATACTTATAAGAGTTTAAAGGTCTATAGATTTCTTGTTTTTTGTTAAAGTGGCGGACACGGTTACCATCATCAAAACCGTAAAGAAGTCCCTCTATAAAGCTTGCAATAGTTGATTTCCCAGATTCATTTTTGCCATATATTAGGTTAAAACTTTCAGTAAAATCAATACTTGTATTTTCAAACTGGCCAAATGAAATTATATGGAGCTTTTTAATATATATAGTCATTTTTTACTCCTTAATATTGCCTCTAGGCCAACTTGTCTAGCAAGCATGCTTATTTGATCATCAGCATTTTCAAATTGCTTGTCAAATTTGCTTAAAAGGGAATTTGGATATAAATCTCCTAGATTAAATAAATCCTTATCGTAGGCTTCATTTATTTCCACATATTCAGCATTTATTTTTTTCTTTAAGTTCTTATAATCAATTTCTGATTCTTCTTTGAGATTTATCCTTAAAAAATTTATCTTATTACTAAGTTTTTGATTGATAAAATCTAATATTTCAGCCTCAGATTTAAAATCATTTGGATATATATCTAGACTATTAAAACTTAAAAGTGATGAATCAATGTGGTTGATTTTACCATCATCGTAGCGGATATATCCATAGTCATATATATCAGTAAAATCATGGGGCTCTATGCTACCTGGATAGTAAATATTATTAATATTTGAAGCCTTATGTATGTGTCCAAGGGCGATGTAGTCAAAGGCTATTTTATTTAACTTTAATGGATCTAAGTCTAAGTAATTTGTAGGATTTGGACTGATGTCACCATGGACAAGTAGTATATTAAAAAATTTATCATCCAATATTAAATCATAAGGAAAATCATTTTTATAGATGCGGTCCTTATATGATAGTCCATAAACTCTAAGATTTTCTTTTTCAAATAGGGATAGGTTTTCTTCGGTAAATATATGGAGGTTATTCGGCTTATTATTTAAGAAAATAGTATTATAATCATCAAAATAATCATGATTTCCACTAACATAGTAAATATCTTTGCCAAAGTTTTTAAAAATATCAAAAAGTTTATCAAAATCTTTGGGTGAAAAAAACAGTCTTTCAAATAAGTCTCCTGCTATTAGAGCAAAGTCTACATCTTTATTTGCCATAAAAATATTATGAAAAGATTCCCAAGATTTTTTCCTAATCATAGATCCCATATCATTATTAAAACAAGACTTATCCGCTAGGTGAGCGTCAGCTAGGTGGATAAATTTCATAAAAGATTTACACTTTCTATAATTTTTCTATCTTCTTCAATCCTAAATACTGTAATAGACCCATTTTCTAGCCAAAATCTTTCCCAATTTTCCTTATCTTTGAGTAGCCAAAATAAAGAAGATTTGATGGCCATGCCGTGGCTTATGCAAAGGATATTTTTATTATTCCTTGATTTTTCTTCAAAGAATTCACTAGTTCTTTTTATGACATCGTTGATAGACTCTCCACCAGGGTACCTTAAATTAAATAGGTCTTTTTTTTGCTTTTCAATAAACTCAATTTCACTTGCCCTAATATCATCAAAAAACTTGCCCTTAAATTCTCCAAAATCAAGTTCATTAATACGACTGTCGATTATGTAATCTGTATATCCAAGCCTTTCTGCAGTTTGCTGGCTTCTTTTTAGTTCTGATACATAAACTTCATCTATATCATATTTTTCTAAATTTCTTCTTGTATTATTTAATACACTAAATCCACTTTCGTGCAAAATAGTATCTTCTAAGGAATAAAATTTCGAAATATTTGCTTCACTTAAACCATGTCTAACTAAAATTATTCTCATTATTCTCTCCTTTCATACTATTATATCTTAAAACTCATAAAGAAAAAAACAAGGCCATAAGACCTTGTTTTAAAAAATTAAACTATATTTACACCCTTGATAAGTTTTTTGCCATCCTTTATATCAAAAATGGTTACTGATCCATTTTCTATCCAAAAACTATCCCAATCAGATTTATTTTTTAAAATCCAAAATAGGGCTGATTTTATAGTTAATGAGTGGCTAATGCACAGAGCATTTTCATCCTTTTCAACTAGCTCATCTAGAAAATCGCCTACCCTTTTTATAATATCATTACGGCTCTCATTTCCAGGATATTTTACATTGAAAATGTCATCTTCATTTTTTAAAACACCCTCATAGTGTTCGTTGATTTCTTCTAACAATTGACCGCTATATTCACCAAAGTCCAACTCATTTAATCTAGGATCAATTGTGTAATCGTGGTATCCAAGCATATCAGCAGTTTGGGTAGCATCTTTTAATTCTGAGGTGTATACCTTATCAATATTATATTTTTCAAGATTTCTTCTAGTATTAACTAGGACATTAAAACCACTTTTGTTTAATTTGCTATCTTCAAATGATTCAGTTCTAGCCCTATTTGATTGGGTAAATCCATGTCTTACTAAATAAATTTTCATTATAACTCCTTAAATAATTATTCACCACTACTCATAGCCTCAGCCATATTAATTTTTTTAAGCCTTTTATGGACTATAAATAGTAATATTATTGAAATAGCGATTGTTATCAATCCACTATATAAAAATGGGTTTAAGTGGACCCTGTAGGATAATAAAATATCAGATGGTGCCACTACGTATATTATATACCTAAACATAGCATATCCTAAACCAAATCCTACAAAAATTCCAAGTATGGTAAGGATAAATATTTCTCTAAATATATAAGAAGTTACTTCTCTTGGATAAAACCCGAGAACCTTTATAGTTGCAAGTTCCCTTTTTCTTTCACTAACATTTATATTAATCAGATTATATAAAACTACTAGGGCCAGTAGACCAGAAATAATTGTTATAATCCCTATAACTATATTTAAATTAGCTAGTAGTACATCCATAGATGCATAGATTACAGATGCATTAATTATTGCGCTTACCGCCTTTTCATTTTCAATATTTTTTATTATATGACTTGCATCTCCTCTAAGATAGTCAGCGTTAAATTCTGGATTTTTGCCAGATATATTTTCAAAGTTTTCTTTTGAAATATAAATGTAATGGCCGGTGTAGTTTTCTGCAATATTCGTGACTGGCAATTCAAAATCCTTGCCATGATAGGAGAATTTTATCTTATCGCCTTTTTTAATACCTAGCTTATCAGATGCTTTTTCTGTAATAACAGCCTTTTCATTTGATAAATCTATTGGTCTTCTATCTAGACTTTTAAGGCTTACAAAGTCATCTATTTTCTTATAATCCTCAGGAATCACTAGATTTACATTTAATTTATTAGCCTTATTATTGATATTTGCTTCTTCAAAACTAATTGATAGAGAGTCGTAGTCATTAATTTTTTGTTTATAATTTTTGAACTCTTCATCTGTAGCATTTTCATCCACCATGGCTATGACATCATAGTGATTAATCCTATTTTGCTGCCAGTCTACAGTATCTTTTATAGAATCAATCATTGCAAATCCAAAAAATGTAAGGGCTGTACATCCACCAACTCCAAAAAGGGTCATAAACATTCTGGACTTATATCGAAATAGATTTCTTGATGTGATTTTTTGCATAAAGGAAAGATTTTTCCAAATTGGCTTGATTCGTTCAAGAAGTATTTTCTTTCCAACTTCTGGTGATTTGGGCCTTAATAAAGCTGCTGGTGTCTCTTTTACTGTTTCTTTTGATGAAAAATATACTGTAAGGGCAACTAGACCTATTGATAAAAGTATGGCCAGAAGTATATATGGGAGAGAATTGACATAATCTATACCAAGATTTCCAAACCCAGATGAGTAAGCATTTATTATGACACGACTTACTAAAAATCTCCCTATTAAAGAACCTATTATAGATCCTATAAGTGTTGGAATGATACCATAGAGGTAAAACCTTTGGCTGATTTGCTTATCAGAATATCCTAGGGATTTAAGGGTACCATTTATAATTCGTTGCTCATCGATATATCTTTTCATGGTCGTAAGGGTAACAAGCATAGCTACTAGATAGAAAAATGTAGGAAAAACTTTGGTTAGGTCATCCATATTTAAAGAATTTTGGTAGTAGGTATCTATACCCTCATTGTCAAAAATAGTCTCTACATCATATTCTGGGTCAACTAATTTTAATAAGGCTTCTTTGTTTTCTTTTATCTCATCCTCTCCCTTGTTTATATCATCAAGGGCATCTGACTTTTCTTTTTTGAACTTATCTAAATTTTTCTGGTACTCATCTTCCCCATCCATAAGCTTTTTATATGAGTCTTCTAATTTTTTTTGTCCGTTTATTTTTTCTGACTGAAGTTTATTAAGACCTGCATTATAATCATCCCAACCAGCATCTATATTAGCTTGATTTTGGTCAAGTTCATTTTTAGCTGCACTTAAGTTAGACCAGCCTTCATTTTTTTGAGCCTCTAATTCTCTTTTTCCTTGATTAAGTTCTTCCCATCCTGCATCTAGCTCTGATTTTTTATTATTTATTTCCCTTTGCCCTTGATCTATTTTTTCTTTTTCAGACTGATAATTTGATTCTAAGGTATTTTTACCTGTTTCGTATTCCTGAAGTCCTTGTTCATATTGATTCCTTAGACTTTCAATCTCTGCCTTTAATTGATTAAGGTCTTCATAATTTATATTTAAATTATCATCTTCCAAGCTGGACAATTGATTTTGTCTTTCTTCTAAGTAAATTTTTAAATCATCTAATTGGGATTTTTTTCTAGTTAATTCTGCCCTTGGCTTTTGAAATTCATTTTCTAATTTTTGATAACCAGCATTTAGGTCAGCTTGCGCTTTTTCCAATTCACTTTGTCCAAGATTTAGCTCTTGCTCTTTAGAATTTATTTCATTTTGACCAGCATTTATTCTATTATTATATTGATTTAGATTTGTATTATAGGTGTCTCTACCAATATCAATTTGATTCTGGCCATCGATTAGCTTTTTCTTTGCAGCTTCTAATTCATTTTGGGCATTTGTTGTTTCTTTTGCAAATTTCTTTTTGCCCTCTTCATAATCTTTATAGCCCTGGTCTAAATCTGCTCTAGCTTTTTTTAATTCCTTTTCAGCATTAGAAATCTCTGTTTTTGCATCATCAATTTCATTTTGGGCATCATCCAAGTCATCATTTGCATCTGATCTTATTTTTTTAAGCACCTCTCCCGGACGATTTGCTATAGCATTTTCCAAATTTTCTTTTTTATTATCTACAAAACTTTGATAATCATAAGATGATTTATCTAAATTTTTAGTACTTTTATAGATAATATTAGCTTCCCCATATTTATCAGTATCAAAATTTTCATCAAGGACATAAGCATATCCATTAAGTTCTTTTTTTGCACTAAAAGACAGCTCTCTCATATCCTCCATAAAATAATCTGATGTTCTAAAAAATCCTACAACTTCATATTCCAAATTATCCATGACTTCTTCGTCAAATTTTGGATTATCTACATATGAAAATTTAATCTTATCACCAATTTTATATTTGTCTTTCAAAATTCTATCTAAAATTATTTCATTTTTCTTTTTCGGTTTACGTCCATTTATTATTACCGATTTTGGGATAGTTTCATTGTAGCTTTTAACCCTGATTAAGGTCTCATCCTCCAGTAAATCAGCAGTTTTTACCAAGCTTATCTTATCTATATCTTTATCCTTTTTTATAATCATCTCATCTTCATAGTCAAGTCCATAAGTTGATTTTAAGATTAAATCTGGATGATTGTATGTTTTTAGGGAACTATTTAAGGTTTTCCTCATAGTAGGGCCTGTTAAGGTCAAAGCGACCACAACTAAAGCAGCAAGTCCAACCATGGTTGCAATAGATGTTACCTTTCCCTTGGTATTTTTTATATCCTTTAGGATATTTTTAAAATATGTTTTATTCACAAAGATCACCACTCAATATTTTCAACCGGTGTTGGGTCAGTATTTTCATAATTTTTGATTACTCTTCCATCACGCAACTCAATAACTACGTCAGCCATTGGCTTTATTAGTGAGTTATGAGTAATGATGATTACTGTCGCTCCTAGTTTTCTTGATGCATCTTGAAGTAGCCTTAAAATATTTTTCCCAGTTTCAAAATCTAGAGCCCCTGTAGGCTCATCACATAATAAGATTTTAGGATTTTTTGCTAATGCCCTTGCAATAGCAACCCTTTGTTGCTCCCCACCTGATAATTGGGCTGGGAAATTTTCTGATCTATTTTCTAATCCTACATTTGCTAAAACTTCTTCTGACTTTAAGGGATTATCAGAAATTTCTGCAGCTAGTTCTACATTTTCAATTGCAGTAAGATTTGGTATGAGATTATAGTGTTGAAATACAAATCCAACATCATTTCTCCTATAAGTAGTAAGGTCTTTGTCATCAAGTTTTGTTAAATCCTTGCCATCAATTAAGATTTGTCCGCTACTTGCTTGCTCCATACCACCAAGTATATTTAAAAGAGTTGTTTTTCCAGCACCAGATGCACCAACAATTACTAAAAGTTTACCACGTTCTAGATCAAAACTGATATTATCATTAGCAACAATAGTTGATGAACCAGATTTATATTCTTTTGATAAATTATTTAATTCTATATAAGCCATTTAATAACCTTTCTAAGCTGTGCTAATACAATAATTATACCAAGTTGTATGACTATGTCATTTTCCCTTTACCTTGATACGATTATTATCATCTAAATAATAATATAAATTAATGACAAATCTTTAGCATTATTTTAGTTATCAATCATCTTTATATTGGGGACTACCTTTCCTAACCTTATATTTTGTTTAAAAAATAATTACATACTATAGTTCATGGTTGATAAAAATATATATTCCATTATCTGAAAGTTATTATATAAATTAAATAATATATCTTTGCCCTTAAAAGAAAGATTAGGATAATTCAGATAACGATTTTAAACTAAGGTATAATTATCACCACCTTTTTGACACTCATTAAATACTCCTTCATTTATATATAAAGAGAAGAAGGTCGGAAATTATCCCATAAAGATTTCTATTTGCATAGGGTAAACAATTTCTAATATTATCTGAACATAGATTCCCATGTGTGAGGGATAAACAAAATGTTGCATATTTTCTTTTCTAGCGCAATATTCTAAATTGTCTAATCTATTGTTTGTTTTGTCTCCATCGATATTGTTTACATCTAGCCACGAAAACTCATTACTCGACCCAAGTTAGACACATAATAACTTCCGTCAGTCCATGTTAACTCTTTGAGACGTTTTCTTTATACTCTTTATTCATTCCATACTCCGTTCGGGTAATTTAATAGTATTCCCACGGGATTGTCTTTCGGTTTTCCCGTTAACATCACCTATATTTAATTTGGCGTTAGCTAATGTCGACCCTGTGGCTAGGTGTATTCTATCGTGTGTCCTTTTTATATCAGAGGCAAAAGCAAAAATATTATCTACTGTTTTACCTGCCCTTACCGCACCCTCAGCTATGTTGTAGGTATTCTTGGTCGCTTGTCTTATATACTCCTTGTGCTTTTCTTTAAAGACAAAGTCTATTGTTTTTTTTACTCCTTGTCATCTAGCAGCCCGTATATTTCCTCCTCGATCTCGGATAAATCCTCAATCTCTTCACCTATACCTTTTATTTTATCAATCTCCGCTTGTAATTTAGCAATTTGCACCTCGCGTCTTTTGATTTTCAATGATTGGTATGCCTCCCTGCTAATTCGAGCTTATTCCCTATCTTCCAAATCTTTTCTAGCACATAAAAATAATTGTGTATTTGCAGTGCGTATTCCATTTATTTGCATATCTTGATAAGAAAGCTTCATCGCATTATACGTCATTTTTTGACTTTCTGCAGGGTCATATATAAAATGTTCTTCATATTCAGCCCTTTTAATTTCCCTAAGTTCTTCAATTCTTTTACTTACTTCTGATTTCGTTCGTAATTGATATGCTTTAGAGGCTACAGATTGATTTTTCCATTTTTTGGATTTAGGATAAGCTGAACGATATGCATCTGAGTAGCTTTTCTCTTTTATTATCTCTTCAATAAATTTCTCTTGTTGATTGGTAATAGCCACATTAATGCACACCTCCTTTTTTATAAAGATTTATAAACTATATATCATCTATATATAATCTTGATTAAAGCAAAAAGACGGGCTTTTATTCCCGCCTTAATTTACTATTTATTATCTCTTCTTTGTCTAATCCATTCTTCAATTTGTTTCAAATCTTCTTCATCTGCCCAATCTCTAATATAAATCTTTGCACTTGATTTATACCTAGACTTTTTTACTATATCTGGGTTTTTAGCATTCCGCTTTTTACTAGCTTTGATTTGGGCATCACTAGTTTTATTTTCTGTCATTGTTATTTTTTGTATTGCTATATGCCTTAATAGAAATTACTAAGGCAATTATAGCAATTATCAATGCTATCACTCTAATTATCATTGATTTTTTTAATGAATTTAATATAATATTAATAACCCCTATTAGGGGGAGGATAATTATTTATCCTCTTTTTTACTAGCCTTATACGCTATAATCGCAGCTGCTAAACTGATTATTGCCGTTATAAGGCTTATTATTTTTTCTATTAAATTCATTACTTCCTCATTTCTGATCACAGTATACATCATAAAGTATATGAGAGCAAGCATTTGGTGGTCTTTTTTTGTCTATTTTTAGCAGTTTTGGAGCGGTTAGGTCGGACTCGCACCGCCTTTTCTATATTGGATATATAGCGTTTTACTAATAAACTATAACCACATATAAAAGGGACTATCTTTTCTCGCCCCTATACATACCTGCACCCGATTCTTTGATTTTATAAATGGTATTATAGGTACATTTAATTTCGCTTTCTTATCTATGTTTTATATAAAAGCTCTTATTTTAGCATCGATCAGTTCACTAGCAATTATAAGAGGAACTTCTTCTAAACCTAATTTCTTGCTAGCTAATAATCTTGTATGTCCCGCCACCACCTCATTTTTACTATCTATCACAATAGGCTGCTTAAAACCAAAGTTTTTAATTGATGAAGCTACAGCATCGATTGCATTTTCATTATTTCTAGGATTATTTATATATGGTATTAATTCATCTATACTTTTATATACAATATTTAATTTATTATCCATTGATTGCCTTTCTTGTTTCACATAAAAATAGCACCATAAGGTGCTAATAATATTTTGATTATTTAATTTGTAATTCTTTTTTTAAAGCTTCTTGTAACACTAACGAGAAGTTTATATTATTTTCAATTCACGCTTGATTTAAATAGCTAGGTATTGTTAGTGTCTTTTCAACTATTTTTACGCTAGTTTTTCTTACGTATTCAGATAAATCTAATGTTACATAGTTTTTAAAACTACTGTTATATTGAAAATATTCTAAGTCATCATCATCGATTTTTATTTCTACATCTTCGATTTTTGATGAATTAGGCATCTCGTTTGGTTTATTATAATATTCGAATAGATAAGCGCCCAAAACATCTTGCGCCATTTCTAATGCATCATAAACATCATCTCCACTAGTAACGCACCCTTGCAAATCTGGGAAAGTCACAGTATAGCATTCACTTTCTTTTTCTTTTAAAAATAAAGCTGGATAAGTTACAAACATATAATCCTCCGTGTATTCTATAAATGAAGGTAGGGTCTCATGTCAGTATACACCACAAAAATATATAGTAATACTTTAATACCTCTCTATTTTTGATATTAATCATTATACGAGTATAGGCTTATCTAATAAAGCCCTTAAATCAAAAAAATCCATAACGCCCGCGGAATTCAAATATAAATAGGTGCATAATGGGTGGCGTTATGGACATCAGAGAATTGATTGACTTTAATCTGACTAGGAAAGAGTTTAGAATTCATTTCTAACTCATATTCATATTATAGGATCACCCCCGCGTATGCGGGATAAACTGGAATTTTCTATAAAAAAGATGGGATTGTGCAGGATCACCCCCGCGTATGCGGGATAAACTAGCTAATGTAAAAAGTGCAAAGAAACCAAATAGGATCACCCCCGCGTATGCGGGATAAACAGCTGGGGTGGACCAAAAGAACATCGAGCCTTAGGATCACCCCCGCGTATGCGGGATAAACTATTAGTGCTATAGGAGGGTCTTTTGATTAAGAGGATCACCCCCGCGTATGCGGGATAAACTAACTTTTGTACGTAACAATATGCCTCCTATCAGGATCACCCCCGCGTATGCGGGATAAACGAAACTTGCAAAGCATAATGTTTTTTAAGTTGAGGATCACCCCCGCGTATGCGGGATAAACTATTTACGATTGATTTCAAAATTTGCTATAACAGGATCACCCCCGCGTATGCGGGATAAACAGTTGAAGATTTAACAAAACAAGCTAATGATTAGGATCACCCCCGCGTATGCGGGATAAACATAAGAAACATCCTCATCAAATTCCTTAAAAAAGGATCACCCCCGCGTATGCGGGATAAACCTGGGGCGTGTTTGTCTTTGGCTGTGCAAGGTAGGATCACCCCCGCGTATGCGGGATAAACTCATAAGTAATACCACCCGTTTCAGCATCAGTAGGATCACCCCCGCGTATGCGGGATAAACAATCTTACAATTTGCGTATCCCTAGCCCTTACGGGATCACCCCCGCGTATGCGGGATAAACGTGAGGAGTGGCTGGAGTATAGGCAACTTGGTAGGATCACCCCCGCGTATGCGGGATAAACGTTCTTAACTTCTTCAAATCCATCCTCTAAAAAGGATCACCCCCGCGTATGCGGGATAAACATACCACGTTTTGAAAGGATTGAGAAATGAATAGGATCACCCCCGCGTATGCGGGATAAACGTTTAGAGAAAATTTCAAGCTCGTTTTTTGAATAGGATCACCCCCGCGTATGCGGGATAAACATTCTATGTACTTTGATATGGATATTGAAGATAGGATCACCCCCGCGTATGCGGGATAAACGTTGGATTTGTTTTTCTTAATCCACTCATCATAGGATCACCCCCGCGTATGCGGGATAAACTTAACTTAACTATTTTGTCTTTCTCATAATCTAGGATCACCCCCGCGTATGCGGGATAAACACACCTATCAAAATTGTTTGATGTATCTATTGAGGATCACCCCCGCGTATGCGGGATAAACATTTTTTCTAGTTAAATGTAAAGCATTTCTATAGGATCACCCCCGCGTATGCGGGATAAACTTCAATGATGATAATAAAAATGGTAATGGTATAGGATCACCCCCGCGTATGCGGGATAAACAGTAATTAGATCCCTATTTTTAGCCCTTCAATTTTATTTTTTCTTTAAAAAAATTTACTTTTGTTGAAAGCTCATAGGTTAATCTGGCATCAGCTAGAGCCCTGTGTGGTACTTTTTTATCGATCCCATATGATTTTAATGCTGTTTCTAGTTTATAGTTTTCTAGCATTATTTTTTCTTTTTTTACATATCTCATTAAGTCTATGGTCTGATTTTTTATATGTCCTAAATTATGTTTATTTAGAGACTTATTTAAAAAATTAATATCAAAGTTATTTCCGTAATTTACTATGGTTAACTCCTTGATAAAATCTAGTAGTTCTCTTAGAGCTTCTTTTTCATCTTCTCCATTTTTTTCTAAAAACTCATCAGTTATTCCGGTAAGGTTTACTATTTCTTTAGGTAAACTATGATCTATTTTTATGGATGTAGCAAATTCTTCTAAATTTCCATTATAGAGTTTTACACATCCAATTTCTATTATACTATTTTTATTAAAATCTAATCCATCTGTTTCTATATCTATTACTACATATGATGGTGATTTTTTTGTTTGTTTTTGAAATTGTCGTGCTTTTCTTAATTTTGAGGCTCTACTGTATCCTAATTTCGCTTGATCATTTACTTTGATTTTTTCTTTTTTATCTACCATTACTAAAGGTATGCCATCAAAATCTATAATAGAAATATCTTTGCTGTTTGTTTTAAAGTCATAACCTATTTCATTGCGTGAAGCATAGCATATTGTAGCTTCGCCTTCTTTTACATTTTCTATTACTCTTTTCCAAAGCTCTTCTCTTACTTTGCTATTAAAGTTTCCTATATATACCCCTGTATCTATTTCTTGCATCCATTTTGTAAGATCACCACGGAGTGATGAAGGAGTCTTTTTTAATGTTATTACTGTAAATGGCATTAATACTCACTATAATTTATTCCATATTCTACATGCTTTTCTTTATCATCCCATAGATGAATTTGATCTATTTCTATTTCTTCTTCTTTGGGTACTTCCAAAAGATATTGCACATCTTTTACTATTCGTTCCATTAATTTTTCTTTTTGTATAGCATCTCTGATAGCTTTTCTTGTGATAGTTTCAATATCTTCGTTTTCTAGATTTAATGAAGCTACTTCAAATGAAATAGGTATTGTTATTTCCGCCTTATATAAATCTGTGATATCATACACAAATGCCAAATCATGTCCAGAGTGAACAAAACCTAGTCCTGGTGATATTCCAAGTGCTACTATTATGCTATGGACTAATCCATACAAAGCAACATTTGCTACCGATAAAGCTTTATTTACTTGATCTGAGTTGTCAAAATCATCTGGATCATAGACTCTACCTGACCATTCTACATTATATTTTTTTGAATTATCTTTGTATATTTTACGGACTCTTGTTCCTTCTTTACCACGCAATTGTTGGATTGTTAGATTGCTTACATCTTCATTTAAAAATCTCATCTGATACATTTTTCTAGCAACAGCCGCTCTACTTCGAGTATTCGAAACTAATTTCGCTTGTTTCTCTAAATATCTTGAAGAATGGCTAAGGCTCCTACCATGGGCATATTGTCTTACACCGTTTTCTCCTACCCATACCATTGCACAACCTGTATCTCCAATAAGTTCCACTGCCCTATGGCTAATATCCGTTCCTGGACCTAGGATCAAAACACCAATCATTGCACAAGGGATTTTTACTATTCCTCGACTATCTAAAAAAATAATTGCACTATCTTGTCTATTAATTTTTGCATGCTCTACATATATAAAGCTAACCCTATCTGATATTCTAGGAAGTTCATTTATTTCTGCCTTTTTTGCTCCAAATGATTTTTTCATATTACTTATCCAAAATTATTGTCATAAGACCAAATCCATATGCTTTTTTCTTTCCTATACCAGAAATAAGAGTCTCTATCATTTTTTCTTTATCCGCTATTTTTAGTTTTCCTTCATAAGTAACTTGATCTAAATTTATTTTCTTTGAATTATTTGAATGTTTAAAAGGCACTACTTTTCTTTCTGTTATCAAAAAATCATCCTCACTTAAAGAAAAACCATTTTTTAAAGATCTATCTAATAAATATTTAGCGAATTCTGATGCTTTTAGGGGAATTATCTTGCCTCTTTGAGACTTATCCATTTGATTTTTTACGGAAACAGTTGGATTTAAAACTACTTTAAATCGTGCTATATCCCCATTTTGAAGTTTATTTAAAAATGGATCATAATCCTTACTAGAAGCTGTGCCTTCTACACCATATTTTTCCAATTTATTTAAGTCTGGTTTTATTTCACTTACAAGTAATAAATAATTTTTGCCATTAAGTTGATCTATCCTCCAAAGCTTTCTGCTGCGAATTTTGTTTTTTATTTCGTCAGGAAAACTTTCTTCAATCCAACTATGATAAGCATTTAAATTAGATAATTTTTTGAGGTTCATTCTATTATTAAAATCAATTTCTACTCTTGACATATACATAATAAATCCTCCTAAAGGCTTCCATAAGCATCATGCTCATCATAAACGGTATTATTATTTTCGCTTGATGGATCGATTAAATTTATTATTAACTGGCTTTCATTTCTATATTGGTATTTTCTTTCTTTTTGAGAAAAAGATATAACCATATCTCTTCTTTTGGATACTTTTAAATTTTTTTCAATAGAAGCATTTATATAGCAAGATACAGCATTATCATTATATTTTTTATACCAATCTTTTGCCTGCCAAGGGTAATTTTTTAATGTATCTAAAATATTATCATCAAAAATTCCAAGTAAAAAATCTACTGGCGGTGGACATGACCTTCTGCCCATATATGTTTGAAAATATGGATTCTGAATATTTTTATATATCTCATCGATAAATCTATCATCATCATGACTTAAGGCTACTACAAATATTGCATCTTCCAGATAATAACGATTAGTAACATAAGTCCTTTCAAAATTTCCGTTATTTTTAAGTTTTTGTGCTATATGGTAGTCTCTTAACAAATTTCCCTGTTGATCTATTCTTACTGCGTATGTTAGTTCGTTTAATTTTTTAATTTTACTATCTTCGTCTCTTTTGTATCCAAAACTTGCAGCTATTAGACCTATTAATGCACTTTTTGACGGATATAGATCTGTTTGCCTTGTTTCAAAATGGGAATTAGTTCCCCGTGATTGAAGAGGTCCTGCAAATTTTAATAGTATTGTTTTCAAAAAATCACCCTACCAATTTGATAACTCTGTGTCTAGGAAATTACCTAAATCATCTATTAACTCATTTAATGAATTTTCATTTTCAATTTCATCAGAAGAAAAATTATAATTATTTAAGTCTAAGATAAATGTTTTCTGAGCTTTGTTTACAAATTTTTCTACCTTTTCATTTTCATTTAACAATGCATTTACAGATTTTTCTACATAACCTTCATTTGATCTTATCGGATTCTCAAAGGCTGAGACTAAGTTTACTGGTCTATCATCTCTTAACGTAACCATTACAAATTGAGGAAGGGTTTGATTGGCAAATGTATTTACTTTTCCTGTTGGAAGACTATTTGCAAATGACTTTACAAATAACTTGCTAGTACTTAGAACAGCTTCTTTATTTTCTAATTGTTTGTATAGTTCATGGACAGCTATATTTGCATATCTATATAGGGTTGATGAATTAAATTCTACTGTTCCAAGCATGCCTGCACCGGCATTTTCTTCTGGTGCGAGGTCATCTACTGCTGTAAAGAAGTCAAATTCTGTATCTACTGAGTGAGTTGAAATTGCATGAGCTACTTGGCTTGAGGCGTCTTCGTTCAATGATGGATCATCTGCAACCATTCTACCAAACAAGGCTATATCGACGGCAGGATTATTTCTTAATATTTCTTTTAAATATTTTTTATCATTATTTCCCCCAATAGCAGCTTTTGCTAATTCTTTAGCCTGACTATCTCCCAAAAAGAAAAGAGCTTTTGCTTTTCCATCTTTGGTTTTTACACCAGCATCATTTATTATTTTTTCTGCTAAGCTAAAAGCATCTTCTTCTTTGCTAGGTTCAATTTCAGTTATTTTATCAGCTACAAACTGTACAATATCTTTTGTTCTGACTCCCACATTTTCTTGCTCACTTTGTTCATAAAAATAAGTTCTCATTGCTCTTTTCCAAGATTGGGAGCTAACTCTAGCTCTTTTTACCCCACCATATTGGCAAGTTTTTGGACTTCCTGTATCATCTCTATTTATATTTGAAGGTGGCAATGTTTGTATTGCGTGAACATCTAGGAATAGTCTATTATTACTCATTTTCTTCTCCTTTGTTATCTTTTTCTTTGTTTGTGAATTTATAGTATTCTTTAGCCCAGCTAAGCTTAATATTTTCTCTCATACTTGGTATTTGGAAATAGTATAAGTCTTGGGCTAGTTTTGCATAGTTTACCTTTTGATCTGACCTAGACTTTAATAAAGAGATTAGTTGTCTTAAGTGAAAAGTAAACTCTTCAAAAGTATCTGCACTTATCATAGCATTAAATCTTCTATCCGTTGATTTTGCATTTTCATCAGTTCTTAAAACTTTTAATGCATATCCTATATTTTTGTATTTGTTTTCATCATTAGCTTCTAATAATACACTTTGACTATTTCCTTGTTGATGAACAGCAAATATTTGTAGGCTTGTAATTATAGCTTTTTCTTGGTATGACAAATCTCCATATTCACTAATAAATGAATCTGGTAAATACTTATAAAATGTGGAAAAAACTCCAATTGTTTGTGAATAAGGTTTTGATATAGAATTTCTAAGATTTGCTAATGTTGCTTTAGTAGCTGATGAATCTAGGTCATTTGCAATTTGATTTAAGATATTAGATGTAACTCCATAAATAGATGCTTTATTTATATCATTTTTATTAGACATTTAGACCTCCTTTCTTAATTGTTTATTTAAAAAGTAATTAAAAGAATTATAAGCGGTTATAATATTGTGAGTTTTTTCATCAATTGTTACACCTTTATAGTCTCTTAGATTAGCATTTGCTAAAATTCTATCGGCTTCAGTTCTCACAATTTTTTCTAATATATTTCTCCACTCTTCTATTTTTTTATCTTTACTATCATTTAGGGTAATAGATGATAGCCAATTCTTAAATGGATTATTTAGTAAAAAATATAGATTCTCTACATTTTGTTCTACAAAATTATCTGCCTGTTGATTTCTAATTAGTTTTATTTCTTTTAAAAATCTTCTGTAAGTGATATCTACGATCTCTTTTGTTTCATTTATAGTATCTTCAATGCGGATAACCCATCCATTTTCTGATAAATCTGTCACTATAAAATCGTTAATATTTAAATAGTCATATATTTCATTCACTGGAACCCAGCTTGTAGCATTGCCATCATCTTCCATACTTATAGAATTAATAGTAAATTTGTAATCTCCAAGAGTACTCTTTATACTTTCTAAATGATCCATTAAACCTACTTTCCAAATATCACTTGTATTTGGATTTAAGGCAAGCAAACCAAACGATCTCCATAAACTAACATCTCTTTTATGTTTTTTGGGTGTAAAAGACCCCTTATTTGATCCACTTTCATTTTTTCTCCATGTTGTCATAAGTTCTAGGCTTTGATTTTGATGTTCTAAATCTAATAGTTTTACAACTTCAAATGAGAATTCTTTATCCAAATCTGTGTCTGGATCAATATATATGGCTCTAGAATACCTAGTGTAAAGCTCTGACAAATTATTTACTAAAGACTTTGATAAATCCTCGTTTACATTTTCCTGTGGAGAATATTCCCAAGCTGGTTTTTGTTTATTAGCATTAAAATCTGCTGGATGAACCAAAATTAAATTAAGCATCAAAGTCTCAAACAAATTATTTCCAGTAAAATAAATACCACCAATATCGTATAGCCATCCCTTAGATGGAGTAAATTTATCGTCAATATCTGTAAATTTTGTCTTATCACCTGTCCCAGTGTATCCGTGATATGTGATTAACCACCTTGCTATTTCTGCTTCTGTAGTTAAGTTTTTGCTAGAAGCATCTTTTCCTGCAAATAATGAAATTTTATTATTACTTTCTGTTATAGTTCTATTTATATTCTTTATACTTATGTCGGTTCCTTTTTTATTTTTAGTATTATTCCTAATAATATCTTCACTCACTTGCATAAATGGATATTTATCATCAAATAGATAAAATCTGTCATGACATTTTTCAAAATATTCATTTACGATATATGGAAATTCTCCTGCTTTCCATAGATTTTTCCATGTTCTTTTCAAATCTTTTTTATAATCTTTTAGATCTTCTTCTTCAACATCTTCTAACTGACGATAGTCTTCATCTAATTCTAAATATTCATAAGAAATACCATCAGCATCAAATCTAGAAAACACAGTCTGTAAAATTGCGAGCAATATTCTAAGAACAGCAAAATCTTGTGCTTTCATTTCACCTGCTAGATCTTTATAATTGCTTGCATTAGAAAATAATTCTTTTAATGATATTTCTTTAGTATCTCCATCATTATCTATAACTAAAATCCAATTTTCATCTATTAAATTAAAACTTGCCACTATCTCCCTTCCTTTCATAAGATAGTCCGTATTTATTTGAGTATTTTAATATATAATCACCAATCTCAAAAAAACCGTTTTCATTAAAAATTATACCCAAAGAACCCTTTAGCCATGCACTCTCTTGAAATTTAGGTAAATATTCCAAATTATATTTTTCTAGAAAATTTATTGTTTTGTTTAAATTATAATTTTCTGTAAGAATTTGCGGTAACTTTAAGGTGTTTGCAGCTATAAGTTTTGATATGTGAGGATCATCCATTTTTTCGTAAATGTCATTATCATATCCAAATAATCCTATGCCATTTTTATTTTCTTGAAGAGCTATAACTTCTATAGTTTCTTTTGTATCTCTTACTTGGGCAAATGCCGCTTCTTCAGTATTTACCTCATTACTATTATTTAACCAACCTATTATAGTTTCACCTTCATCTTCTAAAAAATCTGTATCTGGATTTCCTATTCTAAATACTTTGGCTTTTTCCTTTTGTCGCTCAATTAACCTCATATGTTCATTTCTAAAGTTTTTATAAACACTATCTAAATTTTTATCTAATTTTATTTCACAATCTGAATAGACATTTTGTACAAGTTTTGATAAATCATCTGGAATTATTATTTCATCTGGCAAAAAGTATTGGCTACGTGCTAGAAGATATGAGCTGTATACAAATGATGAACCTTCATCAAATTCTAATTTTTCTGATGTACCTGTTATATATAAAGTAGGATTTTTGTAATATTCACTTCTTTTTATATTATGTCTTTGAAGTCTTCCCGATCTTTGTAAAACCAAGTCAATTGGGGCAAGTTCTGTTATCATAACATCAAAATCTATATCTAAAGATTGTTCTATTACTTGAGTACCTATATATATTTTCTTATCGGGTCTACTAGCATTTTTCCCTATTTGTTTTAATAGTTCTTCTTCTTTTTTTATTCTATGAGTATCTATAAATCTTGAATGTATCAATTCTAATGAGTCATTGCCAAAATTTTCCTCTACTACTTTTGCTAAATCTTGAGCTTTTTTTACAGTATTAACTATAATTCCTATATTTCCACCCTGCTTATATAGGGAGCTGATTAGATTTATTAAATTATCTTCATCTTCTCTTATAACTTTTATTTTCATTGTGAAATTTCTTTTAAATCTATCTTCATATTTAATTGTTGAGCCATCAATATAGGTGATTAAGGGGTAAGTATCTTTTGCTATTTGTCTATCTTGTTTTTGTTTTCGTGGCTTTATCCCTTTGCCTGATAAATATGATTTCACAAGTTCTTCTCTTTTTTCAGCTGGTAGGGTTGCAGATAATATTATGACTGACACATTATAAGCTCCCATCCATTTTAAAGCTTGATATAGATATTGATTCATATATGCATCGTAAGCATGTACTTCATCTATAACAACTACTTTTTTACTAAAACCTAAATGTCTTAGAAAAAGATGTTTTTGCTTTAGTGATAGTAGCAAAAATTGATCAATGGTTCCTACTACAAAGTCATCTAAAATTGCAGATTTTTTTCCAGAAAACCATTCATTTACAATTACACTAGGATGATCTTCATAGTTTGCATCTGTATTTATATTTTTGGCAAGCATTTGAAAATCTTCATTCAAATATGCTTTTCCATGTACTAATCTTAAAGATAGATTTTCATCAAAATCATCTACAATATCTGTTAGCCACTTTTCAACTCTTGGAAAAATCCCATTTGTCGTAGCCTGTGTTGGCAGGGCAAAAAATAATCCGCTATCTCCTTTTTTTTGAGCAAGTAATTCTACGCCATACAAAGCAGCTTCAGTCTTTCCCATACCCATAGGTGCTTCAAATATAAAAATACCCGGATCATTTGTATCCAAAATTGTTTCTATAAATCTTTCTTGGTGTTTGTTTGGATAAAAACCAAATCTTTTATTAAAACTTTCTTTATAATCAAAGTTATAATCTGCTTGCCAAAGCTCAGTTTTAAACCATTTTGTAAATCCTTCTTCAGCACGTTTTTCTAGATTACAGTCTATGCTATCATATATAGAAAATAGGGGAAAATATTTTGTATTACTTGCTATCCAATCTGCCATAATTAAAAGCCCAGTTAATATTACTTGACCAACTTGATTTATTTCTGGTAGATCACTAACACTTTTAAAGCCACTTGCTTGTAGGGCCCAGTCAAAAATATCTTTCTGCACTTGCTCCCACTTTTTATATATTGGATTTGTATTTTTTTCTTCTTGATAATAATTTGCTTCATAAGCAGCTTGATTTTTAATTATAGTGAATGAGTCAACAGGCTTCCCATGATGAGCACCGATAATAGCTGCTATATCTTCATTTACACCATATTTAAATAATATATATTGACTTGCTAAGCTATGATGGGATTTATTTATAGAAGAAAGGTGGGTATTTGCTATACCTAAAAATCCTGCTTGCTCTAATTTTTCTTTTAAGATTGTATCTAAATCATCTGAATTGGCAAAACTTTTTTTTATTTGAAAGGCTGGAGTAGCTTTTCCTAAATCATGGCTAGCTCCTAAAAACATTACAAGATTTTTTGCAAGGAATTCATCTCCATTTTCTATAGAGTTTATAACTATATTTTTTTGTGAATCACTCAGCCAATGTTCCCACAACATTGCTGATACATTTTTACTATCAGAAAGATGAATATATAGGGGCATCCATTCAAAATTTCCATTAGTTTCTTGTTTTTTTGCCCACAAATTTTTATAAGATTCCATTTATATTCTCCTTAGCTCCATATAGCAAGTTTTTTATTTTTTGCACTTTTCTCAATTTTTTTTAATTCATATTGATATTTTGTATCTGGTTTGTATGTTTTTGCTCTTGCATAACCATCTCTTACTAGTATTCCATTAATCATTAGATTTTCTATTTCTTCATATGTGGGATTACTCAGATCTTGTGGTGGTTCTAACCAAATATATCTTAATAATCTATTATATTTATCAGTTTCTGACACATCTTTTTCTAAGTATACTATTTGATCTTTTAATAAATTTTTGCTAAATTCTGATGCTTCTTTTCCCCAAGGCTGAGATATATTTCTTTTTGGATTATATTCTGGGGTGTCTACACCTATAAATCTTACTTTTTGATTTTCATTTTTTATTTTAACTACTGCCGTATCTCCATCTACAACTCTTACTATCCTACCTGTTTCATAATCACTATTCGTATTGTTAAAGAAATCTATATTATTTATTAATGCGATACCTAGTATTATAAAAATAGCTAGTATGTTAGAAATTTTTTTATTATTCTTCATTCTACTCTCCTTTTTTTGCGCATATATAGATTATAACTAAATAGACAGTAAAATGTAAGTAATACATTTTTTAGGAGGTTTTATGAAATATTCTGTAAAAGATTTTGATGAAAAAGCACAAAATATATATCAAAATGATAATCAAGTGGTGACTCACTTAAATATAAAAGCTGATCAAATAATACCTACCCATGATACTTCTATGTCTGTTGTAGTTGTAATTTATGAGGGAGAAGTAATATTTACTGAAGAAGATAAAGAATTTACTATAAAACCAGGGGATATCATCCAGTTAGATCCAGGTATTGCTCATAGTTTAAAGGCTATTAAGGATAGTAAGCTAATGGTTATAAAATCAGATTTAAAATAAAAAAACCAGGGAGTTATTCCCTGGTTTAAAAATTCTAGATTTATCTTCTAGACATGCAGCCTACTTTATTATCAGCATTGTTATTTTTTAAGTAGTTGCGGCACATATTATAAAGTTTTGCTTGATCTTTTAGACCAAATGTTTCTGGGTCTACATTATTTTCTAACATATAATTTCTGCAAGAATTATATAGATTGTTCATATCATCATAGGTAAAGTTATCAGTTTCAAAGCCTAGTTTATTCATAGCTTCTAGGCAAGCATTATAAATATATGATTTTTCCTCTTGACTTAGATCATCATATTCGTTTGATTTAACATAGGCTACACCAGTTTGGGCTATAGCATTTATATCACTCTTATCTAAGGATGTTAAATCAAAGTTTTCAAAGTTATTTTCATTTTTTTCTACTGTATTTTCAGCTTGTACATCTATAATTTGTGGGTTTAAGTCTTGCTCAGCCTTTTGAGAATTAACTCCAAAACCTGTAAATAAGGCACCTGATAAAATTATTGGTAATACTTTTCTCATATTTTCCTCCTTTAAGTTATTGGACTATTATACCATTTTTTTATTTTATTTTAAAGTAAAATAAAAATCGACCATGATTATGGTCGACTGCTTAATAGTTTTTTAGAGCTCTGTCTATCCTACGATCTACTTCTTTTCTTTTTATAGTTTCACGCTTATCATATTGCTTTTTACCCTTAGCTAGGGCTATTTCCATTTTAACTAGGCCATTTTTTTCATAAACACTTAGTGGCACTATAGTATAGCCATCTTGAGTTTTTTTTCCTATGAGGGTATCTATTTCTTTTTTATGAAGTAATAGCTTTCGGGTTCTGGTTGGGTCTATTTTTTGATCGTAAGCTTCCTTAAATGGAGTTACGTGCATACCGTATATATACATTTCTCCATTTCTATCTCCTACAAAACTTTCTTTTATGCTAACTTTCCCCTGTTTTATACTTTTTACTTCGCTTCCTTGTAATTCTATGCCTGCTTCATATTTTTTTTCTATAAAATAATCATGAAAGGCTTTCTTGTTGTTCGCTAACTGTTTCATTTTCCTCCAATAAATCAAAGTCAATATTTCTTTGGTAAATATCAACATCTAGTACTCTTATTTTTACTTCATCTCCAATAGAGTATATCTTCTTATTATCTACATTTATGGCTTTTAAGATTTCTTCTTGGTATTCAAATCTATCTGGTGAGAACTTATACATAAATAGTCCTTCTACCGTATTTTCAAGCTCAACGAAGATTCCAAAGTCTGTTACTGATGAAATTGTCCCCGTAAATTCATCTCCTATAAACCTACGCATATACTTACATTTCATCAAATCTTCTACATCTCGCTCTGTATCTTCTGAACGTCTTTCAGTCATTGACAAGTGTTCGCTTGATTTTTCTAGGCTCATTTCTAAACTTGCTTGATTAAACTTTGTCAATTTATTTTCAATGTATGATTTTAAAAGTCTATGAACAATGAGGTCGGGATATCTACGTATAGGACTAGTAAAGTGAGTGTAAAATTCGGTGGATAATCCAAAGTGGATATCTCTCTTTTTGCTGTATTTTGCTTTTTGCATGGTGCGCAGCATCAGCATATTTATAACATTTTCTTCATTTTCTCCTTCTACTTCCTCAAGGATTCTTTGAAAGTCCTTTGGGTGTAGTTCACTTCCTCGAATATTGTAACCCATGGTATTTAGTGCACGCTTAAATCCATCAAGCTTTTCTTTGGATGGCTGCTCGTGGATACGGTACATAAATGGAAAATCCATATATCCAAATAGGGTTGCAACAGTTTCATTTGCTGCAAGCATAAATTCTTCTATCATCTTATTTCCTGAACCACGCTCGTGAACAGAAATATTTAATACCTTACCATCATCTGTAACATCTATCTGGCTTTCTTTAAAGCTAAAGTCTATAGCACCCCTATCTTCTCTTTTTTCTCTTAAAATTTTGTGTAATTCATTGAATAATAGGAGTTTCTCTTTTAAAAGTTCATCTTCGTAGACACTTTGGTCTTTACCATCTAAAAAATTATTTACATCATCATAAACCAGTCTATAGTCTGAGTTTATAACTGCCTTGTAAAAGTCATTTGCTATTACTCTACCTCTTCTATCAATAGTCATTTTTAGTGATAAGGATAATCTATCTACATTTGGATTTAATGAACAAATGCCATTAGATAATTCTTTTGGTAGCATTGGTATAACAACATTATATAGGTATGTAGAATTTCCCCTGTCGTAGGCGTCATAATCTAGGGCTGTACCTTTTTTTACATAATGGGACACATCTGCTATATGGACATATAAATCGTAATTATCTCCATTTTTATCTATTGAGATAGCATCATCAAAGTCTTTTGAGTCCCTACCATCAATTGTTACTGTAAATAAATCTCTAAAATCTGTACGATTTTCTGTATCTTCATCTTTTACTTCCTTATCTATATATAAAACTTCTTTTTTGGTTTCTTTAGAAAATAGATAAGGAACCCCATGTTGGGCTGCAAGGGAATAGATATCAACGTTCTTATCATTTTTATGGCCGATGATGTCAACTATTCTCCCCTCAGGATTGCCTTTTTTAGGGAAGTTTATTATTTCTGCTACTACTTTATCTTTATTTTTTGCATTCTTGGAGAATTTTTTGTCTATATAAATATCTTGGCCTATGGATTTATTATCTGGAATTACAAAACCAAAACCTTTGGATTGTTGATAAGACCCAACTATTTTTGTATTGCCACGCTCTATTATTTCTAAAACACGACCCTCAGCATTTCTTCCTTTTTCTGCAGGTTTTGTAATTTCTATCTTTACCCTATCTCCATCAAAAGCCTTATTTAAATTATCTTTTGAAATAAATACATCTTTAAAATCTTTATTTTCAGAAATAAAAAAACCATAACCTGATTGAGCTAATTGTATCTGTCCTACTAAAGATAGTTCTTCATCACTTAATGGCATTATGCGTTTTTTATGGGAAATGCGTAGTTTATTTTCTTTTTCAAGTTCTCTTAATACATCATAAACAGCATTTCTTGTATATTTATCAGCTTGTAAATATTTTTCAAGCTCTTTTATTGTAATGGGTTCATAACTTTCTTCATTTACAATGTTTAGTATTAGTTCTTTTAGATTCATATCTTATCCTTTTCTACAAAAAAAGAGGCTAGATAGCTTAAGTCTATCTATAGCCCCTTACATAACTGCTAGCATTATGATACTTCCTAAGAAAAGTAATACTCCTCCAGCAATTACAACTTTATCTAACATTTCATTCTTTGTTCTATGAGCACTTCTACCAAATACGTTTGTTTCTTGGCCAGTTAGTGTTCCTAGTCCATCAGTCTTTGGATCTTGCATTGTTACAGACACTACTATAATTAGTGATGCAAGCATTAGAATAACTGCAAAGATATTTTCCATCTAGACACCTCCATTTTCATCACTCTATATGATACCACAGGAAATGTCTTTTCGCAATTTTTAGTTTATAGATTAAGCTAATATTATGATACCCAAAAATATGTAAATAAAAAAGCAGGGAATATTTTCCCTGCAATTATTATATTAGCCGTTGAATCTTTCTTTAAGGTTGTAGAATGCTTCTAGTCCTTTAAACTCAGCATTTTCCCAAAGTTCATCTTCGATTCTTAGTAATTGGTTGTATTTTGCAACACGATCAGTTCTTGATGGTGCACCTGTTTTGATTTGTCCAGCATTTACTGCTACTACAAGATCTGCTATTGTAACATCTTCTGTTTCACCTGATCTATGAGAAACTACTGCTGTGTATCCAGCTTCTTTTGCCATTTCGATAGCATTTAGTGTTTCTGTTAGAGAACCGATTTGGTTTACTTTGACAAGGATTGAGTTACCGACATTTTCTTTGATACCTTTTGAAAGTTTTTTGGTATTTGTTACAAATAGGTCATCACCTACAAGTTGAACTTTTCCACCAAGTCTTTCTGTAAGTTTTGCCCAACCTTCCCAGTCATTTTCATCTAGACCATCTTCGATTGAGATTATTGGATATTTTTCTACAAGACTTTCTAGCCAGTCTATCATTTCTTCTTCTGAGTAAACTGTTCCTTCACCTTCTAGGTGGTATTTACCGTCTTCTTTATTATAGAATTCTGAACTTGCACAGTCCATTGCTATAAATACATCTTTACCTGGTTCATATCCTGCTTTTTTGATAGCTTCTACAATGATTTCTAGGGCTTCTTCATTTGATTTTAAGTTTGGAGCAAATCCACCTTCATCACCTACAGCTGTGTTATATCCTTTTTCTTTTAGAACTGATTTTAGGCTATGAAATACTTCTGTACCCATTTGTAGAGCATGTGAGAATGTATCTGCACCTAGTGGGAAAATCATAAATTCTTGGATATCTACTGAGTTATCAGCGTGTTCCCCACCATTTAGTATATTCATCATTGGTGTTGGTAAAAGTTTTGCATTTGGTCCACCAATGTAAGCGTAAAGTGGTAGTCCTAGTTCATCTGCTGCAGCTTTTGCTACTGCAAGTGATACTCCAAGGATAGCATTTGCACCTAGATTTCCTTTATTTTCTGTACCGTCAAGTTCAATCATTCTATTATCAATGCCAACTTGGTCAGTAACATCATAAACTAATACTAATTCATCAGCGATTTTTTCATTTACATTTTCAACTGCTTTAAGAACTGATTTACCTAAATAGTAATCATTATCTCCATCACGTAGCTCTACTGCTTCCCACTCACCTGTTGATGCACCAGATGGTACTGACGCACGTCCGTAACCGCCTAGTTCTGTTTCAACTTCTACTTCTACTGTTGGATTTCCTCTTGAGTCTAGGATTTGTCTTGCGTATACACTTGTAATTAAGCTCATTATTAATTCTCCTTATCTTTTTATTATCTTTCGTATTTTTTAATAAGCATTATGAACAGATAACTCTATTTATTATTGTGTATTAATTCTTCAATTTCTTCTTTAGTAGATATTACTAGTTCACCATATTTATCTAATAGTGGAGTAATGGCAACCCCTTCACTAGATCTAGAAGCAATAATATAATTTACACCTGTCTGTGTATCTACTACTGTAGATAATGAAGTTGCAAATAAAATATTTTCATCTTCAATTTTTACAATAAATCTTTTATCTGCTTTCTCCATATTTAACCTCTATGATTTACTAAAGCTTCAAAATCGTCTGCTTTAAGGCTTGCTCCACCTACTAAGGCACCATCTATGTTTTCTTTTGCCATTAATTCTTTTACATTCGCTGGTTTTACAGATCCACCATATTGGATGCGTACTGCTTCAGCTGCTTCTTTTGAGTAAAGTTCAGCTACTAGATTTCTAATGAACGCACACATTGCTTCTGCATCATCAGCTGATGCTGTTTTTCCAGTACCTATTGCCCAGATTGGTTCGTAAGCTATAATTAATTTTTTAATATCACTTTCGCTTATATCTTTAAGGTCAGCTTCTAGTTGTGCTTTTACTCTTTCTTCCTGCTTATTAGCTTCTCTTTCTTCTAAAGATTCCCCGCAACAAAGTATTGGTGTTAGGTCATGGTCAAAGGCTGATAATAATTTTTCATTGATTAATTTATCATCTTCACCAAAGATATCACGACGTTCAGAATGGCCTAGGATAACATATGTTGCTCCAACATCTTTTAACATCGTTGGAGATATTTCTCCAGTAAATGCTCCAGATTCTTCAAAGTACATATTTTGTCCACCAAATCCAATATTGGTTCCTTCTAAAATCTCAGCTGCTATTGGTAGGTCTATAGCTGGCGTACAAACGCCTGCTTCTACTTCAGTATCTAATCGCTTTTCTTTTAAATCAGCAAGCAAATTTTTAGCTTCACTTACTGTCATATTCATTTTCCAGTTTCCAACTATTACTGGTTTACGCATTTTAACTCCTTATTTGTCTTCAATTGCTGAAATACCTGGTAGGTCTTTTCCTTCTAAAAATTCTAAGCTTGCCCCACCACCTGTTGATACATGGGTGATTTTATCTTTTAAGTCAGCCATTTCTATTGCAAGGGCTGAGTCACCACCACCAACAATAGTAGTTGCGTCAGCTTCTGCTAGGGCATGGGCTACTTTATTAGTTCCATTTGAAAATTCTTTAATTTCAAATACACCCATTGGTCCATTCCAAACTACTGTCTTAGCATTTTTAATTTTTTCTGCATAAATTTCTGCTGTTTTTGGACCAATATCTAAAGCTTCTTTGTCAGCTGGGATATTGTCAATATCTACAATCTCAGTTTCAACGCCTGGTGCAATATCATCAGCAATTACCACATCTACTGGCAATAGAATTTCTACATTATTTTCTTTTGCTCTTTCAAGTAACTCTAAAGAAAGATCCATCTTATCTTCTTCTAGTAATGATTTACCTATTTCTTTGCCTTGCGCTTTTAGGAATGTGTAAGCCATACCCCCACCGATAAGGATTGTATCTACTTTTGTAATTAGATTTTCAATTACACCAATCTTATCAGAAACTTTTGCTCCACCAAGGATAGATAAAAATGGATGTTCTGGATTTTCTAGAGCTTTTCCCATAACATCTATTTCTTTTTCTATTAAAAGTCCTACCGCCGATGGTAAAATACTTGCAACACCTACATTTGAAGCATGGGCTCTATGGCTAGTACCAAAAGCATCATTTACATATAGGTCAGCAAGAGAGGCTAATTCTTTTGCAAAGGCTTCATCATTTTTAGTTTCACCAGCTACAAATCTTGTATTTTCTAAAAGTGCTATTTCGCCATCCTTAAGCTCATTTACTTTTTCTTTAACATCTTCGTTCACTACTTCATCAGCAGCTATGAATTCAAATTTTTCGCCGTAATGGTCCGATAACCAATTTGCAACTGGTTTTAGTGTAAATTCTTGGTTTGCTTCTCCTCCTGGTCTACCCAAGTGACTTATTAAAATAACTTTAGCACCATTTTCTAATAAATAATCTATAGTAGGAAGAGCTGCTCTAATTCTAGAGTCATCTGCAATCTTGCTTCTATCTTCTTTTGATAAAGGAACATTGAAGTCTACTCTAACTAAAACTTTTTTGCCCTTAACATCTAAGTCTTTTAATGTTTTTTTGTTCATAATTCACTCCAAAATTAAAAGGGCAAGAGATAAATATCCCTGCCCCTTCTATCTCTTAAAGTTTAGCTAAATAATCTAATGTTCTAACTAAGTTAGATACGTATCCTGCTTCGTTATCATACCATGCAACTGTTTTTACTAATTGGTTGTCCCCATTTTCTACAACCTTTGTAAGTTGTGAGTCAAGTACTGATCCTGCTGGGTAACCAATGATGTCGCTTGAAACAATGTCTTCTGTTTCGTAAGCAAATGCATCATTTGAGTATTTTTTCATTGCTTCATTTACTTCTTCTTCAGTTACTTTTTTCTCAAGAACTGAGTAAAGTTCTGTAATTGAACCTGTGATAACTGGTACTCTTAAAGCTGTACCGTCAATTTTACCTTCAACTTCTGGAAGTACTTTACCAACTGCCTTTGCAGCTCCTGTTGAAGCTGGAATTGTGTTTTGAGCAGCTGCACGTCCACCTCTAAGGTCTTTTTTAGAAGCTGGTGTATCTTGGATAGCTTGTGTTGCTGTATATGCGTGGATTGTTGACATTTGTCCTGTAACAAAACCAAATTCTTTGTTTAATACATTTACCATTGGTGCTAAACAGTTTGTTGTACAGCTTGCAGCTGATACTACTGTTTCAGAACCATCTAAAGTTTCATGGTTTACACCGTAAACGATAGTTTTCATATCACCCTTACCTGGTGCTGAAATTAGAACTTTTTTAGCTCCAGCTTTTAAGTGAGCTTCTGCTTTTTCTTTTTCTGTAAAGAATCCTGTACATTCTAATACAACATCTACTCCAAGATCTCCCCATGGTAGGTCTTCTGGATTTCTTTCGGCAAAGATTTTGATTTCTTGACCATTTACTTTAAAACCATCATCAGTTTGTTCAAAGTCTCCGTTAAATCTTCCTTGTGCTGTATCATATTTGAAAGCATAAGCTAGACCTTCTTTATCAATAAGGTCATTGATTGCTACTACTTGGATGTCATCTTCTACTTCTGCTATTCTTCTAAGTGTTAGACGACCGATTCTACCGAATCCATTAATTGCTACTTTAGTTGTCATTGTTGCCTCCTTATTCTTCCTAAAAGTTATTACAATAACATTTTACTAAATTATAAGACATTGTCAATAGATTACCAGACTTGTCCTTCTAAGTATCTATTTGCTACAACAGCGGCTATACAACCATCTCCAGCTGCAGTGACCATTTGTCTTACAGACTTTTCACGGTTATCTCCTACTGCAAAAACTCCTTCGATATTTGTTTTCATATCGCTATCAGTAACTATATACCCATAATTCATTTCTATTTGATCTTTGAATATATCTGTTTGTGGAATATATCCTACAAATATAAATACCCCTATTGGGTCATTATTATCACTTTTTAACTCTTTTTTATCACCAGTTTTTACATTTTCTATAATAAGGGAGGTTGTTTCCTTATCTCCTCTGATTTCATTTACTACAGAATCTAGTTCAAATTTTATTTTTTCATTAGCACGTGCCTTATCTACAACTACTTGGCTTGCTCTAAATTCATCACGTCTGTGAATAATGGTTACAGATTTACCAAATTTTGTAAGATAAATTGCCTCTTCTACTGCACTATCTCCACCGCCAACTACAAAAATGTCTAATCCATTATAAAATGGCCCATCACAAGTTGCACAATATGACACACCCATGTTTGCAAATTCACTTTCTCCTGGGATATCGAGTTTTCTTTGGCTAGCACCTGTCGAAATAATAATTACCTTGGCTTCCAATGTTTTGCCATCTTCAGTATGAACTTTTTTAACTTCTCCTTCTAGCTCAACGCTAGTTACATTTGTAGTTAAAAATTCGCAAAATTCTTTGGCTTGCTCATACATTCTATCTGATAAGCCCATACCCGTAGCATCTTCCATTGATCCAGGGTAGTTGTCCACAAATGCAGTTGTTGCAATTTGTCCACCTGGTATATTTTTTTCAATTATGAGTGTTTTTAACTTTGATCTACCTGCATATAGCCCAGCTGTAAGTCCTGCTGGACCAGCTCCTAAAATTATAATATCGTACATATTCTCTCCTAAAAATTAAAATTATTTTGCCTTAAGGCTTCGTATAAAACTATATTTACTGAATTGGCTAAATTTAAAGACCTATCAATCTTTGTTGTCATGGGGATACTGATTATTTTTTCTCTAAATTTCTCCAAAATATCCGAGTCTATCCCTTCTTTTTCCCTACCAAATATCAAAAAATCACCATCTTTAAAAGAAACATCAGAGTATTTTGTATCTGTACCCGTTTCAACTAAATAAAAGTTTTTATCAATTATGAAGTCCAAAAATTCCTCAATACTATCATGGATAGTTAGATTTACCTTATCCCAATAGTCTATTCCAGATTTTTTTAAGGCCTTATCTGAGAAATCGAATTTAAAAGGCCTTACTAAATGCAAATGAGACTCGGTAAGGACACATGTTCTACCAATATTTCCAACATTGCCAGGATATTCTGGCGCGAGTAAAACTATATTAAACACTTGGATTTTCCTTGTTAAAATTTAAAATTATTTCTGCAGCTTCTTTTATGCCATTACCGTTATTATCAGCAACCACATAGTCTGCAACTGATTTTACTGTATCATTAGCATTTCCCATAGCAAAGCCTATTTTTGCATTTTCCACCATTGGCAAATCGTTGTAAGAATCACCAATTGCAGCAATTTCATCAAGTTTTATACCCAAAAAGTCGGAAAGTTCTTTTACCCCTTCCCACTTATTAACATGAGGCTCCATTATTTCTATCGCACCAGGACCTGATGATGTGACATAAAGCTTATCTTCAAAGGCTTCCTTGATAATTTTTACCGCTTTTTCTTCACCATAGGCATGGCTATTTAAACATCCTATTAAAATCTTATAAGCTGGTTTACCTCTTTGCTTTAAATCCTTATATGGATTTTCTGTAATAGAAATGTTGCATTGATAATTTAGCCCATAATCATTATTAATTTTTAAATGCTCTAATCTCTCTTCATCTAGCCTGTTAGAGTAAAAAGTATCTTCATCGTAAAAATGATAGATAAATTTATGTTCTTCACAAAACTTAACTAATTCTTTAATGTGACTATCTTCAAGCGGATGTTGACCTAAAATTTTATCAGCATTTGCCATAATTAAGGCTCCATTATTTGCCACCATTGGATTGTCTTCTCCAAGTTCTTCTATAGCAAATTTAATGGAAGACATTAATCTGCCACTTGTTAAAACCGTTTTTATTCCTGATGCATTTAATTGGTTAATGGCTTCTTTTGATGATGGATTAATCTCATGATTAGTATTTAAAAGGGTGCCATCCATATCAATTGCAAAAAGTTTAATCATTATCTCTCCTATAATATAAACATAACTTATTCAAATCACATTCTTCACAAAGTGGACCTCTTGCTTTACAAATTGCTCTACCATGGCTAATTAGTCTTTTATGGGTTATATTCCACTCATCTTCTGGCACATTTTTTGTAAGTTGTGCCTCGGTTTGACTAACGTTTTTTGCATCAACTAGCCCAATCCTGTTTGCTACTCTAAAAACGTGAGTATCCACTGCAAAGGCTGGAATATCAAAAGCATTAGCAAGTACAACATTTGCTGTTTTATTGCCAACTCCTGGCAATTTTATTAATTCAGCCTTATCTTTTGGGACCTCACTGTTAAAATCATCTACCAATATCTGGCTTGTTGCCTTTATATTTTTTGCTTTATTTTTATAAATACCGATTGATTTTATCCAATTTTCTAAGTCTTTTATATCCATATTCACAAAATCTTTTGGTGTATTTGCTACTTTAAAAAGCTCAGATGTGACCGCATTTACCCTTATATCTGTACTTTGGGCTGAAAGCATAGTTGCTATCAAAGCTTCAAATGGCGTTTCAAAATTAAGAAGATTTTTGTTTGGATCCTCATACATCCTAGATAAAATGTCTAATACCTCTCGGATTTGATTTTTATTTAAAATATTATCACCTTATCCTTTACTACTACTATACTATTTTTATACTATTTTTTATTATTTTATTTATCATATTTAATTAAAATGGTATAATAAATCATTAGATACGGAGTGATTTAATGTTTAATATAAAGAAGAAAAATTTAAAAGAATTGGATTTGATTTTGCTTTTTGCAACTCTAATCCTAAGTATTTATGGGCTGGTCATTCTCTACTCAGCCTATGGTGGAGACTTTGAGGCAATAAAAACTCAAATCGGAGCTACTGTTCTAGGTTTTTTATTGATTGCTGTTTTATGTACTATTGATTTAGAAGTTCTAAAAAGATTTTATCGATGGATTTATGGAATTGGTCTTGGACTTTTAATTATTACCCTTATATTTGGTAGAGGCCTTGATGAATGGGGTGCTAAATCTTGGGTTTATATTGGATCTTTTTCTTTTCAACCATCTGAATTTGTAAAAGTAGGATTAATATTTGCTTTTGCAGCTTATCTTGATAGATACAAATATGAAATCAATGAACCAAAAAGACTTATCCAAGCATTAGTATTTGTCGCAGTTCCAGTAGTCTTAATTTTATTACAACCAGACTTTGGTACTGCCATGGTATATTTGTTTTTCATAGCTGCAATGCTCTTTGTAGCAGGCTTATCTTGGAAATGGATTTTGTTTTTTGCAGTTGGTGGACTAACTGTTGGATACTTGGTTTTGACAAATCTATCTGGTTATAGGGCTGATAGAATAGAAAACTTTTTAAATCCTACAAGAGACACTTCTGGGTCTAACTGGCAACAACAACAAGGTATGATTGCAATTGGATCTGGCATGTTAAATGGACGTGGATATTTAAACGGGACACAATCTCAATATGGTTATGTTCCTGAAAAAGAGACTGACTTTATTTTTTCAGTTTTAGCTGAAGAACTTGGATTTATAGGTGCAGTATTTTTAGTCTTATTATTTACAATTATAATTTTAAGATTAGCAAGGTTAGCAAAAAAATCTAACAACACCTTTATTTCTCTTATGGTAACTGGTATTGCAGCCATGCTTTTTATCCATATTTTTGAAAATATAGGTATGACAATTGGCCTTATGCCAGTAACTGGTATTCCCCTTCCATTCTTATCAGCTGGGGGTACTTTCCAGTTAATATGCTTATCGATGGTAGGACTTGCCTTATCAGCATCTATGCAAAAATCTTACAAAGACGATGATGTTTTAGACTATGAAACTATAAAATTTATCGATCCAAATAAATTAAGAGCATCAAAGAAAAGAGAAATTAAAAACACCGCAACAAATTAATTTGCGGTGTTTTTTTCATCTCGAATTTTTTTATCCTTAACCATCTTTGTTTTAGAAAATTCTTCTCTTTCCTTTTCTTCTATCAAGGATGATATTGTTTTTATTCTCTCCTCAGTTTTTGGTATCTGAACTTTTTCTAGAGAATTTACTTTTTTGCTAGTTTTTTTAATTTGCCTATCAAGGTTATTAATTGTAGTATCTAGCTCAGCTAGTTTATAAATTTTATATTTTAATTCATTAAATGATAGCAATGCAATGTCAAAAGCCTCATTTGTTTCATAAAATGAATAAGACAGATTTAGCATCGTTGGTACAAAATTTATATCATAAACCTTTGTTTGCATGAATTCATTTTCTTTTAGCTCAATGCTATTATCGACGGGTACAATTCTTGAAATATCATCAAGCTTTGACTCTCCCATAGTGATCATGGCTTTTTTGAAGTTTTTTGATACTTTTTTTATTGTATCATTAACATCATCATTTAATTCATCTCTTTGTTTGATTTTACTATCGTGAGCTTGGATTAGTGCTTTTCTTGATTTATCAAGGATATCAAGACCACCATTTAATAATTTTAAGTGGTCTTTTGCTGCAATTAAATTTGCCTTGGTAGGAGCAGTTGATTTAATTTCCATCTTTATTTCCTATGAATTTATCAAGATTTTCAGGACTTACTCTGTGTAACTCTGTTCTAGGTAAGATATTTAAAATCTCCCAACCTAAATCTAAAGACTCATCAAGCTCTCTATTTTCAGTTGGATCTTGAGATAAGAATCTTTTTTCGAATTCATCCCCAAATTCTAGGTATTTTTTATCAATATCAGATAAATCATCCTCACCAACTATTTGAGCAATATTTCTTACTTCACCTACGTGAGAATAAGATTCATAAATTTGATTCATCAAGTCTTCGTGGTCAGCTCGTGTATATCCTTCACCAATCCCATCTTTCATAAGACGAGAAAGTGATGGCAGTACATTGATCGGTGGGTATATTCCTTTGTTAAATAATCCCCTATCAATTACAATTTGCCCCTCTGTGATATAACCTGTCAAGTCAGGAACTGGGTGGGTTATATCATCATTTGGCATTGTTAAAATCGGAATAAGAGTTACAGATCCATTTCTTCCACGAATCATACCGGCCCTCTCATATAAAGTAGCTAAGTCAGAATATAAGTATCCGGGATAACCCTTACGTGATGGAACTTCTTGTCTAATAGATGAAACTTCACGCAAAGCTTCTGAATATGATGTCATATCAGTGATTATTACTAAAACATGGTAGCCTTTTTCATAAGCCAAGTATTCAGCTGCAGTTAAGGCACATTTTGGCGCTATTAATCTTTCCATAATTGGGCTATCGGCTAAGTTTTGATACATTACAACCTTATCGCGGACTCCTGCTTTATTAAAGGCGTCCTCAAAAAACATAGCCTCATCTTTTTTAATCCCCATTGCTGCAAAGACAAAGGCAAAGTCTTCATCTGTTTTAAGTTTTGCTTGTCTAACTATTTGAGCTGCAATTTGATTATGAGATAAACCATAACCTGAAAAAATAGGTAGTTTTTGTCCACGGATTAGGGTTGTTAGAGTATCAATGGCTGATATTCCTGTTTGGATAAAGTCCCTTGGATACTCACGAGCTACAGGATTTAGCGGTTCACCTTCAACTGAATATGATTTTTCAGCATATATTTCACCACCATTATCGATTGGCCTGGCAAGCCCATCAAAGCTACGACCAAGAATTTTTTCGCTTAAAGGGATTGCAAGTGGTTTTTCTTCAAATGAAATTACTATATCATCTAAAGAAAAATCTTGGGTATTACCAAAAACTTCTATATATATAGTTTCTTCATCTATTTTTACAACTTGTCCTACAAAATCCATTCCTAGGGCATTAACAGAAACTACGGCGTTGTATGTTACATCTGCTACGTTTTCTATTTCAATGATTGAGGATTCGATTCTTTTAACTTTTGTATATTCTTTACGCATTAATATTCGCCTCCTCTAAGTCCTAAGAAATGAGATTCTAGTTTGTTATTTAAAATAGTAAATTTATCTAGTTCATCATTTTTTATGGTGTATTTCATTTGTGTAATGTCATTTATAAGTTCTGAGTCATAGGCCTTGTTATATGGCACACCATTTACAATTGCTTCTGCTGATTTATGATAATAATTTCTAATTACATTTAGCATTTCAATTTGTTTTTCTAATGGTACGTACTTATCAGTATCGTTATAGGCATTTTGTTGTAAAAATCCTACTCTAATCAGTTCTGATACATCTAAAATATTTCTTTGAGCATCTGATAGAGCATCCTTACCTACAAGCATAAGGATAGAACGTACCTCATCTTCTTGTAATAGAACATTCATAAGTTCATTACGAACTGCAATGATATCTTCTCCAGTTTTTTCTTGGTAGTAAGATCTCATAGTATCAACGTAGTTTGAGTATGATGTTAGCCAGTTAATCGCTGGGTAATGGCGTGAGTAAGCCAGTTTCCTATCAAGCCCTAAGAATACATTTACAGATCTTCTTGTATTTTCAGTAACTGGTTCTGAGAAGTCCCCACCTGATGGAGAAACTGCACCGATAAGAGTAACTGATCCTTCAGATCCATTTAAGTTTGTAAAGTATCCTGCTCTTTCATAAAATTGAGATAGTCTTGATCCAAGATATGCTGGATATCCTTCTTCAGCTGGGATTTCTTCCAAACGACCAGAAATCTCTCTTAAGGCCTCTGCCCATCTAGATGTAGAGTCAGCCATTAGGGCTACGTGATAGCCCATATCTCTAAAATATTCAGCAATTGTAATTCCAGTATATATCGATGCTTCACGGGCAGCCACTGGCATGTTTGATGTATTTGCTATAAGAATTGTACGCTCCATCAAACCATAACCAGTATTTGGGTCAATAAGTTCTGGGAACTCTTCTAGTACTTGAGTCATTTCGTTTCCACGTTCACCACAACCGATATAGATAATGATATCAGCATCTGCGTATTGGGCAAATTGGTGTTGAAGCATAGTTTTTCCAGTACCAAATCCGCCTGGGATTGCTACTGTACCACCCTTAGCTACTGGAAAAAAAACATCAAGGACTCTTTGTCCAGTATTTAACAATAGCTCAAGTGGTCTAACCTTTTTAACTGGACGTGGATTTCTAACTGGCCAATATTGGTAAAGTTTTAATTCTTCTTCGCCCTTATTTGTTTTTACTTTTACAATAGTATCTTCTAATTTATATGTGCCTGATGGTTTTACTTCTGTAATTTCACCATCCACAGTAGACATTAGTCTATGTTCGATAGTTTTTGTTTCCATAATTGTGGCGTATATATCACCTACATTTATAGTATCACCCACCGCTACTTTTATATCTACTTCCCATGACTTTTCTTCATCCAGGTTTTCAAAACCGATCCCCGATGGAATAAAAGCACCATTTTCATCCATAATTTTTTTAAGTGGTCTTTCGATACCATCAAACATATTTTTAAGTAGTCCAGGCCCAAGTCTTACTGAAAGTGGTCTACCTGTTGAAATTATTTCTTCATTTGCAGCAAGTCCTGATGTATCTTCATAAACCTGGATAGTAGCATTTTCACCATCTACAGAAATGACTTCACCAATAAGTTTTAATTTTCCTACTGAGACCATTTCTCGTATTTTTAGCGAGCTTGCATTTTTTGCTACAACTACTGGACCATTTATTGTTTTAATTGTTGGATTCATTAAAACTCTCACTTTCAAACAGATTGTATAAGGTTTTTCCTATTTCATATTGTTTCTCTTCGATTTTTTTTAGATAAGTTTGGTTGTATTGAAATGATTCATCTTTTGCTTTTAAGATAAATCCACCAATATACTTATCATCTAAAGTTTTTATATTAGGATAGTTTACTAAATCCTTATCAGTTTCTCTTAATAAAATATCAAAATTATCTGCACTTTCATTTAATTCACTAAGCGCATTCTCAATCTTTTCTCCTAGAGAATTTTTATATCCATCTGTTTTTGTATAATCATTAAGCTTATCTTTAATTTCTCCTACTAGGTCATTTAGTAAGAGTTCTTTGTGAGCATAAAAATTTGTTTTCTGTTCTTCTTCAAGTTTTGATACTCTTTCATTGCTACGAATAGTTGCAAAACTTTTACGGTTTTCTAAAGTTGATTTTAGCTCTTTTTCCAGACTAGCTTTTTTTTCATCAATTTGTTCACTATTTATATTTGTAGAATTATATAATTCTTCGTTACTTCTTGCTTTTTCTTCATCCCAAACCATTTTTCTAAAGGTTGTTAGTTTTTGATTTATATCAAGCATAATACCTCCAATTAACCATCAATGACTACAATTAAAGGAGTTGCCTCAGCTTCCCTATGAGTTCTGACTTCTTCCTCAATCCAAGATTCTACTGTTTTAGTCAAAATTAGAACCGCAAGATTATTATCTTTTAATGAAGCCTTAAAGTCTTCATCGGCCTCATCAGGGTCAGCAACTAGCTTTCCTTCAATAGACCCAAGTCTAAACATTACAATAAGACTTGGGTCGTTAGTTAATATTTTTGCCTTCATTTTATGCGTATAAAATAAGGATTGAGATGATAACACCGAAGATTGCTATACCTTCAGCAAGACCTACGAAGATGATTGTACGTCCTAAGATTGATTGGTCTTCTGAGATTGCTCCAAGTGCTGCAGATCCTACTGTACCTACTGCATAACCAGTTCCTATTGTTGCAAGACCTGTTGATAAGGCAGCACCAATGTATTTTAGTCCTTCTACATTTGAAGCAGTTGCTGATGCAGCTTCACTTGCAGCTGCTTTTGCATTTGCTGGTAAAAGTAAAACTATTATCATAGCCATAAGTGGCACAAATGTTGTTAAGTTTATTTTAAGTGCTTTTTTTATTTTATCTTTTGATGGGTCATCATTTGTTTTTAATAGGTAAATACCTGAATAAATTGTAATTACTACTACTGCTAGTGCTAATAATCCTATGTTTTTAATCATAACTTTTCCTTTCCAATTTAGTTATTTGATTTTTTTCCGATTGGTTTAAATAATCGACCGTTACCTTCATAATACTTGCTAAACATTTCATAAAATTCTAGTCTTAAGCCCTGAATGAATACTATCATTCCTTCAAGACCGATAATTAAAGCATTACCTAAAACTAAAATTATGAAACCAATTATGCCTCCGCCCGCAAGTTTGGCCATAACTTCAAAGGCCATGTATAAACCAACGTGGTTTATAGCAAAGGCACCTACTCTAGTAAAGGATACTAGGTTTGAAAAAACTGAAAGAAGTGCTTCTATAATAGAAAATGAACTTTCTACATAGTAATCTCCTTTAGATTGCTCATATAGACGTTTTTTACCTTCAAGTTTTCTCGCTATAGGTTGTTTAAATATCATCATAACAATAGATAATATTAGTAAAACTAGTCCGACTGGCATAGGTATTGGGCTAATGTTTACTATATTTAAAACAATGATGATAAAGGAAAGCATCATCATAAGGCCTGCTAAACCTTCCTTACCAAATATACCTTCTTCAATATTGTGTTGTTTAGAAACCTTATTGTAAATACCTATTAGATAAGAAATTACCATAAGGCTAACACCGAAGGCAACGGATGCTATTAAAACAGTCATAATATTATCAAATGGTTTGATAAGTAAGGCTGGAATTAAGTCCTCACGACCAAAAAATGAACCATACATAAGTCCAAAAATTGATGCAGAAATGCCTATTCTTTTTATCAATCCACCAAATATTTTATTTTTCTTTGACAACCACAAACCTATAGCTATAAATACTAAACCTTGTCCCAAATCCCCAAACATTAATCCATATAAAAGTAAATAGGTGATTGCAAAAAATGGTGTAGGATCAATCTCATCGTAGTTTGGAGCACCATACATATTAACCAAAAATTCAAAAGGTCTAAATAGTGAATTGTTTTTCAACCTAGTCGGTGGTGATTGGCTAATACTTTCAACGTCTTTTGTATTTAAAATTGTATTATCATATTTGTTTTCTAAAGCCTTAAATTTGTTAACTTCAGATTCTGGAACCCAGCCTGATAGGTAAAAGTATTTATCCCCTTGAGCCATTGTAGTTTTTAATTCTTCTGACTTTTGCGCATAATTTAGTGAATAAGAAATATTATCCATTACATCTTCATATTGTCTGTTAATTTCGTTAATTTGCTGATTGATGCTTAAAAGTTCTTTATTTACATCTTTATATTCTTGATCAATACTATTTATATTAGCATTTTCAGGAATTTCATTATCAACAAATCCCAAGGTATTTATAGAACGAGATACGTCTTTTTTTACCTTTTCTGGATAAACAAGCAAATAACTTTCTTCATTTTTGTTTGTTTGCTTATTATCATTCTTTTTGTCATCATTTTTTTTCTTAGAGAAATCATTCATTAAGTCTTTTGAAATAATATTAGTGTCTGAATATTTTTTCTCTATAGCTTCCATATTTTTAAGTTTGGATTGTCCAACAATGGCAGAAAAATAAAAATATTTTTCACCAAAAGCCATGCTATTTTGATAGTCACTAGCTTCTTTTTCGTAAGCTATATTATAAGTTATTGAATCAATCAGATTCTTATTATCGGCCATTAAATTATTTATTTCATCATTTATTTGCTCAATTTTATTTTTTGTATTATCTATTTCAATGTCTATATTGTCTAGATTAATTTCTCTTGGAACTTGGTTATCTACAAAACCTAAAGTATTTATTGTTCTAGTTAAATCTTTATTAACTTTTTTAGGATATACTAATAAATAGCTTTGATTATCCAGTAAATCATAATTATTAATTCTTGGATCATGAGATTTTTTTGAATGATTATTATTTATAGAATTTGATTTCTTATCATTATCAATCAATTCAGCATCTATGTAACTATTCTTACTTGTATTTTCTAAAGATTTACTCAGGTGTATCTTAGATTTTTCGTATATTTTAAAATTTTCTTTGATATTTTTAGCCCTATTCTGTAGATAATCTTTACCATTCGCTAATTTAATGTTATCAAGTTTTTGATTACCTTCCATTTTCATTCCTTTTGATTAACTCTCAGCATCTACTAAAAAATCAACTATTTTTTCTACAACTTCATCTTTATATTTGCTATAAATCTTATCCATATTATTAATTCTAGATTGATAATCTACATTGATTTTATTTTCTCTTTCTGAAGCAGCTTGCATAATTTCGTTATAAATGAGATTTGATTCATTTTTTGTTCTTAATGAGTACTCTTGATCAAGTTTTAGCGAAACATTTCGAGTGTTCTCTCTCTCATTTTCTAAAATTGCATTAGTTTTCTCATTTAAACTAAAGGTTGCTTCATCTATTGCGTAGATTTCATTTAGTGCATTCAAACTTGCTTGATCAACATCTTCATCTAAATGGATGATTAAAGATGGGATATTTTCGTAATTATTTTTTAATATGAAACGTCCATCTTCAGTAACTTCTCCAAATCTATACTCAAAATATTTAAGATTTTGAATTTTTTCTATATCAATATTGTGCTTTTTAAGTGTATCTAGATTTCTCTTATAAACTTCAAGTTGTTTTGATTTTTCTTCTAGTTCTGCTTTTCTGTCTGATAAAACCTTAAGTTTGTTATAAAGTTCATCGACTCTGTCATGGTCAAGCAATTGGCCATTTTTTGGATTATCATCAAGACCTAAAGTATTTTTGATTTCTTCAAGTTTTGCTGTATATCCATCATCATCTCTACTAAATCCTGATAATTTATTAATATCTTCGGTTATTCCAACATTTTCAGCGCTTGCTTTTATGTTAAAAGTTCTGTTTGTAATTTGGTTAAATGAATCAAGTGGCTCAATATCACCAATATTAATTACATCTTCCAAAAAACTGTCCAGATTTTTTTTATCGGATATCATATTTACCAGGTACATTTTTTCTACTGCCATTATTACCTCACTATTAGATATTCCATAGCTTCCTCAACTGTGAAAGACTCATCAACTTCCAAAAGTGCATCGATGTTTTCATCACTTATAAACAATATATTCATTGCAGAAATCACATATAGGATGTCAGACTCTTGCTTGGTTATTTCACCATAATAAAGTTTTAATTCCTTTTTTCTGATTTCTTTATGAGTATGGGTATATTCATTGAATATATTTTTATATTTACTAGCACTCATTTTCTCAAGGAAATCTATCTTGGGCATTTCAGCCAATTCTTTTAGCCTCTGCCCGTTAAAGTTATTTCCTCCTTCAATGAGGTAGTTAAAAACATCTCCATCATTCCTATTATAATAGGATTTTAGCCTATAAAGCATCTCAAAATTAAGTAAATTAATTTCTTCACCTAAAAATTTCTCTATTTGCTTACGCTCTTTACTATTAAATTTTTTAGCCAGTTTTAGTAAACTACGATAATAAAATTTGATTAAAGCGTTTGAAGATAAAAATATTATAGACTCTGCTTCCATATTTTCATTTAAAAATGGAAGCAGCACTCTATAATATTTACTAGCTTTATTTGCAATTACAAAAGATTCTAAGGCCATATCTTCATCTAGAATAAAATTTTTAGATAGAAGGTTAACTTTAAAACTTTGATAATTTCTTTTGTAATTTTTATTTACAAGTGATTCAATAACTTCTTGCAAAAATAATATTTCATATTTTGAAAAGTATAAATTAAAAAATTCACTTTCAATTCCATGCAAGAAATAGTCAATGCTTTTTAGTTCACCAAAGATCCAGTTGAAATTTTCATCTTCCAGGGATCTTTTATCTTTCCTATTGTCAACTTCAGGATAAGCTTTTGAAAGAATATCAATTTTTTTGTCTATGTCACCTTCATTTGCTAAGGCAAGATACAAATCATTATCTGGCATTCTGCCCATCTTTGCCTTGGCTTTTACTAATACATCTCTCATTTATCGCCTCTTTTCTCCCTACAGAAAAATAATATCACTTATAACCTTTCTTTAAAAGGATAATAAATAGTTTGTATTATCCATAGTTGATTTGATAATTAATTTACCAAGTCTCCTGATATAGTAAATGATGTATGGTCGGTGATTTTTACATTTACAAATTCACCAATTAATTCTTTTGGTGCTTTTACGTGAACTAATTTAAATGTATCGGTCCTTCCGGTTAAGATTTCAGGATTATTTTTTGATTCTGATTCTAATAATACTTCTACAGTTTTACCTACATATTCAGCATTTTTTTCATTAAACATTGGGTAGAGCTCATCTAAAAGTCTTTGGAATCTGTCTTGGACTATATCATCATCTATTGTTGGGTATTTTGCTGCAACTGTTTTTGGTCTAGGTGAGTATTTAAAGGTGTAAGCTGAGTCAAATCCAACTTTTTTACAAGCTTCAACTGTTTTTTGGAAATCTTCTTCTGTTTCTGTAGGAAAACCTACTATAATATCTGTTGAAAGGGCAATGCCTGGAATTTCTTCTTTTAGTTTATTGGCTCTCTCCAAATATTTTTCTATTGTATAATGACGGTTCATTTTCTTTAATACTTCATCTGAACCTGACTGCATCGGAAGGTGGAAGTAATTACAAATGTTGTCATTATCACGCATAACTTCTATAAGTTCATCTGATAAATCTTTTGGGTGGCTTGAAGTAAATCTTAGTCTTTTTACACCTGGAATTTTAGCAACTCTTGCTAATAATTCTGGGAAAGTAAAATCATAGTCTGTGTTGTTTCCGTATGAGTTTACGTTTTGTCCAAGCAAGGTAAATTCTTTAAAACCTTGAGAGACTAAATATTCAACTTCTTCAATAATTGAATATGGTCGTCTAGATTCTTCACGTCCACGTGATTCTGGTACTATACAATAAGTACAATAATTATCGCATCCTCGCATGATATTGACATAGGCTTGGAAATCATTTGTGGAATTGTATTTTTCAAAATCATCCTTTACTGCATCTGTAGAAATATCAATAACCCTTTCACCCGTTTCTAGATATCTAAATATCAAATCTCCTAGAGAGTTTATATTTTTTGTTCCAAATATGATGTCAACTTCAGGATGCTTATCGATTATTACCTGACGAGCTTCGCTTGTTTGCATCATGCATCCAGATACAGAAATAATTTTTTCCGGATGTTCTTTCTTAAGTTTTTTTAAGGATGAAACTTGACCATATAGTTTTAATTCTGCATTTTCTCTAACCAAGCAGGTATTAAATATAATAAAGTCAGCTTCTTCTCTATTGCTTGTGTAAGTGTATCCCAAATCCTCTAGTATATAAGAAATACGTTCAGAATCGTGTTCATTCATCTGGCAACCAAATGTGGTTATATTGTAAGTTTTACCTTCAAAATAATCTTTATATTTCTCTTTTTGTAAATTTTGCATTGTATCCTCATTTAAAAAAGAAGATGACCGAAATCATCTTCTTTAGTTTTTAATTTTATTTTATAGATTAATATTCTATTTCTTCTTCATCAGAATCAACATCGTCGATTTCTTCAACTGGTTGATCAAGGTTTTCTTCATCTTCAAGTGTTACGATATCTTCATCAGCTACTTCATTGTCAAGTTTTTCAGCTTCTGTAGCTAATTCTTCGTTAACTTCTTGGTCTAAATTTTCTTCTGGAGCTTCAGCTGAATCAAAATCATCGATTACATTATCAACTTCTGATTCTTCTCCGATTAGATCAGATGAACCTTGTGCAAATAGAGCTTGTTCTAATAGGTTACCAAGGTTGTTGTTTAAGTCAGCATCTGAGCTAAAGTTATCTGTTTGTGCTCTTTCTGCTTTTCTTCTTGGTCTATTATTATTTGTATTTTCTCTTTTTTCGCGTCTTGGTTTTCTTTCTGGTCTTTCTGGAGCTTCTTCTAATTGTTTGATTGATAGACCAATTTTTTCTTCTTCATTGTCTAATGAAATAATTTTAACTTGGATATCATCTCCAACATTCAATTCATCAGATGGTTTTTCAACGTGATCCCAAGAAATTTCTGAAACGTGTACTAGTCCTTCCACACCATCAGCAACTTCTACGAAAGCACCAAAGTCAAGTAAGTTTACAACTTTACCTGTAACTACATCACCAACTTCGTGTTCATTTACAAATGAATCGAATGGTTTGTCAAGAAGTTGTTTACGACCAAGAGAAATTCTATTTTTTTCTTTATTTAGTTTTAAAATTTTAACTTCGATAGTATCTCCAACGTTTAATACATCAGATGGAACTTCTACTCTTGTCCATGCAATGTCTGATACGTGTAGTAAACCATCAAGCCCATTTACTTCTACGAAAGCACCAAAGTCTGTAAGTCTTGCTACTTCACCTTCAAGTACTTGGCCTTCTTCTAGTTCATCCCATCTTTCGTCTAATTCTTCTTCAAGAACATCTTTACGAGATAAAACTAATCTATTTTTTCTTTCATCGATTGAAACAATTTTTAAATCCCATGTTTCACCAACGAATTTTTTGAAATTTTTAACAAAGTATGTTGCAACTTGGCTTGCTGGTACAAAACCGCTTACTCCCTCAACATCAACTGTAAGTCCACCTTTGTTAAAGCCTGAAACTGTACCTGTAACTAATTCTTCGTTTTCGAATTTTTCAGCAAGGTCTTTCCAAACTTTCATTCCTTGAACTCTTCTTGTTGATAGAGCTACGTTTCCTTCACCATCATCTAGTTTGATAACATAAACATCGATGTCTGTACCAACTTCAAAATGATCTTTAGGATTTTCTTGTTCTTCTTCTGTCATTTCGTCAAGTTTTATGATACCATCTGCACGGTATTGGATATCAACAAAAACTTCATCATCTTTCACATCGATAACTGTTCCTGTGATAACATCTTTTGGATATACCTTTTTTAAACTATCCTCAAGACTATTCATAAAATCTTCTTTTGTAAATTCGTCCATTTTACTAACTACCTCCTCAATAATCTCATCAGGTGTGGATGCACCTGCGATTATTCCAATTTTTTTAAATTCCGAGAGCTTTTGCAAAGGTAGATCTTTAACAGTCTCAATCCTAAAAACATTTTTGTTATACAAACTCACTACTTGATATAGCTTGTTAGTATTAGAACTATTAAAACCACCAACTACAATCATACAATCAACTTCTTTAGACAAGTCTGCTGCTGATTCTTGTCTAAGCTTAGTTGCATTGCAGATTGTGTTTTCTATCACAACACTACCATTATTTTCTTTGAGCGTATTTGCAATATCATAGTAAAAATCAGCTCTATTTGTAGTTTGACTTACAACATAGAGGGGTTTTTCACATTTAATATTTTTTGCTTCAGTCTCATCACTTACTATTATACCATTTTTTAAATAAGAGTCCATAGCAATTATCTCAGGATGATTAGGATCTCCCACAATAATTACTTGATAACCTTCCTCTTCTTTTGCAAATATTTTTTTATATATATTTGATAGGACTGGACAAGTTGCATCCAGTATTTCATTTCCATTTTCTAGTAAGGCTTGTTTAAATTCAGCACTTTCTCCATGGGCACGGATCACTATTAATGAATCCTTTATTTTAAGAGCTTGCTCTTTTGTTAATACTTTTAAGCCCTGTCCTTCTAATTTTTCTACCAATTGTGGATTGTGAATTAAGGGACCCACTGTATATTTTTCCTTATCACTGTCTAGGGCTTCGTGGGCAAGGTCAACAGATCTTTTTACCCCAAAGCAAAATCCAGAATTTTCAGCTATTATAATTTCCATTATATCTCTTTCTTTTCTTCTAATTGTCTTTTGTAAATATCTAAATATACCTGATCAGTCATTTTTGCCATGGCTTCTTTAGATTTCATATTTAAGTATTTATCAACATTAATTACTTCATTTATATAAACATAAGATTTTCTAAATGGTTTATAAGTAGAAATAATTTCTACTGGCAATATATCTTTTTTGGCCTTTAAAGCAATATAGGCAACGCCATCTTTCATATTTTCACGGGCAATATTATTAGTTCTAGTTCCTTCAGGAAAAATCCCTAAAGTTTTTTCTTCCTTAAGTAATTTTATGGAATTTTTTAAACTAGCTAAGTCACGGCGCTCTCGGTCTACTGGAAAAACTCCAAAAGCTTTTAAAAGTACTGCTAAAAATTTATTTTCAAACAATTCCTTCTTACCCATAAAATTTATTTGTGGCGGGAATGCTATTGCTAAAAAAATTGGATCGAACCCAGATTTGTGATTGGCACATAAAATGTATCCCTCATCTTTTGGAATATTTTCTATGCCAACTACATGAACTCTATAAAGTGGCCAAATAATTATTTTGGCAATTATTCTAAAAATCCTATAAAACATCTATCTTTTCCATATTTTCAAGTATTAGATTGATAGTCTGATCTATATTTAAATTTGAATTATCAATCTCTATTGCATCATCGGCTTTTTTTAAAGGTGAAATCTCACGTGTAGAGTCATAATTATCTCGGTCTATAATGGCCTGTTCAATTTCTTCAACTGTTAGTTTTGATTCATTTTGTTCAAATCTTCTTATGGCCCTCTGCCTAGCATTGGCAGTTAAATAAAATTTGTACTTGGCATTTGGAAATACAACTGTACCTATGTCTCTGCCATCAAGTACAAATGATTTTTCTTTTGCAATTTCTCTTTGCATATTTACTAATCTTTCACGTACTAGACTATTTGCAGAAACCCAAGACACATTTTTTGTCACAATATCTGACCTTATTTCCTTTTCTACATTTACCCCATTTAAAAATATTTCGTTATCCCTAAAATCAATTTTGATATCATCTAGGGCCTTTTTAATTTCTTCTATTCTAGAGTCTTCATTTAAGAGATGTTCTAAAAAGTAGAGGGTTGCTGCCCTATACATGGCTCCAGTGTTTAGGTACTGAATATTTAAAATTTTTGCCAACTTATTTGATATGGTAGATTTGCCAGAACCACTAGGCCCATCAATGGCAATTATATATGTCATATTTTCTCCTTTATAGCACTTGCTGCTGCAAATGCACTTGTAAATGCTATTTGTAAATTAAATCCTCCAGTTAGACCATCTAAATCAAGGACTTCTCCAACAAAATACAAATCAGAAACTAGTTTAGATTCCATAGTCTTAGGGTCAATATCTCTGACATCAACCCCACCCTTGGTAATGACAGCAGTGTTAAATCCACCAAATTTTTCAAAGTCCAAGGTGAAATTTTTAATATTTTTTACAATCCTACTTCTCTCTTCTTTTCTTATTTGATTACATTTTTTATCTAGATTTATGTCCGATCTTTTTATTATTACTGGAACTAAAGTATTTGGAATAATTTGGTCTAAGACATTTGATATATCCTTATTAGGATTTTTATCAAATATATCTATAAAATTTTGATCAAGTTCTTTCTCATCATCTTTAGACAAATTTAGTGAGACATTTTTTATATCTTTCCCAACTACAAACGATGATAAACTTAAAGTACTGGGTCCTGATATAAAGTTTTTTGTTAATAAAACTGGTCCTCTTTGATAAAAAATACCTTGATTCGTTTCTATTTTTATATCTATATTTTCAAGTGACAAGGCCTTTATATGTGATAAGTCCTTATCCTTAAAGAAAATTGGTACTAAAGAAGGGAGGGTTTTTGTTACTTTATGTCCAAAGTTTTTTGCAAATTTATAACCATCTCCAGTCGATCCAGTATTTGGGTATGATAATCCACCTGTTGCTATGATTAGATAGTCAAATTCGTAATCTTTTCTAGCAGTTTTAACTTCAAACTTTTGATCCTTTTTTATACTCAACACTTCAGCATTGGTGACAAGTTTTATGTTATTTTTTATAATTTCATCCTCAAAAAATTTTATAACATCACTACTTTTTTGAGATTTTGGAAATACTCTATGGTATCCTTCGGTGACTAATTCTAAGCCCTTACTTTGAAAAAAATCCATACTGGCATAGTTGTCGTGAAGGTTAAATGAAGAATATAAAAACTTTTGATTGGACACAATGTTTTCTAAAAATTCATCATAATATTTTGCATTTGTTATATTGCATCTACCATTTCCGGTCATGAGAATCTTTTTACCAATCCTATCGTTTTTCTCAAGGATAGTCACATCTGTATTTTTATTTTTTAAATTAATTGCAGCATAGAGCCCACTTGCTCCTGCTCCAATGATTCCTATTTTTTTCATATACTATAAAAATTTTACCATAAAAAAAAGAAATAGATAACTATTGCTTCCATAAAGAAACAAATTCCATTTCTTTTTCATCAAATTTTTTGTATTGACCTTCTTTTAAGTCATCAAGATATATAGCTCCAATTTTTGTTCGTTTTAAATCTATTACAGTTGATCCAAAAAAATCAAACATTCTTCTGATTTGGCGATTATACCCTTGGCGAATGACAACTATGTAGGTGTTATTTTTTAAGTATCTGATATTTGCCTCTCTAGTTATCTCACCATTTCCTATATCAAGGCCACTTTTAAATTTTTCTATTTGATTCTCATTTAATAACTTATCGACTTTTACTATGTATTCTTTGCTAACCCCGGATGAAGGATGGATTAATGAGTTTGTAAAATCTCCATCATTTGTAATTATTAAAAGTCCGTGGCTATCCTTATCAAGCCTACCAGCTGCAAAAAATCTTTCGTCAATATCTATTAGATTATTTAAATCTTTGTCATTATGAGGGTCAAAATTACTTGTGATATATCCAACTGGCTTATTAAGCTTATAATAAAAATACTCTTCTAATTGAAGTATTTCCCCATCTATGCTTACAATATCATCATCCTTAACATCATAACCCATTTCTTTTAGGATTTTCCCATTTACTTTAACTTTTTCATCTCTAATCAAATCATCAGCTTTTCTTCGAGAAGTATATCCTGCTTGGGCAATAAATTTGTTAATCCTCATAAATTTCCTCTTCTAATTCTTTTATCTCTGGCAATTCTTCTAGAGAAGATATATTAAAATATTGTAAAAATAAGGTCGTTGTAACATAAATAATTGGCTTGCCAATTTTATCCAAACGGCCATTCTCTTTTATAAGTCCACGATCCAAAAGATTATCAATTGTGGTTTGAGAATTTATCCCACGGATCTTATCAACTTCTGCTCGAGTTATAGGTTGTTTATAGGCAATAATTGATAGGGTTTCAAGAGCTGATGATGTTAGCTTTTTCTCGGTTTTCTTTACTAGAGAAGAAAAATATTTATCGTGTTTTACCCTAGTTACAAACTGGTACTCTCCATCGAAGTTATTAATCAAAAGCCCACTTTGATTTTGTTTTCTTTCGGCTACCATTTCATCAATTGCTATTTTTATTTGTTTTTTATCTGCGTCGGTAATTATTGCTGAAAGGTCATTTATATTGATTGGCTCTCCCCAAATGTATAAAACCTCTTCAATAAGTCCCTTAAGATAAATTTTATCCATCTTTTCCTACATTCTTTTTTTTATATGAAATTTGTTACCTTGATTTTGCTCTAGGTATATTTCTTTTAGTTTGCAAAGTTCCAATAGTGCTAAAAAGCTTGCTATACACTCTGCCTTTGTGTGAATTTCATTGATTATTAAATCAAGTTTCAAATCATTTCTAATCTTCAAGGCTCTTCTATAACTTGATAAATAATCATTTACATCTGGCATTTTGACTTGAGAAATAATATTATGAGGCTTTTCTTCTTTTTCTAGTCTTTTTAGAAGTTTTTGAAATTGATTGGCTAGAATTTTCACATCTTTGGTAATTATTTCTTCTTCAGCTTCAAATTTTGCCAAGTCTTCTCCATATTTACTGTGGATTTTTCTTGCTTCCTCTTCTAATAATTTTAAATCATTTTGGACAGATTTTATTTTTTTATACTCGATTAAGTAGGCAATAAAATCTTCTTCCAAATTTTCATCTTTTTCTTTTGGTAAAAGTTTATTTGATTTTATATTTAAAAGTACTGAAGCAATATAAATAAAGCTACTCAAATCTTCAATAGCTGGATCTAACTTTTCAACTTCTGATAGATAATCCTTGGTCAAATCCTCTAAGTTTATATCGTATATATCTATTTTTTTCTTTTCAATTAGTTTTAATAACAAATCAAAAGGGCCTGTAAAGCCCTCTAGTTCAATAGTAAATTCCATTAATTATTTCTATTCATCATTGCATATTGGATAGCAATTATTGTTTTAGCATCTGTGATTTCGCCGTTTTCGACCATATTATAAAGCTCATCAATTGGATATGAATTAGCTTCTAAGTTTTCGTCCTCATCTAGATCTAGTTTTGATTCTACTAAATCTTTTGCTACAAAGAATAATAACTTATCATTTGTAAATCCAGGAGATGAGTGCATGGTAAATAAGAAATCTATTTGTTCTGGAAGAAATCCTATTTCTTCTTGTAATTCTCTTTTTGCAGCCTCTATTGGTGCTTCATTTGCATCAACTAGTCCCGCTGGGATTTCTAGCATAACTTTATCAACAGCAATCCTGTACTGGCTTACCATCCATAATTTGTCATCTCCATCATAGGCAATAATGCCTACTCCCTTTTGGTGGTCCACAATTTCTCTTTTTGAATATTTTTTATTTTGTAATTCTACTGTCTCTACTCTGAGTTTTAAAATTTTGCCATCGTAAATAGTGTCTGATTTAATAGACGTTTCGTAAAATTTATTGTCGCTCATTTCTTAATTCCTCCGCCATTTCTAGCATTTCACCTGCTGAATTTATGGTTATTTCTGTAATGTTTACTCCACCTATTAGTCTAGCTATTTCTGAAATACGTTTTTCGCCTTCAATTTTTTGGGTCGATGAAATTGTAAAATCTCCCACATCTTCTTTGTTAATTAGTATATGGTTGCTAGCTAAGGATGCAATTTGTGGCAGGTGGCTTATAGCTATTACCTGTCTTTTATTTGATAAATCTAGGATTTTTTCTCCCACAATTTGGGCAGTTCGTCCTGATATTCCAGTATCAATCTCATCAAATATCATAGTATCTACATCATCAAAGTCAGCAAATATTTCCTTAAAAGCTAGCATGATTCTGGATATTTCACCGCCTGATGCAGTTTTGGTAAGTGACTTTAAATCCTCTCCCTTATTTGTCCTTATTAGGAAATCTAGCTCATCTGCACCAGTAGTATCAATGTTATCTTTTTTACTAAATTCTATTTTAAATAAACCATTTTTGATATTTAAGTCTGCAATAGATTTATTTATATTTTCCTCTAGGATTTTACTTTTTTTAATCCTAATATCATGGAGCTTACTAGCATTTTCATTAAGTTTTTGGTCAATGTCAGATAAGATACTATCCAAATTATCTCTTAAGTCTTCAATCTCATCCAGTTCCTTAATCCTAGCCGAGATTTCATCATAATAGGAAATTATTTCATCTATATTTGAACCGTATTTTCTTTTTAAATTGTAAATGTGTTCTATAATGTCCTCGAGTTCTTGAGCTCTTTCTGGATCTCCTGTTAATGATTCTTGGTAAATATCCATTTCTGAATATATATCATTTACCTCATCATTTAGGGCAGATAAGCGATCATAAAACTCACCTATCTTACTATCGATATCAGAAAAAGAATTAATTTCACTTAATATTGCACCAAGCATTGAAGAAATAGAATTTACATCATAATCGCTATTATCCAAAATACCCTTGGCTGCCTCTATTGACTCACGCATGGCATTGATATTATTTAGCTTTTTGTATTCCTCATCAATTTCTTCTTCATTTATAGAAAATAAATCTATTTTTTCAATTTCTTCGATTTGGTATTTTATCAAATCTCTTTCCCTACTTATTTCTTCATCCGATAAATTTAGATTGTTATATTTTACTAAATATTCGTTTTTTTGATTAACTAAGGCCTTAATCATTTTTCTAAGATCGATAGTTTCTTGGTCGTTAGAATAATTATCGATAAGGTAAATATAGTTTGCCTTGTTCATAAAGGCATTAGAATCACCCTGATTGTAAATATCAATAAGTATCGGTGATATTTCTCTAAGTATAGTAAGGTTTGCAACTCTACCATTGATACGTAAAGTAGATGACTTTTGAGAAATGGTTCTATTAACTATTAGTTTATTATCATCCTCATCAAAGATTACACCGTTATTTATTAATATATTTTTAGCTTTTTCATCCAGCTCAAAAACTCCTTCAATAACAGTTTTTGGCGCAAAACGACCTACTATGTCTTTATCAGCTCTTTTTCCTAAAAGCAAATTTATAGATTCGAGGATTAGTGATTTTCCAGATCCAGTTTCACCAGTTAGTACATTAAATCCCTCTTCAAAAAATATATGATTTCTTTTTATAATTACAAAATTATCTATAAATAGCTCAGAAAGCATTATCTAACCATATCCCTTATTTCTTCTATCAAATCATCGAGAGTATCAAAATCTCTTGGTGTTATAAACATGGTATCTATTCCTGTCACTATTCCCTGAATGTTTTCAAGTTTTGCGTTTGTAATATATTGACCACATACAGTTGCACAGTATGAAATAGTTTTAATTACGCAAAATTGCCCACTTTTTTCAACAGAAAGTACAGATTCCTTAAAAATCTTTTCCATACGTTCATTTAAAGTGTCATAAACTGTATCAACTACTGTATATTTGTATTCATAATCATCAGTTTGAACTTTTGAAATACGAAGTTCCTTGATGTCCCTAGATATGGTAGCTTGTGTTGCATCAACCCCTTGGTCTCTTAACATTTGAGAAAGTTGGCTTTGAGTTTTTACTTCGTTATTCTGGATAATATCAAGAATCAATCTTTGTCTGGTATATTTTTTCATAATTTTTCCTTATTTCTCGCGCACTGATAGGTAATCTATCAAAAATAGTAAAAAATCGTTGTTAGTAAAATTTGATATAGCTGTCTTTGCTTTTTGATTTATCTGATTTAACAATTCTATAGCTGCATTTTTTTCTAAAACATTTAAAATATTTAGTTCATCAGCATATGTTTCTTCGAGTAAATCATCCTGAATTTGATAAGCTAGACCTAGATTATAAGCATATTCTTCTAGTTTCTTTATTCCCTCATTTGAACAACCACAAACAATTGCAGCACATATTATAGATGCTTTAAATAAATCAGAAGTTTTTTTATCGTAAACATTTAAAAGATAGTCTTTATCGTAAGCTTCTGGGCATCTTAAATCTAAAACTTGACCTTCTATCATGCCCTTGTACCCACTATGGTCAAAAAGATATTTTCCAGCCTCTGCATACATCGGATTTTTACAAGCTAGATTAAAAATAAGAGAGCTTGCTTCATTAAGGAGAGCATCTCCACTTAATATTGCAATATCTTCTCCAAACTTTTTATGTAAGGAAGGCTTTCCGCGTCTCATATCATCATCATCCATTGCTGGCAAATCGTCATGGACTAAAGAATAAGCATGGACCATTTCTAAAGCAAGGGCAAAGTCAATATCAGTTTCTGTAATTTCTTTATCAAATAATTTCAAACTTTCTAAATATAGATTAGCCCTGATTCTTTTTCCTGAATCCATTGCATAGCTAAGAGCATGAGCTATCCTATAATTATTATCAAAATAAGTTTTTGCTTTTTGATCTATTAAATTTTTATTACTAGTTAATGTTTTTTCAAAAATTTCATTATTCATGGTTGCCTATTACTTCAATTTTCGCTTGATAGTCTGAAAGTTGAGATTTAAGTTCCTCGTAAAGACCGTTAGCTTCTTCATAAATTTTTATACTCTCATCCAAATTTTCCTTATTTTCTTCTAATTTTTCTAAGAGTTCTTCAATTTTTTTATAATTTTCTTCAAATGATTTATCCATCAGTTACTACTGCTTTTATCCTTCCATCACTAAAGTTGATTTCTATCTCTTCTCCCACTTTTACTGAATATTTAGAAAATATTTGAGCATCGTCGACACTTTTTATAACAATATTTTCTTTTCTAGCCTCTATTAATGTTTTTGCCGCCTTAAGTCTTGTTTCTAATAAATTTATCTTGGATTTATTAAAAGCAAGATTGTTTTTTATCGCCTTATCAATTGCTAATTTAAGACTTTTGACATCCTTATTTTTTTGTTCAACACTATTTTTTGGATTAGTTGCTTTTAATTTTTGTTTTAGAATAGCTAGCTTATATTCATTTAGTCTAATCTGGCTTAGAATTATATCTTTCATTAGCGAGATGTTTTTCTTTATTTCGCTTTCTAGATTTGTATAATTCGCAATAATATATGATCCAGCCTCTGTTGGTGTTTGTAGTGATAAGTCAGCGACTAGATCCAATAATGTAGTATCAATTTTGTGTCCGATTGCTGAAATAATTGGTGTTTTCGCTTTAAAAACTCGCTCGATTATTTCTTTGTCGTTAAAGACTGATAAATCTTCGTTAGATCCTCCACCACGAGTTATTACTATTACATCAAGGTCCAATTTTTCCAAATCATCAAGGCCTTTTAAAATCAATTCCACTGCATCGTTTCCTTGAACCTTTACTGGAAATAACTTTATTTTGATGTCATTTGGTTTTTGGTTTATTACTGAAATAAAGTCGACTATGGCAGCCCCGTCTTTTGATGTTATTAGCCCCACATTTTTCGGAAGTTTTGGAATCTCTTTTTTATTTTCCAAGTCAAAGTATCCACGATTTTTAAAGTCTTCTTTCATTTTGATAAACTTTAAATATTCCTCAGATACTCCATTTTTATTTATTTCATTTGTTATTATGACAACCCTTGATGAAAAATTATTGTAGGAAAAGTTACCACGAACTAGGACATCCATCCCTTCCTTAAAGTCAAAATCAATATCCTTATCTACGTAATAATATATTACACAGTCTATAATATCGTTTCCTTCTTTCAAAGAAAAATATAAATGGGCACCATTAAACCTTATATTGGCAAGGCTTCCATTTATATATACTCTTGTTAGGATGGGATCATGTTTTATGCTAGTTTTAAAATATTCGTTAAATTGTTTTACAGAAAGTGCCTTTAACATATTATTTTCTTACAATTTTCCCTAAAACTGAATTTATCATCTGATAGTCATTGTCATCAGCATAGATTTTTGCAAGTTCAACAGCTTCATTTATAGAAACCGAAACTGGAATGTCCATATATTTCATCTCATTTAAACTTAGGAATAATATTGCTTTTTCAACTTTAGATAAGCGATTATATCTCTTTTTTAGAGATTCTTCTAAGGTTTTTTCTATATTTTCATAATTCTCATTATATGAAATGATAGAATCTTTTATAAATTCTTCATCAGCTATTCCGTGATTTGATAAAGTTTTTTCAACGTCAGATATTTTATTTATACTATCTTCATAGATGAGTTTAAAAACCCATTCTCTTTGCTCAGTGCGTTTCATTAGATTATTAATTTATCCACAGAAACGTTCACACGAGCAACGCTTAGGCCTGTCATAGATTCAATAACTCTTACTACGTTTTCTTGAATATCTTTTATAGTTTTTCTAACATTCACATTCTTATCAAGACTTACATTTAAGTCTACTAGTAGTTTTCCATTTGCTTGAGTTACTGTACTTTTTGGACTGTTTTGTGAAATATTTATTTTGCTTTCATTTTCACTTTTAGCGCAAACTCCATTTATTTCTTCACTTGCTCTTATTGCTAGCTGGTCTAAAATTTCATTTGCTATTTTCACTTGTCCATTTCTAAAATTATTAGCCATTATTTCTCCTTAAACTCTGGATAGATAATCTCCAGTTCTTGTATCAATTTTAATTGTGTCCCCTTCATTTACGAAAACTGGAACGTTAATAATTGCGCCTGTTTCTACTGTAGCTGGTTTTGTAACGTTTGTTGCTGTATCACCTTTGATAGCTGGTTCTGTTTCTGTAACTTTAAGTTCAACAAAGTTTGGAGCATCAACGCTAAATGGATTGCCGTCATAGAATTTGATTTGTACTGTGTCGTTTTCTTTTACATATTGGATAGCTTCTTCTACAGCCTCGTATTCAATACCAATTTGTTCAAATGTTTCAGGATCCATAAAATAATAAAGTGTACCATCATTGTATAAATATTGCATTTCTTTAGTGGAAATAACAGCGTTTTCAAATTTTTCATTTGGGTTAAAAGTTACATCTTTTGTTCCTCCACCCATAACTGATCTTATCTTTGCACGAACAAATGCAGCACCCTTACCTGGTTTAACGTGTTGAAAATCAACTACTTGGTAAACATCATTGTCATATACAAAAGTAACACCTTTTCTTAAATCATTTGCAGAAATCATAATTCCTCCTATGTAAATTTAGTTTACATTATTATACCATATTCTGTATTTTTTTGGAAATTTTATTAGGATTATATTTCAAATATATATAAAATATTCCTTAATAATGAAATATAATTCAATAATGAAATATAATTCATTTGGGGTATAACGATTTTATGAAAACTTTAGCAATAATTTCCGAATTTAATCCCTTCCACATGGGACATAAGTATCTGCTTGACGAGGCAAAAAAGCAAACAAATGCAGAACTTTCTTTAAGTATTATGAGTGGTGACTACGTCCAAAGAGGAGAGCCTGCAATTATCGACAAATTTTCAAGGGCAGATAGTGCTATGAAAGCCGGTTTTGATATGGTTGTTGAAATGCCATCATTTATAAGCCTTCAATCTGCAGAATACTTTGCAATAGGATCTATTAAAATATTAGAAAAGATAGGTATAGATTACCTATCTTTTGGTATTGAAAAATTAAACCCAGATGAATTTTTAGAAAAAGTTGATATTTTAATTGAAAAATCTTACGAACTTGAAGAATTAACTAAAAATAATCTCCACAACTCATCCTTTACAAAGGCACGTTATGATTCCACCTGCCAATTGCTTGGGGAAAATAATTTTATTACTTCAAATAATATCTTAGCTCTTGAGTATATTAGAGCTATTAGAAAAATAGATTCAAAAATAAAACCTGTTCCTATAAAAAGAATTTCATCTTTAAATAAAGAAAGTGAATTAAAAAAAGAAAATATCTCATCTTCAACTGCTATTAGAAAAAATATTTTTAATGATTACAAGGACCATGTACCTAATTTTTCTTATGAAGTCATTGAAGAAAGTATACAAAAATTTGGAATTCCTAGTATGGATTATGAATATGAGATTTTTAAATATTTGCTCCTAATAGAGCAAAAGCCAATGGATAATATTTTGTGTTATGAAGATGGTATTGAAAATTATCTTAGGAAAATAGCTCTTAAAAACCAAAATTTTTCATCATTTATAGAAGAAGCTACTACAAAAAGATATACTTCATCAAGGATTAAAAGACTTATGTTAAATTTTATCCTTGAGAATGATAGTTATATGAATGACTATGATATTGATTTTTACAAAGTCTTGGCCTTTAATAAAAAAAGTGAGTATATATTTAGAAATTCAAAAAGTATGCCAGTACTTACAAAAAAAGATATGGATAGGTTAACTGGAACTGATAAAAAAGTTTTAACACAAATGCTTAAGGCCTCAAATTTATATAATATTTCTACGGGGCGAGATTTAAATCAAGATTTTACAAAAAAAATAAGACGCTATTAGAAAGCTAATGGCGTCTTTTTTATTTATCTTGATTCTAAAATAGATCTTCTATTTTTTTCTAATTGTTGAGCTAATTGACTGAAGTTTTCAGATGATGATGAGAATAATTTATCGATATACTCATATGATTGTTGTCTAATTTTGTTTGCTTCTGTTGCTGCTTCTTGAAGGATTCTGTCAGCTTCTGTTCTTGCTTGTAGAGTAATTTCATGTTCTGAAATCATTTTTTGGTATTGAGTTTTTGCTTGTTCTTTAAAATTTTGAATTTCTTTGTCAGCTTGAGCTAATCTTTCATTTGCTTCTGCATTTGCTTCGCCGATAATTCTATCTTTTTCTTGGTAAGTCCATTCTGCTTGTTTGATTTCTTGTGGTAAAGAATCTTTCATTTCATTTAATATTTCATAAATTTCGTCTGGATCTACTGATACCTTTCTAGAAAATGGAACAGCACTTGCTTCATCCATTACATCTTCCATTTCATTAATTAATTCTGTGATTGTGCTTGCCATATGTTCCCCCTTAATAATTAAATTTTTCTTTCATTTTACATTCAACATCTTTGCTTACGAAGGAAGATATATCTCCCTCAAAACTTGCAACTTCTTTTACCATGCTTGAGCTAATGTGCGAATAATCAGGATTACTTAAAAGATATACTGTTTCTAGTCCCTTGTAAAGCGCTTCATTTACCCTAGCAAGATTTCTTTCATATTCATAGTCCGCCATTCCCCTAAGACCTCTTGCAATTATGTGTGCATCTTCTTCTTTTGCAAAGTTTACCATTAAACCATCAAAGGTTTTTATACTTACATTCTTAAGGTTATGGTCATCCACTTCTGATTTTATCATTTCGATTCTTTCGTCAAGGGTAAAAATCGGATTTTTATTTCCATTTATCAAAAGTGCAACTACTACTTCATCAAACATTTGGCTAAGTCTTTTTATAATATCAAGATGGCCAAAGGTTGGTGGGTCAAAGGTTCCTGGATATATTACTTTCATTTTATATAAATTTTAACTATTTTCCTTCCATAAGTTTTCTCTTTAATGAGATATAAATCATATGTATCAGAAAACTCAATGTTTCTATCTGATTCTGTTATTACTATACCATCGTCATTTAACAATTCATAATTTAAAATTAATTCCACCGATTCTGTGATGTATTCTTCATCATAGGGAGGGTCTAGGAGAATATAATCAAATTTTATGCCTTTATTTTTATAATTTTCCAAGGCAGCCCTATAATCTAGCTTAGAAATTTCATAATTTGGATCATTTATTTTTTCTAAATTTTCCTTTAAGGATTTTAAACTTATCCTATCTATTTCATTAAAATAAACAAAGTTTAAGCCTCTAGATAAAAATTCTATACCCATTTGCCCACTTCCAGCAAACAAGTCTAGGGCATTGCCATTTGTCTTCATTGGATAAAGCATATCAAAAATAGCTTCCTTGATTTTATTATCAGTAGGTCTAGTATTCTTATTTTTTGGTGCAATTAGGTTAAAACCCTTATATTTTCCTGCTACAACTCTCATTAATTTAAAATTATCCTTTTGTCCGTTTCAAAAAACTTTTCTATATAAGAAAAATTTACACCTTCAAAATTGTTTGATTTTAGATAATCAAATATCTCAAAGCCTTTATCAATTTCTTCTTTTTCCATATTTAAAAACTCTATTTGGCTGATATTTCTTCCATGTTGGATGGATGATAAAATTTTGCCACCGCCACGGAGGTCGAAGTCTTTCTTTGCAATATCAAATCCATTTTCATTATTCACTAAGATATTTAATTTTGCCATACCATCTGCATTTTTACTTACCAAATAACAAAATGAATCATAGGGCCCTCTACCAACTCTTCCACGCAATTGGTGGAGAGATGAAAGTCCAAAATGATTTGCATTATAAATTACCATAGTATTTGCATTTGCTACATCAATACCAACTTCAATTACAGTCGTAGATATTAAAATTTCGATTTTCCCATTCGCAAAATCCTTTAGGGTCTTTTCTTTATCGGTAGCTTTCATATCTCCATGTAGTTTTTTTACTATGCGATTTTTAAATTGTTTTTTATAACGCTTGTATAGATTTTCTACACTGTTTTGATCATCGGCATCTATATTATTAGAAACTATATATATTTGCCTACCATCATCTAGATTTTTATTTATCTCATAAAATAAAGTTTCTTCCATTGGCTCAGTTACAACACTGGTTGCAATTGCTTTTCTGCCCTTAGGCAACTCATTTATCATTGATAGGTCTAAAATCTTTGACAATCTTAAGGAAATTGTTCTTGGAATTGGTGTTGCAGTCATGGTAAGGTAATTAACTTTTTCACCCTTTTGACCAAGTGCTTGCCTTTGGCCAACACCAAATCTATGCTGCTCATCATTTACTACAAAACGTAAATCCTTAATAACTACGTCTTCCTGTATGAGTGCATGAGTTCCAATTACAATGTCAATTTCACCATTGGCAAGTTTTTCCTTAATCTCATCTTTATTTTTTTGAGATCCTGTTAGCAATCCTAAATTTAAACCAAATTTTCTGATTAAATCTAAATTTTTTTCGTATTGTTGGATAGCTAAAACCTCTGTTGGTACCATCATGGCAGCTTGGTAGCCATTTATTGCAAAAATAATCATTGCAATAAGCGCAACAATAGTTTTTCCGGAGCCTACATCCCCAATTAAAAGCCTATTCATTAATTGGTTTTTATTGGAGTCCTCAAGTATTTCTTTTAATGAAATTAATTGTGATCTAGTAAGTTTAAAATCTAAATTATTTAAAATGTAATCTAAATCATATTCTAAGTTCAAATTTTGCTTTCTTTGAAGCCTTTTATTGATATAGTCAATATAAATTAGCTCTTTTACAAAATCCATAATTTTAATTTGTGATTTTGCTGCCATCAAATTTTCTTTTTTGCTAGGAAAATGAATTTGATTGAGATTTTCTAGTTTTCTATTAAAATAAAACTTTTTTAAAATATTATTATCAAATATTTCTTCATCATTATCAAAATTTTTTAGACCTTCTTTAATAAATCCAGATAATTGTTTTTGGTTAATACCTTTAGTAAGTGGATAAATTGCAATTATATTTCCAATTTGATCATCATCTAGTTCACAAAAAATAGGATTGATTGTCTCATACACCTTATTTTCATAATTCACCTTGCAATAAAACTTATAGGTCTCTCCCATTTTTAATTTCTGGTGGGAAAATCTATCATTAAACCAAATAATTTTTATTTTTTGATTGGTCGATTCTTCTAAGGCAAACAAGTAAGTTATCATCCCAACTCGTGTGCGATTTTGAAATGATTTACTTACTATCTTCCACTCAAAATAAGATTTTTTATTTGGATTTGCTTTTAAAACATTTGTTTTATGACTCCTATCCTCAAAACTTGTAGGATAGTAATTGTACAAATCGGAAACAGTATAAATATTTAATTTTCTAAGAGTTTCTTTTTTCTTTTCTCCTATGCCTTTTAGGTCTAGTAGGTCCATTATTCTAGAGTGATTGTGTAATAATAAACTGGTTGTCCACCATATACTAGCTCAACATCCACATCTTTGTGTTTTTTGCTGATTTTTTTAACCAATTCTTTGGCATCTTTTTTATCAACTTCTTCACCATAATATAGGGTGATTAATGATAAATCTTCGTCGTTTTCTAGGGCAGTTTCGATTGTTTTTAAGGCTGTATCAACAATCTTTGAATTTGATGTTACTATATTTCCATCTAATATTCCTAGATAATCATCTCTTAAAATTTCAATCCCATTGATAGATGTATCTCTGATAGAAATTGAAATTTCTGCCACGTGCATTTCTTTGATAGATTCATTCATATTTTCTAAATTTGTTTCAATATCGCTATCTTCATCAAATTCAAGCATTGCAGCAAATGTTTCAGGAATAGACCTTGTTTCTACAACCACTGCATTTTTTTCTGTAATCTGAGCTGCTTGTTTGGCACTCATTATAATATTTTTATTATTTGGGAAAATAATTATATTTTCAGCATTTACACGATCTAGAGAATTAAAGATATCTTCTGTAGATGGGTTCATAGTTTGTCCACCTGAAATAATCTCATCTACATTCATTGATTCTAAAATCGCATCATAACCTTCTCCACGGCTGACTGCTATAAAACCATATTTTTTGGCCTGACTAGCTTTTTTCTTAGCTATTTTTTCCAAATTTGGTTTTAAGTTTTTAAACTCAGCTTTTAAGATTTCACCATCTACTGTTAGCATTTGTAAAAGACCGTATGGATTATCTGTTTTTAAGCTAGCTTTTAAAATACCTTCTTCAAAAGATTCTTCTATTTCATCTGCTATTGTCCCAAGATTATTCAAAATAGTTTTATAAGACTCTTCTGTAGTTGCTATCTCAAAACTTAATTCATATGGCAGGTCCTTTTTTTCTGCTTGGGATTTGCTATGGATATCTTCGATTTTTATATCACTATTTAATGCAGAAAAAGCACCTTTAAGTAGAGTAATTAATCCTTGACCACCAGAATCTACAACACCTGCTTCTTTTAATACTGGAAGTTGATTTGGTGTATTATCAAGGGCTATTTGTCCAGCCCTGATAATTTCAAATAAATATTGATCAATTTCAATGTCTTGGCTATAAATTTCATTTGCTTTGTCAGTCATTTTTTGGCTAACTGTTAGAATTGTCCCTTCAGTTGGTTTCATTACCGCTTTGTAGGCAGTTTGATTTGCAATTTGGAAAATTTCTTTTATATCTAAACTTTCAATTACATCTTTTCCTTTAATAGCCTTTGAAAAACCTCTTACAAGTTGGGATAAAATTACCCCTGAGTTACCACGTGCACCCATCAGAGTACCTTGGGATAAGGCTTTTGCAATTTCATAGCAACTATTGCTATTTAATTGGTTAACCCTATCTACACCTGATTTCATAGTCATGGTCATATTTGTCCCAGTATCTCCATCTGGAACTGGAAAGACGTTTAATTGATTAACCATCTCTCTATTTTCATTTAACAATTCATAAGCTCCAATAATCATTTGTTGGAGTTTATTTGCATCAATTTCTCTCATATTCACCTACTGTCCTATTCCTTGCACCAAAATATTAACATCAGAAACTCTAACATTTAAAGATTTTTCGACTGTGTATTTTACATTGTCGATTATATTTTGTGCTACAACTGAAATTCTTACTCCATAAAGTATAAATATTGAAATATTAATTGTAAGAGTTCCATCGTCTCTTCTATGTATTTCTACACCCTTGCTCATATTTTCTAGTTTTAATAATTGATAAATATCATCTTTTGCTGATTGTGATGCAAGGCCAACTACACCATATGATTGCATAACTGTGACAGCAACAATATTGCTTAGCACTGAATCATCTATAGTTACCTTACCTAAATTATTTACGTATTTTATAGACATTGTATCCTCCATCATTTGGACTAATTATATCATACATATTTGTTATATTATACTATAAGTGTTTTTGCTTTGCCTTATAATTATTGACAATAAATTAATTTATGATAGTATATTATACGAATATATGATAACAATTTCATAATTGCAATTGCAATAAGTACACTATGATGTTTGATTATATTAATAAGCTAAAATAATTATTTTAAGATAAGCATTTCGCTTTAGTACACACTTAAAATATGAAAATAAAAAACTATGTTAGGAAGATAATGAATTACCTAAAATTTGTAGAGGACAATTGTATTGAGTGCGGACTTTGCACAAAAAATTGTCCATTTTTAAGTAAATATAATATTAATTTATTAGATTTTACAAAAAAGGAAGATTTAGCTTATTCCTGCTTTATGTGCAATAAGTGCAGTCATGTTTGTCCTAAAAATTTAAATGGCAAATATATCTCACTCTTATTTCGTAAAAATAATCCAAAATACAAACTTGTAAAACTAAACAAGGAGTCTTATCCTTTCAGAAACTTACCTAAAAAAACTAGAAAATCAAGTGATCTTTTGTATTTAGGATGCAATTTTCCAGCCTTTTATCCGGAAACATCTAAGGCTTTGATTGACTTATTTAAGAAAAATGGATTTGTTTTTTCCATAGATTGCTGCAGGAATCCTGTTTATAATACTGGTTTTAACGAAAATCCTAGTACGCGTTTAGAAAATCAGATTAATAATCTTAAAATCAACAGAATAGTGACAGCTTGTCCTAATTGCTATCACCACTTAAAAAATAAATATAAGGTTGAAATAATTTCTGTATACAAATGGCTTGAAGAATATAATTATATAAAGGATATCGAAAAACCTTATAATGTATTTTTCCCATGTTCTGATAGGTACAACCGTGAAATTTTTAGTGTTATTAAAAGGCATGCTCCAAATTGGAATGATAAGTTTAAAAACACCAATTGTTGCGGAGCTGGGGGCCTGGCTGTAAAAAAAGAAAAAGATATTGCTGATGCTATGACAGCTTCCATTCAAAATGAAGAAATATATAGCTATTGTGCAACATGCTCCATGCGTTTTTCTAAATACAATAAGGTCCACCACTTTGCCTCAGCATTCTTGGACATTGATGAAGAGGTCAAAACGGATTATTTAAAAAATGCACTTAAAGCGAAATTTTTTAAATAAACAGGAGAATAAATGAAAAAATTAAATATTAATCAAATCATTAAAAAACTTGGCCTTTCATTTTTTACTTTGTTTTTTGTTTTAAGTATTACAGCTTGTTCAAATCAAAATGCAAATGAAAATACTGCAGAAAATGAAAAAGTAAGCGAAGAAACATCTGACAGCAAAGAAGTATTAGAATCGAATGAAGAATCAAAAAATGATGAAAAAAAAGAAATTGCATCTGAAACTATCAAAGATTCTGATGACGGTGAAATACTTGATTGCTGTGGAAGGGCTAAAAACAAGGATATTTTTGTTACAGCTGACTATGTAAAAGATGTAATTGATGGCAAAGAAGATGTTGGTGATTATGTAATAGCAGAAGTTACTTGGGGTGAAGCTGATGCCAGCGAGGATTATTTAAAAAATCATATTCCAGGAGCTATTCATATAAATACTGATACTATCGAAGAGGGCCCAGTTTGGAATTTAAAAATCGATGATGAAATTGTAAAATCAATGCTAGATTACGGAATTGATAAAGATACAACAGTATTTTTATACGGTCCTGATTCTGGAGCACCAAGAGTAGCTTTAGCTTATCTGATAGAAGGTGTTGAAAACATAAAGCTAATTGATGGAGGCCTTAAAGTTTGGATGGATAAGGGTTATGAAACTGAAGAAGGGGAAAATAAAGCGGTTGCTAAGGATGACTTCAAAGGTGAATACCCAGCCCACCCAGAACTAATAGTGAGCCTAGAAGAAGCTAAAAAAGACATTGAAGATGAAAATGACGATGTTCAATACATTTCTACTAGAAGCTACGAAGAATATATCGGTGAAACCAGTGGATATTCCTATATTCCAAAGGCATGTGAACTGCCAGGTGCAATATACGGCCATGATGAAGCGGACTATAAAAATCCAGATGGAACATATATCAGCTACACAGATATGATAAAAATGTTAGAGGCTGAAGGTGTAGACACCAGCAAAGAAATGGTATTTTACTGCGGAACTGGTTGGAGAGCTGCCCTGCCAATCCTAAAATTCTATGAAAAAGGAATTACTGCAAAATTATTTGATGGTGGATGGAACGAGTGGCAAATGCATGATGAACTTCCTGCCCAACTTGGTGATCCAAAAGATGGTGCAGAAATAAAAAAAGTTGGCGAATTATCTAATGATAAAGCCACAGAATAGGAATAAGATTTTAAAAATCTTCCAAATTATTTTCTTAGTGGGGATATTTTTAATCCAATACTATTCAAAGAAAAAAATGGGAGTCCAGAGAACATTAGTTTTTTATAATTACAATTTAGAAAATAATTATAATATTAAAACCATATTTAAACTAATTGCCCTAGTATTTTTTATTTTTATAATCTATAGTTTTATAAAATATAAAAATCTAAAGGCAATCAGTCTATTGTGTATACTAGCAATATTAATTTTAATGACTATTGATATTTCAATATTTAAGCTTACAAAGTATGCAATATCATTATTATTGCTAATAATAAATATTTTAGAATTTAACAAAATAGGAGAAAAAAATGAAAAGATCAAATAAATTACTTACACTTATGCTAATCGGTACATTCGCACTTACAGGTTGTGGAAATAACACAACAACAGCTCCAGAAGAAACAAAAACTGAAGAAGCTGCTAGTAATGAAGCAACCACTCCAGAAAATACAGAAACTGAAGAAGGTGCTAAAGAAGAAGCTGCTGAAACCGAAGTTAAAACAATAGCAGGCGAAGAATTAGATAAAATTCAAGAAGATAACGACGAAAAAGAAAAATACCTAGTTATCGACACAAGAAAAGCTGATGATTACAAGGAAGGTCACGTTAAACACGCTATCACACTTCCAGCTGATGAATTAGCTGATAGAATTGACGAACTTGCTGATTTCAAAGACAAAAACGTAGTTGTTTATGGTGAAACTGCTGAAGAAGCTGAGGAAGCATACAAAACTTTAGTTGATAATGGTTTTACAAATGTACAATCTGCTGGTGGATACGCAGACTTTGATTATACAACAAAAACAAAGGTCACATCTGTACCAGGACCAGAATTTATAGAGTTAGTAAATACTGGAGATTATACAATCATCGATGTTAGAGATGAAAAAGACTATAATAAAGGTCACTTAGCAGGAGCTATCAATGTTCCAGTTGATCAAGCTGAATCATTAATCGAAACACTTCCACAAGATAAACCATTCCTAACTCACTGCTATTCAGGAAACAGATCTTTCAAAGTTGCTGATATGCTAGCTAACCAAGGACACGAAGTAATCAACGCCCTTGATGGTACAAAAGAATACGACGGTTACGACTTATCTAAAAAATAAGAGCAAATAAATGGATCAGAAAAATCTTGAGAAATCCCAGACTAATGAAAAAAGTCTAAATAAATCAACAAAACTTCTGATTTTACTACCACTTATAGGGCTAATTTTGGCATACTTCTTAATACCATCATTCAAAAGTGCTATTAGTAGTGCCATATCGGCATTAAGTACAGGAGGCCTAAGTGGGGTTATTGAATACATCCGTGGATATGGCAAACAAACGGCTGTAATTTCATTTTTACTAATGATTTTACAGTCTATCATATCCCCTATCCCAGCTGTTATGATTACCCTAGCAAATGCTGTTATTTTTGGCTGGGTAAAGGGAGCTATCCTATCATGGTCATCAGCCATGGTTGGTGCAGCACTTTGCTTTTTTATAGCAAGAGCCCTAGGACGTGATGCGGTTATAAGACTATCTAGCCAGGGAGCCCTAGAAAATATCGAAGACTTTTTTGAAAAATATGGTAAACACACTATTCTTATAGCAAGATTGTTACCATTTATATCCTTTGATATTGTAAGCTATGCTGCAGGTCTTACATCAATGGGATTTTGGCCATTTTTCTTAGCTACAGGCCTTGGCCAGCTACCAGCTACAATTATCTACTCCTATACAGGTGGTGAATTGGATGGTGGCGCACGTGGTATATTTATATTTGTAATCGCAATATCAATACTTGCAGTAGTTGTTGCATTTTTTAGGAAAAGATATAATGCAAAACACAAAACGAATTTTTAATGTCTTAAAAGCTATCCTTGTGATAGCTTTTATAATTTGGATAAATAAATCTGTTAATATAGATATATTGCAAGAAAAAATATCATCTTATGGAGCCTTAGCACCTATAATATATATAATCGCATTTACAATCCTACCTATTTTCCTATTCCCTACCTTAAGTATAGTAATCGTAGGAGGAACGTTATTTGGATTTGTAAATGGACTAGTATATACAACAATTGGCGTTGCAGCAAATACATCACTAATGTATCTAATCTCACACAAATATGCTAAAGATAAAGTCTACAATATCCTAAAAGATAGGTTGTCAAACCAGTATTTAAATTTGATTTATACCAAAGATCAAAAAAAGCTGATAACTACCTTTATTATATTTAGATTAGTTCCTGCAGTTCCCTACATTTTTGAAAACTATCTAGCTGGTTTGACTGAAATAAAATTTGTGCCATATTTACTAACAACTATTGTCTCTGTTATCCCTGGCACCTTGGTTTATCTTAATGTAGGTACTAACATAACTGATATTGGCAGCAAGGAATTTATCTTATCAGTGATAATTCTATTAGCCTTTACAGTATTGACACTATTAGCCAAAAAAATTTATGATAAAAAACATGGTAACCATAATAATTCCGACTTATAATGAAGTCAAAAATATAAAAAAATTTGAAAAAGTATTAGCGAATATAAAGGGAAATTTTGAAGTAATTTTTACCGACGGTTTTTCCAGGGATGGGACCTATGATTTAATCTCTTACCTAAAAATTAAGGAAGCAAAGTATAGGTCAAATCAAATGAATGCTGCAGCAAAATACGCTAAGGGTGATTACTTACTTTTTCTACATTGTGACTCATTAATAAGTTCGGATTGTATAAATTTAATTGAAAGATCAAATCTTGATGCAGGGTGTTTTACTTTGAAATTCCACCCAAGCAACTCTCGCTTGAAATTCATAGAATTTTTCTCAAATCTAAGGGTAAAAAGAAAACATATCGCCTTTGGTGATCAGGGAATATTTATAAAAAGGGAAATTTTCGAAAAAATTGGTGGATATAAGGAAATTCCTCTGATGGAAGACTATCAATTATCGATGGATATTAAAGAAGCTGGATATAAACTAAAACAAATTGATTATCCAATATACACATCTTCCCGAAGATTAGAAAAACATCCTTTAACAACAGGTTTATTTATGAAAATCTTGCAAAATTTATATAAAAGTGGATATAGTGTAGAAAAAATAGCTGAATATTACAAAAAGATTTAAAAAGACGAGGAGTAAACCTCGTCTTTTTTAATTATTTTTTATCAATCACATCTACTATATAATCCATAGCATTTATATTTTCTTTTATTTCAGGTAGATTTACTTTTTTATCATCTCCATCTACTAGATATCCATTTAGCAAATGTTCATCTAGAACAATATTTTTTTCGTAATCTATGAAAAATTCAGGATTTGTAATATAAAGGGCAGCTAAAGCATCCCAAACTACTAATTTACTTTCACCAAACTCGTCTAAAAACTCCTCCGTAACCCTTTTTAAAGATGGTTTTAGGTAATTCATAAATTCACTTTTGTATTCTGGATTTGTCGGCACTTGGTATTTGTGTTTCATACAATTATTTCCAGTTATTATATGAATATTATCTAGTTTTTCTAAGGCATAAATTGTAGATAGATAATCAATGCTTAAATTTAACTCACGCATGATTTTTTTGTTAAATCTTAGCTTATCAGTTATTCCACCCATAGCTACAAAAGATTTTACTTTTTTAGGATCCATTCCCAATGCAAGGGCTTTTTGGGTGTTGGTTGTTGATCCTAAGGATAAAATAATTATATCTTCATTCTTCTCAATCTCATTTTTTATAGCCTCTCCTGCATCATGGATATACAGGCCTCCCTTTACCAAAGGAATATCAATATTTAAATCATCTAGCATTTTTTTTGTAGCATTATAGGTTACTTCTTCATTGTTGTTACCAAAAGTGGTCGTGATTAGTCTTACATCTATCTCTGGATGGGCTATCAAATAAAGAATTGCAAAGGCATCATCAAGGTCACAACCTTTTACATCTATTGTACAATCTGTATCAATTATTACTTTTTTCATCTTTCTCATCCATAATTTCTTCTGTAATATCAATTGCAGTTGTTATACATTTGCCACAAACCCTTGCTAATAGATCATTTTCTAAAGCATAATTAAAGCCTTCATCAGTGTTAACATCTACTTTTAATAAGTCAGCACACTTTGTATGGCCCATTCTTTTTTCAAATTCCTTATCAAGTTTATAAATCATCTTTGCTAGTTCAATTTTTTCGTAAGGATCAGTAGAGCCATATTTAAGACCAAGGGCCATATAAGATGCAGTTAATGCCCCGCAGATGTCAGATTTGTACATACCCATTTCAAAAGGGGTTGAGATTTTTACTGCTATTTTTTCATCTAAGCCCAAATCGTCTGCAAAATAAGCAAAAACTGTTTGAGAGCAATTGTAGCCTTTCTCCATAAAATTCTCTATTTTTTTATTGTCCATAAAATTTCCTATAAAACTTCTCTAACATTTCTAAAAACTCTAAACTTAAAAACTTATTAATTTTTAAAAGCGTATCATCATTAGATAAAAATCTATCTTGTTCATATTCTACCTTTGCCATAGAGCACCAGGTTACACCCCTTAGGGAGTTAAACATCAAGTACTTATAAAATTTTTCATAATCTACTTTTCTATATTTTTCATAAATTTTTAAGAAAGTCAGCATCTGATCTTCAGTCAATATTGTTTCAGTTTTCCAATTTGTAGTAGTAGGTACTAAAAAGTGTGCTAAATCTTGTTCGCACTCACCAATAATTGGTTTTTCCCAGTCAATAATGACAGATTTTTCTCCAATTATAAAATTTCTATTATTTAGCTCAGTATTTATAATACATGGATTTTCAATGTTTACATCTAGACCAGATTTTTTGGCGATTTCTAAAAATTCTAAAATCTTTTCTTCAACAATAGGATCTTTATTTTCATAGTTTTGATATTGGGCAAACATATTTATAAATTCCTCATACATAGCATAAAAAGGTTTATTTGCCCACAAGAAATTATCAAAATTTACATCTAAATTATGAACTGAACTTAATAATTTTGCTGCAATATCCATATCCGTTTGATAATTTAAGTGCCTACCCTCTATATATTCCATAGTGAAAAAAGATTTAGCTAGGTACTCTCCTTTTTTAAAATAAGAATAAACTTTCGGTGTGACTTTAGATTTTTCTAAAGTTTTTAGTGCTTGAAATTCATATTCTAATTGTTGATCACCCAGTCCTATTTGAGAAGCTAGATTTATCCTAATTACTTTATCATTATATTTATAATTTAGATTATATTCACCATTACCAAGCTCTGTAATATTTTCATCGTCAAACTCAGCAATTATTAAATCCTTTATGGTATCTATATCACGAATTGGATTAAGTAAATAATATGATTTACCAAGGTTTTCTATTTTCTTGATAGTATCATCTAATACATTGGGAGTGGAGTATTGTATATCTGAAAATATATCCAGTTTTTCTTTCAAAGCTATTAGTCCATATCCTCCATCAATGCTTGGCGCTATGACTACATCATATTGATCTAATATTACAAAAGCGTTATTAACATGGTCTTTACTTAAGTTTTCCAAATCTGATCCAATTAATACAACTTTATTATATGAATTTAGTTGATCAAAAATCGCATTTCGCATTTTTTCGCCCAAATCATTACCTGATTGTTGAATTTTTTTTCCATCTATAAAATCCAAATCAGATTTTTCTCCATCATAATATATAATTGGATATTGATTTTCATTTTCTATTAAATTATAATTTTGACCAATGAGCTTTCTCATCAATTCTAATCGTTCTTTTTTAGATAGAAAATTTTTTAGCCTTGTTTTGCTATTATTTAGATTAGGTGCTTTTGTAAACAATATTACTCTATTCATTTTAGTTTTCATTACTATTTTGTTAAAAAATTTATTTATTACCTTAAAAAAAAATGCCATATTTACATATGGCATTTTTTGGTAATTAATTTTTAACCTTATTTACCAGCAAGTCTCTTATATGTTTCGTATCTGTCGTTAGCAGCTTTTTCTGCTTCAGCATATAATTCATCTGCTGTTTCAGGGAATGATCTCTTAAGTGATGAGTATCTTACTTCCCCTTGAAGGAATTCTTGGAATGATTCGCTTGGTTCTTTAGAGTCTAATTGGAATGGATTTTTGCCCTCTTCTGCAAGTCTTGGGTCAAATCTCCATAAGTGCCAGTAACCAGCTTGAACAGCTTGTTTTTCTCTAAATTGTGATTTACCCATACCAACTCTAATTCCGTGGTTGATACATGGTGCGTAAGCGATGATTAATGATGGTCCATCGTAGCTTTCAGCTTCTTTGATAGCTTTTACTACTTGGTTTTGGTTAGCACCCATAGCAACTTGTGCTACGTAGATGTATCCGTATGAAGTCATCATTAAACCAAGGTCTTTTTTACGTACTTTTTTACCTGATGCAGCGAATTGTGCTACTGCAGATAATGGTGTAGCTTTAGATGATTGTCCACCTGTATTTGAGTAAACTTCTGTATCGAATACAAGGATGTTTACATTTTCTCCACTTGCTAATACGTGGTCAACACCACCAAATCCAATATCATAGCTCCATCCGTCACCACCGAAGATCCATAATGATTTTTTGATCATATAATCTTTTAGGTTATAGATATCTTTAAGAATTGCTTTTCCTTCTTCACTGTCAACTGTTTCATTTTCTAGTGTAAGAATTTTAGCTGTTGCTTCTTTTGATGCGTTTACATCTTCTTTACCTTCTAACCACATTTTGAATGCTTCATTTAATGGTGTATCAATGTTTAATTCTAAGAATGAGTTCATTCTTGTTTCTAGAAGTAATTTATTTGATTCTGCAGCTAATTTGATACCGTATCCGTATTCAGCAGCATCTTCGAATAATGAGTTACCCCAAGCTGGACCTTTGCCTGATTCTTGGTTGATTGTGTATGACATAGCTGGTGCACTTGCTCCCCAGATTGATGAACAACCTGTAGCATTTGCAACGTACATTCTGTCACCGAACATTTGTGTAACAAGTTTTGCATATGGAGTTTCACCACAACCTGCACAAGCTCCTGAGAATTGAAGTAATGGTTGTTTAAATTGGCTTCCTTTAAGTGTTTGGTCATCCATAACATCTTCTTTGTAACCAACTTCTTCGTGAGCGTATTCCCAGTTTTCTTTTTGATTTTCAACTTGTTCTTCGAATGGTTTCATTAGAAGAGCTTTTTCTGGAGCTGGACAAATATCAGCACAGTTTCCACAACCTGTACAGTCTAGTGGAGAAACTTGAATTCTGAATTCATATTGTTCCATTCCTTTACCGATAGCTTGTTTAGTCTCAAAGCCTTCAGGTGCATTAGCCTTTTCTTCTTCTGTTACTAGGAATGGTCTAATTACAGCGTGAGGACATACGAAAGAACATTGGTTACATTGGATACAATTTTCCATTTGCCATTCTGGTACATTTAGAGCAATACCACGTTTTTCGATTGCTGTTGTTCCTGATGGGAATTCTCCATTTTCTAAGTCAAGATCAACGAAAGCAGATACTGGAATATCATCTTCTTTTTGTTCGATCATTGGTTTTAGAATGTTTTTAACGAATTCTGGCATATCTTTTTGTTCAGCTTTTTCATCATCTTGAGCGTTTGCCCATTGTTCTGGAACTTCAACTTTTTTAGCTGCTTCTAAACCTGCATCTACTGCTGCATAGTTCATGTTTACAATGTCATCACCTTTGTGACCGTAAGCTTTAACTATAGAATCTTTTAAGTATCCAACAGCTTCATCAATTGGAAGTACTTGAGATAAGTTAAAGAATGCAGCTTGCATAATCATGTTTGTTCTTGAACCTAGTCCAATATCTTGAGCGATGTGGCTTGCATCGATAATATAGAAGTTGATATTGTGTTCAGCTAAATATCTTTTTACTTTCGCTGGAAGGTGTTGGTCTAAGTCTTCTTCTTTCCATGTTGTGTTAAGAAGGAATGTACCACCATCTTTAAGTCCTTTTAGTACATCATATTGGTGTAGGTATGCTTGTTTTGAAAGTGACATAAAGTCAGCTTCGTCTAATAGGTAAGTTGATTTGATTGGTTCTTTACCAAATCTTAAGTGAGACATTGTAAGTCCACCAGATTTTTTAGAATCGTAGTCGAAATATCCTTGTGCATACATGTCTGTGTTATCACCAATGATTTTGATAGCTTGTTTGTTAGCACCAACAGTACCATCAGATCCGAATCCCCAGAATTTACATCTTGTAGTACCTTCGTGACGAACTTTGAAGTCTTCTCTTTCTAAAGATGTGTTTGTAACATCATCTGTGATTGAAAGTGTGAAGTTATCTTTTGGTTCATCTTTTTTAAGGTTTTCATAAACTGCTTTGATATCTCCAGGAACAGTATCTTTGCTTGAAAGTCCGTAGATACCGCCATAGATTTCTGGAGCATTTTCAACACCATAGAATGCTGATTTAACATCTAGGTATAATGGTTGTCCTTCAGCACCTTGTTCTTTTGTTCTATCAAGAACAGCAATTTTCTTAACTGAGTTTGGAATAGCTTTTAGTAAGTGTTCTTTTGAGAATGGTCTGTATAGGTGAACTTCTACTAAACCAACTTTGTATCCGTCTTTTGAAAGTTCATCAATTGTTTCACGAATTGTTTGGTTTACAGAACCCATAGCTACGATAATTTCTTCAGCGTCTTCTTGTCCGTAGTAGTTGAATAGTCCGTAGTTTGTACCAATTAATTCGTTGATTTGGTTCATGTAATCTTCTACAACACCAACAATATTTGTGTATGCTTGATTTCTAGATACTGTTCTTTGGAAGAAGATATTTTTCTCAGCTGTACCCATGTGTTTTGGTCTTTCTGGGTTAAGTGAGTTATTTTTAAATGCATCAACTGCATCGAAATCCACTAAATCTTTTAGTGTTTCGTAATCCCAAACATTAATTTTTTGGATTTCGTGGCTTGTTCTAAATCCGTCAAAGAAGTTAACAAATGGAACTCTTCCTTTAATAGCAGATAAGTGAGCTACTGGAGATAAGTCCATAACTTCTTGAACAGAGTTTGAACAAAGCATAGCACAACCTGTTTGTCTTGCTGCGTAAATGTCTGAGTGGTCTCCGTAGATAGATAGTGCGTGAGTAGCTACTGTTCTAGCTGCAACATGGAATACACCTGGTAATCTTTCTCCAGCAACTTTATACATATTAGGTATCATTAATAATAAACCTTGGCTTGCTGTATATGTAGTAGTAAGTGCTCCTGCTGCTAAAGCTCCGTGAAATGCTCCTGCTGCACCAGCTTCAGATTGCATTTCTTTAACCATAACTTCTCTATCGAAAACATTTTTACGTCCATTTGATGACCATACATCAATAGATTCTGGCATTGGTGAAGATGGTGTGATTGGGTAAATGGTTGCAACGTCTGTAAATGCGTATGATACGTGAGCTGCAGCGGTATTACCGTCCATAGTCTTCATCGCTCTAGTAATTGTCATTTAGACCTCCTAAAATAATTAATAAGCAATTATCGTTAACACTAATTTAAGTATAGTTAAGATGTTTACGAATGTCAAGAGCCATTAGCAAATAATATCAAAATTGTAAATATTCTTAAAATTTTCACCAATATTTCTGCAAACAAAATAAAAACGATAAACTTATTCAAAGTCATCGTTTTCATTAACTAATTCTTTATGAAATATTTTATTAGTCATTACACGGGCTGCATTATAGCCAAAATTTTTCTCCCTTTGGTTCATAGCCGCTACTTCTACAATCATCGCAAGATTTCGTCCTGCCCTGACTGGCACTACTATATGAGGAAGTTTTACATCTAGCAATTCGATATAGTGATCATCTAGACCCAACCTATCATATTCATAATCTTCTTTCCATTGTTCTAGCTCAATAACTAGATCTACTTGAGAAGATTCTTTTACTGAACCAGTTCCGTAAAGTCTTCTTACATTTACAATTCCAAGTCCCCTAATTTCCATATAATGTCTTATATTATCTGGAGATTCGCCGATAACTTTATTATCAATAGCCATAATATCAACCATGTCATCAGCAACAAGCCTATGACCACGATTGACTAAATCTAGGGCAGTTTCACTTTTTCCTACTGATGATTTGCCCATAATCAAAACACCTATACCAAAAACTTCCAAAAGTTCACCATGAACGTTACTTCTTGGTGCTAGTTGGTATTCTAGCTCATCTGAAATATCAGAAATTAATTTGGTTGTCTTTGCTGGTGACCTTAGGACGGTTTTATCATAATAGTCGGCCAAATCCAAAATATCTTGGTTAATATCTACATTATAAGAAAAAATTACAGCAGGGATACTGTATGAAAGTATACCCCTAAATCGTTCATATTGGAGCTTGCTATCAAGTCCAGTCAGATAAGTGTATTCTACTGATCCTATAACTTGTAGCCTTTTGTAGGGAAAATCTTCCAGGTATCCTGCCAATTGCAAACCAGGTCTATTGACATCAGCACTTAAAAGATTTATTTCATGGTAATCAGAAGACTGGTGGACAATTTCTAGACCTAATCTTTCTACAACTGTTTTAAGCTTTATAGTATTTTTTTCCTGACCTAACTTAAGCTCTTTAGATATAATCTCCCTTTCAACTACCGACTCAGTTCCTGCATCATCCATTATTTCTCTGTTTTCGTCCATTATCTACTCCTTTTAGCCTTTTAGCCTAAAATACTTATAAATTTCTAAGGCTTGGGCCTTTCCAACTAGGGGTACTTCCATTAATTCTTCTACACTTGCTTTTTTAATATTTGAAATGCTTTTAAAATGCTTGTATAAATTTGTTCTGGTTTTTACTCCTACACCCTTGATATTATCTAGTTCTGAAGTTTTCATAGTGTTTTGCATTAATTTTCTATGGTAGTTTATGGCAAACCTATGGGCTTCTTCTTGGATTTCATAAATTAATTTATAAACTGGATCCCTGCGGTTAATAAATATTTCTTTTCCTTGGTAGACAATAGCACGGGTGGTGTGCTTATCATCTTTTACAAGGCCAGCAATTTCTATATCTAATTTAAATTCTTCAAGAATTTCAAGAGCAGATGAAACCTGTCCCTTGCCCCCATCCATTAATATTAAATCTGGCATATTTCCAAAACCTGTTGTGGTATTACCATTTTCCATTTCTTTAATGCCATTTTTAAATCTACGAGTTAAAACTTCTTTTAAAGAGCCATAGTCATTTGGTCCTTCAATAGTTTTTATCTTAAATTTACGATATTCTTTTGGATTTGGATGACCATCTTCAAAAACAACCATTGATCCAACAGATTGAACCCCAGATGTATTTGAAATATCGTAGCATTCTATACGTTTTATCTCAGTCATTTCTAAAATTTCTTTAAGCTGATTAATGCCAGCAGATTTTTTGCGGTCTTTTTTTTCTGCTTGTTTTTCGTATTTGATACGCATATCATTGGCATTTGTAAGAGCCATATTTACCAAATCTCTTTTTTTACCTAGTTTTGGCTTGTGGATTACAACCTTACTTCCACGTTTTTGATTTAAGAATTCATTGATTGTACCTAAATCATCAGGTTCAGTTTCTAATAAAATTTCTTTTGGTATATACATAATGTCTAGGTAAAATTGCTTGATAAAAGATCCCATTATGTCCTTATCACTTTCGGCATAGTCATTTTTTATTATAAAATGCTCCCTTTCTACAATTTTTCCCTTTCTCATTAGAAAAACTTGCATGACAATTGCTGTAGTTCCCTTACTCATAGCAATTATATCCATATCTTCGCCGCTAGCTTCGGTTACTTTTTGTCTTTCTGAAATGGTCGATAAGGCCCTATAAAAATCCCTGTATTTCATAGCCATTTCAAAATTTAGTTTATCACTTGATTCATTCATTTTTTCTAAAACCCAGTCAGGGATTTTATCAGACCTATTTTCCAAAAAAAGTTTTACATCGTTTAAATGCTCCATGTAACGAGATTCATCCTCATCATGGATACATGGGCCATTACACTTTTTAATAAAATAATTTAGGCATGGCCTATCTAAAGTTTGCCCCTTTTCAAAATCTAAATTGCAAGTTCTAAAGGGATAATACATGTGGAATAAATCTATGGCATCATTTACTGCATAGGCATCTGGATAGGGTCCATAATAATTTGCTTTATCATTATAAATTTGCCTTACTTTTTGTATCCTAGGGAATTTCTCATTTGTAATTTTTATATAAGGGTATTGTTTATCATCTCTTAGGACGATATTATATTTTGGCCTGTTTTTCTTAATTAGATTTGATTCTAAAACCAAGGCCTCTACTTCATTTTCCACGATAATATATTCAAAGTGGTCGATATGGGAGACCATGGCCAAAACTTTGGCTCCCTTATTCTTATTGTTGTCAAAATATTGGCGGACTCTTTTTCTAAGAGAAATTGCCTTACCGACATAGATTATTTCATCATCGGCATTTCTCATTATATAAACCCCTGGTAAATCAGGTAGTTCTTTGAGTTTCGCCCTTAGTTCTTCTTTGCTCAAATTTGCCTACAACTCTCTTTCAAATACTCTAAATCTGCACCTTCTAGGTGTGGTGCTAAAACTTCTTGGCATTTTTTATTGTAATCATTTATCCAATTAATCTCATCATTTGTCAGCATATCAACGTTTATTGGTCTAGTGTCAATTGGAACAAATGTTAGATTTTCAAACTCTAAGAATTTTCCAAATTCATTTTCTAATGCTTTTTGGACTACAGCTTGGTTTTCAATTCTTATTCCGTGGCTGTCGGTAATATATAAACCTGGTTCGACTGATGTGAACATATGATCTTTAAATTCTATTTCTGATCCAGGCCCCATACCTAATCTTTGTGGTCCTTCATGGACTGTTAATAAATATCCAACTCCGTGTCCTGTCCCGTGGAAAAAGTCTTTGCCAGCTTGCCACAATGGATATTTAGCAATTGCATCTAATCTTGCACCTGTTGTTTTTTCTTTAAATTTAGCTAAGAATAGGGCAATATGAGATTTTAATACTAGGGTGTAGTCATCTTTTTCTGCTTGGCTAGTATTTCCAAGGGCTATAGTTCTAGTAATATCTGTGGTTCCTTCTTTGTAGTGGGCACCTGAATCTATTAAAATCATTCCTTCGGTAGTAATAGTCTTTGAACCAACATTTGCTGGTGCGTAGTGGACAATTGCAGCATTATCCTTAAATCCAATAATAGATTCAAATGATTCTTCTACAAAGCTTTCGTTTTCTGCTCTAAGTTCATGAAGTTTTTTGCTAGCTACATATTCGTTTAAAGTTCCAGTTGTAGCTCCTACTTCTAGCCAATTAAAGAATTTTACTAAAGTTACACCATCAATAATGTAAGCTTGTTTTGTATTTTCAATTTCTTTTTCACTTTTAATTGCCTTCATATTTGTAGTAATATTAGTACCTGTTGAAACTTTTACATTTGAATTTATGGCATCATAGATCGCTACATTTGTGCGTGCTGGATCGAGGAATATACGATTTTTACCTGGTATATCTTTTAAAAGTGTAAAAATATAATCATAAGAATGAAGTTTTATTTTGTTGTTGTCTAAGTATTCTTTAACTTCCCCATCAAGCTTATCTTGATCAATGCATAGATATGCCCTATCTTTTGAAATTAGCATGTAAGAAAGTACAACTGGATTGTAATCAATATCGTTACCACGAATATTTAACAACCAGCAAATATCCTCAACTGCACCGATAAAATAATAATCGTATCCATTTTTATCCATATGTTCACGAACACGGTTTAATTTTGATTCGGCACTTTCACCTGTGTATTCTTCACCAAGGACCCATACTTTATCTTTTCTTAATTCTGGGCGGTCTTTCCATAGATTTGAAATATAGTCAATATCTGAAACAAGGGTACGAGATCCCATTGATTCACTGAGTTTTTTGTATTCTTTTACTGAAAATAGATTGCCGTTAAAGGCAATTTTTCCAAATTCATTGACATTTTCATCTAGATATTCTTCAACTGTCGGATAATCTTCATCTCCCATTTTCATAAGTTCAAATTCGGATGAAGAAAGTTCCTTAGCTGCTTGTAGAAAATATCTGGAATCTGTCCATACTTTTGCCTCATTTGGTGTAATGACTGCTGTTCCAGCTGAACCTGTAAAACCAGAAATAAATTGTCTTTCCTTATAATAATCAGGCAAATATTCTGACTGGTGTGGGTCAGATGTTGGAATTATGTATGCGTCTATTTTTCTATCCGCCATCAATTTTCTTAAATTTTCTAATCTTTGATCAATATTCATATAAACTCCCTCAAATTTTTAAAAAATAACTTTATTGAAATGTTAAAATTCCTTGATTTCATACCTTAACTATACCTTTTTGGCCTCTTTTTGGTAGCATATCAGTGATTGAATTTTTTGGCAAATCAATTATAATAAATACAATCGTGTAAAAATAATAGAGGGGTGATAAAATAAATGAAACTTGGAATTGTAGGTTTACCAAACGTTGGAAAATCAACTTTATTTAATGCTATTACAAAGGCTGGTGCTCTGATTGCAAATTATCCTTTTGCTACAATTGATCCAAATGTGGGACTAGTAAATGTGCCTGATGAAAGACTTGAAGTTTTATCAAAAATCAGCGAATCTAAAAAAATTGTTCCAGCTGTAATTGAATTTTATGATATAGCTGGACTAGTAAGAGGTGCTTCCAAAGGTGAGGGTCTTGGTAATCAATTTTTATCAAATATTAGAGAAACAGATGCTATTGTTGAGGTCTTAAGATGTTTTGATGATCCAAATGTTACACACGTTGATGGATCAGTTGACCCAATCCGTGACATTGAAACAATCAATTTAGAATTAATTTTTGCAGACCTAGATATGATTGAAAAAGTATTAGAAAAACGTAGAAAAGTTGCAAGAAATGACAAGGAAGTTGCAAAAGAAGTCGAAGTTTTAGATAAAGTTAAAGCTGTTCTTGAAGAAGGGAAATCAGCAAGAGTCCTAAATCTAACTGACGATGAGAAAAAATTGCTCCGTTCTTACCAACTTCTTTCAACAAAGCCTATCATCTATGTATGCAATGTAAATGAAGAAGATGCATCAAATGATGGCGTGGACAATCCTTATGTTGCAAAAGTTCGTGAATTTGCTGCAAATGAAAATGCAGAAGTTTCTATAGTATCTGCTAAAATTGAGCAAGAAATCTCAGAACTAGACACAGATGAAGAAAAGGCAGATTTTTTAGAAATGTTAGGTTTAAACGAGTCTGGCACTGATAAAGTTATCAAAGATAGTTACAAAACCCTAGATTTAATTTCATTCTTAACAACAGGTGAAATGGAAACCCGTGCCTGGACTATAAAAGATGGTACAAAAGCAGTTGATGCAGCTGGCAAAATCCACACTGATATCTCCCGTGGTTTTATCAAAGCAGAAATAGTTTCATATGATGATTTAGTAAACAGCGGATCAATCAATGCTGCCCGTGAAAAAGGCCTTTTAAGAATGGAAGGCAAGGACTATATCATGCAAGATGGTGATGTTGTAAACTTTAGATTTAATGTATAAGGGTAAAAAATGAAAAAACAAGGAAAACTAATAGTTCATACAGGATCAATGTTTTCAGGAAAAACCACTTCCCTATGGAGAGAACTATATAGGATGCGCATTGCAAATTATAAAATAGCTGCATTTAAACCAGCCATTGATAATCGTGATGATGATAAAAAAATAGTTTCCCACGACAATTTAGAACTTGATGCAATCAAGGTTGAAAATCTTAATGATGTCCTAGATTATGCTACTAAACACGAACTTGATGCTATCGGCATAGATGAAGTTCAATTTTTCCCAAATGACCCAACAGAAGTAATCGATATTTTTAATGAGCTAATGGCAAAAAATATTACAATTGTAGTTTCTGGCTTAGATATGGATTACAAAACCAGACCATTTGAAATAATAAAAGAAATAATGCCAATTGCAGATGAACTAACAAAACACCATGCCATTTGTGCATCATGTGGAGAGGATGCTTGGGCCTCATATAGAAAATCAACAGATGAATCAAGAATCCAAATCGGTTCAAAAGATAAATATGAACCACTATGCAGAGAATGCTACAATCAAATGATGAGTGAACGCGAAAATACCAAAAATCAAATCTCACTTGAAGAATTGGGCGAATAAACCTAATTCTTTTTGTTTGTTAGCAAATAATTTATTATATTAACGTTTTAAAAGGAAAAGTACATATGAAAGTTGCATTAGTATACGCAGAATACGAAAACATGACAGAAGAAATCAGACAAGTAAATCCAAATGCTGATAGGATTATGAAAAATATGCTATCATCAATCAAAGAGGCTTTGGAATTCAATAACCATGAGGTTTTTGAAGTACCAGCTAATATCGATATGATGAGAAATATTATGGAAATTGACGGATTGGATGTAATTTTTATCCACTATGATCCATTAGAAAACTTAAAATTGCAAGGAAATGTATTTGCAGCCTTAGAATTACTCGGAATTCCAATAGTTGGAAGTGGCATGCTTGCTCAGGCTATAGCCCTTTCAAAAGAAACAGCAAATCTTATTTTAGCCTCTCATGGTTTACCAATTGTTAAATCACAAATAATATTTTCAAAAGATGATGAGCTTAAGGAAGAGTTAAAAGAATCATTCCCACTATTTGTAAAACCAGAATCTGAAGCTGTATCAGTAGGTATCAGAAATGATTCTTTAGTTGAAAATGAAGAGCAATTAGAGAAAACTTTAGAAAGAATTTTCTCAGAAGTTAACCCACCTATTATCATAGAAGAATTCTTGCCAGGTAGAGAATTTACAGTTGGTGTTCTAGAAGATATGGGTGAAATAAAAGCATTGGAAGTAACAGAAATTACTTTTGATAAAGAAAGCGGAGTAAATTTTAGGACCAAAGATGTTGTTAAGAATAAATGGACCATCAAAACAACACCAGCAGAAATTGATGAAGAATTAGAACTAGAGATGAAATATTTAGCTATAAAATCATTTAAGGCTCTGAATTGTAATACTTATGCAAGAATAGATATAAGACTAAATGCCGATGGCGAGCCATATATCATGGAAATAAATACTATGCCAGGTTTATCAAAGACCTCTTCTCCATATGTCTTAGAAGCAAATGCAACAGGCATTAGTTACGAAGAACTTATAGATATTTTAGTAAAATCAGCCTATCACAAGGGTGCTGATAAAAAAATGCTAGGTATCGGGAAATTTTAATGAATAAAGGCAGGCTTTTATTAGCCTGCTCTTTTTGTTTTAAATTATATATTTTTTAACTATAATAAATTTCTCTTAAAAATTCTTTAGGAGTAGCCTACTCCAAAGATCCGCCTCAGGAAGATCCCGCTCCTGCTGTACAACTATAACAATGATTAGCAGTAGCAATAGGCCTTTTTTCTAAATCTTTAGCAGTGATTTCAAAAATATTTTTATTTTTGGACCTTATCCCCATGCCAAGGGATAGGTTAAAATCACAATCATGTAAGTTTCCATCATAATCAACTGATAAAGTTGACCTGCACATGACATCATCTACAATTTTATCATTAAAGGCATTATAAAGCCTTTTCATATATCGGTCTAAATTATTAGACTTATCAAGCCACTTTCCAAAGTTTCCAATTGGTGAGTTTGTAATAACAAATAAATCATTAAAAACTATGCCATATTCTTCTAGTAATTTTGTTCTATATATAGCCTCTAGCTCTTGTTCTGCCTGAGGAATTATAGCACCAGATGGATTGTAAACTAGGTTTAAATTTAAATTAGGATCCCTAGCATATCCCAAATCATTTAATCGTCTTAAAACTCTAATAGAGTCTTCAAAAACCCCAAGTCCCCTCATTTTATCAGTCTTATCTTTTTCATAAAAAGGAAGACTTGCTATTATATCTACCTTGTGATTTTTCAAAAAAATAGGTATATCTTTGTATTTCTCATCATTGTATATGGTTAGATTTGACCTAATCATAACATTTTTGCCGAGCTTAGTGGACTCTTCTACTAGATATTTAAAAACTCCACTCATCTCTGGAGCTCCACCTGTAATATCTACCGTCTTAAAATTATATGACTTTAACAAATCAATACATTTATTAGCTACATCTTGGCTCATATCTTCTGTGCGATTTGGATGGCAAGATAGATGGCAGTGTTTGCAGGATAAATTACAGGTTCTTGTAATATTTAATTGTAGGGTATCGATTTCGTTTTTTGTTTTAAGTTCGTATCCTACCCTCTCATCAAAGCTAGGAACTGCTTGGTTTACTTTTTTAAAATAATCCACTTAAAATTCCAAATCATCTATCATATTTTTCATCTGAACGCCTGTTACTAGGGTAATTCCAGCTTGCATAGCACTTGCTACATGAACTGCTTCCATCATCTCTTCTTTACTTAATCCTAAATCCAAGCATTTTGTTGTATATGCATCAATACAATACGGGCATTTTTCTGCATGAGCTACTGCTAGAGCGATTAGGGCTTTTGTTCTTACTGGAAGTTTACCCTCAGCCATTACATTTGCATAATAATTTAGAAAATTATCCCAATGTTCTTTGTGTAATTGTCCTAAATCTCCATCATTAAATTTATCTAAGTCTGATTTTTTAAAGTATTCGCTCATCATAATCTCCTTATAAATTATATATTATAATAAAACTATACAATTTGGAAAACTTTTATCTAATCAAAACAACATTTAAATTTGCAATAAAAAAGACCCTAGTTAAATAATCTAAGATCTATTTTATACGTTTTATATTTTCATTTATGAAGTCTTCTTCAAATATATTTAAATAGGTATCAAAATATTCATCTAGACCCGCATCTTTGGTGGTAGACATTAATTCCATCTCAATACCAAAATAATTTACACTTGCATCCAAAACCTGATATCCGTTTTTGATATAAAATGCTTTTCTTTTATTTCTTATAGCATAATCATCAGCATCTTTAAACTTTGTACTTTCAATTTCAATTATCAAATCATCATATTTTTCTTTTAAGACCCCTAATCCAGAACTTCCATATCCCTTTCCCCTAAAAGATTTTTCGATAGCAAAATATGAAAGCAAATGAATGTTGTGATTTAAATATATGACAGCTAATCCAATATTCTTATCATTTTCTCTTAAAATATCAATTTCTATTAAATTTTCTTCTATAAGATTATACAAAGTATCTATCTCAATTCTTTCCTCAATTGGAAATGCATTTTGATAAAGTTTTTCAAAGTAGTTTTTGTCTTCTAAGGTTTCGATTGAACTTAATTGCAAAACTAAACTCCACTAAAATTTGTAATTGTTGATAAATTCCATATCTTCTTGAGTGAGAGAATATTTTCTTTGGTCCGTTATTACTTCTGGCCCATTTTCATGAATTATTAACTGGTGCTCAAATTGGCAAACATTTGATCCATCTTTTGTTTTTGCTACCCATCCATTATCCTCAAGCTCCATAGGCCAGTTACCACTTGCAATCATTGGCTCAATTGTAAAAACCATACCTGCTTGGATGCGTGGACCACGGTGAGCTTTGCCATAGTGTGGGACTTGTGGGTCTTCGTGCATTTCTTTTCCAATGCCATGGCCTATAAAATCACGAATAACTGAAAAATCATTTTCAACTTCGGCATATTCTTGAATAGCATGACCTATATCACCTATTCTATTTCCTACTTTTGCCTGCTCAACAGCTCTTTCTAAGGATTTCAAGGTTACATCCATTAGTTTTTGATCTCGTTCTGATAATTGGCCGATTGAATATGACCAGCAAGAATCAGCAAGACCTCCCTTGTATTCGATAACATTATCTATAGAAACTATATCTCCATCTTTTAGGACGTAGTCACTTGGAAAACCATGACAAATTTCATCATTTACAGATATACAAAGTGTGTATGGAAATCCTCCATAGCCTAGCTGGGCTGGTATAGCCTTTTTATGCTCTACTATAAATTTATTTGCAAAGTCATCAAGTTCTTTGGTTGTCATACCCGCTTTTATAACTGCTTGGATAGCTAGATGAGTTTGGCATAAAATTTCTGCTGCTGCTCTCATCTTTTCAAAATCATTTTCTGTGTATAATCTAATCATTTTTACCTTCCAATTAAAATAAAGCGACTAAAAGTCGCCCTATCTTTACATTTTCTTAGTAGCTATATATGTGTATTTATCAGATGAAATTTCTGGATTGATGTCCCATCCACTTGTCATTGCTAGGGATTTTCCAAGTTCATCTACATAATACATTATTATACCAGCATCGATTAGATTTACATCTCCCTTAAAGTTTTCGATGTATAATTTGATTTCATCATCTATAATTACAAATCTCCAAGGTTGTTCATTGTGAGTTGATGGAGCAAATTTTGCATAGTCAAAAATATCGTTTAATCCTCTTTGTTCTAGGTCTTCATCTGTTGCTGGTGTATCAAAATCTCCTAGGAATACTAAATCTTCAGTAGCTACCCTATCATCATATCTACGTTGACGCACTTGCTCATCTAGTGGATAGCCCACTGCTAAAAGTAAATTTACATCACCATCTGTGAAGTTAAATGCAGATTGTTTTACTGTTGTTTCTACATCATTTACTGTAATCCAGCACGATCCAAGTCCAAGTTCGTTAAGTCTTGTAATAATTTCTTCCATACCGTAAGCACCTTTTACAATCGATGCAGGATTTGTATTTAAAGAATTAAGTGCAATATATGCTGGAGCTTTTATCATGATTCCACGGTAGCCAGCTACACCTTCTAGGGCTTTATAAATAGACTCCCCATCAGTATTTACTAAAAAAGATAAATCATCTTTGCCAAGCTTTTCTGCCTCAGCATCTACGATTTCAAATAATTTCTTTCTAGTAGCTTCATCTATAGCTGTATCTTTATATTCTCTAGTTGATGTTCTTGATTTTAAAAAATTTGTTGTAAGCATTGTTACCCCCATATATGTATTCTCTTATAATTTTACCATATTTTAATAAATTTTAATATGGTATGATATTTATATGAAACTTACAGAAAAACAAATTCAAGCTGCAAACCATAAAAATGGTCCCTGCTTGGTTCTTGCAGTGCCGGGAGCTGGCAAGACTACCATGCTTTTAGAAAGAATAAAAATATTAGAAAATCAAATAGATCCTAAAAATATTTTATCACTCACATTTTCCAGGACCCAGGCCCTTGATATGAAAAGTAGATTTGAATTAGAAAATGAAAATAAATCAAATTTCATGACCATTCACGCCTTTTGCTATTTAATCATTAGAAATTACTATAAAAAATCTAAAAGAGAATTAAAAATATTGGAAAGCGATGAAAGCTACAATAAATACAATCTCATACAAAAAATTTATTTTGATATAAATGGCAAGTTAATGTCATCAGAAGATTTACGAAACTTTTTTACAGAAGTTGGTTACATGAGAAATAGCATGGCAGATCTTTCTTATCTAAAAAAATCACAGATAAAGAATGTTGAGAAAATTTATTATACTTACGAAAACTTCAAAAAAGAAAATTCTTATATAGATTTTGATGATATGCAGACCATAGCCCTAAGACTTTTAAATGAGCATCCGAATCTTTTAAATTCTGTAAAAAATAAATACAAATATATCCAACTAGACGAGGGCCAGGATACTTCTCTATTGCAATTTAAGATCATAGAAAAAATTATATATCCAGAAAATAATCTAATGGTAGTTGCTGATGATGATCAGTCCATATATTCTTTTAGAGCTGCAGAACCGGATTATCTCTTAAATTTTAAATCAATATTTCCTGATTCCAAAATAATTACCATGGATGAAAATCACAGGTCACAAGCAAATATTGTAAAAGTTTCAAATGATTTTATAAGGCAAAATAAAAAAAGGTACGAAAAAAACTTATTTACAAATAAAAAAGCAACTAGCAAGGTTCATAAAAACTATGCCAAGGATAGTATGGATGCCTTTTCTTATATATTAAAAAATATTGAAGCTAATAAAACAAATGCGATTCTTTATAGAAACAATATTTCTTCCCTAAATCTAGTTAGTTTTCTCATGGATGCTGAGATTGATTTTGCGATAAATAATGGATCTAGAGATTTTTTTGATTCTAAAATTTTAAAAGATATGGTGAATATTATTAATTTTTCCAATGATTTTTATAATGTAGAGCTTTTTACAGAAATTTATTATATGGTAAAAACTTATTTATCACGTGAGGAAATTGAAAAGCTAGTATTAAAACCAAAAAATTATACAGTCTTTGACTACCTCCACGAATACATAGATGATGAAAAGGCCTATGGACTTTTAAGAAAAGAAAAAGAATTTAAAAACTTAAGAAATATGTCTGTAGACAAACAATTTGCTTATATTTATAAGACCATGGGTTATAGAGAGTATATCAAAATGTTTTCTAATAAATATTATGAAGTTGTGATAAATAAGGATTTGTATATGGAAAGCATGATTAATTTTTCCAAAGGATTAAAAAATTTGGATGAATTTTATAGCAAAATAGAAGTTTTTGAAAAAATATTAAACAGAAGAAATAAATCAAATATTATATTATCCACCATTCACAAGTCTAAGGGTCTTGAGTATGACAATGTTTTTATCGTTGACCTAGTAAAGGGTGAATTTCCAATGATTTTTGATTTTAATAGCAAAAACGATCAATTGGAGGAAGAACGCAGAATGTTTTATGTAGCAATGACTAGAGCACGTGAAAATCTACATCTAATATCATTAAAATTTCGAAACGACCATAAGGTCGAGGCTTCAGAATTTTACAATTTTATTAAAAATATATAATTCGGGTAAATATACAATAACGTTGATTATAGAATTCTAAAAGGAGGCTTTAATGAAAAAAATAGCAATATTGGTTGAAAATAAATTTGAAGAAAGTGAATTAATTTACCCTTACCATAGATTTAGAGAAGATTATGAAGTCGTACTTGTAGGTACTGAAGCTGAAACAGAATACGAAGGAAAAGCAGGAGTATACAAGGTAAAATCTGACATAGCAAGTTCTGATGCAAAAGCAGATGAATTTGATGCAGTTTATGTGCCAGGTGGATTTTCTCCAGATGGGATGAGAAAATGTGAAGCTACAGTTAACTTTGTAAAAGAAATGAATGAATCCGGAAAAATAATCGGTGCTATATGCCACGGACCTTGGATACTAGTTGAAGCTGACATTTTAAAAGATATCAAAGCAACATCAGTTAAAACTATTAGTACAGATGTTAAAAATTCCGGAGCAAACTGGGTTGATGAAGAAACTGTAGTAGATGGCAACATAATTACAGCAAGAACTCCAGAAGATTTGCCAACTCACGTCACAACATTTGTAAGAGAACTTGAAAAATAAGATAAAATTTTAGCCCCTCTTAGGGGCTTTTTAATTTTCTAAATTTCTCTTTCAAATATAATATTGTAGTAGTTTATCATAAATAAACCAGCTTTTTCTTTAGAACAACTAAAACTTGGACCAATCTCCAACCATTCTTGGCATGATCTGCTATTGCTTTTTCTACTTGCTCCATATTATTATCTTGACTTTCTTTTAAACCATTGCTTATAACCACTTTTTCAAATTTATACTCAAACATAAGACCTCCTACTAATATTTATGTTATAATATTAGCATGGAAAGAAATTATAATCTAGATAAGTGGCGTGGTTTTACTATTATTTCCATGGTGCTTTTTCATTTAATGTATAACATAAATTATTACTGGCAAATTGATTGGTATGATGGAACAATTTTAAATAAAATATGGCAATTATCAATAGCTTGTTCATTTTTTATCATATCAGGTATCACATCAAATTTCTTAAGCCCTAAAAAAAACATAAAACGTGGAGTAAAAACAAGCCTAATTGGTTTTGCAATCACACTAATTACCTATGTTGCAGCACCAAATCAATTTATTCTTTGGGGAGTTTTAAATGGACTGGGGGCTTGCATGATAATTGTAGGGCTAATTGAAAATTATAAGGATATTTCACCAAAACGGGCTGTTATTTTTTTAATCCTTTTTATAATTTCATACAAAGTTCCAAGAGGAATCCTCTATGATAATCAATTTTTTAAAAATCTATATGACTTAAATTTTTTCTATCTTGGTTTTCCATCAAGTGATTTTCATTCAACCGATTATTTCCCGCTTATACCGTGGATTTTTATATACCTATATGGTTTTTACTGGGGTAAGTCATTAAAAAACAAAAATTTTTATGATAGACATGGCAGGGATAGCACGCTCGCAAAAATTGGTAGATACGCCATGCCAATTTATATAGCCCATCAAATAATTTTATATCCCCTTGTTACAATTATTTATAATTTTGCAAAATAAAACTAGGAGCATTTAACTCCTAGTTTTTATTTAACACTGACAGTGTAATCTTCTTCTATTATTGGATTTAGTAATAAAATATCTTTTACTGCCTTTAAGGTTTGTTCTTTTGCCTCATCAAGCAGACCCTTATCTATAGCTTCTTTTTCTACTTTTGCTTCTTCCTCTTTTCTAAAGTTTGAATAGTCCTTCATTTCTAGGGGATTAAAAATAGAATTTTTTTCATCATAAACCATTACACTATTTTCATCTATATCATGACTTAGTATTTTTGTCTCTGGTAATGTAACATTTATGGTTTTAGCCTCTTCATTTATATTTATCTTTGCCTGTTCAAGGTCAACTCCAGCATGGATTTCACCTTCATAGGTATATAAAAAGCTTTTTTTAGTAAATGGAATGGTCATTCCTTGAAATTGTTGGCTATTTTCAAATGAAGCAATATTTTTGTAATGGTATTTTAAAGTTGTCAGCTCTTTTGCTTCTTTAAGGGCTGACTCTACAGTTTCTGAAGATATTTTGGTTTCTTCTTCTACATCAAATATGCTTTTTGCATATAAAAAAGCAGCTATAATCAGTCCTGCAACAATCAAAGCACTGATTAATCCTTGCCAAAATTTATTTTTAGATTTATTCATATTAATTCCTTTATTTATTATTTAATAGTATTATACTACATCTTTTAATAAATTAAAGTTTAACTTTAATAATGTCAATATAAATTACTTAAATCTAGCTTTAGCATAATAAATAGGCTTTTGGCGGTCTCTCCATTTTCTTTCATATTCTGTGACTATAGATTCTTGTTCAGCTAAATCAAAGTTTGATTCTAGAATTTCTAATCCATATTCCTCATAATATTTTAATGAGTCTTCGAAAAATTCTAGGTCATCTGTTTTTTGTTCGATAATGCCTTGAGATTTTATAATTTTCTCATACTTTTCTAAAAATCTTGGATGACTCAATCGTCTTTTGTGGTGTTTTGTTTTTGGCCAAGGAGTGGAAAAATTAATGTAAATATAATCTACTTCATCTTTATCAAATGTTTCTGTTAACTCTTCGCCATAATCTACTAAACCGATGACATTTGTAAGCTCTTCTTCTATTATTTTTCTACTCGCAATTACAAAGGCATTTGTATTCATCTCAAGGGCAATAAAATTTATATCAGGATTAGCTTTGGCTTTTTCTATGATAAAGTCTCCTTTTCCTGCACCAATTTCTAGGTGGATAGGATTTTCGTTATCAAAAACTTCATGCCACTTGCCCTTCATATCTCTAGGGTAAAAGAATATCCTGTCATTTTCTTTCATCTCTGGAATTGCATTTGGTTTAAATCTTAATCTCATATTCTCCTCACAAAAAAGGCAAGCCTTGCTCGTTAAAGCTACTTGCCTGTAGTGTAAGTTATTTTACTTTTTTTTGTGTTTTTATCAATGATATATCCTATTATATAACCAATTGCTGCTGGTATTACCCATCCAAATCCTAATTCAAAACCTGGCAAAAATTTATTTGGCAGACTTAGAATATTTGTTACAAAGGCACTATGTGATATGCTTTCTGGCAAATTAGCCAATAAATCAAAAAATGCCGCAACAGCTGTTAGTGCTAAAGTCCATTTATATATTATTTCCCTTTTGCCCGTTTTTATTGAAAGCATAGATAAAAATATTAGGGCGATTGAAAGGGGATATAAGAACATCAAAACTGGTATGGACAGAGAAATAATTTTACTTAATCCTAGGTTTGCTATTAAAAATGAAACTATGGAAAAGATTATGCAGTACTGTTTGTAAGTAACTTTAAATGATAGCATCTCACTAAACATCTCAGAACAAGCTGAAATCAATCCAATTGCAGTTTTTAAACACGCAAGAAATACTATTAGACTTAGTAAAATATGTCCTGCTGAACCTAGATAGTGGCTAGCTATTTTTGCTAAAATTATAGCTCCATTTTCTCCCCCATCCACAATATGGGCAGAACTAGATCCTAAAAATGCTAATGATGAATAAACGATACCCATACCTACCAAGCAAACCAAACCTGCCTTTAAGGTTTCGCGTCCAATATCAGCAGCTTCCTTTACTCCAAGGTCTTTGATAGCAGCTATAATTAAAACGGCAAATGCTAATGATGCTGGTGCATCTAAGGTATTATAGCCATCTATGATTCCAACTGTAAAAGGATTAGATTGATATTTTTCAGTAGGATTTATGGCTGCTGCTGGCCCCATAGGTTTTACTAAAGCTAATATTGCAATAATTGCAAGCAAAACTAAAAAAATTGGTGTCATATATTTGCCAATTATATCTATCAAATTGCCTTTTTTTACTGCAAAATAATAAGCTAGTAAGAAAAATACTATTGAAAAGACCAGTAAATAAATAGTATCATTAGCCCCAACCATTCCCTTAAGAGCTACCTCATAAGAAACTGTAGCAGTACGTGGTATGGCAAACCCTGGCCCAATAGTTAAATAAAGCAAAATAGTGAAAAAATATGCGAAAAAATCTCCAGCAGGTTTTGCTGAGTCAAATAATGAATCGCTATCACTAAGGCCTGTTGCGACAATCCCTAAGATAGGCAATCCAATTGCAGAAATCAAAAATCCAATTGTTACAGGACCAAGATTTACTCCAGATCTTTGACCCAATTCTAGTGGAAATATTAGGTTACCTGCCCCAAAAAATAATCCAAATAGCAGGGATCCCACTAGTATAACTTCTCTAAAACTTAACTTTTTTTTCATAAAATTCCTTCCTTTATCTGAATAATTATATCAAAAAAAGCAAAATTTTACAAAATATTTTTACACTTTAAACTGCCATTAGAATGGATATATTTTTTCTTCAATCATCTGTCCAATAATCTTAAATCCATCCACCTCTGTAGCTGTAAATCTATTTTTAATGGGACTATCCAAATCTAAAACTCCATAGACTTTACCTTGCTTAAAAAGTGGTATCACAAGTTCGCTATTAGATGCACTATCACAAGCGATATGATCAGCAAAATCGTGAACATCATCTACTTTTATAATTTTCTCATCTCTAAAAGATTTTGCACAAACACCCTTATCTAAGCTGAGTCTTGTGCAGGCAGGTAATCCTTGAAAAGGCCCTAAAACTAATTCATTGTCTCTTAAAAAATAAAATCCAGACCAATTTAAGTCTTTTATACAAGCCATTATAAAACTCGAAATATTGCTCATCAATGCAAGTGGATCACTTTCATCATCAAGTTGGATTTTTACAAAATTAATTAGCTCATCCATACGTTCTTGGTCTGACAATTTATCCAATCCTCTTAGTTCAAAACTCATTTTTCCTTCTTTCCAGTATTTAACTTATTAATTAATTCTTCATTTTCCTTTATTGTTTGCTCAATAATCCTATCCAAAAAATTATCAAAGGCATCTTGGCCATAAGAATCAACCATGTAGGTTTTTAAGTCATGGATTAATTCATAGTTATTGGCTGCATTTGGATTTTTTGTAACTAGGACGTCATAAGTGATAGCTACATTGTTTTTGCTATCTTCACTATCTCTAACTTTGGTATTTACAATTTCAAATTCATTGTCTTTATAGCTAATTTTGACAGGGTTGCCCTCTTGTTGCAAAAATATTTTTACATTATCACTTATTTTTAATTCCCTGTCGGCTGGATAAGTTTTTATTAGGCCTAGTATTTTTTCGCTTGTCTTTTGATTATAAAAAAAATTATTAATAGCTTCCTTATCTTGAGCAATTATATCTGATAATTCTTTGGTTGTATCTTCTAATGATTTTATATTTTCTGAGACCATGTCATTTCTGCTTTGCCTTTGTCTAAGGGGCAGAGTTTCTACAAAATAATATAAGATTAAAAGAATTATTAGATAAAAAATATATCTTTTAGTTTTATTTTCTATTTTAAATTTCATAGACTTTCTACATATTTTTTGACATCTGGTCCTACGAAAATTTCTCCATCATCTGTAAAAAGGATTGGTCTTTTTACAAGCATGCCATCTGTTGATAGTAAGTCATAAGCTTCTTCATTAGTCATTTCTGGTAATTTATCTTTGATATTATTTTCCCTATAAATTTTGCCTGATGTATTAAAAAATCTTTTGATTGGCAATTGTGTTTTTTCGTGCCATTGTTTTAGTTCACTTGCATTTGGGTTTTCTTCTTTTATATCCCTATAATCATAAGATATATTTTTTTCTTCTAGCATTTTTTCCACACCCTTGCAGGTTGTACATCTTTTATAACAAATTAATTTCATTTTTCCCTCCTAAAAATATAAGTATATGATATCATCATACCCTTATGATCTAGATTCTTTCTATTGAGTAGTTGGTAACTTCTACTGGATAATTCTTTTCTATTCTTATTAGCAAGTTTTCTAAGAATTCCTTTGCCCTATCGTTTTGATTTGAGATAGTCACAAAGCCTAGGTGGGCAAAATTTTTAATATCATTTGCTGAAATTTCTGCTGATGATATTTTTAAGGTGTTTCTTGCATAATCAATAATTGACTTTACAACCTTTCTCTTATCCTTTAGGCTAAAGCTATCATAAATCTTAATTTCTATATCTAAAAGATAAATAAACATTAGTCTCCCTCCTTTTTTGCAAGAACTTTTTCTACAGAATTATAGGAAAACCAGGCAAAGGGTAAGGCTAGTAAAGGAGCTCCCATAAATAAAATAAGAATTGGAACTTTCATAAATATTATTTCGATTAAAACTAGGCTTGCAATTATAGAAAATAATTCTAAGGGACTGCTTAGGCTTAGGAAAAAAGCTTGCTTAAAATATTCTTTAATTTTTAAATCAAATCTTAAAATACTAATCGGTAAATGAGTTATTAATATTAACATAAAAATAATTAAAATAAGTAAAACAATTTTAAGCACACCATTTTGCAAAATTTGTTTGTTTATATAATAATCGTAGATTAATAATCCAAAAAATAATATAGTAGGCCAAGCAATTTGATTGGCTATCTTAAAATTTTCCCTATATGCATTTTGAAATTCGTATTTCATTGCATCTGGATTTTCTTTGTAAAATATTGATGTCAAAACTTTTACCACAGCTAAAAAAGAAGGGAAGACACCAAGAATGATGCCTCCCCTCAGTGAGTATCCTATAAAATATCCTTGGAGAATAAATATATCTCCCAAAAAGTTTCCTATTTTAATCAATTTATTTTTATTATACATTATTTAATAGCTTTCCATCTATCATAAGCTGCTTGATAGATTTCTATTAGTCTTTCAGCTCCGATTTTATTCATTGTATCTATATATTCTTGCCATGTTTGATCATTTATTTCTTTAGATCCGTTTATAAATTGAGCTTCGTTTTCTTTCATATATGTTTCTAGCTCAACTGTAATGTCACTAACTTCTTCGTTTTCTTCATTTGTAAGGTAAGTTAATGGGAATATTTGCTCTCCGTTTGCTAGAATTTTTTCTTCAGTTTCTTTTTCAATAAAGTCATTGAATGGATTTTCTTTTTCACCACCAATTGGATCTAGTGGTACAGAGTAAGCTGGAACTGTGATTCCGTAAGATGGGGTTACAAATCCACGATATTTTTCTGGGTCATCAGAATTTTGTGCTGCTTCAGAGTATTCTTTTGCTGTTTTATCTTCATTCCATGTCCAAAATGAACCTTCTGGTCCATAATATAAATAATCAAAGCCATCTTTTGTGTAGAATGTATCTACCCAACGAAGGGATGCTTCAACTGATGGGTTTTTGCTAGAAATTGCAAACGAACCACGTTTGATACCAGGTCCTATTGGCATAAGTGGTGTTTTCTGATATTCACTTGTTAGTGGAGCAAACATCGGATCATTTACTGCATCTGCCTCTTCACGGCCTGTTATAAAGTATGAGAACCATTCTTGGAAAACTCCAACTTTATTTTCTTGACCCTTTGCTTGTAATTGCTCTTTTGATTGGGAGAAGATTTCTTGGTCGATTATTCCCTCTGCATAAAGATCATGCATATATTCCAAATATCCTCTAAATCCAGGGTCTGTAAATGAATATGAAACTTTGCCATCTTTTTCAAATGGACCCCAGCCTTTGATACCAAATGCTGGCAAGAACCAAGGGCGTAGGCCTGAGAAGTTTACATCTGAGATAGGAATTTCGTCAGCTTCACCATTGCCATTTGGATCTTCATTTTTAAAACGCAGCATTAGTTCTTTAAATTCTTCAGTTGTTTCTGGTAGTTGTTCTACATTTAAAGCCTTTAGCCATTCACCATTATACCAAATTGGACCCATAACCCATTTTGAAGTAGGACCTTCAGTTATATATGGTAAGGCATATATGTGGCCATCTGTTGTTGTAATTGATTTTTTGATTTCTGGATTTTCTTCCATAAGCTTATTAAAGTTTGGAGCATATTCTGGAATTAAATCTTCTAAGGGAGCCAATAATCCTTGGCTACCATAGTCTACTTCTGCAGCAGCATTTAAAGTATTTGGACCACCCGCATAAATAACGTCTGGTATATCCCCACTTGCTAAAGCAAGGTTTAGTTTCGTTTTAAATTCTGATTGTGGTGGTGTAGTAATATCTAGCTTAATATTTGTTTTATCTTCGTAGTCTTTGATAAAATCCATATCATTCCACTCATTGATTCCTAGACCTGGAGCTATCATCGACATTTCTATTTGATCATCTACTATTGGATAGCCTTCTTTATTTACTTCAATATTGCTAGTTTTTGCACCAGTATCAGCCTTTTCAGCTGGTGTATCTGAATTATTCCCACATCCTGCTAGGGCAAAGACCATTCCTGCTGCTAATAATATTTTTTTATTCATTCTCTCTCCTTAACCTTTCACTGATCCAATCATGACACCCTTTACAAAATATTTTTGTAAAAATGGATAAATAATTATGATTGGAAGTGTTGAAACTATCATAACCCCATATTTTATAACTTGGGCTAATTGTTGTTGGCTATATAAAAACTTAGCCATCTCACCTGACATTGACATATTTGGATTTGAGCTCATATCCTGGATTACCAAAATCTCCCTTAGAATCATTTGAAGAGGATACTTGCTCCTATCATCTATATATAAAAGAGCTCCAAAATACTGGTTCCAATGGCCTATACCATAAAATAAAGCCATAACAGCTAGAATCGGTTTTGAAAGTGGCAATACTATTTCAAAAAATATCCTAAAAAAGCTTGCTCCATCAATGACCGCTGATTCTATTAACTCCTCTGGGATATTGGTCTGAAAATACGTCCTTACAACAATTAAGTTATAAACTGAGACTGCTCCAGGTAGGATCAAGGCCCACATGGAGTTTTTAAGACCAAGTCCTGTAATTAATAAATATGACGGAATTAATCCCCCGCTGATAAACATTGTTACTAGGATAAATTTCATAAAGAAATTGCGACCCGGTAGTTCGCGCCTTGCCAAGGCGTATCCTGCTGGAATAGTAAATACAAGATTTACCAAGGTCCCCACCAATGTATAAATAATTGTATTGAGATATCCATTCCAAATATCTTTATTTCTAAAGATTATTTTGTATCCTTCCCATGTAATATCTTTAGGGAGTAAAAGCATTTTGCCAGAATTAACCGCAATTGGGGAAGAAATCGAAGCTGATACTATATATATAAGAGGGTACAAAACTACTATCAAAACTAATATGACAATAACATGGACTATGATATCAAAAATCTTATCCGAATTTTTCTTATTCATATGTCCTCCTACCACAAACCAATATTGGTGATTTTTCTAGTAATTTTATTTACTGTGAGTAACAAAATAGCATTGATTGCCGCATTGAATAATCCAACAGCTGCAGCATATGAGTAGTTAGCATCTATCAAACCCTGTTGGTAGGTAAATGTTGAGATTACATTGCTTGATGCAATATTTAACGGATTTTGCATAAGTAATATCTTTTCATAGCCCATGGACATTATTGATCCAAAATTCATGATTAATAATATAATCATAGTTGGAATCAATGCTGGTAAGTTGATATAAATTAATCTTTGAAGTCTACTTGCCCCATCTATTGCTGCTGCTTCATGCAGCTCTGGATTAACTCCAGCTAGGGCTGACATATAAATAATGGTATTCCAGCCCGTATTTTGCCAAATACCTGATAAGACATAAATAGTTTTAAACCATTTTGGGTCTTCTAAAAATGCCTGGCGATTGCCCCCTAAGCCTGCAATTATATGGTTAATAACCCCTGTGGATGGTGATAAAAAAGAAACCAGCATTCCGACTATTACTACAGTTGAAATAAAGTGTGGTGCATAGGTTACTGTTTGTGCAAATTTCTTAAAAAAACCATTCTTAAGTTCATTAAAAACAAGGGCCAATATAATTGGCATAGGAAATCCTAAAATCAGTTCATATATGCTTATGCCCAAAGTATTTTTGATTAAATCTTGAAAATAATAAGAATTAAAAAACTTTTTAAAATGAGTAAAACCAACCCATTGACTGCCTGTAATGCCAAGTGATGGCATATACTTTTTAAAAGCAATTTGTACCCCATACATAGGCCCATAGTGGAAAACTAAAAAGTAAATTAAGGCAGGCAAAAGAAAAATATATAACTGCCAGTATCTTTTTAGATAAAATTTTATTCGCTGACCAAAAGATAGGTCTGTAATTTTTGAAGGCAATTTATTTTTTTGCTTAGATTTTGTCATAATTGCCTCCTAAAAATAAGAAATATCTTCAGTTTTTAAAATGTTAAGACCAGTTTCTTTATCAAAAATAATTATTTTTTCTAAATCGAAGTTTAGACCAATCTCCTCATTTATAGAAACATTGCGTGGCGGATTAAATCTTGCCACCGACTCATTTTTACTAGCTGGTGTATCAAAATAAACATAGGTGTCGCTACCTAATTGCTCTACTTTTTTTGCAATGACATTGATAGTGCTTTCACCCTTGCTATCAGCATAATAAATATTTTCAGACCTGATACCCAAAACTATATCTTGGTGTGAATTTTTTAAATTCAGTCTATTTTTTATAGATTCCGGTAAATTTAAAACCTTATCCCAAAGATTAACAGAAATATTATTGCCGTCATTGATTAAGCTTGCATCATAAAAATTCATCTGTGGTGATCCAATAAAGGCTGCCACAAAAAGATTTTTAGGATTGTGATAAAGATTGCCTGGTGTATCAAATTGTTCAACAATACCCTCATTCATAACCGCTATCCTATCTCCCATGGTCATTGCTTCTGTTTGATCATGGGTTACATATATAAAGGTAGTTTCCAAATTTTTATGAAGGGCAACTATCTCTCCCCTCATGGCCACCCTTAATTTGGCATCTAGATTTGAAAGCGGCTCATCAAACAGAAAAACTTTTGGATCTCGGACCATAGCTCGACCAAGTGCCACCCTTTGCCTCTGTCCTCCAGAAAGAGTGCCAGGTTTTTTATTTAAAACAGGCTCAAGCTGAAGTATTTTTGCGACTTCATCTACCTTTTTGTATCGCTCATCCTTTTTTACCCCTGCTACTTTTAATGCAAAGGCAATATTATCTCTTACAGATATATGAGGATATAAGGCATATGACTGAAAAACCATGGCTATGTCACGATTTTTTGGCTCTACTAAGTTCACTAATTCATCATCTATATATAGTTCCCCATCAGATATTTCTTCAAGCCCAGCTATCATACGAAGCGTTGTTGACTTGCCACATCCTGAGGGACCAACTAAAACAATAAATTCTTTATCATTTATATCAAGATTTATCCCATCAACAGCCTTGAAACCGTTTGGATAAATTTTAGAAATATTTTTTAATTTTACATTAGACAAAATTCCCCTCCTTTTCTAGTTAAAAACACCCAAAAACTGAGAAGGAACCAGCCTTTGGGAGTGCCCAACAAAATTATATTATTATTCTGTTACTTATATTATATAATATTAAATAGTCATTGTAAAACAATCTTTAAATATAATAAACTAGTATTAAACAAAATTAATCTATCCCCCGGGGGCTTAATTAATATATTTTATTTAACTTTTTGTTTATTTAATCTTTTTAGTCTTTTTCGTTAATATAATTAATTATAAAATTATTTATTGATTATTATACAAATAAAATATTTTTGCTTAAATCTTCATATAATCCCTATCAATCTTATCTTTTAATTTCCAAGGTAATTTACCAAATATTGAGAAGTTGCCATAGTTTGCCAAGGCTGTCCTATCTCCACAATTTATAATTTGCAGGTAATTTTTTTGGGGCTTATATGAAATAAAATTTCTTTGGTTATTAATTAGTTTTAATAAATTTTGATACAAAATAGGAGCTTGGCGTATGGCAAAAACTCCAGCCTTGGTCATGGATGGATATTTTTCTAAATTTGCCACATCCCCCATGGCTAGAACGTTTTTATCAGCAAATAAATTCTCATCAACTACTATAAAATTACAGCACCTAGTATTAAATCCATCAAAATTTATATGTGGACCTACAAATCCTGTAGTCACAAAGGCAAAATCAAAATCATATATAAAACTATTTGTATATATTTTTTTATCTTTGATAAGACTTACCCTCTCACCTTTGATAATTTCTATAGATTTCTCTTTAAAAATATTTTCTAGCTTTGATTTTGTACGATTATTGAAATTTGACAAAATATTTTTTGATGTAATTATTGAAATATCAGCTTTTGGAAAGACTGATCTAAAAGATAGGGCAAGTTCTATGCCAGAAGCACCCCCACCTACAAATCTGATTTTTAAATTAGGATTTGTTTTTGATAGAATGCTTATCCTTGATCTGGCATCCACCACATTTTTTATAGGCTTTACCAAACAAATATTTGGAGAATCAATTGGAAAATTAACCTTAGACGAGGATCCTAGATTTATGGATAAATAATCATAGGAGTACTTATTCACTTTTGTGACAACTTTTTGATTTGACTTGTCAATAGCGGTAATTTTCTCCTCTATGTATCTAACATTTGCCATTTTACAAAGTTTTGCCACATCAAAGGATATGTCATCCTCGCTGTAAATCCCCTCTATAAAAGCTGCCAGCATTCCCGAATAATACTGTCTTTTATAGTCTGTTATCAAGATTATTTCAAAGTTATTGATTGGATTTTTTATCAAGTTTTTAAGAATATTTATGTGACCGTGGCCACCGCCTGCTAAGATAATTCGCTTCATAACTACCTACCTGATTATTGCTATATTCATTATACCAGTCTTAGTTGATTAATAATTATAAATATTTTTATATCATAATACTAAAAATATTTGACAAATTAAAATTGACCCCCTATAATGAACTTAGAAATAAAAACGTTGATGAGAAAAGTAGCTTTGCTAAGACCTACCCAGAGAGGCTAAGTTTGGTGAGATTAGTCTAGGGATGGCAAGGTGAAAATGGCCTCTAAGTTGATTATCCGAATTTTTAAGATAATCCGTGTGCGCACGTTACAGCGCTAGGGTATAAATTTGTACCTGATGAGTTATTAATTGTGAGATTGATATAAAATTAAGGTGGTAACACGAGTGACCTCGTCCTTTTTAAGGACGGGGTCTTTTTTAATTTTGCTTTGGCGTTTTATTTCTAAATATTTTTAATAAAGGAGCTAACAATGAGCGAAAGATTTTTGACAGTAGGATCGTTACTAAGAGAAGAAGAGTTATTAAAATTCAAAAACGAAATAGAACACAGGGATGACATCACTTATCCATTTTACGATGACATCGATGGCTACAAAGAAACTGAGGATAAGGCTGTAAAAAATATAGTCGATGCACAAATTGACCATGGATTGCCACAAATAACTGATGGTGAATATTCCAAATCCCTATGGCATCTTGACTTTGTTTGGGGCCTACATGGAGTAAAAAGATATATCGATGAAAGTGGATATTTCTTTAGAGAAAAAGATAATGAAGAAAAATACGAAACCAGAAAAGATATAGGAATAAAATTAACTGATAAATTAAATGGCAAAAACCATCCATTTATTGATGACTTTAAAAGACTAAAAGAACTTGCAGGAGATAGAGAAGTCAAACAATGCATCCCTTCCCCATCACACATTTATGGAGAACTATCCTTATTTGGCAGACTAGATGATGGCTACTATGCAGGCAAAATTGACAAATTTGAAGAAGACTTAAAAGCATCATACAAAGAATTTTTAGATGACTTTAAAAAAGCTGGCGGTGAAATTATCCAATTTGATGACTGCTTGTGGGAATTATTTGCAGAAGATAATGAAGCTTCACCATTTTCAGCTGATTCTACAGAAGCAGAGAAAAAAGACCTAGCCTATAAATTTATAGAAATAAATAATGATGTGATAGACTATGCCCACAAACTTGGCCTAAAAGTCTACACCCACAATTGCAGGGGTAACTACGATTCTAGGTCTATGAGTGATGGATCTTATGAATCAATTGCAGATTTATTTTTAGAAAAACAAAACTACGATAGATTTTACCTAGAATGGGATGATGAACGTGCAGGATCTATAGATGCTCTAAAGGTTTTTAAAGATAAAGATAACGAAATAGTTTTAGGCCTACTTTCTAGCAAAACTAACACTCTAGATGACGAAAATAGAGTTAAAGACTTGCTTGAAAAAGCCAGCCAGATTATAGATAAGGATAGACTATACCTATCCCACCAATGCGGTTTTGCATCATGTGATGGAGGAAATGAACTAACTATAGATGAGCAATGGGCTAAGATTGACCAAGGTCAAAAAATAGCAGAAGAATTTTGGGGATAAAAAAGTGTAAGGATTTTCCTTACACTTTTAATAAAACTAGTATAGGCGGTGCTCTTCGCCCCTATCCTATACTGGTTCTTCTATTCCTTGATCAAGCTGTTTTTGATAGTCATTTAAAACTAATTTACATCCTTATATGATAAGAATAAGCAAATAAGGTTTATAAATACTACTATACCGACAAATACATCAATGAATCCCCAAATATTGGAAAGATCCATTTGTCTAGCAAATAAGAACATGATAAAGGCAATTATTCTATAAATTATAAGTGTCCATTTGTAGTTTTTGCCTAAGATTAGAGGGATATTACTCTCCCCATAAAATAAGTCGACAATTAAAGTAGTAAATCCAAATAAACTTATAGCAAAGAATACTAACCATCTACCTACTTGACCACCAACTGCTAATAATATGGAAGCAATAACATTACCCCACATCCAATTGGCAATACTGATTATATTTTCCACATAATCCTCCTTAAAAATATATTTGTATTTTTAAAATACCTGACCATTATTAATAAATAACAATCTTATGCAATAGATGAAAAACATAATAGTTTTATAGGTAAAATCTTACAAATTCAATAGTGCTAGGATTTCTTTTGCAATATAAGTTTAATAAAAATTAAAATAAATATAATAATTTTACTAATTTTTATTAATAATTTATACTAATTATGAAAGTAGTAATATGCGAAATATATTCTATAATAACTTTGTAACCATTTATTCTACAGCTATAAAAGGTATTTTAATCTATATCTTCCTAATCATAGCCCTTAGGATAACTGGTAAGCGCAGCTTATCAAAGCTAAATATATTTGACTTTATAATAACCATTGCCATAGGGTCAGTCTTCGCATCTGTGCTAACAAGCAAGGATGTAAAGCTTGCCCAGGGAACAACAGCAATCATAGTATTATTAGCAGGTCAATATATCATAAGTAGGCTAGCTTATAAGTCTGACAGTTTTGAAGAAAAAATCAAATCTGACCCAGCCCTACTCTTTTATGATGACCATTTTTTATATAAAACTATGGAAAATGAAAGAGTGACAAAAAGAGAAATCCTACAGGCAGTTAGGTCTAGTGGAATAGGCTCTCTAGAACAAGTCCAGGCCGTAATTTTAGAAAGCCAAGGGTCTATCTCAGTTATATCAAAATCAGAAGATGCATCTATTGGCCTAAATAGCCATCTAGATGATCCAGTAAAGACAAATCCCAAAGATGATTTATTGTAAGGAGAAGAAATGCAAGTAAATTTTAATAATAACAAAAAAACTAACCTAGTAAATTTTGCCTACAAAAACCAAACAGACAACCCATACTTTAAGGCAGAGCTAGGAGAAATACTCCCAAATCCAAGCGAAAGTACCATTCTTTTAGGTCTAGGCGAAAAAGATAAACTAGACAAAGAAAGTTTTAAAAAAGCTATCTACAAACTAGCAAAATCAGCTATCAAACTAGACTTGGGTGAGCTTAGCTTTGAAAAAGAAAACATAGATATAGAAGATAATGAGTTTGTAAGCCAAATAATAGAAGCAGTAAGCCTAGCTTCCTATAACTTTGACCACTACAAAGAAGAAAAATCTGGCAAGATAGAGAATATCAACTTCAAAGAAGACTTAGATGACGAAGATTTAGATGACGAAAACTCAAATGCCATCCCAGAACAACTAACAGTCCTAGATGCCCAAGCCTTTGCTCGTGATTTGGTAAACCTACGTTCAAATGACATCTACCCAGAAAGTCTAGCCCAAGCTACTAAAGAAAGACTAACAAGAAATGTAGAAGTTAAAATCTATGATGAAAAACAAATCAAAGACTTAGGCCTTACTGCATACCTAGAAGTAGGAAAAGGCTCAGACAATCCACCTAGACTTATCGTTATCGAATACCTAAACGGACCAAAAGAACAAAAACCATTAGTATTTGTAGGTAAGGGTATCACCTATGACTCAGGTGGATACTCTATAAAACCATCAAACGGTATGAAAACTATGAATTCTGACATGGGCGGAGCAGGAACAGTAATCGGAGCCCTAGATGCTATCTCATCAAACGAACTAAAAGTAAATGTTGTAGGAATAGTTGCAGCTTGTGAAAATAGTATTTCAGGCAGGTCTTACAAACCAGGAGATGTTATAAAAGCAAGAAATGGACTCACAATAGAAGTAGATAACACAGATGCTGAAGGAAGAATAACTCTAGCAGATGCAGTAAACTACGGAGTGACAGAATACGACCCAGAATTTATAGTAGATCTTGCAACACTCACAGGCGCATGCCTAGTAGCCCTTGCAGAAACCTACACAGGAGCTGTTACAAATGACCAAGAAACATTTGAAAAAGTGTTAGCAGCAGCCAATGAAGCAGACGAAAAAATCTGGCAACTACCAAATGATGACACCATAAGAAAATACAACGAATCTGAAGTAGCAGATGTCAAAAACTCAGGTGGTAGACTAGGTGGAACAATCACAGCAGGTCAATTTATAGAAAACTTCATAGAAGAAAAACCATGGGTCCACCTAGATATAGCAGGCACAGCCTACCTATCAAAATCCCAAGGCCTATACGAAAAAGGTGCAACTGGTGTCCATGTAAAAACCCTTTATAATCTTGCAAAATCTTATAGTAAATAGATATAAGCATAGAAAAAGCTACCATTTATTGGTAGCTTTTTTTGCTAAATATACTTATTTTTATTACCAAGACGGTACTTACTCAGCTTTAGATAGTTCGTCTTCTGACATCCATTTGTGATTTTCGATCTCTTCCCCAGATTCTGTATCTGTGTAAGTAACCATATAAATATTAGTTTTTTCAGCTGAATCAATAGTTGCAGTTGCCCCTTCCATACCTGGCATATGAGAAGCTTCTAAAACTACCTCATCACCTGCTTGGTATGGTTCATCTTGGGCATTTTCTAATTCTTCATGCACTACCCATTTGTGGTTAGCTACAGTTTCACCTGTCTCAGTATCATTATAAGTCACTTCATAAGCAGTAGTATCAAATACGCCTACCACTGTACCCTTAGCACCTTTCATACCTGGCATATGGTCATTTTCAATAACAACTTCGCTTCCTACTGGGTAAGCTGGATTTTCTGCTTCTTTCATTCCTTCAGGAACTTCACCAGATTCATCGTGCACCATGTCTCCGTGACCACCTTCATCATTTGAAGTTTCTTTTTCTTCCACTTCGTTAGTGTCTTGTGTTGTCTCTGTATCAGTAGTTTCCTCTGTTGTAGTTGTTGGTTCAGTTGATTCTGTCTGTCCGTTATCATCTGCTGTACCACAAGCTCCTAGCACTAATGCAGATGATAGTAAAACAGCTCCTAATTTCTTTTTATTATCTTTCATACTCTTCCTCCTCTTTTAAATATTACTTTATTCTTATACTCCCGATTGTCAATTATCATAATTTAAATTAAAAATTACTTAATTAAATTTGATAATCCCCTCCTTATTTTTTTACATAAGTATAATCTACGATATAATACACTCTTACCCTAATAAGCAGACTTACTATCAAAGTATAAGCTTGATACGTAATAGATGCAACTGGTGTACATGTAAAAACACTTTATAATCTTACAAAATTCTATAGTAAGTAAAAAAAGCTACCCCTAGAGTAGCTCTTTTATATTTACTTGAGTTTTCTTAACTTACTTTGTTTGGAGTTTGGATACAATACTTATAATTACCCTACTCAAAATAAGGACTAATCTTCTGCTTTATAAACTTATGCGTATCTTTTCTAAGCTTAGATTTAAATTTTAATAAGCTTAGATTTTCACCACTTGTTTCATTGTATAGGTCTTTGTTGGCGTTTTTTATTAGCTTATCTTCTCCCAGTGGTTTTTTGACTTCTTTTTTGTCTATTGGGTAATTTGCTATTAGAAATTCTAGGTCTTCTTTGTTTACCTTATAGTTATCTGCAAATTTGTCTATATTGGCTTGAATAATGGTGTTAAATTTGTCTTTGGCTACTTCATCTATGATAGCATTTTGGTATTTATCTGGGTTTTGGTCTATTTCTTCTATAATTTGCCTATAGACCTCTCCCTTGGCTGGGTTTTGTTTGATAAGTTCTGCTAGAGTTTTTTTTATTTCAACATTATTTTTATGATTCATCTCTCCCCTGCTATTGGCCTTTTCTTGGATAAGGCTGGTTAGGTAGGAATAGTCTATGATGTTGGTGCTAATAGAAATAGGTTGGTAGTTGATATCTAATAGGTCAAATTCATCATCTGATGGATCCCCATCAGGACCTATGAGAGCTTTTACATATTCATAGTATTCCATGTATTCTTTTAGCTGGTCCTCATCAATTATATTTTTAAAATAACTTTCTTCATCAGTATAATCACTATAAACCATCACAGCTGCATTGGCTTTATCAAATTTTTGAAAGGCTTTTAAAAACTCTTTCATGCTCTCATAGCCTACCTCTACCTCAGGATCATCTACTATTTGAAATTGTAATAAGCCAGCTGCTGCATCTTCAAACCTGCGTTTGGCTTCTTTATAATCAGGTGCAGTTACAAAATTGCCCCCACCATTGGAGTAAAGGCTAAAGGCATCTCTTATAGCATCTTGAAAGGCAAAGGGAGTTCTAAATGTTACTACCTGTCCATAAGTTTTTCTATCATCATATGTTGAGTCTCTTTTATTTTCCTTTTTCTCATATCTTTCTATGGCCTTTTTAAAGGCTAGATCCACTGCCTTTGTATCTTTTGCCTGGAAGAATACTGAATATAAGCCTGATTCCTTATTTTTCATTACAGAAAAGTTTACTCCATATCGGTTAAGTTGGTTTTTAAGTTCCTTGACTTCACCCTTTTGTAAATCAATATTTTCCAGCTGACCTTTCTTTACCATATCCTTAAGTTTCCTTGAATTAGTTTTTCCTTTTTCACTAATATAATCTGCAAGTGGTTGGCTTTTTTCAGCGGCATCTTCTATAATCTTTTTCATAGCTTTTAAAATAGCCTTTGCTGAATACTGAGCCACTTTTATCTCAATATTTATAGCCTTATTATTAACTTCATCATTTACCATATAGGTGACCTCCTTTCCGGAGAACATAAAAAAGCGGCCCAGATTTTTACATCTGAACCGCTAAAATTTTAATTCTATAGTTTTTTATTATTTTTAATTTTATTACTGTTGTGACGTACTTTATAAATTATGTGTCGCAAACTATTCTTTGCTATTTAATGCTTTATTGATGGTTTCCTGAATAAAAGGACTACAGCATCTACCCAAAGGATTGTTAATTTCGCACTTTCCATTTTTCATTGCCCCTGTAAGTCTAATAATATCTTTAATATTCTTTGCACCATCATCTAAAACAGCGTTTATAATTTGTTGCTCTGTAACTTGGTTGCAATAGCATATATATTTGGGATTTGCATTCTTTTTTAACCATATAGGAACTTTTACTTCATCCTTATAAAAAACTCTTTCATTGTTTAAGTTATAATACACGACATCACAATCTTCATTCATACATAAATAGTAAGTTTCTTCATCTACAACCTTTCCCATAAGGTTTTCTGATACCATATGCTTTACAGTTATATTCTTAACCTTTTCTCCTATTTCGTAACATTTGGGGCAATTTTCTTTTTCTTCCACGGTACCAATGGTTTTTTGTATTGGACCACAGCAAGATTGATTTATCTTATTTTCTTGACTCACTTTAATTCCTCCTGTCTAAATAAATATTATTTCTATAGTTAATCAGGATATCTAATACCTCTTTCAATGTATCTACAATATATTCTCCCTGTCGGTATCTCCTTTTCTCTACTATAACTCGAACTAGGTCCTTAGATTCAACCACATCTATTATTCTTTTAGGATATTGAACCCATTTCCCTATCTCCTGATATTATTGATTCATAATAATAAATGTTGGTGTAATAACTTTTCCATTAGGCATAAATTTACTGTAACTATCTGTATCTATTACTTTAAGTCTTATATTTTCATTATTTTTTTCTAACCAATGAACTACAGGAATATTAATTATAGAATCAATACACCAGTTTTCTTCAATCGCAAGTATATTAAATTTGCTTATTATACTACTAACCTTTTCTAAATCTCTCTCTAAATTTAAATAATTTCTTATCGCATTATTAGCATAATTCTTATATCTATCCTGAGCAGTATCGTAAAATTGTTGAAAAGTAACTCCAGAGTTAAATATTTGCTTGTATTTCAAATTGTCACTTCCTCCTAAAAAAGTAAGTTACTCCATATAATTTACTTACTCTTTATCTAACTAAATTTTACCCTTTGCTCTACTAAGATATTCAACATGAACATAATTATACTGATGCGTAACTAACTATCACCTTAAATATGATTGTATTAGATAATTATCAACTATTCAAGAGCTAATGTCCTTACCTCTCATGCACTGCTCACAGCAATTAGATTCTAATTACTCTAAGCAATGCACGAAATATATTTAGTTAAAGTTCTTGAAACCGTTGATTTATTAACACAAACTGCACCCATCACTATTATGACACGTTCCCCCATGGTCGGGTCATAGACTGTATAGCCTTTGACATCTTCTTTACCATCCATAACTATCATTTCCATTAGCTTGCTGACTTCTTGAGGTGTATAAAACTCGCCGGCTTTTTTGCCTGATTCGCTGGCAAAGTTAGATATCATATATTCATAGGCATCTCCTAGGATGTCTCCAGAATATTCTGCAAGGTTTATACCTGATATTTGTTTCATAACGTTGGCTATTCTTTTGTTTTTATCTTGCAAAGACTTGCCAAGTCTATTTGAGTCTAGGTCGACATCATCAAAAAGCCCTGCAAAGTTTTCATCTGACCTTTCTATATCATTGAAGGCTTGTTTTAGATTATCTAGCTGAAAAGTCCCCTCACTTATCTCTTTTATTAGATTTGTAAAAGTGTACTCTGCTTTGATAATAAAGCCATCTTGGTATTTGAGCTCTTCTAAGAGTAAGTCAGCATCTTCTGTTTGTAGGTAATCCTCATAGGCTACTTGGATTTGCTCTAAGTCATCTGTCTCTAGTTCTAATAAATCTCCTATCTTTTTTAGTTGTTTGTCTGATAAGTATTTATAAAAATGATCCCTAGTAGATAGTTTTTGTACTCATTGGCATCCATAAAGTTACGCAAATCATCCGATGCTGACCAGAGTTTTTGGTACAGGTTGTTTGTTGTCTCCATTGTCATCTCCTTATGTATATATTATAACATAGGCTCTATATCTATTTGATTGACCTCTTAGTATAGCATTTATAATTTCCCAATATAGGCTCTTGCTAATAGCTCAACAGTTTCTAAATTTATTATATATATTTTGAAATTAAAAAACCCCAAAATCCATATTACAGATTTTGGGGTTAAGTCAAGAAGAATTTGACATATTTATCAGTTTTTTCATATAGACCTATGCTTGATAAAGATTGGTCTTTGCTTGCTTCATTAATAAGTCTATTGTAAGTATCCTTGAAATTATATATCTATTTTTCCCTTATTATTTCTTTGGCCATTTCTCTCATCTCTTTTGTCCACCCAAAAATTCCTCCTGTATGGATAAATAAATGATTGCCATTTTTATCGAACTTGTTTTCAATATTAGAAATAAATCCTTCAAATGCTTTTCCTGTGTAACATGGATCGAATAATATGCCTGTTTTTCTTGCTATATCTAGATAAAATTCTATATCTTCTTTTCTATATTTAGCATAGCCCGGACCTATAAACTTATCATTTATATAGATTTTTGAAGTATCAATTTCATCTTCGCTGTCCTTTAAAATTTCGCTTACTTTTTTTATAAAAAATTCTTCGCTGTTATTAACAGATATGCCATGAATTTGCTTTTCACCAGCTGATAATTTTTCATTGGCATGATAAATACCTGCATATGTTCCAGCTGAACCTATTGCAAAAGTAATAGTATCAAACTTTATATTATTTTCATTTTCGTAAGATAAAATTTCTTTGTATTGATCAAAGTATCCTCTTGATCCTATATAATTGGATCCTCCCATAGGAATTATATATGGTTTTTTTCCTATGTCATAAAGCTTAGTTTCAATTTCCTCTATTGAATCTTTTACATTGTTTGTAAATATAATTTCTGCTCCAAAGGCCTCATCCAGAAATAAATTGCCTTCAAATTCTTTTTGCTCACCTTCAAGTACTAAATAACAATCTAGTCCATACATGGCTGAAACTGCAGCAGTAGCCCTGGCATGATTTGATTGAACTCCTCCACTTGTAATCAAAACATCACATTCTTTATCAATCGCATCATATACCAAATATTCCAATTTTCTTATTTTGTTTCCCGAAACTTCTAAGCCAGAAAAATCATCTCTTTTTATGTAAATATTTGTCCCATAATAATCAGACAAGCTATCTATTTTATAAACTGGTGTCGGAAAGTTTCCTATTTTCAATTTATTCATTTTTTAATTCACCTTTCTCTATCCAATCTTTTCCTTGAGCTATTCTTGCAAGCATCATAGATGATATAGTATCTTAAGATACATTTAACATTGTCGTTCCTGCACCTAGCAAAAATCCAATACTATCTATTATTGGAAAAGCTTATTGAGGAATATAATCATTTATCCAACAAGTCCTCCTCCAAAAGCTCCACTTAGTGCAAAGGCTGATACAAAAGTCCTGTTTCAAGAAATACCATTACAGCCAAGCCCAATATTTTTCCTAATCTTTTCATATTAACCATACGTCAAACAAAATATGAAATAGAAACAAAGACTAATGGACTACTATAGCAAACATTAGATTTAAAAATATATTCCCTAATGGTTTTAAAATTTGCCTTTTTCCTTAAAATAACTCCAATTATCGATCCGACAATATTCCAATTAGATTATGACTTTGTTATATTTAGTTGATCTTCCGCCACCAATTTTTTCAATCAAGTTTTTATTTATTAATCCATCTAGCAAGTTGAGAACTTTGGACCTGCTATATCCACTTATTTCTGCTATAGATTTCGTGGTATCATTACCTTTACTTATTAATGATAAAATTTGATTTTCTTCATCGGTTAAATCTATCTTCTTTATTACTGGAAGTATTATTTTAATAGAGTTTTGGCTTATATTAAACTTTGCTTTAGTGTAGTATTTTTTGTAGGATTCAATTATTCTTCTAATACCAGTACCAAATTGTTCGATAATATCTAATCTAAAGAATATATTTGCAATAATTGGATTTCTTATTACAGATAGGTCGCCTTTCAAATACTCTTGTTCACTTATTGTTTTTGGAAGCCCTCCAGGCGAGGATATTTCTATCCTATCATCATACATAGAAATTCTTATATTGGATTTGATATCCCATCTTCTATGAACCAAAGCATTTGCAACAGCTTCTCTAAAAGCATCTTCAGGTATTTGTTGGTATCTGTTGCGTTTTGATCCTTCAATTTTTTCATATTGGTAGTTGCTCTTATAAATAGCTAGGCTATCTTCAAACTGTTTTAAAATTGATTGACCACTGAGATTTTTTCTTTCACGTATAGTATTGATATCTTCGCCAAACCTAGCTATATCAATTCCAACCATATCATTGCTGTCAGAAAATAATTCTCCAGCAATTGAATAATAATCATATTCGTTACTGTATAGCTCTAATGTTTTTAGGATATCTAGATTTAATTCATTTATATTCAGTTCTTTTTTTAGTACTTTTTCTAGATAATCAAATGTAAATTCTTTTTGATTACTTTTTAGTGAATCATACGATTTATTAGAACTTTCTAATATGAGACTTTGAAGCTCTAGATTGTCCATTTCAATACTCGATGTCCCATGTCTAATATAGGCTTTTGAATTATAAAAGTATGGCTTGTGCTTACCTGCTTTTACTTTTAAAGTTAAAGTTGAATTATCATTTATTTTTAGACTATATGTAGGATTTGGGTTTATAGAATCATTTATAGTATTTTCTATATTTAAAGCAAGCATATCAGGATTTTTTAATCCCACTACCTGCCCATGATCATTTATTCCAAATATTATCTCTCCACCCTCATAATTTGCAAAGGCACTGACAGTTTTAAGAAAAGATTTGCTAAATTTTTCCTTTAATTCTAGATTTGATGTCTCTTTCATATCTACCTCTATTAATATTATATATTCATTTTATAAGAATACAAAATAATTAGACAAATTTTACGCGAATAAAAACTCGAATAGTTATTCGCGTAAAATTATTCTGTGTGATTATTTTTTTAATATCCTTTTCACTGGACAATTGGCTATAATTAGTCATTTGCCAATTTTAATAATCTCGCAAATTATTTTGTGCGAATAAGAATTAGAATAGTTATTCTCACATATCTATATTGTTATAATAATTTATAAAATCTAATTAATTTTATTAAATAAATTACAAAAGCTTTTGGAATCACATTAATAAGACTGGGTCGTTTTTGGCAAATTTAAGTAAAATATTAATCATCTTACAATAATAAAATCTATATAAGTCTCTATAAGCAAATAATTATATTTAGAGTTTCAAATTCATAAAATCAACATCAATGAGTTTATTATCTATCTGATAGTATCCTTCAAAAGTGCCAATTTTCTCGAATCCAAATTTTTTGTATAAATGTATAGCAGGTTCATTATCACTTCTGACACCTAGTGAAATAATTTTCGCTTTAGCTTCTTCTCTTCCAAATCTAATTAGATATTCCAGTAAGGAAGTGGCTATTCCCTGGTTCCAAAATTTTTTTTGAACGCATAAACCTACGCTTCCACGATGAGACAATCTTTTTACATTCGAAGTAGAGTAGTTAGCTGTACCTACAATAACTCCATTTACCTCTGCTACAAGCATAATTTGATTATTACTATTTAATAATTTTTCTAAGAATCTTTCCTCTTCTTCTACTGAAATTTGAAGCCCCTCTGGTCCATAACTCATATTATCTGTTTCAGATCCGCAGATTTTTGTGTGTTCTATTATTTGTTTTGAATCATTTGGTTGGGCTTCTCTTAACAAAAATTTCATATAACCTCCATTTAATTAATTTTATAGACTTTATTGTTCATATTACTGTTACCTTTACTAAAAAATATAAATTCATTATTAGAATAATTATAACAAAGATGTTTAAAAATGAGCAATTAAATAAGGTCAGAACTTAATTGATGGTATTAGAATATAATTAGATATATAAAAACAATGAATGAATTTAATAATAAAAACTTATATAAGATAAAATTGACTAGGTAAATTTACTTTTGATTAATATATCTTCCTAGTCAATATTTTTATCTTTCTTTCTTAAAAATATAAAAAAAGACTATAAAGGGTGATATTATAAAAATCACTGGCAATATTAATTTTGAAAATGTGAAATAATCTGTATCTTCTAATTTGTTTCCCATATTTTTCACTGCTTGTGGGAAAGCTATTACTGAGATTATTAGAAAAATGGTTAATATTAAAAATGGCATTTGTTTTGGATCTTTGTTTAAGGCTCCCTCTACTATGCCAAAGTAGTATATCAAATAGAAAATAAGTCCTATAGCTGCATACAAAATATCCCAAAATATTCTTAAGGCTTGGGAGGTATTTTCTTCTAGATCACTATCTTTTTTAAAATAGCCTATATCAACTCCGAATATTTCAGATAGTTTAACAAGATTATCCATAGATGGTTCGCTAAGTCCTTTTTCCCACTTTGATACTGCTTGTCTTGAAATATTTAATTCTTTTGCTAAATATTCCTGAGTTAAGTTCAATTCTTTTCTTTTATTTTTAATTTTTTCTCCAATCATAAAATCTCCTTTTTTCTATTGTAAGGGGATTTTTTAAAAAAAGCTAGCAACTATAGGGCAACTTGGGCACTTTTTCCTATATTTTTTAGTTTTTTATTTATATTTTGCTTATTTACCTGATTTTTTTAATAATTTATACAATCGAGATCGATGATTAATTTTTTTAATAAAATTTTATTTATAATTTTTATAATATATATTTGAGTAAAATATTAAAGTCAAATAGTAGTCCTACTTCTATCCCAGCTAGTATTCTACAAAGTTTGCCGATTGATCAAATACTCCTAAAAATCTTCTCAAACATCCAAAAAGGGCCAGCAGATTTTACTGCTAGCCCTTTTTTATAAAAGATTTTAAATATTATTTTTCTATAATCTCAATCTTGTATCCATCTGGATCTGTTACGAAAAAGTACTTATCTGAATTGTCACTTAGACCTTTGATTTCTGTAACCTCATAGCCTTTGCTGCTTAACTCTTCTCTAAAGGATTTGATATCTGGGTTAGAAATTGCTATATGTCCGTAGCCATCTCCTAGGTCATAATCTTCTTCTTGGTCGTAATTATAGGTTAATTCCAATTCATAATCGGAAGACTCAGGAAGTTTTAGGTATACGAGGTCGAATTTCTTATCTGGAAATTCCTTTCTTCTACTTTCAACAAAGCCCAGCTCTTCTGTATAAAACTTATAGGACTTATCAAGATCCTTAACTCTAATCATTGTGTGTAAAAATTTCATATATCCTCCTAATTAATTTATAAGCAAAAGCGATTTTATTACTCACTTATCTTATTTGTGTCTCTATTGTAATCTCCCTATATATATCATAACATAGCTAATTTCTTTAAAAACTGACCCTTATTAAAAATAATAAGGTCCAGCTAAGAATAAATTCTTTATTCTATTTAAAATCTGTAATATCTTTTACATCTAGTCTTGGAGACTTATGACCAGCATGGTCTGCTTTACCAATTGCAACTATCATTACAGGTACATATCTATCTGAATCTAGGCCAAAGGCTTCTGCTAGTTGGTCTTTTTCAAAACCTCCGATAGGATTGGTGTCATAGCCGTGGGCTCTGGCTACTAGCATAAGCTGCATGGCCGCAAGACTTGAGTCTATTTTTACAACATCATTCATCTCTTCCTTGCTAAAGGATTTATATACTTGATTGAAAAGTTCCACTGATTTATTTTTATCATCTTCATTCATATATCCAGCTTCTACTGCCTGGCTATAGATTTGGTCAGTCTTTTCGTAGCATTTCATATCACCGAATATTAGAATCATAGCTGAAGAGCTATCATTTTGTTTGGTATTAAATTTGATGATAGGGCGTAGTTTATCCTTGCCTTCTTCAGATTCTACTATGACAAATCTCCAAGGTTGTAGGTTTACTGAAGATGGTGCCATGGTGGCTTCTTCTAAAATTTGAAGCATTTCTTCTCTATCTATCTTATAGTCTTTGTCAAACTCTTTTACTGAATGTCTGTTAAAAACTACATCTTTAAAATCATTATTTTTCATTTTCTAACTCCTAATATATAAACTAAATTATTGAAAACTTTCTTCTATATGACTTAAAATTTTTATAAGCTTGTCCATATCTTGCTTGCCAATAGATATGGCAACATCTGTCTTTCGGTTCTTATGCTTATCTTTGCAAGCTTGCAATTCTTTTTTTGCATAGTCAGTAAGGCTGACTATTACTTCTCTTGCATTGTCCTTATTTCTATCTCTTGTTACAAATCCATCTTCTTCTAAGATTTTAAGCTGGCGGGTAATGGCTGCTGGATCTATTTCTAAGTGGTCAGCTATTTCATTTTGTAGGCACTTTTCTTTTTCATCTAGAAAAGATAGGATTTCATACCTAGTTAGGGAAAAACCTGTGCTTAGTTCAAATTCTTTAGTAAGTCTTTGCTGGATACATCGTAACTTTTGCAAGGAATTACTAAGTTTTTTTATCTCCATAGCTTCCCTTTTTACATAAGTGGCTTAATTTGATTTGCTATCCAGTTTGAGTCTTTAAATACAGCTCTACCAACACCTACTAGGTCACATACATCACGATTTAATATATCTTCTACATCTTGGCCAGTTTTTACCCCACCTGTAAGGATTACTGGTATATCTACCGCATCATAGATAGGTTTAGATAAGTAGTCGAAAAATCCTGCTTTATCATCATCTGTAAAGAACATGCACATACCACCTGAGATATCTAAGACATCGACACCTGCTTTTTCAAATTCCTTTGCTGCATAAACTGCATCTTCTTGGCTAAGTCCGCCATCCATATTATCACCTGCACCTAGCCTTAAAAAGATTGGATAGTCTGATCCAACTTTTTCCCTTACTTTTTTGATAATTTCTAGGTGGATTTTGATTCTGCCATCTATATCTCCTCCATACTCATCGGTTCTTTTGTTGGTAAGGGGTGATAAAAATTGGTCTAGAAAATATCCATGGGCTGAGTGGATTTCAACTCCATCAAAACCTGCTTTTTTAGCTCTAAGGGCAGCAGCTGCAAATTTTTCTTCTATTTCTTTTATTTCATTGACTGTGAGTTCTCTTGGTAACTCTGCATCTTTTTTTGAAGGATTTTTAAGACTAGATGGCGCTAGTGGACTTTCTCCTATAACATCCTTACTTGCAGAACTACCTGCATGAGATATTTGCACTATAGCTTGTGCGTCGTTATTTTGTATAACTTTTGCAAGTTTTTTAAGACCATCAATATCAGAATCATTTGCTATTGACATTTGATTATGGCTTGCTTTTCCAAGAGGATCTATATAATTATGTTCTACAATCACGGTTGAAAAAATTTTATCTATAGTTTTTTCATTATAATAGTCAAGTATGTCTTGGGATACATGACCATTATCATCAGCCTTGGCAGTGGCCATAGGCGGCATAATAATTCTATTTTTAAAGCTTATATTTCTAGCTTTTAATTCTTCAAATAATTTCATTTGTACCTCCCTATTCATTGCCGCATCAATAATTGACTAGTCAATTATTTAGGGTAAAAAATAATTAAGTTGATATTTGTTATTTATAAAACAATCTATTAATATTATTCTACTGCTTTTTGCCTAATTTCAAGCAATCTTATAATTTTGTATTAAAAAAGTGATATGCTGGTATATCCATATCACTTATAGGCTGGATTTTTTTATTTGTCAGTGTAGTCAATATTAGGAAAGGCCTCAATTTTATAAGCTGGGAAGTGATTTTTTACATCCTCTACTACTTCCTTTAATACTTTAAGCCTATCTTTTGCATCTAGACTTATGATCACATCAAATCTTATCTCTTTATCAACTTCATCAACATAGAGTCCATGAAGACCAATTATATACTCGTGAGAAGATATTATTTCTTTAATTTTATCTTTAACATTTATAATCTCACGGTTGCTTGGATTTATAGGATAGACTCCAACAGCGGTTAGTTCTATCCTCCCATAGCCAAAGGGGTGGTCTTTATCAGTATCCTTGCCGGCAAGTTTTACCAATTATGGTAATAACAGAGCTTAGAGCGTCTGATAAGTTATTGACTGCATCAACTAAGATAGCAATAGAATTTGCACCCATACCAATAATTACTTTAAATAGGGCTAACAGACTATTGCCAACTATTCCAAGTATGCTTGTTTTTACTATTTTGTTTTGACGTTCTTTTTGTAATTTGTCTAGTTTTCTAAAATCTTCAAACTGCTTCAAAATCTTCAACTCTCTTCTTTGCTTAAGAGTATCATCTATATAATAATAATAAATTTTTACAGCTAAAAATCGCAGTACAATATTCTGCGATTTTAATCCAATTATTGATTCAAATTTTCTAATCCTCATTAATTAGGTTTTAGAATCTTAATTTTTATTTTATATTATAGATATAATTCTCTTTTCTTTAAATCTTTTATAAGCTTTCTTGCTACTGCCTTACCTGACATTGGATTTTGGCCAGTGATTAGTCTGCCGCATTTTACTGCATTTGGTGTATATGGTAGAGTTTTTAGAAAATGAGCTCCCCTAAGCTTAGCCTCTTGTTCTGCACTATATGGGACCTTATCTTTTTTGCCTCCTAGGATTTCTTCTTGGTCGGTAAATCCTGTAATGTACCTATCATTTATAAGATAGTTGCCATTTTTATCTCTTATGTTTAATAATCCAACAACTCCATGACATACCGATAGGAGGTAACCATCATTATTGTAGATATTTTCTGCTATTTCTATAAGCTCAGTATTTTTTGGAAAATCCCATAGGACGCCATGACCTCCTGTAAAGTAGATGGCAAAGTAGTCTTTAGGATTTATATCAGATGGTTTTAGGGAATTATTTATAGCTCTTGTTTTAAAATCTAGAGAATTTAAAATGGCATAATCTTTTTTGCTAGCATAAGGCTTTTGCATAGACCTTGGATCTAGGGGTACTTGTCCACCCTTAGGACTTACATAGTCTACAGCTATACCGTTTCTTTTGACTTTATCTACAAATTCTGTAGCTTCTGCTAGCCACAGGCCTGTCTTTTCGCTATCGTTACCATAATGACCTGTATTTGTCATTACTACCAATATTTTTTTATCCATTTATTTACCTCTTTTCTTACTATATTTATAGTTACCCAAGCTTTATAAAAAAAAGAACCGCAAAGCTAACTTTACGGTTCTTGATTAAATATAGTCGATTTTTGTAAATAATCGCAAGGATATTTTTCTAAAAGTACTTTTAAATAGTCAAGTACTTCTTCTTTAACGATTATATCTTTTTGGTATTGGTCTATGAGATATAAAAACTTCTCCTTCTCATCTAGGCTAGCATCATCTTTGAAGTAGCCCCAGATGTGCTGGTAAGCATTTACAATGTCTTTAGGACTTTCTTCTAAGTCCTTGGCGTTTTTTATGAGTCTTTTTAGCTCAGCTAAGCTTACTTGGTCATTTTTAAGATATTCTCGTATATCAAGGTATATCTTATGTGATTTGCTAAGAACTAAGTATTTGTTCTTAGCCCAATGCTTTTCACATGCATTCCTCTGATTTTTACCAGTCACTTAAATCATCCAATATATCTATGACTTTGCCCAAATCATGGATGCTATAATCTATGCTGACATCTTTTTCATTTATTTTATGCTTTGGGTTAAACCAAATGCACTTTATACCAGCGTTGTTTGCACCTTTAATATCTGATGTCAGTGAGTCACCAATAACTATATATTCTCTTGGGTCTTTTGAGCCTACTTGCTTTAAAGCTATGTCAAAAAATTCCTTGTTTGGCTTATCTACTCCAAAGTCTTCTGATATGAAAACTCCATCTAGTATTTTATCTAGGCCAGAGTTTTTTATCTTAGCTTCTTGGGCAACTTTGGTGCCATTTGTTATGGCATATTGCTTATAGTCTTTTTTAAGTTTTTCTAGAACATTTTTAGCATTTTTGTGAAAGGCTACATTTATTCCCAAGTCTTTTTGAAAGTTCTCATTAAAGATTTCTACAATGTCCTGGTCGTAGTCAATGCCTTCTTGGTCAAAAAATTCCTTGAAGCGACCTAAGAGAACTTCTCTTCTTGTAATCTCGCCCTTTTCTAGTTTTTTCCAATATTTGTCATTAATTTTCTTGTAGTCTTCTAGACTGTCCTCACTGATTTTATCAATGCCTAGCCTTTTTAATCCACTTATCATGGAGGCTTTTTCTGCCATATCAAAATCTAGCAAGGTGTTGTCTATGTCCCAAAGAATATATTTAATCATTATAATTGGCTGTTACTAATGATTTCTTTAAGTGTTTTTACAGAGTGGTCAAGTTTTTCTTTCTCTTCATCAGAAAGCGGAACTTCAATGATGTGTTTTGCTCCTGTTTTACCAATTACTGTTGGCACACCAACATATATATCTTCTTGGCCAAATTGCCCATCTAGATATGATGATGTTAGGAAAACTGCGTCTTCATCATTTATTATAGCTCTTACAATAGCTGTTAAAGCTGTACCTATTCCGTAGAATGTAGCTCCTTTTCTATCGATGATTTCGTAAGCTGCATTTACTGTTTGATCAAATGCCTTATCAAGTGCTTCTTCTGTTACTTCTGGGTGTGTTTTTCTCCATTCTTCAATGTTTAGTCCACCTACGTTTGCATTTGACCATACTGGGAATTCTGTGTCTCCGTGTTCTCCCATTATGTAGGCATTTACAGATCTATAGTCAACATCTAGTAGGTCACCAATTCTTTTTTGGAATCTTGATGTATCTAGTGTTGTACCAGATCCGATAACTTTGTGAGCTGGGAATCCTGAGAATTTAAGTGTAGCATATGTTGTGATGTCTACTGGGTTTGATGCGATTACAAATATTCCATCAAAACCGCTTTCTACAACTTTACCAATCATATCTTTAAAGATTGCTAGATTTTTATCAACTAATTGTAGACGAGTTTCACCTGGTTTTTGTGGGATACCTGCTGTAATTACTACAACTTCAGCATCTGAACAATCTGAATAATCAGCTTTATATACTTTTTTTGGATATGTAAAACTTAATGCATCTGTAAGGTCCAGTACATCTCCTTCAACTCTTTGTTCATTGATGTCGATGATTCCTAATTCACGACCTACTCCTAGTAAAGATGATGAATAAGCAAATGAAGAACCTACTGCACCATCACCGATTAATATAATTTTACTGTCTTTCATTATTACTCCCTTCATAAATAAGTTATTAATATTTTTGTTATTTTAATAACTGTATTTACTATAACATTTAAAAAATTTAAAGCAAATATTAAAATGATATTTTAAATATTAGGGCTAGGAAAGTAAGAACTATTGCAAGTGGAACATAGACAAATTTGCCTATTTTATGCCATTTGTTTCCATATTTATTCTTACTAGAAAGATTAATTTCATTAAGTAGCATATCTTTTTTAAGAACATAAAACCAAGTAATAGCTCCAATTGATGCACCTATTGGGATAATATAGATCGAAATAATATCCATGTATGGACCAAATGAATCAATAGTTTCAAGATTTACTCCTAAAACAAAGACTATAATGCCCAAGGCTAGGAAAACAGATCTCCTAGATAGATTTTTAAATCTCGCTGTTATCGATTCGGTAATAACTTCAAACATATTTTGTAATGAAGAAATGCCAGCACAAATTACTGCAAAATATAAAAATATGGCAAATATTCTACCAAATCTAACATTTTTTAAAATTGTAGGCAAGGTTACAAAAAGTAATGATGGGCCCCCTACTTGTTGCATATTAAATACGCTTACTGCTGGGATAATTACAAATGATGCAATAAGTCCTGATAGTGTATCTAATATTCCCGTGTGAACTGATGAGCTAACTATATCTTCTTTTTTGCTAATATATGCACCCACAACTATCATCCCAGATCCTGTAATGGATAGGGAGAAAAATGCTTGACCCATAGCAGTTACAATAGTATTTATATTTAGGGTTTCTGGATTATATTTAAACATATTTGCATAACCCGCACTAGCATTAGGCAGGGTTGCAACTTTTATTGCAAGGACAACAAATAATATAAAAAACGCCGGCATCATAATTTTATTTGACTTTTCAATAGATGATGCTCCTCCAAGACAGGTAATTATTGTAAGGAGGATTGCAATAGCATGGTAGGTGATTACAGAATAATTCTCCATGGCAAAGGAGTTAAACCAAATTTCTGCATCCATAGCAAAAATCTGACCTGTCAGAGAATCTACAAATCCTTTTAAAATGTAGGCCACTATTACACAATAGCCAACTGCTATCAAAAATGTACCTATAAGAGGTATAAAACCAATATAGCGTCCTAGTTTTGAATTATTTTTTCTGGACTCATAGGCATATTCATAGGCTCCCAAAGTCCCTGTTTGAGCAAGTCTTCCTACTGCAAATTCACTAGATAAGCCAACATAGGAAAAAATCGATGCAAATAATATGTAAAAAATTAAAAAAACGAGTCCGCCCGCCTGAAATTTGTATGGAAAGCCCCATATATTTGCCATACCAACAGCTGATCCAACAGCTGAAAGTACAATACCTAATTTGGACGAAAATTCTTTTTTCATGCTTTACCCCTTTAAAGTGTGATTGATTATAAAAAGATTATAACACTATTTGAAATTGATGTAAAGGTGGCTTAAATTTTACTATATTAAATATCAAATTATATAGAATAACTTTAGGATAATATTTTGCATATTAATTGTCTTAACTCTGGGATAGCTTCTTCTTCAAACCAAGGGTTTTTCTTTAGCCAACCTATATTTAAGGGACTAGGGTGAACAATTGGGAAAAACTCAGGCAAATACTCCCTATAATTTTTTACAGTTTCGGTTAAATTTTTCTTGCGATTTTTACCCAGATAATATTTTTGCGAATAAGCTCCTATTAATATAGTAAGCTTGATATTTGGCATTTGCTTTAATATTTTTTCATGATAGTCTTCTGCCATAAATTTTCTAGGTGGCAAATCTCCTTGCTTGGCCTTGCCTGGATAATAAAAGTCCATTGGTAGGATAGCAATTTCTTTTGAGTAAAATTGCTCTCTTTCGATTCCCATCCATTTTCTTAATTTATCTCCTGATTTGTCATTAAAGGGAATCCCTGTTTCTTCTACCACCCTACCTGGGGCTTGGCCTATAAGCAGGATTTTTGCATTTTTATCTACTTGAAAGATTGGCTCAATACCACGTTTTGTATATTCTTCATTTCTAGGATCATCTTTAATTTCTTTTATAATATAATCTAAAGTCATTTTTCCCTCCAAAAAAACCACCAAGAATTGGTGGCTTCTCTTATTTGTATTTTTCTTTTATTTCATCTAAAAATCTATTGTCAGCAAAATAATCTATGCCCATAGCTTTTTTAACTTCGTAAACTTTATCACGTCCCACTTTCCTAGCATCATTTGTTCCTTTTTCTAGGATTTCTAAAACTAGGTCTAGATTTTTTTCATAATAGGCTCTTTTTTCTCTGATAGGCTCTAGCTCTTCTTCTAAAACTTTTATCAAGAATTTTTTAACCTTTACATCACCCAGTCCACCGCGTTTGTAGTGGTCTTTTAGTTCATCTAAGTTATTATAATCTGGCAAATATTTTTCAAAGTGTTCTTGATTTGAAAATACATCTAGGTAAGTAAATACTATATTGCCCTCCACTTTTCCTGGATCATCTATATTTATGTGGTCAGGGTCAGTGTACATAGACATTACTTTTTTCTTAACAGTTGCCGCATCATCTGCTAGGTAAATTCCATTTCCAAGTGTTTTGGACATTTTTGCTGCCCCATCTATACCTGGTAGCCTTCTAGCAACTTTATTTTCTGGTAAAACAGCCTGAGGTTCTGTAAATATTTCTCCATAGATATTGTTAAATGATCTTACTATTTCTCTAGTTTGCTCTATCATCGGCTCTTGATCAACTCCAACTGGGATGACATTTGCATCAAAGAGCAAAATATCCGCAGCTTGGCTTACTGGATAGATTAAAAATCCTGCTGGCAAGCTTGTTTCAAAATTTTTTTGCTTGATTTCTGTTTTTACTGTTGGGTTTCTCTCTAGTCTTGATAGAGTAACTAAATTTAAAAAGTAAAATGTAAGTTCGGTTAGTTCCTCAACCTGAGATTGGACAAATATTGTCACTTTTTCAGGATCAATACCCACACTTAGATAATCAAGGGCAACTTCGATTAGGTTTTCACGGATTTTTTCTGGATTTTCAAAATTATCTGTTAGGGCTTGGCTGTCGGCAATCATGACATACATTTTTTCAAAATTGCCTTCATTTTGCATTTTGACCCTATTTCTCAAACTACCCACATAATGGCCTAGGTGAAGTCTACCTGTTGGCCTATCTCCAGTTAAAATTATATTTTTTTCTTGCAAAATTATTCTCCTTTAAAAAAAGAGAGGATAAAATCCTCCCTAATTAATTTTCCTTGTGACTTTCTGCTAGATATGCATCGATAAATCCTTGTATATCTCCATCCATAACTGACTCTACATTTCCTACTTCATAATTTGTTCTGTGATCTTTGACCAAGGTATAAGGTTGGAAAACATAGGATCTAATCTGGCTGCCCCAGGCAATTTGTGTGTATTTGCCTTGGATATCAGATATTTTTTCTCTTTGCTCTTCTTCTTTTATTTGTATAAGTTTTGATAAAAGAAGTTTCATAGCAGTTTCTCTATTTAAAATCTGGCTGCGTTCTGCTTGGGAGCTTGCAACAACACCTGTTGGTATATGAGTAATTCTTACTGCAGAATCAGTTTTATTTACGTGCTGGCCACCTGCACCACTTGCCCTGTATGTGTCAATCCTCAAATCATTTGGATCAATTTCTACATCAGTATTATCAGGCAGTTCTGGGAAAATATCTACAGATACAAATGATGTATGGCGGCGCGCTCCACTATCAAATGGTGAAATTCGTACTAGTCTATGAACTCCCTTTTCACCTTTTAAATAGCCGTAGGCATAGGGTCCACTTACTTTTAAGGTTGCAGATTTAATTCCGCCTGCTTCTTCGTTATTTATATCTGTAAGTTCAAATTTAAAACCATTGTGGTCAAAGTATCTAGTGTACATACGAAGGAGCATTTCTGCCCAGTCTGTCGCTTCCAGTCCACCAGCCCCAGCGTTTATAGCCATGAAAGCGTTATTTTTGTCATATTCCCCATCAAGCTGGGTTTTTAGTTTCATTGTAGAAACTTCTTTTTTTAGCTTTTCTAAATCATTTTCTATTTGGTCTAGGGTGGCAGACTCTGGATTCTCACTCATTTCTACAAGGTCTATTAAATCTGTATTATCTGCCAAAGAAGTTGTTATTTCTTGGTATTTTTCTAAATCTTCTCTTTTGGCTGACAGGTCTGCCATAATACTTTGTGCCTTGTCGCTATCATCCCAAAAATCAGGAGCAAAGGTCTGTTTTTCCAGGTCTTTTACTTCATTTTCTAGATTTTCTGGGTCAAAGAGAGTCTCCGATTAGTTTCATAGTATCGGTTAATTCTTCAATTGTTTCTCTTAATTGATATATTTCTGCCATATTATTTCTTTACATTAGATTTTTTGCTTTCGCGTTCTAGCCTTCTGCGTTCAGCTCTATTAAGTCCTTCTGTTTGATCGGCTTCATCGCTTAATCCATCTGCTTGTTGAGATTTCACATTGCTATCTCCATCAATTTCTGGACCAAGTTCTGTTGTTGGAGTCATAACTTGTTTTCTTTGGATATTTTGTCTCATTTCTACATTCATCATGTATCTTACAGTTTCTTCTTGGATTGATTTTGTCATTTCTTCATACATATCAAAACCTGTGTTTGTATATGCACGTACTGGGTCTTCGTTACCCATTGCACGAACACCGATTTCTTTTCTCATTTGATCCATTGCATCGATATGATCCATCCATTTTTGATCGATAACTCTAAGCATGATTACACGTTCTACTTCTCTCATATTTTCAGAACCAAATTGTGCTTCTTTGTCTTCATATTTTGCAAGAGTAGCTTCTGTAATGTAGTCAATTAGATCTTGTTGGCTATAATCATTTATATTTTCAAAATGTAATTGAGTTACTGGTATCCCTAAAGCATTTAAGTGGTTTAATAGGGCCACCATTTCCCAATTTTCTGGTTTGATTTGTGGATTTGTAAAGTTATAAACACTATCTGTAATAACTTCTTTAATCATACCAATAATGGTTTCTTTCATGTCATGGCCATAAAGAACATCTTGTCTTTCATTGTAGATAATTGTTCTTTGTTTATTCATAACATCATCGTATTGTAAAACTCTTTTACGTGTTGCAAAGTTGTTTGCTTCTACACGAGTTTGTGCTTTTTCTACTGATCTACTTACCATTCTTGATACGATTGGTTCGTCTTCATCAAAATTTGCATTTTCAATAAATTTTGCTACTTGTTCCCCACCATTTAGTCTGATTAGGTCATCTTCAAGTGAGATAAAGAATCTAGAGTGTCCTGGGTCTCCTTGACGACCTGAACGTCCTCTTAACTGGTTATCGATACGACGAGATTCGTGACGTTCTGAACCAATGATATATAGTCCACCTGCTTCTTTTACTTTTTCGGCTTCTTCTTTTACACCAGGTCTAATTAAATCTTTGTAATGTCTAAATTTCTTACGGGCTTCTAGGATTTCTTGATCATCTGTTTCTGCATATGAATCTACTTCTTCAATAAGTTCTTCGCTCATGCCTTCTCTTTTAAGTCTTTGTTTAGCCATATCATCAACATTACCACCTAGCATAATGTCAGTACCACGACCTGCCATGTTTGTTGCAATTGTTACTGCACCAAGGCGGCCAGCTTCTGCTACGATAGCAGCTTCTCTTTCGTGGTTTTTAGCATTTAGAACTGTATGTTTGATGCCTGCTTTTTTAAGGGCATTTGATAATCTTTCACTGGCTTCAATTGAAATTGTACCGATAAGGATTGGTTGGCCAGTTGGGTGTACCCTGTTAATTTCATCAATAATTGCTCTGTATTTTCCATTTTCATTGATGTAAACATAGTCAACATCATCTACCCTTTGGATAGGTCTATTTGTTGGGATTTCTACAACGTCTAAATTGTAAATTTCGTCAAACTCTTCTTCCTCAGTTTTTGCTGTACCAGTCATCCCTGAAAGTTTGTCATACATTCTAAAGTAGTTTTGGAAGGTAACTGTAGCTAGAGTTTTAGATTCTGCTTTTACTTCTACACCTTCTTTAGCTTCTATAGCTTGGTGTAATCCATCTGAGAATCTTCTACCTTGCATGATACGACCTGTAAACTCATCTACAATTTCTACTTCGCCATTATTTACTACATAGTCGATGTCACGATGCATGGTTGTATTTGCTTTTAAGGCATTGTTGATATAGTGAGAAAGCTCTAAGTTTTCTGAATCAGATAAGTTTTCAATTCCAAAAAATCTTTCTGCTTTTTCTGTACCTTTTTCTGTAAGGTTTGATGTTTTTCTTTTTTCATCTACTAGGAAATCTACATCCTCTACCTTAAATTCACGGTCAAATGGATCTATGTCTGCATCTTCATTTGGGTCTAAGATTCTACCTTCAAGTGTTTGGATAAATTCATTTGCGCTTGTATAAGTATCTGTAGATTCATCACCTTGACCAGAAATGATAAGTGGTGTACGTGCTTCATCGATTAAGATTGAGTCAACCTCGTCAACGATAGCATAATTTAGGCCACGTTGTACCATATCTTCTTTGTAGATAACCATGTTGTCTCTTAAATAGTCGAAACCAAATTGGTTATTTGTACCATAAGTGATGTCTGCAGCGTAATTTTCTTGTCTTTCACTATTTGTAAGTCCATAAACAATACATCCTACAGTCATACCTAGGAAAGTAAATATTTTACCCATCCATTCTTGGTCACGTTTTGCAAGATAGTCATTAACTGTAACTACGTGCACACCCTTGCCTGTAAGTGCGTTTAAATATGCTGGACAAGTTTCAACTAAAGTTTTACCCTCACCAGTTCTCATTTCGGCAATCTGACCATTGTGTAAAACAATCCCACCAAGTAATTGGACTGGGTAGTGTTTCATACCTAAAACCCTATCACTTGCTTCACGTACAGTAGCAAATGCTTCTGGTAATAGGTCATCTAAACTCTCGCCATTTTTTAATCTTTCTCTAAATTCTATAGTTTTGTGTTGTAATTGTTCATCAGTCAATTTTTGCATAGATTCATCTAGGCTAAGGATTTTGTCAACAATTTTTTGGTTGTTATCAATTTCTTTTTGACTAAATGACTTAAATAAATTAAATATCGCCAAATTATTCACTCTCCAATTCTCTTAATTATTTATGTAAATGGTTAAAATAATTAAGTTTTACCACTATTATATTAAAGTATATTATGATTTTTGTAAACTGCAATATAAGTGGATTTTTTATAAATCTTATTTACTTAACATATAAAAAACGCAGTAGACTTAGTCACTTAAGACCCTGCGTTTAAAACTTAAGTATTTTTATAACTTTCTGCTAATAATAGTACCTTTTTAGGGGGAATTTTTCAAACAAAAAAGGTGCTAACTAAACAAATTATATTTAAATAATTTATTTAAGTCTGCACCCTAGTTTTATCTAGCTGGAACAATTAATCCATAATCTCCCTTGCGTCTTTTATAAACAACCCTTACATCCATTTCTTCTTGGTCATAAAATACAAAAAAGTCATGGCCCAATAGCTCCATTTGCATTACAGCTTCTTCTGTATTCATTGGCTTAAGTGGTATATTTTTTGTCCTAGCTATATTTATCTCATCATCATATGATTGATCAATTTTATATTCATCATCAAAAGTCTCATCGAAATTTTCAAATCTTATTGAATCATGATGGCGATTTTTAGTAAGTCGTGTTTTGTGTTTTCTAATTTGCCTTACCAAAGCATCAATTGTTTGATCGATTGCATTTTGATAAGTTTCATCATCTGCCTCAGCTCGAAGGATAGGTCCCTTATCCAAAAACATGGTTGCTTCAGCCTTAAAGCCATTGCCCTCTTTTGAAATTAGAAGATTTATTTCCTCCTCCTTAGAAAAGTATTTATCAAGTCTGTCATACTTTCTTTCTGCTTCGTATCTAATATCGTCAGTGATATTAATATCTTTGCCTGTTAAATTAATCTTCATAACATCATCTCCTCTTTCCTTTTTATATACTTACCCAATTCACAAATATGCAAACGTTTGTAATTTAAAAAATATTAAAATTAATGTATAATTAAATTAATAATTGGAGGAATTTATGACCAAGACAAAAATAAAAGATATACTAGACTACGAATTTTTATCTGGCCTTGAAATTTCAAAGGATGGATCAAAATTAGTCTACAAAAAAACCAAAGCTGATTATGATGAAAATAAATACCAAACAGATTTATGGATTTATGATACAAAAGAAAATAAAAATTATCCTATTACAGATAATGAAAAAATTTCAACATACACTTTTGATGAAGATTCATATTTAATCTATAAATCAAACTCAGGTGAGAAGAAAGACAGCTTCAAATCCTATAATGGCCATGGCATAGGCAAAAAAATCTTCGACTTAGATCTTGATGTAAAAGAAATAAAGTGGCTAAAAGATGAACTTTTTTTAATCAATGCCAGTGAAAAGGAAGATAAGAAAGCTAAGGATAAGAAAGAAAAAAATAAATATTTTGAAAAACTAGACACCCTTCCATTTTGGTTTAATGGCCAAGGTTATCTAGAAAAAAAGTCAAGTGCTTATTATTTTTATGATGCAGATGACGAAAAATTAACAAAAATAGTAGATTCAAAATTTCCAAACGAAATCCAATACCTAGCCTTAAATGATGATTTAACAAAAGCAGTCTATATAAAAGCAAATTATGATGATAACAATGTCTATGAAAAGTTAGATAGCCTAGTACTTTTAGATGTTGAAACCAAGACTGAAAAAGTTTTAATTGATAAAGTTTTTTCTTTTTATACTGCTGAATTCTTAGATGAAAAAATTATATTTATAGGTACAGATATGAAAAAAGGAGGAATTAACGAAGATTCTTTCATTTTCACTTGCGATTTTGAAGGTAACTACAAAAAAATTACTGATAGTAATTTCGATATGTCCTTTGGAAACTCACTAGGAACTGACGCAAGATTTGGGTCAGGTAAATCTTTCTTAAAGGCTAATGATAAGTTATATTTCATTGTGACCCAAAAAGAAACTACAAAACTTTATTCAATTGATAAAAAAGGCAATGTAAATCTTGAAATAGATGATCAAGTAGAAGATTTTGCTATCAATGGTGATGAAATTTATTATTTATCCATGGGTAAAGAAAGTTTATCTGAACTTAAGAAAAAAGGTCAGGACCACATCCTTGTAAAAAATAAAATCAAATCAAATGTCGGAGAAACTGAAACATTTGAATTTGAATCTAACGGAGATACACTCACTGGTTTTGTAGTATTGCCTCCAAAATTTAATAAAAATAAAAAATACCCTACCCTATTAAGCATCCACGGTGGACCAAAAACAGAATTTGGAGACATCTTCCACCACGAACACCAAATGTTTGCAAGTAATGATTACATTGTAATTTATACAAATCCACATGGTGCAAGTGGTAATGGAGTGAAATTCTCTGATATTCGTGGCAAGTATGGAGATATTGATTATTCAGATTTGATGACATTTTTAGACCTAGCAATTGAAAAATATCCACAAATTGATACTGAAAATCTTGGTGTATACGGTGGATCTTATGGTGGTTTTATGACAAATTGGATAATTGGTCACAATGATAGATTTAAGGCTGCTTGCTCTCAAAGATCTATTTCAAATTGGACAAGTTTTTATGGGGTTTCTGACATCGGATATTATTTTGGATCTGATCAAACTGATTCAAATCCTTGGGATAGCCTAGATAAAATGTGGGACCAGTCACCAATAAAATATGCAGAAAATGCAAAAACTCCAACCCTATTTATCCACGCTGATGAAGATTACCGTTGTCCTCTAGAACAAGGTTTACAAATGTATACCAAATTAAAATTAAATGGTATTGATACAAAAATGTATGTTTTTCATGGTGAAAACCACGAATTATCAAGATCAGGTAAACCTCACGGCAGAATAAAAAGACTCAAAGAAATTAAAAAATGGTTTGATGGGCACTTAAAATAATGAAAACAGAAACAAAAGTAAAATTAAAAAAAACCGCAGCAGATATGGTTTATAGGTTTAAAAATCACGAAATTGCTAACAATTCTGCAGCCCTGTCCTTTTACTTTTTACAAGCATCCATCCCACTTTTGATGGTCCTTGTATCGGTAGTTTCAAAAGTTTTAGAAAATAATGTAGATGCTATTTATTCTCTAATAGACTTTTTGCCATCAGCTTCTCAAGACATGGTCAAATGGGTAATTGATACCATGTTTATAAATACTGGATCCGCTTCAGTTACAATCATAACAGTTTTATTTGCCCTTTGGTCGGCTACAAAGGGGATGAATAATCTAATTACCTCTATAAATAAGGCCTATAGTTTAGAAGGAGAAAATAAATTTATAAAACAAAGGCTACTCTCCCTCCTATATACAATTATTTTTATAATATTTATAGTATTTATCTTAGTATCACAAATCTATGGGCCAAGTATTTTAAATTTTATAAATAACCAAGTTTTAACACGTATTTCTGATAGAGCTTTTGGCGGAATTTTTGATAGAGTAATCCAAACTTTATCATCTCCATTATTTAGACTAACAGTAATACTAATTCCAATTTTTATTATATCGGTTGTATTTGGAATTTTTTATAAATTTGCTCCAAATAATAAAGAAGACCGAGTGCCATTTAAAGATTCGCTATTAGGTGGGGTCTTTGCAACAGTAACTATTTATATAGCAACATTCATCTACTCATTCTTTTTGACAAATTTTTCAAAACAATCAGTGGTTTATGGAGCCCTTGCTGGTATATTGGCCCTCTTCATCTGGTTAAACCTTGTTTCCACAATTTTGATAACTGGTGCAGAGTTAATAGATGCAGCTAGAGAAAATTATAAATTTAAGTCAGAAGAAGAGATAAATAGATTTGCACAAGAAAATAAAACATTTAAGCAAACCTTAGAATCAACACTAGCTAGTTCAAAAAATGATCAAAACAATGAAAGTAAAAAGGAAGGTCATAGTATGAATAAAAGATCATTACGCAAAAGATTTAGAGACATCAGATACCATATGGACTATAATCAAAAAAATATGATTGACTATAGCATCTATACCAAATTTTTAAACTCAGAATTATTCCACAATGCACAATCAATATTTATCTACGTATCAGTGGCTGATGAAGTTGATACTTATGAAATCATCAAAAAATCTCTAGAACTTGGTAAGGATGTATATGTGCCATATATCACAGATGCGGATAATGCACTTATGACAGCGGTAAGAGTTTATTCCTTAGATGATTTAGGGGTTGGAGAATTTAATATCCCAACATCAAGAAATGTAAAATTTATCGAAAATCCAGACCTAACAATTGTCCCTGGCCTTGGTTTTGATAGAAATAAACACCGTTTGGGCTATGGTGGTGGTTATTATGACAGGTATCTAAACACAAACAAAACAACATCCATAGGATTTTTTGCAAGTGATGTTGAAGTAGACCAAATACCAACTAATGAATTTGACCACAAACTAGATTATATAATTACAGAAAAAGAAATTTTTTAAGGGGCTTATATAGCCCCTTTTTTTGGAGGCGAAATGAAGAAAGTATATGCTATATTGCTAATGATTTTATTTATTACAGGATGTAATAAAAATACTAATACAGCAATTCCTCAAAACGATGGAAAAAGACTTGTCTATAACAATCTATTAAATAAAAAATCAAAAGAAGACCTAAAAAGAATTATGGATGCAAGTGACTTAGATTCTAAAAACATCAATAGGTTTTTTAAACAAGTTGATTTCTTTAACAAAAATGTAAGCAAGGACCTTTTAATAGATAGGGATTACGAAAAGGCAGATAAGATAAAAGAATATGATGTGTATGCCATGCAAGATGAGCTTTTTAAAAAGCACCCAGAATTTACTGGTACAAATTGCAGAATAAATACTTTTGGTCTTATAGGTGATAAAATAATTATAGAAAATGCGAAAGACCCAAATCTTTCTGTAGTAGAAATAGACAATACAAGTTTTTCAAGTGATTTAGTTCCTACTTTAGAAAAGAATGAGATAGAAAAATTTAACAAATTTTACTCAGCCATCCCAACTGAAAATAAAAATGACCAGAATTTTCAAATCAAAAAAATAAAGGATTTTTGGAAAGAAAATGGAATTACATTTCCTAATAATAAAAATTATAGTGTAATTTCTGTTTTTGTATTTTCAAATATTGACGAAAATACAAACGAACTTTTTATAGGCCATACTGGTGTATTATTCCATATGGATGATGGCAGATATATGCTAGTAGAAAAATTAGCCTTCACAGCTCCCTATCAAGTGGTCATTTTTGAAAGCAAGGATGATTTATATGATTATCTGATGGAACTTTATGACACATCAAATGAAGAATACCCAATAAAACCCATCATTTTTGAAGATGATAAAGTTTTATAAAAAAAATTCCCCTAGCTAGGGGAATTTTTATATTTCAGTAATTGCAAAAGTTTCTTTGCTAAGCTTATCTAAATATTTTTTCATTTTTAATCTTCTGCTAATTTTTAAATCCTTTTTGTAAATTAGAGGATTTTCTGAATTTTTCTTTCTATCCTCATCTTCAAAGTCTTTTCTAAACTCGGGATCAAGATTATCTATAGTTTGTTTTAAATCTAGGTTGTAATATCTAAATTTCTTATCCCCTATTATCTCTTCTTGCTTATCAAAAATCAAATCATCAATGGCAAGTTTTGATGTATTTACTCCATTTAGGCTAGCAAAATAATGGCTGCGCCCTTGGCGAAGATTTATTTCTAAGGCATAAAATTTGCCTGTTTTTGTGTCTTTTTTGAAGTCAATATTAAATAAGCCATAGACACCAAGTTTTTCAACAATATCTCTTGCGTAATCAAAAAGGACTTTCTCATCAGAGTCTATTTTTGCAACAAAGTTTCCAATCCATTCTACACGTTTATCTAAAAGAATATTTCTTGAAATTGCCATAGAAATGGTAGATTTTGATCTGTAGCCTTCGATTGTGTACTCAGACCCATCGACTCCAGCTACAAATTCTTGGACAAGGATATTGTAGTCATAGCCATTATTAAAAATATTTGCCAAAATTTGATGAGTTTCTTCTAATGATTTAGAATGATAACCCTTTTGCCAGCCTTCAAAGTCTAAAGTTTTGTAAAATACATCATTATCTGCTTTTATAAAAACTTCTTCTGGATAATCCAAATCCAAATAATTTTGCCTATTTGCAACAAAGGTTTTTGGTGCAAGATCTAAGTCCTTTATTTTTTCATAAAAGTCGTTTTTTGTGGCAAGTCCTTTTATAACTTTAATATCTGCATATGGCATAAGAGGTTTGAACTTTAGTTTTTCAAGATTTTTCAGAGCAAAGGTCCTCATCACATCATCTGGTGCAAAGATTATAAAGTTTTCATACTTATCTTGATAGTCATCATAAATACCATTTATGACTTCTTTAAAAACTTCTGGATCCTTAGAAAAATTCTCTTTTTTATAAAAATTTATTATTTTAGAGTCCACACATGGAAGTAAGATCATAGATGTTGCTACAATTGGATATATATTATAAGCTTCGTGGATTTCTCTAGCTATTGAATATGTATTTAGGTCTGACCCTAAGATTATTGGTAAAAATTTGTTCATAAAAACTCCTATTATTTGAAAAACGGGCTAATAGTGATATATATTATATAATCGTATAATATAAAAAGCAAATCATACGAGTAAGGAGAAGATAATGAAAAAATTAGGAGTTTTAGGTGGCATGGGCCCTTTATGTACTGCAAATTTTTATCAAAAAATTGTTAAAAATACCAAGGCGGACAAAGACCAAGACCATATACCAACCATAATAATTTCAGATCCACAAATTCCAGATAGGACAGCTGCAATTTTGACTGGAAAGGATGAAGAAATTATGCTTAAAAAAGTTAAAGAAGACTTGGAAAGCTTAGAAAAGCAAGGTGTGGATAACATAGCAATTCCATGTAATACCATGCATTATTATTATGATACTTTTAAAAATTACACAAATAAAAATATTATCAATATGGTTGAAGAAACGCTTTTGTTTTGCAAAAAAAATAATGATTTAAACATTGGTGTTTTAGGTACAAAAGCAACTATGTCTTGTGGTATATATGAAAAATATGCTGAGAACCTTGGTATAAATATTATCCCGATGGATGATCATATCAAAGAATTTACCATGGATACTATTTATAAAATAAAAGAAACAAATGATACTTCACATCCTGAATTTTTGAAAATGATAGAAAAGTTAAAAAATACAAGGGTAGATGCAATAATTTTAGCTTGTACTGAGCTATCTTTAATTGATAATATAACCTCATATGATTTTGTAATAGATGCCATGGATATTTTGGCTTATGAATCTATAAAAAAATCCGGATTTGAAATCAAAAATAAGAAATAAATTACAAACTTCATAATATCTTAATAAAATTTTAACGCCAGCTTTGTTATAATTGTTCTGTTAACGAGGTGGCATTTATGAATAGCAGAAGAAAACTTAATAAAAAATATAATTATCTGACCATCCTTAGAGCAATTGCTTTTTTTGGAGTCTCTCTATTTCACACCTATTCACATTTTGTGCCGGGTGGTTACTTAGCAGTTATTATATTTTTAGTATTATCAGGATTTTTGACAGTAAAAACTGCTGATAATAAAACTTATGACATAAAAACAAAATTAAAAGTAAAATTTATTAATATTTTATCTCCAGTTTATCTAATAATGGCAACATCCCTCATATTTTCCTTTATTTTTGCGAGGACCATTTTTGATGATAGTATTAAATCTGCCCTACCAGTTGCATTAAACTTTGAAAATATCAGGAGAATCATAGCTGGAGATGATTATTTTAACCAACTTGGCAATTTTAATATGTTTTTGCATATGTGGTATGTTTCCCTATATATGCAATTTATAGTGATATTTTTAATTATAGACCAGTTTTTAAAAAATCCAAAGAAAAATAACAAAAGAATACTTATTTATGGATTTTTAACTATAATAAGTTTTGTATCGATCTTTTTATTTGGAAAATCACCAGATGATATTACAAGGATATACTATGCCATTGATACTAGATTTTCTGCATTTGGCATAGGTATACTGGCTTATTTGATTAATGAAAAGTTTGATAAAGGCAAGATAATTTCAGAATCTACTTACAAAATTGCAATATTAATTCTAGGACTTGTGCTTATCATTCCATTTTTTCTAGTCAATGGGAAAAATATATCATCCTACCATGGAGTTTTTGTTTTATATACAATAGCAGTTGGTATTTTGATAGCACTTTTATATGATTATGAAAGTTTAAGGACAAATTATCATCTTAAACATTCTTTGCCATATAATTTTTTAATTTATATTGGCGAAAGGTCTTTTCACTTATACTTGTGGCAATATATAGTGCAAATTTTTGTAGTATATCTTGCACCGAGATTAATGGATAACATATTATTAAATCTATTGGCCCAATTTTTGATTGTAATAGTTTTAAGTGAAATAAGCTTCCAATTATTAAAGTCAAAAAATTTAAGAAAATATATACTAATGGCATCACTTATTGTTTTTGTGATTTTATCAATAACTTCTCTTGTGTTAGGAAATAGCAAAAATGATGAGATAGACAATTTGCGAAATGATATAAAAGCAAGCCAAGAAAAAATTGACCTAGCCAATAAAGAAATCCTTGAGAAAAATAAAAAAGAAAATTTAAAAAAAGTTGAGAGAAAAGAAGATAAACCATTACCGGAGACCAAGAAATTAGATGATAATTTTAAAGAAAAATCCTATGATGATTTTGATTTTAGCGAAAAGGAATTAGAATATTTAAGTAATCTCAATGTAACGGCTGTGGGTGACTCAGTAATAATAAACGCTGACTCATACATTAGAAAATTTATTCCAAATTTTTACTTGGATGGTGAAGTTGGTAGAGATATGGTTTCTGGACCTGATATTCTAACACAAATCAAAAATAACTATGGATTAGGAGATATAATATTAGTTTCACTCGGATCAAATGGGTCAGCAAACCAAGCAGACCTTGAAAAAATAATGCAAATTGCAGACGGACGAGATGTATACTTTGTAAACACTTCCCACACCCAATCCTATATGGACTATGTAAATAAAAATCTAGCAAGCTTTACAGAAAAAAATGATAAGGCCCATCTAGTAGACTGGAGAGCATTTGTAAAAAACAGACCAGACCTCCTAGCACCAGATAGGACCCATCCAAATGTAGAGGGATCAGATGATTTTGCAAAACTAATAATGAGAAAAATCCTGAATGTAAATAAAGTTTCTGAATAAAAAATCCAAGCAATAAAGCTTGGATTTTTTTATTTATTTTTCAACTGGCTCGAGTTTTTCTTTACCACCCATATACATTCTAAGTGGTTCAGGAATTTTTACGCTGCCGTCTGCTTGAAGTAGATTTTCTAAAAATGCTATAAGCATTCTTGGTGGAGCAACTACTGTGTTATTTAAGGTGTGGGCAAAGTAGTTACCATTTTCTCCCCTTAGTCTGATTCCAAGACGTCTTGCTTGGGCATCTCCTAGGTTTGAACAAGATCCTACTTCAAAGTATTTGCCTTGACGTGGACTCCAGGCTTCTACGTCTACTGATTTTACCTTTAGGTCTGCCAAATCCCCTGAACAACATTCTAGGGTTCTTACCGGGATTTCTAGGCTTCTAAAGAAGTCTACAGTGTTTTTCCATAATTCATCATAAAATTTCATTGAATCTTCTGGTTTACAAATTATAACCATTTCTTGTTTTTCAAATTGGTGGATACGGTAGACCCCACGTTCTTCTATCCCATGAGCCCCTACTTCTTTTCTAAAACATGGAGAGTAGGATGTCATTTTTAGTGGCATTTTTTCTTCATCATTGATTGTATTTATAAATTTACCTATCATTGAGTGTTCAGATGTACCGATTAAATATAAATCTTCACCCTCGATTTTATACATCATATTCTCCATTTCTTCAAAGCTCATAACACCTGTTACAACTTCGCTTCTTATCATAAATGGAGGGATGTAATATGTGTAGCCACGGTCTATCATAAAGTCTCTAGCATATGAAAGAATGCCTGATTGGAGCCTTGCTATATCACCTTTTAGATAGTAAAAACCAGAACCAGAAGTTTCACGAGCTGCATCTAATTCTATACCATCAAAACTTTCCATAATATCAACATGGTATGGTACTTCATAATCTGGCACTACTGGCTCACCATACCTATCATTTTCCACATTTTCGCTATCATCTTTGCCTAGAGGTACAGAATCGTCGATAATTTGTGGGATTTTTTGCATTCTACTTTTAATTTCTTCTTCAAATTTTCTAGTTTCTTCTTCGATGTGAGACAATCTGTCGTTGATTTCTCCTACATGGGCTTTTGCAGCTTCTGCTTCATCTTTTTTTCCTTGGCCCATAAGAGCACCGATTTCTTTTGAAACTTTATTTCTTTCAGCTCTTAGATTATCTCCTTCAGTTTTTACAGCTCTTCCTTTTTCATCAAGTTCAAGAACTTCATCAACTAGGTGTAATTTTTCTTCTTGAAATTTCTTTTTGATATTTTCTTTTACTAGCTCAGGGTTTTCTCTAACTAATCTTATATCTAGCATTTTTTCTCCTTTTTTGCATAAAAATAGACCATCATCCTACATGGGACGAAGGTCTCGTGGTGCCACCCAATTTTTATGTTTGCTTACATACTCAAATTTAAAAAGCTAAAGGTAGATTCACTACTAACCACCAAAGATTTTCACCAACCATCTTCTCTCTAAAGGCTTTATAATAGTTACTAAGTCTTATCATCGCTCATATTTACTTAAGTATAGTATATAATAAAAATATATTTTATTCAATCCCTTTTTGGTTTTTTGATATTAAAAGTCCAAATATAAGAGAAATTAAAAAGACAAATACAAAGGCAAATCCAGCATCTGCCATAGGTAATTTATTGATACCATTTACATAAAAATTATTGCTAAAACCAAGGGCGCTAAGGGCATCTGCAAAACTTACAAGAGCCACAGCTCCTATTGAGATTTTATAAGCTAAGGGGCTAATATTTCCCCTATCAATTAAATTTAAAATATAAAGGCTTATTACAATAGGATATACAAAGAGCAATATTGGGATAGATATTTCCATTATTTTGTCTACTCCAAGGATTGAAAGTACAAATGATATTACTACCCCTAGTCTTACAAAAAATCTGTATGATAACTTTTTGAAATTTTCTGCAAAAATAGATGCAAAAGCTGAAACTAGCCCTATGGCTGTAGATAGGCATGCAAAACCTACTACTAGGCTTAAAGCAATTTGCACATTACGGCCTAAAAGATTTTCTGATATAGCTATTAAAAGACTAGTCCTATTTAAATCTGGATCAGCAAAAGCAATTGATTTTGCACCTACATAAGTAAGACCAGTATAGACTATTACCAATCCAAAAACAGCAATTAGTCCTGAATAAATAGTTGCCCTTATCAAATCATTTTTTTCACTTATTCCCTTATTTTTTAAATCTTCGAGGATAATTCCTGTTAAAAATATAGGGCCTAGAGAGTCCATGGTCTGGTAGCCTTCTATAAATCCAGCTGAAAACTTGTTGTCAGCTGTTGACTCTAAAACTACATCTGGGTAGAAAAATCCTTTTATAATCAAAATAGCTAATATTATTAATAATGTGGGTGTCAAATATTTTCCCACCCTATCTACTACCTTTGAACCATTTATGGTTAAAATATAAACTAGGGCAAAAAATAAAAATGAAAATAATATCTTATTAATATTTGGATAAAAAGGGCTCAATGCAACTTCATAAGTTGTCGCTCCAGTTCTGGGAATAGATAGTAGCGGACCCACTAAAGTTATACAAACTAGACTTAGAATACTTCCAAAATTATTGCTAAGTTTACTACCAAAAGACTTTAAATTCGCTGATCTAAAACTTAGTGCCAATATACCTAGTAAAATTAACAAGGAATCCGATAAGTTAAAGCCAAGGGATGCCAAAAACCAATCTTTTCCTGAATTCAATCCCAAAAATGGAGGAAAAATTAAATTACCCGCACCAAAAAATATGGCGAAAAGGGCAAGTCCTGAAATAATTATTTGTTTTGTATCTAATTTTTTTTGCTTCATCGCTTTTACCTGCTTAAGTGTTTTACTTTTTATTATACAAGTTTTATTTAAAAATAAAATAGCTTATAGAATTTAATTTTTACTTTCATTATAATTCTCCATAAGCATATCCAAAAATATTTTTACTTTTATATTTTATCCTCTTTTGTAAAAAAAATAAAGATGGCTAGTTTGCCATCTTATCTAATACATGATTTATTGCTCTTTGAGGAATGCCAATATCTTCTACAATACATTTGTTTTTATAAATTGATCTCTCATACACACCTTTTTTCATCAGCTGCATAGAAACTATCAAATCACAATCAACAATTTCACCCCAGCTGTCTCCACTTGTAGTGTCAAGACCTGAAGGTACATCAATGGAAATAATGTATTTTAAAGAACGATTTATAAGTGAAATTACGTAGGCGTAAGTTCCAGATATTGTGCGATTAAGGCCCGTTCCAAATATTCCTTCAATAATTGTAGAAACATTTGAAAGATTTTTTTCCATAAATTCTAAGTCTGCAATGGTTTCTAGACTATAAAGATTATCTGTTAGATTTTTTACAGCTTCATAATTTTTTAAAAATTCACTGCTTGCCTTTGCTATATCTCCAACAATATATATATCTACATAATATTCACGAGCTAGCAGGTTTCTAGCAATAGCAAGCCCATCTGCCCCATTGTTACCAATGCCAACTACTATAGCAAAAGTTTTTCGAACTTCTAGATTGATATTTTTTATAACAGCAAGGGCAGCTCTTTCAACCAAGGCTAGGGCAGGAATTTTTAGTTCACTAATGGCGTACTTATCAATTTCTATCATCTGTTTTTTATCTACAACTAGCATTGTCACCTCAAAAATTTCTTGTTTTAAGTCTCAAATCTTCCCCAAATATCTCAAAAACTTCACTATTTCCTATAATTCTAGAAAAAATCCTATCTCCATAAGTTTCTAATAAAGTAGATTCATCAAAATTTGTAGAAAAAATAATTGGCTTGCCGGCAATCATTCTATGGTTAACAATTTCAAATAAATTTGCGCTATCATTTTTGCTGGAAGCTTCACTTCCTAGGTCATCTATTATTAGTAAATCACATTCTAGGATAAAATCAAACTGTTCTTGGTGTTTTGCACGAGCTTCTTCAAATGCCCAGTTGTAGTCGTTTAAAAACTTAAAAAGTCTTGATGAGGTCATATAAAGTACAGAATAATTTCGATCAAGAATCTCTTTTGCAATTGCATTTAGTAAATAAGTTTTGCCACGGCCCACTTCTCCAAAAATATATAAATTATCAGTTTGTTTGTCAAAATTATTTATAAATCCATACAAGGATTTTTTTATAAGCTGGATATTTTTGTAAGGCGTTATGGGGTAATCTTTGTAAGGGTTATCAGAAAATAAAGAATCATCAAAATTTCTAAAGTTTTCTATAGAAATTAAATTCCTGATATTTGATTGGTTGTAGTTTTCATCTATTATAAGCTGCTTGCGACAAGAACACATTTGTGTACCTACAAATCCAGTATCCTTGCAAATTGGGTGATGGTACCTTATTTCCATATAATCTTTGGCAAAACCATTTTGCTCTAGGATATTAATTTTTTGCAATCTCAGATTTTTAAGGTCATTTTCTTTTTCTTCTGTACTTAGTCCTCTTAATCCATCTTGGATTATAGAATATCCTAGTTCTTTTATATTTTTATCCAAGGACTCCATGCTAGGAATTTTACTATATACCTCACTGATGCGTTTTTGTTGGTCGATTAGATTTTTCTCACGCCTTTGGGCTAGGATATTTGTCACCTTACCATTAGTTTCCATTCAAATCCTCCCCTAGCATTTTTTTAAAACGTTCCTCACGGGCTTTTTTTGCATAATCTTTTGCATGATCATTTGTAGAAGTTTTTTTTCTGTACTGTCGTGGTGAATTTTTGCGAGCAAGTTTTTGCCTTTCTTCACGCATCTTTAAATCATCTAGTGTAAAAATTCCTTGGTCACGCCATGTTTTTATGTAACCTAGGACATATTTTACATCCATATTGCCATTTACTTTTCCCTGGCGAAATGCTTCTGTCACTAGTTCTGGATCTGCCTTATAATCTGCCAATGTTTCTTGGATCCTAGTGATATCTGCTGTTGTTAGATTTCTATCAATTATTCTTTCGATGTTATCAAACATAATTGATTTTCTGCCAGCAATATCGTAGCTAATTTCATTATCTGATTTTGAATTATCCCCATAATACATTTGCCTTAGAGATATAATCTCTATATATTTTTGACCTGTTGAATCTTTTTTCTCGCGGAAAACACCCATGTTTACCCAAAATTCTATGCACTCATTGAATTTTTCTTCAGTAAAGGATAATTGTTTTTGGATTTTTTTGCTATCTACAATACCAGTATTATAAATGTCCTTGTATACTAATAAAAAAACTTTAAGGCTATCCCCATCTGCCATTTGCACATAGGTATTTAAAAACATATTTTCAAAAGCTGTAGTACCCAAATCAAGCTTTACATCTTGCATCTTAAAGTTCATAATAATCATCCTTTTTTAAGTTCATAATTAGTATCTTGGAAAATATAATATCTCTTTTGCCCTCAAAATATCTTTGATCAAAATCTATATTTTGGTTTTCAAAAACTTCTGTAGTGTGGCCGCACTCCTTAAAACCCAATTTTTTGTAAAGATTTATGGCTCTTTGGTTAAATAAATTTACTTCAAGAATCATTTCTCTAAATTTTAACTCATTAAAATAATAATCTAAAAATACGGACATGGCTTCATAACCATAGCCTAAAGAAACAAAATTCGGATCAAAAACTATACCCAGTTTTGCTTTTTTGGTCAATGGATTATAGTTTTTTAAACCCATAAATCCAATAAATCTGTCATCTTCAATCCTTTTGACTGCAAAATATCTTTTACGCGGTGTTGTTACAGAATTGTACCAAAAATTTATTTCAAAATCTGTCAGTCCACCATAATTGTATCCTGATAGCCTTGGGTCATCAAATTCTCCCCAATTTTTAAAACCAAGGGCTGTTTCACGATTTATTTTTTCGATGTAAACCCTAGCTTTTTCATTTTTACTATGCATTTTCTTCCCTATAACTTAGGTCTCTAAAAGTTGTACATGGTTTATTGAAAAATAAATCTAGGGTTCCTGTTGCACCATTTCTGTGCTTGGCAACTATGACCTTGGCAATATTGGGATTTTCTTCTTCATCGTAATAATCTTCACGATATAAAAGCATAACTACATCTGCATCCTGCTCAATGGCACCTGATTCTCTAAGGTCTGATAAGATTGGTTTGTGATCAGCTCTTTTGTCGGCCTCACGGGATAATTGGGCAAGGGATAAAATTGGGCAGTTTAATTCTTTAGAAAGTGATTTTAAACCACGAGAAATAGACGCAATTTCGTTTTGCCTATTTTCTTGGCGACCGTCTGCTTGCATCAACTGAAGGTAGTCGATAACTACAAGGTCAACACCTTCTTCAGCCTTGAGTCTTTTAAGTTTTGATCTCATTTCAGATAGGGTTATTCCTGGAGTTTCATCTACATATATGTCTTTTTGAGCAATTTCTTTTGTAGCTCTAAATAATAATTCCCACTCATCATCCTTTATCCTACCATTCATGACCTGCTCTAGGTCAATCATACTTACCATGGATAAAAGTCTGTAGTTTAGCTGGAGAGTGGACATTTCTAGAGAGAAAAAAGCTACTGATTTTCCTTCTCTGGCTGCATTCCAAGCCATAGTTAAACCTAAAGCTGTTTTTCCCATGGCAGGTCTGGCTGCAAGTAGGATCAATTGGGCTGGTTGCAGGCCTGAAAGTTTAAGGTCGATTGTTGATAGTCCTGTAGCAACTCCAGTTATATCTCCATCATTTAAGGATAATTCGTTGATTACTTGAACTGTTTCATCAAGGGTATCGGCTACTTTTATCAAACCTTCATTTAGCTTGCTTTGGGAAATATCAAAAATCTTTCCCTCAGCCATTGATAATATTGAGCTAACATCTTCATTTTGCCTGTAGCTAAGCTCCATAATATCTTCACTTGCCCCTATTAGACTTCTAAGCAATGCTTTTTCTTTTACAGTTTTTGCGTATGTATCGATATTTGGAGTATAAAATGAGGAGAGGGTAATCTCAGTGATAAACTCCTCCCCTCCAACTTCTTGTAATATATTTTCATTCTTAAGCTGGGATAATAAACTTATTTCATCAACCTTAATGTCTTTTTCAAACATTGTGACAATAGATTTATATATCCTCTGCGTCCTAGAATCATAAAAGTCTACAGGTTTTATTATTTGATTTGCCTTATCGAAAGTCTCATTTTTTTTGATAATACTTCCGATGATGGCTTTTTCTGCTAAGAAGTCGTATGGAAGAGGCCTACTTGCCTCTGTCACTATTGTACCTCAGCTACAACTTCTACTTTAAGATTTGCGTTTACTTCTGGATAAAGTCTAACATTTAGTTCAAACTCACCAGCTCCATCAATTTTTTCAACATCTTCGATTCTTTTTCTATCGATTTCGATTCCTTGTTCTGCAAGTGCTTCTGCAAGGTCTTTGTTTGTTACTGATCCGAATAGTTTGCCATCTTCACCAACATTTACTTTTTGAGTAATTGTAAGTGCTTCGATTTTTTCTTTTAATTCTTCAGCTTCTTTTCTATTTTCTGCTTCTTCAGCCTTTAATTGTGCTTGCATTTCTTCAAGCTCAGCCATATTCTTTTTGTTAGCTTCTACAGCAAGTCCTTGTGGGTTTAAGTAGTTTCTGAAGTATCCTGGTTTTACGTCTACTAGGTCCCCTTTTACACCTACTCTTACAATATTATCTGTTAGTATTACTTTCATTTTCTTCTTCCTCTCTTAAATATTCATTTATTGCTTTTCTTAGCATATCTTCGGCATTTTCCATGCTCATGTCTAATTGGGTTGCAGCCGCGGTTAAGTGGCCTCCCCCTCCGATACGTTCTAGTATTAATTGTACCGATATATCGCCTAAGCTTCTACCAGAAATGTGGATTTTGTTATTAGCTTTTGTAAGTACAAAAGATGCTTTCACACCCTTTATAGTTAGCAAATCATCAGCAGCCTGACTTGCAATTAAGCTAGAACCATCAATATCTCTATTAAAATGAGCTATGGCAATCATATCATTTACTATACTCGAATCTGCTATAACTTCCGACTTATATTTTACAATTTCAAAGTCATCTTTAAACATTCGTTTAATATAAACAGAATCAGCTCCCCAGCGTTTTAATATACTTGCAGCTTCAAAGGTACGGACACCTGTTTGGTAAACAAAATTTTTGGTATCAACAGTTATTCCTGCTAGAAGTGATTCTGCAATAGATGTCCTTGCCTTAAAGTCCTCATCAAGATAATTTAGTATTTCTGTAACTAGCTCTGATGCACTTGATGCATAAGGCTCAATATAAGAAATAGTTGCTTTTTTGATATAGTCATTTCCACGTCTGTGGTGGTCTATTATAAATATTTGATCAGTTCTTTCTATTAGGCTAGGTGCCTCAGTAGAATTTTTTCTGTGATTATCACAAACAACTACAAGCGATGAAGGTTTTATTCGGGCAAGGGCTTGATCTTCTGTTAATATATTATCTTTAAGCTCCTCAAGAGTCCCTGTCGTACTTTGATACATATTTTCAATTTGTCTTGGAACTTCATTTAAAACTATGTATGCATCTTTTCCTAAAAATCTTACACCCTCATATACTCCAAGGGATGAACCAAAAGAATCCATGTCTGGATTATTATGACCCATAATATAAACATCTGTAGATGCATTTATCATTCGTCTTAGAGCTCCAGAAATCACCCTTGATTTTACTTTTGAGGTTTTTTCTGTAGCCTTTGATTTTCCACCAAAATATTCGTAATTATCATCTATTTTTACAACTGCCTGGTCTCCTCCACGAGAAAGAGCAATCTCAATTGCAACCCTAGAATCACCATATATTTCACTTGGATTTGCTCCTGAAATACCTGCACCAATAGATAATGTTGGATTTATAGTATTTCCAGCCTCTATTTCCCTAATTTCATCCAAAATAGAAAATTTATCATCATGGATTTGCTGGTAATCTTGGTATTCCATGATTACCATATACCTGTCGTTTTCGTATTTTCTTACAATACCATTATGGCCATTAAAATATTCATTGATTTTTCTATCAACAGCTCCAAGAACCTGAGGTCTGCTTACAGAATCAGTTGAGCTTCTCAAATCTTCATAATTATCAAGATAAACTGTGAAAAATACCAGTCTCTTATCCTTAAATAATTGCTTTATAGATTCATCATATGAATTATCAATGCCATATAGAAAAGTTTCAGTAGTTTTTAATTCGTCATTAAAAATTGTTGAAAAATAAAATTGCATTGATTTTTCGTCAATTACGATTGTGATAGGTTGAATAATTTCCTTATCTTCAAAATTAATATGCTCAAAATCTGGAATTAAATTTGAAATATCAACTCCCACTAAATCTTCACCAGGAAATAAATTTCTAAAATATCCATTGTGCCATTTAATATTTGTTCCATCATTTAAAACTGCGATGGGAAAAGGCATCTCAAAAACTAAGTTTTTTGTGATACTATCAAAACTTAAATGTACATCATCTACATATCTTTGAATGGCTTTTTCATTATAATCTCTTTGGTTTTGCAAATAAAAATACAGGGCTCCACATGCTAAAATAGCTATGGCACCAGCTATTTGGTTATAATAAAAAACAAATACCGAAGTGATAACTGGCAGGATCATAGTATAAAAAATATTTTCATTAGCCTTCTTAGAATTATTTTCCATCTATCCTCCTTATCTTTTTCCTAAAATCAATAAATATATCACTTATGCCTAGCAAAATAAAGATAAACATAAAGAAATAGAAAAATATTATGATAAAAAACCATCTCATACTACGGGATAAGGCCCCAGCTTTTCTCATTGTTAGGTAATCATAGGTCAATATACCATTTAAAATTAAAAGTATGGCAAAAATACCAATAATATTTGCAAATATATAATTTGCTGGCACACTTATAGCAAAGCTTAATACAAAATAGATTACTAAAGCAATTGCAATAAGGCAGATAGAATCTTTTTTGCTAATTCTAATGGTATTTAGATTTTTAATATCTTCACCTTTATTTTTGTAGGCCAAAAAGTTTCTAACTATTTTTAAGGAAAACAAACTATAAATTATAGCAAGCCCTGACAAAATAGATGGATAAAGGGCAAAAGACAGTTCATAAATATTTTCTGGAATATCATATTCTAGATTTGTAGAAAAAACTTCTTTCATTTCATTTGCCATATCTGTGATAGTTATATTTTCGTTAATCATCTGATATTTATATATTCCAATAAATAACAAGCTTGCTAGGGCAAAGTTTATGAATATCTGATCTTTATCAGATAAATTTGATTTTACTAATCCTATTTGTATTAAAGATAAAAGTAAAATCGGGATAAAAAACAAGATATTTTGTTTAAAATCTCCAAATATTAGCCCAATTAAAAACGAACTGGCAAAAACTATTAAAAATTCACCAATTCCCTTATCTAGGCCAATAGCAGAAAAAATAATTGGTATGCTAGCAAGCAATAAAAAACTATCTCCTGCTGTGATAGTTAAAATACTGACTAGGCATATGTAAAATAAAATATTGACTATCTTATTTATATTTTTACTAATGTCCATAAAATTCCTTTCACTTAATTTTAGCACAAAGGTTCAAATCGAACAATTTGATTTATATATTTTACTTCTTCCTTGCCAAGTATCAATTTTTAAGACCTGGTCTATAAATTATATTTTGATAAATTTTACAATATAAAAAGCACTAATTAAATTAATAATTAGCACTTTTTTCTATTATATATCAAGTGTTTCTAACAATTCATTTCTATAATCAGTAAATTCCTTGCTAGTTCTTTTTCTAGGATATTCTAAATCAATTGGAACTATTTTTTTAACCCTGCCTGGGCGAGGTTCCATGACAATAACTTTTGTTGACATATAAACTGCTTCGTCAACATCGTGGGTTACCATTATTGTCATATTTTTTTCTTCATTCCATAATTTTAAAATTTCATCTTGCATATTCATTCTGGTAAAGGCATCTAAGGCTCCAAGTGGCTCATCTAGCAATAGAACTTCAGGTTTATTTATTAAAGTTCTAATTAAGGAAACCCTTTGAGCCATGCCACCTGATAGGTTTGATGGATATGAATTTTTAAAATCCAATAGCCCAACCTTGTTTAGCATATTTTCAATTATTTCTTGGCTTATTTTTTCTTTATTTTTTAATTCGCCAGAAAATCCTACATTCTCACCCACTGTCAGCCATGGAAATAGGGTTGATTTTTGAAATACCATTCCCCTCTCGCTAGAAGGACCTACAATTTCCTTATCATCTAATAATATTTCTCCTGTGGTTGGGAAAATTAATCCTGCTATCAATCTTAAAATAGTTGATTTACCACAACCAGAAGGCCCAACTATACTTACAAATTCACCATCATGGATTTCAAAATTTATGTCATCTAGGGCGTTTGTGATGCTATTACTATCTGATCTTATAAAAGATTTTGATACATTATTAAATTCTAATTTACTCATCTTACACCACCAACTTTCCATTTTAAAGCTCTATTGCTTATTTTTTTGATAATTATATTTACAAGGATAAATGTTAGGGCTAGTAAAATAATCGCACCATACATTGCTGAATAATCAGCCCATGAGGATTTCCAAGTAATATACCAACCAAGTCCACTTTCTACTCCCAGCATTTCGGCTACGATTAACGCATTACAAGCTGCACTCATACCTGCAATTAACCCTTGGAAAATATTTGGAGTTGCTGATTTTATTGCAATTTTACGAACCAGTTCCGAATTTGTCGCTCCTAGAGTTTGTGCTGCCTCATAATAAGATGGCTCTACATTTCTAATACCTGTTATAGTTGCTAGAGTTGTTGAAAACCAAACTCCAAGGGCAATTATAAATACCGCTCCTTGGAAAAGGTTGATTGCAAGAACCATTACAACTGGTAGCCAAGTGGTAGTAGGAATTGGTCCCAAAAGTTTTAAGAAGGGATCTACCCAGTAATTTACTTTTTCAAAGTATCCTGCCAAAATACCTGTAATTATTCCAAGTATTGCTCCTATTATATAACCTGTGAATAGTAGTTTTAAGGAACTAAATACAGAATCTGCCAAGAAGCTTGTATCTTCTTTCATCGAATTAAAAATCATATCAAGCCATGGGAAATATGGCAAGTCTAATTTTCCTGTTTTAAGAGTTGCAATATCATATAAGATTAATACTACAAATACAAAAGTATAAAAGTTTGATTTGTATAAGAGCCTATCTCTTACTTTTTCATTTTTTAATCCTATTAGTAAGGCGATTATATATACTGCAAGTAGGATTGCCAAAAATCCTGGGTAAAGATTTGTTTTTACTACTGAAGGATCGTAATCTGGCATAAAGAAATATTCCAAAATTGCAAGAATACCTGCAATTATTGGTAATATCAATTTAAAACGCTCTTTGTTTTTATTTCTTGGTTTAGATTCCAGTTTTATAAGTTCATCACGGGTTAAGTTTCTAGTGGAGTTTGGTCTTTTATTTATTTCGGCAGTCGGTTTTTCATTATTAATTGCCATTTTTTCTCCTTAACTATTTTCTAACTACTTCTACTTCTCCATTACCTAATGGTCTCCAGAATTCTTCCATTAATTCATCTGTTGTTTTGTTTTCTGGGATTAGTTTTAATTTTTTGTAGTCATCAAAGTATGTTCTAAGTGTTTCTTCACCATCTTTGTTTGTTAGTGTGTAGTCATATGCTTTTAATAAATCAGCTGCTACTTCTGGATCACCTTCTGCTAAGTTTTTATCTTGTAAAACTTTTATTGCATCTTCTGGATTTTCTGCTGCGTATTGGTTTCCTTTTTCAATTGCTTCTGCTACTAATTCTGCAAGCATTGGGTTATTATCTACGAATTCTTTGTTAAATGCAGTTACACAGCAAACTTCTTTACCAAAGTCTTCATCACTTGTAAGAGATCTAATTGGTCTGATAATATCTCTTTGTAAGAATTCTTGAGCAAATTGATCATCAAGAACTGCACCTTGAATTTCGCCACTTTCTAGTGATTGGATAACTGCAGCGCTATCTACTGGTTTGATGTTGATATCATCTGGATTTACATCATCGTGGATTAAAAATCTTAAAAGTGTGTTGTGTCCACTATTTCCAATACCATTTGTTACTGCTACAGATTTTTTAACTAGGTCTGAAGTATTTTGGTATTCGCTATCTTTTAGGACATATAGTGATTTACATCCTGAGTGTGATGCTGTTGAGAAAACATATTTTAATCCTTTTGTTGCTGGAACTAGTAAACCACCAAATTCTCCTGTCATAGCATCAAGTTGTCCACTACTTAGAGCATCTTTACCACTTTTTGTGTTAACAAACTCAACATCTACTCCAGCTTCTTTGAAATAACCATTTATTTCTGCTAAGTTTTGACCAGCTATACATAAGTCACCATCAAAACCAATTTTAACTGGTGTACCATATCTTGGTTCTTCTTCAAGACTTGCTGCCTTAGCCACATTTGTATTTTCTTCTTTTTCTTCTACAGCTTCATTTTGTGTTTGAGTTTTTGTTTCTATTTGATTTGCATCTTGATTTCCACATCCTGCAAAAGTAAGTCCACCTAATAAAAGTACTGCTAATAATTTATTTTTTTTCATATTTAAAAACTCCCTATTTATTCATCGCAACAACTACGTTGTTCTATTTGTGACATGTCAAAATCTTTATCCATAAAGTCAACTTTTTGTAAATCATCGACTAAAACTTCTTCTTGCTTGCTATTTTCATTAACCTTTTGATTTGTACCTGCATCGGCGCTACTACAGGCAGAAAGGCTTATACTCATAGCCAATCCTAGTGATAGAAAAGCAATTTTTTTCAATACACATATTCCTTTCTTAAACATATTACATGAATATAAAAAATCCCCGCCCAAAAAAGGACGAGGTTATCGTGGTTCCACCTTAATTTATTTTAAGAAAATCTTAAAACCTTAATGTGCTTAACGGGCACAAACGTCATAGCCTACTTTACTTTCGGTATGAAACTCAAAGATGCACTTCCATAAGTTCTTCAAGGATTTTTCTCAGCTAACAAATCTCTCTGTACTTGAAAATAAATATGTACTCTTCTTTTCCTAGTTATTCATGTAGGATAAGTATACCACCCTAAAAATATATGTCAATATTTTTTTGTAATATTTTTATAATCTAATAAATTTATAAAAACATTTTCCCTTATATTTTGTTTAAAGAATTTCATTTGCTGGTATATTATTTATGACAAAGTTTTTAAGAGGTAAAGATGAATTTACAAAAATTTGACGAATTTGATATATCAATCATCAGCGATCCCCATGTGCTTGCTTATGATTTGATAGCAGATACAGAAGATTTCGAAAAAGAAATCAAAATAGACAGAAAGCTTTTGGTAGAAAGTGAATCCTTGCTGGACCAAGCCTTATCAATGGTTGATAAAGTAAGTAGCCAGTTTCTTTTTTTGCCAGGAGATTTAGTAAAAGATGGTGAATATAAATCACACGAAATTGTAAAAAAATATCTTTGTGATTGGAAAAACTCCGAAGAAGGCCGCGAAGTTTTTATGATTCCTGGCAATCATGATTTAAACAATCACAGGTCCTACGATTTTAAAAATGCTAGAAAAACCAAAAATACTACACCAAAAGAGTTCTATGAGCTTTATTCTTTTATTTATGAAAATCCCTATGTCCTTGAAATGTACAAGGATTCTGAGATTTTTAAAAATTATTTAGCTAGGGTCAATAAAGAATATGACAGAGAAGAAAAGTACCAATATTATGCCCACGGATATTTTTCATATGTAGCAAGGATACCTAGCCAGATTAATAATAGCGGTCTTACATTAATTTGCTTAGATTCATCAATTTATTCTGCGGATACTGAACAATCTCACAGAGATGGAAGAGAAAATGTTCCGGGATCATTAATTCTTGAGCAAATGAAATGGACAGTTGAAAAAATAGAAGATGCCAAAAAACGTAATGACATGGTTTTTGTTATGGCCCACCATGCCCTTATGCCAAACTTTAGAAACCAAGAATTAGTTTTCTCACCATTTATAATAAAAGAATGGAGAACAAAATTTATTGACGATGATCCAAGGATAAATAACAAAACCCCAATCGAAGTTTTGGCTGATAATGGTGTAAAATTTGTCTTTACAGGGCACTTGCACGAAAACGGTACAGCAAAATACGTTTCAGAAATGGGCAATGAAATTTATGATGTGCAGACAGGATCTACGGTTACCTATCCTCTGCCAATTAGGCATATAAAAATAATCAATAAATTAGAAGAAAACAGTGGCTTTGAAGTATATATAAAAACTGAGCTGATAAAGCAATTTACCTACAGAAACTTGGCTAATGAAATAGAAGTTGTAAATGATGCAATTAACTATACAATTGAAAAACAACTTTCACTTAGAGATGTACTCCATAATTACATTAGAATTCAGGCCAACAACCCAAAATATGCCCACATAAACCTCCAAACCCTACTCATAGAAAAAGCAAGTGCTTTTCTTAATGAGGATGTTCCAGAGCATGGCTATATGAATAAAATTGTTTTTCCAATGATTTATAAATACTTCCCTATTTCTAAAAAATATTTTGGAAATGTTGATATTGCAAAAATTGACCACGAATACGAATTTCAAATTAGGTCTATAAAAAATTTATTGCATATTAAGGCTACAAATATTGAAGAAGCTATTGATGTTATTTTTGACCAAATTGAGGATAAAATTTTAATCCCTTATAAAATTGTAAACTATTGGGATAGGATAATTAATAAGGCTTGGCAAATGCCAATTGATGAAGAGGGTAATACTTTTTATGATTTTGCCAACTACATTTATCAATATAGGCCATTGGGAGAGGACGAACGCCCTACTTATGTTTCAAGGATGATTGAGAATTTAAATAATCCTAATTACAATCTAATAAATATTGTTATAGAATATTGTGGGGATGAAATAAACGAAATATTTGATACATTTACAAGCTCTATTAAGCTTGAAAAAGATGGAAGCAAAGAAAAATTCTTTAGAGATTTAATTCAAACGGAAGGTTTTACTTCAGGTCTTGCCTATAGATTCTTAATAAAAAGAGTAAACAATCTAAGAGATTTATTAGACTTTTTCTCAAGATACCTAACCAAGAAAAAAGATTTGACAGGTGTGGACCTTGCAAAAAGAATTTTAAATACAAAATCAGCTAGGATTGCTAAAGAAACTTTCTCAAACCATATGTTTGGTCAAACTAGTCTAAGAAAATTTGTAATTGACGTTGTAAATTCAATGAGTGATGAAATGGTAGAAGTTTATCAAAATGAAGATTTAAATGAGTTAGAAAAATATTTTAACTATATCGAATACGATGACACAAATAATTAAAAGACTTTTAGTAAATCTAAAAGTCTTTCTTTTTTTTAATATCCGCTATCATCCCCAAAAACTGCATCTTGGGTAAAGTTAAAACCTAGTTTGCGAAGTTCGCTTTTTTCACTGTCATTTAAAATGACTGTGGAGTGGGCATCTAAATTTTTTAAATTTTTAATCTCCTCCATGGCCATATGGGTCAGTGGATTTGTTGTTGCTGAGATTGCAAGGGCAATTAGCATTTCATTTATAGATAGGGATGGCTCTATTTCTCCAAGTGCTTTTGTTTTAAGATTTGAAACTGGTTCTATAATATGAGGACTCAGTAAAAGTATTTCATCATCTATTTTTCCAAGTATTTTTAAGGTATTTAAAATAGCAGCAGCTGGAGCTGAAAATAGATTTGATTTTTTGCCTGTAATTATTTGCCCATCGTCCATTTCTATTGCAAATGATTCTTTGCCAGTTCTTTCTCTTTTTTCTCTGGCAGCTAAGGCAACTTTTCTATCTTCTGCCTTTATATCCAAATTACTCATTAGGTTTTGGATTTTTTCTATAGAGGTGTAGGATTCTTTGGCAAATCTGAAATCTACTAATGCATTATAATAACGACGGATTATTTCTTCCTTGCTAGCTTCAATTGCAGCATCTTCATCTGTTATGCAAAATCCAACCATATTTACACCCATATCAGTTGGCGATTTGTATGGAGCCTCTCCCATTATTTTTTCAAGCATTCTTTTTAAAACTGGAAATGCCTCCACATCACGGTTATAATTTACCGCCAATGTACCATAGGCTTCTAAATGGTAGGGATCTATCATATTTACATCATTTAAATTTGCAGTAGCAGCTTCATAAGCCATATTTACTGGATGCATTAAACCTAAGTTCCAAATTGGAAATGTTTCAAATTTGGCATAGGAAGATCTTTGACCTTTATTGTGGTCTAAGTACATTTGTGAAAGACAGGTTGCCATTTTTCCAGATCCTGGGCCTGGTCCTGTAACAACAACCAATGGCCTGCTTGTTTTTATATAATCATTCTTGCCAAAACCATCTTGTGAAAGTATGTGTTCGATGTCATTTGGATATCCGTTTATATTATATGTTCTGTAATGATTTATGTTTAGATTGTCCAAATATTTTTCAAATCTTATAGCCTTTTCTTGGTGAGAAAATTGGGTGATTACGATACTATTTACTAAAAATCCCTTTTGTTCGAAGGCTTGTTTTAGTCTTATAGATTCTGTGTCATAGGAAATATCATTATCTCCCCTAATTTTGTTATTTTCTATGTCGTTGGCATTTATTGTAATTATTATTTCTGCCTTTTCCTTGATGCTATCTAGCATTCTTAGCTTACTATCTGGCAAAAATCCTGGCAATACCCTTGAAGCGTGGGCATCATCAAAAAGTTTGCCGCCAAATTCTAGATATAATTTATCAAAGTGGCTTATGCGTTCTAATATTTTTTCAGATTGAGATTTTATGTATATTTCATTATCAAAGGCTATCTTCTTCATAACTCCTCCATTTGCTATTTTAATTATAACAGATTAAATTTTAAAAATAAAAAAATCGGAAGTTTTATTTTTCCGATTTTTGTTCTAATTTTCCGTAGCCTTCTGTCATGTAATAGTTATCTTCATAATCTATCCAAAGTACATCTGCTCCATATTCTTCAGCAACTTTCATACCAGTTTCAAAATCTACTGTAAATAAATAAGTGCTTAGGGCATCCGATAATGCTATATCAGGATGTACCACTGATACTGATTTAAAATATTTTGATGGATAGTTTGTGTCTGGATCTATGATGTGATGGTAAACTTCTCCATCGACTTTGTAAAATCTTTGGTAATCACCACTAGTTACTACTGTGGTATCTTCAAGGCCAATTATGCTTGCATAAGGGTTTTTGGATTTTAAATCCGGGTTTTGGATGGCTATTCTCCATAGGCCATCTTCTCTATCTGGGTTTTTGCCTATAAGTACATCATCACCACCAATTGAAAGTATACCGTGTTCTAAACCAGCTTCCCTTAATTTTTCTTCAATTTTTTTGATAGCATAGCCCTTACCCTCAGCTCCAACATCGATTTGAACATTTGGATCTGTTATATACACAGTATTTTTTTCATGGTCGATTTCAATTTTATTTATATCACTGTGGCTGGCTGCTTCCTTTAATTCTTCTTCACTAGGAATTTTTGCATTTGCCTCATCAGCAAGGCCTTCTTCCCTATAATCATGCCATAGGCTTATTAAATTTCCTAAGGCCATATTTATTTTTCCATCAGTATAGTCATAAATTTCTTTACTATAATCTAATAGTTCAATAATAGCTGGATCTACTTCTACTGGCTCTTTTCCTGCATTTTCATTTATGGTTTTTACGTTATTCACACCTTCAAAATCATAGTATGTATTAAAGAATTTGTGGTATTTAGATAGTTCATCCTCTAGTATATTCTTGTATTTTTCAAATTCTTCTTCATCTTTTGCATATACTAAAAATTCTGTTACTGTATCAAAATAATCATAGAAAACTGAATTGTATTTTTGTAAGTCTGTATTATTTACAGTACTTTCTTCTTTTGTAGCAGTCTGACTTGCTTGCTCTGCCTGGTTTTCACCATTGCAAGAAGTTAAGCTAACTGCAATTGCCAGGGCCATTAAAATCTTTTTGTAACTCATAATTTATTTATATTTATTGTCTCCATATCTTTTTTTATTTGAATGCCTTCATCATCTGCCCAGTATAATAAAATATTTCCCGCAGCTTTCGATCTAAAATCGTAATAGCTATCTTCAAGTCCTAGGGCATAAACTGTATCTAGAAACTCTTCACTTGGTGAAAATCCGTCATATTGGTCTATAAATTGATCTTTTTGAAATCTATCTAGGGTTTCTAAAAATGCTTCACGAATATTTGCCCTATCAAATTCATCACGACTTGGCATTAAAACATAATGTTCTATATCATTTTCAATATCAACATAATCTTTTATAATATCTTCTTCTGTTTGTCCTTGGTTGATGCGGATAATGTCTAAACTTTCTGTATTTAACCACATAGCTTTTAGATAAGAATCCTCATCTAGCAATGTCCATTTTTCTACCAACCAAGATAAATTAATTGGTTTTTTCATCTTTTTTTAATATTTCAAAGACCGCCGCCTCATATTCCCAAAGCTCTAGCCTTAAAACTTCTCCCTTTCTAATTTCAATTTCTCTATAATCATTCTTTGCACCACCATATTTAGGATTGAAAGAATTTATTTTTTCAACAAATATCAAATCTTCATCATAGGCAAATTCATATCCACCATGATACATATTTGCCATATTTAAAACAACTAAGAATCTAGAATTTTCTGCTCTTCTCTCATAGGCAAAAACTGAAGTATTTGCATCATCTACAATTATCCATTCAAATCCGTTTTCATCATAGTCATTTGCAAAAAAAGCAGAATTATTTTTATAAATGCAGTTTAAATCTTTTATAAATCTATTAAAATCATCGTGGACTGGATAATTTTTTATATCCCAATTAATAGATTCATTTTCATTCCACTCGTCAAAAGTGGCTATTTCATTGCCCATAAAATTTAATTTTTTGCCAGGATGGGTCATTTGATAAGTATTTAAAACTTTTAATTGTTTAAATCTGTTTTCATAGTCCCCATTCATTTTATTAATCATTGGCTTTTTAAGATGGACTACTTCATCATGACTTAGGGGTAATAAAAATCTCTCATTATAGAAATAAAACATCGAGAATGTTATTTTATTATGATACATGGACCTATTAAAAGAATCAACTTCAAAATATTTTATAGTATCATTCATCCAACCCATGTCCCATTTGTAATCAAAACCTAAACCCTGATCAGAATTTTTATTTGTCACAAGAGGATATGATGAAGAATCTTCTGCAATCAACATTACATTTGGATATTTTTTTGCTAGTGTCTTATTTAAATCACTGATAAATTTGATATTATCTTCATGGACTCCACGATTTTCATTTCCGTTATAATAAATCATATATGAAACAGCATCCACCCTTATGCCATCTAGGTGAAATTTTTCTATCCAATAGGCAAAGCTTGATTTCATAAAACTTCTTACATGGCCTTTTGAGTAGTCAAAATTAATTGATCCCCACTCAGAATAAGTAAGCCCCTCATAAGGAGATTCGTACAAATGCGTCCCATCAAAGGTTTTTAGTCCATAATAATCATTTGCAAAATGAACTGCCACCAAATCTAGGATGACTCCAATGCCATTTTGATGCAAGATGTCTACAAATTTTTTAAAATCATCTGGCCTTCCATAGCGAGAACTTGTTGCAAAAAAACCTGTAGATTGGTAGCCCCAAGAAGGATAAAATGGATATTCTGTAACCGGCATAATTTCTACATGGGTATAGTTCATTTCTTTAACATGAACAATTAATTTATCTACTATATCTAAAAAATTAACATTTTGCCCATATCTTAACCAAGAACCAATATGTATTTCATATATATTCATTGGCTTATCAAAATTTTTGCTGCGATTTTTTACAAATTCATCGTCATTAAAATTATAATTTTCATCTACAATTAATGAAGCAAAGTCTCCTTCATGGTCCATGGCTCTTGCAAATGGATCTGTATGCTCTACCCAATTGCCATCTTTAACTACAATTAGCTTATAAAAATCCCCAATTTTTGCATTTTCGTATATATAAAAATATCCATATTCTGGATTTTTGCTCATTTGATGATTTTCCCAATTTGTAAAATCACCTTTTATAAACATTTGATCTGCATTAGGAGCATAGACTCTAAATATATATCCATCTTCATAAGGGATGGGACCAAATATTTCATGACCATTGCTGGCATGACCATTAATATAATTTTCGATTTGTTCATGGTCTGTTTCAATAATATTTATTTGCATTGTTTTTAATTATCCTCAATCATGTCAGTAATGTGTCTTAGTAAGATTTCAATCCCTTTTGTATTTTTTGCTCCTCTAGGGATGATAATATCTGCATATTTTTTAGTAGGCTCAACATATTTTTCATGCATAGGTTTTACTTGTTTTATAAATTGTTCCAAAACAGAATCAAGAGATCTACCGCGTTCTTTAGTATCTCTTAAAATCCTTCTTTGCAGTCTAACATCGCTATCAGCATCTATAAAAACTTTTGTGTCTGTTATATTTCTAATTTTTTTGTTTTCTAAAACTAAAATTCCTTCAATAAGGATAATTTTTGTCGAATTGATTGTTATAGTTTTATCGCTTCTAGTGTGTATTGTGTAATCATAGGTAGGCATTTCAATTGATTGGCCATTTTGTAGCCTGAGTAAGTGTTCATGAAACAAATCATTATCAAATGCACCAGGATAATCGTAATTGAGCTTTGCCCTTTCTTCAAAAGAAATATCATCATGGGCCTTGTAATAATTATCATGGCCGATAACTATCAAATCATCTTTAAAATATTCATCTATATGTCTGACAATTGATGATTTTCCAGATGCTGATCCACCCGCTACTGCAATAATTTTAATGTCTGTCATAGTTTTATCTCATTAATTATATTTCCATCTAAATATTCATAAATATTGTTAAATACTATCTCAGCACGATTAGCCATAGCTTCTTTTGTATAAAAGCCAACGTGGTTTGTAAGTACAACATTATTTGCATTTCTTAATGGATAATCTTCTGGAAGTGGTGGTTCCATATCAAAAACATCAATTCCAGCACGGATTTTATCTTCATTTAAAAGTTTTGCTAAGTAATCATTGTCCACAACAGGCCCTCTAGCACAATTTATAAGAATTGCATTTTCTTTCATTTTATCTAATTCTTCTTTGCCTAGGAAATTTTTGGTCTCATTATTGTTAGGAATGTGTAGGGAAATTACATCAGATTCTTTTAAAAGTGTATCCAAGTCCACATAGGTCACACCAAGATTTTTTATATCTTCTTTTTCAGTTCTAGAGTAAGCAAGGACCTCGCAGCCAAAGGCTAGCAAAATACCGATTAATTTTGTACCAATATTTCCAGTCCCAATTATTCCAAACTTTTTGCCTTGGATGGTTTCTCCCATCAAATTGTTATTTTGACCTTCAAAAATATTTGCATTGTTTTCATTAAATTTTCTCATAACTGCAATTGTTAGACCAATTACAAGTTCTGCTACAGAATCATCAGAATATCCACTAGCATTTAAAAGGGTAATATCATTTTCTTTGACAGCATCTAAGTCAATATGATCTACACCGGTAAAAGCAACATCAATTAATTTTAGATTTTCTGCTGCAACAATGACTTCTGCTGATAGTGGTTTATTAGTTACAATTGCAATATCAGTATCTTTAAGTCTTTCAATAAGCTCATCATCATCTTTTGCATTATCATCATAAAATATGAATTCATGTCCCATTTCTTCTAATTTTTCTTTATGGTTTTGAATTATTTTTTCGTCTACTTCTAATGGATTAACTAAAGAAATTTTCATTACACTCTCCTTAATTTAAATTCTAAAATGATTATACTATAAATAACTCAATTTTTGAGATAAAAAGAGACTTCCATCATAAGGAAGTCATAGAATTATTTGTTTTCTTGTTCTTTTAAGGCCAGCTTTTTTTCCTTACTTCTAGCCCTTAGCATTTTAAAAAAACTTTGGAGTTCAAAAAGACATTCATCTGCCAATAAGCCAAACTCGGCATCTAAAAAATGTAATTGCGACCTATCTCCAGTAATGTTTGTATTTGACCCACAAGCACCTCTTTTGTGATCAGGAATACCAATTACAAGTCGATTAATTCGAGAATTTATAATTGCTCCAGCACACATAGAACAAGGTTCCATAGTGACATACATGGTAGTATTTTCAAGTCTGAAATCATCAAAATATTCGTTAGCTTCTTTTATAGCTATCATTTCAGCGTGCAAAAGCCCAGACTTACCTTTAAATGTAAAATTGTGGCCACGTCCAATTATCTTACCATCATAAACAATCACACAACCAACTGGCACTTCCTCCACAAATCGAGCTATTCGTGCCTCATAAAGAGCCTCTTTCATAAAAAAATAATCATCATCAGAAAAGTCTTTTTTCAAAATCTCAGTCATATAAAATCCTTAAAATAAATACAAAAAAAATATCTTTATAAAAAGATATTTTAAAATTAATTATAAATGGTGTTCCAGAGAGGATTCGAACCTCCGACACCCGCCTTAGGAGGGCGGTGCTCTATCCAGCTGAGCTACTGAAACAAAAGCATGGATGGCTTCCAATAAGCTTCGTGCCATAAGCACGAAACTAGTAAAGGAAGCACAGCGGCCGAGGAAAAAGTCCCCGATCTGTATGAGAAGTCGAGCTAAAATCCCGATATATTAAGTCATTATAAAATAAAGTTGAAAGGTCCTCGAGCTTTGCTCTGCGGTTTCTCATCGCCTATTGGGCGATGGTGCTCACTAAGCCGCACGGGCTTATTACCTTGCAATCAATACCTTTAGAAGAAAGTCAGCTGCATCCTCACTAGATCTAATAATCTTAGCAAATAGTGATGCTTCTTTCAAGTCATTTTTTGAAACCAGAGGCACTTTGTATTCTTCGTCCTCATATGTCACATAAGCCTCACCAAGGACTTCTCCAGCCTTAAGTGGAGCTTTTATTTTATCTTTCAAATCATATTTTACGGATGCTTTTTTTCCATCTTTTATGATTATATTTACATTTTTACTTGGGAAGACATCTACATAACCTTGGGTCGCTGTATTTGTTTTTATAGAATCTACCGCAACATTTTGATCAAGAACACTTTCAAGATTGTAATAGCGACTTACATAGTAAATCAAATCGCTCATTACACTATTTCTAGTATCTTTTTGATCGGCTCCCATTACAACTCCGATGGTCCTAAAGTCATCTTTGCTATCTAGCTTTTTCATATCGGTTGTAGAAATCAAACAAGCTCCAGCTTGGTCAGTTGTTCCAGTTTTTAGCCCATCTACTCCATCAATTTCGCCGATTAAAGGGACTGTAGATTCTACATTTATATTGCGTCTTGGATCTACAATTTCACGGACACTTCCATATTCCAATATTTCTGGATATTTTTCTATTATATGTTGGGTTAGCTTAAATAAATCTCTGGCTGAAGATGAATTTTCTTGTCCATCTTCAGTGTCTACCCCACTGGCATTGTAATATATTTGACTATTTAGACCTAGCTCTGAAGCCTTCATTGTCATATTTCTAGCAAATTCTGTTTCAGAATCATCAACAGTAAGGGCAAGTTGGTAGGCACAGTCATTGCCAGAAGCTACAATTAGGCCTTCTAAAAGTTCTTCAACTGTGTAAGTTTCGCCTTCTTCTAAGCCCAGGGCAGAATATTCCCAACTATTAAATTTGGCAGCTTCCTCGCTTGCTATCACTTCTTGGTCTAGGGAGATTTTACCCTCATCAATAGCTTCTTTGGTAAGTAGATAGGTCATTAATTTACTTAATGAAGCCATTGCTAATGATTCATCAGCATTTTTTTCGTAATAAATATCCCCTGTTTTTTCATTACCTATAATGTAGCTTTTTACATTTTCATCTAGGCCTACAATTTTATTTTGATTGGCTGCAAAAGCAGGAAATGGAACTAGAATTAGGATTAATGATAAAATCAAGGATAAGATTTTTTTGTTTTTCATAAATACCCCTAACTTAAGAATGACTCAAGTTTTTTGTAATTGCTTCTTAAAATCTTAAGACTTTCTACATCTATTTCTTTTGGATAAGAGTACCCTAGAATTTCACACATTTTCATGGCTAGTTTTCTAAATAAAACACAAGCCTTAAAAAGTGAATTATAAATATCCATCAAATCTTCATGATGGTAAGTCAAAAGAAAATTTTCCTTTGTATCTAGGTCTAGGGTACTTTTTAATTTTTGCCCGTCATAGCCCTTATCCATGGTGTAGGCGTACTTTTCTTTTACATAAAAATCTATCATAGATAATAAATAGCCTCTAAGCTCTTCCATCTTTAAGCTTGCTGCAATTTCATCTTTTTCACTTATATATAAGGAAACCTCGATAGCATTTGCAAAAAAATTTCTGATTGTTGATAAAAATTCATATTCTTTTGGAGATTCATACCTAAAATTGTTATTGGTATCTAGCCTATCCACTCCTGGTTTGTTGTAGATAAAATCTATATCACTTGGTAATTTTTTGATAAAGACATCTGCATAATCAGTAGAAATAATGCTTTCTGTGATTTTAGTATTATCTTTTTTATAAATATTTATGGATGTAAAAGGTACCTTAGCCTTATCAATTGTAAATTCTTCTTTTATTCTATTTACTAGAACAACATCATCAAATAAACCCACTAATTCCTCTTCAAGTTTTCCAATTATAATTTCATTTACAATTGTATAAACCTTATAAAATGAATCATAGTTTTCGTTTTTGATGCAAAACATAGATTCAATTGCATCATTAGTTTTGGCATATGAGATGAGTTTGTTATTAATATCATTTCTCATATTAATCTAAACTTTCTATAAAATTTTTTAAAAGTTTTGCAGTCAGTCCCCATATTACAGGGTCAGTATCATAAAAATAAACATCATTAAAACCAGTCCGAAAATTATATTCCCTGCCATTTGGAATTTTATCAAAGGGAAAATCTTCAGGAAAATCCCATCTATATGGTGTGTGGTAGGATTTTGGCCTGTTTTCTTTTAAATAATCTATGTCTATTGCAAAAACTTTTTCCACTTCTTCATTATACTTTATTTCTTCAATTTTTTTATGTATTCGCCCATAAAAAGCTTTAACGTGCATATATGAAGTATTTAAAATCATTGAAGAATAGCCCTGATATTCTATATCATCATAATCTAGCAAAAGTTCTTCCATGGTTTCTCTTACTGCAGCTTCTTCAAAAGTCTCTCCCATTTCTACTCTTCCACCAGGAAAACTAACTTCTCCAGGCTGGGGAATATTTTGAGATCTAACTTCAAAAAGTATATGGTCTTTGCCATTGATTTCAATAATTGGTATAAGCACGGCATAATTTCTTATTTTATCATAAAACTCATCATCAACCAATAAATTTTTCATAATAACCTCTGTTACTTTATCTTATAAAAATATCTTATTTTAGTCAAATCAAAATATTGTTTAGTTTATTCATTTATAGGTATAAGAATAATGTCTGATGACAAATATTTGAAAGGAGAATAATTATGTGGAAAGAATTTAAAAACTTTATCCAAAAGGGTAATGTTCTTGACATGGCTGTTGGTATCATAATGGGTACTGCATTTACAGCAATAGTAAATTCAGTTGTAGAAGATTTATTAATGCCAATCATTACTGGTTTAACAGCAGGAGTAGACTTCCAAGACTTAGTAGTTAATGTAGGTGGTGCAACACTTAAATTTGGTAACTTAATTAACGCTATTATCACATTCCTAATCATTTCATTAGTGCTATTTTTAATTTTAAAATCTATGCACAAAATTGAACCAGTTAGCGATGAACCAACTACAAAAGAATGTCGTTACTGTAAATCAGAAATTGCTATTTCTGCAACAAGATGTCCAAACTGTACATCAGAACTAGAAGGATACCACAACGAACACGCTCATACTCATAGTGAAAATGTAGTTGTAAAATAAGACTTTTAGTTAGAACCACGTAAGTGGTTCTTTTTTTTTTTGCTATATTTAACTTTACATTTTTAATAAACCTGTTATACTGTTATATATACAGTTGTACAATTATAATAAGGAGTTATAAAAACTTAATGGATATACTAATAAATGCGCAAAGTGAAGATCCAATTTACATTCAAATTAAAAATCAAATAATTAAGGCAATTATTGAAGGCAATTTAAAAAACAATGAACAGTTGCCTTCCCTAAGAAGCCTTGCAAAGGAATTAAAGGTAAGCATATTAACTGTAAATAGAGCATATGAAGAACTTGAAAATGAAGGCTTTGTAGTAGGTGTACAAGGAAGCGGATTTTTTGTTGGAGATACTCAGTCACTAATTGTTAAAGAACGATACATTCGTGAAATCGAAAACTTATTTTCCCAAGCTGTAAATCTTGCTAATATTTCTAATCTAGATTTAAAAGATTTAACACAATTACTAGAAATGATATATAAGATTGAAATTAATGATTAGGAGGAAATATGGATAGTGTAATAAGAATTGATAAGCTAATTAAACAGTACAAAAATTTCGAATTAAATGTATCTGCAGACTTCCCAAGGGGATATATAACTGGAATTATTGGTGGAAATGGTGCTGGAAAAACTACATTAATTAATTCTATATTAAATATTATAAAAGCTGATAGTGGGTCTATATATGTGGATGATAATAAAATAAATGACGAAAGCTTCATATATAAGGATAAAATCGGGGTCGTACTAGATTCAAACTTTTTTCCTTCCTTTTGGACATCAGAAACACTAGAAACAGCTATAAGTCCATTTTACAATAACTGGTCTCATAAAAAATATATGAATTACATAGATATATTTAATCTAGATAAAGAAAAAACTATATCTTCCTTGTCAAAAGGCATGCAAATGAAACTGATGCTAGCAGTTGCTCTAGCTCACAATTCAGAAACTCTTATACTTGATGAGCCTACTTCTGGGCTTGATCCTATATCTCGCAATGAATTACTCGAAATACTACAAGAATTTGTACAAACTGAAAGAAATAGTGTTATATTTTCAACTCATATTACCAATGATTTAGAAAAAATAGCTGACTACATTATATACTTAAATGAAGGAAAAATTGATTATAGTGGTTCAAAAGAATTGTTTCTAGAAAATTACCGAATTGTACAAGGACCTAAATCAAAATTAAGCCAAAATATAAAAAAATTTATGATAGCTAATGAAATTTCTTCTTATGGTTTTAAATCATTAATTGAAACAAAAAATATATCGAATTTTAAAAATGATGATTTTCAAATATTAAGTCCTAGTATTGAAGAAATAATGATTTTTAAAAATAAGAATAAATAAAGGAGATACGGATGTCTACAATTAAAATTCAGTGGCAATTAATAAAATCATATCTTTTGCCAATTTTATATTATATGTTAATAGCATCAATTATGACCATACAATCAAGTAGCATAATATTTTCTGCTTTATTAGCAGCTACACTTATGGCTATGAAACTAACATCCCTCCCATTTGAAGTTGATACAAATGAAAATCTAGATAAATTTTATGGATCACTTCCTGTATCGACAAATGACCTTATTAGTTCAAGATATGGTTTGATGATTATAATTGGTTTAATAGGAATTATACTTAGTGTATTTCTAAGATTGATATTAGTACTAATTATTAAAAAAACAATTTCAAGCCCATCAGAAATAATTATCGCAATTATTTTAGGTATGGTGTTCTATGTAATATTAATCTCTATACAACTTCCTTTGTACTATAGATACGGCACTATTAAGGTTAGATTATTTTCTATAATTCCCGTTATATTTTATGTTTTAGGAGTTTCCTTATATATATACACAGATATTTTAAACAATTTAATGAAAATTATTGGCTACTTTAAAAATAATATTTGGGTCTCTATCATACTTATTTTAATAGTAACCTTACTTGTAGGTTATATCTCATTTGCGATTTCAAAGAATGTAGTTAAGCAAAAGGAGCAATAAAAATGGATAATAAGACAAGAAAAAATTTAAATTTTGTAGGTAAATTTATAGCAATCTCGGGAGCCATTCTAGGAATACTCCACATAATTCCTATAAATGGAATTATTCAATTATCATCACTGGGCTTTGGCCTTATACTAATTATTGTAAGCCACATTGATAATAACGATTTATAAAAGAACTATCAATTAAGATAGTTCTTTTTTTTTTTGCAAAATTAAGTTGACAATTAAAAATAAGCTGTTATAATTAAATTAAGTTAGTTAGTCACTTAAGTAACTAACTGATAAGGAGGCTGTATGAATGGATTCTAATAAACTTATTTTTGAACAAGTGGCAGAAATGGTTGAAAATCAAATTCTAGATGGACTTTTAAATCCAGAAGACCAATCCCCATCTACGACGGATTTTGCTAATATATATGGTATAAATCCAGCTACTGCTAGGAAAGGTCTTAATATTTTGGTAGATGAAGGAATACTTTATAAAAAAAGAGGAATGGGCATGTTTGTAACAAGTGATGCAAAAAAAATTATAAGTGAAAAAAGAAAAAATGAATATTTGACTAATATCCTACCAGATTTAATAAAAAATATTCAAATGCTTGGCATAAGTCAAGATGAGCTAATTAAAGAAATTGAGAAAAATTATAAGGAGCTATCTAATGATTGAAGTTAGAAATCTAAAAAAATCCTATAAGGACAAATTAGTCCTTGATCGAATAAATTTAACTTTGGAAAATGGAAAGATTTTTGGACTTGTTGGCAGAAATGGTGTAGGTAAAACTACCTTGATGAAAATCCTATCAAATCAAATATGTGAGTATGAGGGCAATGTAAAAATTAATGGTGTTGACATTAAAAATGATAAATCATTTAAAGAAGACATAGCGATAATCAGTGATGATTTTATAAGTGAAAATCAAAATGGGGAAAAATTAAAAACTCTAATATCTAGTTTCAAAACCCTATCTCCTAATTTCAATCAGAAAAGATTTGATGAGCTGATGACTTTATTTAATATTGATAAAAAGAAAAGATATGATAAATTATCATTTGGTAATAAATCTCTATTTAGGACAATAATTGGCCTATCATCCGGAGCAAAATACTTATATTTAGATGAACCTGCAACAGGACTTGATGAAATAAACAAAGATATGCTTTACAAAAAGATTTTGTCTTACCAAGATCATGACAATTCTACAATCATCCTATCATCTCATCTTTTAAAAGATATAGAAAAAATCGCTGATGATGTCATAATTCTTAAGGGTCAAAAAGTAATTATCAATGACTCTGTAGAAGCACTTTCAGAAAGTTCTCTAAAAATAACTCTAGATCCTAATGACCTTAGCTTGCTAGATGGTAAGAATATCATACATACAAACAATATTGGCGGACAAGTTATAGCATATGTTTATGATCGATTTACTAGAGCTGAACTTGAAAACTTGAGGGCAAAGTCTGTCGTTCAGCCAATGCCACTTGATGAATTATTTAAGTCATTGAATATGGAGGTTTAATATGAATGGAATTACAAAAGTTATAAAAGCTTCCTTGAAGCTAGATTTAAGAGGACTACTCGGTGCCTTTATAGGTATTATTTTTGGCAGTTTGGTAGCATATTTTGGTTTAGGCAAAGAAATCATGAAAGAAATTGGAACTAGTGGAATTAATACAATTTTGCTGATTTTAAGTGGAATGATGATAATAGCCATAGTTGTTATAGTAGCAATGTCCCAGGCCCAATCCATGGGCGATATTCTCCCAACTGCTAGCAAACTAGGTAATAAGAGAAATGATATTGCTTGGGGATTGCTTTTAAAGGATATTATAATCACGTTAATAGCTGTAATAATGTTAAAGCTAATTGTAGATTTTATAGTGGGAGTATATATAAATAGTCCTAGTTTTGAGGATGATTCTTTAAGCAAAACAATTATGAATCTGTCATTAAATGAAGCATTATTGAAATTTGTTTTAAATTTATTAAGCATATCAGTAATTGCATCTGTAATTTCCTACTTATTAAAAGTAAACCCACTTATTGGATGTGTTATAGGACTTGTACTTTCAAGTGCATTCAACTCAAGCTCCCTTACCTTTGATGCTATTACTAATAATTTATGGTTAAGCCTTCTACTAGTAATTATCAGCCAAGCATTTAGATTTTATGTAATAAAAAAAATAGATGTAAGATTTTAAATTAATAGAGATGAGAAATTATTCTCATCTCTTCTTTTCTTTTATATAATCACAGTTAGCACATCTTATCTCATCGACTCTTCTATTTTTCTTATGAACTAAAAGGTCACCACATTCTGGGCACTTTTCTCCTGTTGGTGGATCCCATACTGCATATTCGCATTTTGGATAATTATCACAGGCATAAAATCTTTTACCCTTTTTGCTAACTTTTTCGATAATTTCTCCAGTTTTGCATTTTGGACAAGTAACTCCAGTAGTTTTTACTATTGATTTTGTAAAATTACATTCTGGAAAATTGGTACAACCGATAAATTTACCATTTCTGCCGTGTTTTATAGCTAGAGCATGACCGCATTTTGGACATTTTTCATCTAAAACTTCATCTTTGACCTTATAATCTGTATCATCTTTTTTGACATTTTTCATGTCTTTTTCAAAACCAGTATAGAAATTGCCCAATACGTCTTTCCAATATATTTTATGTTCGGCGATCTTATCCAATTGATTTTCCATATCTGCGGTAAATTCTACATTTATTATGTCATCAAAATTCTCTTGCAAGAAGTCATTTACAGTAAAACCAAGTTCTGTTGGATAAATAGACCTGCCCTCGTATTCTACATAGTTTCTATTTACAATTTGGTTTATTGTTGCTGAATAAGTTGAAGGACGTCCAATGCCAAATTCTTCAAGGACCTTTACTAGACTTGCTTCAGTATATCTTGCTGGTGGATTTGTAAAGTGTTGGTCTTTTTTTATTTTTGTAGCAGATATTACATCTCCCTCTTTAAGCTCTGGAAGGATATTTTCATTTTCAAGGCCCCCACTTATTTTGTTAAATCCTTCAAAAATAGTGATTTTACCATTTGATTTAAAAATTAAGCCATTATTATCAAAATTAATTGTAGTTGAAAGGTATTCATAATCTGTCATTTGTGATTGAACAACCCTTGTCCAAATCAATTTGTAAAGCTTATATTGTTGGTCTGATAAATAAGGTTTTACTGAGATAGGGTCTCTAAAAATTGATGTTGGACGTATGGATTCGTGGGCATCTTGGCTGCCTTTTTTCTTGCCCCCATGATTATTGCCCTTTCCAGCATACTTATCTCCATATTTATCTTTTATATATTTTAAAGACTCTCCCACAATTTCTGATGAAATTCTTGTAGCATCAGTTCTCATATAGGAAATCAAACCAACAGATCCATCTCCTACATCTATACCTTCAAAAAGTTGTTGGGCCAATTGCATGGTATATTTTGTAGAATATCCCAATTTATTTGATGCATCTTGTTGGAGGGTTGATGTTGTATAAGGTTTTGGTGGTTTACGAGATTTTTTTGTCTTCTTAACTTCTACTACCTTAAAATTGTCCTTATCTATAGCATCTAATACCTTATTAGCACCAGATTCATTTGAGATTTTTATCCTTTTACTAGGCTTACCATAAAATTCTGATATAAATTTTGTATTATCGTGGTTATGGTCAGCAGTTATAGTCCAGTATTCTTCTGGTACAAAGGCATCTATTTCTTTTTGTTTTTCTACAATTAGTTTTAGCGCAACTGATTGAACACGGCCAGCTGAAAGACCAGATTTTACTCGCTTCCACAAAATAGGACTTATTTCATAACCTACTATCCTATCCATAACCCTTCTAGCTTGTTGGGCATCTACTAAATTTTGGTCGATTTGCCTTGGAGCTTTGATGGCATTTTTTACATTTTCCTTTGTAATTTCATGAAATTCTACACGATTTTTATCTTTTGGATCAAGACCCAAAAGATATTCTAAATGCCAGCTAATGGCTTCACCTTCCCTATCCGGGTCAGTTGCCAAGTAAACTTTATCTGCCTTATCAGCTTCTTTTTTAAGTTCATTTATAGTTTTTGCCCTGCCCCTTACTTTTATGTATTCAGGTTCAAAGTTATTTTCTATATCTACACCAAATTTTGACTTTGGTAGGTCACGCAAGTGTCCTATGGTCGCCATTACCTTATAATTGCTACCTAGCATCTTGCCGATCGATCTTGCTTTTGTTGGGGATTCTACTATCACTAAATTTTTAGCCAAGCTTTTCACCTCTTTGTTGTAAATTCATTATTTCCAATATTTTCTATATAATCTCTAAGTTCGAGCGATGTTAAAAGATAATTAATTTCATCTATATTATATGATAAATTTGCTGCAAGTAAGTCTGCAGTAGTATTTGGATTTTCTTCGATATATCTTACTATTTCTAGCTCATCATTTGCAAGTGATGAGTAATCAGTAATTGATTTTATTTGATTTATATCCAATAGATAATCAAGTTCTTCTAGGATATCATCAGCACTTGTAATTAATTTGCTACCCTCTTGGATAAGTTTATTTGTACCCTTAGAATAAATAGAATTTATATTTCCAGGCACTGCAAAGACTTCTTTGCCTTGCTCTAAAGCACACCTAGTTGTAATCATGGTTCCAGATTTTTCTTTTGCTTCAATAACTACTGTTGCAAGCGAAATACCGGATATAATTCTATTTCTTCTTGGGAAATTATAGGGTTTTGGTTCAGTTCCTAGGGGGAATTCTGATAAAATTAGTCCATTATTTTCTAGTTGTTCATACAAATTGCGGTTTTGTTTGGGATAAATTTTATCTATGCCACATCCAATAATACCAATACTCCTGCCAGCAACTTCCAAAGTTGATTTATGGCAAATTGCATCTATCCCATAAGCAAGTCCAGATACAGTTGTAATTCCCTCAGCAGAAACCCCTTGACTTAAAGTTTTACAAGCCCATTTACCGTAATCAGTGCATTTTCTTGCACCTACAAAGGCGATGGAGTTTTTATCTTTTTCGTGGTTTAGTTCACCCTTATAAAATAATATAGCAGGCCTATCTTCAATATATCTAAGGTTTTCTGGATAATCTTCATCTAAAATAGTTACGTAATTATATCCATATTTACTAACTTTTTCATGGTAATCTTTAAAATCTTCAATGGATTTAGCATTAAATATTTTTTCATATATCTTATCTATTAAAAAATCTAAATCTATCCTAGATTTGTCAAAGAAATTATCAAAACCTATGGTTTCATTAATCTTTAAAATGACACGATTATCTAAAAATATGTAGTTTAAGTATAATATTATTTCTCTATTTGTGTATTTAGAATGCATTTTCAATATAATTTATCTTTCTACTTTCAGTAAATACTTCCGCCACATCAAATCTCATTATATAATTTGTAAGATTGTTCTCAATTAGATAAGTTTGGCTAGCCTTTGCGATGCGTTGTTGCTTATAAAAGTTTACTGCTTCTCTGGGATAGCCAAATTTTACATTTTTTCTAGCCTTTACTTCCACAAAACAAACTATATCATTTTTCATAGCAATTATGTCAATTTCCCCATAGGGTTTTAGGTAGTTACGGTCTAGGATTTCATAGCCATTTTCTATTAGAAAGCTAACAACTATCTCCTCACCAAGGTCACCTATTTTTCTTTTTTCACTCATAAAAAACTTTCCTGTTTGGCATAATATTTTTTCAAAAAACTTAGTCTATGGATGGGAGTAATTCCATTGTTATCAATAGCCTCGTAATGTTTTTTTGTCCCGTAGCCTACATTTGTATCAAAAGAATATTCTGGATAGATTTTTGAAAAATTAATCATAATATCATCCCTACGGATCTTTGCTAAAATCGATGCACAGGAAATAGCATATTCATTTAAATCTCCCTTTACAATATTTAATTGAGGAATATTTGAGTCAATTCTTTCTGCATCTATTAGCAAAATTTCTGGCTTTATATTTAAATTCTCAACTGCATTTTTCATTGCAAATAGGGTTGCCTGCCTGATATTTATCTCATCTATCAAATTATTATTGGCATAGCCATAAGAAACCGCAAGGGCATCATCTATGATTTGCTCTTTTAATTCTAACATTTTTTTACGACTTAGCTTCTTAGAATCAGTTACCCCTTCGATTTTAGAATCTTTTTTCATGATTACGGCACAAGTTACCACAGGTCCTGCCAAGGGTCCGCGGCCTACCTCGTCCACTCCTGCTATTAATGAATATTTTTCATATATTTGTTTTTTTATTTGATCATTATATTCTGAATATTTCATGGGCGCTCTAATGTAATTTTTCCAAGTTTGCCTGACCTAAAATCTGTTAAAATTATATTTGCAGTTCTAGTATAGTCAAAATCTCCACCCTTTGTGACTGCTCCACGTTTTCTGGCTATATCTTCATAGATTTCTAGGGCTGGTTTTTCTGGATCTACACCGTATCTTTCATTTAGACTTTGTGGATAATCTTCTTTCATTTTTTCTAAAAATTTAAGAGTTAAATCTTCAATATTTAAAATTTCATCTTTTATGGCATGGGTGTAGGATAAGTTTAGTCCGGTTTCTTCGTCAAATTTTGGCCAAAGTACTCCTGGTGTGTCTAGAAGTTCTATATTTGCATTTGTTTTTATCCATTGCTTGGTTTTTGTAACACCTGGTCGGTTTCCTACGTTTGCAGATTTTCTTTTTGCAACATTATTTATAAAGGTAGATTTGCCTGCATTTGGAATACCTACTATCATCATTCGAATGACTTTATTTTCAATGTTTTTTGCCTCTATTCGCTCAAATTTTTCAGAAAGCTCTGCCTTTGCCATATCATAAATTCTAGATACATTTATTTTTTCCTTAGAATTCATAAGTGTGGCAGCTATTCCCTCTTCTTTAAATTTATTAATCCACATTTTATTTACCTTACTATCGGCTAGGTCTGATTTGTTCATCACTATTAAACGCGGCTTATCTCCCAAAATCTCATCAAGCATAGGATTTCTGGATGATTCTGGTATGCGGGCATCTATTATTTCTAGGACTATATCTACTAGTTTTAAGTTATTTTGGATCTCTTCCTTGGTCTTTTTCATGTGACCTGGATACCAATTTATATTCATTGCCATATTTATCTCCCTCTAGACATGCTAGCTTTATTATATCAAAATTTTTGTAATAAAAAAGCTGCATATTAAATATACAGCCTTAATTTTAGTAGTTTGTTTTTTCTTTTACTTTTGTAGCTTTACCTTGACGACCACGTAGGTAGTTAAGTTTTGCACGACGTACTTTACCGTGTCTTGTTACTACAAGTTTTTCGATTCTTGGTGAGTTGTAAAGGAAAGTTCTTTCAACACCTACACCGTAAGAAATTCTTCTTAGTGTGAATGCTTTGTTTACTCCACCTTCTTTGATTTTGATAACTGTACCTTCAAAGTCTTGAAGTCTAGTTTTTTCACCTTCTTTAATTCTATAAGATATTCTAACTGTATCTCCTACGTTAAAGTCATATTGATCTTCACGTAAGTTTTCTTGTTCAATTTTTTTAATTAAGTCCATTTTCATTCTCCTCTCTTAGGAATTTTTCATATAAGTCTGGTCTGACTCTTTTTGTTTTTTCTATTGCACTTTTTTTATTCCAAGCTGCAATTTTTTTATGGTCACCACTTAATAAATCCTGTGGCACCATGTATCCATTAAATTCGCGTGGCTTGGTAAATTCATCTTGCTGCAATAATGTATTGTAATGTGAATCTGTAACTAGGGATTCTTCCTTACCAACTACACCTTCTATAAATCTTGCCATAGAGTCGATTACAACCATAGCTGGGATTTCACCACCTGTTAGGACATAATCGCCAATTGAGATTTCATAATCTACATAGTGGTTGGTTATTCTTGCATCTATGCCTTCATAGTGGCCACAAATAAGTATAAGATGTTTAATTTCTGCAAAGTCGATTGCTAATTTCTGATTGAATTGAGATCCTGCAGCAGACATATAGGCTACCTTGGATCCTGGTTTTTTTACAGACATTAAAGCATCATATATAGGTTGTGGTCTCATAAGCATTCCTGCTGCTCCACCATAAACGGTATCATCTACATGATTATGTTTATTATTTGAAAAATCTCTTATATTTACAAATTCAAGTTCTAATAATCCTTTTGAAATAGCCTTGCCTATGACTCCATAAGTCTTTAGAAATTCAAAACTTTCTGGAAATAGGGTCAGGATGGTTATTTTATTCATAGTCACTAAAGTTTTCTACTTCTATAAAGCCATTTTCTATATCAACATTTTTTACAGTAGCATTTAAGGCTGGAAAGTAAACTTCATCTTTTTCTGTTTTTATGACATAAACATCATTTGGGTAAACGCCTGTGATGACATCTGTGATTTTGCCTACTGTTTGCCCATGGCTTTTCACATCTAGTCCAACTAACTCAAAAACATAATACTCATCTTCATTGAGCTCTCCAAGCTCAGAATCTTCTATGGTTATATCTTTGCCCACAAATTTAAGAACATCATTTATATCGTCATATTCGTTAAATTTGATAACCTTTAAACCTTTTTGATCAAAGGATGATTCTACTGTAAGCTCCTCATCTCCGATTAGTAATTTTGCCCCGTTTTCAAATCTTTTTTCATAATCACTTAGGCTTTTTACTTTCAGATTGCCACGTACACCGTGGGTAGTTACTATCTCTGCTACTGTTATTCTCATATTTTTATATTAACCTTAACATTTTCTTTTATAGCTGCTGATCTTGCGATAGTACGGATTGAGTTTATAATATTTCCTCTTACTCCTATCACTCTGCCCTTATCAGACTCAGCTACATGGATTATGATATTAACTTCACCGTCATTGCGGCTTTCTTCGATTTCTACTTGATCTTTTTCTTCTACAAGTTCTTTTACTATTGTTTCTACAAGTTCTTTCATAATTCTTAAGCTAGTACATCATTGTCATTGAAAAGTTTTTCAACGATTGATGTTGGTTTTGCACCAGTGCCAACCCAATATTTTGCTCTTTCATTATCGATTTTAAATTCTTTAGGTTCGCTTACTGGATTGTAATATCCGATTTCTTCGATGAATTTACCATCTCTTGGGCTTCTGCTATCTGCTACAACAACTCTGTAGAATGGTCTTTTCTTTTGTCCCATTCTTTTTAATCTAATTTTTACTGCCATTTTTACTTCCTTTCATTTTGACGTTTTAGAAACAAATTTAATATTTATTAATAGTTTGTCTAGCTATTAAAAAGGAAATTTAGGCATTTTTGGCATTCTCATGCCTCTTCCTTTTTTGCCTTTTCCTTGCATATTTGAAACTTGTTTCATCATTTTTTTCAGTTCTTTAAACTGTTTTAAGAGTTTGTTTAACTCTTTTACATTAACTCCAGATCCTTTTGATATACGATCTTTGCGGTTTTTGCCGATTATTTCTGGTTTTTCACGCTCTGCTGGTGTCATGGAGCTTATAAGTGCTTCAATTCTTTCAAAACCTAAGTCATCTACGTTGATTTGTTTTAGCATTTTGTTATTTACACCAGGTATCATTGCAAGTAAGTCTTCTAATGGACCCATATTCCTGATTTGGTTGATTTGTTCCATAAAATCATCTAGGGTATAGGTTTGATTTCTCATCTTTTCTTCAAGCTCTTTGGCATTTTGAAGATCGATTTGGGCTTCTGCTTTTTCTATTAAAGATAAAACATCTCCCATTCCTAAAATCCTATTTGCCATCCTATCTGGATAAAATGGCTCTAGGTCTTCTAGTTTTTCACCTACACCAACAAATTTTATTGGTTTTCCAACTACTTGTCTTATGGATAGGGCTGCCCCACCTCTAGCATCACCATCAAGCTTGGTGAGTATTACACCGGTGATGTCTAGGTATTCATCAAAAGTTTTTGCAACATTTACTGCTTCTTGTCCTGTCATAGCATCTACTACTAGGAGGATCTCGTCAGGTTTTGTTGCTTCTTTGATTGCTTTTAGCTCTTCCATCAAATCAGTATCTATTTGAAGACGTCCTGCTGTATCGAGGATGACTGTATCATAATTATTTGCCCTTGCAAAATCTTTTGCATTTTGAGCTGTAATTACTGGGTCTTGTTTGCCCTCTTCAAAAACTGGAACTCCCGCTTTGCTACCAACTACTTTTAATTGGTCAATAGCTGCCGGCCTATAAATATCTAGGGCTGCTAGCATTGGATTTCTGTTTTCGCTTTTAAGTTTATATACTAATTTACCTGAGTGAGTGGTTTTACCAGAACCTTGAAGCCCAACCATCATTACCATATGTGGTGTGCTTCCTTTAAGATCTAGTTTGGAGTTTTCTTTTCCCATCAAATTGGTTAGCTCTTCATTTACGATTTTAACTACCATTTGACCTGGGCTTAGTGACTGCATGACATCTTCGCCTAGTGCGCGTTCTTTAACTGTTTTTACAAATTCTTTTACGACTTTGTAGTTAACATCAGCTTCAAGAAGTGAAAGTCTTATCTCTCTCATTGCACTATCGATGTCTTTTTCTGTTAATTTTCCTTTTCCGGTTAGTTTTCCAAGGGTTTCTTGGAGTCTGTCGGATAGGCCTTCAAACACCATATTATCACTCCCTAAATTTTTTCAATTTCTTCTGTTATTTTTTCAATTGCTTGTTCATAATTTGAACTTTCCATCAGCTCTCTTATACTCATAAGAGCATCCTTGAGCCCCTCTTTTTTTTCTAGCAAAGAAAGCTCATCTTCAAACTCAAATAATTTGTCAACTGAACGAGTCATCATATCTGAAATTGCTTGCTTGGATTTGTTATTATTATCCGCAATCTCTTGTAGGGACAAGTCTTCGTTGTAATAGCAATTTATAACATCACGTTGTTTTTCATTTAGTAGCGGTCCATAAATGTCGAATAGTTCGGCCACTTTAACAATTTTTTCCATAATGCTCCACTAATTTTTTTGTAATTTTCAACAAATTACCTTGTCAAGCTTTTTACTTGACTTATGCATTATACAACGTATTCAAAGTAGTGTCAAGGATTTTTCTTGACATATAAAAAGAAGACCAATTGGCCTCCTTTTAATGCTTATTAATTATGTTTATAACTTATTTTTCTGCTACTATTGCAACATATGATCCCTTGTCATATCCTTCTACCGCTTCTTCTACATAGTCATCTGAATATGCTGGATCTGTTGTAAGAGTTTGATAATATTTGAAGTCTTTAAATCCAATATTTTCTAAAATATCACGTTTTTCTGGTGTAGTTGTCATTACTGTTGATGTAATTAATTCTATTGGATATGGTGATTTTGGTAAAATACCATCGAAATTTGGCAAATCAAATGTTTTTGCGTGGCTTGCAAATTGGTAAAGAATTCCAAATGAACTTTCTTTTGGCACATCGATTACTACAATGTGTCCGCCTGGTTTTAGTGCTTTATAAACTGTTTTGTAAGCACTTTCTAAGTCTTCTATATATGTTGATGAACCATTAAGGTAAATACAGTCGTAGTGATTTTCTTCTAGTTTGGAATCTTCAATTATGCCAACAATTACATTTAAACCTCTTTTTTCAGCTATGGCAGCCATATCTTCTGATGGTTCTAGTCCGTCTGTGATTGTAATTCCCCTATCTTTTAGAGAAACTTCAAACAATCCACTACCACAGCCAACTGATAATGATTTTTCTGTATTTACACTTTTTAGAGCCATTTCTACAACATTTAGCTCTGTTAAATACATATTTTCATTTTCCATAAACCATTCATCATATTTATTAGCATAACCGTCAAACTTTGCTTTCATTACATTCTCCTTTATTATATCCAAATTCACAATTAAAAAATAAAAAACTCTTTTTTCTTATATTCGGAAAAAAGAGTTGTCATTGCCTTTTTATTTCCCTACGAAACTATTATGTTTATCAGGTTTGCGGGTATAATCTCAGCACTTGGCACCCCGAATATAAAAGTAATATTTAATTGTTACTTATACTATATCAGTTATATAGAAAATTTAAAGTAATATCGGGTATGGTCTATGTATTGGAGGATTTATGAAATTTATTGACTATTTATACGAAAAAACTGAGGACATTTGGCAAGAGCTTTACAACCATCCTTTTATACTAGGTTTGATTAATGGGGACCTTGAAGTATCTAAATTTAAATATTATCTTGAAGAAGACTACATTTACCTATGGGACCATGTCAAGATTTTTGCCATTGGTATTACAAAAACAAATAATAAGGAAATCATCCGCAAGTTTTCCTATCTATTAAATAATTGCATGGAAAATGAGATGGCTATCCACCGTGGGGTTATGCGTGATTTTGGTATAGATGTGGATGAAATTGAAAAAAGACCTTCAAATCTTACTAATCTTTCTTATTCAAATTATAGGATTTCTCAATCATTAATTGGTGGCTATGAAGAAATCTTAATGGTCCTTATGGCTTGTGATTTGGGTTATGTAAATATTTTTAGATATATTGATAAGGTAAATCCCGAAGCCAAAAACCATGATATCTACGGAAAATTCATAACTGGATACCTAGATCCTGTTTATCTTTCATATGTAGATGGTACGGTTGATGAGATTAATGAAATTGGCATGGATATGACTGATACAAAAAGAGATATTTTGATAGATATTTTCAAAAACTGCCTGCTCTATGAACTTAAATTCTGGGATATGGTTTATAACGAGGGCGATTTATTTTAAGTAAAAAAGCTTGCTAAATTTAAGCAAGCTTTTATTTTTATGGAAGATTATAAAATGGATTTGATCTTTCCCTATCCTCTTCATTTTTTTCTATTTTATTTTCTGGACTGGCTTGTTTATATTCATCTACATTTGATGAATCTATAGAAAATGTAAAGTTAATCTTTTGCTCTTTTCCATCTCTTATTAATGTGATTTCTGCACTTTGACCTATTTGATAATCAAGAAGAACTTTTCTTAGTGATGCCATATCTGTAACTTTTTTGCCGTCAACAGCAGTGATTACATCTCCTTTTTGGAAAATTCCATTTTGATCAAAGTTATTAAATACATAAACTCCTTCTACATCTTCAAGTGCTCCCATATTTGCTTGTGGGAATTGTTTAAAGTAGTCTAGAGATTGGCCAGTTATTCCTAGATAAACTGACTTATATTCTCCATTTTTTATAATTTGATCAATTACATTTTTTACTGTATTTATTGGTATTGCAAAACCAATCCCATCACTGTTACCAGCTTTTGCAGAGTTGATACCGATTTGTTGGCCCTTTGAGTTTAGCAATGCACCACCAGAGTTTCCTGAGTTTATAGCTGCATCTGTTTGCATTAAACCATCCATTTGTGCCCCGGTTTGAAAACTTACTGTACGATTAAGTCCTGAGATTATTCCACTAGTTACTGTGGATTGGAGTTCAAAACCAAGTGGATTTCCAATAGCTACAACCCTATCACCTACTCCAACCTTATCACTATCAGCTAGCTCCATTACTGGCAGGTTTTTCTTTTCTACCTTAATAATAGCAAGGTCAAGAGTTGAGTCATTCCAAACTAATTTTGCAGGCGCTGTTGTCCCATCATTGAAAAGCACACTTATTTCACTAGCTTCTCCATTACTTATAACATGGGAGTTAGTTAGGATATATCCATCGCTGCTAACAATAGATCCTGATCCGATACCTTCCACATATCCAGATTGTGGACCCCAAAAAGTATTTTGGGTTACTTGAGACTTAGTTGTAATACCAACAACGCTATCTATAGATTTTTTCACAACCTTAGATTCCATAGAAGAATCACTTTCATCATCAAGGTTTCCTATACTTTTATCTATTTGATTTTTAGAAACATTTGCTTGTTCAGCCTGGGTTTGTGGAGGATCTACCGCCTCTGTATTAGAATCATTACTCATGGCTCCTAATCCGCCTGTTAAGAAAAATATTAAAAGCCCACCTACCAAAGCTCCCGTTAGGCCTGATAGAAAATATGGCAAAGAAGAATTTTTATTTGAAGGTCTTTTAGACATAATTAATTCCTTTCTATAATTTTTATTTGATTATATCTATATGATACTCCATTAGTAGTTAAGATATTATAAAGAAATTAATCTATATCAAAATTTTTCAATAAAAAAGGAGCCAAAAGGCCCCCTATAATTTTTTCTTACTTACTTTCTTCTAGTAATTTTAAAGTATCTTCAGTGCTTAATACATAAGTATAAATCACATTCATTATTTTTAGTTCTGCATCGTGGAGTTCTTCTGATGCTGCAATACAGGCATCATGAACAGTGATAACATTATAGCCTGCATCAGCAAGTCCTCTTACAGTTGAAGCTACACATTGGTCAGTAACCATACCACATACAACTACAGTTTCAATATCCATATTGTCTAGTAGATGTAGGTAATTAGTTCCTGTTGTTACTGAATCAGTTGTCTTATAAACAACAATTTCATCATCGATTGGTTTTAGAGGGTCAACCACCTCTGCCGCAAATGAATTAACTGGCATAAGCATATTATTCCAGCCCTCAGATTTTTGAACTGGAGATCTATCTCTACCATCTTCTCTTTGGCAAGCGATTAGACCATATGAAACTAGCAAATCATTGTCTCTAAAATAATTTAGAACTTTTTCAGTATTTGGAAGGGCAACTTCATGCATTTTATCAAAATATGGTTTCCAAGATTCCCACATGCCCTGTTCTTTAAATTCTTTAGCTTCACCAAAATCAGTTAGGCAAAACTCATTTTGATAGTCAACAATTAAAAGAATTGTTTTTGAAAGATCAATGTCTAAATCAGGAAAATCTTCTACATGCTCATAATATTTAGATACAAACTTTCTGTCTAATTTCATATTATCCTCCATAATTATATTCTAGCTATTGAATTACACCATTGTGTTAAAGTTTTGTCTTTATAGTTATTATAACATAATTAAAACATTTTCCAATATCAAACATTGATCGGTCGTAGTAAGTCTCGTAACAAATAAAAATAACCCCTCGTAAAGATTGAATTTACAAGGGTTATAATAAAAGTGGCGCGTCATTGAGGATTCGAACCCCAGGCCTTCTGGTCCGTAGCCAGACGCTCTATCCAGCTGAGCTAATGACGCAAAAATTTAGTTTTTTGTGCGCTCAAGAAGCTTATGCTTCTCTCGCTTAGTTCTTCGGATTCGCTACGCTCATCTCGAAGATTTCAGATGCTATGCATCTGAAACACTACAAGTGATTTGGAGCGGGTGAAGGGAATCGAACCCTCGCAACCAGCTTGGAAGGCTGGGGCTCTACCACTGAGCTACACCCGCATATTAAAAAATCACCAAACCAAACATCGGTTGTTCGGGATATCTGGTGATATAGTGGAGCGGATGACGAGATTCGAACTCGCGACCCTCGCCTTGGCAAGGCGATGCTCTACCACTGAGCCACATCCGCATAAATATATAATAGTATTATAAAAAAATCAATTTTTCCTAAAATTTTGGTAATAAAAATTTAAATGGCGACTCGGATGGGATTCGAACCCACGACCTCCGCCGTGACAGGGCGGCATTCTAACCAGCTGAACTACCGAGCCATTAAACAGCCGATATTATTTTATTCTCTCGGCTAAAGCCTTCTTACATTACATGAATCCAAATAAAAATGTTGAACAGACTTATTTGGAGCTGATGATAGGACTTGAACCTACAACCTATTGATTACAAATCAATTGCTCTGCCAATTGAGCTACATCAGCGTACCTATGTAAAGGGTTGGGCTAGGGTAATATTTACCCTAGTAAATAAATTCACTAACTTTTCTAGCTTAAATCTTAAACTTCTCAATAGAAAATCTTTTATAAGCCATCCATGCTAGCATTATGGTGGAAGTAACAGGGCTCGAACCTGTGACCCCCTGCTTGTAAGGCAGATGCTCTCCCAACTGAGCTATACTTCCATATTTTACCTAATAAATAAGATGAAGATTCTGTAAAACGGAGTCTGGGATTCGTAACCCAGTCCCTTGTAGGGTGAAAAGTACAAAGTACTTTTCATTTTCGAGATGAATCAAAGCGTAAGCTATTGATGAATCCGAAAAACTTACCACCGTCGGTGGTATCCCCGTTAAACGAAGACTATCTCTTTTATATAAAGGCAAAAATAATAGTGGTGACCCTACCGGGATTCGAACCCGGGATACCACCGTGAAAGGGTGGTGTCTTAACCGCTTGACCATAGGGCCATATAAAAATTATTATATATGTAAGATATTTAATTTAACCGCTTTACGAACCTAACTTAGCGAACGTTAGTGAGCTTTAGTAGGTTCTATGCAACTCATTTCCCAAGAGGCTTTTGCCGATTGGCTAGAAATGATCTGCTGACCATAGGGCCTTATTAAAATAGTGGTAGCGAAGGACGGACTTGAACCGCCGACACTCCGGGTATGAACCGAATGCTCTAGCCAGCTGAGCTACTTCGCCATATAAATTAAATGGTTGCGGGAGCAGGATTTGAACCTACGACCTTCGGGTTATGAGCCCGACGAGCTACCAAACTGCTCCATCCCGCGATATATTAGTCCTCGGCTCCGCCTGCGGTATTTAGTGCTTAGGCACGACTCCTCTAGAAGCCGGAGGGGCTAATTATGGCGCTCAGGGTGGGACTCGAACCCACAACCTACCGGTTAACAGCCGGGTGCTCCACCATTGAGCTACCTAAGCATATATTTTTTATACTTAACATATTTTTTTAGTATACATTTAATACTTTACTAGCCATAGTGGCTAGTATGTATTAGATGTTTAGCAACTTCCTACTCTACCGGGAGGTCACCCTCCGAGTACCATCGGCGTTAGTAAGCTTAACTTCTGTGTTCGGTATGGGAACAGGTGTATCCTTACTGCCATCGTCACTATATTCTTGACCTAACCCAAAAACTTGTTTTTGCTGGTAGGTCAAATGTCGCGAAATAGAAATCTCTGATTTCGTTCTGTAGCCGACCTGCCAATTTTAAAATTTAGGTTAGTATTTTCGAACCTTCTAAATAGCCGCTCAGTTAAACTTACCATCATACGGATTGATTGTCCATACGATTGGTTCGTAAGTGTCTACCAAGCTTAAGACCTACGGCCTTAACCATTGGGACACTCTGAACGAGGTCCTTCCATCATTTTAGCTTTGCTAAAATGGGATAGGACTCTCAACAATATTTCCAGTCAAGATTTAAAGTTTAGTATCCATTAGCTTAATGCATTACTGCACTTACACCTTGGACCTATCTAACGTATTTTCTTTACGTACTTTTAGAAATCTTATCTTGAGGGTTGCTTC
>NZ_CAMPPE010000001.1 GCF_946893725.1 Anaerococcus sp. Marseille-Q5996 | reverse complement strand
CTAAACATTTTGATTATTTCCTCATGCGAGAATGTAATTTCATAGGGTATTATTCTCCGTTTCCAGAGGCTATCCCCTTGTGTAAGGCAGGTTACTCACGCGTTACTCACCCGTTCGCCACTAATCCGCTTTAAATCATTCCGAAGAAGTCAGTAAAGTTTCATCGTTCGACTTGCATGTGTTATGCACGCCGCCAGCGTTAATCCTGAGCCAGGATCAAACTCTCATGAAAAATATTTGGCTACTATTTTAAATAGTAGTTTTTAGTTTAATTCATAAAAGCTTTTTGATTCAAGCTCTTTTCATTTACACTGATTTTAAAATCAATGCGTGATTTAAATTTATCCTTTTCTATATAATATAGATAAGAATCATTTTCTCGGCCGTTCCGTCCTGCGACCACTCCGTGGGTCTCATGATGTGGAGACACACTTTGTCATCTTCTGGCCGGACTGGCCTGTTAATCGTCCTTTTATCAAAAGAATCAACTTGGTTAAAGTTGTCAATAACTTGTTTGTTATTTATTGATAGGTTGATTATGTTTTTATTTTACATAATCATTGATATTAAATTTCATTTTAGATGTTTGTTTAAACATCCGGTTCATTGTGTCGTTGTTTTTAACGACTTTTATAGTGTACTACTATTTTTTGAACTTGTCAAGTGTTTTTTAAAAGTTCTTAAAAAGCTTTTTAAAAGCTCAAGTTCTTTCGTAGTGACTATAGAAGTATACACCCTATTTTTTACCTTGTCAAATTTTTTCTAGTTTTTTTTATTTTCTTGCTAAAATAGCCTCTGATGTTTTAATTCCGTCTACTGCTGAGGATACTATTCCTCCTGAATGCCCGCTACCTTCTCCAATTACATATAAATTGTTTATGTCTTTAGATTTATTTTCTTCATCCCTAATCATCCTTATAGGTGATGAAGACCTGGTTTCTACTCCCGATAGTATTGCATCATCATCTGAAAATCCAGATAATCTATTTCCCATATAATCTATTGCTTTTATAACCATTTTATCAATTGCTGCTGGATAGATGCCCCTTAGATTTGCTAATTTATAGGCAGATTCTATTGATGGTTTTACATCACCTAAATCTGTTGTTTCTATGTTTTCTTTAAAGTCTATAAATTTTTGTACTGGAACATCTCCCTTTGTTAAGTTATAGGTCTTTTTTTCAATTTCTCTTTGAAATCTCATTCCATCTAGCAAATTATTGCCATAGATTTCTTCTCCTATAGTTACAATAATCGCTGCATTTGAATTTTCTCCATCTCTGTCATGGTAGCTCATCCCGTTTACACAGGTCATATTTTCTTCGCTGCTGGCATTTACCACATATCCTCCTGGACACATACAAAATGTATATGCAGAAAGACCGCTTTCTTTGTCATTATAAGATAGATTATAAGATGCTGCTGGCAATAAATTGCCTTCTATATCAGATTTTTTACCATTATATTGGGCATCATTTATAGTTTGTCTTTTGTGTTCAATTCTAAATCCAACTGCAAAATTTTTATTTTCCATAGAAATTTTATCACTTAACATTTCAAAAGTATCACGAGCTGAGTGTCCGACAGCTAAGACATATGCCCCACTTTTAATCTTTTTTCCATTGACAATTATATTTTCTACACTTTGATCTGAAAGATTTATATCATCCAAGTGGTGGGAAAAGTAAAACTCTCCACCATTTTCTTTTATTTCTTCACGCATATTTATAATTACATCGCGAAGTAAATCTGTACCAATGTGTGGCTTTGCATCTATCATAATATCATCTGGAGCACCATGCTTATGAAAAGTTTCTAAAACCATTCTAACTCTCGGGTCTTTGCTACGGGCGGTTAATTTTCCATCAGAATATGTTCCAGCCCCACCTTCTCCAAACTGGATATTTGATTCAGGATTTAATTTTCCGGTTTTTTTAAAGTTTTCTATGGTTTTTATCCTGTCTTCTATGGACTCACCACGTTCATAAACTTTTACTTTTACACCATTCTGAGCAAGGACGTAGGCTGTAAATAAGCCAGATGGGCCTGCTCCTATTATAGAAACTTCTTTGGGTGGATTATTAATTTTTATATTTGATTGTCTAAATTCAAACCTATCCGCATTTTTTATTCTTTTTAATTCTTTGTCACTTGGGTCGATATCAACAAGAACTTGGTAGGAGAATTTAATGCCTTTTCTGGAATCTATAGACTTTCTATATATCTCGTAATCAAAGTCTTTTTTATTTATTAGCTTGGATATTTTTTGTCTTAATTTATCGGGATTATCTGATTCTAAAATGATATTTCTTATTATAATCATATAGCCTCTTTCATTTTACTCATTTTAAAAGACCTCTAAGGGTCTTTAAATTTTGAATTGATCTTTAATTGTTAGTAAGTTTGACCTAATCTCATCGCTTAAATCATCATAGGTCAAAAGTTCATCTATTTCTTCTTTTGCCCTGCCAATATTGCCAAGAGTAAGGTTTATCTGAATTTTGTTATAAACCAATCTTGGGTCTTGGGGATATTTACTTAAGCCTTCTTCGATTATTTTTAAAGCATCGATTTGTCTTTCATTTAGATAAAGAGAAACTGCATAATCATTGTAAAGTTCTCTAAATTCAGCTCCAGCATCGAGTGAGTTTTCAAAGGCCATTATTGAATTTTCATATTGGCCAATATTTTGGTAGGCAACTCCCAAATAATAATAAGCATCAGCGCGTTTTTTATTTGAAAGTAGGCCTGTCAATTTCTTGATTGCACCATTGTAATCACTTTTGCCTATGAAATAGAGGGCTTCTTCGATTTCTGCATTATCATTAATTTCGGTTAGCTTGTCCCTAATTTCATCTTGGGCTTCGATAGAATCAGTTTTTTGAAGGGCATTATTATAATAACTTCGTGCTTTAATATATTCGCCAAGATTTGTATAGATATTTCCTAGTTCATAGTATGAAATAGCAAAGTTTTCATCATTTGAAATAATATTTTGCAAGATATCTAAGGCCTCTCTGATAAAATCTTCTTTATACTTATCGTTAACTTCAAAGGCTCTTGGCCATAAAAATCTTGCAAGTAAATATACATTGTAATTATCAGTTGGATTTAAAATATAGCCACCTCTTAAGAGTAAAAGAGCTTTGTTGATGTCATCATCAGCAATTCCTATGGCCTTACTTGAAGCATATTTACTAATATCATCTATGAAATTCGCTAGGATAATTTTATATTCCTCGTTATGAAGAAAGTCCTTGTCCGCTCCAATATTTATAATCATCCCATCTAGGAAATTTTCAAGTTCAATTTTTTCACTCATGGCGCCTGTCATAATCCCACTTTGTATGTCATCGACATAGATTGGAAGTGGAACATCTTCTAAAATTGGATAGGCTGATGAATCTTTTAGGTCAAGGTAAGCGAGATTTTCGGTAAATTGTATAAAATAATTGTCTAATCTCATCCTAACCTCTCATAAATTTTCTTTGGCGGTAGGAATGTTTGTCTAAGTATTTAAATAAATGTCCTCTAACCAAGTAGAAAATCAAATCAGTTATTGCAATTAAAAGTACATAAATTACATGTCCTAAAATTCCATAAGTGATTGTAAATGTTAAATTTGTAATGATTATTATGCAAATTAAGGAAAATAATCCATAGGTAAAGAAATTATCGCATACAAATTTTGCAGATTTTTTAAGTGCATCAAATCCCGCATTGCCGTTTATATAAATTTCTTCTAATAAGGCAGACATAAGGAAGTTAAATCCTACATATAATATAATTTTCATGTCAGATAAGCCTGGCAATCCGCTTATTAGCATTTCTATTAGATAAAAGAAGAAATATGCTGATAAGATTGGTTGCCAAAAATTGTTTATAGAATTCATTATGGATTTTTTGCCTGTATTGCCATAAACAACAACCGATCTCATGGCTTGGGCAACAAAGCAAAGTAGGGCGACTTCGATAAAATAATTTATCAAACCACCAATAAATCCTCCACCAAGAATGCTGGTCGATCTAGAATTTATTAAAAAGGCTCTGATTAAAATAACAATAAATGCTACATAAACTTTATTTATTTTGCTAAAACTTTCCTTAAAAGCTTGGGATGTCACTTCCATAAAATCTTTTAATTTATCATTCATTACATTTTCTCCACAGTTTTTATTCCAAGTAAGTTAAGTCCAGATTTGATAACAATTGATGTTGCATAAGTTAAAGCTAAACGCTCATTCTTAATATTTTCATCATCTACCATTATTTGAGATGCATTGTAGAATTTGTTAAAGGCTTTGGCAATTTCTGTTAAATGCCTTGTTAAAAGAGATGGTTCGTATTTTTCGCAAGCTTTTGTAACCACATTGCCAAATTCTGCTAAGGTTTTTACTAAGGCAAATTCTTCATCTGTATTTATATTTTTAAAGTCAAAAGTTTCAAAAGTTTCTAATCCTGCTTTTCTTAAAACAGATTTTGCGCGTGCATAGGTGTATTGAACATATGGTCCTGTTTCTCCGTCGAAGTTTAAAACTTCATCCCAGTCAAAAACATAGTCTTTGATGCGGTTATTGTATAATTCTTGGAATTTTACTGCACCAATACCCACAATTTTTGCAGTTTCTTCTATATCTTCTATCTTTGCACCACGCTCTTCCATAATTGATTTTGTTTTATCAATTGCTTTATTTAAAACATCCTCAAGAAAAACTACTTGGCCCTTACGAGTTGACATGGTTTGATCTTTTAGACTTACCATACCAAAGGCAATGTGCTTATTATCATCCCACCATTCATATCCCATTAGTTCTAAGATTTTTCTTAACTGTTGGTAATGTAGGTTTTGTTGGGTGGCTACAACGTATAAGTTTTCTTCAAAATTATATTTTCTTTTACGGTTTATAGCAGTACCTATATCACGAGTAATATATGAGCTAGAGCCATTTGATTTTATGATGATTGCTGGAGTTAAGTCATATGGACTTAAATCAACTATTTGTGCCCCATCACTTTCTACTAAAAGATTTTTCTCTTTTAAAAGCTCGATGCTTTCTGGTATGAATTGTGAATTGTAGCTTTCTCCATTATAATCATCAAATCGGATATCTAGTAGCCCATATACTCTTTCAAATTCGCGAAGGGAAATGTCCTTAAACCATTGCCATAATTTTGTAGCTTCAGGATCTCCATCTTCTAAGTTTTTAAATTCAACACGGGCAGCATCCATCATTTCTTTATTTTCGCTAGCTTCTGAGTTATATCTTACATAAAGTTTTAAAAGTTCATTGATAGGATCGGCATTAATTGCATCTTCATCTCCCCAAAGTTTGTAGGCTGCAATCATAGTCCCAAATTGTGTACCATAATCACCTAGGTAATTTGTAGCAATGACATTATATCCTAAAAACTCATGGATATTTCTAATAGCATCACCTTGGACAGTTGATCGAATGTGGCCTATATGGAATGGCTTTGCAATATTTACAGATGAAAAATCAATTACAATATTTTTCCCATTGCCTTCATCAGATTTTCCATAGTCTTCTTTTTTTTCTAAAATCTCATTTAAAACAGAGTTTTCATAAAGATTTCTATCTACAAAAAAGTTTAAATAGGCATTTAGATTAGTAATTTTTTCAAATTCTTCGATTTGTAATTTTTCTGCCAAATCACTTGCAATTTGTGCTGGATTTTTTCTTAGTACTTTTGCTAGAGTAAAGCAAGGGAAGGAAAAATCCCCCATATCATCTTGTGGTGGAATCTCGATTAGATTATAAATCTCATCATAGGATAAGTTTAAATCCTCATTCTCCAATTTTTTAGCAATTATATCTTTAAAATCTTTCATTAATCCTCCCTACTCAAAGCTAACTATTGTTACTCCATAGCCGCCTTCTTTGTCATCACCTAGTCTAAAATCTGCAATTCTTTTGTCTGTTTTTAAAGTTTCAGTAACTCCATTTATTAAAGCACCTGTTCCCTTACCGTGGATGATTTTAGCTTTTGAAAGTCCTGCAAGCATTGCATCGTCTAAATATTTATCAAGATTTCTCATGGCTTCATCATATCTTTGTCCACGCAAATCAAGGGTTGGTGAAATATTCATTGCTTTTTTAGCATTATACACTTTTTGAATATTTTTTTCTGTTTTGCTATCACTTTCTACTTTGGTGACATTTTTGATATTAGAATCCATTTTCAAGATACCCATTTGTAGCTTTATATTACCCTTATCATCTGGCTCAGATATTACTTCAGCACGTTCATTAATTCCTTCGATAATTACAATATCACCTAGTTTTAAATCTTCTGGAGCATCATCAGATCTTCCAATGTTAAGACCTTTTTGTTTTCTCTCGATTTTACTAGATTTATATCTATTTCTAATATTATTTAAGCTACGGTCTATATCTGAAGTATTGGCATTTTTAGATTTTTTAGCTTCTTTTAGCATTTCTTGAGACTCTGTATTTGCTTTTTCTAAAATTTCATTTGCCTTATCTTCAGCTTCTCTAATAATAGCTGCTCTTTGTTTTTCTACTTCTTTTGATTTTTCTTCTAAATCTCTTTTAGCCTTTTGTATTTGTCTTTTGTAACGGTCTATTTCAGCGTTTTTCGCTTCGATTTCTTCTTTATTTTCTTCTATTTCTTCTAAGATTTTGTTAACATTTTTGGTATCTTCACCAAGTAAATTTTGGGCATTTTTCAAAATTTCTTCAGCAAGACCAAGTCTTCTTGAAATCTCAAAGGCATTTGATTTTCCCGGAGTACCTATCTCTAGTTTATATGTTGGAGATAGGGTATTTACATCAAATTCTACAGATGCATTCATCACACCATTTGTTTCAACAGCATAGTATTTTAGCTCGCTGTAGTGGGTTGTTGCAAAGGTCATTATTTCTTTTTTACGTAAATAATCTAGGATAGAAATAGCAAGGGCTGCCCCTTCTGTAGGGTCAGTTCCAGATCCTAGTTCATCTAGTAAAACTAATGATTTGTCAGTTGCATTTTCTAATATATTTACAATTTTTGTAAGGGATGCAGAAAATGTTGATAAACTCATCTCTAGAGACTGGGTATCACCTATGTCTACAAAAATATCATCAAAAACATTTATTATACTATTTTCATCAGCCGGAATATATAAGCCACTTTGGGCCATTAATGTTACTAAACCAACTGTTTTTAAAGAAACAGTTTTACCCCCTGTGTTTGGTCCTGTAATTATTAAAGTTTTGTAATCACCACCGATTGCTACATCTATTGGCACAACTTTTCCAGTTAATAGAGGATGGCGGGCTTGATTTAGTTTTATAATTTTATCTGTAGTTACCTTTGGAAGGCTGTGTTCGTTATTTATAGCATATTTTGCCTTGGCAGCTAAAAAATCTATACGAGATATTAGCTTTTGATTTTCTAAAATTTCTACATCAAATTGCTGAACAAATCTAGAAAGTCTGTCTAGGATTCTTCTAATTTCATCTTCTTCCTTAAGTTCTAAATCTTTTAATTGATTATTAAGCTCGACAATAGCTGCAGGCTCAACAAAAATTGTATTTCCTGAAGATGATTTATCGTGGATAATCCCGCCAATAACTGATTTTTTATTGGTTTTTACTGGTACAACATAACGGCCATCTCTCATGGAAACAACTTTGTCTTGCAAGGCATCATCGTATCTATCGTTTGTAATATAAGAATTTAATTTTGCCTTTATGTCAGCTTCTTTTCTGGCCTTTGACCTGCGGATATTTCTAAGCTCGCTTGATGCATTATCAGCAATCTCATCTTCGCTAATAATTGACCTTTCTATTTCATTTTTTATAAAATCATTGGTTGAAATTCGGTTAAATAAATCTTTGATATATGGTTCTTCGATTTCCTTGCCGTATTCTTTTAAATAATCAGCTACCCTTAAAAGATCATTGATTTGTAAAAGTTCATAGGGTTCTAAAATCCCATTTTTTCTGACATAGCCAATCATATCAGTAAAATCATAGAGGCCAAAAAGATCTATATTTCCAAATCTTGAAATCACTCCTGCCATTTGGGCAGTTTTTTCAAGTTCTTCTTTAATATCATCTGCATCTGTCATAGGAGTTAGATTTAAAATTTGATCTTTAACTATGTTTGAACGTGCTTGGATAGATAGTTGCTCTAAAATTTTCTGATATTCTAATACTTCTAAGGTACATTCTTGCATTAAATCACTCCTTTCCTATAATCGTCTCTAAATTTAGCCTTACTTATATTTAAAATGTCATAATCTTCTAAAACTGAATATAAAAGTGAAACATTCTCTGAAAACTCATCGTGTTTAAAGATGATAGCCTGGTCTGGGTAAATTTTAGAATATGTCCCATAACGAATGACTTTCATCTTTTCGCCATCGTGTGATTCTAATTCGCCTTTATTAAATCTACAAGTTTTACAACCAGACAATCCACATTTTTTTATTACAGAAAATGGGCAATGACGCATATTCATTAAAACTGGCCTTGCAAAAACTAGGGCTTCAATGGCTTGATTCTTACTTATATTATTTAAAATATCCAAATCTATTTCGCTTGAAACACAAATATTTTCTGCAAAGTTCTTATAAAAATATGCACTATAAGAATTGAAAATATTTAAATCCCTGCCTATTCTAATTTTTATGTCATTTGCAATAAAATAATTTATAAAGGCTAAATCTCTATAATTGTTGCAAATTACGCCTTTTATTTTATTTTCTTTTACAAATTCAATCAGACTATCTATTTGGTATTCATCATGGGCATCCAAATTTAAATATAAATTATGGCCACTATATTTTGGATCAAAATTTCTAATATAAACATTATCAAAATCTTCTAAAAGCTCAGGGGATATATTGTTGCTTAGAAGTTCAACATTTTTTTCTACAATATGATCTTGATTTTTTTCTAATTCTGGCAAATTGATTTTTATTTCTTTTCTGTAATAATTATTTAAAATCTCTTCTTTTAAAGCAGCCACTCCCATGCGGCGGCATTCATTTATATCTTTTTTCCTAAGAAAAATCCCATCATCCATTTCAATATTTATTTGGTCTGGAGTAAATATTTCGTCATTAAATTTTGATAGATTTTCTCTAATATCAGCTTCAGAAATCGCAATATTTTTTGCTTGTTCAACAATTGCATTATGATTATAAGTTGATGAAACATTTCTGTATTCAAGTGTTATTTGAGGATTTTCTCCAAGTCTAGCCTTAAAATAAATATTAACCGGAAGATTACGATAATTACTAAGTGATCGTTCTTTGTTTTTTGCTACTTTGCTAGAATTTACAATTAGAACATCAGATAAAACTTTTGCATCAGGATATTTTTCTAGGAAAATTTTCTCTCCTACTATGTAATCCCTAGTAGTGGTAAATGGAAGTTTTTTGCCCTTTTCTGTTGTAATCTCAAGATTATCACCCAGATATAAATCTGAATTAGTAATAAAATATTTTTTATTTTTACTATTTTCTACCTTACCGATACTTCTATGTTTATTATCATCTCTTAGGCTAATATAATCTTTGTTTTGACCAAAAATAAATCCTTTTGTGTATCCTCTATTTGAGCTATCTAGCATTTCGTTTTTGTCATAAGAGTTATTTTCTATTTTACTTTTGTAATTGGAAACTGCTGAGAATACATATTCTGGAGTTTTCATTCGACCTTCAATTTTTAGGCAATCTACACCTATTTCTAAAAGTTCATCTAAATTATCAATGGCGTTTAGGTCTTTCATATTTAGATAGTAATCATCTCCTAAAATTTTACCGTCAGAGATTAATTTATATTTTTGCCTACATGGTCCAGCACACCTACCTCTGTTTGCAGATCTACCTCCGTAATAAGAACTCATCAAGCATTCACCTGAAAAACTCACGCAAAGTGACCCGTGAACAAATACTTCTGTTTCTACGGGTAAGCTTGCGATTTTTCCTATTTCTTCTATTGGAGTTTCGCGGGCTATGACAATTCTATCAAAACCAATGTCAGCAAGGTATTTTGCTCCAAAATATTCTCTTACGGCCATTTGGGTTGATGCGTGTAATTCCATGCCTGGGACTTGATTTTTAATAATAGAAAAAAATCCTAAATCTTGGATGATAAGACCATCTACTCCATACTCATAAAGTTTCTCTACATAGGAAATAGCTTTTGCCATTTCGTGATCTTTTATAAGCGTATTCATTGTAATGAAGACACGTCTTCCAAAAAGATGAATGTAATCGATGGTTTCTTTTATGTTTTCTAAAGTAAAATTTTCCGCATAAGCACGAGCCCCAAAATCATCTAGAGCTAAGTAAAAACTATCAGCTCCAGCGGCAATTCCTGCAAAAAGCATATCTGAATTACCGACAGGAGCTAATATTTCAGGTTTTTTCATTAAATAGACCCTTTCAATTGGTCATTTTCTGATTTAAGGCTTACAACTTCTTTTTGTAGTCTTTCAAGTTCAGCTCTCAATTTTTCAATAGTTTTATCGCTTTGTTCATTAACAATTATTTTTTTGTTTAATGACTCATTTTCTGCTTTAAGTTCATTATTTTCTTCAGAAAGTTGGTCAATTTTTTCTATCAATTCATCATTGTGGGCTACGGATTTTTTGTAATTTTCTACAAGGCCAGGGAATTTTTCCATAGCCTCACTTGATTCTTCTTTTAGTCTTTTATATCTATTGCCTACATTATATAAATCATTGGCAATATTTACACTTGCTAAAACCAATTCTCTGTCATAGCTTAGTTTATTTGATTTTACTTCTGCGATTTTCCCACTTACATAATCAGCAATATCTCTTATTTGTTCTTCATTTTCGTCAGTTAATAGGGTATATGTTGCCCCGTCAATTTCTACCTGAACCTTTTTCTCGCTCACTTTTACTCCTAACTACGTAAAACTATGTTTGATTTTTCCAAATCATTTAAGATATTTTCTTCAATATCTTTTATATCTTCTTCTTTTAGGGTCTTATCATCTGATCTAAACTCTACCTTGTAGGATATAGATTTTTTGTCATTTTGAATTTGGTCACCTGTGTAAATATCAAATAAATCGATATTTTTAACAAGTTCTCCCCCATTATTTATAATTGTATCTTCTATAAATTTAGATTCAAGATTTCTATCTGTTACAAATGAGTAATCTCGGGTGATTGCTGGGTATTTTGGAAGAGCCATATATTTTCTATCTTTTATCCTTTGATCTCCTATCTGAGATATATTAATTTCTAAAATTAAGGCTCCTTTTTTAATGTCGTATTCATCACGCACTTCATAGGAAATTTTTCCCATAGTACCGATAAATTCATCACCATAATAAATGTCAGCACATCTTCCCGCATGGAAAATAGGATTTTCTTTTTGAGTCTTATAAGTAAATCCAACAAATCCAACACGGTCCATAGCTACTTCAAATATATCTTTTAAATCATAGAAATTATATGAACCATAAAGTCCCATGGTCAATGTATCATTTTCATTTGGTAAATCTAACTCTGTTTTTTCAAAGGTCTTTCCAAGTTCGAATAATTTTAAGTCTTTTTGACCACGATTGATATTTTTCGAAATAACATCTAGCATATTAGAAATTTGTGTGGTTCTCATTACAGAGAAATCTTCACCTAGCGGGTTTGTTAATTTTATATATTTTCTTAGGTGTGAATCTTTTAAAACTCCCATTCTGTCAAATTCTCTAGGAGAAATGAAAGAATAAGTAGTTAGTTCAGAAAATTTTTGACCAGCTAGTTCTCTTTTTAAATCATCTCTTAAAATTCTAGCATCTGATCTAAGTCCTCTTTGTAGGCTTGAATAAAGTGGTTTTGGTTTAATATTCCCCATACCATAAAGTCTTACAATTTCTTCTATTAAATCTGCTTCGATTGCAACATCGGTTCTAAAAAATGGAACCTTGGCACGGATTGTATCTTCATCTATATCTTCTATTTCAAACTCTAAAAGCTCTAAGTTTTTGATAGCTTCTTTTTTGCTAAATTCTACTCCTGTTAGAGAGTTTAATCTGGAAATACGAAGATCTACTGTTTTTTCATTAGAATTTTCTTTACCTTCTTCTATATAGCCACCAACAATTTCTCCAATTCCTAAATCAGATATTAATTTCATAGCACGTCGGCTTGCAAAATCTGCCATCTCAAGTGGAAGTCCTTTTTCAAAACGTGTTGATGCTTCACTTCTTAGACCTAATTTTTTTGATGTTTCTCTAATACTCACTCCATCAAAATTTGCTGCTTCAAGGACTATATTTGTAGTTTCATCAGTAACTTCTGTATCAAATCCTCCCATTACCCCTGCTATGCCAACTGGATTTGCTCCATCGGCGATAACTAGCATTTCAGAATCAAGCTTTCTTTCCTCTCCATCCAGAGTTTTTAAAACTTCACCATCTTTGGCTTGACGCGCTATCAATTTTTTATCAGCTAATTTGTCCAAATCATAGGCATGGAGTGGTTGACCTGTTTCAAGCATTACAAAATTTGTTATATCTACAATATTATTTATTGGACGCATACCTGCAAAAATCAAATAATTTTGTAGCCATTGAGGTGACTTGCCTATAGTAACATTTCTTACTAGTCTAGCTGTAAATTTATCACATTTATCACTTTCAATGCTAACGCCATTAAAGTAATCACTTATGTCTTCATTACTTTCTTTAAAATCTATTGATGGCATAGTTATTTTTTCGCCAAAACTTGCAGCCGTTTCTCTTGCCATACCAATGATTGATAGACAATCTGGTCTATTTGGTGTGATTTCATATTCAATTACTGGAGTGTTTGAAGATAAAACTTCACTTACTGGTGTTCCTGGTTTGTATTCTTCATTTAAAATAATAACACCATCTTTAAATTCTTTTGGAATTACATTATCAGGATAGCCTAGCTCTGCGTACGATGTAAGCATACCTTCAGAATTTATACCGAAAAATTCATGATCACCAATAAAATCACCATTATCCATCTTTGTACCAGAAGTGATTACAAATAAGTAATCACCTTTTTTTGTATTTTCTGCTGCAGTTATAATTGTTGCGGGTTTTTCACGTCCTATATCTATTTTTAAAACTTTTAGCCTATCAGCATCTGGATGCTTTTCTTGTTCTAGAACATGACCTACAACTACACTTTCTAGTGCACTGGTTGTAATTGTCACTTCTTCAACATGGGAACCAGTTTCTGAAAGTCTATCTGTAATAGTTTTTAAATCTTTATCTATTTTTACGTAATTATCTTGCCAAACTAAAGGTACTAACATTATTTCTCCTAAAATTCTTCTAAAAATCTTTTGTCGTTGTCATAAAGTAATCTGATATCATCTAGGCCATATTTAACCATGGCAATCCTATCAACTCCCAGACCAAAAGCAAATCCAGTATATTTTTCGCTATCGATTCCACAAGCTTCTAGTACATTTGGATGTACCATTCCCCCACCTAAAAGCTCCATTGACCAACCTGTATTTCCACAAGCTGGGCACCCTTCGCCACGGCAAATAGGACAAGTTGCATCTACTTCTAAAGATGGTTCTGTAAATGGAAAATGGTGAGGACGGTATCTAAGCTCCATGTCATCTCCAAACATTTCTTTTATGAATGTTTCGAGTGTTGCTTTTAAATTTGCCATTGATACATTTTCATCTACAACCAAGCATTCTAATTGGTGGAACATTGGCGAGTGAGTAGCATCTACCTCATCATTTCTAAATACTCTTCCTGCTGATACCATTTTGATTGGTAATTTTCCTTCTTCCATAACTCTAATTTGCATGGATGATGTGTGCGGGCGAAGTAGAATATCATCTGTTATATAAAAAGTATCGGAAGTTGACCTTGCTGGGTGGTCTGCTGGTGAATTAAGATCATCAAAAACATTTTTAACAGTATCTATTTCTGGTCCTTCCACAACATCAAAGCCCATATTTTGGAAAATAGTTTCAAGTTCTTCTAGTGTTTGATTTATTAATGCTAAGTGTCCGCTATCATGTTTTTCAAAATGAGCAGTAACATCGATTGTTTCTTCTGCTATTTTTTCTTTTAATAGTTCTTTTTTAAGCGAATCAGATTTTTCAGCAAGGGCAGTTTCAATTTGAGTACTAGTTTCATTTATAAGTTTTCCTGCCATTGGCTTTTCTTCATTTGGCAGTTTTGAAATATTTTTCTTTAAATCTGTCATCACACCTTTTTTACCAAGGTATGTAATTCTTATTTTCTCAAGCTCATCTAAACTTTTTGCAGCTTCAATTTCATTTTGGGCCTTGGTTAAGCTTTGCTTTAAATTTTCTTCCATTGTTTTCCCTTTCAATTTTTGTAATAAAAAAATCCTGCCCTATAAAAGGACAGAATTTACCTGCGGTACCACCTTAATTGGTTAATATTAACCCACTTAATAGCTTATAACGCAGCAAATCGTATCAATTACTAATTTCATATCAAGCTTCATCGGTGAATATATTTAGCCGGAACTTTGAGGGCTTCCATCATCTCCTCTTGCTGGTAAAGAATAACTAAAGTTTTTTCCGAATCATAAGCTAAGATTATTCATCAAAATGCTAGCTGCAATAGCTGCATTTAAGGATTCTATTTGCCCTTTCATAGGAATTTTCACATATATATCTGTCATTGACCTTATGGTATCAGATAGACCATTTGCTTCATTTCCTATAACAAGGACAATATCGTCCTCTATCTTACATTTATTAATATCATACCCGCTCATGTCGGCTGCTACCAATTTGTAAGATTTTTTTAACAAATCAAGATCTTCATAGCTTGTTTGTTTTATATTTAATCTAAAAATTGAGCCCATTGAGGCTCTTAAAGTTTTTTCATTATATATATCAACAGTATTTGGTCCTAGAAGAATGTCATTAAAACCAAAAGCTTCTGCAGAACGGATAATAGTTCCCATATTGCCTGGATCATTTAGGCCATCTAAAAGTAATACTCTTTTTGATGAGATTTCATTTTCCTTTTTCTTTTTAACCACTGCTGCAAATCCATCTGGAGATTTAAGGTTTGACAGTTTGTTAAATAGCTTGTCATCAAAAATTATTTTTTCAAAATTAGTTTGATAATCCTTTTTAGATTCTGATAAAAAAATAAAATCTACATCAGCAGAAGAGATGGCCTCTTCTACTAATTTTTTAGATTCTATAATGAATTTATCTTCTATATCCCTATACTTTTTATTTTTTAGTTTTGATATATATTTGTATTTTTGATTGGATGTAGAATTTATTACCATTAAGCGTTTTGGTTAGCTAATTCTACAATTTTGCTAAATTCTGCTGGATTTTCTACAGCAATTTCTGCAAGCATTTTTCTGTTGATATCAATGTTTGCTTTTTTAAGGTTACCCATAAGTTTTGAGTATGTTGTACCGTTAAGTCTAGCTGCAGCGTTGATTCTTGCAATCCATAATTTTCTGAAGTCTCTTTTTCTATGTTTACGTCCAATATAAGCATAGTTTAAAGATTTCATTACAGCTTGGTTGGCTGTTCTATATAGAAGGCTTTTTGAACCGTAGTATCCTTTTGCTTGTCTTAATACTTTTTTGTGTTTTTTCTTAGCGTTGATTGCTCTTTTTACTCTTGCCATTTTCTATCTGCCTCCTAATTACATTCCTAATAATTGTTTAACATTTCTTTCATCAGCTTTTGAAACTAATGTTGCTTTTCTAAGGTTTCTTTTTCTAGCTGGTGATTTTTTAGCTGTTAAGTGACCTTTGTATGCTTTTCTTCTTACGATTTTTCCGCTACCTGTTACTTTAAATCTTTTTGCAGCAGCTCTTCTTGTTTTATTTTTATTTGCCATTTTCTTCTCCTTTTGGTTCTAGAAACATTACTAGGGATCTGCCTTCCATTTTTGGTTTTTTATCAACCACGGCGCTATCTCCTAGCATTTCTTTAAATTTATCCATCAATTCATAACCTGGTTCTTTACGGCCAAGTTCACGACCTCTAAATCTTATAGAAACTTTTACCTTATCCCCGTTGTTTAAGAATTTAATGGTTTGATTTGCCTTGGTTTGTAAATCATTGTCTTCGATATTTAAGGAAAATCTTGTCTCTTTTAATTGAGCATTTTTTTGTTTTTTCTTATTTTCTTTTTCCTTTTTTTCTTGATCGTATTTGTACTTACCATAATCCATGATTCTTGTAACAGGTGGTTTTGCATTTGGACTCATCAAAACTAGGTCAAGTTTTGCATCATCTGCACGATTTTGTGCATCTTTTAAAGTTGTAATACCAACTTGGTTACCATTTTCATCGATTAATCTTACTTGGTCAGCTCTAATTTCATTATTTATTCTTAAATCTTTTATAGTTATACCTCCAATGTATAATTACATAAAAAAAGCGGGCACAAAGTACCCGTTCCAATTTTTAAATCTTATCTTTAAAAATTATTAACCTACAAATTTATATCGGCAGGTGAGTATCTGGGTACTTCTTTGTTGTCTATGTCGTATATAATACTATCTTTATTTGATTTTGTCAAATATTTTATTCATCAATTTTTAAATACCCTACAGAATAGGCCTTACTACCTGCATGGGCAGAAATTGCAGAGCCAAATTGGCTTGTTAGGGCAAGTTCTGCATTTTGTTCTATATTATCTAATCTATTTTTTATTTCTTCAAGTAGACTATTGTCTGTTCCCGAAATATAGGTCATATAATATTTTTTAACATTTGCTAAATCTTCTCTGATTTTTTCTTCTATAATAGCATAGGATTTTTCCTTTTTAACTTTTAGTTTTATAAGGTCAAAATCCCCCTTGCCGTCTAAAGACAATACTGGTTTAAAATTTAAAATGGATGAGGCTCTTTTAGCAACTTTACCAAGTCTACCACCTGCTTTTAAGTATTTTAGAGTATCAAACCAAACATAGGCCTTTTGGTTACCAACATTCTTATTTAGCTTTGCTACTATTTTTTCAAAATCAAATCCCTCTTTTATAAGGTCATTTGCATAGATTACCATCAACCCTTCTAAAAGAGTAACCGAGCCGCTATTTACCATGGCTATTTCTAGCCCATGTTTTTCAGCTAACTCAGCATTTGAAAAAGTAGAAGATAGTCGTGGGTTTAAACCAACATAAATTGCTTTTTTATAACCGTCTTCAGCAACCTTTTTAAAAACCTTAGAAAAATCTGCCGGTGCAGGCGAGGTTGTTTTTGCTGTGAAAGATGAATTTTCTTTATTTCTTCTATCTAGGTCAGCAGGACTAATTTCCACCCTATCTTCGTAGTATTGATCATCTACTATTACATATAAATTTGCTACATATATATTATTTTCTTTTATAAATGTCTCTGATAAATCTGCTCCCGAGTCAGTAATAAGAGCTATCTTTTCCATAAACCCTCCTTTGATTATGAAATACATTTAATCTAAATTATGATATTTCTCTGTATACAAAAATACTCATGGCCATGGCCATGAATATTTCAAAGTATATTTTATTTTTTAGTCTTACAATCAACTATTGCATTACTTTATATTATTATACTAATTTTTATTAATTCCTGTCAATTAATAATTAATACAATTTTTTCATAATAGTTAACTTGTATTTTTAATTAATCTAATTTGAATAATCCAAAACCAAAAAGTCCTGGTCCGGTATTGGCTCCTAGGGTTGGTGAGATTTGAATCCTATATGTTCTTCTTGCGCTAGCTATTACATCTGAAAATATGTCTTCTAACTTTTCCATTCCTTCTTCATAACCACCATGGCCTATATAAAAGTAATAGTCTTTTACATTTTCTAACTCTCTTGCCGCTATTTTTTTAAATTCATTTAAAACTTTTTTCTCACCTCTAGTTATTTTAAAAAGTTTAAAATGACTTTCTTCTGGATTTATACATATGATTGGCTTTACTGATAAGGCGTCTCCAATTTTACCAAAAGATCTTGGCACACGTCCCCCAGCTACTAAATATTTGAAAGTGTCTAGGGCAAAAAATACTTTAGAATCTTCTTTTTTTGCATTGAGCTTTTCTATTATTTGCTCAAATCCATAACCCTCATCTACAAGTTCTTTTGCATAAATTGCAAAAATTCCCTCAGATAAGGTTAGGTTTCCGCTATCAAAAACATAGATTTCAAGCCCATCCATTTTCATCATATTAAATAAATTGTAGGTTGATGAAAAATTCGCACCAATACTGATTGCTATCACTTTTTCATAGCCATCATTTTTAATTTGTTCTAAAATTTCATGTAAATCTCCAGGTGATGCCGTACTTGTTTTTGGAATAGAGTCGGACTCTTTCATCCAAGTATAAAATTCATCTGGGCTAATTTCTTTTCTATCTTTATAGTACTTGCTATCCAGATTTACATACAAAGGCAAAAGATAAATCCCCATTTCTTCTGCTAATTTTATATCTATATCAGATGCAGTATCTGTTAATATTGCTATCTTTTCCATAATACTCCTTAAGTTCAATAACTATATCATATTATTCCTAGTTATCTGTGTCTATAACAAATTTTTGATTTTCCTTAGTTATCTCCCTAACATCAGTGTTTTCATAAGAAAAATCTCCTTTAAATTTCTTGCTAATTTCAAAATTGTCAGCAAAATGCATCGGAAAAAATATTTGAGGTTCTACTTCTTTTATAAATATATCTCCACCTTTAAAGTAATTTTCTTCAAGCCTCGGATCTACTGGGAAAAATGCAATATCAACTGGTTGATTTTTGATTTTTTCTACTTCTATCATAAAATCATCATGTTCTTTTTGCATAGTTTCTTTGTCATTGCGTGGCCAAGCCCAAAAATTTAAGTCACCAGCATGGAAAATACTCATATCATCTACATAAAGTAAAATAGAGATACCTCTATCGGTTGAACCAAAAGTTTTAATTTTTAGTTTTTCTCCATTATTTAATTTTATATTAAAGGTCTTATTTTTGTTTACAAAGTGTACATTTTTAGAATTATACAAGCTTTTTAACTGGTCCATAGAAAGCTTGTTGTCCCTTATATATATAATATTTTCATTGGAAGGCAATTTACCAATATCTGAGCTTAAAATATAAGTTTTGTTCTCCATATTTGGTACTTTTAGGATTTCAGATGTGTAGTGGTCGCTATGGGCGTGGGTTGAAACAAATACCACTTGCTTATTTTCAGGAATATCTAAAAGACCCTTGTAATAATCAAAAATAATAAATAAATCTTTAGTTTCCACAGTATAGCAAGAGTGGTAAACATAGGTAATTATAATTCCGTTATTCATCATATCTCTCCATTCTTTAAAAATTTATACCCATAAAGAGATTAATATTCGAGTATAATGTGAAAAAGGAAGTGATTTTTATGAAAAAAGAAGTAAAAACAAATGCAATGCGTACCTTGGATAATTTAGATATTCCCTATGAACACATAGATTATGGTTTTGAAGGAGAATTTAAATCTACCGTTGAGCTTACAGAAGAAACCCACCAAGACATCAGTTTGGTTTATAAAACTCTAGCTACAATTTCAAATACTAAAGATATTTATATTTTTGTAATACCAGGAGCTGAAAATATAGATTTTAAAAAGGCCAGCAAATGTGTAGGAGTAAAATCTCTTGAAATGCTACCACTAAAAGATCTTAAATCTAAAATCGGCTATGAAAGAGGAGCGACAACAAGTCTTGCAATGAAAAAAGAATATGAAGTTGTAATTGATGAAAGCGCCAAATACCACGAATTCATAAAAGTTTCTGCTGGAAAAGTTGGCCATAGTATAAAAATAAAAGCAGATGATTTGGCCAAGGCAAATGGCGGAAAATTTTTTGATGTAATACAAAATAATGATTGATATAAAAAAACATAAAGACTATATAAAATTTTCTTTTAATAATGATGAAAATAATTTTAGGTTAAGGCTTTTAGTTACCCTATCCCCGATATTTATAGCTTGCTTTGATAATGGCAATGAAGAATTGGAGTTTTTAAAAGATACAATTAAAAATTCAAATTTTACCTACGGACTTTATCCGAATTTTTTTGAAGAATTTTCTAAGAAAAAATATTTCGAAGACTATAGTAAACTAAGTCCAAATGAAGATATAATTTTAAATCCTGATGGATTTATAGATTTTTATATAAATCCCATGGATGAAAAATATATAGTTGCCCTGAAAACTCTAATTGAATCATTAATTATAAACGAAAAATCAAATAAATATTGGACAGAGTTTTTTAAAAAAATCCGCAATGATATTGTAATTAATGGCAGAAGATCAATTCTTGCAAATGGTATCCAAGGATTTTACTTAAACAAATACGTTTTGGTTTGGATGATAGACTTGTGCGACTATATAAAAATAAATAATCCAGAATATTATCAAAATCTTATCCCTATTTATGAACTTTCAAGCAATTTGAAGACAATTAAAGATAGCAATATAAATCTCCCAGTAAATTAGTTTTGGGAGATTTTTTGCATTAAAAAATCAGACAAGAATTTCTTGCCTGACTTTAAAAACTAAATTAGTTTAATTCTGCAGAATTTTCCCATAAGCCGTGAATATTGCAGTAGCTTAGAGCGTAGATTGTACCTTTTTTATCTGCTTTTATGTATCCTGTTGCACATGGAACTGTAAATAAATCTTCTTCGCCGTGAGCTGTAAATTCAGATGATGCAATTTCAACTGGGAATTGTGATCCTTCTGGTTTGAAGAAAACTTTAATCCATGCAATGTGGTGTTCAAAAGTATTTGGGTGTTCGATTTCACTACCAACTGATGCTCTTATTCTTACTTTGCCGTTGTCAACACTTTCAAAATCAATTTCTGGTACGTGTTTTTCGCTTGCCCAATCACCAGTTTGTACTGTTTCTGTTAATTTACTCATATGTACCTCCAAAAATTTTTGATAAATTATTATCCATTACCAATATATCAGGAATTGGAAATAAAATCAATCCTAAAAATCCAATTCCTCTATATTTTTATTAAACTGTTCTCCACTTTCCATATTTTTGATGGATACTTGATTTTTGGATACTTCTTCTTCACCAATTATTACGGCATATTTTGCATTTATTTTATCTGCATAATTTATTTTTTTCTTAAATTTACCATCTTCTAAGAAAATATCTGCCTTTTTGCCTTGGTCTTTCAGCTTCTTTAGAACATCTATTGCATAAAAATGATATTCCTTATCCATTGGTAGGATAAGAAAATCAATTTTTGATGATTTTTCTTCTTCAACCAATCCAAGTTCTTGAAGTTGGTAAAATAATCTTGTAAGTCCTATTGACATTCCAACTCCTGGTAAGTTTTGTTTGGTAAAGTTGCTAGCAAGATTTTCATATCTACCACCTGAACATACTGAACCTATTGATTCGTAACCATTTATAAAGGTTTCATAAACTGTAGATGTGTAATAATCAAGACCACGAGTAATGGCTAAATCGATTTTGATATTTTTATCATCTATTCCAAATTTGATCATGTAATCATAAAGGGTTTTTAATTCTTCCAGGCCTTCTTTAAATAAATCATTATCAGCAAAACCTGCTAAATTATCTAAAATCTCAGTATTTTGATTATCTGCATTTATAAATTCTAGGGTTTTATTAGCCTTATCTTCGCCAATTATTTCTGTAAGAAGTGTCTTGGTTTTATCTATTCCAATCTTATCTTTTTTATCAATAGTTCTTAAAACCTCAGTGCTATCCTCAATTTCAAGAGATTTGAAAAATCCATTTAATAATTTTCTATTATTGATGTGAAACGTAATATTTGGAAAATTTATTCTATTAAAGGCTTCAAAGATTACCCTAGCAAGCAATGCATCATTATAGATAGCTAGGTCATTGTGACCAATAATATCAATATCAGCTTGGTAAAATTCCTTGTACCTACCCTTTTGATTACGCTCCCCACGGTAAACTTTGCCAATTTGATAGCGTTTAAAAGGGAAATTTAGGTCTGATAAGTGTTCTGAAACATATCTTGCAAGTGGAACTGTAAGGTCAAAACGTAAGCTCATATCTTTTGAATCACTTGCTATTTCAAAAATTTGCTTTTCAGTTTCTCCACCACCTTTTGCAAATAAAATTTCATTTTTTTCTATTACAGGTGTATCTATTGCTAAAAATCCATAATCTTTAAAAGTATCTTCAATTGTATTTTTCATCCTGTCAAAAACTGCTTGGCTATCTGGAAGTAGCTCCATTACACCAGCAATTGTTGAAGGTTTAATAATATCCATCTATTCTCTCCTAGGCTTTTTTTCAATTATAACATAAATAAATATTAGACTAAAGTTTGACTTTTTTCTCTTTTAAAAATCCCTATTATAAATAAAATTATAAATGGCAACAACCAAGGAAAACCATAATCGTACAGTGGTAGCCAAGCTAAATTATTTTCCATACTAATTCCTAAGTTTTGATCTAACATTGATACATACATGATAAAAGTCTGAAGAAAAGAAATAATTCCTGTTACAGTAAATATAATTTTTCTTAGATTTTTATTAAAATCATAATTTAGCAAATTAAATATAATCATTAGCAAAACTAAGGGATAAACAAAGGTTAAAAGTGGCAGTGTAAAATTAATTATCCCATCAACCCCAACCATTGAAAGAATTATTGAACAAATTGTTATTATTATCGCTGTAATATTGTAGGAAATTTTATCATTAAAAATTTTGATAAACATATCTGAAATTGAACTAGTAAGTCCTACAGAAGTTGTAAAACAGGCCAAAACTATAATTGCAGCCAAGACATATTTTCCAAAAGAACCCATTATTGTATTTGCAATTACAATTAAAAGTTCAACACGAGAATTAATTTCTGGATGATATTCAGTACTAGTTGCCCCAAGGTATGTAAGTGATAGATAAACTAAAATCAGACCTGCTGCCGCAATTAAGATTACCTGGATAGATTTTTTCTTTAAGTTGTTTCCATATCCTTTTTCAACTAGCGATTTAATTATGATTGGAGCAAATACAATTGCAGCCAAGGCATCCATAGTGTTATAGCCTTCTATAATTGATTTTGTAAAAGTAAATGGCTTAGTTAGTGAGCTCATCTCAGGCTTTCCAATAGGATTCAAAATCCCAGAAATAATCATAAAAAATAAAACTATTAGTAAAAGTGGTGTCAGATATTTTCCAATTACATCAATTACCTTGTTATCAGTTAGTATAAATATTAACGTTAGAGAAAAAAATAAAATTATAAATAAATTATAGGAAATATTTATTCCTGAGGCCATCATAACCTCACCACTAGTGGCCCCGGTACGTGGAATCGCCCCAAGAGGTCCAATAACAACAGCAATTATTAATAAAATAAGATTGCCTAATTTTTCTCCACCAATCTTTGTAAATTCTTTTATATTTCCATTTTTCTTTGCCATGGAGTAAACAGCAACTGAAGCAAGCCCTACTCCTGTTAATATAAATCCAATGCTCGCAATAAGCCAATTTGACCCGTAAGTCCTACCCAAAAATGGCGGGAAAATTAGGTTTCCTGCTCCAAAAAATAAAGAAAATAATGCAAATCCTATAAATAAAATATCCAAAATAAAACTCCTACAATTATAAAAATATTTATAATTATACTTTTATTTTTATAATTATCTATTGTTAGCAAAATAAAATTGATCCAGTATCAATTAAGTCGCAGTTTTTTGGATATAAAAGATCAATACCAGATTTGCTAGCTTCATCTCTAATTATTTCATAACTATTTAATTTTTCTATATTTCCATTAAAAATCAAAGTATTATCAAAAAATCCACAGGTCCCACCCAAAAATCCATTATCAAATCCATCAAGGGGAATATTTTCTTTTTTTAGCAGGACAAGGTCGATTTTATCTTTAAGAGCCTTATAGATTCCAAAATCACTTGTCAAAACTTTATCCCCCATAGGAACTATTGAGCAACGACTATAAGCTTGTTTTACAAAATAATGTTTAAAACTATTATCTCTTAGAAAAGCTAATATGTTTTTTTCGCTAATATCATTATGTATATAAAAGTCAGATCCCTTATAAATATTATAGATAGAATCATAGGGATATTTACATGCCACACTCTCTCCAGCTATAAGATTTATATGAGAAATTTTATCTTGATAGTAGTTAAAAACATTCTTATCAACAATCATATTTTCACCATCAAGTCTAAAAATCGACAAATCAGGATGGTCAGCAATCCTAGGATCAAGATTTGGATTGTCTATTGTTTCAATAAAGTCAAAATTATTTTTTTGTAAAAATTCTTTAAATTCATTTGTAGATTTGTGACTGATAATAAACATAAAGCTCCTCAATAAAAAAACTCTCATTATTCAAAATGAGAGTTGAAATTTGGAGGCGCCACCCAGATTTGAACTGGGGATAAAGGTGTTGCAGACCTCTGCCTTACCACTTGGCTATGGCGCCATAAAAAAGCCCGTCCGGCTAAATGAGGACCCTCCATGGAATGGTCGTGCAAAGCACGAAGCCCGTCCGGCTAGGTGAGGACCCTCCATGGAATGGTCGTGCAAAGCTCGAAGCCCGTCCGGCTAGTTGAGGACCCTCCATGGAATGGTCGTGCAAAGCACGAAAGTCCATTTACCTAGTTAAGGACTATCTTCTTTTAAAAACAAAAACAACCAAGAAACGAGCAATTATTCTATCATAAGAACAATTAACGCCACCTGGTATTTTCGATTAATTGATATTCTACTATTATAATAAAATATCGACCGCCATTTGGCGTGAAATGGAGCGGATGACGAGATTCGAACTCGCGACCCTCGCCTTGGCAAGGCGATGCTCTACCACTGAGCCACATCCGCATGTACTAATATAGTATACAACTAAAATTCGCTTTTGTAAAGTTTTTTTGATTTTTTCTTAATTTAAATTTGATGTTTTCTTAAATTTGAATACCTATTTATTCTAAGCTTTATAAGTTTATTTGTCAAATTCTATTCTTGCAATTTACCCTGATTATTATACAATATATTAGATAAATATTATAAATGAATTGAGGATATTATGTTTAAATTTGAACATGTTAAATATAAGGACATCATCGATATTGATGATCTGACTATCAATCTCGGTGAGGTTACTTGTATCATAGGACCCAGTGGGTCTGGCAAGTCAACTTTGCTTAGACTTATAAATAAATTAATTTCTCCAACATCAGGGACTATCAGTCTAAATGGGGAAAATATTGCACATATGAACTCGGTTGAATATAGGAGAAAAATTCCTATGCTTTCCCAAAGTCCTGTAAGCTTTCCTGGAAGCATTCGTGAAAATCTACTAATGGGTAGAAAATTTCAAGGTAAAGATGATCTGGCTGATAGTGAGCTTGAAAAAGCCTTGGATAAAGTTAGTCTTGATGAACCCCTTGATAAAAATATCGAAAATTTATCTGGTGGTGAGCAACAAAGGGTTTCTATTGCAAGGCTAATGCTTTTAGATTCTGATATTTATTTGCTAGATGAGCCTTCATCTGCCCTCGATGATATCACCGAAGATTTTGTTATAAAATCAATGGTCGACATGGCTAAATCTCAAAATAAAACTATTATCTATGTCACACACTCAAACTCTATGGCAGATAAATATAGCGATAGAATTATAAAAATTGTTGATGGGAGGGTTTATAATGGATAAGTCAGTAATAAATTTGACCAATAGCCAAATGCTTTTAACCTATGTATTTGTAATTATAGCCATGGTTATTACATCCTTTAATGGGCTAAATAGAAATAAAGAATTTATAATAGGCACTATTAGGATGACCGTACAGCTTTTTATAGCTGGTTTTGTTTTAGTTTATATTTTTGATAGCTCATCTATTGTTTTATCAACACTGATGATTCTTTTAATGGAATTTTTTGCAATCTTTAATATTGTTTCAACTAAAAAGGGCCAATTATCAAAAGGCTTAATCGGATCAATAGTTATTGCCCAACTTATAGGTACAATTTTTACCCTAATATTTTTCCTAATACTTGTTGTAAGACCAAATCCAATTTATGACCCACAATATTTAATACCACTTGGGGGAATGATTATCGGAAACTCAATGACTGGTATAAATCTTGCCCTAAATCAAATGTTAAAATCAATTGAAAATAAAAGAGTAAATATAGAAGGAGCTTTGATGCTTGGAGCATCTCCTCGCATGGCTATGGATAAGATTATCCAAGATGCTTTTGATACGGCTATTACTCCAAGCCTAAATGGGATAAAGAATATGGGAATTATTACTCTACCTGGTATGATGACCGGTCAGATTTTAGGTGGTGTTTCTCCCCTAATCGCCATAAGATACCAAATTGCAATTATGACTGCGATTTTAAGTTCTGTAACAATTTGCGTATTCTTTTTCTTACGTTTTGGTTATAAAAGATTCTTTAACAACCAATGCCAATTAGTGGCAAATGAAAAATAAAACACAAAAGAGCACCTAAGGGTGCTCTTTTTATGTAAGTCATAGGGTTGCGAAATTCTTTGTCCTTACATTATTTATATATCCGAATTACACACTTAATAAGTAAAATTATGGTAAAAACAATATAAAACTTATGTAAAAAATCGCCCAAAAATGAGCGATTTTTTAGTCAAGTTCCAAAGCACCAGTATATAATTGATAATATGTGCCGCGTTTTTTGATTAATTCATCGTGGCTACCTCTTTCTATAATTCTACCTTGCTCCATAACCATGATTACATCAGCATTTTGAATTGTAGAAAGTCTGTGGGCTATAACTATAGAAGTAGATCCTTCCATAAGTTTGTCCATAGCTTTTGTAACTTTTATTTCAGTTGTTGTGTCAATTGAGCTTGTCGCCTCATCCAAAATAAGCATTGGAGGATTTGCAACCGCTGCTCTTGATATAGATATTAACTGGTTTTGTCCATCTGAAAGTGATGATCCATCTCCATTAATTTCTGTTTCATATCCCTCTGGCAGTCTACTTATAAATCCATTTGCTCCTGCAAGTTTAGCTGCTTCTAAGATTTCTTCTTGGCTTGCATCTAATTTTCCGTATCTGATATTTTCATTAACATTTTCTGTAAATAAATTGACATCTTGAAGCACCATACCAAAGGCTTTTCTTAGATGGTCTTTTTTAATATTTCTTGTATCAATGCCATCAATCTTAATTGAACCCTCATCGATTTCGTAAAATCTAGTTATTACATTGGTTATGGTAGTTTTTCCAGCTCCAGTTGAGCCTACAAAGGCGATTTTTTCACCTGGATTTGCATAAAATGTTACATCTTTAAGGATTTTATCTTTTCCATTATAAGAAAAATCTACATTTTCAAAGTCAATTCTACCCTCAAGTTGTTTATAAACTCTCTTTCCATCTTCAAGCCATGTCCAAGAATAGCATCTGTCTCCTGTACACTCAATAGCATTGCCATTTTCATCTATACGTGCATTTACTAGTTCTATATAACCAGTGTCTTCTTCAATTGGCATATCGATTATTTCAAATATACGACTTGCTCCAGCCATTGCAGAAAATACTGCATTTGCTTGTTGGGAAATATTTGAAATAGGTGCTTGAAGTTGTCTAGCTGTTGTTAAAAATGTTGCTAAAATACCAACTGTAATATTTCCATTTATAGTGAGAATAACCCCACTTACCGCAAGTATTGCATACATAATATTTATTGAGTTTACTAAAAATGGCATCATTTTTCCTGCATTTACCATTGCTTCTGCCATTGATGATCTTAGGTTTTCTGATTTTTGGTCAAATTCATTAATTATGTCATTTTCCTTATTAAAAACTTTGATAACTTTTTGACCAGACAGCATTTCTTCATCAAAGCCATGGAGTATTGATACATTTTTTTGTGATTCTTTAAATAATCTTCCAGTCTTGCTTACAATATTTTTTAAGACCAAAACCATAATAATAAGTCCTACAAACATTATGAGGGTAAGTATTGGAGAAAGGCTAATCATAACCACAACTGTACCGATAATCATCAAAATCGATCTTATAAGTGTTGGTAATGTTGATGATAGTGACTGAGAAAGTATGTCAGTATCATTTGTAAACCTACTCATTATTTGGCCATGTTGGTTTGTATCAAAAAAGTTTATAGGCATCTTTTGGATTTTGATAAATAAATCATTTCTTAGATTTCTAATTGATCTTTGACCTATGCGGATCATTAGCCTATTGTAAATAAATGTAGTTATTACTGAAACCAGATAAATAATGGCCATTTTTATTACGCCAGCTTTTAGCCCGTCTATATCCCCCTTTAAAATGCTATTGTCTATGATAGGTTGCAACATAGAAATGCCCCAAACTTGGGTGATTGCAGATAATATTACACATACAAAAACAACTACTAATTGCCACTTTTGTTCAAATAGGTAAGCAAAAAGTTTTTTTAGGGAAGTCCAATCGAAACCATGAGATTTTTTGTCGGTAGACATTTCAAATTCTTTTGTTTTGTTTTCTAAATTTTCTTTACTCATCTTCCCCTCCTTTTTGTTGTATATCATAAGTCATTCTATAAATTTCATTTCTATGATAAAGCTCATCAGCAGTTCCAATATCAGATATTTGGCCATTATCCATGATAACAATCCTATCTGCATGGTCAAATGATGAAAGTCTTTGAGAAATGATAATTTGTGTCATATCCTGATTTAGTTTATTAAATCCATCTAGCAGTTTAGCTTCTGTTTTAGTATCAACTGCACTTGTTGAGTTATCAAGGATTAATACTTTCGGTTTTTTAAGTAGAGATCTTGCAATGGTTAGTCTTTGTTTTTGACCACCTGATACTCCTGTACCACCTTGGCCAAGTTCTGATTCGTATCCATCATTTCTTTCCTTGATAAATTCATCTGCTTGGGCAATTTGCCCCATTGCTACTACTTCATCAAAACTAGCATCTGGGTCTCCCCATTTTAAGTTGTCGATAATTGTTCCAGAAAATAAGGTATTTTTTTGTAAAACTATGGTTACAGCATCTCTTAAAGTTTTTAAGTCATAGTCTTTAATGTCACAACCACCTACCCTCAGGCTACCTTCTGTGATGTCATAAAGTCTAGGAATTAATTGGACAAGAGTTGATTTGGCTGAACCAGTTGGACCTAAAATCCCGATTACCTCGCCTGATTTTATATGCAAATCGATATTTTTTAGCTGATAGTTTTCAGAATCTTCTTCGTATTTAAAACTTACATTGTCAAAATCAATTGATCCATCCTCTAAGCTTAGGCCTTCTACCTTGTCTCTATTATCCATAGAAATTTCACGGGTCAATACTTCTTTTACACGGGTAACTGATGGAGAGGCTGCCATTAACATGGTGACTACCATTGATAAACCAATTAGGGAACCTAATAGCATCATGGCATACATATTAAACGAAACAAGGTCTCCTACTCCAAGTCTTCCATTTATAATTTCAATCCCACCAAACCAAGTTAAGGCAACAAAAGCTGCATATAAAATTGCATTTGCTGTTGGGAAAACATAAGAAACTGATCCCTCAGAGCTATCAGCTAATTTAAACATTTCTTCATTTGCCCCGGCAAATTTTTCTATTTCATATTTTTTTCTAACAAAGGCTTTTACAACCCTCATATTGCTTAAGTTTTCTTCAATAACCTGGTTTAATTTGTCATATTGCTTACGAGTTTGCCTAAACTTTGGTATAGCCCTTGACGTGATACTTAATAAAATAAGTACTAATATAGGCATTAATATCAAAAATATAATTGATAACTTTGAGCTAGTATTAAAGGCAAGTATAAAGGAAACTATCGCCATTACTATAGTTTTTATAATAAATCTTGTTGTCATAAAGGTTGATTGGGATAGGGACTGCATATCTGTTGTTAATCTTGTTAAAAGTGATGGTACTCCAAAATATTCAAAATCCTCAAAAGCAAAATCTTGAATTTGTCTAAATTGTGCCTTTCTAACATTATTAGAAAGTCCAGTAGATGTAAGACCTGCATTTTTTGAAGCTTTTGTACCTGTAAACATAGATAATAGGGATAAAACAATAATTATAAGACCATATTTTAAAGCCTGGCTTGGATCTTTTTGATAAATTACTTCATTTAAAATAATCCCCATTACAGCAGGAATTAAAAGTTCAAAAATAGTTTCTAAAACTGTCATAAGCATAGAAATTATTCTGTTTTTCCTATATTGATTTAAATACTGCTTTAGATAGGAATAAGCATCATTAAATTCTTTTAAGCTGTTCATATTACCTCCTAATTTATATTATTTTCTAAAGTTGCTATTAATTGATTTAGATTTTCTTTGATTAATTTTATATCTGTTTCTCCCAAGTCATCATATATTTTTTGGTTGGATAAGGATAAGGCTTCATTTATTTTTCTTACTTCATCTTCTCCTTTTTTTGTCAAAACCAATGTTTTTACACGCTTATCAAATTCTGACCCCTCCATAGTAATAAGATCATGTTCTTTTAAATTTAAAATTATACTATTTATAGTTTGCTTGGGCATTTGAAGTTTATTTACCAAATCCTTTTGGGTTAAGTTTTCGATTTTGTCTATATGAAATAAGATAATACTTTCAAGATTATTCAATCCAAATCTCTCTACTCTCTGCTTATTTAGTACATTAATCTTCCTAAGCATTGAGAAAATATTAAATATTTCGCATGATTTTTCGTCCAATTTGAGACCTCCTCATAAATACTAATATAATATAGTCTATAAATGGACTTTGTCAAGTGAATTTTTGCAAATAAATTGTATAATATTATGGTTAAAAGGAGTAAAAATGATTGAATATTTAGAGAAACAAAATGTTGATAAAAATCTTATAAAACAAGTTGAAATATATAGAGAAAAAAACGGTTTGTTGGATGATCCAAGAGTGAGCGAACCAGAATTCAAATATTATGGTAAGGAAGTACTAGAACAAGCGATTTCAGCCATCCTAGCAGGCAAAAATATTTTGCTAACAGGTGCAAAAGCTACAGGTAAAAACGTACTTTCATCAAATCTAGCATATTTATTTGCCAGACCATCTTGGAATGTTTCCTTCCACGTAAATACTGATTTTAACTCACTTATTGGTTCTGATACTTTTAAGGATGGAGAAGTTGTTTTTAGAAAAGGACCTATCTATGAAGCAGCAACAAAGGGTGGCTTTGCAGTACTTGATGAGATAAATATGGCAAAAAACGAAGCAATTTCTGTTTTGCACGCAACCCTAGACCACAGAAGAATTATAGATTTACCTGGTTATGAAAAAATAAATCTAGATCCAAACACCAGATTTATTGCAACAATGAACTACGGATATGTGGGCACTCGTGAGGTAAACGAAGCTCTTGCCTCAAGATTTATGATTATAAATATGCCAAATATTACTCGCGAGAACTTAAATCAATTATTAATGGATACTTTCCCAAAACTAAAAGAAAAATATAGAAATGCATTTTTGGATATGTTTATCTCCCTTCAATTTAAAAGTGAGAACAATGAAATTTCTACCAAATCCGTAGACCTTCGTGGATTGATTTCTGCAATTGAAACCATGCAAGTGGGATTAAATCCATTTGATGCTATTCTTATGGGGCTTGCCAATAAATCTTTTGATGAATTTGAAAGACAAATTGTAATCGACACCATAAAAACAAAAGTACCACCAAGCATAGAAGAGAGTGTATTTAATGACTGAATCCCTTGATAAAATCCGCGAATATAATATTATTTGGGATTTTGCAAAAAATTATAGGTTCACACCTAATAAATCCTATCCCATGGATGAGGTCTACAAAAATATAATATTTGGATATACCTATAAAACTTTTGATACCAGGATGCTAAATTCATTTTTTGCTTATTTAAATAGGGAAAATCCTTTTTATGAAGAATTCAAATTCATAACAAATCTATTAATAGAAGAAATTTCTTTTAAAGAGATTAGCAAACAAAATTTAGTCATAGGCGACTTGCAAAAAGAGTATGCTAGAAAAAAACTCCACAGGTACAACTACCACCAGCCAGATAATCTTATAGAGCAAATGGAAAAAGCATATTATGGCAAAGTTTTTAATAAACCAATAGTAGAAGGGCCAGTTTTTAGGTCAATTTATGAAGCAATTTTTAAGATCTACACTACAGATACAAATGTTTTAATAGATGAACTTAATGACGTTTTTAAAACTTTTTTCAATTTTGAAAGAGCAAAGGAAGACGAAGAACTTTTTGAAAAAATGGTTGAGGAAAATCAACCACAAGAATTTAAAACTGATGAGGATAGCCCAAAAGAATATAGCGATGAGAATATAGATGAGCAATTTGGCATAGGGGCTGCAGAATTTACCGGCCTAATCTACTATGAAGATAGAAAAGAAGACTTAAATAAAAACTTAATGTTTATGAATTCTTCCCAAGATGACTACCATTCATCTAGCGAATTTATCGAAGATTTTTTCGGAAAACCAATTTTACCACTAGGGCAGATAGAAAAAATCGAAAAAGAAGTAGCAACTGGCATCCATGCCCACAAAAAACTTTACTTTACCAAGGGTGAATACAGCCAAAAACCAAATGCAAGGTTCTATAAAGAAAATAGACGCGAGCAATACGAAAGAAATAAGCGTTATATAGAAAATAATTTTGCAATCAATCATAGGAATATAAATGAACTATCCCTAGCAATTAAAAACTCATTAGCAACCTTTGAAGATTTTGTAGATGTAAGTAAAGATTACGGGATAATAGATCCATCTAAAGTTTGGAAGGCACCTGTAATTCATGATTATGACGTGTTTTTAAACCAAGAAAATGATGATATTACCAAATTTAAGGTAGACTTAATCCTTGATGCATCAGCAAGCCAAATAGAGCGCCAGCATATAGTTGCAAATCAAGCCTATATCATAGAAAAATCAATGGATGAAGCAGGCATTCCTATAAGAGTAACAAGCTTTTCTACCCTACGTGACCATACAATTTTTAATGTTTTTCGTGACTATAATGAAAAACATAAGAATACTGAGATTTACAAATATTTTGCAGCTGGATCCAACCGTGATGGACTTGCCTTTAAAACCCTCCACCACATAATAGACACCCAAGAAGATGTAAGACACATTGTAATTGTCCTTTCGGATGGAAAACCAAATGATGAGAGAGCCAATATTAATACTATAAAAGTTAAAGAAAAAGACCAGTATAAGGACCAAATAGCCGTTGATGATACTGCCTTTGAGGTTCGTAATTTAAGAAATGATAATGTCTCAGTCCTAGGAGTATTTACCGGAGAGGACGAAGATGTGGAAAATGCAAAACTAATTTATAATAGGGATTTTGTTAGGATTACAAATTTAGAAAACTTTAGTAAAATCGTTTCAATCTTTATGAAAAATCAAATATTAAATTAAAAAGCAGGAGGTTTTTTACCTACTGCTTAATTTTTGTCCTAGATTGTCTTTTAGAAGACTTGCGTCTATTAAATTCTCCAAGTGTGTCACCTTTTTGATTTGGTGCTTGGATATGTTTTTGAGCCTTTTTTTTCTTAAAGACCTTGTGGTAAATAATATTTACCAAATTCATTACTTCTGGTATTCTTGCAATTAAAATTAAAAATCCATAAACAATAGCTGCCACTATTATTGCTATAAATAAAGCCAAGATATGTGGCATATTTCCACTTGTTAAACCATAAATACCCCTTGCAGTTAGAGCCATTAGGGATGTTGCAATTGTAATTTTTATTATAGATATAAGGGCGGTTTTAAAGTTAAAGGCCCCAAAATTAGCCCTAAATTTATAAATCATAAGGGCTGAACCAACTATTGTTGAAACAACTGTCGATAATGCAAGACCATTTATAGCAAAGAAATTAATCAAAATCACATTGAAAATAACATTTATAACTTGTTGGATAACCACAATTATAACTGGAGTTTTGGAATCTCCCACGGCATAAAATCCTCGGTCAACTACATCAGATATAGATTGGAAAATTATATATGGTGCGTAGGATGATAATAAACTTGCTACTATTATTGTATCTTCTTGAGTGAAAGCATTTCTTTGGAAAACTAACTCGATAATTGGCTGTGAAAGCACTGACATACCAATAGTTGCTGGTACAACTAGCAATAGTGTTGTTACAACTGATGATGAAATAGATTTTTTCATAGCATTTATCTTGCCAGATTGTCCCAGCTCTGCAATTTGTGGGAAAAGTGCTGTTGTTACTGAAACTGTAATTACCCCTGTAATCAATGTTAGCATTGTTTTTGCATAAAATAGTTTAGAAATAGCGGCTTTACCAAAAAATGCTGAAGCCATAGAGTTGTCTACTATTATTGAAATCTCACCAGCTGCAGATGACACAATTACCGGTATAGCGATAATCATCAGCTGCCTTACATATTTGTTCGATAGATCAATAACCTTTTCATGATGGTAGCCAGCCTTTTTTGTCGCCCTTGGAAATAGTATATATTGGAAGATGTTCCCTAAAAGAGCCCCAATGATTAGTAAATAGACATTACCAGTTTTTCCGGTAAGTACTGTAAATATTATGATTATTATATTCATAATTATCCCAGTTATTGCAGGATTGAAGAAATCTCCCTTAATATTTAAATAGCCCCTAAATACTGCTGAATAAAGATAAGCATAAACTGCAAACATCATTATCCTAGTATAATTAGCTGCTAAATCTAGCCACTGGCCATCTAAGTCTGGAGAGAGTATCTTTGAAAATGGTTTTGCAAAAATCAGGCCCAAAATTAGGGCAACAGTGGCAAATACCATTAAAATATTAAATATATTTGAGGTAAACTTCTCAGCAGAAGCCTGACCCTCTTCGTTTTTTGCCCTATTATAAATTGGGATAAAACCAGAAATAATACCCACTGCTACAAAGTTTGCAACCACCACTGGAAGTGTGTTTGCTGTTGTGTAGATGGATTTTAGTTCACCTGCCCCAATATAATTTGCCATAACCGCTTCTCTTATAAATCCAAAGATTTTTGAGATAATGGTTATGAACATGAGCATAAATGCCGTTTGACCCATAATAACCTCTCTTATTAATTCATCTATTTATTATATCTATAATAAAAATTAAATACAACTATAAAAAGATTATATTTTCATTGCTTATATCAAAAAGCTTGTAATCATCAAGATTGTGGGAAACTATTATTATAGATTTATCTTTAAACTTTTGCTTTATTAACCTAGCCAAATCTTTTTTGCTATTAAAATCAAGACCTGTAAAAGGCTCATCCATTATTAAGATATCTCCATCAAATAAATAAGCACGGGCAAGGGCTACTCTTCGTTGCATGCCCCCACTAAATAGATTTACACTTTTATCTACATCAAAAATTCCAAATTTATTTAGAATTGATTTAGCTAAATCTATATTATCTGAAAGTATCTTCAAATTATCCAGGGCTGATATTTCATCTATAAGTCTGTTTTCTTGAAAAACTACAGAAGCTTTTTTAAAGTCTCTTTTTATAAATCCATGGTCAGGTTTTTCTAAACCTAAGATAAGGTTTATAATAGTCGTTTTACCAATACCAGATTTACCAAAAATCCCTAAATTTTCTCCATCTTTAAGTATAAAAGAAAGATTCTCTAAGATAGGATGATTATAGGATTTATAAACACCTTTAAATTCTAGCATAATCTACTCCTAAAAATCTTTTAAGCATGTATTCAAAAATAGATGATATTAATAATATTGATATAGTCCAAGCAAATAAATTTGGCATATCTAGGTAAACTTTAGCATTATAGAGATTATTACCGATAGAGTTTTGTGGCAGTCCTATTACTTCTGCAGCTATCCCAGCCTTAAAAACCAAGCCTGATACACTAATGATAGAGGAATACAGAAAATATTTTGCCTTTACTTTATAAATATATCTTATTTTCTTAATTTCACTTACCTTATACACATCAGCCATTTCTAAAATTTTTCTATCAATACTTTCTAGTCCATCATATAAATTTTGAAAGATTAAAGGCATAGCCATTATAAAACTAACATATATAGAAAGGAGTGATTTATCTGCCCAAAACAATAAAAATATAACTATACTTGCCAAGGGTATAGACCTAAATACACGAATAATAGGACTTATAAAATCATAAAATAATTTGTATCTATAGGATAGATAGGCAAAAATCGTCCCAATTGCAATAGATATTATAAATCCTACTAGTATTTTTATTGTAGAAGTAAGTATCGTCTTATAAAATGCTGCTTGCCCTAAAAGTGATATAAAACTTTTAAATACAAGAAGAGGAGATGGTAATAGTATCTCCTCTTTTATAAGACTTGCCATAATTTGCCATAGCATAAGCCAAATTATAGCTATAATTATTTTTCTAAATCTATTTTTTGTAGTAGAAGTCATCTTCTGGTAGGGACCCACCCACTAGTTGGGGATTACTTTGGTAAAGATAATCTAGGTGTTTTTCGAGCATAGATTTCATCTCTTGGCCATCAATATATTTTAAAGCAAGATTTGGTAATGCTTTTTTAGCTACTGGCTCTGGCATAATGTCATACTGACCTAAAAGAGCTGCTGTATCATCTACATTTTGCTTTGCTTGATCAATTGAATCCTTATAGGAATCTAGTAGAAGTGGAACATCTATTTCATCTAGATACTCACTTCTTCCAACAAGTACAGCTGAAATTAGTGGGCTAGATGTTGCTTGTTCGTAAAGTTTATTTACATCAATGGCAACTTTTGCATTTTCATTTTTCATCAAAACATTTGTTACCATTGGCTCTGGAAGAAGGGCAAGCTTTGCTTCTCCTGCTATCATTTTTTGAGCTACTTCACTGGCTTCTGCTAGATATTCTATTTTTACATCACCTTGATTAAATCCAGCATTTTTTATAACTTCATTTATAGCCAAATCTGGAGTTGCGCCCTTAGCTGCTGTATATATAGTTTCTCCACTATTTACTAAATCTTCTATAGAGTTTATATTAAGGTCTCCATTTTCAACTAAATATAAAACTCCAAGATTATTTATAGCCAATACTTTTATCTTGCCACCAGTTTTATTATAAACTGTAGCAGCAAGATTTGGAGGAATGATTGCAATATCGGTCTCTCCTGAAACTAGTTGTGGAACTACTGCATCTGGAGCTCCTTCTACTGACTCGTTAAAGCTAAAGTTTGACCCATCATTTTTAGATGAATCTAGCATATTTATAGCTCCAGCACTTGTAGGTCCTTTTAGCATGGCAATATTTACATCATAGTGGGCCTTACTGCTATCATCAGTCTCTTCTTTTTTTATTTGCTCAGGCTTTTGAGCTTGCTTATTAGTTTCTGCTTCTTCTACTTTTGTTGTTTGTGTTTTCTCAGTATTTTGATTTGCTGTATTATTAGAACATCCTATTAGCCCAAGAGCTAATAGGATAACTAATGATTTAGATTTTAATTTCAATTACTAATTCCTTGTCTTATTTTAATAATTCATCATTTGGTCTATCTTCTGCTGGAATATTGATATTATCAGCTGGAGATTTAAAGTCTGATGCTTTTGAAAATGCTTTTACAGCTTTGGCAGTTTTGTTATCAGCTATTACTACTCCAGGACCACCAACACATCCGCCTTGGCAAGCCATACCTTCGATAAGTTTACCATCCATACGGCCAAGTTTTGCCATTTGTGCAAGTTTTACACAATTTGCTAGTCCATCTGCAGCTTCTACATCTATTTCTATGCCTGGTCTTATTTCTTTAGCACGTCTTACAACTGCTTCAGCTACTCCACCACCTACTGCGTAGTATCTACCTGTTTCTGAAGCATCCATCATAACTTCATCTACTTCGATTTCTGATGGTTCTATACCTTTTGCGAGGAACATTCCTAGAAGTTCTTCATAGGTTATTACAAAGTCTATTATTTCTGCTACTTGTGGCTCTAAAGCTTCTAATTTTTTAGAAATACATGGTCCTATAAAGGTTATTTCGCAGTTTGGATCTTTTTTCTTAAGTTGTAATCCTGTATAAATCATTGGTGTAGATGATTCTGATATGTATTCATTGATATCTGGGAATTTCTTTCTTACCATCATCTTCCATGAGAAGCAGCAAGATGTTCCCATAAATGGAAATTCTCCAGTAGGAACTTTTTCTAAGTACTCGTGAGCTTCATTCATAGTTGTAAGGTCAGCCCCTAATCCAACTTCTATTACTTCATCAAAACCTAATTGTTTGATAGCTTCTCTTGTTTGTTCTGGGCTAACATCTGGACCAAATTGACCCACAAAAGATGGAGCTACTATAGCATAGGTTTTCTTTTTTGATTGGATAGATTTTACTAACTGGTAAATCTCAGATTTATCAGAAATAGCGCCAAATGGACATGTAGAAATACATTTTCCACAAGCTACACAAGTTTCAGCATCAATTTCTGCACGGCCAAGTTCATCAGAATGGATAGCATTTACCCCACAGCTAGCTGCACATGGTCTTTTTTGGTGGTTGATTGCATTATATGGGCAAGCTTCAACACATTTACCGCATTTAATACATTTTTCTTGATCAATTACCGATCCTTCTCTTGTGTAAGAAACAGCATTTTTTGGACAAACATTCACACATGGATGGCCAATACATGCCATACATTGGTCTGTTACTGTAACTTTATTTTCTGCACAAGCATGGCAGGCAATTTTTATTACACTTACTAAAGGTGGATTGTAGATTCTGTGGCTTACATCCATTTTATCAAGACCTTCAGTAATAGCATCAGTTTTATCTGCAGTTCTTGCATCAAGACCTATACCCATTCTAAGTCTTTCACCCATTACTGCCCTATCTAGGAATATGGATTCTCTGTATTTTGCCTCTTCTCCTGGCAATATGTCATATACTTCTAGGCCTATGTCTGTTATTGGTCTATTTTCATAAGCAATTTTTGCTATATGTTCAAAGGCCATTCTTCTTATGTTTAATATGTCTATGTATGTTTCTTTCATTAGTTGGCCTCTTCTATTGGTGAATGTGCATTAAAGATATGCTCCATTAATTCTTCTGGCATAACTTTTTCTAAATATGTATCATCTACTTTTGCTAGTGGTGCGATATTATCTGAATCTTCTATATCATCCATTATATTTATGTACTCAACTTCTATTTCCGGTTTTTTTTCTATCTTATCGAAGGAATAAGCTTTTATTAAGTCAGCTTTCACTTCATCTACAGCATCAAGAAGAAATTCATTGCCTGCTGCGGTGCATCTTGCACACGAACATATTACAATTTTCATAAAACCTCCTTACTGGTTCTATATAAATTATAACAAAGAAAAAGTTTATAAGCAATGATAAAAAATTATCAGTACCTATAAACTATCTTTTCGATCAAGGCCTAGGGGTATTTCTATTATAAATTTTGTACCTTCATTAATTTTTGATTCAACTTTTATATTGTAACCTAGGTAACTAACTATGTGTTTTACAATAGATAGGCCAAGGCCAGTAGATTTTTGATTTCTTTTTCTAGACTTATCTACCACATAAAATCTCTCAAATATTCTTTTTGTATCTGCTGGAGCAATTCCTACTCCCGTATCAGCTATTGATAGAAAATACGAATTTTCTCCCAAATCATATGATACTGTAATAGTCCCGCCAACTTTATTATATTTTATAGCATTTTCATAAATATTTGAAACTAAGTCATAAAATAAGGATTTTGAAGTCTTGATTTTATAAGGCTTAATATTATTGATAACTTTTATTTCTTTATTGTCAGTTAGCCTTAAGTATTTTTCGACAGTAGCATTTACAACTTCACCTATGTCTACTTCTACAAAGTCCTTGTCAAAGTTATTCTCATCTAGTCTTGAAATTTTAAGTATATCATCAATTATTTCCAAGAGTCTATTGCCCTCTTTGTAGATGATTTTAGCAAATTTATTTACATCATCTTCTTTTGCAATGCCTGTCGCTATAAGTTCTGCATAACCGTTTATGGATGTTAGTGGACTTTTAAGTTCGTGGGTGACATTTGCAGAAAACTCACGACGCATTTTTTCTGCCTGCATATCTTCAGAATTATCGATTATAATCATCGCATAGGCCTTTTGGGTGCTAGTTGATAATGGATCGATAAAGATTCTTAGATAATAGCCGTTTAATTTTATATCCAAAATCTTGCTACGTTTTAGAATGGAAGCTTCTCTTAGGGCCAAATTATATTCCCTATCGTCTATTAGATTATTAATGTGAGATTTTTCATCAGCTCCCAAATAATTTTTAGCAGAATTATTCATCAGCTCCACATTACCATCTCCATCAAAGAGGATAAAACCTTCTTTCATATTGCTGGTAATATTTGTAAACTCAGCGAGCCTTGACTTTAGATTTTCTGATGCAATAGTCAACTCATCAATCCTATCAGCATAAGTTTTTAAGGGTACTTTAAGATCTTCATAGCGACTATCTTTTATAAGCCTGTCATAATTTGTATAGGATATTTTTTTGATATAATGATCGACATTTTCACTTACAAATTTATTTATCAGATAATTTAAAAGCAGAGCTAGTCCAATATGTAATATAAGCAAAAATATATTGATATAAAATCCTAAATTGTGAACATAGGAAATTAGCAAAATATTTTCACCCCTTGCCCCATAAACAGTTTGCTTGGTAAAGGCCTCATATGAGCTAGTATTTTTATTATAGGATTCTTTATTAAAATTGAAGTCATCATAATTTTTTATTTTTATCCTATCTGGATTAAACAAGGTTTGTCGATTATTATCCAAGTAAACAAGAGATAAGTCCTTATGGCTACTATTAAATTTTTCTAGAGTATCAAAAAAATCAGCGTCTTCTTCTTCCATTAAAAGAAAGCCCAAAGCATTTTTCGCAAAATCACTTTGAGCTTTTTCCCTTGTTTTATAAGAAATACTGTTGCTGATTAGAAAAGATAGGATTAAAAGTATAAATGCCAATCTTTTCATGGAGTATCTTGCAAGTTGTTTCATATTTCTCCAAACTTATATCCTAAGTTTCTTACAGTTTTTATATGCTTTCCTTCGCTAAGGAGTTTGTTACGCAGGGATGCTATATGAACATCTACTGTTCTAGTTTCTCCTTCATAATCATAGCCCCATATTTTTAAAAGAAAGTCTTCTCTAGTTATTACATTGCCTATATTATTCATAAATAATAATAGCATTTCAAATTCTTTAAAGGTTAAATCGATTAGTTGGCCAGATACTTTAACGGTTCTTTTTCTGGTATTTATAGATATATCCTCATAGTTGATATGGTCACTATCTTTTTTTACAGACCTTCTTAAAACCGCCTTTACCCTTGAAATTAGTTCTAGGATAGAAAATGGTTTTGTAATATAATCATCTGCCCCTGATTCTAGGCCTAAAACTTTGTCGAACTCGTCAGTCCTAGCTGTTAATAGTATGACTGGAATATCAGAAAATTCTCTGATTTCTTCTAGAATTTCTATACCATCTTTTTCAGGAAGCATTATATCAAGTATTAAAAGTTGGCCGCCTTTATTTTTTATTAGTTCTACTATATCTAAGCCATCTTCAAAAGTGGCTACCTTGTATCCTTTTTCAGTTAAAGCATAGTCTACTAAATTTCTTATAGACTTATCATCTTCAACTACATAAATCATTCCTAAAGCCTCGTAGCTAGATCGCCTACTCTTGCTAGACGATCACCTAGTCTTTCAAAATATTTATAAAGTAGAACTTTTTCAGAAAGCTCGATAGCACCTATGCTATTATTTTTATTTAAGTCTGCAATATAATTTACTGCTTCTTCAAATAATTTATTATTTACTTCGTCATCTTCGATAGTTTTTAGTCCCAAGTCATTATCATTGTGAATGAAGGCAGCTATACTATCTGCTGACATTTGTTTTTGATTAGCAATGAATCTTTTTACAAAATCAACTTCTTCATCATTTAAAGAATATTCAATCATAATCATTGACGCTTGGGCTAAGTGGCTAGCTATTCTCTTATATGTTGAAGCAAGTTTTATGCTCATTTGTAAAAATCTTAAGTCTTTAGCAACTGGTTGTTGTAAGGCTAGTAGCTCAAAGCAAAATCTTTCTACATCTGCAGCATTGCGTCTAATATCATCGTTAAGTTCAATTACTTCTTCAAGATTTTTGTTATTATGATTTTCTAAGTATAAGTCGAGCTTATCGTAACATAGGATGACAAGTTCCATAAGCTCATTACTCATATTTCTTACAGAATCAAGATCTTGTCTATACCTAGTTCTCATAGTCTAACCAAACCTTCCTGTAATGTAATCTTCTGTTCTCTTATCTCTTGGATCTTCAAAGATTTTTGTTGTATCATCCATTTCAATAACTTCTCCTGTAAGGAAGAAAGCTGTTTGGTCAGAGATACGAGCAGCTTGCTGCATATTGTGAGTTACGATTACTATTGTGTATTGTTCCTTTAAGTCTTGCATTAAATCTTCGATAGATGATGTAGAAATAGGGTCAAGAGCTGATGTAGGCTCATCCATTAGTACTATTTCTGGTTTGACAGAAAGAGTTCTTGCAATACAAATTCTTTGCTGTTGTCCACCTGAAAATGAAAGTGCGTTTTGGTCAAGTTTATCTTTAACTTCATCCCATATTGCAGCTTGCTTTAAAGATGTTTCTACTATTTCATCTAGGGCATCTTTATCTTTGATACCATCAAGTTTTGGTCCATAAGTTAAGTTATCGTAAACTGATTTTGAGAATGGGTTAGGTGTTTGAAAAACCATGCCGACATTACGACGTAAATTTACAACGTCAACATCTGGTTTGTAAATATCTCTACCATTTATCTCAATAAGTCCATCGATTTTACATGATTTTACGAGGTCATTCATTCTATTAAAGCATTTTAGTGTTGTAGATTTACCACAGCCTGATGGTCCGATAAATGCTGTTACTTGACCTTTTTTGATATCCATATTCACGCCTTTAAGAGCTTGGAAATCTCCGTAATATAAATCAAGGTCTTTAACTAAAATTGCTGTTTCTAGATCAGAATATTTATTTTTACGATCAAGAGTATGAACCTCGTGATTACTGTCATCTCTGTGATCATAATCTATGCTATAATCCATCTCATTTGTTTTGCTAGCATCTTTTACTTCAGCTTCTGATGCTTCTGTTTTTATATCTTGGCTAGAAACTTCTTTTGTAGATAGATTTTCATTTGCATTAGTCTTGCTGTTGTCAGAAGACTCAAATGTTTTTTTATCCATTTATTTCTCCTCTTAGTTAACTAAGGTTTTAGTAATTTTTGCTGATATCCAGTTAATTAAGATAACAAATATCAATAGTAATACGGCAGTAGCATAAGCTTCGGCTACGTGGAAACCTTCAGATGACAGCATATACATGTGTACAGCTAATGTTCTAGCTGAGTTTCCAAGGCTTTTTGGGATAGAAGGTTGAGTACCCATTGTATAAATTAATGCTGCTGATTCTCCAACGATTCTTCCTGTAGCAAGGAAAATACCACCTAGAATACCATCCATAGCCTCTGGGATAACAACTTTAAATATAGTTTGAATTTTAGTTGCACCTAGGGCTAAAGAAGCATGGGCCTGAAGTGGATTTACTGTAAGAATAGCTTCTTCAGTAGTTCTGATAATAGTTGGTAAAATCATAATAGCAACTGTTAAACAACCTGCTATTAGCGAATAGCCCATACCAAGTCCCATGTTTACGTTAGTTACAAAGAATAAGTAACCGAAAAGACCATAAACAATTGATGGGATTGATGATAGGATTTCTGTAGCAAATCTTACTGCTTTTATAAAATATTTATTTTCAGCATAATTTGATAAATAAATTGCTGTAAAAATTCCTACTGGTAGTGTGATTAATAATGTTAATATAATTGTAAATAATGTCGATATTAAAGCCGGCATTATTGAAACGTTTGTTGATGTATAATTCCATTCAAAAAGTGAAGGTGATATGTTTGGTATACCCTGAAAAAGGATATATAAAATAATTATTCCACCAAAAGCATATGCCAACACAGTAAATAGCCATACAAAAATTTTATAAGCTGTAGTCATATATACTCCTAGTCAATAATTAATATTTCGATTCACTTTTACTTCTTATAATATTGAAAAGTATGTTAATAATCAAAATAAAGAAGAATAGAACCATACCTGTGGCTATAAGTGACTCTCTATGCATTCCGGATGCATAACCCATCTCAAGAACGATGTTTGTAGTAAGAGTACGAGCACCCTTTAAGATAGATTCTGGCATTCTAGGTTGGTTACCAACTACTAGGTAAACTGCCATTGTCTCACCAATTGCACGACCTATAGCAAGGATAATTGAAGAAAAGATACCGCTTTTAGCGTAAGGAATCATAACATGATGAATAGTTTCTTCTTTTGTAGCTCCAAGTGCTAATGATCCAGTATAAAATACTTTTGGTACTTGGCGAAGAGAGTTTTCTGAGATATTTACCATAGTAGGCAATATCATAATACTAAGTAATATAGATGCTGTAAGCATATTATATTGTTGTGTATGGAAAATTTTACCAATCCTTGGCGCAAGTACAACCATGGCAAAGAAACCATATACAACTGAAGGGATAGCTGCCAATAAATTTATTAATGATTTAAGAAAGTTATAACTTTTATCAGCATAGTAAGCCATAAATATTGACACCGCTAGCCCAAAAGGTAGGGCTATAAGTGTAGATACTGCGGTTACAATAAGAGAGCCTACAATCATAGGCAAGATTCCAAAGCTTGCTGGTTTTGCTGTAGGCGCCCATTTTTGACCCGTTAAAAACGGAACAAGTCCGTATTTACTTACGAAACCTATTCCTGATCTAAAGATAAAGAATATAATTAATAGTATAAGTACTACGGACATTGCTGCTGATATAAGGAATAAGATTTCTCCAAATCTTTCCTTAGTATTCTTCATTTTTCTAGTTTAATTCTCCGGTGTTTTTGATTTCACCAGCGAAGATTTGTTTTAATTGTTCAACTGTTAAATCTTCAACTTTGCTGTCTTTGTTTACGATAACAGCGATTCCGTCTGTTGCGATAACTTCTGGTTTAAGTTGTTCTTTTTCTTCATCTTTAAGTTCTCTTGAAGCCATAGCGATTTGAGCTGCTCCGTCGATTACTGCTTCGATACCAGCTGATGAACCGTTTGATTGAAGTTCAATTCTTACTTCTGGGTTAAGTTCTTGGTATGCTTCGATGAATTTTTCCATTAGAGGTGTTACTGATGTAGAACCAGCAACTGTGATTGATCCGCTAAGTCCTTCTGCAGCTGTGTATTCTTCAGTATCTTTTAAAGGTACATATCCTTCTTCCACTACTATGTCTTGAGCTTGTTTAGAAAGAGCGAATTTTAAGAAGTCTTCTGAAATTTCATCTAGACCTTCTTCTTTGTATGCAAGGTTGAATGGTCTTGAGATTTTGTAATCTCCTGATTCGATGTTTTCTTCTGTTGCTTCTGCACCTTCAACTTTGACTGCTTTAACTGTGTCGTTTAGAGAACCAAGTGAGATGTATCCAATAGCCGATGGATCTTGTGCTACTGATGTCATAACCCCGTTTGTTGAGTTTTGAACTACAGCGTCAACTGTTGTTTTGTCTTCTTTTTCACCAGCGTCATTTTTTTCTTCAAGTCCAACGATTTCGATGAAAGCCCCTCTAGTACCAGAACCGTCTTCTCTTGATACTACTGTGAAGTCATAGTCTTCAGCGTTAGCTGTATCAGCTTCTTCTGCATTTTCTTCTTCTGTTGCTTCTTCAGCTTCTGGAGCCGCTTCTTCTTCTGGTTTTTCTTCTTCTGTTGCTTCTTCTTCAGTAGTTTCAGCTGTTTCAGTTTGAGCTGTTTCAGCTGGTTTTTCTTCTGTAGTTGTCGCGTTATCGTTACCACATGCTGTTAATACTAATCCTAATGATAGTGCTGCTGCGATAATTTTTGAATTTTTAAGTGTCATGAAAAATCTCCTTATAGTTTTCATATATTTGTTTTCTTGTTCATTCTACATAAACATTATTTAGATTATTTTAAATAATTGTAAAGTTTATGTAAAATTTGCTTCTCCTACATTATCATTATACCCACTTAAATATATTTAAACATCAAGATTTAGCCTTATCTTCTTCTTTTTCTGGTATTAGTAAGTTCATTAAAAATGCAAATATGGTTGTTAGTACCACTGGAGATGATCCTATGGCTACTTCTAAGCTTTGTGGCATGAAAGTAACTCCTGCATTATTTGCTGCAGTTACCACTTGCGTAAATCCAAAACCAATTGCTACCGAAACACCGACTATATAAGTATTTCTCATTGACAATGGCTGACTGGTTATCATTCTAATACCATTCATAGTAATAGCTGCAAAAACTGAAATTGTAGCTCCACCTATGACTGGAAACGGAATTGTAAGCAATAGGGAAGAAAACTTTGGAACCAGCCCTGCAATTAGAATCATCATAGCTGATGTAATAAATACTTTTTTATTAATTACTTTATTAATAGAAACAATGCCCGCATTTTGTGAAAAAGTTGATGTAGGCAAAGTTCCTAAAAATGAACCGATTATGTTGGCAAATGAGAATCCCATGATGCCCCCACGTAGCTCATCTTCTGTTGCTGGTCTATCTAGACCTCCGATTGTAGCAGAATTCATATCACCTATTCCCTCAATACAAGTAACTATGAAAATTATTATAAAAGCTGCAATTGCTGAAGGTTCAAAGCTAATTCCAAAATACATAGGTCTTATTACAGAAAACCAAGTAGCTTCACTTACTGGGTTTAAATCAACATATCCCATAAAATAAGCTAAAATATAACCTACAATCATAGAAAGCAAAACTGAAGCTAGAGAAAACATCCCCTTGCCAAAGTGAGTGAAAATTATATTTGCAAGGAGAGTTACCCCTGCAATAAACCAATATTGCCAAGCTCCCCATCCTGGCATGGAGAGGTCTCCACCCCCACCCATATAATTAAGAGCAACAGGATAAAGTGAAAGTCCTATTGATAAAACAACAGTACCTGCTACAAGAGGCGGAAAATAAGGCAATACGAATTTTAGAGCATAACCAAATATAAATGAAACAATAGCTGCTATTAATTGGGCACCTAAGACTATGGCCACAATATTTTTAGCTCCCAAACTTTGAAATTGGTTTGAAAGTGCAATCATGGTTGGCACATAGGAAAAACTAACCCCATATATCATAGGAAGCTTATTACCTATCAGATGCACAGGTGCTAATATAATTAAAAGGGTAGTAAGTGCAGAACCAATAAGTGACATTTGAACCAAAAGTATGGAATCTGCATAGTCAAGTCCTGCCGCTCCAGCAAAAATTAAAGTTGGAGCGATACATCCTGCAATCATTGCAATAAGATGTTCAAAAGCTAAAGGCAATGATTGTTTTAGACTCACTGGTCCATCAACAGTAAATAAATTAGAATAATTTTTATCCATCTTCTCTCCTTAACATAAAAATAAGAAACAACCGACCCAATTAACCTCCTCATATAGGACGATTAATAAATGATGTTTTAATTTTATAACAATTTTGCAATAATTATTTTAAGTTAATTGGCAAAATTAAAAATTTTCTTAAAATAAATTAGCCAAAAACGTTATCCTTGACAACAAATCTTAAAAAATTATAATTATTAAGTAATTATAGAAAAAAGAGGTATTACATGAGCAAAATTATCGTGCCTGAAGGGTACACATCAGATCCAGATTTATACACTACACAACTATTAATAAAAGAAATAAAAGATTATTTTCAAATAAATTTAGCAAATAATTTAAATTTAAAAAGGGTTTCAGCCCCACTTTTTGTTTCTACAGATTCAGGTTTAAATGATAACTTAAATGGTTTTGAAGGACCAGTTGTTTTTGACGTACCAGAAGCAAATAATGAGGAATTAGAAATAGTACACTCCCTTGCAAAATGGAAACGCTACGCCCTAAAAAAATACAATTTTAAATCCCACGAGGGCTTATATACAGATATGAACGCTATTCGCCGCTGCGAAGTTCCAGATAATACTCATTCATTTTATGTTGACCAATGGGACTGGGAATTAATAATGGACGAAGAAGAGCGAAGTGTCGAATATTTAAAAAGAGTAGTAAATGTAATCTACCGCACCCTAAAGTCTCTTGATGAATATCTTTGTAGCTTAATTCCACAAAGACACAAGCTATTAAAAGATCAAATCACATTTATAACCAGCCAAGAGCTCTTAGATAAATATCCAGATGTAGAAGATAGCACAGAACGTGAAAGACTTGCAGTAAAAGAATATGGGGCAATATTTTTAATGCAAATTGGAACAACACTTTCAAATGGTCAAAAACACGATAACAGAGCCCCTGACTATGATGATTGGCTACTAAATGGTGACATCATCGTTTACAATCCAGTTTTAGATGACCAATTGGAATTATCTTCTATGGGTATTCGTGTAAACCCTGATAGATTAAACGAACAACTAAAGCAATCAGATAATCTTGACCGCTTAAAATTTGAATATCACAAATTATTAATTGATGGCAAGCTACCACAAACTGTTGGTGGAGGTATAGGCCAATCTAGAATTTGTATGTTCTTCTTGCAAAAAGCCCATATTGGCGAAGTTCAAGTTTCTTACTGGCCAGATGATTATAGGATGGCCCTAGAAAATAAAGGAATAAACTTATTATAGAAATAAAAAAATCTCACTTAATTGTGAGATTTTTTATTTACTTACTTGCTGCCAAAAATTCTGATATTTCAGCTATAAATATGTCCCCATATTGGACTAATTTTTTGTCCCCCACACCCTTGACTTCTAAAAATTTCTCCTCACTTTGAGGTTTTAGGGTTGCCATGTCTTTTAAGGATGCATCTGAAAAAATGATAAAGGGAGGAATATTCCTATCCTTTGATAAGTCTAATCTTACTTTTTTCAGGTGATTAAATAATTTATCATCATAGTCAAATGGGTCAATAGACCTAGATTTTTTTTCTTTTTTCTTGACAGGATCTTTTTTATTTTCAATGACAAATACTTTTTCATTGTGAAAAAGGACTTGCTTTGATTTTTCTGTTAATTTTAAAATAGGATACTGTCCACCACTTACTCTAATATAGCCATCTGCAATTAATGTTCCTATCAAATCCTTTATATATTTTTCATCATTGGCCTTCATAATACCGAAGGTAGAAAGTTCAGACAAATTTTTATCGCGGGCATTTTTATTTTGTGAACCCTTTAGGCAATCCACAACTGTTTTTGACCCATATCTTTGGTCCAGCCTATAAATACAAGATAGAATTTTTTGACTGTCTACTGTTGCATCAGTTTTTTTAGAATCACTTAGACAATTTGAGCAATTATCACAAGAGTCCATGGATTCACTTCCAAAATAATCCAGTATAAAAGCCCTCAAGCAATTACTGGTATTTACATAATTTATTATAATTTGAAGTTTTTCTAGCTGGTATTTCTTAAAAGTAAAATTGTGGCTTTGATTTATTAAAAACTTGTTGATAATTATGTCTTGGGCATTATAAAGTAAAATACAATCGGCATCTTCACCATCACGACCAGCACGTCCGGCTTCTTGATAGTAGGACTCCATATCCTTTGGCATATTATAGTGAATTACAAAACGGACATTACTTTTATCAATGCCCATACCAAAGGCATTGGTTGCAACGATTATTTTTTTCCTATCATATATAAAGTCATCTTGGTTTTTTATTCTAGTTTTTTCAGCAATGCCTGCATGGTATTTTGCAACATCCATCCCCATTTTTTTGAGAGACTTATGAACTTCATCTACTTTTTTACGTGTTGATGCGTAGATGATTCCTGATTCATTATCATGGTCTTTTAGAAATCCTTTTAAAAATTTTAGTTTATCATTTGGTTTTTCTACAATATAAGTTAGGTTTTCCCTATCAAAACCAGTTACTTTTACAAAGGGATTTTTTAACTGAAGATTGTTTATTATATCATCTCGTACTTCCTTGGTTGCTGTTGCTGTAAAGGCTGCAACTGGTATATCTCCTAAGGCATCATAAATATTTGGTATTAACTTATAGGCTGGCCTAAAATCATGTCCCCATTGGCTTATACAGTGTGCCTCATCTATGGCTAGAAAATTAATATTTAGCCCCTTGATAAAATCCATAAAAAAATCATTTTCAAGTCTTTCTGGGGAAATATATAAAAGTTTTACCCTACCTCGGCTAATTTCACTAAGGCTATCTTTGTATTCTTGGCTAGTCATAGAAGAATTTATAAAACTTGCACTAATACCATTTTCCTTTAGGGCATCGACTTGGTCTTTCATTAGTGATATTAATGGCGAAATCACAAGGGTAATTCCTTCCATTATAAGTGCTGGCAATTGATAGCAAATTGATTTTCCACCACCAGTTGGCAAGACTCCTAAAACATCCTTGCCATCCAAAATATTCTTTATTATTTCCTCTTGGCCAGGCCTAAAGGTCTCATAGCCAAAATATTTTTTTAATTTTTCAATTAGTAAATTTTCTGTCATTTTAAATCCTAAAAAAAATAATTAAGCTCAAATGAACTTAATTATTATTTCCTTGGTTTGGATCAGCCGTTTCTCCTTCTAGATTTTCCTCAGAAACTTCAGCATCAGTTTCCTCAGTAGGCTCATCCTCATTTTCATCTTCTTCTGTATTTGTTTGGTCTTCTTCATCATCATCAGTTGGTGTTTGATTGGTGATATATTCTTCTTCTTCAAGAATTGCCCCTTCTCCCTTATTGAAGGTTATATCTCCAACTTTTGTTTTTAGGCTAATGTCTTTTTGGGCCTTATTATTTTTGCTAAAACCATCTTTTATATTTCTATAAGATATATTGCCTAGAACAAAGTTTCCAACTTCAAGATTTGCTTTGACATTGTAATTATCAACGCTGTCTTGGGATCCTATAATTATATCGCCAGTTTGGGTTGTAAAGTCTGATCTGTTACCTAGCTTACTTTCATTAATGATAATATCACCAGCATTTGTTGTAAGTTTTGTATTTAATAGTTCAGACTTATCTAGTTTGATGTCACCAGCTTCATTTGTCACACTTCCACCGAAAAATGAATTTTCAAAGCTAATATGACCTGATCTAACATTTAAATCTAGATTTCTAACCTCAAGGTCAGTTATTTTTACATCTCCAGCATCGATATTTGCTTTGATTTCTTCAAGATTTTTATCCATCGGTAAGAAAATTCTAAGGATTTGTACCTTATTTTTCATATTTAATTCCCTACCCTTGATGTTTGATTTTAGATTTAAAACACCATTTTCGTAGGAAACGTCGATAGTGTATTCATCCTCATCTCCCCTATAAAGGCGGGTGTATTCGATATAAGGATTGGTATTTGAACGTTGAATACGAACATCAGCAGTTTTTAAATCAATATTGATTTTGTTAATTTGATTTAAATCTACTCTCATGATTGTAGATCCATTGTAAGAATTTTGGTCAATAGATTCTGCTGTTTGTATTTCCTTGTTAGCTGTATTTTGATTTTTATTTATATAGTAAAGAGCTCCTGCTAGCAAGATTACTAAAAGCAAAGCTATTAATAATTTTTTTGGATTTAGTCTCTTATATCTTTTTTTTCTTTTTCCCGGTCTTTTATTTTCTTCATCTAAAATTTCTTCAAGCTCAGGATCATAAAGCTCTTCATCTTTTATTTTTTGATTATTATCTTCCATAGTTTTCCCCACTAGGTCTATTTGAGTTGAATTGTAGCATTTGTAAAAATAAAGTCAGGATAAAAACCCAAATAATAGAAGCAATATTAAATATTTCTCCATCATAAAATGGTTTTAATAATACTTCAAAAACTCTATTTTCCTCTATGCCGCCTATAAAATATTGTACCATAAAAAATAAAGTAATTATATTATAGAAAGCTATAATTATATTGAGCAAGTTTTTGGTAAAGGTCAAATCATTTTCCTTTATATAAATCACTGCTGCAAAAAGCAAAACACTTGCTACAATCATAAAGTATATTAATTTTTCATAGCCTATATTAAAAAAACCAAATACTACCATAAAAATTAAGACAAAGGCCTTAAATTCTTTTATAAAATCAGATTTTTTTGTCTTTGTTTTACTCATAATCTATACTCCATAAATATAGTCCACTTGCAGAAAGGGCTGGATTTGCCTTTTTTGTATTTGCTGGATCAAAAAAACTTTCAAATTCTTCAAGGGATATTTTGCCACGGGCTAGCTCAATCAGAGCCCCGGACATTATCCTTACTTGATTGTGCAAAAAACTATTGGCCTTAAAATAAATTTCTACTTTATTTTCATTTTCTACAAAGTAAGCATCATCTATTGTACGGACTGTATTGATTTCTAAGTCCTTATCCACTCGCATAAAGGCCTTAAAATCATGTTCGCCTTTTAATATACCAAGTCCCTTTTGAAGTTTTTCCAAATCCAAGGGATATGTAACTTGCTCCATATAATTTCTATAAATAGGATGCATCATTTTATCCCTACAAATAAGGTACTGGTAGGTTTTTGTTTTTGCAGCAAATCTAGCATGAAAACCCAAGTCTACTTCTTTTGATTCTATAGAAATTATATCATCTGGCAAGTGAGGTTCAATATGAAATTTAAAGGCCTTTGGATTTATATTTGTTGCTGTAAGAAAATTTACATATTGAGCATAGGCATGGACTCCTGCATCAGTCCTGCCCGCTGCAATTATGCGATTATTTTCATTTGTTACTTTGTGAACGGCTTTTTTTACTTCAGTTTCTATATTTCTAAGATCTTCTTGGTACTGAAAACCATGAAAATTTGTCCCATCATAGCCAATTTTTAAAAGTATATTTTTTACCATAAATATTTTTTAAGTATTATCAGTGCACAAAATCCTAAAAACGAGAATAAGGTAATATAGTCTGTTTTATCCATAAAAATCTCATTTAATTTTGTGCGTTCTTCCCCTATCCTATACATCCTAGCTTCCATGGCTGTTGCTAATTCATCCGATCTTTTAAAGGAATTTATAAAAAGTGGTACTAGAAGTGGAATCATAGCTGTAGCACGATTTATAATATTTCCCGATTCAAAATCTGCCCCTCTAGCCATTTGAGCCATTCTAATTTTATTTGCTTCTTCAAATAAGGTTGGGATAAATCTTAGAGAGATACTAATCATCATAGCAAGTTCTCCTGCCGGAAAACCAAATCTTTTTAGGGGTGAAAATAATTTTTCTAAACCATCTGTAAGTTCCATGGGACTTGTTGTGTAAGTTAAAATAGATGTTGTAAGAATAATTAATATTAGTCTGATAACTGTAAAAAGAGTTCTATAGACCCCTTCATCAGTAATAGTTAGTGGACCAATATTAAAAATCACATTGCCCGGAGCTGTAAATAAATTTATAAGCGCAGTTACTATGATAATAAATAGTAGGGGTTTTAGGGATTTAAAAACAGATTTAATAGGGATTTTGGCAATAAAAAGCATGGCCACAAGTAATAAGGCAAAGGGAATGAAACTTACAAAATCTTCTACAAAAAATACTGTAATTATATATGCAAATACTCCAATAAGCTTTACCCTAGGATCTAGCCTATGTATAAAGGTATCAAAGGGTAAATATTGACCAATTGTTACTCTATTCATTGGCTGCTCCTAAATATCTGCTAAGTTCCTTTACTGCATCTTCTATTGTGTAGATGTCATCACGTACATCATGGCCCTTTTCCTTATAAGCTTTCATAAATTTTGAAATTTGAGGAACATCTAGGCCAATTTTTTCTAAATCCACCTTGGTAAATGTATCATAAGTTGAAGCATCGCTATATATTTGTCCCTTGTTCATAACAATAACCCTATCTACATACTCTGCCACATCTTCCATGGAATGGCTTACTAAGACGATTGTCAGTTCTGGGTCATTATTATAAATATTAATAATTTCTTCAAAAATTTCTTCACGACCCACTGGATCAAGCCCTGCTGTCAGCTCATCTAAAACCAAAACCTTAGGATTCATTGAAATAATACCTGCAACTGCAACTCTTCTTTGCTGGCCTCCAGAGATTTCAAAAGGCGATACGTCCTTATATTTTTCATAATCAAGGCCAACTTTTGCCATTGCCTCTTTCACCCTTATATCAACCTCTTCTTCAGTTAATTTCATATTTGTAGGACCAAAGGCAATGTCTTTTGCAATAGATTCTTCAAAAAGTTGGTGTTCTGGATATTGAAATACTAGACCCACCTTAAATCTAATGTCCCTACGTTTTTCCTTATCTTTTGTACTAATACCATCAACAATAACATCTCCATTTGTTGGAATTAGAAGTCCATTTAATAATTGGACCAGGGTTGATTTTCCCGATCCTGTTTGCCCTATTAGGCCTATTATCTCATGGTTTCCTATATGAAGATTGATATCTTTTAGAGCATATACTTCAGACGGTAACTCTTGATTGTAAATAAAATCAACATTTTTTATATCTAAGTTCATATGCTCTCCAAAAATTCATCAATACTCAATGGTAGTCTATCAAACTTTACACCTTTTTGTCTAAGTTCGTAGGCTACCTCTGTTACTTGGGGTACAGAAAGACCTAGGTATTTCATTTGATCTACCTTAGAAAAGACCTCACGCGCTGAACCCTCAAGGGCTTTTTGACCCTTGTCCAAAACCACTATTTTATCAGCAATTATAGCCTCTTCCATATAATGGGTTATATAAATAATTGTCTTGCCATAATTTTTATTTAGGTCTTCAACAAGTTTTATAACATCTTTTCTACCCTGAGGATCAAGCATAGCTGTTGGTTCATCAAAGATGATATAATCACTCATCATTGCAATAACACCAGCTATGGAAACTCTTTGTTTTTGCCCACCTGAAAGAGAAGCTGGGTTTCTAGTCTTAAAATCACTCATGCCAACTAATTCTATGGCATTATCGACTCTTTCACGCAGCTCTGGGTTTGGGATTCGTAAATTTTCTACACCAAAGGCCACTTCTTCTTCAACAGTAGTTGCAACCATCTGGTTATCAGGGTTTTGGAAAACCATGGAGCATTTGCCCCTTACATCCCATATTAAATTTTCATCATTTGTATTTAAGTCGTCTATCCAAATATTACCCTCTGTCGGGAAAATTTGCGCATTCATAAGTTTTCCCAGAGTGGATTTACCAGAGCCATTGTGTCCTAGTACGGCAACAAAATCTCCTTTATTTATGTCAAGATCAAGTCCTCTTAGAGCAAAATGGCTTTGTTCATCCTCACTTGTTGAATAAGCATAACTTAGATTTTCAATTTTTATCATATTCTCTCTTAATAAGCCATAGCTGGCGAATTGTTAGTGCTTGATTCGTAAACTATAACTGGTGTTACATAATCAACATTTTCAAATAAAGCTTTTGCAACTGATGGTGGTAGGTTGTAGCAACCATGAGATCCATTTTGCACATAAAGTTCTCCACCAAAGGCTCCACGCCATGGTGCATCATGGAATCCTTCTCCATCCCATCCAATTGGCATCCAATAGTCAACCGGAGTTTCATATTCTGTTACTCCGTCAAAGTTTAATCCTTTTAGCTTGGTATTTGCAGCCTTATTTAAAATTTGTCCTACACCAACATTACTTGCCCAGCCATCAACCGGTCTTCCTGATACTAAATCAGATTCTAAAATTAACTCACCATTTTTGTAAAACCACATATGTTGGCGAGAAATATCTACTTCTACATAAGTATCACCAATATCTTCACCAGTTTCTGTTCTTACATAAGCAATATTTGCATAAACTGGCTCTATATCTCCACTTTTTCTAGAATTAATTTGTTCATAAATTTTATCAATCATTCCATCAATATCTAATCTAAAACCATAAACTCCAGGTCCAACAACTATTTCACCAATGCCAGTAGCATTAAATTTACGATTTTTCCCATAAGTATCAGTTTCACTTGCTAGATATTTTACGTATTCATGGACTTTGTCATAGTTTAATTCAAGACCATGTTCATTCATATCAAATAATTCTAATAAAGAATCACCTTCTAGTTTGAAATCAAAGCCATTAAAGTTAAATGAAATTGTCATATCCTTGATATGGTCAGCATCTTCTATAATTTTTTGTAATTCAGGATCATTGCTTTTTACTTCAGGTGCAAAGTAATAGTTATTATCCAAAGTTACTTCTTTATTTTTGGTATTTATACTATCGATAATTGATTTTTTAAGTTTTTCCTTATCGATTTTGTTACCCTCAACCTCTTTATCAATTACAAATTCACCATTTTTTATGGCAATTTTTGCATCTTGAGGCTCAGTAATACCATTCATTAAATTTGAATCATCAATTTTTTTATTTAGTTTTTCTTGATTATAGTGAACTTTGTAGTCAAAGTTATAATCTTGCTCTTTTTTATTCATCACTGCACCTGGCCATGCAAATGGATTTTGATCTATTTTTGCATCTTTAGGCAACTCAGCAGTGTAGTCAATGTCTTTAGGATTTATAGTTAGTTCTCTGCCATCACGTCCTGTAACTTTTAATCCAAAATCATCCGGCGCTGCTGCCAAAGCTTCTTTTTTAGAAGCATATGAGATGTCCTTGCCATTTAAAATTGTCCCTGGCAGGGCAATATATGAAAAAATTACAGTTCCAATTAGATAAATAGCCACAATAACAGATAGAATCAGAATAGCTATTCTTTTCCCGTCAGTGTTTTCTTTCCTTGCAGTCAATTATTTCCTCCATTTTTATCAGGTTTCTTTCCGTAATATTGGTAAAAATCTACTTTTTCTCCACCGTTATATAATTTTCTCTTTTTTGAAAGTTTTCTCTTAAATTTTTGATCAAATTTTTCATCACTGCTAATAAAATACAAGGACCAAGTGTCTTTGTTTTTAAATTTGTCATTTATTTTTGCATAAATCTCATCTGTATCAATGTTAGATAATCTCTCTCCATAAGGAGGATTTGAAATCATAATCCCAAAATCATCCTTAATAGCAACATTTGAAAAATCTCGAGTCAGAAATGAAATATCCTCACCAACACCAGCATTTATGGCATTGTTTTTGGCAAGGGAAATTGCTCTACCAGAAATATCTGAACCTAGCAAGTTTAATTTTTTGTCATAATCAATTACTTCCAAGGCTTGTTTTTTGGTCAGTTTATGTTGGTCTTTGTCAATGAAAATAAAGTTTTCAAAATCAAAATTACGGTCTATGCCAGGAGCAATATTGCGAGCCTTTCTAGCAGCTTCTATCAAAATAGTTCCAGAGCCGCAAAACCCATCAAACAAAAACCTATCAGGATTATAAAAAGATAAGTCCACAAGGGCTGCTGCCAAGTTTTCACGAAGCGGTGCTTTTACACTTTCTTCGCGGTAACCACGCTTATGAAGACCTTCTCCAGAAGTATCAATTGCAATTGTAGCAATGTCATTTTTAAGCATTACCTCAATTTGAACCCTATGGCCAGATTTATCAAAGTGCTTGATATTGAATCTTTTTCTCATTGAATCGACAATAGCTTTTTCTGTGACAGATTGAATGCTAGGAACAGAAAATAATTTTGACTTATGAGTCCTAGCAGCCACCATAAAATTGCTATCCTTAGCCAAGTAATCAGGCCAAGAGATTTTCTTCACCCCTTCAAAAAGCTGGTCAAAGTCATTTGCCATAAATTCATCAACAACAAGATATACCCTATCTGCCTGTCGTAAATTTATATTTAGTTTTGAAATATCAGATAAATTAGCATTTAAGCTAATCATCCCATCACTAACTTCAAAATCTTCATATCCCATGTCCAAAAGTTGTCTTTTAACAAGGGCTTCAAGACCGAAACTAGTTGTAATCAAAAATTTAGTCATACTTTTATTATAACTTTAAAAACTAATATTTCATCTTGATTTTTAAGGTATTTTGGTCATTAACAATAAAAAACCACCCTTAGGTGGTAAATTATTGGTTCTCTTCTAAAAAATTATACATTTTTTCAAAAACTATCTGCCTATGGTCAAAGTTTTTAAAGGAATGATCAGCATCTATTATCTGCTCATATTTTGCATGATTATAGGCTTTTTGAAGTTTTTCATTGGCATCATTAAATACCAAATCATCCTGGGTCCCACGCAAAATCAAAACATTGCCCTTATATTTGCTGGCCTCGCCATAAATATCCTTTGGCAAAAAGTCTAGCAAAAATCCTTTGTGAAGTTTTACTCCGCCTATATCTACATCCTGGGTTTCTCTTAGTTTTTTTGCCATTTCGATTTTATCCAAATTTTGCTTATCAGTTTTTGGATCAAAATAGGTCATTCCTGCTATTTTTAGGTACTCAGGATTATTCATATCGCTGGCAGGAGCTAAAAGTACCATGGCTTTTGGATTTACTTTTGGGGCAATCAGGGTAGAAATAACTCCACCCAACGAATGCCCTACTAGGTAAATTCTGCTTCTATCTACAAATTTACGTAGCCTTGTAAAATCATAAATCATTATAGCTTCTTCTTCTTTACGGCTTACTGTCATGTCATAAAAGTCGCCGTCGGATTCATTTGTTCCAGAAAAATCAAAGCGAAATGTTATATATCCCCTATCAGTTAAATATTTTGAATTTTGCCCGCGAAACCAAGCGCTTCCATTGCGGTCGCCACCAAAACCGTGGTAGAAAATTACCGTTGCGTATTTTTTGGTCGGGTCAAAGTCATCAGGAGTGTTTATTACTCCCCTTAAAATTATGCCATCTTTTTTTGAAATTTGTTCGTAAAAATATTTCATTTTAAGCCCTAGAATTTAAAATCCTAGCCATTTCTACGCCAGAAGCTGATGCTTGAGAAAGTGAGTGGGTCACTCCTGAACCATCTCCTAGGCAGTAAAGGCCTTCTTGGCTTGTTTCAAAATTGCTGTCCACATCCACAACTGAATTGTAGAATTTAACTTCTATACCATATAAAAGTGTGTCATCATTTGCCATACCTGGGGCAATCTTATCTAATTGATAAATCATTTCGATAATATCATCTAGCTGTCTTTTTGGCATTACTAGTGAAAGATCACCAGCAGTTGCATTTAAGGTTGGTTTTGTAAATGATTTTGCCATGCGTCTTTCTGATGAACGACGCCCTTTTACTAAATCTCCAAATCTTTGCATCAATACTCCACCACCTAGCATATTTGAAAGTCTAGCAATTGATTCACCATATTCATTTGAATCTTCAAATGGTTCTGTAAATTTGTTGGTTACTAAAAGTGCGAAGTTTGTGTTTGGTGATTGAAGATTAGGATCTGTAAATGAGTGACCATTTACAGTTTGGATTCCATTTGTATTTTCAACAACTACTTGGCCATAAGGATTCATACAAAATGTACGAACTACATCGTTATATTGTTTGGTTTGATACATTATTTTTGCTTCATAAACATCATCTGTGATGTGTTTAAAAACTTCTGCTGGAACTTCAACACGCACACCAATGTCTACACGGTTTTTGCGAGTAGGGACTTCAAATTGGTCGCAAATTTTTGAAATCCATTTTGACCCTGAACGACCCGCTGCAAGCACCAAGTCCTTGCAGGTATAAGTTTCTCCATCATTTGTTTTTAAAGTATAAATCTCATTTTCATAAGAAACTTCAGTAACCATAGTTTTAAATTTAAAGTCTATTTCATCTTTTACGTAGTCATAGATTTTTTGAAGAATGATTTTATTTCTTTCAGTACCAAAGTGACGAACTTTTGCATCTAATAGGTGCAAATCGTGTTGGAGACACTTGGTTTTCAAATCATTCTTGTCTGTAGAATATAATTCTAATTCTCCACCATCAAAATCCATCAAAACTGAATCCACATATTCCATTAGATCCATGGCCTTTTTTTCGCCTATGTACTCGTGTAAATCTCCGCCAAAATTGGTTGTAATATTGTATTTTCCGTCGGAAAGTGTACCTGCTCCTCCAAAACCATACATAATATTGCAAGGATTGCAGTGGATGCAGTGGTCAACTTTTCCTTCTGTGATTGGACAAGATCTATTTGCTACTTGTCTACCCCCATCTATTACCAAAACTTTTTTGTCAGTATTTAGTTTTTTAAATTCGTAGGCCATAAAAGCCCCAGCGGCTCCAGCGCCAACTACTATAACATCATAATTTTCCATCATTAACCCTCTTTTCTCTATTTTAGCCTAAAGTACTATACAAGATTAATTATAAATAACAAGGATATTATTCATATATAGCACGGGCACCTCCAATTAATTTTGAACGAGATTTTAAGGCTGTTACTCTTGCCTTGCCTATGTACTTTTCTGCTAGTCTAAGAGGTACTTGGACAAATTTTACATGCATACCGATTTCTGTATCACCAATGTCAATGCCTGCTTTTGCTATTACATGTTCAATTACAACTGGATTTTTCATTTGACTAAAGGCAGCCACACTCATTGCCCCACCTGCATTTAGGGCAGGAACTACCGATACAATTTCAAAGTTGTTTTTTAAAGCTACTTCTTTTTCAATGACTATGGCACGATTTATATGCTCGCAGCATTGGACAGCAAGTTTTATATTTTTTTCATCTAGAATTTCTAATACCGTTTCTATTACTGCATTTCCGATTTCTAAGCTAGAATCTTTTCCTATAGATCCGCCATTAATTTCACTAGTTGATCCACCTAAAACTAGGATGTCATTTTCTTCTAAATCTGCCTCTATAATAAATTCATCGATAGCATTTCTAGTTTGATCTTTAATTTTCTCTAAATTTTCCATATATAAAGCTCCTTAAATATATTATACAACTTTAAATATATCCAAAAAAATAACCCTAAGCTTTACTTAAGGTTATTTTCCTATTTTTTCTTCTCGTCCGTAATAAAATAAATATTGTTGAGCATAGCCAGCTAGCTTTCCAAAATATTCTCTTGCATAGTCATCCACCAGTTTTTTTGGCACTTCATGGCCTATAAAAAGAGTTTCCATTACACGTTTTATCCAAACATCTACCGGGAAAGTTTCTCTTCTATGGTAGGTAAAAAGTAAAATGCAATCAGCAACCTTTGGACCAATTCCTGGCATTTGCATTAGTTTTTCTTTTAAATCCTCAGTTGATAATGTCTGATCAATATCAAAATCTAAATATCCATCAGCAACCATCTTGCTAGCTTCAACTATTCTTACATCACGAAAACCAACTCTGGCAAATTCACGTAGTTCTAAAGGGTCTACCTTTGCTAAAACTTCTGGTCTTGGAAATGCATAGTATTTGCGTCCCATATATTCGCCAATATAGTCACCATATCTTTCACTAATGATTTTTATAGAATTTTTTATCCTAGTGATTCCATTATTTGCTGAAATTATAAATGAAATAACTGTTTCAAACATTTCTTGGTTTAAAATCCTGATTCCATAGCCATAATCGGATGCTGTTTTTAAAATTTCATTTTCTGATAATTTTTCTCTTATCGCACTGTAATCAGTGCCAAGATCAAAGTAATCATAAAAAATTTCATAAAACTCATCTAGGGAAACATTTCTAATTAGAACATGGTCTTCTTTTTGAAGGACATTTATAATTCTTCCTAGGTGAACAGCCGTATATGAGCCGTCTTCTTCGATATTAAAATTAAAACATTGGCCACATTCAAAAATATGGGTTGGGTTGAATGATTCGTGTCTTAAAACTAATCCTCCACTAACTTCACTTATATCAATTTGGTTTTTTTCTTCAAAAATATATCTCATTATTTAACCCTAACTGCATGGATAGCTAGTCTTTGGTCAGCATAATCGTATTGGCAGGTAGAAAGTGTGATGATTTGATCATCTGGCTTAAATGTTACATCTGGCATAACTACCTCAGAATTGCTTCTTAATTGATTAAAGTAAGGAACAACATCATCTCTATTTGTAAAATAAAGAGTCCTGTATGCATAGTCTGCAGGAATTCCGTATGCTGAGAATATTTGGTACTCACGTAATTCTGTTTTTGTTGCAAGATATATAGTTGTGTGATTTTCTGCAAATTCTTGTTTTCTATATTGGTCAAGTGGAGTAAACATTGAGTTTATCTCCAAATGGTGACCATAAATTACAGTATTATCATCGTTAAAATCTGGTTTATTATTCATGTCAATGAATATAGACCCAGCAATGTCATATTCTTTATTTATTCCACGGCGAAGGTAAAAATCATTATCAGGTCCTTGAACTATTGGATAGGAAATACCCACATCCGGAATATCTATAAAGCCAATTATGTCATCATTGTTATATTTTTGAGCAAGAGCATCCATTACTTTTAAATAGTGTTGGCGTTTTTGCTCCCATGGATCAATATTTGAGTTTTGATCAGGATTATCATCGCTTTCATGCTGCATTTCTGACTCAACTTCTTTAACCACATTTGCTAGTTCTTTGTTATTATTTGCATTAGTTCTGTAATCTAGTAGTCTTTTTCCTAAAATCGCAATACAAGCAAGGATTATAAGAATTAGGAAAAACCTAATGACACTCATTACTTTAGATTTCATCTTACCACCTTTAAAATTTTGTTACTATTAGTATAATATACCATAATGAAGATAATATGAAAATAAATTTAAGGAGAAAAAATAATGAATGATTATAAATTATTTGTAGGGACAATTTGCCCTTATTGCCAAAAAGTAGAAAATTTTATGAAAGAAAATGATATAGAAATTGAAATTGTAAATATAGACCAAGACCGCGAAGCAATGCGTGAATTAATAGATAATGGTGGAAAAAGACAAATTCCATGCCTATACCACGATGGCGAATATCTATACGAATCAGATGATATAATCGAATTTTTGAGAGAAAATAAATAATTGTCATAAATTTTGCTCAAATGGGAATAATTTGTATAAGGAGCATTTATGATAAAACTGATAACATCTGATATTGATGAAACTTTGGTGGACAATTTAAAAAATGTCCCAGAAATCAATACAAAAGCAATTGCCAAAGCAGAAGACAATGGCATGAAAGTAATTCTTGCAACAGGCAGAGGCCCTTACGAACTAAATGAAATTCCAGATCAAGCTGGAGTCATAAAAGAAGATAGATTTATAATCTGTTGTAATGGTGCAATCACTCTAAAGGCAGAAGATAGACAAATAGTTGACTCATTGCCACTAGAATTTGAATATGCCAAAAACGTCTTTGAATATGCTTACAAAAATAATTTAGAATTTTTTGTATACACCTTAGATTGCAAGTATGCTATAAATCTAGACCCAATTGAAAAATCAAACGCCTACACAAATGATACCTGTATTGAGGAAATCCAAGGTACAAATATCGATTTTTTAAAAGATAAAATCATATTAAAGGCCTTAATAAAAAATAATGATATAGACTTCCTCCATTCATTAGAGGTAGATGTAGCAGCAATCACAGATTATAGTTGTGAAATAGCTTATTCTTCTGATATGTATATGGAAATAAACGCAAAAAATGTAAATAAGGCCACAGCCTTAAGAAAAGTTTGCGACCATTATGGCATAGATATGGAAAATACTTTAGTAATTGGTGATAATTATAATGATGTAGCAATGATAGAGGCTGCAGGTATTGGTGTAGCAGTAGCAAATGCCCACTTGCAGGTAAAAGAAGTGGCAGATTTTGTAACAAAATCAAACAATGAAGAGGGTGCAGTTGCAGAAGCAATCGAAAAATACGCCTTTAATAAGAAATAAAAAAAGAGCTGACTAATAAAGTCAGTTCTTTTTAATTGTACCAATATTTCTCTTTATCATTAAAAAACTTTTTGTAGACCAAATAGATAACTCCACCAGCTAAAATTACTGGTAAAAACTGAACTATAAGTCCAATCCCTAGTCCAAAAATAATTAGTGGTAGGAAAAGTATGCCGCCAATTAATAAAAATGGCAATAATAAGGCTTTTCCAACTATCTTTATTACTAGGCCAATAACAGCAAAAATAATTTTAAAGACTAGTGAAAATATAAAAGCACCTAGTGCAAATGTAAAAATTGTAGTTAACATATCTTTCCCCTTTCGAAATAAGTTAAAATCCTATTTCAATATCCTAATAATATTATACCACAATTTTAAATAAATCAACAATTCTATTGTATATTTAACTTAGCTTTTAAATATATTAAAAGTGTACTTTAATTTCACAAGCCATTTCAAAAATTTCTTTAGATTTTAACTGATATATTTCTTTTTTTTCATCCTCAAAGGCATTGCCATTATAGGTTGGCTCAATACAAATATAATCTCCCTTAAAATCAGACCAAAAGACGTATCTATTAATATTTTTTAAGCCTAAGATTTCAACATCATTAGAATTTATAGTAAATTTTTGATTTTGGCCCCTTTCATAAATACTTTTTGGCAAATCAGCCTTATCTATATTTTTATCATTTATGGTAACCGGCCTATGATCAGCGTAAAAATATGGGTGAAAACCTGGAGCAATTAGTTTTTCTTCGTTAGAATTATTTTCTATTTCTAAATTTAATAATAGATTTGGGCCATCTAGCTTATAGCTTACAATAAATCTGACCTCTTTATAAGTATCGACTCCATCTAGGGATAATTTTATAAAATCTTCCCTCTGCTCCAAAACTTCCCACAACAAATCCCTTCCAAATCCATGAGAGGGAAGGGATTTTAATGTATTATCAAGGCCAAAATTAGGAGCACAAATATGCATTCCACCGCGAATTTTTAATTGTTCCCCAATTTTTACCATTACTTTTGGAAAAAATATTGGATTGCCTTTTACTTCAAAATTGTCGATGTAGGCACCATTTGTATTTACTTCTAATCTAGCAATTGAGTTTTCAAGCTTTACTTTCATAGATTTACATTTGGAATATCTGGTGATTCCGCTGGTCCTCTTTGACCTAATTCTTGGTCAAGCATATAGATTGAGTGCCAGTCATCTCCAACTCTTTCCATTCTTGTAATCATTTTTGTGAAGTTTTCTTCTTCTTCTACTTGCTCATCGATATACCATTGGATAAATGAAAATACTCTTGCATCTTCTTCACGAGCTGCATTTGAAATTTCTATAATTCTTCTAGTTACTTCTTTTTCATGATCTAGGGCTGTTTTTAATACTTCAAGTACTGAGGAGTAATCATCTTTTGGTTCTGCAATTGCTTTATAGTGTGGTTTGTAACCTACAGATTGAAGGAACTTTCTCATACCTTCACCATGCATGATTTCTTCTTCTACTTGAATATCTAACCATTTTGTAAAACCATCTAGGTCTAGGTCATCAGTATATGCACTCATTGCTTTATAAATATAAGCTGATTCATATTCAAAGTTCATTTGTTCATTTAGTAAATCTAATACATTGCTCATTTCTTATACCTCTTTCATTTCTAAAAAATTGTCATATAAAACATATACCCCATAAAAATCTAAATTATTTTTTAATAAGATTTTAGTAATCTGGCCTATGTTCTTTAGTGAAATCTCGACTGTAAATGAATTATTGCCCACATTTATTTTATCGTGGGCAAGTAATGATTGTTCTTTAATTTCATTAAAAAATTTTTTTGCCTTTGACCTATCAAAATCATGATCCAAAGCAAAGGTCACCGGATATGTTTTTGATAAATCATCTTCATATTCTATTTTTTTGATTAAAGATACATTATTCATAAACAAGCCTCATATTTTTTCTATTATACAATTACCCAATTCTTACAAAAAAACACAGGATTATAATCCTGTGTCATCATTTTTCATTTTTTCATTGTGTTCTTTCATTTCATTATAAGAAAATACGCAACCGCAGTATGACTGCCTATATAATTGATATTTTTTTGATAATTCAATGGACATTTGGTAGCCATTTCGTTTTTTAAAGTCGGAGTATAAGTATTTTACTCCATATTCTTCTTCTAATTCCCTGCCAATTTCATTTATCCATTTAGATTTTTTGTATGGAGAAATTGAAAGTGTTGTACAAAAATAATCATAGCCGTGCTCTTTTGCATATTTCGCAGTTTCTCTAAGCCTTAGCTTGTAGCAATCATAGCAAGCCTCGCTACCTTCAGCTGAGTCTTTTCTTTTTTTTGCTACATCATAAAAGTCTCTTACATCATTTTCTGGGACAATTACTTTGCCATCTATGCCGATTCTTTTGGCCAAGACACCAACATAATCACTTCTTTTTTCTAATTCTGTCCTTGGATATATCATAGGATTGTAAAAATACATATCTATATCAAAATCATCTTTTATTCTATGCATAACTGTTGTCGAGCACGGAGCACAGCATACTTGCATTAAAAGTTTTGGTTTTAATCCTTCTTTTCGATTTTTATCTATTATTTTTTCCATTTCTAGATTGTAGTTTATATTATTCATAAAAATGATTATACCTTTAAAATTTCAAATAAAAAAAGCACATATAATATATGTGCTTGTAATTTCTGTAATATTATCTCTTTGAGAATTGTGAAGATTTTCTTGCTTTCTTTTGACCTGGTTTGTATCTTTCTTTTTTACGTGGGTCACGTGTAAGAAATCCTGCTCTTTTTAGAGCTTGTCTGTAATCAGGGTTTACTTCAAGAAGGGCTCTAGCAATAGCGTGTCTGATAGCTCCTGCTTGTCCGTTGTATCCACCACCGTTTACGTTTACTTTGATGTCAAAGCTATTTTCATTTTCTGTTAGTGCAAGTGGTGATTTTGCAACGATTCTTAAAGTTTCAAAATCAAAATATTCTTCGATATTTCTACCATTTACTACAATATTTCCGCTACCTGGTCTCATTGTAACTCTGGCAACTGCGGATTTTCTACGTCCTGTTGATTGAATAATTGTATCTGCCATTTAAGTCTCCTTACTGTAATTCCAATTTTTCAGGCATTTGAGCTTCGTGATTGTGGTCAGGGCCTGCTACAACTCTAAGTTTTTTAGCCATTTGGCGACCTAGTTTGTTGTGTGGAAGCATACCGATAACTGCATGTTCAACGATTCTTTCTGGGTGTTTGTTCATCATATCTTTGTAAGATGTGATTTTTAAACCACCTGTATAACCTGAATATCTTTTGTATTCTTTTTGGTTTTCTTTGTTACCTGTAAGTCTAACTTTATCAGCGTTAACAACAATTACATAATCTCCCATATCCATATTTGGAGTAAATGTAGCTTTGTGTTTTCCTCTTAAAATTGCTGCTACTTGTGTAGCAAGACGTCCTAATACAGCTCCTTCTGCATCAACAACATACCATTTTCTTTCGATGTCGCTTGCACTTGGAGTGTAAGTTTTTTGATATTTCATCAATATTCCTCCTATAAAAATTTTCGCCTATCATATTTAGACACCGCAGCTGATAGGTGGCGGCTGTACTCGTCCTGACATTTATTTTTAAAATCGCTTACAGGAAGCGCGATTTGATCGAAAAGTTTCATAAAAGAAACTTCATAGTCGACTGCTATATATTACTATAAATTCTTGACCTTGTCAAGGTTTAATGCATAAAAGTTGTTGGATTTTTCTCCTTGCCAAATATTACTTTTCTGTTTTGGATTAGTAAGAAAATAAATACCACTACAAATATTATTGCAGAAAGTGCATTTATAGATGGATTTATCCCCCTGCGGGCCATGGAATAAATAGTCATTGATAGGTTTGAAACCCCATTTCCCGATGTAAAGTATGAAATTGCAAAATCATCTAAGGAAAGGGTAAAAGAAATCAAGGCCCCCGCAAAAATCCCATTTTTGATATTTGGTATTAATACTTTCCTAACAGCATATGAAGGTGTTGCACCAAGGTCTAGGGCAGCTTCTATAATATTCTTATCCATGGCTTCTACTGCAGGAAGTACTGTCAAAACTACATAGGGAATGCAGAACATAACATGGGATAAAATCATAGTTAAATAGCCCAAATTTAACTTCAAAAATCCATAAAGACCCATCAAAGATATAGCTGTAATTATATCTGGATTTAAGACTGGCAGATAATTTATATTTAAAATTGCATTTTTCTTTCTGCCACGTAGTTCTGAAATACCGATTGCTGAAAGTGTACCGATAATTGTCGCAACAATAGTCGCTACAACGGCCACTATCAAAGTTGTTTTTACTGCAGAAATTATCTCAGGATTTGAAAAAAGTTCTGTATACCAGTCAGTTGTAAAACCTACCCAACGGCCACGAAGTTTACTATCATTAAATGAAAAAACTATCATCACCACAATTGGAGCATACAAAAACAAAAAAACTATGATTGTATAAAGGCGTTCTAAAAATTTTCTCATACAATATCCCCTTCCAAATCACGGCCAAATCTTCTTTGGATAAATAAGGCTAGGAATAAAATTAGCATAAGAATAATTGCTGTTGCTGAACCAAATCCCCAATCTCCTGTAAAGGTAAATTGTTGGTCAATCAAGTTTCCTATCATATATACTTTTTGTCCACCAAGCAGGTTTGAAACTACAAAGGTAGATATGGCAGGAATAAAAACCATAATTATACCAGTATAAACTCCCGGCAATGATAGAGGAAATATTACTTTTTTAAAAACTGTTTTCATATCTGCTCCCAAATCTAGGGCAGCATCTATCAGATTTTTGTCAACTTTTTTAAGGGCATTATAAATTTGTATAACCATAAATGGCAAAAATTCATAAATCATACCTAGTATTACGGCAGTTGGTGTGTACATTATTCCCAATGTCTCAGCCCCCATTGAGCCCAAAAACCTATTTAAAACCCCATTTCTACCTAAAAGAGTAATCCAACCGTAGGTTCTAAGCAAAAGATTAATCCACATTGGCATTATAAAAACAAAAATTAATGAAGATGCTACTGCCTCATCCATTCTTGAAATAATATAAGCCACAGGGTATCCAATTATTAAGCAACCTAGAGTTGCTAAAAATGAAATAAGAAGGGTAATCCCAAGCATTTTTAAATAAATAGGTTCAAAAAATCTGGAATAATTTTTTAAACTAAAGCTAAAATTATCAAAGGCAATAGATCCTGACCCGTTAAATGAATATAAAAGTATCAGTACTAGGGGCAAAATTATGAAAACTCCAGCCCATACCAGGTAAATATTTAAATATTTTTTCATACTCTTATCCCCCCAGGCTCAATATTTGTTTGTGAATCTGATCTTTCTTCCATTACGTGGATGGCATCTGGATCTATGGCAACGCTTACATTTGTTCCAATTGCAACATCTTCGGGATTGTGAACATTTATGGCAAAATCTTTACCACAAACTCTTATATCATAGTAAGTCCCCTTAAACATTGAATTTTGAACGCTTCCTTTTAAACTAGCATCTTCAGCCAGATATAAATACTCTGGGCGAAGCATAACACTAACATTTTTTCCTGGTTTTACCTTATCCACGCACGGATAATCATGGCCTAGGAAATTTACCTTGGAACGGTCGACCATTTTGCCATGGAAAATATTTGAATCACCCAAGAAGTTTGCAACAAAGGCATTTACTGGTTCTTCGTAAATATACTGAGGAGTTCCAAATTGCTCTATGATTCCCTTATTCATAACTGCTATTTTATCTGACATGGAAAGGGCTTCTTCTTGGTCGTGGGTTACATAGATAAATGTGATACCCACTTCTTTTTGTATATTTTTAAGTTCTATTTGCATTCTTTTTCTTAGCTTTAAGTCAAGGGCACCAAGAGGCTCATCAAATAAAATTATTTCTGGCTCATTAACTAAGGCTCTTGCAATAGCAACCCTTTGTTTTTGCCCACCAGATAATCTTGAAATATCTCTATTGCCATATTTTGCAAGATCAACTAAGTCTAAGGCTTTTTCTACTTTTTTCTTGATTTCACTTTCCTTGGTCTTTTTGATTCTTAAACCAAAGGCTACATTATCAAAAACATTTAAATGAGGAAAAAGTGCATAATTTTGAAAAACTGTATTGATATTTCTTTCATTCGGTGGAATGTTTGATATATCCTTGCCCTCAAAAATCACTTCTCCACTATCAGGTTTTTCAAATCCGCCTATGATTCTTAATGTAGTTGTTTTTCCGCAACCAGATGGACCAATTAGGGTTAAAAACTCGCCTCTTTCTACATCTAAATTAATAGATTTTAGTATTTGTTTTTCATCGTAAAATTTATCTATGTTTCTTAATTGTAAAACTTCGCTCATTATCTCCTCCTAATAAGCCGCTAGGACTTCCACCCAAGAATCATTGTAAACCTGCATATAGTCTTCCAAATCCTTAAACATTTCAGGTTCTGGTAGCTTTGAAAAATCCGGATAGGCTTCCTCTGCATATCTAATATAATCAGGTAATTGTTCACGAACACCTTCAACAACGCAGGTAAAACCCTCCATCCATTCTGCATTTGCTGCAGCAATTTCTGGATTTGTAAAATAATTTATAAATATTTCAGCATTCTTTTTATTTTTAGCCCCCTTTGGGATAGCCAATGAATCTACTTGAAGATTCATTCCCTCTTCTGGAATAACAAATTTTAGATTTGGGTTTTGGTTTCTCATCAAAAGTGCATCACCAGAATACATAACAGTTATTGCTGCATCACCTTGGATAACCAAATCACGAGCTTCGTCTGTAAGATAAGCATAAACCAAGGGTTTTTGTTTAATTAATTCATTTTTTGCTTGAGTTAGTTGGTCCATGTCTTGAGTATTTATAGAATATCCCAATTTTTGCAAGGCAACTGACATTGATAGCCTTGGCAAATCATACATTATAATCTCACCCTTGTATTTTGGATCCCAAAGATCTGCCCATTTTGTAATTGGCTCTTTGATAATGTCTGTATTATAAACTATACCAAAATGTGAAGTGAAATATGGAACTGTGTATTCATTTTTAGAATCAAATGGCAATCCCTTGTACTGATCTTCTATGTATTTAAAATTAGGAACATTTGAAAAATCAATTTTTTCAAGCATATCATTTTTAAGTAGTCTTTCCACCATATAATCACTTGGAACTATCACATCATAATTATTTGATGATTGGGAAAGTTTTATAAACATTTCCTCATCAGATGTAAAAGTTTCATATACTACATCAATGCCAGTTTCTTTTTCAAATTCTGGTATCAGATCCATATCCAGGTATTCACCAGCGTTAAAAACAACAACTTGATTTTTATCTTTGCTGGAACATGATGTTAGGACTAGTAAAATAAAGCCCATCAAAAAAATTTTCTTTTTCATAATTCCTCCTTTTTTAAAAATAGACAAAAAAAGTCCTTGCACATTATTTTGAACAAGGATTTTATAATCATACCTATTTACTCATTATTTAAACCCTCTAGGTATGAAGTTTATTATCAGGATTTGGCAATTTGCCCCCTGTGGTTGTGAGTTTTAACCATATAAATGAGTCTAAAGTATGGCTAAATGTGAGTTGCCCCACCAGTTCTTACCCCACAGGTGTTCTTAATGTATTTTTAAATTTATTATATTGTAACTACCCCAATTATAAGGTTAAATATTTCAAATGTCAAACTATTTTTTTGGTTTATCAAATGAAAATGATAGTGATAATCATTGCAATTTTAATATTTAAACTTAATTCTAAAATCAACTTTTATAGGCTTCTTTTATATCAAAGGCATGGTTCATTGGTCCACTACCTTTTCCTAAATCTAGACCATCATTTAAGGCGCCTTCTAGATATTTTTTCGCATTTCTAACAGATTCTTCTAGGCTCTTATCTTTTGCAAGATTTGCAGCAATTGCTGATGAAAGTGTACACCCAGTACCATGGGTATTTTCGTTTTTTATACGTTTTCCATTAATCCATGTAATATTTAGTGAATCAATTTCAAATAATACATCATTTGCATCATTTATTGAGTGTCCACCCTTTACAAGCACACTTACTCCCAGTTCATTAGCCATCTTTTCTGCAGCCACTTCCATATCTATTTCATTTTTAATTTGCATATTCGCTAAAATTTCTGCTTCTGGAATATTTGGTGTAATAAGATCAGCTAGAGGAATTAATCTTTCTTTTAAAGTATCAATTGCATCATCTTTTAAAAGTTTTGACCCACTTGTTGCAACCATAACTGGATCAAGAACTATGTTTTTTGCTTGATATTCTTCTAATTTTTCTGCAATTGCTATGATTAAATCTTTATCAGATACCATTCCTATTTTGATTGCATCTGGATAAATGTCAGTAAATACTGCATCTAATTGAGATTTCAAAAATTCTGGACTTACATCCATGATGTCTGTAACGCCTGTTGTGTTTTGGGCAGTTAGCGCTGTTATGGCAGACATTGCAAAAACTCCATTAAGTGTCATAGCCTTTAAATCAGCTTGTATGCCTGCTCCTCCAGATGAATCTGATCCTGCAATTGTTAATGCTGTTTTCATATTTTCCTCCTAAAATTTTATAAAAAAAGAATACCACAAGGGGTATTCTAAAGATCAAAAATTAATTTTCCTACGTTGGCATTACCCAAATCAGGTAAGGTCGATGGTCTACCATCCTCTCAGCCCCTAAATTAGAACTCCCTATGAGATTTTATTTATATTTTCATTGTATAAAATCCACTAATTTTTGTCAATCTATTTGTTTTTAAGGTTTTTGTAGGTTGCAGGTGAAAATAATAATATCATTGGGTACAATTCAAGTCTACCAAATAGCATTGCCAGTGTTAGGACAAATTTTGAAAGATAGGTCATATCCATAAAGTTATTCATAGGTCCTAATACTCCAAGTCCTGGTCCAATGTTATTAAATGTTGTGGCTACCGCTACAAAGGCTGATTCTAAATCGTGGGTGTCTAAAGTTATAAATAGCATAAAAATGATAAATAAAATTATATAAATTACTAGGTATTTTAAAACTGATTCTTCAACTTCATCATCAATTTTTTTATGGTCAAGCTTAGTAACTGTTACCCTCATTGGATTTATGGTTTGTTTTATGTGATTTATTGCTGATTTTATAAGTATAACTATTCTAGAAACTTTTATGCCTCCACCAGTTGATCCTGCACAACCACCTATAAACATGAGTAGTATCAAAATATTTCTAGCAAACATTGGCCACTGCCCAAAATCTGCAGTGACATAGCCTGTAGTTGTAATTATGGAAGAAACTGTAAAAAACGAGTTTACTCCAGAATAATACAGATCATCTGACATTGGTGCTATGTTTATAAAAATAAGTAAGGATGATAGACCAATAATCCCCAAATACCAATACAATTCCTCAGATTTGAAACTTTCTTTTATGGATTTGAAAATAGCAAAATAATATAAGTTAAAGTTAATTCCAAACATAAGCATTGCTATCCCTAGGACTATTTCTATATATCTAGAATCATAGTGTCCAACTGATAGACCATAATTTGCAAATCCACCTGTTCCAGCTGTTCCAAAGGCAAAAATCAAACTATCAAATAAGTTCATGCCACCAAAAAGTAGAAAAATTGTGGTTATCGCAGTCATTGATAAGTAAATAATATATAAGACTCTAGCAGTTTGTGAAAGCCTTGGCATAATTTTGCCAAAAGTCGGTCCTGGAACTTCTGCCTGCATCAAATTTGTCGACTCGTTATGGGCCTTTGGTAAAATTGCAAGGGTAAAAACCAAAATCCCCATTCCCCCAATCAAATGTGAAAATGATCTCCAAAAAATAATTGAATGTGGCAGCAATTCTACATCAGCCGCAACAGATGCCCCACAAGTAGTAAATCCACTTGCCATTTCAAAAAATGCGTCTATAAATCTTGGAAAATTTGATCCTGTCAAAAAAAGTGGAATTGCACCTATAACAGAGTAAAGCACCCAGCAAAATGCTGTTGTAAACATAGCTTCTCTGGTATAGATATGACCCTTTTCAGATCCAAATTTTACCATTACAGATCCTAATATTACCGCTATTATAATAGGTATTATAAAATTTAGTTTGTCATTTAATGTTTCATTATAGATAAAGGCTACGATTAATGGTACAAGCATTAATAAGGCTAATACCTGTAATAGCCTACCTATAGCATTGTTAACTATTTTTAAATTCATTTTTACACCAATATATCATCTATTTGGGTGATGTTTTTGCTTTTTGTAATTATCAATACTCTATCTCCCCTATCTATCATTGAGTTACCAGTTGCAACTTCGATTGCTCCTCCATATTCATGATGCTCAATAATAGCCACTAGTGTATCCGGTTTCACATTTAAATCTTTTAATTTATGATTAAATAAATTTGAATGTTCATTTACTTCAAATTCTAAAACTTCAACCTGGTCTTCTTCGAGTTTATATAAGTTATTTAAAGTAGAAAGATCCTTGGCATTTTCTTTTGATCTTATTAGCCTATTAATATAATTACTTGCTGCTGTTTTTGGAGTAAAGGTAGCGTCTATATCCAAAATCCCTGTGATTTTTAAAAGATTTGTTCTATTTACCTTTGCAATTATTTTTTCAATGCCATAATGTTCTGCCATCAGAGCAATAAGTATATTTTCTTCATCAATTCCTGTTAATGAAACTAGGGCATCAAAAGAATCTATACGTACTTCTTCTAGTATATCTGGATCTGAACCATCAGCATTAATAACAACAGCATCACCAAATTGCTCTTGGATTGCCATTGCTTTTTCTTTATTTATTTCAATTATGGTTACATTGAAGTTTCTTTCCAAAAGTAAGGCTGTTAATTGGAGGGTTATGGAACTAGCTCCTATTATTAAAATGTCCTTTATCCTGACACTTTCAGGAATTTCTGACTTGTAAAACTTGTCTATCCCCTCTTTTGTGCCCATAATATATATTTTTTGTCCACTTTTTATGATAAAGTTTCCCTTAGGGATAGTGATTTCTCCATTATCAACTACAATTCCAATTATAATGTCAAATTGTCTAAGATAAGAATTTGCCTCCATTAGACTTTTACCTGCTAATTTTGAATTCTCACCGATGGAAATCTCTATCATAAGTGCTTTCTCATCCACAAAACCCTGTACATTTCTGGCATGGGAATACTTAATAGACCTTTGAATTTCTTTTGCTGCCAAGTACTCAGGATTTATGATTAAGTTTGAATTTGTCACATCTTGGATACGGTCAAAATGATTTACATATTTGGGATCCCTTAGTCTGATAATAATATTGCTAGCTCCAAGGGATTTTGCTAGAGATGAAGCTATCAAATTTACATCATCACTCATGGTAAGTGCTATAAATAAATCACAGTTAGCAACGTCAGCCTCTTCCAAAACATCAACATCACGACCATCTCCAACCAAGGCCATAACATCATTTTGTTCTAATAATCTATTTAAAACTTCTTTGTTTTTATCAATTACCAAAATATTATGATCTTGCAAAGATAATTCATTTGTTAGATGAGAGCCCACCTTACCTGCTCCCAAAATTATAATATTCATAAAGTCCTCCTAGGCCTAATAAGTATAGCACTCTTGCCTATAAAATCAAATTAATATATTATGCAATTAGTCTTTTTATACCCTAACTTATTTATATGTCGATGATTATGTTTTCTAGATTTTGCAACACAAAAAGAGGCACAAGGCCTCTTTGTTTTTTTATTTCTAATCTTGATTCAAAAATTCGTAGGCATATTGGGCTAATAATAATGCCCCATCTTTAAAGACACTTTCATCTGGGTTAAAATTTTGGGCGTGGTTGATAGGAAATGTAGATGGGTCTTCTGGATTTTTTGCACCTATGCACATATAAGCTCCTGGCATGCCGGCAAAATCTTCATAGCCTGCAAGTAAAAATCCAAAATCTTCGGATCCTGCTACCTTCATGTCAGTTTTGACATGGTCATCTCCAAATAAATCTCTGGCAACTTTTACAGCTATGTCTGTAGAAGTTTTTTCATTTATAACCGGACCTGCTCCTTGGTTAAAGGTAAATCCTGCACTTCCCCCATAAAGTTTTGCTGATGATTCTGCTATTTCCTTTAGGTCATTTAAAAATTTATCAGCAGATTCATTAGTGAAAAACCTGAAACTACCAACCAATTTTGCTTGGCTTGCAACTGCATTTGCAACCGATCCACCTGAAATAATACCATAATTTAAAACTATTGGCTCATTTAAGGCATCAACTTTTCTAGCAACTGCTCCATTAGCAGCATTCATAAAGGTGTTAAGCATCATAATTGCATCGTGACCTTCAAATGGGGTGGATCCGTGGGCAGATTTTCCCTTGAAATTTGCTTCAAAAAAGTAATTTCCAGCCATTACTTGGTCATATCCAGTAGCTGCGTATCCAAGCGGAATGTTTGTGAAAATATGAATTGCAAATCCACTATCCACATCCTTGGTAACTCCTTGTTTTACAACTGCCTTTCCTCCATCACCAGTTTCTTCTCCTGGTTGAAATAAAAGTCTAACTGTACCATTTAATTCATCTTTTATTTCCAAAAGTGCACGAGTTGCTGCCAAAAGCATGGCAGTATGGGTATCGTGGCCGCAAGCGTGAGATTTGCCTGGATTTTTGGATTTAAAATCAAAATCATTTGTTTCCTCGATTGGCAAAGCGTCAAAGTCAGCACGCAATAAAACTATTTTGCCATCACTATTTGGATTTATTTCTGCAACTAATCCAGTTGGTTCAAGTTGTTTTACTTCTAGTCCATAAGACTCCAATTCTTTTTTGATAAAGTCATTTGTTTGTTTTTCTTCCATGGATAATTCTGGATTTTGGTGAAGCTTACGTCTTTGTTCAATTATTTTTTCTTCGTCTTTATATATCAATTCTTTAAGTTTTTCATTTACCATTTTTTCTCTCCTTTAGATTATTATTACCCCTAGTTTTAATAATCTTTTTCTTCTTTGCTTATTGTTTGAGCTTTATAATTCAAATAATTGTTGGAAAGCTCCCCAATTACCAATATTGATGAGATAATAACATAAAGAATAAATGCTATAGCCAATACCAGCATAGTAGCAAAAACAAGCATACCTTCTCCATAAGAAAAAATTCCATAAACTATTAAAATAAATATAATTAATGGCAACACATACCATTTTACATACGTTAATACGGTTTTACCAAATAAATCCTTACCAGTTTTAAGGGTTTTTTTGAAAAGATCTCCAAAAACTAGGTCTGGATAATCTGCTACTACAAAATATTGATAATTAGTAAGGGCTCCATAAATTAGGGTAAATAATCCTCCTATAAGAAGAAATCCAAGTCCCATTTTTATGGCCTCTCCTATACCTCCACTGGCTAGGATAAACATAATTGAAACTACTACTCCCGCTGATAAAATAAATACCACTATAGATGGTATAAATAAAATTAAAAAGCAAAGTAAGAAGGCCTTAAAATTTAAATGATTTATATTATCAAAATATTCTCCTAAGCTGCCCATCCTATTAAAAATCAAGCCTCTGGCAATAATAAATTGGAAAATAATTATAAGACTTGTGATTATAATATTTAATAAAATATTGCCTCCTGTTTGAACCAAGGCTCCTGTATCTGAAGTATTGCCTGCCAAAAATAGAGTTATTAAAAAAATAAGAACGGCAGATATTACTTGTATTATAAATACTGATGAAAATTTATAATCTCTTTGCATTGTTTCTCCTAGACTTTTTCCTCTTTCGGTAATATATCTTCTTTGACTCCAGTAGATTCATCTTCTATGTAATCTAAATATATGTCAGAATATTTTATAATAATAATTAATCCCCAAATTCCAGCTGCTATTACAATAATTAATGAAAGTAACGGTACTCCGCCAACATCCAAGACAGTGGTGCTTAATATGTTTGGTAGGAAAAATAATCCTATGAAAACGGCAGGTAAGAAAATATATATCATAAATATTTTTATAGTCTTAGAAGTCAAATCTTTACCGGTTTTGAAAATTTTGCCAATAAGCTGGGTAAATGTTAAATCGTCTCTGTGGGCAACTACAAAAAATCTGTAATTTGTAAAAATTTTAAAAATTAAAAATAGGATTAAAATAAGTAAGTAAACCAGTAGACCAACCCCATTTAATAAACTTGACTCTGTAAACATCCTATATAAAAATTCAAGTGTATTATCACTATCAGCAAAAAAAGCAATGACTGCCTCAATCAATTCTAATAAGAGAAATGCTCCCATGGTTTTAAATGTTATGTACTTTATATTATGTAAATAATCTTTTAAATCTCCCATCCTATTATTTATAAGACCATAAGCAATCATATAATTTGTCGAAATTGTTACCAGTGTTGATAAAAAGGTAAAGATCAAATTAGAGACAGGGTTATGCCCAACAGCATCATTTAAAAAAATTAATAATATACTAATTACTATTGCTATTAACGAAACACCAATAAGCGGCCATAATTTATATTCTCTTTTCATATCCACCTCCTAAAAAAGATTCTGCTTCCATTATTAATTTACCCAAATCTGGGTACTTATATAATAAGAGGTGATAAATATGATTATTAGATTTGATGAAGACCAATTAAAGGCATTAGCTTTTGATGGAGATGACCAAGTTGGTTATTGCGAAGTAGAAGAAAAAATTGATAGCACATGGGCAATTACACATACAGTTGTTGATGAAGAATATAGGGGACAAGGAATTGCCGAAGATTTAATTGATAAAGTCTGTGAGCAAGCTCGTGGAAATTATAAAAAAATTCTTCCAATTTGTTCATACGCTGTCAAAAAATTTGACGAAGAGCCAGAAAAATATGGCGATGTTGATGCAAGAGCATAAATTTTATTAAGCTGAGGATTTTCCTCAGTTTTTCTTTGTCCTTTTTTAATTGCAAACAAAAAATAAATCTTTACCAAAATCTTTCTATTTGGTATCATATTTTAAAAGAAAATATGATTGAGGGAATATTTTGAAAAAAGATTTAAAAATACAAATAGCAATCCTAACCATTGCTCTTTATGTAGCCAGCAACAGTGTAGTCTCAGGTACCCTTGTTTTTATGCAAAGGGACTTTGGGATTTCTATAACAAACGCAGAATCCTTAATAACAATTTCATCCATAGCTACCATTGTAACAATTTTTCTTAGCGAAAAAATCACTCAGAAAATCGGCATGAAAAAATGTGTTTTGATTGGGCTTTTTTTAGTTGGAATTTCTTCTATTTTGCCAATTATAAATACCACTTATCCTTCAGTTTTTATCAGCCGTCTGATAATGGGTGCTGGAGTTGGTCTGTTTAATGGCCACAGTGCAAATTATATAAATGTTTTCTATGAGGGTGATAAGGCTTATAAGCTTCATGGTATAAGAAACTCCACAGAATTTATTTCCCAAATGGTATTTTTATTTATAGCAGGTATTTTGATTAAGATCCATTGGAAATATGCCTTTTTAGTTTACTTTTTTGCCTTTTTTATAATGGGATACTTCAATAAAATAATTCCAGAAGTAGACATAAAGGATAGATCAGACCTTGGAAAATTTACTATAAATAGGCAAATATTTTTCTATGTATTTTTTGCTGCAGTCATGATTATGAATGTAACAGCACTTAGCGTACGTTTTCCAACTATTGCTACTATTCAAAAAGGTATAGGCGTTGATGCAAATTTATACATGATAATCCTGCCAATGTCAGGGATGATTTTTGGATTTTTATTTGGTATTATCAACCGTATCTTGCGTCAAAAGACTATTTTACTTGGCCTTGGCCTTTATGTAATCGTAAATCTTATCCTGGCTTTTTTTGGCAATGATATGTATATATTTTTGCTTTGCATGGTTATTGTTGCCTTTTCTCAATCCCTGTGTATTCCATATCTTTTTGCAGAAGTATCTAGATTTGTAAAAGGATCCCATGCTAGAATTGCAAATAATTTAATTTTTATAGGTTGTAATGTCGGTGGATTTGTTGCTCCCTTTTTCCTTAAGGGAGTAAATGATATTTTAAATACAGATTCACTTACCCTAGCCTTTACAGCATTTAGCTTGATTTATGCCATAATGCTAATCATAAATACTTATGAATATAAAAAATCAATTGCAAACTAAAAGAGCAGAATGACTGCTCTTTTTTAGTGGATAAAAATACTTAAATCCAGTTCTTGACCTAGTATATTAAAAATTTCCTTACCACGAACGCTATTTCCAGTTGCATCAAGCCTTGGAGAATAGACTCCTATTCCGCAAACCCCAGGTACAACTCCCAAAATTCCGCCAGATACTCCAGATTTTGATGGAATGCCTACATTCATTAAATACTTTCCAGAATTTTCATACATTCCGCAAGTTGCCATTTGGCTGACTACAATTTGTACTTCAGATTTGGATAATAAATTGTAATGGCTATCTAAATCAATGCCTTTATTTGCAAGAACTGCCCCCATTCTAGCAAGGGCACCTACATTTGTAGAAATGGAGCAGGCTCTGATATATAAATCCAAAACTTTTTCTGGATCATCGGTAAAAATTTCCTTGCTTTTAAGATAATAAGCAATGGCCTTGTTTCTAACGGTTGTATCCATTTCTGATTTATAAACTTCACTCATAAGTGCTGCTTTTTCGTATTGGGACATTTTTTGATAATACTCTAGAATTCTAGCAAATTTTTCATCAACATCATTGCCCAAAATCATTGAGCTTGTTGTCATAGCTCCGGCATTTATAAAGGGATTTGCTGCCTTTTCATCTATGGGTACCAGGGAATTAAATTCGTATCTGGTTGGCTCTGTCCCTACTTTTTCAAATACTGCTTCCGGGTCATTATCGTGAAGGGCCATAATTAGTAGCAAGACCTTTGAAATAGATTGGAGGGAAAATTCGTAATTGTAATTGCCATAATTAAAGCAATCTCCTGTCACTGACATGATGCTAAGGGCAAAGTTATCTGGATCTACATTTGCAAGTTCCGGTATGTAATTTGCAAGTTTTCCTTCTCCAATCAAATTTTCACTGGACTTTATAGCCGTTTTTATTTTTTCATCAATAAAATCTCTGTTATATAACATAATTCCACCTCGTTTTTAAAATATACCCAAATTTTATTTTCTTTTTATGAAAATATGCAAATATCCCTTAAAAATTGACATTGCCAGCAATTTCTTTTAGAATTATATTAGAATAATATATACGGGAGATTAATGTGGCAAAAAGATTTCAAAAAGCCTTTATTACTTCATTGATATTTTCTCAAATTTTTATAAATCCCGCTATTTCCCAAGCAGATTCCATTATTTTAAACAAAAATACAACTGACGGGGTAAATGTGCGTATAAAAGAGGATGTAAATAGCGAAATCCTAGGTGGGATTGAGGACTTTACACCTTATGAAATAAAAAGTGAAACTGATGATTGGTATGAAATAGAATTTGAAGGCAAAAAAGCTTATGTAGCTAAACAATGGTTTTATAAAATAAATCACACCAGCCTTTTAGCAGAAACAAACCTAAAAGAAAAAGCCGATAGCAATTCAAATAATCTTACTAATCAAAAACTAAAAGAAAAAACTAAGGTCACAATTTTAGAATTTGACCCTGACAGTGATTTCGTAAAAGTTTCCTATGATGAAGATTTTAAAGATAATAAAAAACTAAATACTATTGACATAAAAGAGCTTGAAAATAGCTCACTGCTTTATGATCTAGCAGATACAAATGAGCAGGTTGAGGTTAAAACTGTAACGCTCGGAGATGAAAATCCAGAAATTCCAAGTGTAGTAACCTTAAATGAAAACGAAACTCCTGAAACTGTAGCTTTGGATAGAACTACTCCGAGCGGAGAAGATGAAAGCGGGTCTTCCAATGAACCTACAATAAAAGAAGGCTATGTAAAACTAGAAGACCTTGCAATTTCAAAAAAAGACCCTAGTGATTTGGAAAATATGACTGAGTCTTATAATGAAATGAATACTTTCATCAAGGACCAATTGGCCCGTGAAGAAGAAGCTAGAAATGCAGTTAGACAGATAACAGAAGTTTCATATGTAAGCACAACTACATACCAAGATCAAGTTTTAAATACTAGTCAAAATCAAAGTCCAAACTCAGTTATGGTCCCAGTTACTGGTACTGAAACTGGCAATAAGCTTTACAAATGGGCTACTCAATATCTAGGAAATCCTTATGTTTGGGGCGGTATTGATCCAGTCCGTGGTATAGATTGTTCTGGTTTTACCATGCAAGCCTACCGTCAAATTGGCATCAATCTCCCACACTTTGCTCAAAGCCAGCAAAGATATGGGGTAGAAATCCCATTTGGCCAAGAAAAAGCTGGAGATTTAGTATTTTTTGGAACTAGTTTAAATAATATAACCCACGTAGGAATGGCAGATGGAAATGGAAATATGATCCACGCATCAAGCCCACGCTACGGCATTATAATAGGACCTATAAGAAATCCTATCTCAATTAGAAGAATTGTATATTAAAAAAGGAGCATACAAAGATGCTCCTCTTTTTTATCTAATTATTGGTTTTCATTTGATGAATTAGCAAAAATATTTAAAAACGAATTTACAATTGATTGTAAGAAATTAATAATAGAATCCAAAAGTCCACTATCTTGGGCTTCTTTAGCTATATTATCAATAGATTCTTTGTTTTCATTGTAAAATTTGCCAGCATTATCTGCTAGTTCATTTCCAAATTTGATAAGATTTTCTCTTACTTCCTTGCTATCAATTGCAGATGAATTTTGATATTTATCAAAGAAATTAATCAAAATATTTATGTTGTTATCACTTAAAACATTTTCAAGATTTACATTTTTTAGGGCATCTTGAATATAAATTGCAATTTGATTTGCATCTGCTGCCTGACCTGTTTCTTCCTTGTGTTCAGCAAGTTTTTGCTTAACTTCAATTACAACCTTATCTAATTCTGCTGGGTCAAAATTTGCCTTATCTTTGTTTTCTACTGCAATTTCATTTACAGTTTCTAACTCTTCTTGGGCAACCTTTGCTCTTTCTGGATCTATATCTTTTCCAGAATCTGCAAGTGCTGCATAAACACCAACTAGGGCTGACTCACCGGTTACTGGTTTTGGACTTGCTACATAAATATCTGCATCTGAAATCCCTGCTGTAATGGCCGCATTTGTGTATTGGCCTTGGGTAATAGATGTGATATTTGCAGGTGTTACTATATTTACCTTAATTCCAGAATTTTCTGGTAGTTTTTTGATATATACTGATGAAATCATATTTGTGTTATCAGTATAGTATCCTAAATATTTTTCTAGGTCCTCTCCAGTAGCTGTTTTATAAGCTAGGTTTGGATCATTGCTATTTACACCAAAGGCTTGGTTCATTTGACTAATTTGTTCATTATTTAAGGCTGCACCATATACTACAGCATCCTTATTTGCATCATTTGCTGCAAATGCTAGCGATGGTACAAAAATACTTAAGGCACATAAGAGTGCTAAGAGTCTTTTTTTCATAAACCCTCCTATAATGATTCGATTTTCTCGATTATTGGATTTAGCTCTTCTAAGTTTACATCTTCTACAAGACCAGCATCAATTTTGCTTGCAATTTTTGGGTTGATTGGTAGTTTTGCAATTGTCTGAATATCGTATTTGCTTGCTACTTCTTCAACATGGCTATCTCCAAAAATTTTGTGATCTGATCCACAATCTGGGCATTTAAAATATGACATATTTTCTACTATTCCTATTACCTTTTTACCCATCATTTTTGACATTTTTAATGATTTTTCTACAACCATACCCACTAAATCTTGTGGAGTTGCTACTGCGACAATTCCATCTATTGGTAATGATTGGAAAACTGTAAGTGGCACATCACTTGTTCCCGGTGGCATATCGATAAGCATGTAGTCGATTTCTCCCCAGTCTACGTCTGTGTAGAATTGTTTGATAACACCAGTTACAATAGATGATCTCCAAACTACTGGGTCAGTTTTATTTGGTAAAATCATATTTACAGATATGATTTTAATTCCATCACGGGTCACACCTGGATACATGATTCCTTCTTTGGTACCGGTTACACTTTCATCAATGCCAAAAGCTTGTGGGATTGATGGACCTGTAATGTCGGCATCAAAAACTGCTACCTTGTAGCCTTTTTTATTTAATTTATTAGCTAGCATGCTGGTTACAGATGATTTTCCTACTCCACCCTTACCACTCATTACTGCTATAACTTTACCAACTGAAGAACCTTCGTTTAGGTTTACTTTAAATTGGTCAAAATTTCTTTGTTTTTCCATTGAACTCTCCTTTATAAAAGAAAAAAGCATTATTTATTTAATGCTTCTTCCTTAATTATATCTATTTTTTATTAAATTGCCATAAACTTATAGCAATACCGCTATATTTAGCCATTAGAAATTAATTTTCATATCATTATCTTTTATTAATCCTTGCTTATACATTATCTTATAAATTATAAAAGAAAGAACAGCTGGCAGTATGAAGTGTAAAAATAAAATTTGGATCAGTAAAAGTGAAATACTTCTGCCATCTGCCATGGCATTTAGTGTTGAAATTTGTCCTACAAGGCCACTTGTTCCCATGCCAGATCCTAGGGGAGTATTTTCCATTTTAAAAACTAAAGTAGAGATAGGTCCTAAAATAGCTCCTGCAAGTGTTGGTGGGATCCATATCCATGGATTTTTGATAATGTTTGGCACTTGAAACATCGATGTACCTAGTCCTTGGGCAAGTAAACCCTCCAGACCATTATCCTTATAAGAAATAACTGCAAATCCAATCATTTGTGCAGCACAACCAACCGTTGCTGCCCCACCTGCAAGTCCTGATAATGAAAGCATCATACAAATTGCAGCTGATGAAATTGGCAAAGTTAAGGCCATGCCGACCAAAACCGAAACAATTATCCCCATTAAAAATGGTTGTAGTTCTGTTGCTCGCATAATAATATTTCCAAGACCTGTCATAAAGGTTGATACACCTGGTCCTATCAAATCTCCAACTAAAACTCCAATTAAAATCGTGATGGCAGGTGTAATGATTATGTCTAATTTTGTTCGTTTTGAGACTAGCTTTCCAAATTCCACTCCAAAAATTGTCGCAATATAAACTCCCACTGGACCGCCTAATTCATAGGCTCCTAGACCTACAATGGTCGATGCAAATAAAACTAAGTTTGGTGCTTTTAGGGCATAGGCTATCGAAACTGCAATTGCAGCTCCAGTAGCTTGAGTTACCAATGGCCAAATGCGTTCTGTTAAAAATAAAATATTAAAAGAATTGCCAATTGAATTTAAAATTGTCCCCACAAGTAAGGAGGCAAAAAGTCCAAAGGCCATGGCACCTAGGGCATCTATAAAGTAGACCCTAGCTGAAATATTAATTCCCTGCTCTTGTAAATATTTTTTCATGTCTTCTCCTTAGATTTTTCTTAGCTAAAGTATAACATAAAAAATATTTATTGTATATACAGTGGGAAAATTAATTTAAATAGCCTTTTTCCCTTAATGCCTTTTCAATACTTTCTAAACTTTCACTATTTTTTGCACTTATGGTGTGGTAATGAACATTATCCGTCAAATTTTTAAGGGGTGTTGATATTGTCATGTTTTTTACAAAATTACTGACTCCATTGCGGGAGTGGATATTCAAATCTTTTCTGATTACTCCATAGACAGGGTGATTTATAAATACATCTATGATCACTCCACCATTATCCACAATTGTATTTAATTCATCTTTGATGGCTGAGTCCTCATGTTTTGATTCGATAATGCGAGTTAGTTTTTTACTATTATCTATTTTATATCCCTTATTGGTAGAAATTATTTCTATGCCAAAGGCCTTTAAAACTCCAATGTCTTTTACGATTATTTGTCTGGATACTCCAAACCTATCTCCCAAAGCCTCTCCAGATATTGGATTTTTGCTAGTTTGTAGAATATTTATGATTTCTTTTTGTCTTTCACTAAGTTTCATACTTTACCTCTTTTCTTAACTATACCATTAAGGCTTGACTTTTTTATCAAAATCTTGTATTATATCCTAAACAACGATGAGAAGAAGAGTAGCTACTTGGAAAAATCTAGAGAGTCCCGGCTGGTGGAAAGGGACATTTGGAAGATTAGTGAAAAAAGCCTTTGAGTTTCTTTGAGGATATTTGATTCAAAGACGTGATGCACGTTACAGCAAACGAGTATGATGGTACTTAATGAGATGTACTTTGCGAAAAGTACATGAATTTGGGTGGTAACACGGCCTTTCGTCCCAAGAATGCGAAAGTGTGCGTGTATTTTTTTTACAAAATTTTAAGCCCAAGGAAGGAAAAATTATGAAAAGACTAAGAAAAATTTTGTTAAGCTTAATCCTTCTCCTAGCAAGCTTTACAAATTTAAGTTTTGCTAGTGAGGAAGGTGATGTTTTAAGAGTTGGTATGGAAGTAAACTACGCTCCCTTTAACTTCTCTGAAGTAAATGAGGATAACGAGGGTGTCCCAGTAGCAAACTCCCCTGGCGAATATGCCAATGGTTATGATGTAGCTGTTGCAAAAAAAATTGCCGATGAATTAGGCAAAGAACTAGAAATTTATAAAATAGACTGGGATGGGCTAATACCAGCCCTAACTTCTGGCAAAATTGATGCAATTGTTGCTGGTATGAGCCCTACAGAAGAGCGTCTAAAACAAATAGACTTTACAGATAGCTACTACGATGCAAGTATTGGTATTGTAACAAGAAAAGACTCAGCCTATGCCGATGCAAAAGATATCAACGACTATAAAGATGCAAAAATCACTGCACAGCTTGGTACTTTCCACCTTGATCTAATCGATCAAATGGATGGAGTAAATAAGCAACAAGCCCTAGACTCCTTTCCAACTATGATTGCTGCAACAAAGGCAGGAACCATAGATGGCTATGTATCTGATAAGTCCGGTGCAATGATAGCCATTTATGCAAATACAGATTTATCTTATAGAGATTTTAATCCTGAAGAAGGATTTGATATCGATCCTATGCTTACAACTATAGCCGTAGGTGTAAAAAAAGGATCTCCTCTAAAAAATAATATAAATAATGCTTTGAAAAATATTTCTCAAGATGAACAAGACGATATTATGGATCATATGATAAAAATCGCAAGCTTTGGCGAAGATCAAAGCAAGGATAATTTAACATTTTTTCAAGAAATGCAATCCATTTGGTCTAGATATTCCTCCCTATTTTTAAAAGGAATTGTAAATACTCTATTCATAGCAATAGTTTCTACTCTATTAGGATTTTTAATCGGATTACTTGTTGCAGTTATTAGAAAAACAGAAGTCAATAAAGAAAAAAATCCTATAGGCAACGCCATCTATAAAATAGTTAACTTTATCTTAGGAGCCTATGTAGAAATTTTCCGTGGTACACCAATGATGGTTCAATCAGTAATTATTTTTTATGGATTAAAACAATATTTTGGCATAGACCTATCCACAATGTTTGCGGCAATCTTAATCGTATCAATTAATACAGGTGCGTATTTATCTGAAGTTGTCCGCGGCGGTATAAATTCAATTAATAAGGGACAATTTGAAGCTTGTAAGGCCTTAGGAATGACCCACTGGCAAACTATGAAAAATGTAATAATTCCACAAACTGTAAGAACAATCTTGCCATCATTAGGTAACGAATTTGTTATAAACATTAAGGATACATCAGTACTTAACGTAATATCAGTGACAGAATTATTCTTTATGAGTAAGTCAGTAGCAGGATCTACCTACCAATATTTCCCAACCTACCTAATAACAGCCCTAATATATTTCATCCTAACATTTGTAATTACTAGAATCCTTTTAGTAGTTGAACGCAGAATGATGGGCAGAGAATATATCAAAGAATCAAGTACAGGAGCAAAAAATGTCAATAATTAATGTAAATAACCTAGAAAAAAGCTTTGGCGACCTAAAGGTCCTAAAAGATATAAATTTTAGTGTAGAAAAAAATGAAGTTGTCTCCATAATTGGTTCCTCAGGATCTGGAAAATCTACCCTCTTAAGATGTCTAAATCTACTTGAAACACCAACAAGTGGGGAAATCTTATATGAAGGTAAGAATATCTTGGAAAATGAATTTGATGAAAGACACTATCGTTCACAAGTAGGAATGGTTTTCCAAAACTTTAACCTCTTTGAAAATAAAAATGTTTTAGAAAACTGTACTCTGGGCCAAGAGCTAGTTCTTGGCAAAAATAAAAAAGAGGCAGAAGAACTTGCCATAAGCTTTTTGTCAGATGTAGGCATGCAAAATTTCATCCACGCAAGACCTTCCCAATTATCTGGTGGACAAAAACAAAGAGTAGCAATAGCTCGTGCACTTTGTATGAATCCAAAAGTGCTGCTTTTTGATGAACCAACAAGTGCCCTTGACCCAGAAATGGTTGGTGAAGTTTTGGAAGTAATGACCAAACTTGCTAAAACTGGTATAACCATGATTGTGGTAACTCACGAAATGGACTTTGCCCGTGATGTTTCTACTAGAGTTTTATTTATGGATAAAGGTATAATTTTAGAGGATGGATCTCCAAAAGAAATTTTTGAAAATCCTACCCATAACAGGACTAGAACATTCTTATCAAGATTTTTAAATAACTAGGAGAATAAATGAAAGATTTAGTAGAAATTTATTCATCAGACGAAGATTCCTTTGCTGTTGGATACATCATTTACCAAAACACAGAGAGATTATTTACCCACTTGGTAGATGACCAAGGCAAATTTGATGGATATCTATTGTTTGATAAATCAACTATAGATGGAATCGAAAGAAATACAGAATACCTTAAAAAAATTGAAAAATACATGGGATTTTGGGGCAATATTTCCATTGGAGATAGCGACAATGCAATCTACCAATCAAAACCTGACTTTAGGGATTTGATAAAATATGCCAAAGACCACAACAAAATCATAACTCTTGCAACAAGTTTTAATTACTATGATGTATCAACAGGTTTCGTTAGAGATTTCAATGATGAAGTCGTAATTATAGATGCAATAAATAAGGCAAATGCCCAAGTATTTGATCAATTTGAAATAAAAATAGACGAGCTAATAACCCTAGAAATTGAATCAATTGACAATTTCCTATTGGGTTATGCCAACAAAAAATCATGAACAATACACTAATACTTATAATATTAAATTTAGTAGGAAAAATCTTCTCATTTATTCGTGAGATGATTTTTTCTTTCTTTTATGGAACCGGGCCAATCACAGATGCCTTTAACACATCGACAACCGCTGCTACTTTAATTTTTTCTGTAATCACCTATGCCCTAAGCAAAACTTACATACCAACCTACAATGAAGTTTTAAAAAAGGGCGGAGAAGAGTCGGGAGACAAATTTACAAATAATCTTTTAAACTTCTCCCTATTTTTGACCACTGCGATTATGATACTGGGCTTTGCTTTTGCACCAGCCATCGTAAAACTATTTGCAGCAGGATATAGCGGAGAAAAATTAAAAATTGCATCAAGTTTTATGCGTGCCATAATTTTAACCATTTATCCAAATATCTATGCAGCTATTTTTTCTGCATACTTGCAAATAAAAGGAGATTTCTTGACTCCTGCCTTGCCTCTAATAATATTAAATACAATTCTTGCAATTACAGTTGCAATTTCAAATGGCAATGTATGGATAATGACTATTGGAATATTTTGGGCGTATTTTCTACAATTTATAATATTTCCAAGGGCTATACAAAAAACTGGTTTTAAGCGTAGCAAAATAAAATTTTCTTTTGATGAAAATGTCAAAAAAATTATAATCCTATCCCTACCTACAACATTTTCCATGGCTGCAGTTTATATTTCAACCATTGTCGACCAATCATTTGCTTCTCTAGTTGCAACTGATGGTGGGGTGTCAATTATAAATTACGCCTTAAAAATCCTAAGAATTGTAAGCTCAACATTTATTGTGCCATTTCAAATCACAGCTTATCCAATAATAGGAAAATTAGTTGCTGATAATGACATAAAGGGAATGAAAAACTTAACAAGCAAGACCTTGGTAAAAATAATGATATTATTTATCCCATCTATAATTGGGATGATGGTTTTATCTGAGCCAATAATTTCATTTGTTTATTACCGTGGCGAATTTACCTACAATGATATGATAGCAACCAGCCAAGTCCTATTTACCTATACCTTGTATTTACTGGGGCCAGCCATAGTTGATTTGCTGTATTTGTCATTTTTTTCAAATCAAAATACAAAAATTCCAACAGTTATTTCCTTTATCCAACTAGGGATAAATATTTTCCTCGACTATGCCCTATCAATGAGATATGGCCTAGTAGGATTAGCAATGGCCACAACAATTAGCCAATTGTCATCAGTACTTATGGCTTTTGTAATGTACAAAAAAACCTATGGAAGTCTTGAAAATAAATACATCATTAAAAATATAGGCAAAATCTTAATAGCAGGAGCAGCACTTGGAGTATTTGCAAAATATTTCTACCAGCTAAGACCGTCAAATCTTTGGTTACTAGTAACTATAGCTTTTTCTGCAATCATATATGTTGGAATTATTTATGTTTTAAAAGTAGATGAATTTGATGATATAAAAAATGCATTTTTGAAAAGAAAGAATATTAAGAAAGAGTAGTTAGCAAGCTACTCTTTTTTATTATAAAAAACTTATTAATGACCAAAAAAAAAGACCAAAAAAGGTCTATTTTTCTTAATTTACAACCCTATATTCTCCATCAATCTTTTGGATTGTAGTATTAGTCAAACCAGTATTTAATGTAGAATAGCTTTTTGGCCTGTCTGGATTGTCATCTATTGTTCTAGATTTTTGAATATCTGTATCACTTTTTAGGAAATAATCATAGATTACAAAATCTCCCAAATTTTGAACATAACCTTCATTGAAAGTAATGGTAGGATCATCCCATGTCGCATCAATATTGTACCAAGTTCCATCAATCTTTACCATATTCCAAATGTGAGGCTCACCATTTTTTTTGGAATGTCCGGTAGCATATCTTACATCCAGACCTGATTTTGTGGCTAGTTTATCAAAAAGTGTTGCATAAGCATTGCACACCCCACCATTTCCATAAAGAATTGAAGATGGGTGATAGATTGAAAATCCACCGCTTTTATCATAGCTATCGCCTCTATTATATTGATTTTTCTTTACGATAAAATCATGGATTTTTTTTGTTTTTTCATAGTCGCTATCACTAGCACCTATATTTTGATTTACCCATTGATTGGCAAATGATTCTATCTGATCATCAATCATTGGGTCTTCCCTATAGCTTACTGTAAAAGTCGCAGAATCTATGTAAATCTTGTCTCCCTTGGTTTTTTTAGGGTCGTACTTGGTTTTTACATTTGTTTTGCCATACATACTATAGAAAAAATACCAATCTTCTTTTGCTGTTTCCAAAAACCAAGATTGAATTTGTTGATTTGTTGTGTAAGCATTTATACTTACAGTAAAACTAGTATTTCTCTTATCTAAATTTTCTCTAATAATATTTTTTACTCTGATATTTAGATTGTCATTTACTGCTAGACTTGCCTTGTAATTATTTATCCTAACAATTAAATTTTCGCTATTTTTTATCAAATCTTCTAGGCGTTTTTTTCTATCTCCACTGATAATATTTGGCATATTATCTATGAGATATTTTGCAGCCTTGATTTCTCGTTCCAAAACACTGGTGTCAAGTCTATCCAGTTTTGCCTGATCAATTGCTGCATAGGCAATATTTGGCGTAAAATTTGTATTTAAAATAGGATTTATGGCCAAAATAATGCCCAAAGATAAACCCAAAAAATTTTTTTTCAAAATGCAAACCCTCTCTAATTTAAAATTGTATCACTATATAATATACATTTTTTTTACACATTTTAAAGGTCTATGGACAAAAAAATCCCTACAAGACTTGCTTGTAGGGGATTATTTTATAAGCTTGCTAACATTTTATTTGCTCTAGCAATTAGAGCTTCTGATTGGGCCATCAGGCCATTTAATTGTCTTTCAAATTTTTTGGCATAGTTTGGCATTAATTGTTTAAGTTGTCTAGCTGCAGCTAGTGTAGTTTGGTTTCTTTTTATAGCTTCATTTAATTTGCTTTTTTTGCTTTGGTTTTTTACTTTTTGGTTAACTTCAGTTTTGACATTGTTTTTTGCAACATTTATTCTATTCATTGCATTTCTTAGTTCTTCATAACTTGCAGTATCTAGTCTAGCCAGTACAGATTTAGCTTCAGCAATCGCAGCTTCGTACTCTGCCTTTACTTCTTGGCTAGCATAATTGTAATAAGCATTTGAGTTTACTACATTTACAACATCATCAACTGCCAATTGCAATTGTTTGGCTTGGTTAGTAAAGTTTTGGTCTCTAGTTAAGGTTTGTGCATTTTCTGCTACATTTGGGACTTCATTTGCTTCTGCTGCATAAGCATTTTGTCCACCAAGTCCTAAAAAAGCAATATTTGCTATTAAAAATGTTTTTAAAATGTTTTTCTTAAAATTCATATTAGCTCCTTAGAGATTAGTTTTATCCTCTAATTCCCTTTAGTTGGTTTAAAACTTTTGTTGATCGACTTACAATATTTTTAGAATTATTGATTAATTTATTTAGGTAATCAATATTTTTTGCTGCAATATTTGGAGATAATTCTTTAACTAGTTCAGCTGCCCTTCTTGTTTCATTGTTTTCCTTGATAGCTTCTTCTAATCTTTTAATTTGTTCTTCTCTGCTTATATCGCTTGCAGTTTGTCTTTTTACAAGATTATTTCTTGCAGTTTCTACTAGGTCTTTCGCTGATTTGATTTCATCTAATGTAGAATTTGGGTTTTCTATTGTGGATTTTGCAAGGATTGCTGCGTTATTATAATTATTATATGAGCTTTCTGTATAAAGATTTTTGTCATTATTAATTGCATTTATTTTTGCAATTTCTTCTCTAAGGCTTGCTAGTGCCTTTGTTCTTTGATCATTTGTGATTATTTCTTTTTTTGCTTCCTCTAATGCACTTATAGCTAGTTCATTTTGTAGGTTTGTTAGGTTAAGTCCATTTTCTCCTAGAGTTTTCCAAGCATAGTCTACCGCTGAATCATATTTATCTTTTAATTCTTTTGGTGCATTTTTGTATGCATCGCTTGCCCTAAATTGTGATTGTTCGGTTGTTAACTTGATAATTTCTGTTTTGTCAACTTCCCTACCATTTAGATTTTCCTTAGCATTTTCAACTATTTGTACTCCGTTATTCAGTTTTTTGATATAGAGTCTATAAAAACTAGCATTATCAGTTTTGGTATTTTTTAATTCTTCATATGTAGCTTGAAGACCATTTAGAGCATAGGTATATTGCATTTGAAATTTTTCGTCTGAATTTAAAAATTCATAACCTAATAGATATGATTCATATTCTACAATTTTTGTATTTACCTTATCCAATGCCTCTTTAAATTCTTTTTCAGCTGTTGAAAGTTCTGTGCTGACAGCTGTATCTGTGCTAGCAGCATAAACTTCTTTTGTACTTGGTACTAGTAAAAGTGTACCTATTGCAAGGGCTGCACTTGCTTTTAAAATTTTATTTGTCATATATAACTCCTTAAGTTTTTAGAATTATTGCTTGCTTTAATTATACCCTAATGAAGCATTTTTAAAATCCAAGTAAAAAAGACCCCAAAGGGTCTTTTGATTATTGTGCTTTTAGTTGGTCTAGAGCTGATTGAGCTCTTTCTAAAAGTGAGTTTGAATTGTCTAATAATTCGTTTAGTTGGTCAGCGTGAGCATTTGCAGTTTCTGGTGAAAGTTCAAATAAGATTTCTACTGCACGTGCACTTGATCTGTTATCAAAAATTGCTTGTTCTAAAGCTTCTACTTTTTGTTCTGTTGTCATGCCTTCTGTAGAAGTTGAAGCAGATTCATTGTTAGCTTCATCTGAATCTTCTTCAGTATTTGCTTGCTCAGCATTTTCTGTAGCTTCTTCTCCTGCATTGTTTTCTTCTGCATTTTCATTTTCAGCTGTATTTTCTGTTGTTTCAGCTGGTGCTTGTGCATTATCATCTGTGTTTTGAGCTTCGTTTGCGTTTTCAGCAGTGTTTTCTTCTACAACTGGTGCATTTGCATCATTGTTTTCATTTTTTACCATGTTGTCGCATCCTGTTAATACTACTGATAATAATAGTGCTGATGCTAGTGTTTTATTTAATTTCATTGTCTTTTCTCCTTTTTGTTTTTTCATTCTTATCTTTATTTTTGCTAGTTAGAGCAAAGGCTCCAAGGGCCACTACTAATAGTGCTGCAACCCCTATTAAAGACTTTATACCCGTTCTTACAATAGATCCTGGATTAATTGTTGCAGGAACTTGTCTAGTTGTTGTAACTGGTGTCGTAGTTGTAGTTGGAACTTGTGTTGTTGTGGTGGTTGTTGCAATTGGAGTGCTGGTTCCATTTAATTTTAAGGCATTTGTAAGTTCAGTTTCTGCAGCTATCAATTCATCCATAGTTGCATTTTCATCTTCTAATGCCTTTAATTTTGCTTCCACAGCTGCTTTCTTATTTGCGTCTGTAATTTGACCGCCTTTATTTTTATAATTTTCTTTAAGTTGATCAACTCTGGCTGCAAATTTATTTCCATCGAGAGCATTTATAGCTTCCATAATTTTATTTGCAACAGCTGTTAATTCTTCTTCACTTGCGTCTTCTTTTTTAAGAATTTCTTTACCTTCTTCGATAGCTTTATCGTAGGCATCCCTAAGTGTTTTTTGTGCCTTTTTATAATTTAAAGAATCTCTTAAGCTTTTGTCACCTTTGATAAAATCTTCAATATTTTGTCTTGGTGATTTTTCTTTTAAATCTTCAGATTCATTTTTATTTTTTATTTTCTCAACTATTGGCTTTATTTCGCTTTGGTTTAATTGATTTGTTAGATAAGTCCTAGCAGCTGCAATATCTGATGCATTATCATTACTTAGTGCTCTTCTCGCAGCTATAATTGCCTCATTTAAATTTTTGCTTTGAGTATCTGATACAGTTACATAATCTGGATGTGCTTGTACTTTTGTAGCTAAATCAATCAATTCTTTTAAGATTTTCTTACTTTCTTCTTGAGCAGAATTGCTAGATTGACCTGCAATCTGTCTTTTGATTTCATTAATTCTATCTACATATTGTTGCGATAGACCCGCATCTTTACTTAGAGTTTCTAAAGTGTCGCTTACTAACTTTATCAAATCCTCATAAGTTTTGATTAGTGCTTTGTCAGCATCTTTTTCACTATTATTTTTTAAATAATATGCATAAGATTGTCTAAATGAAGGTGCTTCGTCTATTAATTCTTTTAATGTAGATGGGTATTTTAATTCTTCTTTATAGCCCAAGTCTGTTAATGCATTGCCAACTTTTATTATGTTTTCATGTAGCTGGTCAAGGCTAACAGATTCGCCATTGGCAATTTTTACTAAAAGCTTGTTGGCATCTGCAATAGCGTTGTCGTATGCTATTTTTTTATCAGAGTCTGCATTTGTATATACTGAATTTTTTGTAACTTGGTCCTTGTTATTTACAAAACCGTGCAATATATTTTTTGCTAGCTCATATATTTTTTGGTCTTCATTTACTGGATTTGCTAACTTATTTTCAGCTTCTTTTATGGTTTGAATAGCTGCATTGTATTGAGCATCTGTAGATTTACTGTTATTGTAAATATTTTTTGCAGTTGTTATTGCATCATCATAAGCTTTTTTAGCAGCATCACTTGCTGATTTGTAAGGGTCTTTTGCCCTATAATCATCAGCATTATTTATTAAATCATTAAGATTTTCTTTTGGTGTTTTTTGACTAGGATTTTGATCAATTGTTTTTGTTTCAACTGGAGCTAGGGCTAGTTTTGCTAGGTTTAGGTTGTTTAATGCTTTTTCTAACTCATCTTCATTTGTACTATTTTTAGAAATCAACTCATTAGCCCTAGCTTTTGCAATATCGTATGTTAATTGAGCAGTTTTTCCTGCTTTATCATAGCTACTAGGTTTATTAGCTGTTTCATTTTTAATAGATACTATTAATCTGCTAGCTTTTGTATTTTGTGAATTTACTACTGTAAGTGCATCATTATAGGCCTCATTTAATTTTTTATAAGCTGTATTTAGTTGTTCTTCAGTAGAATTTTTATTTTCAAATACTTCCTTAGCACTTGTTGACGCATTTGTTAAGTCTACTGTATTTTGAGGACTTAGTTTTGAATAGTCTGTTGTTTCAGAAAAATCTCTAACTTCGTTTATAAGATTTCCTAATTTTTTAAATGTTTTACCATATATTGCATTATTTGGTGGAGTTATTTTCTCAATTTCTTCATTTGACAATGATGAATTGTTAGCATCTAGATTGTTATCGCTAATAACATCATTGATAGTTTGAGCTAATGTTTTATTAGCCGAATTGATTTCATCTGCATCTATTTCTAAGTTATTTTCGTCAGACTTTGCAGAATTAATTGCATTTGCTAATTTATCCTTATCAGCTTTTGATACATTAGAATTATTTGCAATAACATTTGATAACTTTTCTGCAATAGCAATTGTAGAGCTTAGTCCTTCACGTTGTTTGTATGTAGAAATAGAATTCGCTCCAAGACTTGCTTTTGCATCGTTGATTTTCTTAATATATTCTTGAATTTCAGTAGCAGTAGTTTGCTCATTTGCACTTGCAGCTGCTTTAACCGCATTATCGTAATTAGCTTTCTCAGTTTTTGAAGAGTTATTATAACTTGCTGACTTATGAACATTATCTTCTTCATCAACTAAAACTTTTAGACTTTGTAAATCATTATTATTTTGACTCTCCTCACCAATTTGACTAGCATATGCCACAGAACTAATCGCATTATTTCCCAGAGGAGCTATGGCCCCGATGGATAGTGCTAGAGCAAGAGTTCCTACATATAATTTTTTGTTTTTCATTTTCTAGCTCCTAATTTTCTTTAAACTTAAGTCTATTACTTAATCATAGTTGAGTAAATTATACAATATTTAGCAACTTTTGTCAAAATTTCTAGTTAGCAAAATTACTTTAAAAGCTTGATATTTCAAGCTTTGTCGAAAAAGCTATCAAATGTATAAAAAAACTCTAAGGATTACTCCCTAGAGTTGAATTTTAAACTTGATGTGATTTTTTTCTTTTTTGATCTTCTAATTTATAAAGTACAAGAGCGGACATAATCATAATAATTAACCACATTCCTATACTTTCTATGCCAGTTTTTACACGGTCACTTGCATTTCTGTTTTTGCCATTTTTTCTAAAAGCATTGACGTCTTCACTATCATCTGAATTTTGATTATCAGCTTTTGGAGTTCTTTTCTCTTTAACTGGTTTTGCATTTTGGTCATTATCTTCATTTCCATTAGGTGGGCTTACATTTTTGTCTTTATTAGCCTTATCCACATCCTCCTTATCATCTTCTTCATTTGGTCTTTTTTCATCTTCTATTGGAACTTTAGGATTTTCAGGATTGTAAGGAATTTCTGGGAATAAATTGTCCCACCACCATGGTTTTTGTTGTGGTGGCTTTTCTACTGCTTTATCAGGATTTGTTGGGTCAAATGTTTTTCCTGGATATAATATTTCCCACCACCAAGGCTCAGTTGGTCTTGTAGTATCAACAGCTTTTGTTGGATTTTCTGGGTCTGTTGGATCAATTGGTGGCTTTTGAGGATCGAAGTCTTCATCGGTTATTTTATCCCACCACCATGGTTTTTCGCCTTCAATTATTTTAGGCGGATTGGCTGGTGTGATTGGATTTTCTGTTTTGTCAGAATCAGTCGGACTCCATGGCCATGGCAGCCAAGGTTCTGGTTGTTTCGGATTACTTGGTTTTGGATATTCTGGCCAATAATCATCTGACCTGCCTGGAACAGGTGGTTTTGATGGATTTATTGGGTCATTTTCTTTGTCTGAGTCGCTTGGTTCTGTTGGATAAATCGGCGTATTATCTTCATTCCTATCTGGATTTGTAGGATCTGTTGGTCTATTTGGTTGGCTTGGCAGGTATGGATTTATTGGATTGTTAGGATCATATGGATACCATGGGTTGTTTGGATGAAATGGGTGATATGGGTCGCTAGGATATACAATTTCTCCATTATTTTTATGAATATGTGGATCATCATTTACAAAAGTGATTTTTGATTGTTTATTTGCATTCAAATCATTTGCATCGTATTTATTTTCATTGTAAGCATAAGCTGTTGTTATCAAGCCATCTGGTCCATTTTGTACAAAAAATATTAATCTGTAATTTGATTTATCAAATGTAACTGTCCTGCCTTCTTCTTTAAAATCCTGATTAGTCTGATAAATTAGATATTCATATTTGCCAGCTTTTGTAAAGTTTGGTTGGTAAAATTCTATTTTATAATCACCCGGATAGTTAAATGAACTTACGCTTGGCTCTGGTGCACCGTTTTGAGCTTGGATAATAACATTTGCAAAGTGGGGACTATTTGCCCATTTTTGGCCTTCATAATTCCACTCCACAGATATAGGGACACTTATTTTTTCGGCTGCCTTTGCCATAGAAAATGGAAATAATATTATCATCGCCATTAATATTAATTTTTCTAATTTTTTTAATGATTTCATTATTTATCTCCATTCATAGGTCTTATTACACCGAGGACAACAGTTCTACCATTTGTAGTTGCCTTCTCACAGGTTGATAAAGCAATTATTCTGTCATTTCCAATATTAATGTCTCTTTCATGCAGCTTTGTTTTTCTAGCATGTTCAATCAGAGCTTGCCTATTATCCATGGATGCAATTGACGATGGATTAAAAATCACACTATCATAGGCATCTATTTTGCTAACCATAAATATTTCTATGCGATAGGTTTCTTTTGGTAAGAAAAGTGTGCCAGTTTTGTGTTTGTCAAAATAATCTTTTTTTTCAAATAAAACCACATCCCCAAACATCCCACCCTGGTCCATATGGTGGCCATATAAAAGTGAATAGGGATCTTTGAATTCCTTATTATTTCTATAATCTAGGAATATTGCACCACTTAAGGCGAACTTTTTGTAAACATCTTTGTTTACATATTCCATATTATCTTCACCCTGGACTACTGGATGGTCTATATTTGTATCATCGATAGTAACCCAAGCTACTACATCTTCATTTATCTTCATCAAGTCCCACAGAGTAGGATTTTCGCCATCTTCGGTAATTTGAGGTTTATATTTTAAAAGATCATCTCCAGCAAATCCACCCCTAAAAAGCATATATGAATTCCATAGGGAGTATCCTGCAAAAAGCATGACCAATATTAAGATTATTGCGACCATACGGTCTAATATTTTCTCGCCAATGCGCGATATATTTGCTACTGTTTGCAAATTGCTTGCTCCTTTCTTTGGAATTGATTTATTAATCTCAAGCCTTGGGTTTTGGTATAAAAAAATAATTGTTTGGTAGTCCCTTCCCGGGACTAGGGGCCGTTTTTAATCTGGCGGGATTTTAATTTTTGATATTTTTTCTAATTATTAAGCAAGTTCTTCTTCTTTATCTCTATTGAAGTATACGAAGAATACAATTCCTGCTGCTGCGATTGCTAGTATAAATGGTGCGATGTTTTCTATAAGACCTGTTGGGATTTCAGCTTTTCTGCTGTTTGTCCATTGAATAGTATCTCCACCTGCTGCAACAGTAAAAGATGCATCAGTTACAGGTAATGAATGATTTTTTATTACATCGGCTCCATTGTAAGTTGCAGTAGCTTCATAGCCGCCATAGTTATTCGAATCAGTTTCTGATACCGCTAGTTTATCTCCAGCAGCTAGACCTTCAATTTTAATTGTGCTACCATTTGTCATTTGTGTAGATGATATACCTTTTCCTGTGGTTACTTGGCCTGTTTTTGCAGTACCAGAGGCATCTGTTATTGTATAAGATACTGTCTTGTCTGTAGCTGAACTAACTACAATATTAAATGTAAACTGATCAGATAGGTTGGCTTGGTTACCACTGATTGTTTTTGTAAGTGTAATATCTTGAGTTTCTAATTTGTTCTCAAAATTCAAATTAGCTTTTTGACCGTTTTCAGAAACTATGAAATATTCAACTTTTCTATCAGTACCATTTGTTGTTGTTACAAATGCATCAACAGTCATTGTACTAGGATCTTTTGTAATACCAGCAATTGTTGTATCATTTTCTGTTATGTTAAATCTATAAACACCAGGCAGTACATTATTTACAGCAGCTTGGTCAATATTAACTGTAAGTTCTCCCTCTTTAACACCAGGTTGTAATGTTAATGCACCTGAATTTTGAAGTGATAAGAAGTTAGCAGCTGGTCTAGATGTGTAACCTGTATATGCGCCATCCGGAGCTTTATCTGGTGTAACTGTAAAGTTAAAAGTACCACCACCAAAGTAGTTACCACCTGTAACAGTTTTCTTAAGAGTTGGTGCTTCAGTTGACGCTTTTGTGCTGTTTTCTCCGTTTATTGGATCTGTTGCTGCTGCAAATGCATTCCCAGCAAATGCACCAAATGATAATGTTGCTGCTAATGCAACACCTGTTACTTTTTTGAAAATATTGTTTAAATTCATTAATTTTTTTCTCCTATTTTTATTTTTCCTAAGCTTAATTGGTATCTCATTTATGAGACCCTTCTACTCCGCTATCGCTGCGCTCAGGGTGACAGCGTGGGATTATACGTTTTTACATGCTTTAAAACTTTCTCATGCTCACTAGTTTGTCATTTCGACCGGAGCGAAGCGTAGTGGAGAAATCTTTTTTTGAAAATCTTTGTTATATACCGAAATTCTCAGATGATAATTCTCCATGTAATTGATAATTCCAATTAAAATTTACTTCTTCTATAAAGGGCGAATACTTTTCCCTTTATTTCATCTCTTTCAACTGGTCCAAAGTATCTAGAGTCTTTGGCACCTTTTCTCATATCTCCTAAGGCGAAAACTTCATTTTCTTTTAGTTTCATTGGGAATTTGATATCAATTGTTGTTTCGTCGTATTCCCTTGTTGGGTAGAAAATATTTGTTTCTGCCTGATATGATCCGTTTATTATCAACTGTCCTTCATCAGAGATGTCTACTTCATCTCCACCACTTGCTACTATTCGTAGCGCATAGTCTGCATCATTCTTACCTACCACTACTACATCACCCACATAGAAGTCTCTATCGAGTCTATAGTACATCAACAAGTCACTTGGTACCATTTTTGGAAACATATCATCATTATAGACTACGAAAAATCCAAAAATGAAAGTGAACAACAACCATAATACTAAGATAATAAGAAATAATTTCTTAAAAAAACCTTTAATTGCATTTTTATTTGAGACATTAACTCGCTTTTGTCTGATGATTTTATTAATATTTGTAAAATCGACAGGATCTAGCGAGGTTTTACTATCCGCATGAGTTACTTTTATTTTTTCACTCATTGCTATTCTCTCTTAATGCTTTTAGTTCTCTATTCTTGTCATCTAGTAGAGTTTCATATTTAATCTGTTGATTTTTAAAAGCCTCGGCATAGAGATCTGAGAGCTGCTGGACTTTTGCCAACACATCTGCCTCAGACACTCCGCCTAAAGTTTGTTTTTTAAACTTAAGATTTTCTAAATATTGTTCTATTTTTTCTAATTCATTCATCAATCCCCCCTGCTACTTTATCTTTTTTGTAAAATCTATATGCAAAGGCCATAATAGCTAGGGCTAGCATTATAGCCATAGGGGCTATGTTATCGATTATGCCTGTAGGTGGCGGTATGGGTTGAGTTTCAAATATGACTTCTATATCTCCAACTAAAGAATCTAAACTAAAGGTTTTACTATTATGAATAGAATCTTTATACTTATATTTTACCAATCGATCAGATAATGACTCAATACTTATATTGCTTCCATAAGGAATTTCAACATCTACTGATGCACCATTTTCTATTGTATAGACCTTTTCATAAGTTTTACCTTCTAAGGTATATGAAACTTTGAATTTTTTATCATTATCTGTGATGTAATCGCCTATAACATCATTTCTAATAGTTACTTTGTATTTGTCTCTTTCCCATATACCATAGAGAATGTTTGGCGTGTTTTCATCTGTGATCATAACTTCTTGGTCAGGCTTAAAAATCCTACCTTGAGTTGGATCTTCAGTTGTGGACCAGCCTAAAAATGTAAACCCAGTTGTATTTGTAGCTCTTGGCTGTGGTAATTTTATGATGTCATTATTTCTTAAATCTTCAGTTGGTCTATTATCATTTATACCACTTGGCAAATTTGATGGTTTATTTCGAGATTCATAGACTATATCATCTAACTTACTACCATTTGGAGCGATTTCTTTAAGGGTAAGTTTTGTAACCCTAAACTCGTTAAATACCGGCTTAAACATAATATTACCTATTACATTTACTATATCTCCTGGTCGGTAGATTTTATTAAGCATATTTGGATCTGTGACACTAGTAAATTCTGAATTTTTATCTATGACCCAACCTTCAAAAACTTTATCTTTTGGCATTGATAGTTGTTTGCCAGTTGGATTATCTTTATCAGGTGGGAACCTATAGTCATTGTTTACATATGGTGGTATGACTATGGCTTCAGCATTGTTTACATAGTCGTTTGGGTCTGTGTAGATATAGTCGGTGCCGCCTTCTTGAGGAGCCTTGTACTTGACTCTATAAATTTGTGATAGAGGTCTAAATTCATCCCCCACTGGAGCTAGCCAAACAGGATATAAAAATAAATCGCTATATACAGGATCATTAAAGTTGTATTCTGTCAGTGTTCCGTTGATATATGCATACCACCTAAGCTCTGATCCTTGGGTTTGTTGGGCAACGGGAGGTTTGTCAGCGCTAAGCTTAGTCCTATCTACCGTATTTCCCCTTTTTACTTTTAGTTCAATAACACCTGCATCGGGGTTGTTTCTTTGTTTATATGCTCTAACTGTATATATTGGCTCTTCCCATTTGGCGTATAATTTTAAGTCATTGTCGGGCATGGTCATAGTTTTTAGGTCTACAGGATTGCCCGCACCGTTGGAATTATCAAACCATCCAGCAAATATTTTGCCTTCACCATTTTTTGTTTGCCCAATTATATAATTTTCTGGGGCGTATTTAGCCAAGGATGAATCATAGAGAATGTTATCTCTTACGATATCAGGTCCATTACCATTGGTAGCAAAAGTTAGCGTATGTCTATTTCTTTGATAGAAAACCCATACCTCATTTTGTTCAGACGTTTTACCATCTGCGTGCCTTGTGCTTGGTCTAGCAAAGTCATTTCCTGGTCTTTCTACATATTTGTAGGTATAGCCTGGTATTATTTCTCCACCAGTATAACCTTGAAGTGATGAGCTTAATTGAGATGTTTTTGCATCAAGTCTTATTAGCTGATTGGTCTCAACATCTATGATTCTCACATTCCATTCATTCTTACCTTCACGCCAGGCTAGTAGTTGGTAGTTATTTTTTGGCATCCTTGGAGGACTAGTAACAGTCTGACCAGCAATACCATTTTCCTTAAAAGTGTAACCTGAAGGCAACTTTCTTAGAGCTTCTTCGAAATAAGGTTTGGTATCTGCTCCCCATTTTAAGTCTACTTTTACAACGTCAGTCTCATAGAAAACATATGACTCAAAAATTCTAAATGTGAATCTATCCCTATCATAGTAGAGATTGATCTCTGTGGAGTCATCCCCTCTTATGATTTTTCGTTCATCAGCTCGAACATAGTGTATCTTTTCATTATTCATTGTTGAAGCTGGTAGCTTATAAGTGCTTGAATCAGCATTTGTGTATGTTCCTGCATTAGCAGTTCTTGTTTCCGATTTATAGAGGGAGTAGCCACTGTCATCTGCGTTTTCCATAAAATGGTTGATAGTGTATTTAACCACCCTAGGAGTCCACACGGCATAAAGGGTCATGTCTTTGGTGATAGGGGTGTTTGCATTGAATTGCCTTCCATTTGGTGAAGTCGACCAGTATTTAAAGTCATAGCCTGGCCTTACTGGTTTTGTCAAATCATTTAAATTTAGTTTGTTTCCACTATATACCACTTGATTATTTACATGGGTTCCACCTTGGGAATCAAAGGTGACTGTAAGTGCTTTTTTAAATACTGCATATAGGTTAAGTTTAACGAAATTGTCTGCGCCCTGTACACTTTGGATATAGCCCTTTGTGATTGGAGTGTTAAAATCAAAAGCTGTGCTTCCTTCTGGCTTTGTAGCCCAGTGTGAGAATACAGTTCCACTTTCTCCTGGGAGTACTGGTACATCTTCTGTTGTAACCTTACTGCCTAGTGGTATTTCCTTTGTGGATAGGACTTCATTCACATATCTTATACTGCCATCACTATTTTTAACTTCTTTTCTATCTATAAAGTTGATATAGGCAACATCTGGATACTTTCCCTTTAGGTATATGATTTTAGGAGATGATTCTGTTACAGCAACTGGTTTATCAAAGTCAAATTTCTCACCTAAAGTATCAGTTTCTATATCATAATAATGCCAGCCTTCAAACTTACCCTTATAGCTAAAGATAGGTAGTTCTGGTTCAATAAGTTTTTCACCATCTCTAATTGTTTGGGTATCCCACACTTCTCTTTCACCTTTTTCATTTTTGTTTAAAAATACAAATGTGATAGCGCGAGCCTCTGGTGATGTAACGGCATAAATCGAGAAGCTTTCTGCCTTAAAAGTTACTGTATCCTTGCTTTTGTTTTCTACACTAATCTTTTCTTCTGGAGCAAATTTATTTTCTTTATGATATACATCTACTTCATCTGCTTCTTTTATCTTTTGATTTGTGATTTGAACTTGGATGTCATTTTTTTCTGTGACTTTGTATTCATCATCATTTTCATCAAAGATTGTAATATCATAAGCAGCTAGGACTTCCTTGCCCTCAATTGTGATTTCTACTGGATATGCTTTTACTTTTGTATATCCAGGTAGCTTACCTGAAAGTTTTATCCTTGTTTGATCATCTGCTTTTTGCCCATAAGAGCTATCTGTGTATATTTCTGCTAAAACTTGTTGATATGTTAGTTTTTCTTCTATCTCTTCGTTAGTTTCAGATTTTTCGATATTTCCTTTACTAGTTTCTTTATCTAATTCTTCATTTTTGTTAGATTCTGTAGTAGCATCTGTTTTAACTTCTGAACCTTCTTCTTTCTCATCAGTTACTTGTAAGTCAGTGGTAAGATTTTCTGATTGATTGTCTTCTTTTACAGTTTCTTCATTATTAGATGTTTCTTCACTATTTTCTTCATCTACTGGTTTTTCATTTTCTAAATTACCAGCAAAGGTATCTAATAAGTCTTTTTTCCAATCTACTAGTTCTAGGTCTGATGAGGTTTTTTCATCTGCTTTTTCATTGCTGGCTTCAGTATCTTGTTTTTCAATCGCCGAATTTGTTAAGCTATCTAACATGTCTTTTGGTTTTTCAATTTCTTTTTCGGCTAAGTTTTTTTCATTAACTTCTTTTTTATCTTCAGTCGATAAGAATGGAGATTTTTCTTCTTCACCTGTTTTTTCTATCTGAGTTTGTTTTTCTTCTTTTTCAATATCTTTGGCAATAGCAAATTCATCTGCTCTGCTATCCACTTTTACTTTGTCAGATAGTTTTGAAAAATCCCTTGTTTCTGTAAATCTAACATTATTCTTATTTTTTTCGTAAATGTAAATTTTATCTAAGTCTGATATTTTTTCTGATCTTATTTCAATCTCGTACTCATCAGCAAGATTTTTATCATATAGATTGCCATCTTTATCAAATATTCCAAATCCAAATCCAAGTACATTTACTTTTTCCATATCTGTAACTGCATTTTGGATTTCGTAGGCTTTTATTGTGCCATTTTCTGGCATTTGTCCAGTGATTTTGATGTCGATGTCTTCATTTGATATTGTATAGTAGGAACTGTCTTCGTATAAATCCACATCAACAGATTTTTTGACTATTTTTACTTTTTCTTCTATTTCTTCTTCTAAATTTTCTTCTGTTGTTGTTTCTTTTTTAGTTTCTTCTTCAGCTTGTATTCCTGATTTCTCTTTTTCCGTTTTTGTTTCTACTGGAGAATTTTCATTAATTTCTTCAGTTTTATCAGGAATATCAAGTTTTGTGTCGCTTATTTCGTTTGGTTTTTCATCATTTCCTACTTCATCGATTTTTTCATTCATGATAGTTGGATTTTCTTCTATTTCTGCACTTGCATATGATTTGCTTGCTGCAAGTGGAGCAATAGTTGATGAAACTAGCATTGAAAAAGCCATAATTGCGGACATTAACTTATATTTCAAACTTAACAGTCCCCCTTTCTTTATTTTTTAGCATTTATATATTAATATTATTAATTTAAATTTTAATTTCTTTTATTTCTAACATAATTACTTTACCATTTTTTTGTTCACATTTCAAACATATTTCGAAATTATTATTAAAATTTTACATTAGAAAAATATTGGAATTTCAAGATTATTGTAGGAAAACATTTATCATAGTATTTTAGTATGAATTGTGGCTAATATTTTATAAGTATACTATAAAATTTTCACTTGTCATCATGAATTTTAAAAATTTTTTGCAATAAAAGAACCTTGCAATAGTACAAGGTTTCTTTTATTTTGCATATGCAATATTTACTTTTAGTCTTCTAATAAATCTAATCAGTGTTAATATGAATAATATTGTACCGAGGATAGAAAAGATTAAGGTTGCTATCCTAGTTATTTTTACCATATTATCTGTCTTGCCATCTGCGTCTTCATTTTGACTTGCTGGCAAGTCTTTGTCTGGAATATTAAATTCTTCGGCAATAGCGCTTTCATCCCTATAGCAGTTAATTAATAGCCTGTTTGGTCTTGGTGGCATAAATGGACTACATGTCAAAAGAGTTATGATGTCTTCTTCGCCTCGTGGAGCTAATTTGTCCCAATCGTAGGGTCCGATGACTTCTTTGTCATGGACTACATATCTCATAGTTTCTTCTGCACGTTCTATATAAACATAGTCACCTGCTTGTAGTTGGTCTACATATAAAAACATAGTATCTGTCCACCATCCCCTGTGGCCAGCTATTACTGATCTAGTTCCTGCCCCACCTATGGGGATTGATGTTCCATCTACTTGGGCAACTCCTAGAGAAATGTGCTCTAAGCTTGCATCAAGATATAGTGGTAAGTGCTTGTCTAATTTTGGTATGGAAAGATAGGCAAATGGTGTGTTTGTTTTGGTAAATTTTTCGTATTTAGTTTGATAGTCTTCTGCAGTGAATGGATCTGAAACTGTTACATCAGAATTTTTTACAACTTCGTTGTATTCCTCTGCGTTTTGAGTCTCTGTTGCTACCTCTTCGGCTGACCTTTTTGTCTGCAATTCTTCGAATCTTTTTCTGGAGGCTAGGGCTGAGTAATCATTATAAGTTCTTCTAATTAGTGGTATTGTTACAAAAAGCAAGCCTAAAAGAATTAGCAAATATCCAATTGTACTACTTTTTGTAAGTCTTAATCGATTCTTCAATAGTTTTTACCTCCGTACTTAGTGTTTTTCTTCTCCTGCTTTCTCTAATTACAATTATTAGCAAAAGAGCAATAATTGGCAAGAGAATAAGAAATAATTGCAAGAAATCTGGGGCTAGTCTTTTGACATTTGCTACCCCATCATCAATAGCTGCTTGGTAGGGGATTCTGTGACCTCTTACCAATAGCCTGTGCGAATTAATCATATATGGTGTACAGGTTAGCAGTGTTGCATAGTCCTTGCCCTCTTCTACCAAAACAGGATTGAAATCTGATGGATCAACCACTTGGATTTTATCTACTTGATAGGCCAAAGTGCCTTCTATATTATGGATATAAAACACATCCCCTTCTACAAGTTGGTCTAGATTTCTGAAAAGTTTGGCATTTGGAAGTCCCCTATGGCCGGTGACAACAGCATGGGTGCTAGTTCCACCGATAGGTAATGATGTGCCTTCCAAGTGGCCAAGTCCTTTTTCCAAAACCTCATCTGTTGTACCAGCATAGATTGGTAAGTCTTGTCCTATTCTTGGAATTTCAACGTGCCCTAGCATTTCATTTACTTCTAGCATACGGGCGTATTCCTTACGTCCTGCTTTTTCTTCTTCAGTAAATGGGTCGGATAAACGCGATGGATCTAGGGTGTCGTTATAGGCACGGGCTAGGTCCATACGTCTTTTAACTTCTTCTTTGTCGATAGATTCTGTTTCTTTTCTAAATTCTACGACCTCATTACCAGATTCAATCTCATAATATTTTTGACTGATAAGGGGATAAGCAAATATCAATAGTCCAAGCAAAAAGATTAGGGCAAAGGGTAAGTTTTTCTTTAACCTATCCTTATTCATCTATGTCACCCTTTGTCTTATTAGAATCATCTGTATTTCGCATTTGCTCAAACATATCTGATCCACCTTGGTAAGAACCATATCCTTTGTTAGAAGAACTATTCATAAACATATTTTTAAGATTTTCTTGCTCTTTGCGTATTTCTTCTAGGCGTTTGTAATAATCTTTATTTTCTTTTCTTAATTTTATTAGCCTTATAATTAGTACTAAAATCAAGAATAAAGCTACGAAAAATAATATTCTAAACATCCAATTTGCCTTATTAGTCCTTATTAATTCCTCATCAACTGCTGGTACATATGGTACCCTGTGTCCTCTTACAATTAGCCTGTGGGTATTTATCATAAGTGGTGTACATGTCAGCAAGGTCACATAATCGTGTCCTGGTGCTACGACTAGGTCATCAAAATTTGATGGTTCGATAACTTTGACTTGGTCTACTTGGTAGGCCATAACCCCTTCGATATTGTGAACATAAAATTTGTCCCCAATTTCTAGCTCTCTAAGATTTGTAAAAAGAGTTGCTTCTGGTAAACCTGAATGGGCTGTTATAACTGCGTGGGTGCTATTGCCTCCAACAGGTAAGGAAGTACCTTCCAAGTGGCCTGCGCCTTTTTGTAAGATATCCTCACTTGTACCAGCATAAATTGGTAAGTCTTGGTTGATACGTGGGACTTCAATATGACCAATCATCTCTGCTACTTCCAGCATTCGGGCGTACTCTTTGCGGCCCTCTTCTTGTTTTTCCCTAGTATATGGGTCATCAGCGATTTTCCCAGACAAGGATTCGTTATAAGCGTGGGCCAAATCCATTCGTCTTTTTACTTCTTCTGTAGATAGGTCTTCTGTTCCAGATTTGAAAGTATCGACCTGCTCTGTAGAGTCAATACGATAATAAAGTCTGTTTATAAGTGGGTATAGCATTATGACTATGCCAAGTAAAAATATTAGTCGCCAAGCCCACTTAGAAGCCTTGGATTGTGGCTTTTTTTTCTTTTTTGTTTTTTTATTTGGATTTGACTTATCCTCTATTGGTTTTTCTTGTGCTCGTTTTTTCTTTTTAAAAGCCATAGTGCCTCTCGATTTCATTAAAAAAGGTGCTTTTGCCTAAGCACCTTTGAGCGGTTTTTATTATAAATTTTCCGCTATTATTCTGCATTTAATTTTAATTTGGTATTATTTGTAATTAGACTACAAACTTAACACTTCGCAAATTGGAGGGCCACTTTAAGGGGGTTCCGATACCCCCTCCAAAGTACCCTCCAAACCACCCCGCAAACTTCACCCCTAAACGGCCCCTTCGCGGGGTGCGCTCAAGTAGGGAAGGAATCGCTTCGCGATATCCATTAAAAGTTCCTTTAAATCAATTTAACTTAAACATCTCAAAACATTTAGAGCGAAATTAAAATTATATTTTTATATTGAAGGAGCGTTTGCTATTTGAGTTTTTTCTTCTTTTCTTACTATGTGGTTACCAAATAGTATCATTACTAGTCCGATTGCAATAAATACTAGGATTCTGATGTCTCCTGTTTTTACTAGTGGGCCTCTTGGTATACCTGGTGTATCTTTTGGCACGTAGTATGTTCTTGGAGTATTTGTTGGTGGGACTGTTGTTCTTGTTGGTGGTGTGGTTGACCTTGGAGGAGTGCTTCCTGGTGGTGTTACCACTGGTGGTTTTGGAGTATCTGGCTTGTTTACAATCATAATTGCTTCATTGGTAGCAGATTTATTTGAAATTTCAAATACAATTGGTTTTACTTCTGGAATATATCCGCTTGGTGCGGCTGTTTCTCTAAGGGCGTATTTTCCATAAGGTAGGTTTTCTACCTTAAACTCACCATTTGATCCAGATTTTACTGTATATTTTTTGCCATTTATCTCTACAGGAATTTGTTCACCTTTATCATTTATTTTATAAAGGGCAAATGTAGCACCTGCAAGTCTTTTTGCTTCTTTTGAGTCATCTACTTTTATAAAATTATATGAGCCCTTACCTATATTTGAACCTGGAGGATTTACTCCTGGTGGATTGATAGGTCTATTTTTCATTGTGTAAGTTATGTTCTTACGTTTTAGTCTTTCAGACTCTTTGCCACGATTTTCTGGTAAATTGTAATCCTTATGTGGCTCTTTTTCTCTAAAGAAGTATTCTCCATCTGGTAGATTTTTTACTACTATTTGTCCTTTTTCGTCTGTATAAAGTTGGTGAACTTCTTCTGATTGAACAATATTTTCTTTAAATTCGTATGAACCATTGCTTCCAGCAAGTACTACTTTTTCTTCAGTGATTTTTTTGGTATTATCGTCATTGTCAACCACTCTTACTCTATAAAGCTCAAACCCTACCTTATCAATTGGTTCATTTGTAAATGAGTCTACTTTGTTAAGTTTTAGTTCATTTAGAGTTGGGTTTTTGTAGTTTTCTACTGTTAAAACTTCATTATTTTTTACTGGATAATAGTTGTCCTTATTTAGGTGGTAGCCTTCAAGACCTTTTACCTCGATAAACACATATTCATCTGAATCAGCTAGTGCTGGTAGTTTTTCAACTGCTATTTTTCCATCCTCATCAGTTTTGAAAACATCAGAGTATTGTTTGCCTACATCGTATTGTCCATTTTCGTCTTTTCCAACTGGTGTTAGTATATCGCCTGATTTTAGGTAAAGTCTAAATTCTACTCCAGCAAGACTTTCTTTTGTTTCTTCATCTATTTTGTGAAGGCCAACTTGTACATTTTTAGTCTCGCCTTTTTTATTATCCATAGATACTTCATGGCCATCTTTCCTAGTATAATCAAAAGAATCAGTATCTGGATTATCAATTACATAACCTTCTAGGGCTTTTGTTTCCGTGAATTTGTAATTACCAACAGGAAGATTTTCAATAATAACGTTACCTTCTTTGTTTGTAACTAATGTTACATCTCCCTCTCTACCTTGGTATGCATATGTACCTTCACCTGTTTTTGTTAGTGCTACAGGTTCTCCGCTTGCATTGTTAATTAATTTAAATTCTACACCTTCAAGTGGAGTACGATTTGTGTCATCATCTAATTTTTCTTCATAAACTAGGCCATATTTGTGTAATTTCAAAGGTTTATTTTGTTCAACTTTTACATTTACTTCTTGAACATCAATAATGCCTTCTTGGATATTTGTAGTTGAACTTGTCACCCTATATTCGTGGCTTTCTGCTGATTCATCTGTTTCTTTTAATAGATATGCACCTGGTGTAAGTCCTTTTAGTTCGATAATATCATGAGCATCCACTACTGTTGATTTTAAAGTTTCGCCTTTTAGATTAAGATTATCTTCAATTTCTGCAATTGTCATTGCATCAAATTTTAGACGCTTTTCTACAAGCTCATCGCTAGTTAAGTTCTTATCACTTATTTTATAGACCTTTAACTCGCGTGGAGCGCTTGACTCTTCTGCATCTCTACCATTTCTAGGTATTTTAATTGTAAGATGGCTATTGCCTGTTTTTTCTGTCTCTGCAGCTTGTGATACTGGCGAGAATATTGCAGCTAAGACCATAAATATACTTAGCAATCCAGCCATAAAGCTGTACTTTTTCTTCCTTAACATAATAAACTCCTGTCATTTAATATTTATAAAATAATTTCTTATAATTCTAGTTAGACTTATTCAGATATATTATATCTTAAATACTAGTAATATACAATGATAAAAGATAGGTAAATTTAGACATTTTAGAAGAAAATTACAATATCTAAAAACATAGTTAAAAATCATGCAAATTTAAATTTACTTTCTGAAAGAAATACTGATTGCAAATATTTTTCTATACTTGTAAATCCGATTAATTTAGTATTATAATCAGAGAGGAAAGGAGATTTTATGGCAAAATATAATCCAAAAAGCTCAGACCCAGCTGAGTTTATAAACCATGAAGAAATATTAGAAACAATAGACTACGGTCGCAAAAATGCACACAATAGACCGCTTATCATAGAAATATTAGAAAAGGCTAGAAAGGCAAAGGGCCTAGACCACAGAGAAGCTTTTGTGCTTTTATCTTGTTGCGAAGATGACCTAAATGAGGAAATATTTAAGGTTGCTAAAGAATTAAAACTTAAATTTTATGCCAATCGTATAGTTCTTTTCGCCCCATTATACTTATCAAATTACTGTATCAACGGATGTACATATTGCCCATACCACGGACATAACAAACACATTCCTCGCAAAAAATTAAGCCAAGAGGAAATCCGCGAGCAAGTAATAGCTCTTCAAGATATGGGACACAAAAGACTGGCCCTAGAAGCAGGAGAGGATCCTAGAAATAACCCTATTGAATATATCCTAGAATCTATCGATACAATTTATAATATCCACCACAAAAACGGTGCAATTCGTAGGGTAAATGTAAATATTGCTGCAACAACCACTGAAAACTACAAAAAACTTCACGATGCAGAAATAGGAACATATATCCTATTCCAAGAAACCTATAATAAAGAAAATTACGAAAAACTTCACGCTTACGGGCCAAAATCAAACTACGATTATCACACCACAGCCCACGATCGTGCTATGGATGCAGGTATAGATGATGTAGGTCTTGGCGTTTTATACGGACTTGACTCTTACGAATACGAATTTATCGGCCAATTAATGCATGCTGAACACTTGGAAGCAAAATATAATGTCGGCCCACACACAATTTCTGTCCCACGTATCCAACCAGGAGATGATGTGGATGTAGCAGACTTTGAAAATGCATTGGCAGACGATGTATTTGAAAAATTAGTAGCATGTATTAGAATCGCAGCTCCATACACAGGTATGATAGTATCAACTCGTGAAAGTGAGAAAATGCGTGGCAGACTGTTAGACCTTGGTATCAGCCAAATCTCAGGTGGATCAAAAACATCTGTAGGCGGATACACTGAAAATGTCACAGAAGGATCAGACCAATTTGAACTATCAGACAACAGAACCCTTGATGAAGTTGTAGACTGGCTAATAGAAAAAAATCATATTCCATCATTCTGCACAGCCTGCTATAGAAAAGGTAGAACTGGTGAAGTATTTATGGAAATGGTTAAAAATGTGGGAATCGGTAATATTTGCCAGCCAAATGCTTTGGTAACCCTAAAAGAATACGGCGAAGATTACGCAAGCCCAAAAACAAAAGCAGACATCGATGCCCTAATAGGCCGCGAAATCAACACCATTCCAAATGAAGAAGTCAGAAAAGAAACCATAGAAAATCTAGCATCAGTAGAAAATGGCAAAAGAGACCTATATATATGAGAACTTCGAACGGAGAAAGATTGCACATTGCCATATTTGGTAACACAAATGCCGGCAAGTCCACTCTTTTAAACTACATTACAGGCCAAGAAACCGCCATAGTTTCAGCAACTCACGGCACAACAACCGACCCAATCAATAAGCCCATGGAAATCCACGGGCTGGGGCCGGTAATTTTTATAGATACAGCAGGGATAAACGACTCAACAGACCTATCTGATAAGAGAATCTCAAAATCTCTAGGTGTTTTAGAAAAAGCAGATATTTTCCTTTATGTATTAAGCCTAGAAGATGACTTGAAATTCATTGACCAATTAAAGGCAAAAGATAAGCCAATTATATTTATCGCACCAAAACAAGATTTGGAAATTGGACAAGAAATCAGGGGAAAATTCAAAGACCTAAGACCTATTTCTATAAATGTAAATACAGATGATAGGTACAAATTATTTGAAGAAATAAAAAAAGTTGTTAATAATGATGGTCCTTTGACCTTGACCGGAAAATTGGTAAAAAAAGCTGACACAGTAGTTTTGGTAATGCCCCAAGATGAAGCCGCACCAAAAGATAGGCTGATAAAACCACAAGTGATGACCATCAGAGAATTAATCGACAAAGATGCTGTGTGTATCAGCACAAGTTTGGAAAATTTCGAAAATACCCTAAATGTTTTAAAAAATCCACCAGATTTAATAATCACAGACTCAAAAGTTTTTAAAGATGTCTACGAAAAAAGTCCAAAAGAAAGCAAACTAACAAGCTTTTCAGTACTCATGAGTGGATTTAAGGGAGATGTAGAATACTTTAGAGATTCAGTAAAAGTATTGGACAAAGAAATAAAAAATATACTAATTGCAGAAATCTGCACCCACCCACCTATCGAAGAAGACATAGGCACAGTGAAAATACCAAAAATGCTTAAGAAAAAATATCCTAATGTAAATATAGACTTTGCCAGAGGCGAAGACTTTCATGATATAGAAAAATACGACCTAATCATAGAATGCGGATCATGTATGTTTAACCGCACAAGTGTTATGAATAGGGTAAAAAAATGCAAAGAAAAAAATATCCCAATGACAAACTACGGAATGACAATCGCGTACTTGCAAGGGATAATAGACAAAATAGATTACCAGGTGTGATCTTGGTGGTTTTTTTGTGGGGAAATAGGATTTATAAATTTGAAACAGATCTCTCCACGCACTGCGCTTACGCTTGCTTGGTCGATATGGGTGGTGTATGTAATCTAGTGATTTGCAATCCCAAATTATCCATTTCGACCGAAAAATCTTTGATTTTGAGTGGAGAAATCTGAATTGATTCTATAATTACAGATATCTCCACGCATTTCTCATTCGCTTATTTGGTCGAGATGGGTAGTTTGGTATCCTAGTTGTTTGTGAAATCAAATTATCCATTTCGACTGAGGAATCTTTGATTCCGAATGGAGAAATCTGAATTTATTTTCTATTTGTGTAACAGATATCTCCACGCATTTCGCTTGCGCTCATTTGGTCGATATGGGTGGTGTATGTAATCTAGTGATTTGCAATCCTAAAATATCCATTTCGACCGAAAAATCTTTGATTTTGAGTGGAGAAATCTGACTTTATTACGTAATAGCAGATCTCTCCGTGCATTTCGCTTTCCTTTGCTTAGTCGAGATGGGTAGTGTGGATATGCTAGTTGTTTGTAAAAATCAAAATATCCATTTCGACCGAGTATCTTTGATACGAGTGGAGAAATCTGTATCATTTCCTTAATATGAACTTAAGTCATTACCCCAATTACCAGTCAAATCTTCCCAATCAGGATTCATCTTATTAATTATTCTGTCTTTTTTGATTCTACTCCACTTCTTTAATTGTTTTTCACGAGCAAGGGCACCAAATTTATCATCTGTCCATTCATAATAAACCAACTTTACAGCATTATATTTATCAGAAAATCCTTTTACCAGATGATTTTTATGCTCATACATTCTTTTTTCTAGGTTGTGAGTCATGCCTACGTAGACAGTAGAATTTGTTGCATTGGTAATTATGTAGACATAGTAATTACTGCTCATATTTTCTCCCTAATAATAAGTATTTGTAAAAACAGATCTCTCCACGCACTGCGCTTGCGCTTGTTTGGTCGAGATGGGTGATGTGAATATTCTAGTTGTTTGTGAAATCTAACTTTCCATTTCGGCCGAAAAATCTTTGATTTCGAGTGGAGAAATTTGACTTTATTAAGTAATAACAGATATCTCCATGCGCTACTCTTTCGATTGCTTAGTCGATATGGATAATATAAATATTCTAGTGATTTGCAATCCCAAAATATCCATTTCGACCGAGGAATCTTTGATTCCGAGTGGAGAAATCTGTTGTCTCTTACCCCTAATACACCAACTCAGCCTTCCTAGTAATCACATCTCCCCTATCAGTCACAATCTCATATCCAGCCCTATCTACTCTCATGCTTAGGCAGGCCTTGCATTCTGCTGCTTCATCCCCTGTACAAATTTTGTTATCATAAAGTTGATATTGTTTTCTATACATGGTTGGGGACAAGTTTGGCATTAGTACGTTTGCTCCTGCCTTTAGTCCCATTTCGCGGCCTAGTGGGTTGATTGTGCCTAGGGCTGTTGTTGCTGGTATCAATGCGTATGGGAATAGGATTCTTAAAATTGATACCAATCTTAATGTTTTTGTGTATGAACCATTTGGAAAATCTTTAAATGGTGTATCGTGGCTGGTCAAAAATGGGCCTATGCCTATCATATCTGGTTCTAGTTTTTCTAAAAATCTTAAGTCTTTTATCAAATCCTCAGTTGTTTGATATGGGCTATCCACCATAAATCCGCCGCCTACTTGGTAGCCGATTTCTTTTAATTGCCACAAGGCCTCGTGGCGTTCTTCCATGGTCATGCCAGCTGGGTGAAGTTTTTTAAAATGTTCGCTGTCGGATGTTTCTTGGCGCAACAAATATCTATCCGCCCCTGCATCATAAAATCTTTTGAATGACTCATAAGGTTTTATACCTAGTGAAAGGGTAATAGCTGTGTCCGGATGTTTTGTTTTTATTTCCTTTACTATGTCCACAATCATATCGTCTGTGTAATATGTGTCCTCCCCACCCTGCAAAACATAAGTCCTAAAGCCAAGCATATATCCAGCATCAGCGCATTGAACTATTTCCTCTGGAGTCAATCTGTAACGGTCAACATTTTTATTTGATTTGCGAATGCCGCAATATAAACAGTCGTTTTTGCAAAAATTGGAAAATTCAATAAGCCCACGGATATATACCGCATCACCATAAATGTCCCTACGAATACGATCAGCAGTATCCGCCAACCAGTCATTCATAGACTCATCCTCTATCCAATTTTTTAACTCTTCGTCTGTGTAATATGTAGTATTTTTAAAGTTTTTCATATGTCTATTATAGCAATGAATGGGAGTGCTTGTCTAATATATTTTAGTGTTTTACTAGGAATTGGGATATGAAACAGATCTCTCCACGCACTGCGCTACGCTTGTTTGGTCGAGATGGGTGGTGTATGTATTCTAGTTATGTGTAAATCCAAAATTTTCCATTTCGACCGAAAAATCTTTGATTTTGAGTGGAGAAATCTGAATTAACTACATAATAACAGATATCTCCATGCGCTACGATTACACTTGCTTAGTCGATATGGATAATATATCCTGATTTTAGAATATAAGTACAGACCAAAACCAACCATTTCGACCGAGTATCTTTGATACGAGTGGAGAAATCTGCTTTATGAATTAAAGATAATATTCATCTTGTAATCATATTAATATATCAAAGATGCTATATAAAACCCTAATGGTCATCCTAATCGAATTAATGAAGTCAATGAGTTAAATTTTTCCCAATCTTTCGTTGTACAACGTAAAATTTGCGTTGCATTTTGCGTTGCATAGATGCGACGGAAAGTCAATCGATAATAGAACAAACTTAGATTCTAGATTTATACTTAGTTCCTCTACCATTTCCAACGACCTCAACAACTCCATTGTCACGTAATTCATTTAGATGTCTGATAACTTTATCTTTATTAAATCCAGTTAATTCTTCAAGCTCTATACGTGAAAGAAGTTCATTATCAGATAAATATTTCATAATTTTTCTAGAATCAATCGAAATATCATCTATTGTAATAGTCTGAGTAACTGGCAGTGTAACAGTAATATAGTTTTCAGATACTTCAAATTCCGGATGCGATGCACTTTCTTTATAAGCCTCTTGAATTCTAAATATGCCAGTACCTAGCTTTTCAATATATCGAAGTCGAAAAAATATATTAGATATTATAGGATTTCTAGGAGATGATACTCTACGATTAAGGTACTCATGTTCACTAATCCCGTTAGGCAACCCCCCAGGAGAAGAGATTTCAATTCTATCATCATAAAAACTAACACTAATAAAAGCATCCCTATCCCATCTTCTATGAACTAAGGCATTTGCTATTGCTTCTCTAAAAGCTTTAAAAGGAATTTTTTCAATAAACTCTCTACTTTTGCCTACTATAATTTCCTGATTATAGTACTGAGTGTAATATTCAACCATTTGATTAAAAGCATCTAATATAGAAATATTTTTAATTTCTTTTCTAAAATCAATATCGCTAACACTTTTACCAAACTTTACAAAATCAATAATCTTATAATTATTCTCATCTGAAATCAATAATCCAGCATTATTATATCCCTTGTCATCAGAGTATAAGTCAAAAGATTTTAGCAAATCTAAATCTGGATCTGATATTCCCATACGTCTGTTAGATTCTTTGTTAAAATAGCTAAAAGATAAATTTTGGTATACACTAGATATTTGTTCATAATCCAAATTCTTTCCAAACAGTACTAGATCATTTAGCTCCTGTCTGTCAACCTCGACATCTGAAGAATCACTCCTCTTATATGCTTTATTGTTATAATAGTATGGCTTATTCTCACCCTCAAAAACTGTAAGAATAATGCATCTTTTTTCAAAATCTATATCAATATTAAATATCGGTCTTGGTTTTATGCTATCATTAATTTTATTCTCTATCTTTAGTTTAGTATTATCTAAGTCATCTAAACCAATAGGCTGGCCCTCATTATTCAAACCAAAAATAATAGTACCATCATTATAATTTGCAAAAGAAGAAACCGTCTTTAAAAATTTGTCATTAAGTTTTGATTTTAACTCATAATTATATACTTCCATATGAATCTCCTTAATCTTATGATAGTATAAAATAAAAAAAGTGCAACGTAAAACTTACGTTGCACTTTCTGAGAAATTAAGTAAATATCAAATACTATATATCAAACCTATCTAATGAGTATTCCAGCATATTCATATATTCTTCATTGAATCTAATATGCGCTGGAAAATAGAAGTTGAAAATTTCTTTAACCTCTTGCCTATTATTAGTAGTACTATCATCAACTGATCCTAGGTAACTATTTTTTATGTTATTAACTAAATTAAAATGTAAAACAAGCATATTTAATACACCCGTTTCTATATCACGTAGCTCTACATCTGGATTAGCTCTATATAATCTATCCTCTATATAATATTTAATCTTATTATGAGCAAGCAAAGAACCATTGTTTCCAACAGAAATTAGTTTTTTTCTTAATCTTTCATCCATAACTCCATCGACATACTTTTGTACAATTATATTTTGCTTGTCAATAATACTTTCACTTGAAGCTTCTATTAATATGCTACCCAGTCTACTTAGTTCATTGAGCATATAATTTTTTTGTCCATCAAATGAAACTTCATAATTTTTATTACTTATATTCATAATTTTATTTGCATTTGAAGCTATAATATTTGAACATCTAGAGATATTATTAGCATTTTTACTCATTATGAATGTTAATACACCAAAAACAATTGATAGCAAGATATTAGTAAAGGCCTCTATATTATTACATATCCAATTAATCATTTGATCTCTAACTCTTTCTTTGTTATTAATAAATAAATTTCGTATTTTTTTGATTCAATCTTTTATTCATAGTAGAACATTATATTGAGATGATAGTTATAGCTTAAAGAAATAAAAAGTTTATAGAAAATTCAATTAGGCCACGAATGTATACCTCATCACCGTAGATATCCCTACGAATACGATCAGCAGTATCCGCCAACCAGTCATTCATAGACTCATCCTCTATCCAATTTTTTAGCTCTTCGTCTGTGTAATATGTAGTATTTTTAAAGTTTTTCATATGTCTATTATAGCAATGAATGGGAGTGCTTGTCTAATATATTTTAGTGGTTTGCTAGGGATTAAGATATGAAACAGATCTCTCCACGCACTGCGCTACGCTTGTTTGGTCGAGATGGATAATGTAAATATTCTAATTGTTTGCAGACCCAAATTTCCCATTTCGACCGAGTTTCTTTGATACGAGTGGAGAAATCTGACATATGATTTTATTATTTTAGGCAAAATAAAAAACCAGGAAAATTAATTCCTGGTTTTTTGATTGCTTTTTCTTAATATATCTTTTTACTTATGAATATTGCCTTAAGCTTCTTCGTAAGAATTTCTTCTTTTCATAGCTACGAATGCTACACCCATAAGTGCAAGACCTGCTACGATAAAGATTAGTGAACCAATACCACCTGTTTGTGGGATTGTTACTTTCTTGTTTTCGATTTGTTTAGCATTATTTTCTGCATCTGTTTTTTCATATTTAATATCTACATCTTTTGTAGAGTATGAGCCTTCTTCAACTTTAAAATCAACAGGTTCTTGACGTTTAGCATATCCTTCTGGAGCTGTTTTTTCTTCTAGTTGGTATCCTTCTGCATATGCAAGACCTTTGATTTCGAATTGACCTTCAGCATTAGATTTTAGTACTACTGCGTTAGCTTTTTCTCCCCAATCATAACCACTAGCATTTGCTTTTACAGCTTTATCATATGCATCTTGTTTTTCATCAACTAATGCTTTAGCATTTTTGCCTTCTTCGCCATTTTGAGCTTCAGCGTCTAATTTGTTGTAAGCTTCTACTGCTTCATCTAGTGCTGCTTTTGCATCTGCTACTGCTTTTTCGTCTTTCATTTTTTCTACAAGGTATTTACCTTCTGCGTTTTTAACGTAGAATTCAGCACCTTCTAGTCTTTCTGTTCCATCTTGGTTTGTTTTAACGAATTTTTTACCACCAAGAACTACTTCTGGAACTGATGGTGTAATTTTTTTAGGTTGTTCATCTTCTGGTTTGATTTCATCGTGGATGATTACTTCACCATTTTCAGATTTTTCGTATGTTACGATATCACTTGGTTTGAATGTTTCAACAACTTTATATTTTTTGTTGTTGTCTAATCCAGTCCATTCATGTGTTTTATTGTTTTCAGTTAATGTAACTGTAGCTTCTTGATCATCTTTAAATACTACTGGTTTGCCAGTTTCCTCATCGATGATTGTTACAATTACTTCTTCACCTTTTACCCAATCACCAGTAACATTAGGGAAATCTTTTGTTACTTTGATTTTTCCGTCAACTGGATTTGTTGGTTCTGGTTTACCATTTACTGAAACGTTGTTGTCGTAGTAGAAGTCTAGTTTGTTGTTTTCTTTTACGTCTACTTCTGCATCTTCGTTTACAGTTGCTGAGTAAGTAATGTAAATTTCTGTTTCTTTATCTTTGTTGTTTACTTTTTCAAGACCAGCATCTAGTAATTGAATTACAAAACCAGTTTCTTTTGTTTCTGCATTTGCTTTCTTATAAGTAACGATATAGTCTGTTCCTAGTTCAGCATTTTCTCCACCGATTTGTAGTTTAACGTCATCGTTGAATGTTAGACCTTTGCTCATTGTATCGTCCCAAGCTAGTGTTTTGTATTTTGTTTTAGCTGGGATATTTGTTTTGATTTCGTAAGGTACTTTTTCACCTAAATCAGTAGTAGCTACTTTTTTGTCTCTTTGGTTATCTTTAACGTCTGCTCCGCCTTTGATTTCTTTAGCGTCTTCTGCATTAACAGGTCTTAATTCATTATTTTCTTTGAAGTCCTTATCAACTTCTGGCTTTTCTTGTGTGTTCTTTGGATATACGTGACCTTCTTTGATGGTACCTTTTTCATTTACCATAGGTAATGTAAGAAGTGTTGGAACTGCTTTAGAGTCTGCAAGTAAGTTGTTTTCTTTTGTTATTACTTCCTTTGCTTCTACTTTAACATCTTCTTTTTCTTGATCTTTTTTAGGTCTAAAGAAGTCTTCACCTTTTTTATAAAGTTGATTTCCTTCTTTGTCAAAATATGACTTTCCATTATAAGTTGATTTTGTTAGGTCTTCTACGATTCTATAAGTACCTGATAGGCCTTTAGTATCAAGTTTTAAACCAGCTTTATTTTCTGTTTTACCTTCTTTTCCTACTACATCTTCCCATTGATCATCATTGTTTACATCAATTTTATCTTCAGCTATACCTTTTTTTAGGCTTTGAAGTTTGAAGTAAACTCCATCAATTTCTTCAGCTGATTGGTCACCAAAGAATTCTTTGATGTTTCCAATTGTTGTACCATCATATTCTTTATCCACATCATGTGCATCAAGAGCTTCTTTTGTTAGTAGTATCTTGTGTATAGTTACAGATTCTGTTTCTGTAGCTTCATCTGCATTAGCAGTGGTAAATGGAGCTACTAATACACCAATAACCATAGCAAAAGCTGCTAAGAATGGCATTAGCTTGTTTGTTGCTTTTTTCATATTTTTCTCCTTTTTTATTATTTTGCGAAAAAGCAATTTTCTTGTTGATATATTAATTAATCTAGCTTTGGACAACTTTCGTTTGGGTGTGAGTGGTATCACTTATGTAAATTACTAATTATCAACCTTAGTTTAATTATAATATATCAGCTTTAATAGATTCAATAGCTAAAGAACATATTGTTAGCAATATATTTGCATATTGGCCAATATGTTTAAAATAATAGTAATTATTGCATTGTGCTATCGATATCCATGGCTTGATTTGCCTATCAAAACTCCGAAAATACTCGGTCAAATCTGTAGTATTTTTCTAAAGACTTTAAGACTTTAGCAAAGACAAGTTTTATGTCTAAATTTATTTTACCGAAGAAAGTAACGTGCTGTCATTATTCGTTATTTTTATAACTACTTGTGTCGGATTTGCCTTCTAAATTTGAGTATCGATTAGTAACTATTTGTTTAATATTATACGTTATAAGTAAGATATATACAATACTAATTTAGTCATATTTAACTTTTTACCTAACTTTTCCCAATATATTAAAAATGTGGACAATAAGTATAAAATATTAAGTTTTTGTACTAAATTTATGCATGTCATATATAACATGCTTATCTAGTATACTATTGATTTAATAGCGTGCAAGAAAATATTGCAAATTTTTTGCGGGAAGATTTAGGAGATTTTTCTATATATAAGTAGTAGCTATTTTGGGTGGGTTTTACGATTTATTTGTTGGTGTGTTTGTAATTATAATTGTAGCTAGGGTTTTATTTTTTATGTAATTGCATGGGCAAGTTATTAAGAAAATCAAAATAAAGACTCAGGATATGAATCCTAAGCCTTTTTGCAATATTCAATTGTTATTTTCTTGTAAATTTACCTGCCATATCTATCAGAACGACGTCTATTTTTGTCATTTTGGTAGATAGCAAAGTAAGCAATACCCGCAAGCATCACCGCCGTACCAATAAGGGCAAATCCTATAAATGTACCAGCACCACCTGTGGATGGGTAACTAGCCTTTTTGTTTATGACGTTTAAGGTAATAGTATCATCAGTTCTTGTAAAGTCAGCTGATCCATTTGTTGATGTTATATTTACCTTTCCATCATTTACACTAATATTCCATGTTGTATTGCTTATACCGTAGCCTTTTGGAGCCTTTGTTTCTTCTAATAGGTATTCGCCATTTTCTAGGTCGGCAAATTCTACTAAACCTGTTAGCACTTGTTCATCTTGAGTTATTACTTGTTTTGCTTTAATAGGGTTTTCTTTATCAACATTTTCACCTATTACTTTGTAAAGCTCGAATTCTGCACCTTCAAGTTTTTCCACTCCATCTTCTCCAACTTTTTGGACTCTAAATTTACCTGTGTAAGGAGTGTTTTCAATAGTAGTTATTAGATTTTCATTGTCAGCATCTACGACACCATGTTCGTTCTTTTTGATGTCTCCATCGATATCTACGAAGAATTCTTTTACAAATTCTCCTGTAGCTTCTTTAATAGGTTCGTTGTCTATTGGTTTATTGGCAGCGTAGTAGCCTTCAGGCATTTTGGTTTCGTAAATCTTATAGTGGCCTGTTTTTAGATTTGTAAGTTTTATCTTACCATCTGCCCCAGTTGTAAAGGTAGTAGAACCATTTGAGTTTTTTATTTTAACATAATTTTTGTAGAGGTTATTATCACTTGTTCTATTTGCCTGTTGGTCCCACCAAATTTCAAAATCTACACCTTCTAGTGCATCACCTGTCTTGCTATCTTTCTTAGTAAATTCTATCTCATTTGATTTATTTTCTAGTTGTAGATTAGCCGGGGTTGTGCTTGTTTCTTCAGTAATAGTCGCTTCTACGTCATTATCAAGCTTTGGATTTTCACTTATAGTTGTCTTACCATCATCATTTACTTCAATCTTCCAAGTGTTAATAGTTCTTATATATCCATCTGGAGATTTGAACTCTCTTAGTTCGTATTCTCCAACTGGTAGATTTTGGTAATTGACTGTAGCATCTCCATTTGTAAGAGCAGCGCCAGAGTTTGTTGTAAATGTTCCGTCTGTCTTTACATATTGGCCTGATTCCAAATCTTTTAATAAGAATCTTGCACCAATTAATGGTTTAATTGAATCTCCATCTTTTTTAACTTTATTAACTTGGAGCTCACCATTAACTTTTTTCTTGTTGACTATATTTAATGAATCATTGTCCTTAATATCTTCCATACTTTGGAAATATTTATCTCCAATAGATATATTTTTAATAGCTAGGCTTCTTTCTTCTACCGTAAACTCAGCTACTATTAGACCACCTGCTTTATTAGTGGTTGAAATATGCTTGTAACCTTCTGGGGCAGATGTTTCTACTAGTTGGTATCTGCCTGGAGTGGTTGCTGATAATGATATTAAACCATCATCAAGGGTTTCAATATCTTTTAATACTGTTTCTCTATTAGATTCAATCTCGCCGTTTTCATTGTAAGTAACCCAAACTCTATCAAGTTTAAACGTTGCTCCTTTTAGAGCCTCTCCGTCTTTATTTACCTTTTTAAACTTAATATCATTTACTTTGTTATAAATTACATAAGTTTCGTCCATATTTGGATTTTCTGTTTTAGTATTTCCAAAAGCTTGGTTGGTTGCAAGATTTGTAATTTTACCATGATCAACAGTAAATGTTGCTACTTCAAGCTTTTCTTCAAGGTATGGATAACCAAGAGGTGAAGCTATTTCATATACGGTATATTCTCCATCTTCTAAATTGGCAAAGCCAAATTTACCTTCGCTATCAGAAGTTGTTAATGAGCCTTCTACTAAATTTCCATCTTTATATAGCTCAAATTGTGCACCGTATAAGTTACTATCAGTCGATTTATCTTTTTTGACAAAACTTATAGATGGTTTCTTTTCATTTATTACTATAAAGGTTGGTGATGGTGATGTTGTGTTTCCTGGAATCTCTTCAGTTTTTACTAGTGCTGGGATTTGTTGAGTGCTTGAAGTGCTTGAGTTATCTGGTATGTCAGTAGTCCAGTCGAACTTCATTTCTGAACCTTCTTTTTCATTATCAACAGTTGCTGTTACCTTAACTAACATAGCCCAGTTTCCGCCAAATCTACTATTTGTCCCATTTACTGGGAATTTAATCCAAGCATTAGTTGAATTAGGTTGGATTGTATTTTGTGTTAATCTTGTATTACCATAACCCATGGTAATATTTCCTGCATTTCCATTTTCAGCAGTCACAAGTTTTAGATTGCTCAAACTATTAGATACTATCTGATCTCTCATTTCTTGAGCAATAGACTGTTTTTTCTCTGGAAGCACGTCAAATAGTTTGACTTCATCTATCTTTTTAATATTTCTAGTAGATAGATTTAAAGTAGTTGCCTTATCTGTGTAGCCACTATTCTTATCATCATCTGGTTTAAGCATTATATATTGAGTGATTTGTTTTGTCTCTTGGTTTGTTAGCTCTGCATAGTCCAGTGTGTTCATATATGATGGCCAAGCTTTACTTGCGTTAGTGTATGTTGCCTGATTCGATTTCCATGATCTTAGCGGTGTTTCTTTGGTGGTTGTTTCTGTTACAACTTTGCTGTTAGGATCATATTTTTCTTTAATTAAAGAATTATCATCCCAAGAAACATTACCATCTTCATCAACAGTAATAGTTGCTGTCTTTTCATTTCGCTTATAACCATCTAGAGTTATTGTCTCTTTTAGTTCATAGCTTGTATTAGCATCAAGCAATGGTGATGAGATATAACCATTAGAATTTGTTGTTAATTTTTCAGTTTTCTTAGTTTTATTATTTGTAAGTTCAAATTCAACACCTTCTAGGCTATTTCCATCAGCGTCTTTTTTGTAAAGTTCGAACTTAGCATTGTTTTTCTCGTTCTTAATTTCTGCGTTTATTGTATTATCTGATGTTGGAGATGATTTAACTTCTGTTATAGCACTAGTAATCTTATAGCCATCTGGAGCAGCTATTTCCTTTACATAGTAAGTTATGTTAGGTTGAATTTCTATGCTATCAAAAACTGCGTAACCATGCTCGTTTGAGGTCACTTCTTGGAGGTAAGATCTATCATTTATCGCATCTTCTTCAGTACTATATAGTCTAAACTTAGCACCTTCAAGACCTATCTTTGTCTCACTATCTACTTTCTTAATAGTAAGTTTTGCAGAATCTGGTTGTTTCTTTTTGTTGGTAATTGGAGATGCCATTACAGCAGGTGCTGATGAATTATTTGCCCCATCAGAATCTCCTTGTCCAGATGTATTATCGGAGCCTGTTGCTGTGTTAAACATTAGTGAAGGGATTGCACCGCTTAAATCAGTCCTGTCGAGTGTTAATGAGTCCAAAGCAAGTGTATAACCAGCAAACTTTTCAGCATTAGTAATATTTATTTTTGTCGTGATAGTATTTTCTTTTTTTGCAACTAAATTTGAACCATTTATAGTTTTACTATTTAAATCATTATCTAAAGTCATACCATCTTTGGCAGCTAATTGGATATTTTTTCCTTCAAGTCTAGATTTTCCACCATTAATGTAATCTAGTACTTCAGAAAAATTATTAGTTTTATAATTCTCTTCAAAATGATAAATATTTCTATTATAAACCTTATCTATTTGATATTGATCAGTAACTTCTTGCCTATGGTAGGCAAATATTGGAATTCCAAGTAAAGCTAGTTCATTTCTTCCTTGAGTCATGTTGTAATTATCAGTGAAGCCAATTATGTTATATGAATTACTAAAGACTGATAAAACAATAGTAGGTGTGGTTTTATATGATGTTCCAATAAGTTGCTTTATCTTTGTGAATTGATTTGTATATCTATTTGAATCATTTAGGTCATTGTTATCTGTTACTTTTATCCCTTTTATTATATCTGCCTTACCTCTGATGTCCGCACGGTTTATTAAGTCTTTTATTATTTTTAGATCAGCATCATTATCATATATATAGTATATATTCACTTTTTTTGAAAACGAATCTGATAATGGTGTAATAGTAAGGTCTAGGTCAAAGATATTTGGTTTATCTGTAGGTTTTATACTAGATTTGATACTTCCTAGAGTGGTAAAGTCTACTTTGATTTCTATTGGTCCTTTTCCATCTCCAGCTTCGATTTTACTTGCATTTGACTTCGTAATATCAGTTCCCTTATCATCAAAAACTCTAGTTTCATTATTCTCAGATACTACAACTTTCCAAGTATTAGTATTAGCATCATATCCTGGAAGTGATTTTGTTTCCTTTAGTATATATGTGCCTGGTAATAGTTTATCAAAACGAATCTTACCATTTTCATCTGTAAGCTTGCTAGCCTTGTATTCAAAATATTTATTTCCATCATAAACTTGTCCATCAGAAGTAAGGGTAAATTCTACTCCTTGTAATTTTTCTTTAGTGTCCTCATCAATCTTTTCAAACTCAAAGGCACCTTGACCTTCTTTTGGTTTGGTTTCGTTTGTGATAATATTATTTTCAACATTTATCTTTGTGGCTTTGTAGAATTCACCATCTTCAACAACTTCAAATCTAGCTTTTTCTCCAAGGTTGATGTCTGTGTCATAGTCTGCTCCTGGAGCTTTTGTTTCTATTACCCTGTAATCACCTAGGTCTAGGTCTTTCCAAGAAATCTTACCATTGGTATCTGTGGTTTTTCTACTTCCTGGTAGTTCTTTGTAGATGGTTGAATCAGGTTTTTTGTACTCTAGGATAAATTCTGCTCCTGCTAGGACTTTTTCAGAGTCTTTGGAATCTACTTTTGTAAATTCTATATTTGCTAGAGCTGAATTTTTCTTATTGATGATATCTACAGTGCTATTTCCATTTTTAAACTCACTGATGATTGCTTTATTTTCTACGGTATTGTTAGAATTTACAGTGAATGTTGCTACTGTCTTACCTTCATTGTCTGAGTAGTTTGGTTGAGCTGACAGATCATACTCAACTACTTCATAAGAACCTGGTAGTAGAGCTTTCCAGCCAAATTTACCATTAGTTCCAGATTTGACCATTTCATCACTGGTTAATTGCCCATTTCTCTTTAGTCTAAATCCTATATTTTTAAGTGCAAGTTTTTTTTCATCTATTTTTCTAAACTCAATTTCATTGATAGTATTTGTAGCGTTGAAATTTATATGTGGTTCTTTTTCTCCTCCGACTACAACTTCTGAAATTTGGTCGTTAAATTGATATCCTCTTGGTCCTTGGACTTCCTTCAAGTAGTAAGTACCGTAGTCAAGGTTATCAAATTTCGCTACTCCCGATTCATCTGTTACAAGGGTTTTGATTACTGTTTTTTTATCTTCATCAAGTAACTGGAAGGCAGCTCCCTGAAGTTTAGTTCCTGCTTTATCTAGCTTATTTACTGTGACGCTTCCTTTTTCGGATCTTCTCATAGTATCACCTGTGATGGTGTTTTGGTAGGACCTGGTCTTATCATGTCCGTAGTAGAAGATTTGGATGTCTTTGTCATAGTTTACCTTGTCCCAATCTTTTCCTTGGCTTATACGGTTCTTTAACCCTTTGGCATAGCTGTATTCAGCACTTGAGAAGTAGTCGGGATTATAACCTCCGCCATTTCTAAAGGATTCTGCGTAGTTTTCTCCAGCAATCCAGTAGTATAGGTTGTATTGGATGATCTTGTAGTAAGATTGCTCATCAAGATGGTATTCTTCTGCTAATTCTTGGCCATACCAATATAGTCTAAGTACATATTCATATAAGCTAGAATAAAATTTGTCGTTTACAACGCTACCATTCATCTTATAAAGTGGTGACGCCTTTGCCTCATTTGCTGTAGCAAGGGAAGCAATGGCCTTGCCATTTTTGACCCAATCACTTTTAGCTGTAGACCATTCGCCTTTGGTAATAGTTCCATTAAATTTGTACTGTCTAGTTGGTTCTGGTTTTCCTGGATTTAGACAAAATACAATAACACCAGTGTCAATGAAGTTTGGATCATTGTATCTAGGATTTTTACTTGGGTCTTTAGGAATGAATGCCTTCATTGTGTTGGCTTGGTCTTTTGAAAGTGCTACTTCATAGCCAGAGCCATCGTTGTGGGTTTGTACCTTGTGGAGGTATTCTAGACCTGTTGTGTCTACTGTATCCTCTGGTTTTCTTTCTAATACAGGCTTGTGGGCAATTGATGCAGATTTGCCAGAGTCTAGGCTTAGGGTTGTAAATTCTTCTTTATTTGTAGCTTTGTCAGTAAAGGTGTAGTTTACAATTGTGCCTGGCCTGTTGCCTATTTGATTTTGTAATTCGTTAATACTAATATTTCCTAAATTCTTAGCATCATAGCCAGCAGTATTATTTGGTACTAGGATTTGTATGCTTGGTCCTGTTAGTCCTTGACCGTCAGTTTTTGCTGAGTAGGCATCTATTCCTACTCTGTTTTTGTTGACAAGATCTTCTGCTGGGAATGTTTCTGAAATGGTCCATGTGATTTGACCATTTTTGTCAATATTTCCAAACATTGATACTGTATTTTTGATGTTGTCAGTGTCTGTTATATTGTCGTTGTAGTCTAGAGACCTAAATTCGTTGTATGGGAAGAGGTCTTGCCAGCCATTTGGCTCTAAATATACCATTCTGGTATCTATTAGATTTATGCCGTTTCTGTATGGGTTGGCATCAGATGTGTCCTTCCATTTGATTAGGAAAGGATATTTATGTGATAATTCATCAAAATTTTCATAAAATTCATCTAATAGTTGATTTACATAGTTTTTGTCTGGAGAAACTTTTAAGCCAATAGCATAGTTTTGACGTTTCTTAGGTGCCTTTGCCACTACATAGATATTGTAGCCTTTTTCTGTAAGTTTATCTTTTTGGATAGGGAAACTATAAAGGTAATGTTCACCCTTTTTCTCTGTCATTGAACCAGAGTAGCTTGTAGTTTCACCTTCTCCATCTTCTACTACAACCTTGTAGTCTTTTAGGCTTTGACCTACTGGTGCGTAGATAGAGAAGTTCAAGTTATCATATTTGTACTTATCTTTTTTGATTTCTGTTATATCCATACCTGATTCGTCAACACCAGGTATATTTATTTTCCAACCTACATAATTACTTCTAATAAGTTGGTCTGATGAATTTGTATCATCTTTAGTAAAGTTATTTTTAACTATTTCAAAAAGTTCTTCTTCGTTTGTTGCCCTAGTTAGAGTTTCTGTGAAGTACTCAAGTTCTGTAATGAATTTTTCATTAGAGAATGATGGACTAATTGTATCAGCAAACACATGTGGGTTTAGTTCATCAAGGTAAGAAGCCGCCACTATTTCGTCAATAGTGAAGTCGCCGATTACTTTTTCAACTTCATCTTTATTTTCTGTAAGAATTGCTTGAAGGTCGTCTTCTTCTATGTCATATGTTTTTGCATATGATTTTAGGAAGGCTATGAAGTTTTCTGCTGATATATTTTCTTCTGCAAGCTTTTCTGCTAGCGCTTCCTCTTTTGTTTGATCAGTATTGATAGTAGTTGTGTCTTCTTCGCCATCATTTGCTATTTCTTCATTTTGGTATAAGTCACTTAGAATATTGAAGAAGTCTTCACTTGTAATGTTGTTTTCTTCTCTAATGCTTGCTAGTGAAGCTTCCAATTCTTCTTCTGTAATTTGGCCAGACTTTTCTTTGGCAAATTCTTCTTTGATTAGAGCTTTAATTTCTTCTCTAGTTAAAGCATTTTCACTTGTTTGATCAAAATTTGTAGCTTCTTTGATATCTACATTAGCTACTTTGTATTTGTCTTCATTTAGTCCTCTTAATAGGGCTGATATAATTTCTTCAGCTTGGGCAGAATCGATATTTTCTGCTTTTGCTATATTTTGGATAGAAGCTTTGAAGTCATCCCAGTTGATTTCTTCTTTATTATAGCTTTCTAATACTGGAACAATTTGATTTGTTGCATTTTCTAGATTAGTTGAAAGTTTACTATTTTCTTTTAAATCTGAAATATATGCATCTTTATTCAGTGCAATTGCTGATTGAGCGCTTTTGTTGGATTCTTCTGTTTTTTGTCTTTCATCTTCTTCTTTAGTTTTAGAGTTTTCTTCTTTTGAAGTATCAGCAGGCAGAGGGTCAGCGTCATCTTCTGATGGTTTTTCTTCTTCTCCTGCTTGAAATGTTTCTTCTATATAGCTTGGGTTTTGGATTTTGATTCCATTAAATGCATATTCTTTTGCATTTGTCTTAGCTTTTGGTCTTGTGTTTAATTCTAATTTTGCAATATAGCCTTGTGGGATAGATAGTTTTAGGCTATTTGAAAACTCTAATGTTTTTGTAAATGATTCGTTTAGGATGTAGCCTTTTTCGCTTGCCTCGTAATATTGGATATTTATTTGACTTTCACTTGTGTCTTGGTTTTGGTCAAGATTTATGTCGTAGGTAAATTCTTTGTCATCTTTGTTGTTGATGTAGTCTGTCCATGTGATTTGTGCAGGGGTATTAGCGAATAGACCTTGACTTTCTTCTTTATATATAGCTTTGTATTGGTGGGTATTATCTGTGATTTCTTTTAGGCTTTCTTCTTGATTTTTAAGATCACCATTGTGGTCTATTATTATGTCGTTTTCCTGTGGTTTGGCGATTTCTAGGGCATAGCGTGATTGGTAGATATTTTCTAGTTTTTTGATTGCAAATTCTAAGTCCATATTTGGAGATTTTTTGTCAATATCTGCCAAAGCTTCATCAGATAATTTTGCACTCAAGTAATAAACCATTGCAGTTTCTGCGCTGGTTGTAGATATGCCAAATGTTCTTTGATTGTCTTGTGGTGTGAATAAACTTGCAGTATTTTGTGAATATTCTGCATCTTCTTCTGTTCCATCAGCAGATAATTCTTGAACTTTTTCAACTTTTAAATCTTTTAGGTCTGTATTTTGGGTAATGGCAAAGATTGCTGTTTGATTTTTGTCTTTGTCATCAGATTTTTTTGATTTTACTAGAATTTTGTAATCGATTTGTCCTGTAGTCTTGGATAAGCTTGCTGATTTTTCGATTAAATATTCATCTGTCTCGTCTATGCTAATCTCTGATTTGATTAGCGTTTGTTTTTCTCCTGTGCTTTCCGTACTGTTTTCCTCTGGATTTTGCGTTTGTGTTGCAAGACCCATAATGCTTGTCGAAGCATTGTAAGTGCTAGCTTTATCATCCATTGCCATAGCAAATATTTCAGTTGGAAAAACTAAAATAAAAGCTAATACCAATGAGGATAGCTTTAGCAAATAATTATTAAGTTTACCTTTCATTAAAACCCCTTTCGCATATTTATAAATTAAAATAAATAATCATGATATTTTGTTAAGTATAATTTAGCTATGTTGAAATAAATCCTAAGAATATTACTTTAGTGTTGATATTATACCATGTAATCAGATTAAATGCAGTAGTTTAGGATGATATATTTTATGTAAAAGATTGCTAAATTTCTGCAAGCCTTGCTATCACTATGATTGTGAGTAGATTATAAAAAAAGAGATGAGCATTTTCCCAATATATATAAAACATAAATAATAAGATTAATTAGACTTTTATAATAAATATAAAAAACCCTAGGATTTGGCTATCCTAGGGTTTTTTTTGTATTCAGTTGTTATTTAATTGTAAATTTACCTGCCATATCTATCAGAACGACGTCTGTTTTTATCGTTTTGGAATATAGCAAAGTATGCAATACCCGCAAGCATGATAGCTGTACCAATTAGGGCAAAGCCTACAAATGTACCAGCTCCACCGGTTGATGGGTAGGTTGCTTTTCTATTTAGTACTTTTATTGTTGATACTGATGGGTCTTCTGCGTTACTATTTTCATCAATAATTAGATATCCTTTTGATTTTAATTGGTTAAGATCATCTAAAGAACTATCAGCTGTATGGCTTTCGCTATTGACAGGTTTTATACTTGTAACACCATTGCTTACAGTAACAGTCCACTCTTGATTTGTCTTAATATAGCCACTTAGTGTGCTAGTTTCTTTAAGAGTGTATGTGCCTGGTTCTAAGTCAGTAAATCTTATTTCACCAGCTCCATCTGATTTTAGAGTTTTATTATAGCTGTTTGGACCAGTTAGATTAAACTCTACACCTTCTAGAGCGTTATTTTCTGAGTCTACTTTTAGAAGTTTGAACTTACCCTTAGCTATTTTTTTATTTCCGATATATGGTTGAGAGATAACTTTATTATCTTCGTTATTTTCATCTCTTTCTACCTTAGACACTAGACCATCTTTATTAACGGTAAATTTAGCTACGGCTTCTTTAGGTGTTTCATAGCCTAGTGCAGCTTCAGTTTCCCAAACTTCATACTTGCCTGGAGCTAACTTTGTCCATTTAAGTTTTCCGCCATCCTTACTCTCTTGGCCAGAGCCTTCAACTTTTTTATACTTACCAGTTTCATCTAGTTTTCTTAGTTCAAACTTAGCACCGTTGATAGCTGTAATAGAATTATCTTTATTTTTAGTAACTGATGAATCAACTTCAGATGTGCTAGTTGTGTCGTTATTTTCGACAGATCCTTCTAGCGCTTCTATCTTAGTATATTCTACTTCATTTTTACTATTTGATACTGTAACTTCAACTGGCATTTGGTAAACTAGATTACCATCTGATTTATATGTTGGTTGATAGTTTTTAACTTCATTGTCCCAGTAATAGTTAGTTGAGTTATAGTAATTATCAATATATGACTCATATATAACTCTTGACTTGAACTCAGTAAAGGACTTATTGTCTAGGTAACCTTCTATTACTACATAATAGGTATTACTATTATATTGATTATTAGGTCCTAGATTAATAGTCTGTTGGTACCCTTTATCTAAAGTATATGTTCCATAGGTTTTTATTAACCCACCAGGGGTTGTTATCCCGTATGAAGGTGGTAGATCACCGTTTTGTACATATACTTTATAAGTTAGACCTGTTAGATTTTGATTTGTACTAAAGGTGATACGTTTATTCCAAGAATACTCTTTCATTTGATTAGCATATACTATAGTTCTGAAATATCCTGTAGCAGGGTCTACCTTTGTTGGTAGAGAGTTTACCATTCTAGCACTTGGGTGCTTATCATAGAAGTCTGTATAATTAACATATATTCTATCTTCAAATATCTGACTTCGATTAGTAGGGCTACCTATACCAATAGACATATTTTGATAGCCATTATTTTGGACTTTTATCCTGTTTATAAATAATGGAAGAGTCATATTGATATCTTCAAGTTTTCTTTCTTTTACATAATTTGTAAATGTGTATTTTAGATATTTTTTGCCATCGGCAGTCTTTACTACAGATGCTTTTGCCACTGTACCTTGTGAACCAATGATATCGTGGCCACCAGCTTTTACTACTGTATCTACATTAAACACACCATCAAAATCTATATTGTCTGATATAGATAGGTAGAAATAATCACCTGGCTTTATATCTGAATTACTATTTACGCTATAATTTAGATTTACTTTTAGTCCTTCTGCGTTATTTGGATAAACTACAGATTCTGACCCACTAGAAGAGCTAATGTTTGGTGATGGATTTGAAGATCTATTTAACGTTAGCTGATTAGAGACATCTTTTCCTTCTGTCTCAGGACCAGGTACATTGTATTCATAAGAAATAGTCACAAGTCTAGGCTCAGAATTTCTAATATACCCATCAGCTGACTTAGTTTCTACTAACCAGTATTTACCATATGGTAAGTTAGACCATTTAACTCTTCCGCCATCCTTAGTAGTCTGAGGATTAGATCTGTCGCTTGTAGAAGCTACTTTTGTCCAATCGAAATCATATAGCGTAAATTCAACTCCATCTAATGGATTATTACTATCATCTTTTTTATTTACGATAATTTCACCCTCGCCTGGTTTATCTGGTATATTTTCGATCTCATATTCTACGACGTTATCGAAATTAATATCCGTAAACTCTGTCTTGTCATTAGATATTTTTATATCGCTAATAGATGGAAGAGCTGCTCCTTCTTCTACTTCGATATTTAATACACTATTGAAGAACGATTTAGTGATCGATGTGCTTTGAGGTGATAGTACTTCTGCTACGTTAAACGTTAAGTTCAATACATTAGATATCGGTGTGTCTTGAATTAATCCTAGACCATCATTTATTTTTTCAATAACTGTTTTTTCTTCTATTGTATTATCCAAATTATGATCATTCACTAACGATGGCTCTAATTTAGTTACATCTGCTTCTGCTGCGTATACAGTTGGTGTAATAAGTTCTGATAATGTGTTATATGAGGTTTTTACTGTGTTTAGTAAATTAGCAAATATCACATTATCTAATTTAGAGACTTTTACATATTTTTGCAATGCTGGTATATCTCTATCACCTGTAATGCTCGCTTCCCCGCTAGCCTCGCTATTCCACATATAGTTAAAGAATGCTGGCTCTAGTTTATTATCTATATCTGATGTAATTTTTAATACAAACGACCAGTCATTAGCAAATCTCTCTTTCGGTAAGTTTACCCTAACACTAGTTGTATTTAAGTCAACTGTGTTATTTTGAATTCCATTAATCGATATAGGATGATTCTGGCTATATTCTTGTGTGCCAGGTTTTGCTACATAAGTAGTATTCATATAACTTCTCATATTTTGATTAGTCATTGCATTACTTACTGTAGATTTAGTTGAACCAGTGCCAACTCTAAATAATTCAGCCTTTTTAATTGTACTATTAGAAGAATAAATATTAAATATTGTATTCTTATCTGTACCGTTACCGCCATTATTGGCGTCTGGCTTTAACATAATATATGTTGTAATTTCTCCAGTATTAGTGTTAGTGACTTCAGAATATTCTTTAAAGTTCATATAGCTTGGGTAACCATCATGTTTTACATATAGTGTTTTACCATTTATCGGTACTGGAGTTTGTAGTCTGTATTTTTGTAAATTAACTACTTGTCCATCTTTTACCGATGCTACTAATCTGTTACCATATCCATCATTTTCGATAGTGTAAGTGCCTGTATTCCAGCTAGATGTATCAACTTTTCCTTGAAAAACTCTAACAGACTTACTAGTATAATCTGGGAATTGAACTATTACAGAGTTCTCATTATTAGACACTTCGATATATTTTGGATATTGTGTTTCTATAGGTTTTGGGTCCTCTGTAGGTTCTTTAACTGGATTATCATCTGTGCTATTATCATCCTCACTGTTATTTAATGGCTTATTTGGATCAGTTAAATTAACTATCTTTTTATTTTTTACTTCAATAGTTAATACTTCCTTATCACCATCTTTTATAGTATAGGTTCCGTTATTTAAATTATTTGCATTAATTGTTCCATCAGTTATATTAGTATCTATAGCATTACCAATCTCGTTTACTATGGTCAGTGAATATTTAGGATCTAAACTAATCATATCTCCATTAGCACCAACAGTAATATCTACATTCACTACCGATGTTTGGCCGTTGTTTACTATAATGGTTGTCCATTCACTTATAGCTTTATAACCTTGCGGTATATTTTCTTTTAGATAATATATACCATTAGGTAGATTGCTATAATATATTTCACCATTTTCATTAGTTTTTGTTGTCTCACCAATTTGTGTCTTTTTATCACTACCGTAAAGGGTAAATTCTACTTCTTTAATAGGTTGTTTAGTTTCGCTATCAATTTTTTTTATTTTAAAGTTACCTGGTTCTTTTACATCTGGTTCGTTTCTAACTGTAATCTTACTACTGTCAGATGGATCAATAGTAAATAAGTTATCTGGATCTCTAGAATCTTTATCACCAGTAATTGTAACTTTTCCAGTACTATTTACTGATACATTCCATTTTGTATATACTTCAGATAGACCTTCCGTTTTCACTTCTTCTAAAGTCCATTGTGAATTTAATGGTAGGTTATCAAATACTGCTATACCATCTTTATTAGTAGTAGCTTCTTTTTTTCCTCTCAAATATGAGCTACCCTTACCAGTAAGTTTAAACTTAATACCTGGTAGGTTGTATTCGATCCCATCTTCCACTAGAAGTTTTTTGGATATTTCTAGTCTTCCTTTAGTATTTATAATCTTTAAACTAGATTGGTATTCTTTGAAGTCATTTATATATTTACTTTCAATATTTACTAATGATTTTCTTGTACCATTTTGATCTACATAATAGTTATTATTTTCTGATATAACTGCAGTGTTAGAAGGATAATAGTAAGTTGTACTTCCACTTTCATTTCTTCTCAAATCATCCCATGCTCTTTCGACAGAATTAGTCTCTTCTTTAACTTCAATAGTGAATGGGTCAATTGTGTTATATCCTTGTGGTGTTTTAGTCTCTGTAACAGTATATTTACCTACTGGCAGATAAAACTTGCTTGGTTCTTGTCCAGAAGTGTAGTTTATATTTTTGCCATTCCCTGATATATTAAAGCTAACACCAGAGATAGGTCTATTATCTGAATCTACCTTATTTATTCTTAGAGGGTTTTTAGCTTTATAACTAATTACAGTTTGGAATTTTTTCTTATCTCCTGTTCCATCTTCAAATGTCGGGTAAATGTTTATTTCTACTGCTTCATTTACATCCGCAGAACTAATATAGTAGTTGCTTGATTCTTTTTTAGTCTCAGGTATTTTTCTAAAAACTTCATTAGCTTTATCTTTATGAGGTTTAAATTTATTAGCTGAACTATCATAATGAATTTGAGTGTATAATCCACTTTCACTTGGAAGTTCACCATTTATAACTTTTTTTCCAAGACTTGTATTTTCATTATATGCATCATCTGGGTTTGATATCATCTTTGGAGTAGAGTATATATCGATAATTCTAAACATTAGAATTTGTGCAACATAGTATTTTTCTTCTTCACTTTGAAAGTCAGTATTTTCAACTAGATATAACGCTCTTTTAATATCATCATACATTCTAGCCTTATTTCTCTTATCTCTATCTTTATATAGACCATTACCATCAATAGATGATCTATATCCAGCATAATTGTTTAAATCATCTATGGTTGCATCTTTAATGTTTTTTTGATGAATTTTTAAGTTATCTCCAGTTAATTTAATTATTGGATACTGTAGACCATAGTTGATACAAAGTGCAAACTCTCCACTCTCTCTTATAATCATCCATGTCGAGTCATTATTGTATTGGGTAACGTGAACGATAGAACTTTGTTCTTTTCCAGTTAGCTTCCTTAAACTAGCAGTCTGCTCTCCACCATAATAGCCTACTCCATCATCAAATCTATTGCTAAATTTGATGGTGGCTGTGGAGTCGGTTGTTGGTTTGGAAGCGGTATTTGCAAATGTGTAGTTGATTACTGTACCAGGTACTAAAACTGATAATTTCGAACTAAGTTGTTGTCTAAAATCAGCTGCACTTGAAACTGTAATAGCTCCACCTTGAAGAGGAGTAAATGATCCATCTTTATTTGGTTGTAATACTTCTATTGAAAGATTATCACCAGTATTGTTGTTATTATTAAAGGCAGTATCAAAGATATCATTACCTAGACTGTTTTTTGGATTGTTTAAGAATCTTTCATCATCTTGGAGTCTTAGGGTGTCTGATATTTGCCAATTTATTGTATTTGTTCCAGCAAATTCTCCAAATACTGACCTAGATTTATCTGTGTATGATTTAGCTTTGTACTTATCATCTTGGTAGGCTGCTATCATTGCGTCTGCTGGCAGTCTAGTGTCTACTACGTTGAAGCCGTCTTCAAATTTCCTTACTTGACCATCTCCTGATTTAAATGGGATAATCCATGGCATAGCTGCTACAAGTTTTGCCCAGTCGTTTTTGAATTCTTCATAAACTGTTTGAATGTAGTTTTTATCTGGAGTTAGTCTTAGACCTAGGTCATACATTTGATATTTGGCATGATTATCTTTTGGAGTTGCTTCTACGTGGATGATTAAGTCATTTGGTAGCTTTTCTTTGGAGATGTTTAGATTAAATTTATATAAGTTTCCATCTTGTTCTAAAGTGCTATCAGCAAATGTAGTTGTTCCATTATCTGATCTTTCACGAACCTTTTTGGCATTATCATTGGTAGAAACATCGCTTAGATTATCTTTAACAGTTACCTTAAAGTTTGTTAATCCCTGAGCTGCAGGAGCATATAAACTTAGTCCTACGTTATCAAATTCTAAATGAGATGGCTTGATTTGATCTGTCTCAATCCTAATATCCCAATTTACTGTTTTTTTAGTTTGGTCATAGTATTGATATGTCCAGTAGTTTGTCTTATAAGGATAAGTTTTTCTAAATGCACTTTGATTGTCTACTGCAAACACATCTCCTGTAGTTTTCTCTTCCTTAGCTTTTGAGATGAGCTTTTTGATAGCTTCTTCATTTTCTGTATAGACCCTATCAGCATCTTCATCTGTAAGATTATATTTTCTTTCCAATTCGTACATATAATTTTGGAAGTCTTCAATAGTCACGCCTTCTTCAGCTAGTTTTGCTGCTGCTTGTTCATATGGAGTTTTATCTGATAGGTCTTTGCCTTCTTCTGTTTTTCCTTGGTCAGCAGTTTCTTCTGTCTTTTCTTCTGTATCAGATCCTGCCGCTTGGTCTATATCGATATTAGCTACTTTGTATTTTTCTTCGTTTAGGCCTATTAATAAAGAAGCTAGTATATCTTTGGTTTGACTCTCATCAATTTCTTTGTCATTTTTGATATTTTGTACTGATTGTTTAAAGTCATCCCAATTGATTTCTTCTTTATTATATGCTTCTAGGATTTGTTCTATTTCGTTTGTTGCTTCTTCTATATTTGCTGTTAGTTTGTCATCAGCTTTTAATTTATCAAAATATGCATCTTTATTTAGTGCAATTGCTGATAGGTTTTCAACAGGATCAGTTTTTGAATTTGTAGAAAAATTCTGGTCCTTTTGGTCTGTTATGCTATCATTGGAGGAGTTTACCTCTGCATAATTTTTAGAAAAAATATTAGGCAGAGGATCTGCATCATCTGAGGCTTGTTCTTCTTTTGCTTCATTTTTTTCTTCTGTTGCTGATAGGTTTTCAGCAGGATCAGTTTTTGAATTTGTAGAAAAATTCTGGTCCTTTTGGTCTGTTATGCTATCATTGGAAGAGTTTACCTCTGCATCATTTTTAGAAAAAATATTAGGCAGAGGATCTGCATCATCTGAGGCTTGTTCTTCTTTTGCTTCATTTTTTTCTTCTGTATATGTTGGGTTTGGAATTTTGATGTCGTTATAGGCAAATTCTTTTGTATTTGCTTTTGGTCTGGTGTTAAGTTCTACTTTTGCTAGGTATCCTTCTGGGATAGATAGTTTTAGATTATTTGCAAAAGCTAATGTTTTTGTGAATGATTCGTTTAGGACATAACCTTTTTCTTGGGCCTCGTAGTACTCAATCTTTACTTGAGATTCTGTTGTGTCTTGGCCTTGGTCTAGGTTTATGTCGTAGGTAAATTCTTTGTTATCTTTTGCATTTATATAATCTGTCCAAATGATTTGTGCTGGTGTGCTTTGGAAGATTCCTTTTTGTTCTTCTTTGTACTCACCCTTATACAAGTGAAGGCTTTCTTGATTTTCTACTAGTCTGCCTTCTGGGTTTGCTATGTTGCCTTCATTATCTATTGTGATTTCTGTTGTGTTTGCTTTTTCTATTTCTAGAGCATATCTATCTTGGTAAATTTTATTGTCTGGAGAAGCTATTGTGAAATCTAGGGCAAGTTGAGGGGATTTTTGCTCTAAATCTTTTAAAGCTTGATCTGTTAATTTTGCGTTCAAGTAATAAACCACACCATTTTGTGGCTTGTTTGTTGTGATTCCTGTGGATCTTATATTGTCTGTGCTGTTAAATGCATTTGGTGTGCCTTGTGTGTAGTTGATTTCTTCTTCATTGCCATTTGCATCTAAGGCTTGGACTTTTTCTACCTTTAGGTCTAGTAAATCTGTATTTTGTGTGATAGCAAATGTTGTGGTTTGCTTATCTGAACTTTCTTTTTCAGGTGTTTTGTTAATTATTTTGATTATGTAATCAATCTGACCTGTTGTTTTTGAAAGAGATGCGGATTTTTCGATTATGTAATCATCACTTTCGTCTGTGCTTAGTTCGCTTTTTAGCAAAGCTGTATGTACCTGATCTTCTTTTGTTTCTTCTGGTGCTTGTATGCCCATCACCGATGTGTTTTCCGTGTATGTGTTGCTATTGTCACCAACCATAGCAAAAGCATTTGCCGGTATAGACATCATAACTGCAAGCGTAGATGCGAGCAGTTTTACAGAAAACTCTTGTAACTTGCCTTTCATAAATCTTCCCCCTTGATTTATATTTTTTCATTGATTTTTTTAAAATTTCGTCAATCTATAGTCTTTTACTTCTATTTATTATACTACTAAATTAACGTGAATTGTGAGCATTTTTAAATGTTTTTTATATATTTTTTAAAAAAACCAAATTTATCTTAATTAATCTGCCTAATGCATTTCAGTGATTGCAACATTTTGGCAATCTTAATGGTTATCCCGACTAATTTAGTCATACTTTGGATTATATGATAATGCTTAGATAAATTCTAGTAGTGTTTTTAGTTTTTTCTTTGAAAATGTAAATATATATAAAATTTGTATAATCGAGTTGAATTTTTATAAGATATTTATCTTTAATTTGATTTATAGTTTTGCAATATAAAAACACCCAGGCTTGTACCGGGTGTTTTGGATATTATATTTACCTATTTTAGTATAGCTTTTACAAATTCTAAATCTTCTAAATATTTTGCAAGTGTTGGATATGCCTTGCTTGCGCTTTCTTTTGTAGCTGTGTTTTCTACTTTACTTAGCGGATCTAGGGTTATTGTTACTACTTTTTCAAGGTCTTTGTAGACATTTTCTGAGTAGCCTGGCACTAGATTTTTGAAGTTTTCGCCTGACTCTTGATTTTGCTTGGTACTGTCTACATTTGCTAGAACTTTTTCGTTATTTTTTTCTAATTTTTCGATATTATCTAGTAAAGCTTTGATTTTAGCTAGTTCTTCTTCACTATCTAAGGCTTGATTTGCCTCTATTGATAGGTTTACTTGATCGATGATTTGACTAACTTTTTCGTTGTTTGTGTCTACTTGTGTAAGTAATTCGTATGTGTCATCATCTATTGATTTATTTAAATCCATTACTGTATTTACAGCGTATTTGCCATAAATTCTTTGCAATTCATCTTGGATTGCTTGGTTTCTATCATCAATTTCTTTGATAAGGTCAGCTATGTTTATATCTTGATCAGTCTCTGTTTGCTTGTTTGCAAGTGTTACTATTGTTGGATACTCCTTATCGATTTCTTTTAGAGTATTGATAATTTCAGTGTTTCTATCTTCGATGTCAATTCTTAGATTATCCACATCAATTTGGCTAATGTTTGTAAGTGATGGGTTTGTTGAACTATTGCTTGTATTATCTTTTAAGGATACGACCTTGACATCCTTTTGAGATGCTTGATTGTTTGGATTCTCCACACTTTGAGATTCTTGACTTTTATCAATTTTTCTCATCTGCTCAAGGATTTGCTCATTTCTTTGCTCAATGTCTTGGGCTAGAGATTGTTGATTTGTTTGGTCTGATGATTGTGTTTTTGCATGAATTTCTGTATTTTCGCTTGCCTTAGCTATAGAGCTATTATCTATAGTCCTAAGCTCATCTTTGATTTCTTTGTCATTTTCTTGGATTGTTTTGCTTAAATCATCTATTTGATTTTTTAAGTCAGTATTTTCTGCATCTCTTTTTAGCTCGACACCATTTAGAGAAAATGCATTATCCTCACTTGAAACATCAGATTGGAAAGATATTTTCACTAGTCCTTTTGCTGGAAGGTTTAGATTTTGAATGTTTCCAAAGTCTAAGTCAATTGTATTTTCTTTTACAAAACCATCTTTAGCTGCCTTGAATGTTTCAATTGTGATTTTTCCTGGATTTTTTTGATTTTCGCTTAAGTTTAAATCATAATTTCTAATTATATCTTTATTTGTTGGATTTACTAAGTAATCTGACCATTCTATCTTTGTTTGGTCAATAAATTTACCAGCTAAAGTTGAAGAAACTTCATTGATTTCTTCTTCTTTTAGAATGTCTTTGCCTTCTGTGTCTTTTGCTAGGGCGTAAGCCACTCTTTTTATAGTGCTTATACTATCATTTGCTAATATGTAATCAAAAACAAAATTATTTGTCTTGCCTTCTTTGATATTTGCTCTTAAGCTGATAGATTTTGCATTTTTTAAGTCAACAGTAATTTTTTTGCCGCCATCAAATCCTTCTGTTTTTACGGCTTGATTGCTGATATCTTCATCCTCAAGCACTTCTAGACTTTCAAGATTTGACCTATCTAGGATATAAAAAACTGCTTTTAAGTCTTCATCTTCTTTAGCATTTGTGATGTTTAATGTGTAATTTACAGTTTTTCCACTTTCATCTAGCTTGCTTGATAGTTCTGATTTGATGTCTTCTCTTACTTCATTATTAGTTTGTCCAATGGTTGTAGCTATTGTATTTTCAGTATTTGTGCCCTCTGCTGCTTTTGCTGTAGTTGGTAAAACTAATGCAAGCGCAAGGGCTAGGGATGTGTATTTTGTGATTGTTTTGCCTTTCATGAGTCCTCCAAATCTACTCTATTATATTAAATTATGGCTAAAATTTCAACATTTTAGTAGATTAACTCAATATATCTAAAATTATTCGCCTCTGGTGCCTGGTGCCAAGGTTTTCGCTAGCTCATCTCTTAATTCGTTTTGGATATCTATAAGTTCTTTTTCAGCTAGCTTTCTTTGGTTGGCAGCATCACGTTGGATTTGGACAGATTCATTGATGGTTGCAATAAGATTTTGATTTACTTCTTTGATGGTATCTACATCTATGGTTGATCTTTGGGCTTCTTTTTGGATTTCTACTGTTGAATTTCTAAGGTTTTCTGAGTTTCTGCGTAGTAGCTCATTTGTAGTATCAGAAACTTGTTTTTGCATATTTACTATCTCTTGTTGGCGGTTTAGGCCAAGGGCTATTACAACCTGTGACTTCCAAAGTGGGATAGTATTATTGACTGAATCAGTTATTTTGTCTACCAATAATTGGTCGTTATTTTGGATAAGCTTAATTTGTGGGGCAGTTTGTAGGGCAACGGCCTTTGATGTTTTTAGGTCAAATATACGTTTTTCAAAACGGTTTACATTTTCTTCAAAGTCACGTACTACTTGCATGGCCATTGGCTCATCTGAACTTTCAGCATCTTTATATAGGGCTGGCAGGGTCTCACTTCTCATCTCTGCTACAGCTTCTTCACCTGCTATGATATATCTTTCAAGCTCTTTAAAATAGTCAATATTTTGCTCGTAAAGCTTGTCAAAAACTCCAATGTCTTTTAAAAGCTCCATGCGGGCTGTTTCTAATTGGGCAGAAATCTTATCGATTTGTGTTTCCATATTTTGGTATCTAGCCAAGTATTTTTCAACTTGTTTTTTTGGCCCACCAAATAATTTGTCAATAAGTGATTTTTCGCCAAAGTTTTGTATATCGACATCATTTACCTTTACAAGTAGGTCTGTCATCAGCTCTCCCACTTCTCCCGCATCCTTACTTCTTACCTCAGATAAGATTTGCTCAGAGAATTGGGCAATGCCTTTTTGGGCATTTGTTCCATAAACTGATGATAATTGTGAGTTTCTAAGGTCGATTTGATTTTTAATTTGGTCAATCTTTGTCCTATCTTCTGGGCTGATTTTTTCAACTCTTTTTTCAGTTACTTCTGCAATTTCGTTTTTATCAAGGCTTATGTCTGTAGCAGGTCCCTTGTTGTCCATAAGGTTGTCTAGTGAATAATCTGGCATAATTTCTCCTATTTTATTGCTTCCATTAGTTCTAACATCACATCTATATTTGGCATTTGCATTATTTTGGTTACTTGGTCTGCCATGCCGTTTACGTTGAATTCGTCAGGGTTTTCTGTTCCTGATACTATGGTTCTAAATCCGTGGTCTTTCCATGCGAGTGTTTGGATCTCTTTATCCATTAGGGCGTTTAGTCCTACTTTTCCCTGATCTGTTAGGGCTATATATACGTGGGATGACCATACAGTTGGCTCTGGGTAGAGGATTATGATGTCATCTCTGATTTGCTCATACATATCTGGCTCTTGTTTGGAAAACTCTAGCAATTGGGATTCGTAGCCTGCTATGATTGGAAATGATCCCACTCCTTGTCGGAGAAATTGGTTAAACATATCTATAGATGATGTTTGCATATAGCCAATTTGATTGTAAATGCGGGTGATGTCCTTTTTTACATTATCAATGCTTGCGGTTGTTACTGGTTTATTGTCGTTTAATGCATTTGCCAAAAGACCTAGGAACATGTTTCCAGAATTTGACTCATTTGGGTCTGTAGTATCAACTAGTATTGGCCCATAGAGTTGGGAAAGACCAATATCTGCCCAAGTTTTTTCATCTTTCATAAGACCTGCAAGCTTGGTCATATCTACAAAATGTACTCCATTTTCTTCACGGACTACACCTTGATCTATGAGGGCATCTACTACTATTTTTCTGGAATATAGGACTATGGGAGTGTTAAAAACTATCTCATTTTGCAAGTCCTTGCCACCATTTTTTCTAAATAGCTCTAAGGCTAGCTGGCTGGATGGCCATAAGTAGTCTCTGTCACTGGTATCTACACTTGCCATGGCAAGGGATCCTTCTTTTCTGTAGTCCATGCTTAGACCGTAAGATTTTTTGGCCCTTTGCTTAAAGTCTTCATTTTCTACCAAGGGGATTTTTTCCCCACCGATAAATCCACTTATGGATACATCATTTGGAGTCTGATTTTGATAGTACATATAGCCGCCTGCACCAACTATTACTAAAAGAAGTACTATAAGTCCCCATTTTTTCTCTTTCATTTAATATCTCCTCCTAGCTTGATAGTTTGCTCTAATAGGTCTGTTTCGACCTCAAGTTTGTTGATTTTGTCCTTGTGGTAGGCATCCCTTTGGCTGGCAAAAATTTTTATTAATAAATCAAGTGATTCCTTGGTTTTTTCCTTTATGTCGTTAAACTTATCAGCACTGACATTTGCCCTATCTAGGTCGTTGTAATTATCCACTATTTCACGAGCTGTGCCTATATAATAGTCTAGGAAATGCCTTGATTTACTGATTTCCTTAGGATTGTTTTCTAAGTAAAATTCTATGTCATTGGTAATTTTTGCAAGTTCATTTGTCTTTGCTTTTATGCTGGTATCTTTTATGCTTGCTGCAGCCTCTGTCAATTTTTTCTGGTCTATTTGAAGTTTTTGGTAAATTGCCTTGATTTCTTCGGCATTTTCCAAGGCTTCGATTTCTGTATTGCCTATCATAAGCTTTGGTTTGCTTATCAAATATACACCTGTATAGACCCCAACAGCCAAGATTGCTGCTACCAAAAAGTGCCATTTTGCACCTATTAGGAGGCCAAAAAAAGTTATTAGTGCTGCAAGAAGTGCCCTAAAGTCCCTTCTACTGTCATTCATTAATTGTATCCTTTTACATTTTGGAAGGCCTTGATCATATCGCTCCTGCCGTCAAAAACTCTTGCCCTAGACATTTGAGCAATCTCTTCCAAGTCGCTTTCTTTTGCATCCCCAAACATGATTGAAAATATTGGCACGTCATAGCCTAAGTCTTGGTAGCTAGCCTTTAGATCTTCAAAGCCAGCTGGACCATTTGGCCTGCCGTCGGTTAATACTACTATGGCTGGACTATAATTAGCCAGTTGCTCCTTATTGTCTTTTAGTATATCAACTGCTTGGATAATAGCCTCATACATAAAGGTTGATGTTTGTGGCTGGTAGTTACTTTCAAGGTCTTCATACATTTTATTTAAATTATCTGCATTACCTTCTGCTGTAATTATCCCAAGCACCCTATCAGAAAATGGGATAAGGGCTGTGTAGTCCTTGCTGGTACCTAAAAGTAGGTTGGCACTTGCATTTTCCGGTACTAAGACTTGGTTCATGGCTTCAAGCATTTGAGTATAGCCGTTATTATCATGCATAGAACCAGAATAATCTAGGACATAGATGGTAAAGGCTGGTTTTTTAAACTCTGTTTGGTACATATTTAAGGCTTCCATGATGACATCAGCTTTTGGAAGTCTAACAGGACTTAGGGTCTTATCCAAATCAATGCCCCAATCTGCTTTATAGACTCCTCTATTTGCCTCACGCACTGTACCAAAGGCTGACCTTTTACCTGTTTGTTCAATCTTGCTTTGGGCCTCATCGCTTAGTAAATATTCTTGGAATTTTCTAAAGGCCTCTTCTTTTTGGCTATCACCCTTGTCAACATAGGCTAATGGCGAATCAGAAATAGATAGGCCGTCAGTTGGATAAACTAGGTACAAAGGCTCCTTGCCTTCTTCTTCTAGCTTTTGGTTGGTTGCAATAATTAGTTGCTCGTAGTTGACCATGGCATCATAATCACCATTTAAGAACAAGTCCACAAGCCAGTTTGATGATCCTGATGAACGCTCTACACCTGATAAAAGTGAGGTGATTTGCTCTTTGAGATTTTCATCTGCTAGGTCCTCGCTAGTTAGGCCCTCTTTTTCTTTTGCTAGAGAATTTAGAAATCCTAGATAGGCACTAGCCCCAGAGTTTGATTGGGTGGCTGAAGTCATAGTAAATTTGAGTTTGTCTGACTTTATAGCGTCTATAATCTCAGAAGTTTCTACATCCCTATCTACAAAACCAAGGTCTTGGGCTAAAGATTTTTTGATACCAAAAACAATTGGAGACTGGGAAGTGGTTTCTGCATATTTTAATACGTGGTTAGTATCTCCCAAATTTAGCCAAATAGAGGAAGCTGGCCAAACTGCATCATATGTAATATCTTCTGTGCCAATCATCCTCATAATATCAAGAGATCCCAGATAGTCAATCTCAATATTTTGCTTATTTGCCTTTGCATATTCCTCAATAATAGGTTCAAGTTCCTTATTTTCTGAACCTGCTACTATGCGAAGAGACTCTCCACTGGTATAGGAGCTTTGAAAATCAGCATTGCTAGTAGTTTCAGAAGTTCCTCCACAAGAGGTAAAAATAATAAGTGATAAGAGAATAGTGAATATTTTTTTCATAAGAGTTCTCCTTAAGTCTTTCTATTACAATTATACCTAATATTTGGGGTTTTAATCGACTAAATTAAGGAATTTTACATATTTTTAACAAAAATTTAAGAGGAATTTATGATTTATAAAAAATGCGACGTAAACCGCCGCATATAGGTAAAATTATTTGTTTGTAAACTTGACCAGAGATATTTTGCAGAGTTTCAAAATCCTTTAATTTCTGGTAAATGTTTTATCAATTCACCATTAATGGACAAAGGGATTGTAAAATCTACCGCCATTAACAAAGAATAAGCATATGCCAAGCATTGTAATCAAAGCACAAACCACAATAGCAAATATATCTATTTTTCTAAAGGGCCTATATGAGTACCATGTTCTTGTGTTTTCTTTGCCAAAACGTCTAAGTTCCATGGCTTGGCTAATGGTTTCTATACGGTTTAGGCTATCAAAAATTAAAGGCCATACAATATTTGACGATGATTTTATCCTATCTATCAAGCTTGCTTTTTTACTCATCTCTATCCCCCTAGCTTGGCTGGCTAATTTTATGTCATTGTATGATTCTTGGATGTCTGGGATATATCTTAGGGCCAGGGCAACTGAATAGCTTACCTTGTAGGATACTCCGACTTTATTTAGGCTTGATGCAAATTCACTAGGGCTGGTTGTAAAAATGAATATTAATGCAAGCGGTATGGTTGAAAAGTATTTTATAGCAACATTTAGTTCATAAAAAAGCTGCTCTTTTGTTAGGGAATACCTGCCCCAACCTTGCCTAATGACAGTCCTGCTCTTATATAAGTTTACCCCGTATTCTGGTTCAAAAATGTAGATTGCAAGTAGGTTTAGTAGTGCAAAAACTAGGACAAACTTGACCACAAAACTAACCGCATCCCAGGGAATTTCTGCTAGTTTAAATAAAAATATAGAAAAGATGGTTACAAAAAGTAAAAATCTCGTATCATAGCTTGTCATCACTATGATTGAAAGCATGAGAAAACAAATAAGCTTGGTAGTTCCAGATAGCCTATGAATGATGGTGTTATTTTCTATGTATCCTAGGATTTTATCATTCATAGCCTGCTCCTTTCGTAGCTTATAAATTTCTCTATAAATTCTTCTGGGTCATAGTCAATGCTTCTAGCAAGTTTTGAAAGTGAAGTTTCTGCTAGCGAAGCATGATTTAAGAGATTTACATTGGAAAATAAGGCTTTGGGACTGGTATCTGCTAAGAGTGTTCCATCTGCAAAGACCAATGTTCTTTGGGTATATTCTTGGATTAGGTGCATATCATGGGAAATCATTAAGATTGTAAGCTTATATTCCTGGTTTAGTTTTTGAATAAATTCCATTATTTCTGTATAGTGCCTATAATCTTGACCAGCTGTCGGCTCATCTAGGATGATTACTTGTGGGTTTAATATTAAAATTGACGCAATGGTTACCCTACGTTTTTGCCCATAGGAAAGGGCTGATATAGGCCAATTTCTAAAGGGATAAAGACCACAAATTTTTAGTATTTTTTCGCATTCTTCTTCGATTTTCTCATCACTTGCCCCACGAAGTTTTAGACCAAAGCCCACCTCTTCTTTGACATTTGTCTTTGAAATCATGGCGTTTGGATTTTGCAAAACATAACCTATATTTTCTGCAATTTCTTTTATGGAGAGATTTATAGTATCTGTATTATTTAAGATAATCTGCCCAGCTGTTGGCCTTAAAAATCCACATAGTAGCTTGGCAAGGCTTGATTTGCCTGCTCCATTTGGACCGACTATGCTCACCACTTCGCCTTTGTTAATTGTAAAATTAACATCATCAAGGATTTGATTGTTTTTTTCATAGGCAAAGGATAGCTTATCTACCCTAAGAATCTCATTATTTTCTCTAAGTTCCTTTGATATTTCAATCTTATCCGCCCAGTTTTTTACCAAGACTAGTTGATCTTGATTTAGATCTGTATTTTCAAAGGATCCTAGATTTGTGATTTTGGATAAGTCTAGGCCTGCATATTGTAAGGCATTGATATAAAGGGGTTTTCTAACACCGATTTTTTCTAAAATATCAGATTTTAAAATTTCTGAAGGACTAGTATCCATCAAAATTTGCCCCTCATCTACAACCATTATACGATCTGGGTTTAAATTTAGGGCTTCTTCAAGCCTATGTTCAATGACGATAATTGTATAATTATACTTTTGGTTTAGCTGATCAATTAGCTTCATTGTAGCCATACCACTTGCTGGATCTAGATTTGCCAATGGCTCATCGAGCAGGAGGATTGGAGTATCTGAAACCAAAACTCCAGCTAGTGACACACGTTGTTTCTGCCCTCCAGATATTTGATTGGGTTTGTGGGTCAAAAGATTTGAAATCTCAAGTCTATCTGCCCATTTTGATACAGCTTCTTTCATCAAATCTTGGCTAACATTGTCATTTTCTAGAGAAAAGGCAATATCCTCAGCTACAGTCAGCCCCACAAATTGCCCGTCTGTATCTTGCAAAACTGTTCCAACTAAAAGAGAGATATCAAAAATTGTAGAATTTTCGATATCTTTATCTAGTATGCTCACTTTGCCAGTGGTGACCCCATCAAAAGTATTTGGTATTTGGCTATTTATTGCCTTGGCTAGGGTGGATTTGCCAGATCCACTTGGACCAATAATAACAATTTTTTCGCCCTTTTTAGCTTCAAAATTAATGTTTTTTAAGGTTGACTCTTGCTGGGATTTGTATTTAAATGTAAAGTTTTCAAATTTGATTTGTGTGTTATTTTCCAATTTAATCTCTTCTTAAAGAATTTTCTGCTGTTTGTGTTTTTGTGTAGGCAATGATTAAAAGTGTGCCTAGGATTGCTACAGCTAGTGAATTTGTTAGGGCTGCTACGATTCCTTGAACAAAAACTTTATTTGCTGGTTCTGAATAAATAAGGATGTCTAGGACTGGCGCTACTACTGCCCAAGCAAGAATGTTTGTTAATAATTGTCCTATATTAAATCTTATAATGTCAGATTTTTCAAAAACTCCATTGCTAATATTTATTTTCTTTGCAGCTAATCCATATCCAAATCCAGTGATGCCAGATGAGATAACCCAGCTAATCCATAGACCATAAGTCAATAAGTCCTTTACTCCGTGTCCTATAAGTCCTATTAGTCCACCTACTACTGGGCCAAAAAGTGCACTCATTAATGCTAAAAATGGATATGTTGTTTCAAGAGAAGTGTTTGGTATCCCAATTGGTATAGATAGGAAACGTCCTAGGATAAAAAATACTGCAGCTCCTATGCCGACTGCTACGATTTTTGTTGTGGTTGATTGATTTTTATTCATTATTACTCCTAATTAATCTTTTCTACTTCGATGGTCCAGCTAGACCCAGTGCCAATTTGATAAGTTTCTGAGAAATTGCTTTGATTAATTGCAATTCCAAGGTTTATAAGGGAGTTTATATAAGCTACAACTTCACCTTGTTTTACATCTGAGAAGCTGTGTCCGTATATGATTTGATTTTCATATTTTTTTGTATCATCGTGATAGATTTTGATCTTTATCGCATCACCAGTATTAAATCCATTTTCCTCAAGCATTTCTTGGGGGATATTTGTCCACAGTGAACCAAAGCGAATATCTAGAATATCAACTGTTCCATGGATTGTGCCATTTTCTACATAGGCCTCTTTAATTTCTAAAGTTTCTATATTATCTACATTAAAATCTTCGAGTGTTTCATAATATGCCTTGTCTGATGCAATCTTTGCTCCATTGTATGAATATACATCACGTCCGTGGAAGGTGTGACTTTTTTCAGAAAAAGGCAGGCGGTTGTTATTTTCGTCAATTATTTTTGCAGACTCAATGCCAATGTATTTTTTAATATGTGAAAGTGTACCGTTATCAGGTGTGATAACAAAATGACCAGTAGCAGTTTTTACAGCAATACTTTTTCTTTCAGAGCCAACACCAGGATCGACAACTGATACAAAAACAGTATTTTCCGGCCAATATCTAATAGTTTGGATAAGTCTATAGGATGCTTCAAAGATATTATATGGTTTGATGTCATGGGTTAAATCATCTACTTTTATGCTTGGATCGACAATATTAGCAACCCCGTGCATAGCAGAAACTGCCCCATCAGCTAAACCAAAATCGGATTGAATAACTAATGATTTGCTCATAAATACTCCTTTGTTTATATATGTATATTATAACTTCTAATTGATTTTTTTCCACAATACAAGCTTTAGATAAGGTCTACTTATATATAGAAAAATACGGCAATCTTTCCCGATATTTATATAAATTTGTAATTGCAAATAGGGATTTGGGGAAAAGACTGGGACGATATCTCGAATATGCGGACTCAATTAATGTTAAAATATCAAATTTAGTCCAATAAAAATAGAGAGAATGAATCTCCCTATTTCTAAAGCTGCTTTGCCCTCATATATCTCATTGGACAGTACATGGCCCATGTTGTATTTTGTAATAAGTCTGCCCCAAATACTATCTTTACATCACCCTCATTAAGATTTGGGTTTAGGCTAGCACTAGGCAGGCTTATTCTATCATCGTCTATTTTAAAGGTTAATTTTGTTTCATAGCTTAGTTTTTCATTGCCAAGGCCTAGCATTTCAATAGTGCTTGCTGCATCCTTATCCTTCAATATCTTATCAAAAATATCTTGGCTAACTGTTGTGATTGGCTTTGAAGTATCTATACCTGCAAGGATTTTTTCACCTTCAAACTCTACATATATTATCGGTAAATTATCAGATTCCTTGCTAGAATTTTCCCTAAAATCATCCACTTGGACTTGGAAATCATTGGTTTTTAAATCTCCTCTAAAGCACAGTTGAGAAATGATATTCCAACCTAGGATAAAATCTGCTGGATATTTGTTGCCTGTTGGGTCTTCTGGCAGGTCAAAGGAATCATCATTTGCTACAATGATTGGTGCAGACCCTATTTCAAGGCCTCCAAGGCGAAGATTTACCCTAGCCCTTCTCCAGCCACGTTTTTCATCAATTGGCTTACTATCTATATAAGTAATGTCAATCTTATCTGCAATTGATTTTTTTAAAAGACTGTTGCCTTTGGTATCAAACATTGCTGTTACTGGCTCGCCCCCAACTGACGCATTTAAAAATATAAAGTTCAAGTATTTTTTTTCTGATAATTCTACCTGTGTAAAATTCATTATTGCTCCTTTTTGTTTATAATCTTAATTAGTTTTATAATATCCTCATCTGTATGAAATATATAGTCTGTCTCATTTTCTGCATTAAATACAAATTTCACCAGATTATTTTCTATTTTTCCATCAATTTTTAGCCTACCCGGGTTTTGGTTTTTCTTATCCATTTTCTTTAGCTCATCTAAGCTTGCACCCACATAAAGGTTACCCACGGATATGTCAGAGCTATTGTCTGACTTAATGCTAATTATTTGCCCATCTTTGGGAGAAATTGCATTTTCACCAGTATTTTTTATTTCAAAATCCAGTCCGTAAACTTTTGTATGATCTTCTACATCATTAAGAAGTGGTGAGTAAATCTTTGTTGTGACTACTTGTACTGGGTCAAGTTTTTCCAAATCCTGGTCAATATTTATATCAGACCCTAATAATTGCTCCAAGTCCCTTATAGTCAAGGGAAAGCTAACATTTTGGCCAAATATTACAAATTCCCCATTTTTATAAGCCTCATCTCTCATAAATTTTTTAGAAAATATTGCAGCTGAACTTAGTTTATCATCCTTGAAATAAAGAGAAACATAATTTTTTTCTGTATAACAATTTATAGTTTTTTCATCATTCATAGTGGCCTCAGCTGTGCGGATATCCTTTAGGGATTTACTGGCCTTTTGGTAGGAATCTCCCCATTTTAAACCGCCTATGGAAAAATCTTTGTTTTTGCCATTGTTATTATTTATATAAAGCTCGATTATCTTCCCATTTTTTATATCAATTGGATTTGTACTTGTATTTTTAAATGTTGCTCCAAGATCAATGGTGCTACTTTTTAAATTTGCCATTTGCTGACCACTTTTGCTCATTTTTTGGTAGGTAAATTCTTCTTCATTAAGTTTTATACCATTTTGCTCAAAGTCTTGATAATCTGCTGGCAAAGAAAAAGACTGACCATCTAGGAAAAATTTATCAAAATCATTTTTACTAATCTCTAAGGGGGCTAAAGTTTTTGCTTCTTTTGCTGATTCAATATTTTTTTGCCCGCAAGAAGACATAAAAATCATCATTAAAATATAAAAAAACTTCCTCATCTTTAACCCTCCTTTTTTTTATTATACAATATTTTTAAAAAAATTACCTTTGGGATATAAATATATTAATATAATAGTTTTCTTAAAAAATCGCTATTTTACGCCAATGCAACCACTGGTTGACAAATTTCAAAAGCTAATTGCTGGTATGTAAAAACAATTTTTAATAAAATGATGGTAGAAAAAATAAAGGAGGATCTTATGATACTAGCTGATAAGATTATAAGTTTGAGAAAAAAAGAAGGAATGACTCAAGAAGATTTGGCAAACCTTGTTGGTGTAAGTAGACAATCCGTTTCAAAATGGGAAAGTACTATGGCCATGCCAGATTTGGATAAGATAATGAAATTATCTAAAATTTTTGGTGTGAGTACAGATTTCCTTCTAAATGATGATTTGGGTATGGAACAAATAATAGTAGACGAAAAGGTAGAAGATACTTCTAAGCTCGTAGATCTAGATTTACTCAATCAATATTACGGTGCATATGAAAAAATAGCTAGGCTTATATCCCTTGCAACCATTCTTGTCATAATTTCACCTATAGCTTATATGACCCTAGATAATATTAATGAAAGTTTAGGTGTTATTATATTTTTGGCACTGATTGCTTTAGCAGTAGGGCTATTTATAAATTCTGGCTTTGGTGCTAGCAAGTTTGAGTTTATAGAAAAAGAACCTTACAATTTTTCTTATGGAGTTGAAGGGGTTATTAAGAAAAATTTAGATCAATATCAACCAATTCTTAAAAGAAATATAATCCTAGCAATCACAATATTTATCCTATCCCCAGCAGTTTATGTATTAGCGATAAATGCAGGGGTAACAAACAATATTCCTGTCTACTTATTTTTGATACTTACTGCTATAGGCGCAAGCCTTATGGGATATAGTATGATAAAATATTCATCATATAGGGATATATTAAAATATAGGGATCCAAAGATCCAGAAAAAAGAAGGAAAGATTGGTAAGGTATCAGGTGTGCTTTGGATAACAGCCATTGGTGTTTTCTTTATATACAGCTTTTGGACTGGAAATTGGCAAGCTAGCTGGATAATATTTGTAATTGCTAGTTTTTTGCAAGTTATAATCGCTATGGTACTTGACTAGGCATAATAAAAAGGGATGAGCATACGCTCGTCCCTTTTACATTTAAATTTATTTTTTGAATCTTCTAGTTACCCAGTTATCAGTAGAATAGTTTAAAATATTTCTCTTATAAACTCTTTCTCCAAATCTATACACTAAGAATATAGTAACTATAAGGATAGCTATGGAAATCAACCCTTCAGTTAAGCCGGCATAGCCGTTTAAAAGTCTAAGTGGCATAAAGAATGTTGATGCTAGTGGTATATAGCTTAAGACTTGTGTTAGCATAATATCCCCTCTTTTTTGGAGATTGATAGCAAGGAAAAATAGTATTACTGTTACTAAAATAAGTGGTGTTCCCATTTTACCTGCATCTTCTACTTTTGTAGCAAAGGAACCTAGCATACCTGCTATTACTAGGAAAATAAATATTCCTAATATGAATAGTAATACTATTTCTGCAATCATTGCGTATGATTCGGATGTCAATGCAAAGTTTAAATCTAGGTTATCAAAAAGACCCTTGGATTTTGCAATAAAGTATCCTATTATGGCAAATATTACATAGGTGAAAATTTGTACAAATACTGCAATAAAGTTACCCAGCATCTTGCCTGCAAAATAATCACCAGGTTTTACAGATGAAAATATAAATTCTATCATCTTAGTACCTTTTTCTGTGGCAATCTCAGCGAGTACTAGGTTTACAAAGCTCATTAAGACCATGTACATTAAGAATATTAATACAAAGTATATGGCTTGGCCTATAAATTTATTTTCAGATTTTTCATCTGTTATTTGGTTAATTAGAGGTGTTTTTGCTAGGATTTGTGCCTGATTTTGATCTAAGCCAGCATTTTTACTATTTAATTGATTTTGGATATTATTTATTATTTCTTGAAATTTTAGGATTTCTATCATAGAGGCATCAGCTTCATTAAAGTCAGCAATTATCTGGCCATTTTCTTCCCTGACTTTGGCATATGAAGAAATTTCCTTTTCTTCAACCAATGTTTCAAGCTCATCTTCGTTTACAAATTTATATTTATCATCATCAAAATAAGTTTTTAAATCTTCACTAGCAACAATACCCATATGGCTATCTTCAGGTGCTGCAGCAAAGTAGCCAGCAAGACCACTTATAACTCCAAATAAAACTGGCAGTAAGATCATAGCCCAAAATGTACCAGATTTCAGGTGATTTTTTAGGGTTTCTTGCATTACAATTTTTATTCTACTCATGACTTTCCACCACCTTTGCAAAGATTTCGTTTAGGTTTGGAGCAGCTTGGCTAAATTGTGATACAAAGCCAATATTTTTATTTATGTCTTCATAAATGGCTCTGCTATCTTCTGGATCATTTAAATAAATATTCCATAACTCTCCACATTTTGTATAAGATTTCACTTTTCCATCGATTAGTGGAAGTAAATCTTTATCAGTTTCTACAATAACTTTCTCCCTTGGGAAGGTATTTCTAATCTCTGTTGGTGTACCATTTAGGACTATTTGTCCATTTTTAATCATAACCAGCTTATTGCAAAGGGCCTCCACATTTTCCATATTGTGGGATGAAAATAAAATTGTCATGCCCATTTGATTTAATTCCTTAATAATATCTTCTAAAAGTCTAATATTATAAGGATCTAGGCCAGAAAGTGGCTCATCTAGGATAACAAATTCTGGTTTATAGATAACTGCTGCTAGTAGTTGGACTTTTTGCTGGTTACCCTTTGATAGGGATTTGATTTTATCAGTTAATTTTCCCTTAATTTCAAACCTATCAAACCATCTTTTTAGCTCTTCATCTGGAATTTTGTCCATTTGGTTGAGTTTTGCAAAGTATCTTATTTCTTCTTCGATAGTCTTTTTTGGTGAAAGAGACCTTTCTTCAGGCAAAAATCCAATTTTTTCAAGTGGGACTTTATTTATTGGCTGACCATCATATGTAATAGATCCAGTATAGTCATCAAAAAAGTTCATTATTGACCTAAATAATGTGGATTTTCCAGCACCATTTTGGCCAATTACACCAAATACATCTCCTTTTTCAACCTTAAATGACACATTATCTAGTGCCTTAAGGCTGCCAAAGGATTTTGATACATTATTAATTTCAATCATAAGCATTCCTTTCTTTTTTCTCCAATAAAGATTATATCACATTTAAAAATAATTTGTTATAAATTAAAATAATTAACTTTAGAATGAATATAATAAAAAACTGGTACAAGTATGTACCAGCTTTAATTATTCTAAATCTAAATCTGAATAGTCGCCAGCTAGGAGTTTGTCAATATCTTTTACTCCCATTTCGTGCAGCAGGTCTTCAATTTCCGCATTGTTTGATTCTATATCAGTAATTAAATTTTCTAATTCATCATCATTCATATCATTTGTTGTGATATTTTCATCACCAGGGATTTTTCCTGGAAGATCAATTACAAAATCATTGCCATCACCAGTTGAAAAACTAACTGGTCTGCCGTTTTTATTTGTATCTACCTTGTTATCTCTTTTATCTTCTAAACTCATTTTTTGCTCCTAATTTTTATTTTCACTTAAAATTTTCTTTAAATATTTACCTGTGTAGGACTTTTTGTTTTTGGATATTTCTTCTGGAGTGCCACAGCCTACTAATGTACCACCGCCATCTCCTCCTTCAGGGCCAAGATCTACTAAGTAATCTGATACTTTTATCACATCTAGGTTATGTTCGATTACTACTACAGTATTATTTTGATCGACTAACCTATTTAAAACATCAATTAGTTTATGGACATCTGCCATATGAAGACCTGTTGTTGGCTCATCTAGGATATATAGAGTTTGACCTGTGCCAACTTTTGCAAGTTCTGTGGCAAGTTTTACCCTTTGGGCCTCCCCACCAGATAATTCTGTTGATGGTTGGCCAATTTTTATATATCCAAGTCCTACATCATATAGGGTTTGAAGTTTTCTGACAATTGGAGCGTGGTTAGCAAAAAATTCTATACCTTCTTCAACTGTCATATCTAAAACTTCTGATATATCCTTACCCTTGTATTTTACCTCTAGTGTTTCTCTATTGTAGCGTTTGCCATGGCAAACTTCACATGGTACATATACATCTGGTAAAAACATCATATCAACTTTGATTGTACCGTCACCCTTGCAGGCCTCACAACGACCACCCTTTACATTAAAGGAAAATCTTCCCTTTGTGTAGCCTTTCATCTTTGCTTCATTTGTCATAGCAAAGACATCACGGATATTATCAAAGACCTTTGTATATGTTGCAGGGTTTGAGCGTGGAGTACGTCCTATTGGAGATTGGTCGATAGCTATTACCTTATCAATTTGATCAAGACCTAGTATTTCATCGTGTTTTCCTGGACGAACCTTAGTCTTGTTTAACTTTTTGGTTACTGATTTGTATAATATTTCATTTATCAAGGAGGACTTACCAGATCCAGATACTCCTGTCACAGATGTAAGGACACCTATTGGGATTTTGACATCAACACCCTTTAGGTTATTTTCCTGCGCTCCCTTTATTTCTATAAATTTTTCGCTAGTTCTGCGCTTAGCTGGGATTGGTATATATTTTCTGCCTGATAGGTAGTCTCCAGTTATTGATTTTTTTGATTTTATAATATCTTTTACAGATCCCTTTGCTACAACCTCACCACCATGAACACCCGCTTTAGGTCCTATATCAACTATAAAGTCGGCCTCACGTATAGTATCTTCGTCATGTTCTACAACTATTAATGTATTTCCAATATCTGTTAGATTTCTTAGGGAAGTTATCAATTTATCATTGTCCCTTTGGTGAAGTCCTATTGATGGCTCATCTAGGACATAGCAAACTCCAACAAGGCCTGACCCAATTTGAGTTGCCAAACGGATACGTTGGCTTTCTCCACCGGATAGGGTTGATGCAGAACGATTAAGGGTTAGATATCCAAGGCCTACATCATTTAAAAACTTAAGTCGCGATTCTATTTCTCTTATAATTAGCTCTGCAATATTTGCCTTCATTTCTGATAATTCTAAGTCTTTAAAAAATTTTACAGAATTTTCTACGGATAATTTTGTAAGGTCAGCTATATTAGTTTCATCAACTTTGATTGATAAAACTTCTGGTTTTAGCCTATCTCCATGGCAGGTCTTACACTCTTCCTCTCCCATAAATTCTCTAAACCTTTTTCTTTGGGTTTCAGAATTTGTTCTTTCGTATCTGTCAGCAAGGTTGGTTACTGCACCTTCAAATTTTCCCTTATATCTTTTTCTTCCTGAAAATCTAGAGTCAAATACAAAAGATAAGTCATATTTTGTACCATAAAGGATATCATCAATCAGTCCCTTTGGTGCATTTTTAAGTGGCTCATCATAGGAAAAATCATAGTGGTCTGCTATGGCGCGGATTGTTTGATAATAGTAAGAGTCCTTGGCAGAACCGCTATAAGCATCTACTGCATCTTGGTTGATAGATAGGTTTAAGTCTGGAATTACTAGTTCTGGGTCAATTTGTAGGTGAAAACCAAGTCCATTACAATCTGGACACATACCTAGAGGTGCGTTAAATGAAAACATATTTGGTGTAATTTCAGGAAGTGAAACGTGGCCATCTGGGCAGGCAAGTTTACTACTTAGCATAAAAGATTCACCGTCAATTACATCTATCAAAATTATTCCATCCGCAAGGCCTAGGGCGGTTTCTAGGGAATCAGTTAACCTTGATTCTATACCTTCTTTTATAACAATCCTATCTACTATAATTGAAATATCGTGCTTTTTAGTTTTGGAAAGTTCTATATCTTCTTCCAAATCGTGACGCTCTCCATCTATGACTACCCTTACGAAACCTTGTTTTTGGATATTTTCTAGGGCTTTTTTGTGTTGGCCTTTTTTTCCACGTATCATAGGTGCAAGGATTTGAATCCTGGTTTTTTCTGGTAATTCTAGGATTTTATCAACCATTTGGTCGATGGATTGGGCTTCGATTTTTTTTCCACAGACTGGGCAATAAGCATCTCCAATCCTTGCATATAAGAGCCTATAATAATCATAAATTTCTGTTACAGTTGCTACTGTAGACCTTGGGTTTCTATTAGTAGTTTTCTGATCGATTGATATAGAAGGAGAAAGTCCCTCTATGCTATCAACATCTGGTTTGTCGACATTGCCCAAAAATTGTCTGGCATATGATGATAGACTTTCTACATAGCGCCTTTGCCCTTCTGCATAAATAGTGTCAAAGGCTAAAGTGGACTTTCCAGATCCGGAAAGCCCTGTAAAAACTATCATTTCATCACGTGGCAGGGTGATGTCGACATTTTTTAAATTGTTGGTGCGGGCACCTTTTATAACTATGTCGTGTTCAGTCAAATTATGCTCCTACGAAATTTTCTTTCATATGTTTAATCTGATCGCGGATGTTTGCAGCTCGTTCAAAGTCAAGTTCTTCTGCGGCCTTATACATCTGACTTTCAAGATTAATTATTATTGTATCTATATCTTCTCTATTAAATTCTTCTATTTCAGCTTCTTCAGCTGCCTTTGTAACTTGAATCATTTCCCCGATATTTTTTCTAATAGTTTGTGGGGTGATGTTATTCTCTTCATTAAATTTCATTTGGATGTCACGGCGGCGGGCTGTTTCATCCATGGCTTTTTTCATTGATTTTGTAATATTATCCCCATACATGATTACATGGCCCTCGCTATTTCTAGCTGCACGGCCGATGGTTTGAATAAGGGATGTTTCTGAACGTAAAAATCCTTCCTTATCAGCATCAAGGATTGCAATTAGACTTACTTCTGGTATATCAAGACCTTCTCTTAAAAGGTTGATGCCGACTAATACGTCAAATTCTCCCAAACGCAATTCACGGATAATTTCAGATCGCTCTATGGTTTTTATATCTGAGTGCAGATATTTTACCTTAATACCATTTTCTGTTAGGTAAGTAGTTAGGTCTTCTGCCATTTTTTTGGTTAAGGTTGTAACCAAGGCTCTGTCGCCTTTTTCTGTTGTCTTATAGATTTCTTCAATCAAGTCATCTATTTGATTTTCAGTTGGTCTTACTTCAACTATTGGGTCAAGTAGTCCTGTTGGTCGGATAATTTGTTCAACCAATTCTCCACCAGTCTTATCCATCTCATATGGGCCTGGAGTTGCTGAAACGTAAATGGCTTGATTTACTAAGGACTCAAACTCATTAAATTTTAATGGTCTATTATCAAGGGCTGATGGCAACCTAAAACCATAATCAACTAGGTTTTGCTTACGAGCCCTGTCCCCTTCATACATACCCCCAACTTGAGGGATTGACACGTGGGATTCATCGACCATTATTACAAAATCTTTTGGGAAATAATCGATTAATGTGTATGGTCTACTGCCCGCTGGTCTTTGGCTAAGGTGTCTAGAGTAGTTTTCTATTCCTGAACAAAAACCAATTTCTTTTAGCATTTCTATATCATATTTAGTTCTTTGTTCTAGCCTTTGGGCTTCTAATAATTTATTATTTTCGTTAAAATATTTTAACTGTTCTTCTAATTCCTGCTCGATAGTCACTATGGCACGTTCTGTTTTTTCACTAGTAGTAGCATAGTGGCTGGCAGGGTAAATGTAGGCGTGGGATAATTTTGCAGTTACTTTGCCTGTCAATGAGTCAAATTCGGAGATTTCTTCGATTTCATCGCCAAAAAACTCAAAGCGTATTGCCTTTTGGTCAAAACCTGCTGGGAATACATCAAGGATGTCTCCACGTTTTCTAAAAGTACCCCTATCAAAGTCAATATCATTTCTTACATACTGAACATCGATTAGTTTTCTCATTACTTCTTCTGGGGCAATTTCTTGGCCAGGTCTTAGAGAAACAACAAGTTCCTTATAATCTATCGGGTCACCCAGACCATAAATACAAGAAACCGATGCAACAATTATTACATCACGGCGTTCAAAAAGCGCCATAGTTGCTGAGTGGCGCATCTTATCAATCTCATCATTAATTGAAGAATCTTTTGCAATATAAGTATCAGTTGCTGCAACATAGGCTTCTGGTTGGTAGTAATCGTAGTAAGAAACGAAATACTCCACAGCATTGTCTGGAAAAAACTCTTTAAATTCTGTAAAAAGTTGGTAGGCCAAGGTCTTATTGTGGGCTAAAACCAAGGTTGGCCTTTGCACTTCTTCTATAATATTTGCCATGGTGAATGTCTTACCAGATCCTGTTACACCACGGAGGATTTGATGTTTTTTGCCCTGATTTATACCATTTGAAAGGGTTTTGATAGCCTCTGGCTGGTCACCCCTTGGCTTATAATCAGAATTTATTTTAAATTTTTGCAAAGATTTATCCTTTCTTAAATAAAAAGGCTAAAATTTAGATTTGCCTTTAAAACTATATATGATAGGCCAGTTTTTTGACTAACTCTGACCTTTAATTTTTTATTAATTTCTCATAAAGTATACTATTTTAGCCGGAAAATTCAATCTTACTTTACAGGGCTTTGTGGGTATAAAATTATTAGTATGAATTTATACTTGGAGGTAAATATGAAAAAAATCATTAATAGTCCAGAAAAATTAGTTGACCAAATGCTAGACGGTTTGGTTAAAGCTAATCCAAATAAAATAGAGAGGATTCCTGATACAAATGTAATTGCAAGAATAGATGCACCAGTTGATGGCAAAGTTGGTATTATTTCTGGCGGAGGATCAGGTCATGAACCAGCACACGCAGGTTATGTAGGTCGTGGCATGCTAGATTGTGCTGTTGCTGGCGAAATTTTCACATCTCCTACCCCAGACCAAGTTTTCGAAGCTATAAAAAAAGCTGATGCTGGCAAAGGAGTTTTTATGATCATTAAAAACTACCAAGGTGATGTAATGAACTTTGAAATGGCAAAAGAGATGGCTGAAATGGAAGATATTGACGTTGACTATATAATTGTAAATGATGATATAGTTGTAGATAAAAAAGAAGATCGACGTGGTGTTGCAGGAACTATCTTTGTTCACAAAACTTTAGGTGCAATGGCTGAAAACGGGGCAAGTCTAAAAGAAATAAAAAAAGCAGCCCAAAAAATTATAGGAGATATAAAAACAATCGGCATGGCAACCAAACCATGCACAAACCCATCTGATGGCAAAGAAAGTTTTGAGCTTTCTGATGACGAATTAGAAATGGGTATCGGTATACATGGAGAAGAAGGCATCAAAAAAGAAGAAATGAAATCAGCCGATGAAATTGTAAAAGAAATGGTTGATAGATTACTAGAAGAAATAAAAGATAACGATAGTGAATATGCAGTAATGGTAAATGGCATGGGTGCCACTCCAGAAATGGAACTATATGTGATCAATAATTCCCTTGCTGACTACCTAGTAGAAAAAAATATAAAAGTTGCCCGAACATATATTGGAAACTTTATGACAAGCATGGATATGGCAGGTTTTTCAATCACTCTTTACAAAGTAGATGATGAGAGATTAAAATTACTTGACCAAGAAGTAGATATAGTTAGAAAGTAGTGAAAAAATGGAAATTAAACAAGTACAAGAAATAATAAATAAAATTGCAGACGAAATTATAGAAAATAAAGATTATCTAACAGAGCTTGATAGATCAATAGGTGATGCTGACCACGGTTCAAATATGGCTAAGGGCTTTAAATTTACTAAAGAATCTATAGAGGATGACTTTGGAGATTATAAAACATTATTTAACAAAGTAGCTACTACATTGTTATCAAAAGTAGGTGGAGCAAGCGGTCCACTTTATGGCTCATTTTTTATGAAATTTGCCGCAAGCTTAAAAGATATAAGTGATTTAGATCGTGATACATTAAATAAAGCTTTTGCTAGCGGTCTTGAAGGTGTCAAACAAAGAGGAAAAGCTGAAGTTGGCGATAAAACTATGGTTGATGTCTTAGAGCCAGTTGCAGATGCATTAAATGAAGGCAAAACTTATGATGAAGTTATAAAAGTTGCCGAAGAAGCTATGAATAAAACAAAAGATATAAAAGCAAATAAGGGACGAGCATCCTATGTGGGTGAAAGATCAATTGGTCACATAGATCCAGGTGCAGCAAGTTCATATATAATGATAAAAACAGGATTAGGAGAAATAAATGATTAATATTTTAATAGCAAGCCACAGCCACAAATTAGCTGAGGGTCTCACTGAATTAGTAGGACAAATGGCTGGTGGTGTAAATATAGAATACTCTGGTGGTACAGAAGATGGTGAGCTAGGTTCAAATTTTGAAGAAATAAACGAAAAAATGACAAGGCTTGCTGAAGATGGTTTAGTAGTATTTTTTGATTTAGGATCATCTATGATGAATTGTGAAACAGCTTACGAAATGCTAGATGATGATTTAAAAGAAAAGGTAGTTCTAGCGGGATCACCCCTTGTAGAATCTAGCGTACAAATTAGTGTTAGTATAGATGAAAATACTGAACTTGACGATATAAAAAATATGATTAGTGAATATGATTTAAATAAACTTGATCAATAGCTAGGATTATAATTAATATATATCTAAACTTGTTTAATAAATTTAAGGTAGTATATTAATAACACAAATTTCATTAAGGAGGGTTTTATGAAATTTAAAAATTTAAAATATGGAGCATCTGCTCTTGCCCTAGCAGCTATTCTTACAGCATGTGGCGGAGAAAATGCTCAGCAAGCTAAAGAAGATGCGAAAAGTGCTGCAAATAATACAGAAGCAGCAGTTACAGAAGAAGTTGATAAGGCTAAAGACAATGTAGAAGAAAAAATCGACGACCTAAAATCAGGTATCGAAGAAAAAGAATTTGCTATTAGCCTTGATGATGCAGTAGCAAAATTCAAAGAAGCTTTTGATGATGATAGCATAGAAATTTCTTCTGTTGAGCTTGACGAAGATGACGGAAAATACACTTACGACATAGAAGGATTCAAAGAAAACAAAGAATATGAAGCAAGTATCGATGCTGAAAGCGGAGAAGTCTTAGCTAAAGAAGAAGAAAATGACGATGACATGGATGATGATATAGCAATTGATTTTACAAAAATCATAAGTCCAAAAGAAGCAATGGCAAAGGCTTTAGAAAATAATACTGGATATGTAAAATCATATGAAATCGACCATGACGATGACAGAATTGTTTATGAAATAGATATAGAAGATGGCGATGATGTTGAGCTAGATGCTGAAAGTGGCGACATACTTCACAAATAATCAAAAAATTAAGGACCATTAATGGTCCTTTTTTATTACATTGATCTAAAATCAGTTCCACGTCTACTATAAATATAAAGTCCAAGTCCTATAAAAAATACAAAAAATCCTAATCCGCCCCTCTTATTAAAAAACATAAATACTGATAAGATTACTAAAACTACGCCAATTATACTTTCTAATTTTGTTTTTTTCATAATTATTCTCCATAATTAAATATGTACAACAAAACCTCCCAGCTGGGAGGTTTTTTAATGGTTCTTATCTAGGCACATAATTTCTGTCATTTTCTGATTTTTTACCGAATGCATAAACAGCAAGTCCGATTAGTAGTACGAAAAAGCCCTTGCCTCCTCTGCTATCAAAAAACATATATACTGAGAAGAGCATGGCAATAATACCTATTATTTTTGCAATTTTTCCTGTTTCCATAATAATTCCTTTCTTATATAATTCTTAGATTATTTATACCCAAAATAAAAAAATCTCCAAAAAAATGGAGATTTTTCATAATTTAATAACTCTTATGAGGGTTATTTGTATCATCATTTTTAAAGGCGAATACTAAAAATATTATACCTAATATAGCACCTATAATTGTAAAAGGTATTTCATTTCTAGTGTAGGATAAAATTGCAACAGCAAACCATATTACTGCAATGATGATTCTTAAAACTTTTCTATTCATTATTTACTCCTTAAATCATTACAAAGACTACAAAAGCCAAGATAAAAACAACTGCACCCAATATGTACTTTCTTGGAGACTTCCAAACCGCCATTGTGGTTTTCTTGCCTACAATAGGATATTTATTTTCCATGACATATGCTACAAGTGTATCAATAATTGTAAAAGCTATCAGGCTTATAACAAGTTTTGCTGACATCTGACCTTGATTTGCTAATAAAATTATTAAATGTACAAAAGCAAAGTATATAAGTAAGACTTTTATATAATCCTTATCCAAGGATTTGTTTGACTTTGGCAGCATTTTTTTATATGTAGCAATGCCAATATCCGTAGAGAAAATTGTGAGCAATGGGGTATTTACCGTTGCGATTGCTAGGGCAAGTGGGATTTTAATTGCACCCGGCATCATTAAAGAAACAAATATTATCATTAAAATAATACCCACAGTGTTAATCAAATATACATTTTCTGCTAGGATAAATTTTAAAAAGTAATTAGACACTGTGTATTTGCTAATTTTTCCCATTTCTTCTTGGGAAAATATAGCTTGATTTAGGTAAAAGTTGCTTAAAATTATTATTAATATAAAAATAGTTAGGATTGAAAACAAGGTCTTTATTCCTATATTTAAATCAGTCTTGTAAAATAAAAACATTATTACAGCAACTGAAAGAATTAAAAGCAAGAATACCATTATTTTTTTATCTTTCCCAACATTAGTGCTAGTAGGTAAAGAGCCCAACAGGCATATTATTGGAATTATAAGAAAAATTAAGGGATAAAATTCAGCTGGTGCCTTTAAAACATAAGCTATGACTGCAAGAGGCAAAAATTTTCTTATTATGGAATCGATAAGCAAACTTAGGATAAATGATAAATTTACATCTTTGCGCCTTACTGGCAACTGGTAATACATAAGTGTGTTTTCAGTTGATGTATAAGTTTTTGCAAAATAAAATATAGTTGTAAATAGGGCAAATGATACAAAAAGTACAAGTTTTAAATCAAAATTGATACTTAGTAGATTAGGGTCTTTTTTGATTAAAAAATCCATACCCGTATATATTAATACAAGGCCTACAAAATATTTTAAGATTGTTCTTCTATCTAGCATATCCTTTAAAAAAACTTTTGTCATGGCCTACCCCTTAAAACTTTGTAAAATTATTTCAGATGTTAGGCTGCTGTCGACCTTATTTTTTTCTGACAACTTGCCATGGTCTAGCAAAATATATGTATCGCAGGATTCAGTAATTGATTCTAAAATATGGGTTGCCATAAAAATCGACCCGTATTTTTTATATTCACGGATGATTTTATATAGGAAAACTGATCCTTCAAAATCTAATCCATCGACTGGCTCATCAAGAATTACTAAAGGCAGTTTTAAGCCGATAGCTGCAATTATAAAAAATTTCTTTTTATTACCCATAGAAAGTTCTTTAACAGGTTTGTTTATGTACTGGGTAAAATTAAAGTTTTCTATCATATAATTTTGATATTCTTGATCAATTTCCCTATTATAAACCTTATGCAAAAATTCATTGTATTCTGGAAAGGTCCAGTATTTAAAACTATTGTCTTCAGAAAATACAGCAATACGATTGAGTTTAAAATCCTCATTAGAAAAATCAATGTTTTTCCCATTAAAATTTATCCTACTAGCATCAAATTTGGGATGAATGTCAGTAATAGTTTTTATCAAGGTGGTTTTTCCTGATCCATTGCTACCAACAAGGGCAACTATTTCATTTTCTTCTATATCAAAACTACAGCCATTCAAAATATTCTTATCAGTTTCATACCAAGATTCTAAGTTATCCACTTCCAATAATTTATTAGCCATATCAAGCCTCCTTTTGTTCTGTTTTTACCCCGATTTTTCAAAATAAATTGTTTTTGACAAAATATTTTTATATAATTAAGACAAAATAATACAAATTCTATGAAAGGAGTTTTTATGCAAATTCGTGTTTTAAATGAATCTGATATAAAAAAAGTTATGGATATGAAGGCTGCTATTGAAGCTACAAAAAATGCTTTAAAAGCTTATTCAAGTGGTGGAGCAGATATTCCTCTTCGTGCAAATTTAGATGTAGCTGAGCATAACGGACAATCTTTATATATGTATGGATATGTTCCAAGCCAAAGTGCCTTGGGTGTGAAAATTGTTTCTGTTTATCCAGATAATATTGCCAAAAATCTTACATCTGTGCCTGCTACCATGGTTACTTTAGATAGTGAAACTGGTCAAGTAAATTCATTAATGGATGGGACTTACCTTACTCGTTTGCGTACTGGTGCCATTTCAGGAGCAGCTACAGATGAGCTATCAAATCCTGATAGCAAAATTTTTGCTCTTTTTGGAACAGGTGGCCAAGCAGAAACACAACTTGAAGCAGTTTTAAATGTCCGTGATATAAAAGAAGTAAGGGTCTTTGATTTATCAAAAGACCGTGCAGAAGATTTCGCAAAGCGTATGAAAGAAAAATTTGAAGCTAATTTTGATTTTGAAATCATAGCTGTAGGCTCTGCTGATCAGGCAATAGATAATGCCGACATCATTACAACTGTAACTACCGCAAAAGACCCTGTATTTGATGGCACAAAAGTAAAAAAAGGTTGCCATATAAATGGTGTTGGTTCCTATACTCCAAAAATGAGCGAAATTCCAGAATATATAATTACAAATGCCGATAAGATATATGTAGATACCTTTGATGGTGCAGTGAGTGAATCTGGGGATTTTATAAAACCAATCAAAAAAGGTATTTTTGATGCAGATAAAAATATCACTGGAGAACTTGGTCAAAAACTATTAGGTGAAATAGCCGGCCGTGAAAACCCTGATGAAATTACATTTTTTGAAACAACTGGCTCTGCTGTCCTAGACCTAGTTGTAGGGCAAAAAATCTTAGAAGCTGCCGAAAAACAAAATATTGGACAAATTATTGAAATGTAGAAAAGATAGCCTAGCTAAGCTAGGCTTTTTTAAGTTGACTTTACATATATATATGATATAATGCTCATATGAACACATGTTCAAATTTAGTAAGGAGGTAACATGGATGAATCGATAAAAAGTGCGAGACTTGAGGATATAATGGAGCTTTCGGACCTTTTTAAGGTTTTTGCAGACTCTACTAGACTTAGGATACTCCACAAGCTATTTAATGGTCCTATAAGTGTAGGGGGCATTGCTGATGCTCTTGATATGAGCCAATCAGCTATTAGCCACCAGCTTAAGTATCTAAAGGATAGTAACTTAGTAAAATCAGAAAGAAATGGCAAGTCTATATATTATTCACTTGCCGATGATCATATAAAGACAATTTTTAAAACAGGATTAGAACATATTAAAGAATAGGAGAATATAATGAAAGTAAAATACAAAGTAGAAAGTGATGACCTATGCCCAAATTGTGCAGCAAAGATTGAAGAGGCTGTTAAGAAAATTGATGGAGTGAATGATGCTAACCTATCATTCCTAACTTTGAAACTAAAGATGGACTTAGCTGATGGTGCTAATGAAGATGCTATCTTTGATGAGGCTAATAGACTTGCTGATAAACTTGAGCCAGGGACTGTCTTAGTGAGGTAGGACATGTTTGAGTCTATGACAGATGCTCACAAAAAGGAGCTGAGTAAACTTATAGCTATAGGTATTTTTACTGCTATATTAGCAGTATTAAGGAATAATATAGGAGAAAGTATATGGATTGTGGGTGGGTTTTTATTAGCCTACTTGCTATCCGCATGGAATGTTTTGATAAAAGGGTTTAAGGGAATCATCCGTGGCCAGGCCATGGATGAGAACTTACTTTTGACTATAGCATCCATATCAGCCTTTCTCTTGGGACAACAGATAGAAGCTATAGCTGTAATACTTTTTTATAATTTTGGTGATTTATTTGAAAATATAGCAAGCCATAAGTCCCGCCAAAACATAGAAGGACTCCTAGACTTAGTGCCTGATGTGGCCAATAAGGTAAACCCAGATGGTTCTACTACAGAAATCGACCTAGATGATGTAGAAGTAGGAGATATCCTCCTGGTTCGTGATGGTGAGAAAATTGGTGTGGATGGTGTAGTTATAGAAGGTCACGGCCTCCTTGATACATCATCTGTCACTGGAGAATCCATGCCAGTAGAAGCCGAAGTAGGGTCTGAGATTATATCTTCATCTCTTCTTACTGAAGGGATTATCAAAATGGAAGCTAAGAAAGAATTTGATGATTCTGTTGCAGCAAAGATTATGGAGATTATAGAAGATTCCGCAGAAAGCAAGTCTGAAAGTGAAAAGATGGTAACAAGATTTGCCAGAATCTATACCCCAATTGTTGTAGCTATTGCGCTTATAGTAGCGATTATCCCTCCCCTATTTTTTGGAAGAGATTGGTATGACTCTATATTCTTGGCAGCTACATTTTTAGTAATATCATGCCCATGTGCCCTAGTACTATCAGTCCCACTAAGCTTTATGTCAGGCCTAGGCCTAGCTAGTGAAAATGGAATCCTTATAAAAGGAAGCCAGTATTTTGAAGGACTAAAAAATGCCAAAGTCCTATTATCAGATAAGACCGGAACCCTCACTACAGGGAATTTCAAAGTAAAAGATATAGAATATTTTACTGACCATGATAGGGAAAAAATCCTCGATTATATATACAATATCGAGCTAATGAGTACCCATCCTATCGCAAAAGGGATAGTAAAAAGTCTAGACCGTGATGAAAAACATGATTTGTTTGAAGAAGTGACCAATGAAAAGGGCCTTGGTGTAAGAGCTAATAGCAAGGATGGCGACCTAATCAAGATAGGTTCTGCTAGATTTATTGGCTATGATGGAGAAGAAAATGACAGAGCAATATATGTCTCTATAGATGACAAGCTTGCTGCAAAGGTAATAATCGAAGATGAAATCAAAGACCAATCATTTGAAACTATAGAAGATCTTCACAACCATTTTGAAAATATAGCTGTAGTATCAGGCGATGGCAAAAATGCAGTTGAAGAAACAGCCAAAGAACTTGGCCTAGATGACTACTTTGCAGAAGTAATGCCAGACCAGAAGCTAGAAATTATGAAAGGCTACCAAGATAAAGGACTTCCTACAGTCTTTGTAGGAGATGGTATCAACGACGCCCCAGTCCTTACCAATGCAGATGTTGGTATATCAATGGGAGAAACAGCATCTGACCTTGCTATAGAATCATCCGATATACTCGTAGTTAACGGAGAATTTAGCCAGATGAGCAAGCTAATGAAAATCTCAGACCTTACCAACAGGACAGTAAGGCAAAACGTGATTTTCATAATGGCTGTCAAAATAGGAATCCTAATAGCAGGACTACTAGGATATGCAAATATGTGGGCAGCAATATTTGGAGATGTTGGAGTTACAATAATAGCAGTCCTATGGGCAATGAGGATATTGAAGAAAAAAGTTTAAAAATATTTTATATAATTATATAATAAAATAATTTGTTTATTCTAATTTTTTACTTCGATTCGGGGGATAGGGTTAAGGGGTAACGGAGACCCCTTACTCCCTTTCCCCCGGTCCCCCTATACCCTTTAAACCCCCACCGCCACTGCGTGGGGCAATGATTAGTAGAAGTTCGCTTCGCGAATTCTATTTTAGAAATTAATAAATACTCGACTTTTAATAATATTAAGAATTACAAAAATATTAGGATAAAATTTAAATTAAGAAAACTATTTAAAGTCCTACAAAGACAACTGATTAAAGACCTCATCCTCATACTTATTCCAAATTATAAATCCTTGGGTCTTATCTTCTGTGGCATCTTCTTTTTTATAATTATTATCTAATCTACTATCTTCATTAGGCAATAAAGATGCAGGTGTACCTGGTATATATAGATAATAATCAGCATCTGGCTTTATTCCTAAAGCAAAATCTACATTAAAATAAATATCATCATATCGTCCATATTCTGAAGTGATTTCAAAGTTTTCAAGCTGCATCTTATAAACATTATCATTCATTTGCTCAACAATTTTAAATTTCCCCTTAAAATCAGAAGTATGGATTTCCTCACCCCTATGCCAAATCCAAGCATAATCTGTAAGACCAGCATCAAATCCATCATTTTTTATTTTCCCAAAATATGATCCTGTAAAGTTACCTTCCTCAGTAAATTCCAAATTTGTCCAACCAGTATCTTCACCATAATTTCTTATAAGCTGCTGGCCATTTAGTTTTTCAAAAAGGAATTTTTCTAGTTCTACTAAACTAGGACCCTTGATTTCTTTTTCTTCCAAATTCACAGTCTCTGGAGTTTCAGTCTTATTTTCACATCCTGTAATCACAAACAAGGTTAAAACAATAAACAATATTTTATTTTTTAAAAAACTATATCTATTTTTCAAATCTTAATTTCCTTTTATTGTAAATTTTTAGTAATTCTCCATAAAATGAATATCTTCTTAAATATTATACTATAAATAAAATACTAATTTTGTGTATTTAGCTATAGAAGATATATAAAAATTCCCACATTATTTTTGTGTGGGAATTTTATACTTATAATTTATTCTTCTTAGTATTTAAACCTTGATTATCCAACTCATATATTTTATCAAAAACTTGATCTATAAATTCTCTATCATGAGAAACTGCAATTATCGATCCTTTATAATTTTTAAGTGCCTCAATGATTTCAGGTTTAGATAGGGGTGATAGGTTTCTGGTTGGTTCATCTAGGATTAAAACTTCTGCCTTATCCAGATTCATCTTTGCAAAAAATAATTTTGCCTTTTGTCCTCCTGATAAATCAGCTATATTTCTAAACATTTCTTCTCTTTTAAAGTTTAAACTGCCTAAAAGAGTGGAAGCTTTGGTTTGCTCATCTTTCACAAAAGAATCAGCTAAGTATTCTATAGCATTTATATCGCCTTTTTCAAAATCAGAATAACTTTGAGGCATATAGCCTACCCTTAAGTTCAATGTTTGACATTCATTCTTTATCTTTTTTAGTAAGGTAGTTTTGCCTGCACCATTTTTGCCTATTATGCATATTTTTTCAGGACCTATGACTTCAAGTTCAACATTTTTAGCTAGCAGCCTATCTCCCACCCTAAGTTCATCTAGTTTAAAGTCTAGGACTTGCTTGCCATTGGCTACTTTTATATCTCCATCAAAAAATATATCAATCGCTTCTTCATAATCAGGCTTTTCTGTAAGATTTGCTTCTTCTTTTTCTAGTCGTCTGCCTATAGATTTTACTGTGTGCATTTTTTCCTTAAGTAATCTACCTTCCACATCGTTTTTTGTAGATCTTAGGCTATGCTCAACAGAATCATGAACTTTCTTGTATCTGTCTAATTTTTTATCAAACTCTTCCCTATCTTTATTAGCTTTATTTATCTCCGTATCTATAAATTTTTCTCTTTTTTTGACATAATCCTCATAGGAATTATTAGAAATAGTGTGTTTTGCTTCAGTTCTTCTTTTTATCTGCTCCAGATGTATTATCCTATTAGCTACATTTGAAAGTAATTTTCTATCGTGAGATACAAATATTAAGGGAATATCCAGTTCTTTCATAAAATTTTCAAGCCAAATCATAGAATTATAATCAAGGTCATTACTAGGTTCATCAAATAGAAATATAGTGGGATTTTTTAGCACCTCTATAAGAAGCATAAATTTTATCTTTTCCCCACCAGATAGATTTTCCATTTTTATTTTATCCGATAAGATATCCTCTGGTAGATTAAACTCATCTATATACCTATACAATTTGTTATAATCTAGCAAATTTAAATCAACTTTTTCATAAAAATACTCATTAGTAGTATGGTTATAATATTTTTCTTCTAATGATTGCGGTAAATAAGCGATTATATCATTATTTTTAAAAATATCACCGCTTATATCACAGTACCTTTCAATCTCTTTTCTATTTACGATTGCCTTTAAAAGCAATGACTTTCCATTGCCTTCCTCACCTATTAGCCCCACCTTGTCTCCATCATTTAAAACAAAGTCAAAATCTTTTAAAATGACCCTATCATCTTCTCTTAAATTAATAGTTAAATCTTTTATAGTAAGCATAAATCCTCCTAAAGGAAGCATGCCATATCAAAAATAAAATATAAAAAAGGCCTATTCACAAAAGTGAATAGACCTCTCCTAAGATAAACATACAGATCTTATTCACAATATGGCATACTAAAATAGCCTAAATAGGCTAAAAAGTAGTATCAAAATTTCCATATTGCTTATAAAATCAATGTACATTTACCTCCGTATTTTTTATTCAGTTATAGTATACCATAATTTTTCTAGAATGCTTATTTATCTCTGTGTTGATAATTGGATTTGTTCTACCTTTAAATTTTTCTCTGATTTATCATCACTTAATTTTTCTAGCTCAGAGTTTCTAATATTTACAATAATTGCATCTCCAACTTTTAAGTCAGAAAAGTCTATCTCACTCACTTTTCCAGTTTTGTAGTTACAATAAATAACAGGTGTATCTTTAGCATCTATTACAGAATGATTACCAAAAATCCCATCCTCCGGATTATCCTTAACAGTTAATATTTCTTGTTTTTCATCGATTTCAGTAATTACAGCATTTACACCTACACTTAAATCATCTTTAGCTTGATTACCACATGATGATAAAAATAGTACAAATGACAATAATAAAATGATTTTAAATTGCCTTTTCATAATCCTGCTCCCAAATTATGACCTCTTTTTCAAATTTTTTTACGTTTAAGATTTGCTAAAATTATATCTTTATTTTCAATATCATAGGTTTGAATATATGTACTACCGTATGCTTTTATTATTAAGTCCAGATTATTATTATCCTTTTTTAAGGAAAGATCATTTAAATCTTTAAAACTTATATGCTTTAAAAAGGGGGTTCCTCCCATAAAAACATTAAACCCATCTTTTCTAATGTCTGGATAAAAAGATATAGTGTAAATTAAAAGTACACTTGCTACTACTATAGCATATCCTAAAATTGGAATATTTTGTAAGGTAGTAATCTTGCCAATCTTCGCAGATATATTTATCAGTCTTTTTTCATCTAAAAAGATAGCTCTTCATTTTTAAGTTGCTATCATTCTTTGAATGTAGTTAATATTCAAATTTTTATGCGTTTTGTTCTACTTAAAACTTTATTAGTAATCCAAAATTTGCACCAAGAAATCTTCCTATAAATAAGGAATTGGACGTATTTGACCTAAGTTATATAATTATATTAAGATTCTCGGAAAAACAACTACAAATATAACTCCATTATATCTATCAGTATCAATAATAATATTATATTAGACAAAACATACATATTTTATGCATAAGTATAGCATTCAATTAAGGTATCATTAAAACTTTAGTTTTAATTATTCATATATAAATTATACATTAATGAATTGCCTAACTTTTAAATTTTTGTTTGATGATATGATTCCCAAAATTTATAAAATTTATTCAATCAACAAGATTATGTTACATATTATTGTATACGTCAGACTTAAAGATATCTATTTCAAATAAACTAACTCCCATACTCATGTCATCATACTCATTCTCATCTACTAATTTTATACTATTTATTTCGTCCAAAGATACACCTATTTTTATCTCATCAATCCACTTTAAATAAAATATTTCTTCTAATTTAGTTTCTTTTAAAGACTTTCCTAAATTTCCCTCTAATTTAAATATATATTTAACAATATTAGAACTGAAATTAATATCATTTGCGAAATCTAATTCTTTATTTAATATTACTAATCTTTGCAGCCAAATTTCAACATACTCGATATTAGATTTTTTACTATACTTATTAAGTATATTTGTAATAAGGTTTAATGATATTGAATTATCAGTAATATTATAAAGCTTAGAAATTATTGTAATACAAAGAGGTATAGCTATGGGATTTTCAAGCATTATATTTACTAAAATACTTACAAGAACTTCTAAGTCTTCAGGATTATCATCTAGCAAGTTCACTCTTTCTTCATAAAATTCTGTTAAAGATTTTTTTATCATGCCACAGTTAGGGTATCTACTAGCAAGCTCTTTTATCTCCAAAAGATGCTTTTGCAAAGTTACAACGCCTTTATCATATTTTTCTTTATTTAAATAAGAATTTCTCAGAGTCTGTCTCTTAGATTCCCAATAGCGTTTATCAGGTTTTATAGAATCAAAAATAATATTTTCTGAAAGAAATGTTTTTTTAGAGTTTAACTCTAGATTTAAAGTCTGCAAAACTTCTTGAAGATTTTTCGCAATTATTTCCAACTCATTTTTGTTATTAGAGAAAATCCTATAATCGTCTCTATATCTTAATATAGAATAATCAATAATTTCAATTCCATCTGTTTTTTTTAAATCTAAGAGCACCTCAGATAACTTTAAATCTACATAACCCAGAATAATTTCTGCTATAAAATCCATTATTGCAGATCCTTGGGGTATACCATTCGTTTGGTTGTACTGCATATGTTGAATTTTTGAATCTATTTTTCCTCCATACCAATTTTTAGATTGCCTTAAATTATTTTTTGTTTCTTCTTTTCCATGGATAGCCCAACAAATCGAATGAGTATAAATAGATGGATAAAAATTTGTAATATCTGTAAATAAACAGTATGAATACTTTAATCCATTCGAAATTGATTTCTGTTCAATATTCTTCCACCAATTAGTTATATTAATTCCATCATCCGTTTTATTACTCTGTATAGCCTCACCAGGAATTGAGAAACACTTTATTTTTTCATTTCTCTGAAAATCCGAAAATCTTTCCTTTAAACTCTCCCAATCGAAACTATTATCATCTTGCTTTAAAGTTATATAGTTCACTAAATCAACATAAATAAACGGATTTATCAATGTAATTGGTCTCCAGCTGTGATGTCCATCTTTATTTATATATATAGTATAATTCAAGTTTTGTAGATCACCTAAATTTGTGTTTTTAATATAATCAATATTTCTATTATTTTCATCTATACCATTATAGATTTCTTCACACTTATTAAGTATAGATTCAAAAGAAATATAATTTGGTAGTTCCAAGTTTGAATAACTAGATTTTTTTAGAAAAAATCGATTAGCTTCTTCTCCTGTCATTTCTAGTACCGTTTTTATTTGATTACTGCCAATTTCATCTCTCATACTTTATTTAAATCCTTATATTTATTATTGATTAAGCTCAGTAGTTACTTTTTTAAATAGTATTTTATTAAATACATTAATATATTAAATTATGCTTATTGTATTTTTTAATTAGACAATTTATAGTAAATGTAATTACTTTAAGCATATTTGGAATTTATAAACCATTTAATAAATTTTGAATACACTTTTATACTTCTTTCAATATATATTCGTATCATATTTATAATTAAGTAAGTATCTACACATTTAATTTTAAAATATAATGAAAGATTCAAATCATCTCTTAAATCGTACTTATTGAATTAAAAAACAATTAAATAATAAATCTAATTTTAGCTTTAAAAATATTAAATCTAAATATATTCAAAGTAGCTAACAAATACATTGACTATGAGTATTTAGAAATACCTATAAAAACCACTGCAACGCTATTTATACTTAAGTTATATATATTATTTTAACCAATTAATTCTATTGCTTATTCCCATTCAATTGTTCCAATCAACTTCTATTATTGAAATTTGCCTATCTCAAAACCCTTTTTATTGTTTTGATAGGGTTTTGATAGGGATTATACTAATTATTTTTTATTGCTTGGTTTCCATTAAATTCATAAAGTGACTTTTCAGATGTTTTAAATTTTATTACATTAGTCATTTTATTAGCCAATATTCGGTCTCTATTAGGCCACAGATGGCTATAATGTTTTAATGTTATTTCTGGACTTGAGTGACCCAACCTATTACTTACTGTTAAAATATCTGCATTAAAATGATTGATTAAATAGCTTACATGCGAATGTCGTAATCCTTTAGCCTGTATTTTTTTAACTTCAGCTAGTTTTGAATGACGATCAATTATTCGTGCTATTGTATTTCTGCCTAATGGCTTCCCACAATAACTTATCACAAAGTTATCTACGCCATGAGCTTTTTGTGTTTCGTGCCATTCTTTCAAAATATTGATTGTTGTATCATCTAATGATATAATTCTATTGCCAGATTCAGTCTTGGTTTTATTCTTTATTTTATATTGACTTGGACTTTTTAAGTCTATTGTCGAGTTAATAGTTAGGTTCTGGTCTTTAAAGTTAATTTTATCCCATGTTAAAGCCTGACCTTCTCCAACTCTTATACCTGTATTAAAGTATAACCAAAGCATTACAAAACACATATGCTCGTAAAAAACATCTATGCAAAAAGTAGATATAACTTTCTCAAACTCTTCCAAAGTCCAATAAGGTACATTTACTTTTCCTTTAGGTATAGGCTTCGTTTTCTTGCTTATATTCTCGTATACAAAATCTAGTGTGACCGCATAATCCAAAATCTGCCTAAATGTTCCATAAATCATTGCTGAGTATGATTGTGAGTATTTAGGGTTATTTAGTAATTTTGTCTTGAATATTTCACAAACTCTAACCGATATATCTTCAATTTTTGTACCTATAAAGTACTCTTTTATTATCTTTATTTGGTGAATTCGAGTTTTATAAGTCGATTCCTGAACTTTCGATTTATAGTGAGGCACATAGTACTTATTTATAAAATAATTTAGTTCAATTCCATTGGCAAATATTCCCTTAGATTCTGCATACTTATTTTTAAGTGATATTACATAATCATGACATTGTTTAAAAGTTTTGAAAGGTTTGCCCTGATCATCTTTTCGACCCATTTTCTGAATTCTCTTACCAGTATTTTTATTAACACCTAGTTCTACTTGATAGTATATATTGCCTTTTTTGTCTTTATATACACATGGATATTTACTTTTACTCATTTTGTGCTCCTTTAATATCTTCGCTTATAGGAACACCTATTATTTCTTCAACGGCATAGCTAGGGACGCACCCCAGTCTTTTATTATTATATAGCTGATATCCTTGTGTTACAAGATTAAATTTTGCACATCTTATAATAGTTCTTGCTTGGTTTTCTTTGAACCCTAAGTCCATTAATTTATCTTTATCAACCATCACTGTCATCTGTTTTGTCCTTTCTTATCCATGGCTTACTTTGATTTATATAATTTGATTTGTGTTTAATAAGCCAGTTTGTTACATCATCATTTGGTATATAGTTATGTTTAAATTCTTCGTACAAATACATAATAAAATCCTCTAGACCTTCCTCACCATATATAAATTTAATTTTATAAAAAACCGAGAATAGCCCACTATTAGTTGTTAAATAATTAATAGACCTGTCAAGTTCGTTATCTCTAGGTGAAGGTAAGTTCATTGTAAAGTTTAATTCATCTAACTCGTCTAGCATGAGTTTTGTCATCTCAGTAGGTTTATTGCTCTTTGTATAGAAAAACATATATCTGTCTAATATTGAACACAATATAATTTCTTTAAACTCTTGATCTGACTCACATACTTTGAGCATTTCCGTTAATTGATGGGCATACTTATTTGAATACTGAGCTTCCAGTCTAACCCAATCATCTACTTTCTCAGCTATATGTCTTAAATACTTCATGATAGCTGCTCTTTTTTCTTGTCATATATTCGTAGTAATGCATTAGCATTTTTCTTTTTTGAACCTACGTACAGTGTTTCACAGTTAAAGTTTTTTGATACATCTCTTATTGCAGATGTGTTCTTCCTATAAGACTTGTGCCAGTTATCTTTAACTATCTTCTCGTATAAACTTTTGTCTTGATTTCCCATACCTTATTTCACTCCTCCCAGCCTCAATTGACTTCTTTATCTTAGCCACATTAATGCCTTCATTAATGAAATCCACAAACGGATCTATTCTGCTTAACCTATACTCGTATAGGTCTGAATTAATTAATGAGAAAAATCTCCACAAGTTCATTCTCTCACCATATATTTTTTCGTAGTTTTCCATATATACTGACCAAGCATGACCGCTAAACTTTACTATTACACCCATATTAGGCATAGCTTCGTTAAAGGCTATTGAGAAGTAATATAATGAATTTTCAATCGTATAGCCTTCAGTATAACCAGATGGTAAGTTCTTATCAGCCTCAACTATATTCCCTAGTACATAGCATATTTTTGACTTATCTATAAATTCATCTATCAAATCAATGGCCACGCCATATCTCCAATCATCATATTCAAATGGGTAAGATGGTTTTATAACCATTGTAAATTGATCTACATCTACTATCAGCATAATTTATGCTCCTTTCTTGACTAAATACACATTTGTAGATTGTTATCCAACGGGTGGATATGGGGTTATTACCTAACCCCATATCATGCCCCCTCAGTGGCTTCGCCCTGAGGGGGCCCTGTCTTTAAAAACCCACAAAACGGTAGCACCATTAAAGCAGGGTTATCAATACTAGCCACACCTGGACAAGATAAGTAGCCCATACCTGGTTTTAAATTTATTTTTCCTATATTCACCGACTGGCTAAACAATGTTCGATAAGTAAGATCATCTGAATCGCCTAACACTATTCTTACTACTAATTGTTCAGTTATACTTTTGGGCAAGCTATCAGCTGAAAATCTTTGCATTACCACAAACATAAAGAACCCTAATTGTCTGCCCATAAACACTATGTTTTCGAGCATATCATTTATATGGTCTCTTGATTTTTTATCTAGAGTGTTCCATGATGCTTTCAATGCAGCAAATTCATCAATTATCAATATATGAGCTGGCAAATTTAAATCTGTATAATCTATATTCCTGTGAAGTTTAAAACTTTGTTGCATTTCATCTTGCCTTATTTTCATTTTATTATAGAACTTTTCTAATAACTCAATAGAAGTTTCTTTATCTGCCACATTTTCTATATTTAAACCACGTATTGAGAAATTATATAAGTCAGATCGCTTAGGGTCTATAATATAAAGCTCATGTTTCACTGTCTTATTTACTATTTGTATAATTAAGGTTTGGAGCAAAAAACTCTTTCCCCCACCTGTCTGTGCTTCTATACCCATATGATGAATCGGTATTGTCTCATAATCAGTTAGTTTTAATGAATAATCATCATTTATACTGTTAGCCCATGCAACATATTTATACTCCTCATCAAATAGTCTTTGATTGAAAATTTCATTTGATACAATTGAGTAAATATAATATTTACCATTCTTATCAAGAAATTGTTGTGTCACAATATAGTTAGGTATTGAAGCATTAAGCCTTAAATCTTCTAACTTTTTATCAAATTTAATTGAGTTTTCAATCTTTATTTGTCCTTTTATCATATCATCATCTAATTCTATTACTACATTGGGAATAGCTAAGTAGTTGAAACTTTTATTTTCAATATAATAACCACTATCAATTAATTGCTTTCTTACATTCTTATCTAACCTGTAATGATTAAATGCATATTCATAACCCTTACTCAAATAATTTCGAATTGACCAGGACACAAACAGTGCACCAACAATTAATACAATCACTAACGAAAAGATATGATAATTTATATATGGAAGCTTTAATCCAAATCTAACAAATTCTAATCTTAGCTTTGGATATACTACTGAGAAAAATATCATGAGTATGATGTTAATGATGAATAAAAAGAGTGCGTAAGCACCCCTTTTATATCTTTTTGTTTTCATTTCTGACCTCAAACTCAACGTCTTTAGCAACTACTGATAGTTGATTCCTATATTCGCCATATATTTTACATTCTGGTTCAATTGCATTAATAACTGCAAACTTTTTATATGGTTTCACACTATCTTCTACTTTAATTACTAAAGCTTCCCCATCGTTGCCACCTACAGTATCATCAGAGTATTTCGTTTTGTCTTGAACTATTATGCACTTATATTTAGTACCTTTTACTGTTTTGGTACTACTATCAGCACTATATTTATACCAAGGTTCATCACCAACAACTCTTATCTCTTTCCTATCAAAAAAAGTTTTGCTATCGAAGAGCAATAATTTACTAAGATTTTTCATCTTATCATCCTTTCATCACAATTAATAGCCTAAGACTATTAATTAATTTGAAACATTCGTCTTAATTTTGTAGCCCTTTAATCTTGGCTATTCGAATACTTATTGATAGCTATCTTGTACTCACCAATATAATACCATGATATTATCGACATAAAAAGTACAGAATTTTATTTAAAATCTTACAAATTAGCCATTTATTATCGACATATTATTGATTTTTTCGACAAATGAGGTAAATTGTAAATAAATATATAAAAACTTTTAATTAAAAGGAGATAATAATATGACAAGACATACACCTAATAATCAATTTAATAAAGATATTGATAAAGTATTCAACCATTATAGTAAATATGGTAAGGAACATAATAATATAGTAAAGAATACAAAAGACATGTTAAAGAGAGTTTATAATATAGGGCCAGATGAATGGGATACGCTACATCAACATAAGAAAGATAAATTTATTTATGTAGATTTAGCTGATAAGTACTTGGACTCAGATTGCGATTACTTTACTGAAAGCGAAAAAAAAGATATAAAAAACAGAATCAAGCCTAAAATTGAAGATAAATTCTATCAGTTAGAAGATTTAGATAAACCTAACCAGATGGAAGATTTAAAATTTAAGAGCTATGCGGATCTGATAAGTAAGGCTAGTCAAAGACAAGTTGACAAATATTATGATGAGTTTGTCGAAGTGTTTAATTATTTCTTACCATACGACACCCCACCTAGCAAAAAACATTTCAAAAACAATAATGATATAGTATATGATTATATACAAACGGCAAAAGAAGAGTCGTATAAGCCATTAGCATATAATGAAAAATTTGGGGTCAAAAAATACTATTCAGACTTGGACTTTAATGCCAGATTAATATTTGAATATATATTAGAGGATAAATTTAAGATTAAAATAAATTATAAGCTATTAGCTGAAGCACTGGCGTTCACAGAAGGATATCGTAATTACTACGATGTAGATGAAGATTTTGTAGACTCTTATCCAACCGAGCCGAAAAAAGAAGATTTTGATAACGATAATGATTATAACGAGAAATTAGAGTTTTACAACGATACTTTAAAATATCTCAAATATAAAAATATGCTAATATCTAGAAAAGCTTTTATAATTGATTATAGTGGTCAATAGCAAAATTAATTAGTAATGTAAACTTTGGCATGTAATCAATTAAAATATAAATAGAAAGGAGTAGGCCCGAGAATGTGTAAAATTTTGTGTATAGAACCTCCTGATTAGGGTAAAGAAAAAACTAATCAGGAGGAATTTTTATGCCAAGAAAAAGACCCGAATCAAGAGGAAGCAAAATAGCTAAAATGTTAATCGAAGAATATAATCCTCAAAATGCACGAGACATTCAAGAAGTATTAAAAGAACTTCTAGGCGATACAATGGAAGAACTTTTAAAGCAGAATTAGATGAGCATTTAGACTATGAATATGGTGAAAAGCCATTATCACTTAATACAAGAAACGGCTCAAGTAAAAAAACTGTAAAATCATCCTATGGAAATATAGATTTAAATATTCCGAGAGATAGAGAAGGATCCTTTGAACCACAAGCATTAAAAAAGTACGAAAAAGACATATCTAACATAGAAAATCAGATAATATCAATGTACGCAAAAGGCATGACCACAAGAGATATATCAAGTCACATCAAAGATATTTATGGATTTGGAATATCTGAAACAATGGTAAGCAAAATAACTAATAAAATACTACCAACCATAGAAGAATGACAAAATAGACCCTTAGAAAAAGTCTATCCTATGGTATTTTTAGACGCTATAGATTACCATGTAAGAGAAAACAACATAGTAGTCAAAAAAGCAGTATACATTGCATTAGGGTACAATCTTGAAGGTTTTAAAGAAATTCTAGGAATGTGGGTAGGAGAGAATGAATCAAGCAAATATTGGCTCCTAGTATTAAACCAGCTAAAAGAAAGAGGCCTTGATGATATACTAATAATATCAACAGATAACCTACCTGGATTCACACAAGCTATAGAAGCAGTATATCCAAAAGCAGAAATACAAAAGTGCATAATCCATCAATTAAGAAACTCAACAAAATATGTATCATACAAAGACATAAAAGAATTAATGAAAGACTTAAAAGCAATATACAAAGCACCAACAGAAGACTTGGCCCTAACAAATCTAGGTATCTTTGAAGAAATTTTCTTTTGATTTCATACTTAATGCTGTTCTAAATCCACTATACTTACTTATATTTCCATTTGCTTTATACTTATAAAAGAAAGACAAAAGCCATCCTGCTATAGGTAATAAACTAATTACAATTTTTTCAAAATTCATACAAAACCCTCTAAAAATCCTAAAAGCTACTACTTTCAACAATATTATAACCTATAATCTTATTTTTGACATCAATACCACGCTCTCAACATGGCTTGAGAGGATAGAATGAATGTCATTTGAGTGTGTCCGTTCTCGGGAACATATCCACTGCGTTTTTGGGGCTATCGGTAGATGGGAACATATCAATACACCTCATGGATTATTATTTTAGAATGGATTTTAAGTAATCTAATAAATCTGATTTAGTTAGAGGCTCTGCATGACTTAAAATACAATACTTACAGTCGAAACTTTCTATCAAATTTGTTAATGACATTAATTTTTCTTTATCCATATACCCATCATTGTAGAAATCCTCGCTTGTTGAATCTCCCAAGAACAATATTTTTTCCTCAGGAATATAGATAAGCACCGTATCTTCCGAATGGGGTGAAACCGTATGAAAAATCATTGCGGTTATTCCACCGAGATTAAGGGTAAGCTCTTTTTCAAATTGGATATCCGATAGAACGGCAATAATTCTTTTATTATCTACATATTCTCTAGCTAGGCACTCATCATCATTTATCAAAAATTTTATATATGCACTGTCAGATAGTTTGGCTCTTTCCTGTTTCAAAAACTCGTTGGTTTTATGGTGTGCAATGGACAATCCGTGAATTTTATGCATTCCAAAGGTATGGTCCCAGTGCCAATGAGTGATGACAGTAAAATCTGGCTTCTTTAGGTCCTCGATTTCTAGGGATTTATAAAATTCATCAACATGGTCTGCTGAATTTCCTGCATCAATGGCAAGTGCAATTTTATCTCCATTTAAGTATGCCAACATAGGCCTATCAGTTTCTGGTTGATGTGGATAATAAAAGACCCTGCTAGTTATCTTTTTCAGTTCCATTTGCCATCCCACCTTTCTGGTAATAAATCTTTCAGCAACACTTCTTCCATTTCAGGTAATACAATTTGGGTCTCTATATTTTGATTATCTATCTGTGCAATAAACTCTCTGCACCTTCCACATGGTGGAAGTATACTCCCATCTTCAAATACAGCGATAATCCTTTTGATTGCAGTTTCATTGTTCTTTACCATTTCAGCAATAGCTGACTGTTCAGCGCATAAGCCAATAGAACAGGGCAAGTCAATGCATATTCCTGTAAAGATGTTACCGCTATTTGTCTCCAACGCGCACGCAACATGCCCTGAAGTTCCAAAGTTCCGTAACTTTTTATGATTAATTATACTGAAAGCAATTTGATATAATTCTTGTTTATTCATTTTCTTCTCCAATATTATTTAGCTTAATAATACGTTATTCTTTTTTCAAAACACTAAGTTATTCAGTTCACCATCAAGAACTTTTATAGTTTCATTTCTTTCCTTATCCTCTTGATTGTCATATAAAAGTTGTTCAATAAACTCCCATATATCTTCTAGTTTACGTCTAATATGATAGAATAACAAAGCATCCGTATTGATTAAAAAATCTTTGTGTAATTTCAGGTATATGTTCATAAATACATCATAATATGGCTTATCAACAAAAAACATGAGATCAGCTTTTACTGGAGCCAATTTCAAGCCTTCCCAGTCAATTAGAACTAACTGCTCATCCCGTTGCATCAAGTTCCAATTATGAATATCTGTATGGCATAGAGCCATTTTAGGATTACTTCGTCTTAGAATCTCCGACAGTCCTTCAACTCTGTCAATAGATTGTTCAAGGGGTTTTATGTGTGCCCCAAGCAAGCATTTTAAGTCCATGGGAAGACTGGCGCATTCTTTACGCAATACTTGTTTTAGCTGTTTCAGAAATGGCAAGCTAAAATCTTCCCTAATTAGTTGCACATATACCTACTATATCAATAAATTTTGAGTTATCATTGACTATATTAGTTGCTATTATCAGAATAGTCGTCGATAACTATATTTTCGTGCAAATATGCAAATAAGTAAAATGATAGTTATGTTATATCATAATAATTGAAAATAATAGAATGCATTTTTCAATGTAATAAGATTAAGCGTTCTCTTAAAGTTAGAGAACGCTTAATTATTTTTAATTTATTGAAATAATTTGTAACTATTGAAAACAGACAAAAATTGTTCATTGGATAATTTATCAAGATCAGTAACATTCGCATGCTTCAGCGCCTGTCTTAATTGATTTTTAGTAAAAAGAACATGATATTCCCTGTTTACCCATTTATAAACGAAAAATCTATACTTTTTGTAGTCCTTCTTTAAAATAAATGGTTTATGCCTTTCAAGTACAATCAATACAGAATCTACATTAGGCTTAGGGTGAAAATATGCTCGTGGCACTTTTTTAAGAATTTTTATATCCATTTCCACCATTAACAGCAAACCTAAAGCTCGTTGGGTATTTTGCAACCTTTTAGCAAATCCCCTCTCTACAATAAGGTAGCTATATTTCGCTTGACTATCAAAAGCAATCTTTTTTACAATATCAGTACTAATATTGTAGGGAATATTACCAAATATTTTATAGTCTGTATTTTTAGGAAAGCTAAACTTCAAAATATCCTCATGAATAACTTTTATATTCTGAAAAGGTTCAACTGCTTTTTTCGTGGCATGACATAAACCTTCATCAATCTCTATAGCATTCACCCGTTGACTCATTTCCACAAGTTCCTTGGTAAAATGTCCTTTTCCTGACCCAATTTCTATTATTTTATCTTGTTTATTGATATTCGTATATTTTAATATTTCCTTTACATGCTTTTTAGATGTAATGAAATTTTGCGTATTTTTCGGGTTTTTCTGTTTCATTATAACCTTCTCCTTGCCGGTTATAATGAACTAATCTTAAGAGCTCATTATAACCAATTATTTTTGGTTTGGTTGATAATGAAATCTCTCAATAACAAATATAGAAAACATACCCATACCTTTACCTCCTTTAATTTTTTTCATTATAAATGAGATAAAGTAATATCTACTACTGCAATACATGTACACATATTTAACTCCTCCTTATGCAACTGATTATATCACTTTTAATTTCTCTATTCAATAAAGTTCTGTGCTAATCTACCTCACCCTATGGATTTTTAATCCCGAAACATCAAATGTCATCTGTCAAATGCCCTATTTAAAAGGGTCAAAAAACGGTATTTTTTAGCCTGTTTTTGACCCAATTTTCGTACTCAAACCACTACATGTTGTGGTTGACTCCTATTATTCCTTGTCCAAACCACAATACGTCATCAGAATTGCTGCTTCAACGTGGGACGAGTTGATAGCATTGATGTATTTATGATTTTTAGCGAAACTGTTGTATATGGGAACATATCGACTAATTTGTACGTTCGTGGGAACATAACGACTAGCTTTCTAATGGTCGCCAAAAGAATCGAAATATAATTCTAGTTTAGAATACTTCTATCCTTATCAAATATATGAAACTGTAATAATAAAATTTAATTGCTTTCATCGACTAATGTTAAAACCTACAACACAAGAATTTAAATCATTAGATTACACTATTTACTATTCAATCAATTTAAGCTCCTTCATTCATATCCCTTCTACTATACCCCAAGAAACCTATTACTATTAAAGCAATGCTAATTATAGTAACTGCAAGAAAAACTGATGCTTCAAAATCATCCATTGGCATTTGAGGCATCCAACTTTGTATAGCAGTATTTAAAAACCATTCCGGGAGGTCTATCTAGGTTCTTAGCTCCTACACTCATCCTACGGCAAGAGTTAATTCAAAACTACCCTTCATTGCGCTCCATTACATACTAAATATAGCACTATAAGATAACCTACAACGCGCTCTATTTATTATTCCATTACGCTTCATTACGGGTATTTTTTCGGTTAACACTTGCCTATGATATACAGAACATTTGGATAAAGTTAAGGCGCCCTTTGCTATTTGACAAAATGAGTGGTTGATTATACTCATATTTGTAAAATAGCAAAAGGCGCCATTGTTAAAATCTTCGATTTTTTCGTTTTAATTTCTTTCTTCTAAATAGTTATAATAAACTTCAAACTCTTTTTCAAAATCATTTAGTAATTCAACTAATTTTTTATTGAGTTCGATATACTCTAGTTTTGTTTGTGGGTGCAGGTTATTTAAATCTTTTAATGATAGTTTACTACTATCATCACTGCCATACCATAAATCTCTTAACGGTTGTACTTCTGGATCATGTAAAGTTAGACCCGTACCTCTAACAAGTAGTAGCCAATTAGGCTGTCCGTAGTTAGTTATAATGTGATGTTTTAACCTATTAAATTCTGTGATGTATTCCATTCTTAAACCTCCTATGTTGATAGGATTTTGATAGGGAATAAGATAAATTTATATGGTTTTAAGTAGTTTTATGTTTGTTTAAACCGTTGAAAAATGGCATTCCCCCACCTAGTCATATTATACTTTTATTCCCATTCAATAGTCCCAGGTGGTTTAGATGTTATATCATACACTACTCTACCAACACCAGCTACTTCGTTTATCATTCTGCTTGATAATGTTTGTAGTAGCTCAAATGGTAGTTCTGCTGCTTCTACGCTCATTGCGTCTGTGGTTTCTACTGCTCTGATTGCTACTACGTTTTCGTATACTCTGGCATCTCCTTTTACCCCTACTGTTTTAATTGGAGTCCATACTGTGAAGTATTGCCAGATGTCTTCGTTAAGTCCTGTGTTTTTTACTTCTTCTCTTAGGATTGCATCTGTTTCTCTTACTATTTCTAGTCTTTTTTCTGTAATTTCTCCTATTACTCTTATAGCTAATCCTGGTCCTGGGAATGGTTGGCGCCATACCATATCGTGTGGCACGCCTATTGCTTCTCCTAGTTCTCTTACTTCATCTTTGAATAAATCGCGCAATGGTTCTACCAGTCCTTCAAATAGCATATCTTCTGGCAAACCACCTACATTGTGGTGAGATTTGATTACACTTGCCTTATCTTTTCCTGATTCGATTACATCTGGATAGATTGTTCCTTGGACTAGGTATTTTGCTTGGCCAAATTCTTTGGCCTCGCGTTCGAATACTTCTATAAAGTGGTTACCAATGATTTTTCTTTTTGTTTCTGGATCTTCTACGCCTTTGAGTTTTTCTAAAAATTCTGCACTTGCGTCTACTTTTTTGACATTTAATCCTAAGTTTCTGTAGGTTTCCATAACTTCATCTGCTTCGTTTTTACGAAGGAGACCGTGGTCTACAAATATACATTGAAGATTATCACCGATTGCTTTTGAAACAATAGTTGCTGCTACAGATGAGTCTACTCCACCAGAAAGTGCGCAAATCATTTTTTCGCCAGCATATTTTTCTTTGATGTCTGCTATGATTTTTTCTGCAAAGTCATCCATTTTCCATGTTTTTTCTGCATGACAGATGTCTATTACAAAGCTTTCTAGCATTTCTTTACCGTATTCTGAGTGAACTACTTCTGGGTGGAATTGTACTGCGTAAATATTTTTTTCTTTATTTTCCATACCTGCTACTGGGCAGTTAAGGGTCCATGCAGTTTTCTTAAATCCATCAGCTATTTTGCTTACTCTGTCTCTGTGGTTCATCCAAATTGTGGATTCTTGTGGTACATTTTTAAATATTTCGCTTTTATTATCTACTAATAGTGGTGTTTTTCCGTACTCACCGTTTTTTGGTGTTTCTATTTCACCACCATAATATTGGTTGATGTATTGCAAACCATAGCAAATACCTAAAATTGGTACTCCTAGGTCAAATAATTTGCTGTCTGTTTTTAAAGAATTTTCATCATTTACAGATTGTGGACCGCCTGTAAGGATAATTCCCGCAAGTCCATCTAAATCAAGTGTGTCAAGGTCAACATCGCAAGGATGAAGCTCTGCGTAAACACCTAGTTCACGCACGCGTCTTACGATAAGTTGGTCGGTTTGACCACCAAAGTTTAGTACAAAAATTTTGTTTAAACTCATCATCTCTCCCTTTTATTTTTCTTCTCCAAATTTGGATTTGTAATATTCTACAATTTGGGTTGCTGTCTGCTCAATAGTATTGTTTGTCACATCTATAACCTTGCAATCTAGGTCTTTGAAGACTTCTTTTGCATAATTTAGCTCATCTTGGATGCGGTTTTCCTTGGAATATTTTGATTGGCCCTCAAAACCTAGTTCTTTTGAGCGATCTTCTCTGATATTTACTAGTTTTTCTGGGTCTATTATCAGACCAATCAGCCTATCTGAATCCACATCAAAAATTTCATTTGGCAGTCTAGATTCTGGCACTAGGGGCAAATTGCTCACCTTATAATTTTTGGTTGCTAGAATCATAGTTGTAGGAGTTTTGCTAGTCCTGCTAACTCCAAGCAAGACTATGTCAGATTTTAAAAATCCTCTAGGATCCTTGCCATCATCGTATTGGATGGCAAATTCTATGGCTTCGATCATAGAAAAATAGTCTTTAGATAGGGCCCTAGTAAGTCCTACCTGCCTAACTGCCTTTTGTCCAGTGACTTTTTCAACGGCCTTAATGCCTTCTTCTAGGATAGCTAGCACTTCTATATTTTTATCAGCTGCCTTTTCACAAATGTAATTTGCTAAATCTTTGTCAGCCATGGTTGGTACGATTATTGAATATTCAGTTATTTCCTCAAAAACCTCATCGATTTCTTCTTTTGTTTTGATTTCAGATCTTCTTTTTACACTAGTTTTTAAATCAGGAAATTGAGTTGTAACTGATTTTAGATAGGTCTGGGCAGTTTCCCCAGTCGAGTCACTGATTATAAATATAGTTAATGCGTCATCCATATTTCTTCCTTTTACTTAACTATTTGGCTAACATCAAATACTTTTCTGATTCTTTTTGATAGGGCATTTAACATTGAAAGTCTATTATTTTTTACTGCCTCATCTTCAACATTTATCATAGTATTATCTAGATATTCATTACCCACCTTTGAAGTTTGAGCCACACTTTTTAATTCATTTTTGTAGTCTTCGCTTGATTGGAAGGCCCTGTCGCCTAAGCTTCTGATTTCATCATAAAAGCTTTTTTCTAGGTCATTTTCGAATAAATCCTTGCTAATATCTGCTGAAATATCTTCCTTGGCAAGGTTATTTATCCTATTAAAGTAGCTTAGGCAGTCTTCATCTTCTTCTAAAAGTTCGCTTACAGCTTGGACTTTTTGATAAATTCTTAAAATATTTGTATCATCACCATTTATTACAGAATTTACAATATCATATCTAAATCCATCATCGATTAGCATATTTTTTAGCCTATCCTTGATAAATTCTAGAGTTTTCTCCATTGTAAGATCATAGTCAAATGGTAATTCATTTTCTTCTGTATAAGCGATTAAGGCATCATTTATCAATACTTTTAAATCAACGTCAATGTTGTTTTGTAAGATTATATTGATAAGTCCTAGGGCAGAACGACGCAAGGCAAATGGGTCTTGGCTACCTGTTACATATTTTTCGATAGCATAAAGACCAACTATTGAGTCAATTTTATCAGCAATTGATAAAACTATGCCTGTAATTGTCTTTGGAAGTGCACCTCCAGCTGATCTTGGCATATATTGTTCTTCAATGGCATTTGCTACTCTCTCATTTTCCCCAGAGTTTAAGGCATAAATTTTGCCCATAGTTCCTTGAAGTTCTGTAAATTCGATTACCATTTTTGTAACTAGATCTGCTTTTGAAAGATAGGCTGCACGTTTTAAATCTTCTTTTATATCTTCTCCAAGATTTAAGTCTTGTTGGTATTTTTCGCTTAGATCAACTAATCTTTGAGTTTTCTGATACATGGAACCAAGACCTTCAAAGAATGTAAGTGATTTTAATTCTTCTACATAGTCTTCTAATTTCTTTGCAGTATCAATTTCATAGAAGAACTTAGCATCTTCTAGTCTTGCTACTAGAACTTTTTTGTTACCAGAAACTACATTTTCTCCGTGATTGCCATCCCCATTGCGAACCAATAGGAAATATGGCAGTAAATTGTCATTTTCATCTAAAACTGGGAAATATCTTTGGTGGTCTTTCATAGGAGTAATGATAACTTCTTTTGGCAATTCCAAATATTTTGTATCAATATCTCCGGCAAGAACTGTTGGATATTCAACGATGTTGATTACTTCATCTAGCAAATCATCATCATGCATGTATTCCCCACCCTTCTCCATATTTATTTTATTTAGGCCACGGATAATAATATCACGACGGTCTTTGTATGGAAGGATGACAAAATTTTCTTTTAAAAGTTTTTCGTATTCATCAATAGAATTAATAACTATTTTATCATTGCCCAGTGTTCTATGACCACGGGTTACATTTGAAACTGTTATGCCTTCTGCATCAAAATCTAGAATTTTATCATCCAAAATAGAAACAAAATATCTTATAGGCCTAGCCCAACGGATAGATTTGCCTCCCCAGCGCATGGAGCGTTTGAAATTGATAGATTTTACTAAATCATATACATTTTCTTTTAAAACTTGGACAAGGGATTTGCTTTCTTCTTTTTTTTCTATATAAACATAGTCAGATCCATTTAAATCTTTGATAACTACATCAGAAAGTTCTGCTCCTTGGCCCTTTAAAAATCCTAAAAGTGGCTTATTTGGATTGCCATCTTCATCATAGGCAATGGCAGCACTTGGTCCTTTGACACAAATTGTTACATCAGTTTGATTAGAATTTACATTTTCTAAAAAGATTGCAAATCTTCTAGGTGTTGATTCTACTCTGATTTCATCTACTGTTAATTTATTGTCATCAATTAATTTTTGGAATTTTTCTTTTAGTTGTTTTTTAGTCGATTCTATATAATCTGAAGGTATCTCTTCTACACCGATTTCTAATAAGTATCTACTCATCATTATCCTTTCTTAGAAGAGGGAATCCTTGCTCTTCTCTTTTTGCAATATATTTTTCAGCTACTTTTGAGCTTACATCACGTACTCTTTTGATGTAGTGGCTACGTTCTGATACAGAAATAGCCCCCTTGGCATCAAGGACGTTAAAGGTATGGCTTGTCTTTAGTACATTGTCATAGGCTGGGTAAACTAAATCTAGGTCTATTAGTCTATTTGCTTCTTTTTCGTAAATATCAAATAAATTCATCAAAACATCATTGTCAGCATCTTCAAAGGAAAATTTGGAATTTTCGTATTCTGCTAGCTTAAATACATCTCCATAGGTCAAATGCTCTGACCATTTGATGTCATAAACATTGTCCACATCTTGAAGATACATACAAATTCTTTCAAGACCGATTGTAATCTCTCCACTTTCAATCTCGCAGTTTATACCACCTACTTGTTGAAAATAAGTAAATTGGGTGATTTCCATCCCATCAAGCCAAACTTCCCAACCAAGACCCCATGCTCCAAGGGTTGGTGATTCCCAGTTGTCTTCTACAAAACGAATATCATGTTCTTTTGGGTTAATTCCAATCCTTTCCAGGCATTTTAGATAAATATCTTGGATATTGTCTGGGCTTGGTTTTAGTAAAACTTGCAACTGATGGTGTTGGTAAAGTCTGTTTGGATTTTCGCCATAACGGCCATCTGCAGGACGTCTAGATGGTTCAACATAAACCACTGACCATGGTTCTGGTCCAAGGGCTCTTAAAAAAGTGTGAGGATTCATAGTTCCAGCACCTTTTTCTGTATCGTAAGAAAACATTACAGAGCATCCCTGCTCTTTCCAGTAATCTTCTAAAGTTAGTATTAAATCTTCAAAATACATACTAATTCCTTTCGTTAGCTTTTTTTAACACCCATTCTATGGAAGAAAATCTATTAATTTCTAGCTTATCAAAGGTGTAGTTAATAATTAATCTTATAATTTTACTTTGATTTTCGGGTGGATTTAAATTTTCTAAATCTTCTGACTTTGTGTACAAAAGACCCTTAAGATAGGCAAATTCTTCTTTGTCTAGGAAAATCCTATCGCGGATCATATACTTATCATCCTCACAAATTAAAGATGATTGGCTTTCTGAGAAAAAAACTTCGTCGCTAATAACTTTTTTACCACAAACACCGCAAGTACTCAAATTTGGTTTAAAACCTGAAAATGAAATGTATTTTAATAAAAATGCCAAAAAAATATTTATTTGATTGTTTGCTGCATTTTCAAAGGCATCAAAAGTATTTTCAACTAATTTGTAGACCACATCAATTTGGATCTGATCATAAGTTCTTAAAAGTAAATCGCAAATTGCAGATTTATATAAAATCACATCAAAATTTTTATTTGATTTGGAATATGATTTTATAAGGCTTGCTTCTTTTATACCATAAAATTCTTTGCCAGATTTGTATAGATTGTAGGAAGCTTTTACAAATCTTTGGGTAACTCCCAGAGTTTTTGACTTTTTGTTCATAGTCCCCTTAGCAATTATGGAAATTCTCCCAAAGTCCTTGGTAAAAACTTCGATGATTTTGCTAGTTTCCTTGTAGGGAAATTCTCTTAGGACAAAACCTGTCACATCAGAAAGATCATTTGTAGCCAAACCTGTCCACCAACTTTTCTTTTTTGCGCCAGTCTTTTTCGACTTTTACCCAAAGTTTTAAATTGACCTTGCTATCTAAAAAAACTTCGATTTCTTTGCGGGCCTCCATGCCAATTTGCTTGACCATAGATCCGCCCTTGCCTATTACAATTTCCTTGTGGGAGTTTTTCTCAACAATGATAGTTGCATCTATATCGATAAGGTTTTTATTATCCCTTTGTTTAAAATTATCAATTCTTACAGCAATGCCATGTGGAACTTCTTTGTTTAAATTGTTTAGGGCCTTTTCACGGATGATTTCTGAAACGATAAATCTCTCTGACTTATCAGTGATCATATCCCTATCATAATAAGCTGGACCCTCGTCTAACATTTCTTTTATAGTTTCTATATATTGGTCAATATTTTTATCTTCTAGGGCGGAAATACCAATAATATGCTCAAACATTTGCATGTCTTCAAATTTATTTTTTATCTGTTCAAATTCACTTTCGCTTAGCAAATCTGTTTTGTTAATAAGCAAAATTTTTGGAACATGGATGCGTTTTAGCATTTCAATTATTTCGCTATCAAGCCTGCCTATTTCTAGGGAGTTGTCGACTATGAAGGTGACAATGTCAGACTCTTTTAATGACTCCTCACTAAATTCAAAAAGTTTTTCTTGAAGTTTGTTTTGTGGAGTTTGGATGCCTGGAGTGTCTATAAAAATTATTTGGCTATCCTCATCGTTATATATTATTTGTATTTTATCCCTGGTTGTTTGGGGTTTGTTGGATATGATTGAGATTTTTTCCCTTAAAATCTTTTCCATAAGAGTTGATTTGCCAACATTTGCCCTGCCAACTACTGATATAAATCCTGATTTCATTTATTTTCTAAATCCTTACTTGAAAAACTGTGTGGCAAAAGCTCATCTATGGTAAAAATATTGTAATCGTTAAGGCTATTTGCTATCACAATTTTGGTACCATCATCGGCGAATTCTTTTATAAATTGCCTGCACACCCCACAAGGGAAAGTGTCGTGACTGTCGCCGGTTATCACTATGTATACAAAATCTTTTTCTCCCTCGCTAATGGCAGAACTCATGGCTGACCTTTCTGCACAAAGGCAAGGAGAATAAGCTGCATTTTCAATATTTACTCCCTTATAAATGGCCCCAGACTTTGTTTTTACAACCGAGGATACCCTAAAATTTGAATAAGGTGAGTACGAATTTTTCTTATTTTCTATTGCTATTTCAATTAAATTTTCTATTTCTTTCATGAAAATATCCCAAATATAGCCATGGCCATGGATGCTCCAAGGATGGCTCCTCTAATAATTTCTGGCATGGAGTGTATATTTGCCTCATACCTGCTTTCTGCAATAATTATTGCAAGTCCTAAAAATAAAAGTTTTACAAGGGGGCTTGTGCTTTGCATAATACCAATACTTGCAATGCAAAAGCCTAAAGATGTATGACCGCTAACAAATCCACCCTTAAAGGCTGTACCGTGGCCCTCATAAAAAATACCCTTTAAAAAAATTGTAACTACTATTACCAAAGAAAGGGTAATGACTGCCAAATGTGACGGTTGTCTGGTAATTCTTACTATAACCGAGTTATAAAAATCAATAAATTTATCAAAAAATATCAGATAAGCAACAAAAAGCGCATTTAAAGCTGCAATAAAAACTGCCGCTGCTGACAAATCCTTGCTGGCTTTAGCAAATGGAGAATATTTGCCACCACTGGCTAGATTTACCGCCTGCTCGATAGCAGTGTTTAATAATTCAAATCCCAACACAAAGCAAACAGCAAAAACAAGTGTGATCATCTCAACCCTAGACAGGTTAAAAAACAAAGAAGCAACTAGCAAAATCGCTAGGGCGAGCAAGTGAAATTTCATGTTTTTTTCGTGATTTATGGCCCAAACCAAACCTTCATAGGCGTAGTCAAAGCCCTTTAAAAATTTTTGCCCGTGGGAAAGCTCTTCTTTTTCAAAATTGCGGTCATTTAGTTTTTGATCAGCTGCTTCCTTGCGTTCTTGCTCTTTTTTCCAGTCCTCTAGGACTTCTTTTTTTATTTCTTCTTTAAGGGCATCTCTTTCGTTTTTTTCAGTCATTTTTAAAGACCCCTAATATTTTCATAACTTCCTTCTCGCGGGCGCGCATTTCTATTTTTTCCGCCTCATCCATATGGTCATATCCTAGTAAATGGAGCATAGAATGGGCTGTTAGATACATAATCTCACGGTCAAGAGAATGGCCAAAGTCTTTTGCCTGATCTTTTGCTATATCCATAGAAATTACAATATCACCTAGCATTGTATCTACACCCTCGATAGAAAAGTCCTCATCCATAGGAAAAGATAGGACATCAGTTGGCCTATCTACATTCCTAAATTCTTTATTTAATTTGTGAATCTCATCTATATCTACAAAAGTAATGGAAACTTCGTATTCCAATGGCAGTCCTTCTGTTTCCAGGACTGTTTTTACAACGCTTTTTAGCTTTTCATCCATGTCAATTTTTTCATTTGTTTCATTTGAGATAATAAGATTCATATATTTTCCTTAAATTTGCTTATCATCAAGCTTTTTTTCTTGTTTTTCTTCTCTTTGAGCTTCATTTTTAGCATCTTCTTTGTCGTAAGCATCGATAATTCTTTGAACAAGTGGGTGCCTTACAACATCTACCGATGTGAAATTTTGAAATTCAATGCCCTTTACATCTTTTAAGATGCGTTCTGCTGTTCTTAGCCCACTATTTTTGCCACGTGGTAGGTCAACTTGGGTCTTATCCCCAGTAATAATTGCCTTTGAACCGTAGCCTAGGCGGGTTAGGAACATTTTCATCTGCTCACTAGTTGTGTTTTGCGCTTCATCTAGGATTACAAAAGCATTATCCAAGGTACGCCCCCTCATATAAGCTAGGGGTGCTACTTCAATAAGGCCTTTTTCTACTAATCCTTGGTAGGTTTCAAAACCTAATATTTCAAAAAGTCCATCATATAAAGGACGCAAATATGGATCTACCTTATCTTGCAAATCTCCTGGCAAAAATCCTAGACTTTCTCCAGCTTCTACTGCTGGTCGAGTTAGGATAATTCTATTTACTTCGCCTTGTTTAAAGCTTCTTACTGCCATGGCAACTGCTAGATAAGTTTTACCAGTACCTGCTGGTCCAATACCAAAAACTACATCATTATTCTTTATTTTTTCAATATAGGCTTGTTGTCCAAGTGTTTTAGGTTTGATTGCTTTGCCGGTAGCGGTTGATATAACTGCATCATCAAGGGCTTGTTTGATGACATCCTTATTTTCACGCTCTAGCATATCTGCATAGTATTTTATTTTTTGAAATTCAAGACTACCATTCTTATCAACTTCATTTAATAGCTCTATAAGAAGTTCTTTGGCAAATTCGGTATTTATACCCTCACCACTTACTTGTAGGCCATCTTCTTTTAGTTTGATTTTGGTATTGAAGCGTTCTTCTATATATTTTCTATTCTTGTCAAAATTCCCAAATAAAATTCTTACATTATTTGGATTATTAATTGCTATAGTTCTATTAATATCAATCCCTCCGATTGTTTTTGTGTGTATTTATTATACCTTTTTTAGAATTTTTTTCTCTTAGCCAAAGGAGGGGCCAATATTTCTGACATTATGATTGCTTTTCTAAAATTCGCTTTATTTTTAAGAGTTTTTTGGTAAGACTCGATTATTTCGTGTTTTTCGGCTTCTCTTACACTTTTTCTCTTATAATTTGCATCTTTTTTGTATATTTTTTCTTTTCTTTTTTCTCTAAGCTCTCTAGCCTTTTTTTCTTCAAGCCTTCTGCGTAAGTCTGGATTTACTGGATCTCCCTCAGATCCCATCATAGTCCTACCACTGATGCTACCCTTGGAATTTACTTTTCCCTCGTGAGATCTTTTATCCATTACGTTTTTATTCTTATTTCTTGGATATAATTCTTTTACTTCTTTGTTATCAGAAAATTTTCTAAAAACCGTTGGTTTTTTGCTAGGCTCAAAGCTTTGTTTTTTCTTTTTTTCTTCTTCTTCGATTTCTCTTTCAGCTTCTTCTATAAGTTCATTTATAGAATTTTTTGCTGTATTTATCCAAGAATCAAAGGACTGATAAGTGGTTTTTTTATTCTTATTATTATTAAACATCGTAATCACCCGCATCTACATCTGATAGGCTTTCGCGCATTTTTGTATCTGCGTTGATATTTCTCATATTATAATAGTCCATTATTCCAAGATTGCCGTTTTCAAATGCTTCGGCAATAGCTTCTGGGATTCTTGCTTCTGCTTCTACTACTTTTGCCTTGTTTTCTTGTTCTAGGGCAATAGCTTGGGCACGACGTTCTTCTGCTTTTGCTTGGGCAATATTTTTATCTGCTTCTGCTTGGTCACGTTGAAGCTCTGCACCAACGTTACGTCCTACGTCCACATCAGCTATATCTATTGATAAAATCTCATAGGCTGTTCCGCTATCAAGTCCTTTTAGTAAAACTGTTTGAGAAATATTGTCTGGATTTTCTAGGACTTGGGCGTGGGAATCAGCTGAACCTACTGTAGTTACAATACCTTCACCAACTCTGGCAATAATTGTTTCTTCTCCTGCCCCACCTACTAATCTATCTATATTTGCTCTTACTGTTACTTTTGCAATAACCTTTACTTCGATACCATTTTTTGCAACTGCTGCAATTACTGGTGTATTGATTACTTTTGGTGTTACAGAAACTTGTACAGCTTCAAAAACATTACGTCCTGCAAGGTCAATTGCTGCTGCTTGTTCAAAAGGAAGGTCAATATTTGCTCTTTCTGCTGCAATTAATGCATCGACAACTTGGTTGATATTACCACCTGCAAGGTAGTGGCTTTCTAAGTCTTCTGTTCTAATTGGAATGCCTGCTTGGTGGGATTTGATAAGGGCATTTACTATTACATTTGGATTTAGTCTTCTAAAACGCATAGCAACTAGGGATGCCATTGAGATATTTACTCCAGAAAATCTCGCTGTTATCCAAAGTCCTATCGGAACCATTGTGAAAAATACTATAAGTACAATTATAATTATTGCTGGTGCTAAGAATTCCATACTTTCTCCTTTACAATTATGTGTCCATCTTTTATGGCAACTACTTCTACTTCTCTGTCCTTGCCTATAAAATCACTATCAGATTTTGCATCATAGGCATTTCCCTCTACTTCAATTCTACCTGTCGGCCTTAAAATAGTTTTTGTAACCCCACTTTTGCCAAGCAAGATACTATGGTTACTTTTGCTGTTGTAACCTCTTTCAGATGAATTTGTGTTTTTTAGGATGAATCTATCAAAAAGATTTCTATCAAAGCCCAATTTTACATATACAGTTACTGTAAGAATTATTGCAATGGCACTTACTATTAGGATTAAAAAACCCATTTGCGTACTAGCAAAACTATCCATTACTGAATACATGGTTAAAATCAAACCAGCTATGCCAATTACCCCAAAACTTGGAATGAAAATTTCTATGGCAAGTAGGGTAATTCCCATCACAAATGTCAATATCGTCATATTATCAGCTACATTATAAATGGTGTTTTGGTAGTAAAAAAATCCAAATAATAGCAGTGATAATATACCAAAGAAAACCTTTTTCTCTGTAAAAAGTATTGAGATTACAGAAATAACTGCCAATACAAAACTAAGGGCAATTACTAAGTCATTTTCAAGCATACTTTCCGCCTTTCTTTTTCTTCACCTCAATTATCTAACAAAAATCCTAAAAAATCAATATTTTATACCAAAAAAGGCTAGCATTACCTAGCCTTCAACAAGTTCTTTTAGCTCTCCTGTTAGCTTATAATCAACCTTTTTAAGCTCATCAATGCTCCTAACTCCAAGAAGGGCCATAATTATTTTGATTTTTAGATTTATTTCTTTTAGGAAGTTTTCGCAAGCTTCATAACCACCATGGAGAAGATAGCTTAACACTTCACCACTCATTGCCGCCATGTCAGCACCAATTATTATTGATTTTACAATATCCATAGCATTTCTTATCCCGCCTGATGCTATAATAAAGCTACCATCCGAAACACTTCTTACATCAATAATTGATTTTGCAGTTGGGATTCCCCAATTATAAAGGTCTGAGTAATCTGCTTCAAAGTCTCTTAAATCTTCGATTTCTATGAAATTAGTCCCACCCTTACCAGCAACGTCGATGTATTTTACACCTACATTTACTAATTTTTGGGCAACTGATTTTGAAATTCCAGATCCAGTTTCTTTTACAATTATTGGATATGAAAAATTCTGAATAAGATTTTCTATCAAATCAAGGGATGAGTGGTAGGAGTTGTCTCCCTCTTTCATCACAAGCTCTTGGGCAAGGTTTAAATGCACTTGCATGGCATGGGCATCGATTAAATCTCTTGCAAAGACAAAATCTTCGTATTCACGTTCAAAACCAAGATTACCAATCCTAAATAAATCTTCCTTGTACTTTACAAGTTCAAAGGAATCACGGGACTCTTCATCACTTATAGCAATTGATTCGCTACCAACTGCCATTGGTATATTTATCGATTCACAAATGGATGATAGGTCTTCATTTATATTTGCAGATGCAGATCCTCCACCTGTCATGGCATCTACCATTAGGGGCATGGCAATTTTTTTGCCCATAAATTCTATGCTGGTATCAATCTCATCAAGGGAAACATCAGAAGTTGCATTGTGTTCGATGTATACATCTTCTAAAAGAGTGGATCCTCTGTATTTGCTTTTTAAATAATTTTCGATATGAGCATCTTTTCTTTCACGTCTTTGACTATTCATCAGCATTATCCTCTCTTACTTCTGAATTTAGCGATTCTTCTACCATGTCAGGGCTGCTTGTTGTAGTGGTCGTTGTAGTTGTTGTTATTGTTTCGGTATAGGTTTCTTCTTCTTGAGTATTGTAATTTTGACCAGTGTTTAAATTTTGCTTTTGATTTACTGGATTCTCTTGTATGGTCTTGGTTTGAGGAAGTGGAGCTTGGTTATTTTCTTCTTCTTGTTTTTTCTCATCCTCAAGTCCCCTATCGGTCGACTCATCTTTTATTTCATCGTAATGTTCATATTCCTGATAGCCAGAGTCTTCTTTTTTCCAATTTTCTAGCTTAAAGCTTGGGAAAACCTCATCGACTATCTTCCAAGTTTTTTCAAAATCTGGGATGTAATAGCTAGTTCCATCTATGGTTTGTTCCATACCTGGTACTATGTGGGTGTCCATCTTATCTGATGAAAAATTATTTATATTTCCTGCTAAATCCATAATAGCTGTCATTGGAAGATTTGTTTTTACATATTTTAGGTAGTTGGTAATAAAGGTCATCAAATTCATATTTTTTGATTTTTTAACCATTTCATCTACCATAGCCTTTACAAATCCTTGTTGGGTATTTACCCTACCTATGTCTCCGTTATTATAGATATTTCTGGTTCTTAAAAACCACATTACTTCATTACCATCCAAATGATTTGGACCTGGTTTAATTTGCACCTTACCCTTATCAATGGTAATTCCTTCCGGCACATCATAATCAACCCCTCCTAGGGCATCAACGATATTTATCAGTGCTTGATAATTTATTTGCACATAATAATCTATATCCAGACCTAAAAAACTTCTTAGAGTTTGCATGGTTAGTTCTATACCACCAAAGGCATGGGCGTGGTTTACCTTATCAAATTTGTCGCGGATTTTTATCCTACTGTCACGTGGAATACTCATAAGATCCATCTTTCCAGTTTTTGTATCTGCCTTTAAAAGCATGATAGTATCTGTACGAGTAAAGTCAGTGTTATCATCATCATCCCCATTTTTGTCTACTCCAACTAAGAGGATAAGGTACTCTCCGTCTGCTGTTTTTACTGCATTATCATTATAATTTGGTATGTCTTTGTAGGCTAAGTCTGCTTGATTGGCATTTAATCTATCTAGGATAAATTTTGTTCCAAAAAAGCCCAAAAGAATAACTAATAAACTTAAAAAAAATCTTTTTGCTTTCATAAAACCTCTTCTCTTATTAAAACTATTATACCTAGTTTTGCCCATTAAAAAAGAGCATAAGAAAAGAGAGAATTTAATCTCTCTTTTTGCTTATAATTCTTTTGCTAATTCTTTTTGCTTTAAGGCATCGCGGGCCTGACTCATCATAAGTTTTACACGGTTGATTTGGTTTACCTCGCTTGCTCCTGGGTCATAGTCGATTGCTACTATATTTGCCTGTGGATATTCTTCTCTAATTTTTTTCATAACACCTTTTCCAGTTATATGATTTGGAAGACAACCAAATGGTTGGATGCAGACAATATTTGGTGCATCAGCATGAATTAGCTCTATCATTTCCCCAGCTAGTAGCCATCCTTCACCAGCTTGGTTTCCAAGACTTGTCACATCTTTTGCATATTCTGCAATTTGGTCGATGTATTCTGGCTCATCAAATTTATTTGACTCACGGAGAGCCTTTCTAACTGGTTTTCTGTATTGTTCGACAATAGCAATTCCTATTTTTCCAACACTTGCAGTCATTTTGCTTTTGCCGTAAAGTTCTGCCTTTAGTTCTGAGTTTTTCATGCAATACATAAAAAAGTCTGTTAGGTCTGGAAGTATTACTTCTGCTCCCTCAGCTTCAAGGACTTTTTGTAAGTTGTTATTGGCTTCTGGCAAGAATTTTACTAGGATTTCTCCAACAATACCCGCTTTTGGAACTTTGATGTCTTTTACTGGTAAATTATCAAAATCATCTACAATTTCTTTAACAACTTTTTTGTACTCTCTATCATTCATAGTTGGCGCACTAGTCTCTAAGCGGCTAATCCATTCTTCTTTTAAACTATCGGTTGCACCTTTTTCCACTTCATAAGGCCTTGTTGCATTGGAAACTCGATTTATCAAATCTCCAAGAATAATTGCCCTGATTCCTCTTTTTAAAAATGGTATTGTGGATGGTTTTCTAAGATCTAGTCCTGAGTTTGTTTCGATACCTTGGGCAGATATTGCAATTACTGGAATATTTGGATATCCAGCATCACGAAGACCCTTTCTAATGTAACCAACATAGTTACTTGCTCTGCAGGCCCCACCTGTTTGGGTCATTACGATTGCAAGTTTATCTGTGTCATACCTACCAGAATTTACTGCTTCCATAAATTGACCTACAACTGTAATTGATGGGTAGCAGGAGTCGTTATTTACATATTTTAACCCTTGGTCAAGGACTTTGTCATTTACTGTATCTAAAAATTCGATATTCATTCCATAGTGGTGGAAAACTGGGCCTAGGATTCTAAAATGCTCTCTTGCCATTTGTGGGGCGAGAATTGTGTAGCCTTCTTCTACCATTTTTTTAGTAAATTCTGGAGTTTCGTAATCTAGGCGGTCTAAATCTTTTTTAAACTCTATGCCCTCCATTTTCTTTTGGTTTAGGGCTTGGAGTAAAGACCTGATTCTTATTTTTATTGCACCAAGATTTGAAACTTCATCTATTTTAAGTAATGTATAAATTTTGCCGTGAGCTTCAAGTAAGTCTTGGACCTGGTCAGTTGTTACAGCATCAAGGCCACATCCAAAGGAGTTTAATTGGATTAATTGTAGGTTTGGATTTTCTGCAACATATTCTGCAGCTCGGTAAAGTCTTGCGTGATATGACCATTGGTCAAGAACACGGACTTTTGTATCTACATCTTCGATATTATAAGCAACTGCATCTTCAGAAATAACTGGAATATGCATAGATTCGATTAATTCTGGAATGCCGTGGTGAACTTCTGAATCTATATGATAAGGTCTACCAGCAAGGACAATGGCATTTAGATTATTTGTATTTACATAATCAATTATTTCCTTGCCTCGGATCCTTATTTGATCGTGGTAATTTTGTAGCTCATTCCAAGCTGCCGCACTTGCGTTTTTAATTTCTTTTTTAGTAAGCTTGTTGCCATTATAATCATAGCCTTCAAATTCTTCAATAAGCCTATTGGTAATTATTTTTTCACTTTCTAGTGAAAGATATGGATTCATATATTTTTTGCCAGCTAAGGATTCCACGTTATTTTTTATTACATCTGGATATCCTGATACAACTGGGCAATTCATGTGGTTTTGGGCCTTGTCAAATTGCTTGTATTCGTAAAAAATTGCTGGATAGAAAATCAAATCCAAATCATCTCTTGCTGCCAAATCTTCTATATGACCGTGGGCAAGTTTTGCAGGATAGCAGGCAGTTTCTGAAGATATAGAAGAAATCCCTTTTTCATACATTTCTCTGTCTGATTTGCCTGATAAAACAACATCAAAACCTAATGATGTAAAGAATTTGTGCCAGAATGGATAATCTTCGTACATATTTAATACGCGTGGCAAGCCAACCTTGCCCATACGAGCGGCATCTCCCAGAGTTTTTCTATTAAATAGCAGGTCATTTTTAAACTTGTACATATTTAAATCTGCCATTGTTTCTTCTTTTTTAACTCCGGCACCGCGTTCACACCTATTGCCGGTTACATATCTAGTACCATCTGGGAAAACATTGATGATTAAAGCACAATTGTTGGTGCACAAACCACATCTTGCATTTTTTTGCTCATAAGTAAAGTTTTCTAGTTCTGAAATATCAGATAAGCTTGATTGGCCAGTTGAATTATCACGAGAAATTAGGGCCATACCCATAGCACCCATAAGTCCTGCAATTTCTGGACGTGTTGTTTTTCTGCCTGTGATATTTTCAAAGGCTCTTAAAATTGCATCACCGTAGAAGGTTCCTCCTTGGACAACTATATTGTCTCCAAGAGATTTCGGATCGCGGACTTTGATTACCTTTTGGATAGCATTTTTAATTACAGAATAGCAAAGACCTGCTGCAATGTCAGCTACTTCAGAGCCTTCTTTTTGGGCTTGTTTTACCTTTGAGTTCATAAAAACTGTACAGCGGCTACCAAGATCTGCTGGTTCTTTGGAAAATAATGCTTTTTCTTGGAATTCTGCTGCAGACATACCTACACTTGCTGCAAAGGTTGATAAAAATGACCCACATCCTGAAGAACAAGCTTCATTTAGTTGGATAGAGTCGATAATCCCATCACGGATATGCATGGCTTTCATATCTTGGCCACCAATGTCTAGAATAAAATCAACATCTGGATTGAAAAACTTAGCTGCACGGTAGTGGGCAATTGTTTCTACTTCTCCATTGTCAACATGAAGGGCATTTTTTATAAAATCTTCCCCATAACCGCAAATACCAGATGAGGCTATGTATGCCTTTGGATTTTTCTTAGCATATGCATCTTTTAGCATATTTATAACTACTTCAAGAGGACGACCTAGGTTCATCCTGTAATCTTCGTGGATAATATGTGCATCTTCTGTAATCCACACCATTTTGCTTGTGGTGGATCCTGCATCGATGCCGACATATATAGGTCCCTCATATGTAGATATATCTTGGTAAATTACTTCATCTGTTTTATGGTCTTTGACAAAGTTCTCATACTCTTCTTTACTTGTAAATAAAGGTTCGAGTTTTTTTGTCATTTCCATATCTTCAGGAGCGTCTTTTTCTAATTCTTTTATCAAAGTACTGTAAAGTACATAATCGTCATTCTCAGCTGAAAGGATAGCTGCACCCTTTGCTACGTAAAGTTGGGCATCTTCAGGGGTTGTGAAAGTGTTGCCATCTTGACCTAAGGTTTCGACAAATCTATCACGAAGTGCTGGCAAGAAGTGCAGTGGTCCACCTAAAAATGTAACATTGCCTCGGATAGGTCTCCCGCAGGCAAGATTTGAAATAGTTTGGTTAACAACTGATTGAAAAACTGAAATTGCAATATCTTCACGACTTGCTCCTTGGTTCATCAAGGCTTGGATGTCAGTTTTTGCAAAAACACCACAACGGCTGGCAATTGGGTAGATTTTCTTATAATTTTGGCTTAAATCATTGAGGCCTGAAGCATCAGTATCCAAAAGTGCTGCCATTTGGTCAATAAACGCACCAGTACCGCCTGCACAAATAGAATTCATCCTTTGTTCAACCGACCCTGATAAGTATGTAATCTTAGAATCTTCCCCGCCTAGCTCAATAACCACATCCGTTTCCGGAATAAATTTCCTAATTGCAGCGGTTTCTGCAATAACCTCTTGGACAAAATTGATGCCCATATATTTTTCTAGGAACATCCCACCAGATCCAGTTACATTTATAGTTATATAATCATCCTTAAACTGGTCATAAGCCTCAGTTAAAACATCCTTTACAGTTTCTTTGATATCAGATTTGTGTCTTCTATATACTTGGTGAATGGTATTAAAATTCTCATCAGTGATGACAATTTTTACAGTAGTAGACCCTACATCAAGTCCCATATGTAAATTCATAATTCGCCTTTCTTATTCTAATCTATATTAAAAATTAATCTATATATTAACTCTATTTCTTATTTGATTAACACTTATATTTTACCCCATATTTGAAATTAAATACAAGTAAAAAAGTCGGGATAGATTTGGTTATAATTTAGTTATTTTTTGCTTTTATAATAGCAAATATAAAGGGAGGCATATTATGAAAAACATAATTGAAACAAGAAATTTAACAAAAGTATACAAAGATTTTAAAGCCTTAGACAAGGTGTCCATAAATATTGAAGAAGGAAAAGTTTATGGCCTTTTGGGACCAAATGGAGCTGGTAAATCAACCTTTCTAAAGCTTATAACCCAAATAATAAATCCAAGCTACGGCGAAATTATTTTTAGAGGTCATGAAATAAGTCAAAATGATTTATCTAAAATAGGCTCAATAGTTGAAAACCCAGCTATTTATCCAAATCTAACGGCCTTTGAAAATTTAAAAGTACTTACTATCCTTTTAAATATAGAAGAAGAAAGGATAAATAAAGTCTTAAAAATAGTTGGTCTTACAAACACAGGAAATAAATTAGCCCGCGAATTTTCATTAGGCATGAAACAAAGACTGGGAATAGCTATGGCTCTTATAAATAATCCAAAATTATTAATTTTAGATGAGCCAACCAACGGCCTTGATCCAGTGGGCATAGCAGAGCTTAGAGAATTAATAAAATCTTTTACAAATGAGGGCATAACAGTTCTTATTTCTAGCCACATTTTAAGTGAAATTGACCAAGTTGCCGATAAAGTTGGTATCCTTGTAAACGGAAAATTAGCCTATGAAGGTGAAAATAATAAGGGAAGCGATCACTTAGAGAATTTATTTATGGATATTATCAAGAAAGAAGGTTTTTAATATGGCAAATATTTTAAAAGCTGAAATATTAAAAGAAAAAAGGTCTGCAAATGCAAAAATATTTTTACTAACACCCATAATTTTTATAGTATTTAATTTATTAATGAATGTTCTTATGGGAAAAAGTCCTGAGGGCAAAAGCTTTTTACTAGCAACTGCCTTTAATTGGTTTCCCTTACTTATATTACCAATAGTAATTAGCCTGCTTGTTATAAATATATTGGCAAAAGAAAAACAAAGTCAATTAAATTTACAAAAAAGTTTGGGTTTGGATAGGAAAAAGATAAAAGTAGCAAAATCTCTGCTAGTACTTACAGAGGTTCTTGCAATAGTTATGGTATCAATCCTTATAATTTATTTAGTTGCTAATTTTATTTTAAAAGAAAATATAAGCCTTGCTATGCTTATAAAGGCAGGAGTGGTTTTATTTATGGGGGTCATGCCTCTAGTAGGATTTTCATTTTTTATAATGAGTTTATCTAGCAAAGCTTTTGTATTGCTAATTCTAAACTTTATTTTATCAATCATCTCCCCAACCCCAGCTGTTAAAGATTTGTGGAAATTTTATCCTTGGTCTTATAGTTTGAGGATGCTAGCACCAATCATCGGAGTTCACCCAAACGGAACATTTTTAGACATCAATTCACCCCTATGGGATAAAAGTGTAATCATTTTAGGAATTGTACTAAGCCTTGGTGTTTATGTTTTGTTTATGGTTTTATCTATAAATAGAAAGGAAAAGGAAAATGCTTAATATAATTAAATCTAACTGGCTAAGAACAAAAAGGCAGCCCATAAGGTGGGTTTTATTGCTTGCACCAATATTATATGCCCTAGGATTTTCCCTTTATACAATGGGGCCAAATAGCTTTAAAGGTGTAGAAATATATGCCTTTTTTGAAATTTTTACTATATTAGCCACTTTTTCCTTAAGTTTTTTTGTACCCATGCTTTATGAAGCAGATAAAAGTGCAAGTTTTTATACCAATGATGTAAAATTCGGTATAAGTCGTAAAAAATCATTTGTAGCAAAATTTTTGCTAATTGCGTTGTTGTATGCTTTAATTATTTTAATAGCAAGTGTTATTTTTCTAGGATTTTGGATTGCATTTAAAAATAAATCTATAAATTTAGGTGAATATTTAATATTAATTGGCCTAGTATTTTTTACAACCATCCCCCTTATTCCAATCTACCAATATTTAAATTTAAAACATGGCCAAAGCGGATCGATTATGCTGGGTGTTTTTTTAACCTTAGGGTCAATTTTACTTGGTACAACCGGTCTAGGAGCTTTAATTTGGAAATTTCTGCCCTTTGTGTGGCCTATAAAATTAATATATTTACTAGCCCAGGAAGCAGTTTATTTAAATAATTGCCTAATATTTATAGGCCTTGGAATAATTATTAGCATTATTTTTCTAATCATTGTCGCAAACTGGTTCAATAAATGGGATGTGTACGCAAAAATGGAGGATTAAATGAAAATCTTACTTATCGATGATGATAAAGATCTTACAAATTTAATAAAAAACACATTAAAAAAAGATTATGAAATAGAGGTTTGTAACGATGCATCGACCATTAATCCAAATATTTTTACAAATTTTAACTTACTTATCCTGGATATAATGATGCCAAATATGAACGGTTTTGAGTTTTTAGAAAAATATAGGGGTATGATTGATGTTCCAATCATCTTGTTAACAGCCAAGGACTTTGAAAATGATAAACTAGAAGGATTTGCCCTTGGCGCAGATGATTATATAACAAAACCATTTTCAATAAATGAACTGCGAGCAAGGGTAGGAGCGCATATAAGACGAGAAAAAAGAGAAAAACATAATCGCCTGCTAGATTTTCCTGTTTCTTGTGATTTACTAGCAAAAAAATTTTACTGCTACGAAGATGAAATACATCTAACAAAGAGTGAGTATGACATATGCCAGTTACTTATAAAAAATAAAGACCAAGTTTTTACAAAAGAAAATATCTATACATCTATCTATGGCTATGATGCTGATGGTGATAGTCAAACTTCAATAACTGAACGCATAAAACTAATTAGAAATAAATTTAGAAAATACAAGGTAAACCCTATAAAAACTATTTGGGGAGTGGGATATAAATGGGAAATAGAAAATCTTTAGGTAGACTTATAACAAAATATGCAATTTTGGAGATAATTTACACATTCTTCATCCTCCTAATTTCATACATTATATCAACCCTATTAATATATAATGGATATGTTTATCCAGCAAATTTTGCAGAACACAACATATCAAGAGTTGAAGATGTATTTTATGGGGATGACTTTGAAACAAGCAAAATCCCTTACTACTACGACTATATTTATAAGGTAGATGGGAAGATTAAGAAATATACTATAGATGAGAAAGATAGGGATGAAGTAAGAGAAGCTATCAAAGAACAAACAAATATGACTAGTAGTCTTTTTGATCCAATCTATATTACGGTGCTAGAAAATAACAGAGAAACGTTGATTCTAACCTACAGGGTAAAACCTATACTTTCAAACTCAGACTTATATAGGAGCTTTCCAAACATAGAAACACCTTATATAGTCATAACATTAGCCATTTGGTTAATTGGTTTTATGCTGATAGTTAGAAAATCTATAAGGATAATTAGAAGAGAGATTGATAAAATTACCCAGACAAATATGGAGATTAAAAATAAAAACTTGGATTATAGGCGAAAAGCATCTGCCTACGCTGAAATAAATGAAGTTCTAGACTCAATCGATCAGATGGCAGGAGACTTAAGAGAATCTTTGCGTGAGCAATGGCAGATAGAAAATAAGCAAAAAAATTTAATAGAATCAATAACCCACGACATTCGCACACCTATCACCCTAATAAAAGGAAATACGGAGCTTTTAAAAGAAGAAATCAACCCTGACCAAGTAGAATATATAAATGATATAGAAACTGGTATAGAGCGCTTAGATATTTATATTGAAAAGTTAACCAATTTCTCAAAAAATATGGCAAATAATCCACAATTAGTAGATGAAAATGTAATTAATTATTGGCTAAACATTGCAAGTTCTATATGCAAGAATGCAAATATAAATCTAATAGTTACAAAATTAGAACCAGCAACAATAAAGTTAGATAAAGAACAAATCGCAGTAGCTATTCAAAATATAATAGTAAACGCTATAGAGTATAGTCCAAAAAATAGTAATATTTATCTAACATTTGAAAACAAAGAAAATTTCTACCAAGTAACAATAAAAGACCAAGGTACTGGCTTTAAACAAGAAATCCTAAACCAAGCTCCCAAAAAGTACCTAACCACAAAAAAAGATAAAAAAAACCACGGACTTGGCTTAGCTATGGTAGATGAGCTTCTAAAAGCTAATAATGGAGAATTCAAATTGGGTAATTACCATAACAACGATAATAGTGGAGCACTGATAAGAATGATTTTTTATAAAATAAATAAATAGTAGCTAAAAATTTAGTATAATAAAAAAAGAGCCCAAAGGCTCTTTTTTATCTTGCTCTCATTTCCTTAACAAGACCTGATATAAATTTAAAGTTCGAATCTTTTGAGTCTCTTGCTAGGTCAAATAGGATTGTTTCTGTTTCTGTTCTTACTGCTCCCATTTCTCTTAGAGTCTTCAATGCTTCTTCTTTTTGGCTTTCTTTAAAGCTTGCTAGGGCATCTTTTGCTAAAAATACATCTATACCTAAATTTAATAGGCTTCTTGTTGTTTGGTAAACACAGATGTGAGCTTCAGCTCCTGTTATTACAACTTTTTTAATATCATTTTGTTCTATAAATTCTAAAACTTCAGCTATTGCTGCATCAAATATAGTTTTTTCGAAAATATTATCTTTGTTTATTTTTTCTAAAATTCTATCATCTGTATCGCCAAGCCCCTTTGGATATTGTTCGGTTGCAATTATTGGCATTTGGTATTTGTTAAAGGCTTCGATTAATATAAGAGTATTTAGTATTGCCTCTTCTCCATTTTCTAGGGCTTTCATTAATCTTGGTTGTTCATCTACAATTAACAAAAGTGTGTTTTTTTTATTGCTATAAATGCCGCTTTCTTCATCAAAAGAATTTACAAAATATTTGTCATCTAATTTTCTTTGCATAAGTCCCTTTCTATTTAAATCTAAACTTCTTTTAGGTAAATATCGCCACATGCCTTTGGTGATATTCTTTTTTCAATTGAATCTATCCTAATTATAGCTGTTTTGTCAAAGTTATCAAAGTCAATAAACTGAATTTTATCAGCTATGTTTATCCCCATTGATTCGCAGTAGGTTAACAAATCTTTGTCATCCCTAATTCTTCTGATTATATATGCTTTACCTGGAATTGCCTCACTCATTTTTAATAGGTCTTTGGGAGTTTCTTCATTGTTTATAAAAATTATTGACCCATGCGGGCAATAGTCTGGATAGCCTAGGTAGGCATTTAGCTTATCTAGGAGATCATCATTAGTTACTGACTGGAGATCATTTGCGATTGGATGGATATCTTTCCAGGAAAATCCCAGTTCATTTTCTAGGAAATATTCCCAGAGTCTGTGCTTGGATAGGAGTTTTTTAGTTACTTTTATCCCTTCTTCTGTCAGCTGATTTTCTTTATCATCTGTTACCAGGCCTTCTTTTTTCAATTTTTTTAGCATTTCTGTAACAGAAGGTGGGGCTAGGTTTAGGTGGGTTGATATTGATTTATTGGTAACCTTCTCTCCCTCACCCATTAGCTTAAATATGGTGATTAAGTAGTCTTCCTTCTGTGGATTCAAATTGGTCATCTCTTGCTTTTTCCTTATCATCATCTTTGTTGCTTGCTTTATTAGAAGTATACTTCTTTAGGATAAGCATAGCTAGATAAATAAGCATATTACAAGTTGCAACCGCCCCAGCAATTGAAACATTTAGCTTAAGGGCTAGGGCAAAACCGACTATTGAATTTATAGTTGCTATTAGGGCTGTCGATAGGAGGCTTGTTTTAAGGCTCTTGGCAAAAGCTAGGGCTGTGGCAGATGGGGCTATAAAAAATGAAATCACAAGTATAGCACCTACACTATCGAAGGACACAACCGCCGCTACTGATGTCAAAGTCATCAAAAGATAGAAAATAGCTGTTGTAGGTATTCCTATTAGATAGGCAAATTCCCTATCGAAGGTCGAAATCTTAAGCTTTTTGTATTGACTTATGATAAATACTAAGATTAAAGCCAAGAGGATAAGCCCGTATAAAACTGCTTTAGAAATTTCAATCCCAAAGACAGTAGTTTTAACAAGTGAAGAAAACAAGACTTCTCCCATCAAAACCACATCTAAGTCCAAATGGACATTTCTAAAAAATTTGCTGATAAGTATGACAGCTAGAGCAAAAAGTACTGGAAATACCATGCCTATGGCATCGTCATATTTACTAATTCCTTTGTTACCTATTGTTTCTATTAAATACACTGTCAAAAGTCCCATCAGTGATGCCCCAACTATTAAAACTGGACTATCTAAGTCTTGTACTATAAAAAATGCTAAGACTATGCCCAAAAGTACTGTGTGGCTGATGGCATCTGTTAGCATCGATAAATTTCTAAGGACTAGAAAAACACCCAGCAGAGAGCAAGAAATTGCTGTTAATATTAAAACTATAAGGGAATTTGTCATATTCTCGCTCCTTTCTGAGTGATTTTTGTAATAACTATAACAAGTAGCGCAATCATTCCCTGAAACAAGATTATAGTAGGTCCTGTTGAAAATCCAGGAAAGATGGTAGAGATTACACAACCTGCAAGGGAAGCAATCGTTGATAAAAGAGCTGATAGGGCCATTACTCCCATAAATTCATTGGTTAAATAACTTGCTGTAATAGTTGGGATTATAAGTAGTGAACTAATGAGGATTACCCCCACTGCCTTAATGCCAACCCCTATCACAAGTATTGTCATAAATAATATCAAGTAATCTAATAATTTTTGTTTAACTCCTATCATATAGGAAAACTCATTATCAAATAAATAAGCTTTTATATCTCTAAAGTTTATAGCAACTATTACTAGACATATGATTGTGGCTATAAGTAATAAGTCTATGTCACGCCTTAGTAGATAAGCTGCTTGGCCAAATATATAGTTATCTAGTCCTGCTCTAGCTGAGCCACTATAGCTGGGATTGCCTTGGATAAAGGACTTTAAGACTAGTCCTAGACCAAAAAATCCAGATAAGAATATTGCCATATTGGCATCTGCTCCTATCTTGCTGTTTTTTGTGCAATAGTGGATCAAAAAATACGATAGGGCTGCTGTTGCCATAGCTCCTATAAGCAAAATAGCTGGGTCTCTTTGGCGTGTTATCATAAAGGCAAGGACTATGCCAGGTAGAGTTGAGTGGCCTAGGGCATCTCCTATTAGGGATTGGTTTTTATAGACATTGATAGTACCAATTATGCTAGCTACTATAGCAAGCAAAACTGTTCCTATAAGGACTATTTGAAAAGAATACATCGATAATAATTCTCTCATGCCTACCCCCTAAAGCCCTTGTTAATTTCAACATCTATATCATCTTTGTATAAGCTACCAGAATATTTGACATCCTTGTTTAGGACAACTACATTATCAAAATACTTATCCAAGGTGTAAATATTGTGGTGGACAGCTATAACAGTCTTGCCTAAGTCCTCCAATCTCTTAAACTCATCGGCTATGATGTCCTCAGTTTTTATATCAACGCCCGTTAGTGGTTCATCTAATATATATAAGTCGACATCTTGGGCAAGGGCACGGGCCAGAAAGACCCTCTGCTTTTGCCCGCCAGATAGGTTGTTGATCTGCCTATCTGACAAATCTCTGATGCCCATTTCATTAAGGGCGGCCTGTACCTTGTCCTTGTCTCTATCAGAGGGAGAGCTGAATTTTTTTATATAAGGGTAGCGGCCCATCATGACTACATCATAAACTGTGGTAGGAAAATTCCAATTGACACTATCTTTTTGGGGTACATAGGCTATATTGGTCTTGACTTCCTCTAAGGGCTTGCCAAAAATCTTTACTTCTCCCCTATCTTTTTTGATTAAGTTTAAAATCGCCTTGATTAGAGTAGATTTGCCTGCCCCGTTGGCTCCAATGATGGCTGTTCTAGTGTTAATTGGAATTTGTAAATTTACTTTTTCTAAGACTAAATTATCCCCGTATGAGACATTTAAGTCCTTAACTTTAATTGCATATTCCATAGCTCACCTACTTTAGATTATCTACAATGAGGTCGACATTGTGTTTGTACATATCTATAAAATTGTCGCCAGCTTCACCTGGATCTGCTAGGGAATCTGATAAAAGTTCTTTGCCATGTCCACTTATTACTTCGGTTTCAAAACCCTTAGATTTTACAATATCTTTAAGTTTTTCCATTCTTTCAGGATTGGTAGTTGATTCTGCAAATATAGCTTTGACTTTCTTATCGGCGATGAAGTCTGCTGTACTTTCTAGGTCTTTGTTGGCTACTTCTGAATCTGTACTGACCCCTTGAGGAGCCAAAACTTCCATATCGTAGCTTCTAGCAAAGTAGTTGAAGGCATCATGTGGGGTGATTAGATACCTTTGACCAGCAGGTATTTCTTCTATTCTGTCAGTTATATACGCGTCCAGATCTTCTAACTCATTTAGGTATTTATCAAGATTTTCATCGATTAGGCCAATCATTTCACTATCATCAGCATAAAGTTCTTTTAGTTTGTTTGCTGCATTTTTAAAAGCCTCAGCATAAAGGTCTAGGTCAAACCAGAAATGAGGGTCTTCTACCATACTAGAATCATCTTCTGCATCTTCCATTTCACCTATATCATTTTTGTCAAAAGTTTCAGTTACAGCATAGCCTACCCCTTCTAAGGCATCTACCATCTTTCCTTCAAAGTGGATACCATGGTATAAAACTAGATCTGCTTCTGTAATCTTGTTGAAATCTTCTGGCTTTGGTACGTAAATATGTGGGTCCTCACCGGCTGGGATTATTAGTTCAATATTTGCTTTATCGTTTCCAATTAGCTCATGGACCATATCTTCTATAAAAGTTGTTGTAACTGTGATAGTTTTCTTATTATCATCCTTACTTTCTACTTCATTTTTACTGACATTTTCAGTTTCGCTTACTTCTTTGTTAGCACTACATGCTGTAAAGCTTAGCAATGCAATCATAAATAATAATATTTTTTTGTACATTAAGCCCTCCTTAAATTATTTTAAGAGTATTATAATACTTTATTTCTAATTTGTAAAGTATTATTTTAGGTGCACCTAATTATTAAATGAAAAAAAAGAAACTTATCTAGTTTAACTAAATAAGTCCCCTTGACTAAAATCTTTAGCTTTCATAATCTTATCTATTGTCGATAGCACTGCCGCCTTATTCTTTGACCAATCTGGGTAAGCTATATTTTGCTTTATACCATCCCCTGTTAGCCTATTTACTACTGTGTTAGGATTTAGATGCCTAAGCATTTTTACGACTGTATTAGCATAACCATCCTTACTCATGGTATATTCTATTTTATTTTTTTCGTAATAGTATTTTAAGTAGCTGTCATTTTCTATATACAAATTGTGAATTTTGACTCCCCAAAAGTTTTTTTGGTTTATATATAAAATATTATTTATATAGTCAGCTTCATTTTCATTTGGAAATCCTACTATGATATGGGCAATTGCTTTTATAGCTAATCTATTTAATTTATCTACTCCTTGGTCAAATGTTCTGTGGTCATAGCCTCGGTTTATAAATTCTAAAGTCTTTTCATTTACGCTTTGCATACCTAGTTCTACTGTAAGGTCTGTAATCTGATTTAATTGATCTAGCAAATTTAAAACTTCATCAGGCAAGCAGTCTGCTCTTGTTGCTATTGATAAACCTACAACATCTGGTTCATTTATGGCCGCAAAGAACATTTCTCGCATATGTTCAATATCACCATAAGTATTGGTAAAATTTTGAAAATATGCTATATAGGCTTCTTCTCGACCTGGTTTTGATAGCTTATTTTTTTGAAAAGCTATTTGATTTTTAATAGCCCCTGCTGATTTATAAGTCCATTCTCCTGCACCATTGTCTGAGCAATAGATACAGCCTTTAAATGACAAACTCCCATCTCGATTGGGACAGGTAAAGCCGCCATCGAGTGGGAGTTTAATAATTTTTTTATTGTATTTAATTTTATAATAAGTATCTAAATCCCTATATCTTTTTTTATTAAGCTCCATAGGGAGACTATACCCTAGTTGTCATAATCGTATTCTTCAAATACTTGATTTTCTTTTTTCTTACGTTTTTCAAATACTGCACCCCAGTGGTTATCAAAGGTCCAATTGTAATTACCGAGTTTGCCAGTATCTTTATAGTTTTTATTAAAGTCGCGTACAAGCCATACTAACTGCTTTGAAAGTAATATCAAACCAATAAAGTTTGGTACTACCATCAGAGCATTAGCCACATCTGAGATTGACCATACAAATTTAAGTCCACCTAGGGATCCTACTACTGAAAATATAATATAGACAGCTTTATATATATTACGGATAGTTTTTGATTTGGTAATGTAAGATATACATTTGTCTCCATAGTAATACCAAGAAACTAAAGTTGTAAATGCAAAGAACATTAGGCCTATACTAACTAGCATTTCCCCACCAACTGGTAGTGCTTTTTCAAAAGCTGCTGCTGTTAATTTATTTGCATCTACATTTGCATCTGACCATAAGCCTGAACAAATTATTACAAGAGCTGTCATAGTACAAATTAAAATTGATGAAACAAATACTTCTATTGCTCCCCACATCCCTTGGCGTACAGGGTGGTCGGTATGTGCTGCGGCGTGCGCCATTGGTGCAGAACCTAGTCCTGCTTCATTTGAGAAAATACCTCTTGCAAGCCCGTGGCGGATAGTAATTAGCACTGTCGCTCCTGCAAATCCACCAACAGCTGCGGTTGGTTGAAAAGCATCCCTTACTATGTATCCAAGGGTTGGAAGTAATTCATTTCTATAAATTACTAAAATAACTATTGTTGCACCAAGATATAAAACACTCATTAGTGGAACAACTTTTTCTGCAAAGGCTCCTATTCTTTTGATACCACCAATAATGATAACTATCATAAGAATCATAATAACAATTCCTATTATCCTAAGATCTATACCAGTCATGGTATGAATCGAGTTTGCCATTGCGTTTGATTGAACAAGCGATCCTGTTCCTAGTATAGCTATTGCGCCAAAAACAGAGAACATAATTGCCAGCCATCTCATATTAAGACCATTTTCTAGATAGTACATAGGTCCACCAGAAAATTCTCCTTTTTCATTTTTTTCACGAGTTGCAACTGCTAAAGTAATTTCGGCAAACTTTGTAGTCATATTTACTAAGGCTGCTACCCATAGCCAGAAAATTGCACCTGGCCCTCCAAGCTTGATTGCTGTTGCAACCCCAACTATATTACCTGCACCAATTGTTCCGGCTAAGGCAGTAGATACAGCTTGGACTGGAGAAATCGATTTCTCATCTGCTTCAGTTGCTTCTGATTTTTCAAATAATTTTCCAAATGTGTTTTTAAATATATATCCAAAGTTCTTAAAAACCCAGGCTCGAGTCCTATATACTAAATATGATCCACCAAGTAACATTACGATAATCATTGGGATACCCCATAGAAAATCACTTAGCGAACCAACTATATCGATAAACGTTTTCATATAATCTCCTATAATATTTTGTTAAACTTTTATTTAAAGCTACTTAGCACAAAAGACACGGCTTAAGCGTGTCTTTTGTTTTGCTAAGTTATTTTCAAAATTCTTAGTTTAAACCAAGATCTTTGTATTCGTAACCAAGGTCTTCAGCTACACCTTGAAGTGTTACGTGTCCGTCGTGTGTGTTGATTCCTGGGATTAGTTCTGGGAATTTTTTAGCTGCTTCAAGCGCACCTAAGTTTGCGATTTGTACACCGTATCTTGTTGTAGCGTTTGATAATGCATATGTTGATGTAAGTGCAGCTGCTCCTGGCATGTTTGCTACTGAGTAGTGGATTACATCGTGTTCTACGAATGTTGGTTCATCGTGTGTTGTTGGTCTACCTTTTGTAAGGTCTGTAGAACCACCTTGGTCGATTGCAACGTCTACGATTACAGAACCTGCTTCCATTTCTTCAACCATGTATTCTTTTACTAGTTGTGGAGCTTTACGTCCTGGGATAAGTACTGTAGAAACTACTAAGTCAGCATCTTTAACTGCTTTTTCTATGTTTAGTGGGTTTGAGTATTCTGTTTCAATTTTTGATCCGTGGATTTCTTCAAGTTTTCCAAGTGCATCGATATTTACATCTAGAACTTTAACACGAGCTCCCATACCTACGGCAATTTTTGTAGCTGCAGATCCTACTGTACCTGCACCGATAACTACTACGTATGCTGGAGCTACTCCTGGTACACCGTTTAGTAATTTACCTTTACCACCGTTTGATTTTAATAGGAATTTTGCACCTTCTTGAACAGCCATTCTACCAGCTACTTCTGACATTGGTTTAAGTAGTGGAAGTGTACGACCAACTTGTACTGTTTCAAATGCAATACCTGTTACTTTTTTTTCTACTAAGTGTTTTGTTAATTCTGGGTCAGCTGATAAGTGTAGGTATGTGTAGATGATTTGACCTTCTTTGAAATATTTGTATTCGCTTTCAATTGGTTCTTTAACTTTGTAGATCATTTCAGCTTTTTCCCAAACTTCTTCAGCTGTGTCTAGGATTGTTGCTCCTGCTTCTACGAATTCTTCATCTGTAATACCAGAACCTAGTCCTGCACCTTTTTGTACATAAACTTCGTGATTGTTTTTAACGAATTCTGATACTGCTCCTGGTGTTGCAGAAACACGGTTTTCGTTATTTTTAATCTCTGTAGGTACTCCAATAATCATAAAATTTCCTCCTATATATTCGCAAAAATACAGATACAAATCGCAATTTTCTTTTTTCTTTTGTATCTCTATGTATATTATAAATCGTTTGCAAATCGTTGTCAAACATTTATTTCAAAAAATCTAAATTAACTTTTAATATGCGATAATTTAGCCAATGCTATAAAATAATTTTTTTAGGAAATAGTATTCATATGTAAAGTTTTATTTACATAAAATTTACCATTTTTTATATATAGGCCAACTTTTACCATTTACTAAATTAAATAATATAATATAATAATTTTATGATTAAACTTATAACCATTGATGTGGATGGCACTTTGCTTACCCCACTAAAAAGACTAACAAAATCTAATATTATAGCCATTGAAAAAGCAAAAAAAGCAGGTGTTCATATAGCCTTGGCATCTGGCAGGCCATATTCAGGCATGCAACCCTTGGTTGAGAGACTAAAATTAAATCAAGAGGGCAATTTTACTGTTTGCCAAAACGGATCTTACATTTTTGATAATTTTACCCACAAACCCCTATCTGGGACCTTTCAAAATCCTATTGATCTAAAAATAATTGATGATTTGCTAAAAAATTTTGATATTCAAATCTCAGCTATGGACCATGAAAGCTTTTATAGCCGCCATGAAAAGCCTAATATCTATACAAAAATAGATGCAAAAATCTCAAGACTCCCCCTACAAGTTATCCAATATGATGACTTTCCAGAAGATAAAACTTTTGGTAGGATTTTAATTATGGGCAGAAAATCTGAAATGGATAGGCTTTACAAAAATATGCCTAAGGAATTGGTTGAAAACTATTATGCTGTAAGAACTGCTCCATTTTTAATAGAGGTTATGAACAAAAGCACAAACAAAGGCTATGCGATTTCCGTTATGGCCAAGGATCTTGGAGTTGGCCAAGAAGAAATAATGAGCATTGGCAATGAAAGAAATGATATACCTATGCTAGAGCAAGCAGGATTTGCAGTAGCCATGGCAAATGCAGTTCCAGAACTTAAAATCCATGCTGATTTTATAACTAAAAATAATTTACAATCTGGAGTTGGATATGCTATTGAAAGGTTATTGTCTAATAATTTAGAAATATACAAATAAAAACTGCAAGAAATCCTTGCAGTTTTTTCTATAGTGCACCCTTATTTTTATCTTTTTCGTATTCGAATAATTCTTTTTCCTTAGAAATCTCGTAAGCAGCTTTTTTTCTTTCACTTTCAAGTCTTCTAATAATTGTTTGCATAGTTCGTTTTGCCTTAGTAATATCAAATTCTTTTAAACGCATATTTGTTCTAATCGCAATGTCAGAGCCCTTGCCATTTGCAGAAGAAAATTCGCTCATTTTGCTTGGCAGGGAAATTTTATTTGCTAATTTTTCATCAAATAACAAAATACTTGCATGAAAATCTAAAAGGGCTTGTTGGGCACGGTCGATGTTATTATTTACCGCACTAACTTTATTGCCTCTTAGCAAATTACCTAAGAAATTCCCTCTTAAGATTTGGTGTGATGAAAAATCATATTTGCCATTTATTTTACTTTCAGCTCTAGCCAATAGATTTTCAACATCCTTAGCTTGTCTTAGTAAATCTTCAACTTGATTTAATTTTAATTTATAATCTTCTCTTTCATAAAGATTTGTAGTTTTGATTGCCATAAATCCTCCGTCTACGATTAATTCGCTATCTATTTTTAACATTTATACCCAAAAGATAAGTTTGTTTATCAAGTAAATATTTAGTATAGTGATTAAAAAAGTGAGGAATTATGGCAAAAGTTTTATTATACAATATTAAAGAAGATTATGACCTAGAAAAATTTGAACTCTTAGCAATGCAAAATAAAGTGCAAATCATCCATGCAGGTAAAGAAGATAGTGACCAATATGTGGGATATTTGCTAGGTTATGAAGGGTTTGAAAAAAGAGATGCAAAATTAGAAGAAGATCCAAGTTTAGATTTTCCATTTATCATGTTTGTAAATTTCGAACGTGATCAACTTTTTAATTTCCTTGACCAAATGAGAGAAAATGGTCTGTCAATCCAACATAAGGCTGGAGAAACCGAAAATAACGTAAGATGGACCCTTAGAGAATTGCTAATAGAAAATGACCGTGAAGGCAAAATGATGGGCCTAATCCACAAAATAAATGGATTAGTAGAAAGGGCAGCAGAGCTAAAAGAAAAACACGGAGAAGATAAAAAACTTGCAAAATTAATAGATGAAATGCAAGCCTATTTCGATGACTCAAGCCTATTTGAGCTAGAGGTAGCAAAGGGATACTATTTGCAATTATCCGATGAAATTAAAAGAGTTGAGAGTGAAAATAATTAAGAGTTAGTAAAAAGCTAACTCTTTTTTTATCCTAATTATTAGCCAATTCATCATCCTGAACTGGAATAATAAATTTATCAGCTAGGGCAAATATTATTATGATTGCCATACTGGCATAAGTAGTAATCATATAAGGCAAATATTGATGCCATGATAGACCGAAGGTAGACATCATAATAGCCGCACCTCCTGACCAAGGCACCATTAGTCCCCAGTTAGACATTCCAGCCGCTAGGACTCTAGCATTGTTTAGACTGCTCATCTTCTTATCAATATATATTTCATTCCAAAGGCTAGCATTGACAATAACGGCAACATAAACACTAGCTGTTAAATAAACACTAAGTATAGATGTCAGAAGACTAGATATAATAACTGTAGACTTGTTTTTAACTCTCTTTGATAAATCTTTTAATAAAACATCAAGCAAACCTGAGCTTTCTAAAACACCTGCAAATATAAAGGCACAAAAAATAATCAACACTAAGTCCATCATATTAACTAGGCCACCTCCTGTTAATAGCTTGTCAATAGCGTCATTACCAATATTTGAAGTATTCCCTACATAGAGTGTATTAAAAGCCTGACCAAAGGGTACATTTTGTATAAAGACTGCTTCAAAGACTGCAACTAGGGCAGATAGGGTTAAGACTGGTATAGCGGGATATTTCATTATAGCACCGGCGATAACGATTATTGGTGGGAGTAATAATAATATGTTCCAATTATATACAGATGAAAGGGCGTTTTGGATTTCAATTATAGCTTGCATATCAAAGCTTGTATGAAAAGATCCCTTATATCCAAGTATTGCAAAAAAAATAATCGAGATAAGTATTGATGGGATTAGTATGGGCGCTAATACTTTAAATATAACAAAGCTATCCCCTCGGTAGCAGCTGCAGTAAGATTTGGAACATCTGAAAATGGGCTCCACATATCACCAATGTATGCTCCCATAGCAATGGCTGCCCCAGCTTGGGCTGTGGGAACACCTAAGCTTTGACCAACACCCATTAGAGCTAGACCAACAGATCCTATAATGGCCCAGGCGGAACCAGTAGCGATTCCAAGAATTGCACAAAAAATATAAGATACTACAAGGAAGGCTCCAGGGGATATAAATTTTAGCCCATAATCTATAAGCATTGGCACAGTTCCACTTACAATCCATGATGAGCCTATAAGGCCAACCATCAATAAAATTAAAATTGCTCCCATTCCTGTCTGAAATACCTTTAATATATGATCCATAATTTCATCCCAAGAAACTTTTAAAAAACACATAGTATATATGGATAAAAGTATGGCAGCTGATAAAACAGACAAGCCTGTTCCAAGATTTAAATAAATTGAATTAGTGATAATAAGACCAATTATGAGTAAAAGCAAAACAAGGGCTTCTGGTCGGGTCATTATTCTTTTTGCCATAAGATAAACCTTTCTATAAATTAAGCCTAAGCTTTGAGAAATTCTTTCTTATATTACTATATGATTTTTATTTTTATTGGTCAATTAGATTAAAATTTGCAAAACCTTAGTAAAAACTAAGGCCTAGTCAATAATTTTTTATAAGACTTATCAGTCAAAATCGCCCCGATGGGCGCTGTAATTAGGATTGCAATTACTGATACAGATAGGATTAAATTTCCACTTGCTAGTCCCATTTGTAGGGCAACTGGACCTATGGCTGCTTGGACAGTTGCTTTTGGCATATATGCAAAAGATGTAAAAAGCCTTTCTTTTTTATTTAAATTTGTTTTTATAAGTGATATATTTACCCCAAGCATTCTAAAAATTAGGCCAATTATAATTAAAATTACTGCCAAAAATCCTGCTTCTTTTACATAGGCCAAGTCCACAGAAATCCCAACTAATACAAATAATAGCAATTCAAATACCTTCCATAAGCGGTTATATGAAAATAATAATTCATTGGCTAGTTTTGGATTTTCTTTATTTATAGCCATTCCTGCTGCCATAATTGATATTAAAGCGGCAAATCCTATCTTAGTTTCAATTATTTTTTGTAATTCTAAGCTAAAAAATCCAATACTTATAAAAATCATAGCCTTATAAATCTCATTTATATCAATTTTTTTAAAGATAAATGCAAAAACTTTTCCAATTATAATCCCAAAAATTACGCCAGTTATAATTGAAATTGGAATATTTATAAAGCTCATAGCCGACAATTGTCCTCCAGTTTTTAAGGCCAAAAATGATGAGAAAAATACAATTACAAAAACATCATCAACACTTGCACCAGCCAAAATCATCTCAGGAATATTTTTATCTGCCCCATAACCCTCATCTATTAGTTTTATCATACGAGGAACTACAATGGCAGGACTCACTGCAGCAAGGACTGCCGCCATAATTCCAGCATCAATCACATCAAGGGTAAAAAATCTTTGAGCAAGAAATATAATAGCAAGCATTTCAATAGTAGCTGGCAGAAAACTCAGTAGAATAGCTGGTCTGCCAACTTTTTTTAGCTTTTCAAAATTTAAAGTAAGTCCGGCTCGACTTAATATAACCACAAGGGCAATTTGCCTAAGGTCATTAGATAGATTAAAGATGTTTTCACTAACCAAATTCATTTGATTTGGACTAATAATTATGCCTGCTATAAGCATGCCAATGATAGGTGCTAGGCCAATTTTCTCAAAAATAAGGGCCATAAAAATCCCAAAGATAAAAATTATTGCAAGATCAGTTAACATATTTTCTCCTTATAAGATACCAATAAAAAAAGCTGGTGGCTCCTGCAAAAGCAGAAGTCATCAGCATGTAGCGGTTTTGAATTAATTCATGGAAGAACTTCATTTCCAATTGAACATTATTATACCAATTGTTAGTTAAAAATCAAATTATATTTGACAATGTATTCACAATCATTTATAATTAGATATATAGTAGTTTATTCAACTTATAAATTATAAGGAGAATAAAATGAATAAAAAATATGTGAAATCGATTGGAGTCGAGAACTGGATATTTGTTATATTGTTTTTTGGTTTCTTTATTCCAATTGGTAGGGTAATGGGCGTTTCAAATATGCTATCGACAATAATGAATAGTTCATTTGATTTGTTGATGAATACTTGTTTCTTTATCATGGCTATTTCAGTTTTGACCGGTGCATTATCTTCTATCTTTGCAGAATTTGGTTTTATAGCATTGATTAATGTAATATTATCTAAAATAATGAAGCCAATCTATAATCTACCTGGTGCAGCATCTCTTGGTATCATTAACTGCTATCTATCTGACAACCCATCTATACTACCTCTAGCTCACGAAGACAACTTCAAGGCCTTGTTCAAAAAATTTCAATTACCATCTTTGACAAACCTTGGTACATCTTTTGGTATGGGACTAATTGTTACAACAACTATTGGTTCTCTTCCTCTAGAAGGAGCTGGTAGGGCTGCCTTAATAGGTGTTTTTGGTGCTTTTATAGGTTCTATAGTTAGTGTTAGATTGATGCAAATTTTTACAAAAAAAGCTTTTGGTATCGAAGAGATGGTGGAAGTAAAAGCTTTAAAAGATATTCCAAAAGATACTAGGTTGATTAGAAAAGGATCTGCTGGCGGTAGATTTATAGAAGCCCTACTAGATGGTGGAAAAATTGGGGTAGATATGGGACTTTCTATAATTCCTGGAGTTATAGGTATTTGTACTATCATAATGCTACTTACCAACTCTGCTGGACCTAATGGCGTTTATACAGGCGCTGCAAATGAAGGTGTTCCAGTTCTTCCATGGTTAGGAAATAAATTATCTTTTATCCTAAATCCACTTTTTGGTTTTTCATCATCTGAATCTATAGCCGTACCTATTACTGCCCTAGGATCTGCTGGTGCAGCTATGGGACTTGTGAAAACTCTAGTAGAAAACAACCTTGCTACAGCCAATGATATAGCTGTATTCACATCCATATGTATGTGCTGGTCTGGTTACCTTTCTACTCACGTGGCAATGATGGATGCCATAGGTTCAAAAGAACTTACAGGGCCTGCTATTTTATGTCACACAATCGGTGGACTAGTTGCAGGAATAGCAGCTCATTTAGTATTTATGATTTTATGATTGCAGATGATTTTTGCTTACATATCAACCAAAAAATTAATCTTGATTTGAAAGTCAAATGAAATGTAAAAAAGCTTAGAAAACAAAGAATTACATAATTATAAGTTATAAACTAGTATATTATTTTTATATCCATATAAAAATATAAAAAATGGAGAGGACCAGTTCCTCTCCATTTTTACTGTATACCACAGGCTGTTTTTGCCAAACTATCAGCCCTATCATTATATTTATCATTGGAATGTCCCTTTACTTTTACAAAGTCAATTCCAATATTTTTTCTAGCTTCATCTATAAATTTTTTGTAGGACTTGGTTAAATCATTGTTTGTTTTCCAGTCTCCCGTTGCCCATGATGCTATGCCTTGATAATCGTGGTAGATTATTATTTGATTTTTTTTATCTTCTATAGCCTTTGTTATTGCAAGTTCGCTTGCTTTTACTTCACCTGCTACATTCCTGTGGGTATGATATGAATCATCAAATGATTTCATCAACTCTATTTCTTCACCTTCTGTAATGTAAACTACACCTGCCCCATAGGTCTTTAACTTTTGATTGTAGGATCCGTCAACATAGGCTATTACTGAGTTTGGACCAATTTCTATTTCTTCTTTAATCCCTGTCATAAATTCATTTGCATCTTCTAGGGTCTTAAAGGATTTGTAAATCGCCCCACTATATCCTTTTACTTCTTCTAAACAAGAATCCCAGGATGTGTATATCCCAGGATTTCTGCCTTTTTTTACTGCGTAATATTTCATAATGTTTCTTTGTTTACCCAATATGTTACTTGTCCTGGGCCAACTGTGAATACTCCGTTTCCGCCTTCATCTATTATAACATCTTCATTTTTTCCAGATAAGTCAACGTAGCTTGCTCCTGCCTCAGATTTTCCAACATGCATTTGTTTTTCCGCCATATCCTTAATGGAAATCAAAACAGCAAGTGGTTTGTGTTCATCATCACCACGTCTTACCCATCCAATTACAGCTGGGTCATCAAAATAATCATCTTGGTCACCGTAATTGTAATTTTTGCGGACACTTATCATATTATTTATCATTTCTTCTAATGGATCAGTTTTTACCGGCCCACATAGACCATAGTAATCACCTGCAAAAATACAAGGATAACCATCTTTTCTAAATAATATTAGTGCGTAGGCAATTTCTTTAAACCAATCTTCTACCCAAGATTCTAAGCCTTGGCCAGGTTGGCTGTCGTGGTTGTCTACAAAGGTTACAGCTTGCTCTGGGAAATCTTTTACAATTGTATTATCAAATATTTTTCTCATATCGTAATTGCCCATAGACTTGCTGGCTTCTTCCAAATGAAAATGTAAGGGCACATCAAATAAATCTACTTGGTAGGCCGTGGATTTTAGATATTCTTCCATAGATTCTTTAGAGTATTGCCAAAACTCGCCAAATAAATAAAAGTTATCAATTCCGCGTTCATCTGTAATGTGGCAGGATAAATCACGGATAAATTCTTCAGAGATATGTTTTAGGGCATCGTATCGGAAGCCATCTACTTTTGTTTCATCAATAAACCAATCAGCCCATTTAAATAATTCTTCGCGCACTTCTGGGTGATCGTGGTCGATGTCATTATTCATCAAATAATCAAAGTTGCCTTTTTCATTTGAAACCTTATCATCCCAGTATTTGCCATCTCCAACTATCCTAAAAACCGCAGATGTTCCTGATAAATCATCATAGTCAACACCAGTAAAATGATACCAGTGCCATTGCATTTCAGAATATTTGCCAGCTCGTCCAGAAAATGTAAAATGAGTCCAAGCTTCAATGTCATGGGCATCAGAAACATCTATTGTACGGTTGTTTTGATCTACCATAACCGCTTGGAATTTTTCTTTTTCATCTCCATTTCCCTTGTGATTTAAAACAACATCGGCATAGCATTTAATGCCTGCTTCATGGAGGGCATCTATTGCTTGGTGGAGCTCTTCTTTGGTGCCGTATTTGGTACGAATAGTTCCTTTTTGGTCAAACTCGCCCAAATCCCAAAGGTCATAGGCACCATAGCCCACATCCATATCTGATCCACCCTTGGTCATTGGTGGTAGCCAAAGAGCATCTATACCATTTTCCTTTAATTTTTTTGCATTTTTTCTTAAATTTTTATAAAAACTGCCATCACCCCAAGTATCCCACTCGAAGGATTGCATCATGACTTCATTTGCCATAATTTTCCTATTTACAAATATCTATTGATTTGCTGGCACCTATTCTTGTTGCGCCATTTTCTACCATTTCAAGGGCTTCTTCTTTTGTGTGGATGCCACCAGATGCTTTTACTCCAATATCTGGTCCTACAGTTTTTCTCATTAGGGCTATATCTGAAGCTTTTGCTCCGCCTGTTGAAAATCCTGTAGATGTTTTTACAAATTCTGCCCCAGCTTCTACTGATAGTTCACAAGCCTTTACAATTTCTTTTTCTGTTAACAAACAAGTTTCAATAATTACCTTTAAAATATTATCCCCACAAGCTTCTTTAACAGCTTTTATATCTTCTAAAACATAGTCATAGTCGCCCTCTTTTAGGCGGCCAATTTCTATAACCATGTCAATTTCACTTGCCCCATCTTCGATAGCGCATTTTGTTTCATAGGCCTTTGCACGTGTAGACATTGCTCCTAATGGAAAACCTACCACTGTAGCAATGGTTACTTGGTCGTTATATTCTTTGATAAATTTTACAAAAGATGAATTGACACAAACACTAAAAAAATCGTGTTCTACTGCTTCATCTACAAGTTTTTTAATATCAGCTTTGGTTGCATCTGCCTTTAAATTTGTATGGTCAATTAGTTTATTTAATTGCATTTAGTTCTCCTTATAAGAAATCATAGCTAGAGTAATATCATCTTGCTGCTCGCCCCAGGTAAATTCTTCGATGTCCTCGTAAACCTTTTTTAAATCCCTGTGCTTACAGAAAGATTCTTCGAGTCTAGCTAATCCAAATTCTTTTTTATCTTCATTAGTTGCTTCTATAGCCCCATCTGTGAAAAATAAAATTTTATCGTCATTTTTTAATTTTATATTTATTTCGTTGTAAACATCAGGTTCAATAATATTTGAAATCATCCTACCATTGCCATGCAAATATGCGCATTCGCTATTGTGATTTTTAAAAATCATAGGCGGACAATTATGACCTGCATTTGAATAAGTTAAGGTGTTTTCTTTAAAGTCAAAAATACCTAGCCAAGCAGTAAAATATTGTGATGAATCCATTTCTAGTTCATAAAACCTCTTACGAAGTCTTAAAAGAGCCTCAGATGGTGAAAAATCTGGATGCTTATCAAAAATCGAAAATACAGATACCTTAATAAACATAGTCAATATTGATGATTTGACCCCATGGCCCATGACATCTGCAATATAAAATGCATATTTGTCATCATCGACTTTTACAATATCATATAAATCACCAGAAACATTTGCACTTGGAATATAGATACCCGAAAGGTCGATATTACCGTATATTTTATCCTTAGGCAAGATTGATGATTGGACTTTTCTAACAAATCTAATATCATCAAGCATAGACCTATTTGCATCAAAAAGCTCGATTTTCATCATCGTTTCGCGGGTAATATCACGGAACACCTCTACAATGCCGGTATAAATGTCATCCATAAAAATAGGAGAAGCCTTGATACTATAATATCTGTCGGAAATTAATTTTTCCTCAACAACTGTTGTATCTCTGATAGCCTCATTTTCGGAAGATAAATTAAGGGGAAGATTTTCATTTAAATATATTTCTAATTCTTTAGACTTTTCTTTTGCCTCAGATAATGTTTGATTGATATAAATAGTCTCACCGCTAGGATCGACAATGCGAACCCAATCATCCATCGAGTTTAACACTGGAAAATAAGTTTTTCTAAGTTTATCTACAAGTGCTTTTTCCATAAATCCATCCCTTGTTGTTTATTAATTTCAACTTTCTTTCTTATAACTATATCATTTTATTATTTAATTGGCAAATATATTTAAAAGTAAAGAGTATTGAAATTTAAACGTTTATTAACAATATATTCTAATTTAGGAAACAAAAAAAGATAAGGGACTTCCCATATCTTTTAAATTTAAACATTTATTTTAGCTTATAATTTCAATATTAAAATGATTATTTCAAATAATTAATTATTTCTCTTAAATCTTTAGCTTCAAATTCGGCATCAAAGTCTTTTTCAAAACTTGTATCATGGATAATAAAGTAATCTATACCGCTTGCTTTGGCTGCCAAGTATCCGTTGTGGGAGTCTTCTAAAATGAGGGCTTCGTTTTTATCAAAACCAGATTGGTCTAAAGCTTGTAAGAAAATATCTGGATTCGGTTTTCCATTTTCTATCTCATGTCCTGACACAAGGTAGCTAAAATAATGGTCTACTTTTTGATTTTTTAGTAGATATTCAATTTTTTCTCTGGAGCTTGAGGATGCAACTACCGCCATTATATTATTTGCTTTTAAAAAGTCTAAAAGCTCTATAAGCCCTTCTTTTTTTAAATCATCAGTAAGGTTTTTTAAATATTCTGACCTATAATCTTCTAATTTTTTACGCAATTCACTTGCTTTGGTTGCACTTCCTAATTCTTTAGCTATGATTTCTTTTATAGCTGGACCATTTAGGCCTGCTAATTTTTTTCTTTTTTCAAGATTATAGGTGAAATTATATTCATCTGTAAAGCTAAACCACGAATCATAATAAAATTTTTCTGTATCAAAGATTAGGCCATCCATATCAAATATCACTAGTTTGTATTTCATTTTTACTCCTTATAAACAATGTACCCAAAAATGGACACAAAAAAAGCACCTCTTTAAAGATGCTTAAGTTTTAAATTGTAAATATTTGCATTTTAAAACGTGCCAATAGGCTTTGTTTTTGTTTAATTTTTTTATTAAACTAATTCAAGTATAGCTCTTTCTGAGCCGTCGCCTCTTCTTGGTCCCATTTTTAGTACTCTTGTGTAACCACCGTTACGTTCTTCATATTCTGGTGCTATTTCATCAAATAATTTTTGAACTGTAGATGGTTTGTAAATGTAGCTAGCTGCTTGTCTTCTTGCATGAAGTGAGCCATCTTTGCCAAGAGTGATCATTTTTTCAGCCATTTTTTGTGTTTCTTTAGCTCTTGTAACTGTAGTTTCGATTCTACCGTTTTCGAATAAAGAAGTCACTTGGTTTCTAAGCATGGCATTTCTATGGTCAGTTCTTCTGCCAAGTTTTCTTTTATTAGCCATTTTTACCTCCTATTCATCTTTAAGACTTAGTCCCATTTCATGAACCTTGTCTTTTACTTCTTCTAGTGATTTTTTACCAAAGTTTTTAATTGTTTTTAGTTCTGCTTCAGATTTTTCTACTATATCACTAACTGTATCAAATCCTGCTCTTTTTAGGCAGTTGAATGAACGTAGGGATAGGTCCATTTCTTCGATAGTTTTTTCTAGTTGTTGATCTGTGTTATCTTCAACAACTTCTTCTGCTTGCTCTTTTTTAACTTCTTCTTCTACGAATAACACATTTGGAAGGTCTCTAAAGTATTTAAAGTCGTTAATGATGATATTTGCTCCTTCAGAAAGAGCTTCTTGTGGTGATATAGTTCCATTTGTCCACACTTCTATGATTAGTTTATCATAGTCAGTAGCTTCTCCTACTCTAGTATTTTCTACATAGTAGTTTACTTTTTCTACTGGTGTAAATGATGAATCTATTGCAATAGTTCCTATTGGATCTGATTCAGATTTGTTTTGGTCTGATAATTGGTATCCCTTGCCGTCTGTAACTTCAAGTGAGATAAATAGATTTGCCTTATCATTTACTGTTGCAATGTAGTGATCTGGGTTTGCAATTTCAATAGAGCTATCTTTGCTAATATCCTTTGCTGTTACAATTTTAGGTCCTTGGATATCTAAAAATAGGGTTACATCTTCTTCACCGATTTTTTTGATATCAAGGCCTTTTATATTTAAAATTATTTCAGGAACGTCTTCTACTACTCCATCAATAGTGGAAAATTCATGAAGGACTCCTTCAATTAGAATTTTTGAGACGCTAGAACCAGGTAAGGATGATAAAAGCACCCTTCTTATACTGTTTCCAATGGTTGTACCATAGCCTCGTTCGAGTGGATATAGGGCAAATTTGCCGTAGTGATCCTCTTCGTTTATATCGAGTATTTCTATATTTGTATCTAATTTTTCGATCATGGTAACTCCTTAGTTCTAACTTTTTAGTTATTAATTATTTAGAGTAGAACTCTACGATCATACGTTCTTCTACTGGGATATCAATTTCTTCTCTTGTTGGAAGTCTGTCAATAGTTACTTTTAAGTTTTCTAGATCTGAGCTCATCCAATCAACTACTCCAAATGTTGCATTTGTTTCTTTGATTGTTTTAAATAAAGTTTTGCTTCTAGATTTTTCACGTACTTCGATAACATCACCAACTTCTACTAGGTATGATGGGATGTCTACTTGTTTACCATTTACTAATAAGTGTCCGTGAGTTACAATTTGTCTTGCTTCTCTTCTTGTTCTTGCAAGGCCTGATCTAAATGCAATGTTATCAAGTCTTCTTTCGCAAAGAACGATTAATTGTTCACCTGTTTGTCCTGACATTTTAGTAGCTTTTTCATAGTAGCCTCTAAATTGTTTTTCAGATACACCATAGATGAATTTAGCTTTTTGTTTTTCTCTTTGTTGCATACCATAATCTGACATTTTGCCACGTCTTTGTGGTAGTTGTCTTTTTGATTCGCCTGTATAACCAAGGTATGCTGGAGAAATTCCTAAAGCTCTTGCTCTTTTATAAACTGGATCTTTTGATACTGCCATAATTTCTCCTTATTAAACTCTTCTTCTTTTTGGTGGTCTACATCCATTGTGAGGAATTGGTGTAACATCTTTAATCATTGTTACTTCAAGTCCTGCAGCTTGTAAGCTTCTGATAGCTGATTCACGTCCGCTACCTGGTCCTTTTACGTATACTTCTACAGTTTTTAGACCTTGGTCGATAGCTTTTTTAGCTGCTGTTTCTGCTGCTTCTTGAGCTGCAAATGGTGTAGATTTTCTGCTTCCTCTAAATCCTAATTGACCAGCTGAAGCCCATGATAATGCATTACCTTGCATATCAGTAATTGTCACCATAGTGTTGTTGAATGTTGAGTTAATGTGAGCTTGGCCACGTTCAACATTTTTCTTAACTCTTCTTCTTCTAGAAGTTTGTTTGCCTTTTGTTGCCATTTATTCTCCTTAACCCTTTCTTCCTTTTCTTGTTCTTGCGTTATTTTTTGTATTTTGTCCTCTTACTGGAAGTCCTGCTTTGTGTCTGTTTCCTCTGTATGAGTTGATTTCGCGAAGAGCTCTAATATTCATTGATGTTTCACGACGTAAATCACCTTCGATTGTATATTTGTTTAGTTGTTCGCGAATTTGACCTAATTCTTCTTCAGTAAGATCTTTCATTTTTGTATCAGGATTGATTCCTGTGTTTTTTAATATTTCATTAGCAGTTGCACGGCCGATTCCGTAAATATAAGTAAGGCCTATTTCTGCTCTTTTTTCTCTAGGTAAATCTATACCAGCTAATCTTGGCATTAAACCCTCCTAACCTTGTCTTTGTTTATGTTTTGGATTTTCGCAAATTACCATAACTTTACCGTTTCTTTTGATAATTTTGCATTTATCGCACATTTTTTTTACTGATGCTCTAACTTTCATTTAATTCTCCTTGTCTACTTGCGTCGCCAAGTAATTCTTCCCTGTGTAAGGTCATATGGAGATAGTTCTACTGTTACCTTATCTCCTTCTAATATTCTTATGCTGTTCATGCGTAGTTTTCCTGAGATATGGGCTTGGATTTCGTGTCCATTTTCTAGTTCTACTCTAAATATTGCATTTGGGAGTGCTTCTTTTACTACTCCTGTAACTTCTATAGCATCTTTTTTTGACATATATAGAACCTCCTTATCTTATCTAATATGTCTTGTTTAGCAACGTTCATCTCTTTTTTAAGACATATTGGCCTAAAGAGATTCTTTATCTTCTCTTTTTTTAACCATAAATTAGTTAAGTTCTCCTAATTTATTGTTAAATTCATCAAATATTTCATCAACAGATTTTGTGCCGTCAATACTCTTTAATATACCTTTTTGTGTGTAATAATCAATGAGTACAGAGGTTTGTTCGTTGTAAACATCGATTCTGTTTTTTACTGTTTCTAGTTCATCGTCTTTTCTTTGAATTAGTTCTGTGCCACAGTTATCACAGATGCCTTCCACTTTTGGAGGATGGTTTTCTATATGATAAGTTGCACCACAGTTTGGACATACGCGTCTACCTGTTGTTCTTTTGATAAGTGTATCATAGTCAACATCAAAGTAGATTACTCCATCTATTTTTTGATTTCTTTGATCCATTCCATCATCAAGTGATTTTGCTTGATTTAATGTTCTAGGAAATCCATCAAATAATACGATTAGTTCGCCTTCTTCTTTATTTTCTAATTTATCAAAATAATCCCAAAGTAGGTCGATGGTTACTTCATCTGGTACAAGATCACCCTTGTCCATATATCCTTTTGCTTTTAGTCCTAAAGGAGTTTCATTTTTGATATTGTATCTAAAAATGTCTCCTGTAGAAATTTGAACTGCATTTAAGTTTTCTATAATTTTTTTTGAAAGTGTACCCTTACCTGCTCCTGGGGGTCCTAACAATATAATATTCATCTTTTACCTATTTAAAAACCCTTTGTATTGTTTCATTGTCATCATTGCCTCTAATTGCTTAATTGTTTCGATTATTACACCTACAACGATGATTACTGATGAACCACCAAATGATAGGGATAATCCTAATAATTTTGATGCAATTGCTGGAATGATTGTTAGTAGAGCTAGTGCAATTGATCCTATAAAGGTTATTCTTGTTGCAACTTTTGCTAAATATTCACTGGTTGGTTTTCCTGGTCTAATACCTGGGATAAATCCACCATTTTGTTGTAATTGCTTAGCATATTCTACAGTATTAAATTGGATTTGATTGTAGAAATATGCAAATATCAAGATTAATGCTGATTGGATAAGTAAGTATAGGATAAATCCTCCAGTTGTATTTTGGAAGAAGTTATTTATACCGCTTTCGCCGCCATTTCCAAAGAATAGGCTAACTGTTGATGGTATTGCAAGTACTGCTGATGCAAATACTATTGGCATTACTCCACCCATGTTTACTTTTACTGGGATGTGAGTTGATTGACCACCATACATTTTGCGTCCAACTACTCTTTTAGCATATTGAATTGGGATTTTACGTTCACCTTCTGAAATAAGTACTACTGCCAAAACAATTAGGATTATTAGTATAACCATAATGATAATTGGTAGGTAGTTTACTAGTCCATAGCGAACTTGTTCACCCCATCTTCCAATTGTTCTTGGAAATGAAGCTATAATACCCATAAAGATTAAAAGACTGGTTCCATTTCCTAGACCTTTTTCTGTTATGGTTTCACCCATCCAAGTTACAAACATTGTTCCACCGATTAGGATTACATTCATTGCAAGTTTTTGGAAGCCTGTTGAATTTGCTAAGGCTGCTCCGTATAAACCATTTGTTACTGCTACTGCTTGGAAGATTGCAAGGATAATTGTTAAATATCTAGTATATTTTTGGATTTGTTTACGTCCTTGCTCACCTTCACGTGTCAACTCTTCTAGTCTTGGTATTACAACTGTTAAAAGCTGCATTACGATAGAAGAAGTAATGTAAGGTTGTACCCCTAGGGCAAATATTGAAAGGGTTGATAGCCCACCACCTGTTAGCATATTTAGGTAGTCAACTAATGTTCCTTCAACAGATGAGTAAGCATTTTTAAGAGCTTCTTGATCTATAAATGGTATTGGAATATTGTTTCCAAGTCTATAGATTACTAGCATTAGGAAAGTAAACCAAAATTTCTTCCTAATCTCTGGCTCTCTTGATGCTTTTTTTATTGTTTCTAGCATTGCTCACCTTCTTAATTTTCTTGTGTAGTTTCTTTCTTAGATGGTTTTACCCATTTTTTAACTTCAATTTCTTCTACTGATCCACCAGCTGCTTCAATTTTTTCTTTTGCGCTAGCTGTGAATTTGTGAGCTTTTACTGTAAGTTTTGATGTAAGTTCTCCATCACCTAGGATTTTAACTCCATCTTTTGCTTTGTTTTTGTTTAGTATTTTGTTTTCAAATAGTAATTCTGGTGTTACTTCTGTACCATCTTCAAAAGCATTTAATGTTTCAACATTGATAACTTCGTATTGTTTTTTGTTGAAGTTTTTAAATCCTCTTTTTGGAAGACGTCTGTAAAGTGGCATTTGTCCACCTTCGAAACCTGGTCTTACGCCACCGCCGCTTCTAGAGTTTTGACCATCTTGACCACGACCTGCACGAGTACCGTTTCCTGAACCTGGACCTCTACCTTTTCTCTTTTTCTTTTTTAGTGGTTCATTAGGTTGTAATTCATGTAATTTCATCTTACACTCCTAGTTTAATTCTTTTACTTCTAGCATAAATGGAATTTTATTGATCATTCCTCTTACTGCTGGATTATCTTCTTTTACAACGCTTTGGCCAATTTTTCTAAGTCCAAGGGCTTTTGCTGTTGCAATTTGATCATCTTTTCTACCGATAAAAGATCTTTTAAGTTTGATTTCTAATTGTGCCATACTCTCTCCTTAATAATCGAATTCTTCTACCGATTTACCACGAAGTTTAGCAACATCTTCAACAGTTTTCATGTTAGAAAATGCGTCTAGACATGCATTGATGATATTTCTAGGGTTACTTGAACCTAGGTTTTTAGCTCTAATGTCTTTATACCCAGCTAATTCACAGATAGCACGCACTGGACCTCCAGCGATAACTCCTGTACCTTCTACAGCTGGCATTAGTAATACATGACCTGCTCCTCTTTCTCCTTCAACTCTGTGAGGGATAGTTGTTCCTACTAGTGGAACCTTGATCATGTGTTTTTTTGCATCTTCTGTTGCTTTTCTGATTGCTTCTGGTACTTCTGTAGCTTTTCCTGTTCCAACTCCAACTACTCCGTTAGAATCTCCTACTACTACAAGTGCTGCAAATCTCATGTTACGTCCACCTTTTACAGTTTTAGCAACTCTGTTAATAGCAACTACTCTATCTTCGAGGTTTAGTTTTTCTACTTCACTTCTTAATAAATAATTCATCTAATACCTCCTATTAAAACTTAAGACCAGCTTCTCTTGCTGCCTCAGCTAAAGCTTTAACTTTTCCGTGGTATAAATTACCATTTCTATCAAAGGCAACTTCTTTTATACCAGCATCGATTGCTTTTTTAGCAATAGCTTCACCAACTTTGCTTGCAGCTTCGATGTTTGATTTGCTTTCTAATCCATCTGCTACATCACTTTGTAATGTGTTTGCACTTGCTAGTGTCACTCCATTTACATCATCAATAATTTGTGCGTAAATGTTAGCATTTGATTTGTATACGGAAAGTCTTGGTCTTTCAGGAGTACCGCTGATTTTTGCTCTAACTCTTTTTTTACGAGTTTGAAGTCTTTGTCTTTTATTATCTTTAGCCATTTATATCTCCTACTTACCTGTCTTACCAACTTTACGTCTTACATATTCGCCTTCATATCTGATACCTTTACCCTTGTATGGTTCAGGTTTTCTCCATTTTCTGATATTGGCTGCGTGTAAGCCTACTAATTGTTTATCGATACCTTTTACGATTATTGTTCTTTCATTTGGTGTTTCAGTTTCGATACCTTCTGGGTCTTCCATAGTTACTTGGTGTGAGAAACCAAGGTTCATAACTAAGTTATTTCCTTGTTTTTGTGCTCTGTAACCTGTACCTTCGATTTGAAGTGTTTTGCTAAATCCTTCTGTTACACCTAATACCATATTTGCAATAAGTGATCTAAATAAACCATGGTCGATGTTTTGTTGTTTTGTATAATCTTCTGGAATGTTGATTAGGATTTGATTATCTTCTTCAACTACTTCAATTGTTTTTGGGAAATCTTGAGTAAGGTTACCTTTTGGTCCTTCTACTCTGATAGTTTGTCCATCAATAACAACTGAAACTCCATTTGGTATTTCAATTGGTTGTTTACCTATTCTTGACATATATTTCTCCTTACCATACGTAACAAATAACTTCGCCACCTACATTTTCTTCTCTTGCAGCTTTGTCAGTTAAAAGTCCTTTTGATGTTGAAATAATTGCTGTTCCTAGACCATTTAGTACTTTAGGTACTTCGTTTGATTTTACATAAACTCTTAGGCCTGGTTTACTTATTCTTCTTAGTCCTGAGATTACTCTCTCGCCGTTTTCTGTATATTTTAAGTCTATTGTAAGAATTCCTTGTTTGTTGTCTTCTTCAACATTAAATCCGTTTATGAAGCCTTCATCAAGAAGAATTTGTGCAATAGCTTTTTTCTCATTAGAAGATGGTAAGCTTACTTGTTTATGATTAGCTTTTACTGCATTTCTAATTCTTGTTAGCATATCCGCTATTGGATCTGTCATCATAATTAATATCCTCCCTAATTACCAGCTTGATTTTCTAACTCCTGGAATTTTTCCTTCATTTGCTAATTCTCTAAAGCAAATACGGCAAATTCCATATTTTCTAAGGTAGCCATGTGGTCTACCACAAATTTTACATCTGCTATATTCTTGTGTTGAATATTTGTGATGTTTTTTTTGTTTAGCTATCATTGACTTTTTAGCCATTAAGCGCTCCTTTATTTTGTAAATGGCATTCCCATTAATTGTAAGAATGCTTTAGCTTCTTCATCTGTTTTTGCTGTAGTAACTATTGTTATATCCATTCCGTGTAGGAAATCTACGTTATCGTATTTGATTTCTGGGAAAATTAACTGTTCTTTTATTCCTAGTGAATAGTTTCCACGTCCATCAAATGAATTTGGATTTATTCCTCTAAAGTCTCTAACACGTGGTAGTGAAATTGAGATTAGTTTGTCTAGGAAATCATACATTTTTTCACGTCTTAATGTTACTTTTGCACCAATTGCTTGACCTTCTCTAAGTTTGAAGTTAGCTACTGATTTTTTAGCTTTTGCTTCAATAGGTTGTTGTCCTGTAATTAATGCAAGCTCATTTTTAACTGCATTTAATAGATTTTGGTTATCTTTTGCTTCTCCAAGACCAACGTTAATTACGATTTTTTCAAGTTTTGGTACTTGCATTACATTTTCATAGCCAAATTTTTCTATTAATGCTTTTACTACTTCATTTTCGTATTTTTCTTTTAGTCTGCTGTTTGCCATAATTTCTCCTTAAACTCAGTCGAATTTTTCGTTTGTTTTATGGCTTACTCTGATTTTTCTGCCATCTTCAAGCACTTTGCTAGTTCTTACACCTTTTTTAAGTTCTTCTGAGTATAAAAGTACTTTTGAAGCATCAATTGGGCATTCTTTTTCGATTCTTCCGCTTTCGCCACCCATTTGTGTTGCTTTTTGGTGTTTAATTCTAACATTAGCACCTTGAACTACTACTTTATTTTCTTTTGGATAAGCTTCAATTACTTCTCCAACATGACCCTTGTATGAGCCTGATATTATTTGAACTTTATCGCCTTTTTTAACGTGCATAACTTCCTCCTATAATACTTCTGGAGCTAGGGATATAATTCTCATGAATCCTTCCCCTCTTAATTCTCTAGTTACTGGTCCAAATATACGAGTTCCTACTGGTGATTTGTCTTCTTTGATGATTACTGCTGCGTTTTCATCAAAATTGATTTTTGATCCGTCAGCTCTTTTTAATCCTCTTTTGCTTCTAACGATTACAGCTTTTACAACGTCACCTTTTTTTACCGCTCCTCCGGGTGTTGCACTTTTTACTGAACAAGTTACAACATCACCGATATTTGCATATCTACTGCCAGTTCCGCCTAGAACTTTAATTACTAATAATTCACGTGCTCCGGAGTTATCTGCAACTCTCATGCGAGTTTCTTGTTGTATCATGAATATCTCCTTAACTTATTAAACAATTTCAGCAGCTTCGGCAACTCTTACTAGTCTCCATCTTTTTGTTTTTGATAGAGGACGAGTTTCCATAATTACTACTGTATCGCCTACTTTAGCTTCATTTTTCTCATCATGAGCTTTATATTTTTTACTTCTGTTGATTCTTTTTTTGTAAACTGGGTGTGAAATTTTTTCTTCAACTAAAACTGTAATTGTTTTATCCATCGCATCAGATACTACAACACCACGTTCTACTCTTCTACTGTTTCTTTCCATGAAATTTAAGCCTCCCTATTTATATTAAGCTTTCTTTCAGTTTGAATTGTTTTAACTCTTGCGATGTCTTTTTTGACATTTCCAATTGCTGATGGATTTTCTAATTGTCCAGTTGCAAGTCTGAAACGAAGATTAAAAAGCTCACTTTGTAAATCATATAATTGTTTATCTAAATCATGGTCTGATAAATTTCTGATTTCTTTTGCTTTCATTATTATTCCTCCGTACCTGTAACTTCAAGTCTTTGTATGAATTTGGTTTTGATTGGAAGTTTTTGCGCAGCAAGTCTCATAGCTTCTCTTGCAATTTCTTCGCTAACCCCACTCATTTCAAATAGTACACGGCCTGGTTTTACTACTGCTACCCAATATTCTGGGGAACCTTTACCAGAACCCATTCTTACTTCTGCAGGTTTTTTAGATACTGGTTTATCTGGGAATACTTTAATCCAGATTTGACCACCTCTTTTGATATATCTTGTCATCGCACGACGAGCAGCCTCGATTTGGTTAGCTGTCATCCAAGTAGCTTCTAGGGCTTGTAAGCCGTATTCACCGTAAGCTAGTTGGTTTCCTCTTTGAGCTTCACCTTTCATTCTGCCCCTATGTTGTCTACGATATTTAACTCTTTTAGGCATTAACATAAGTTTTTCTCCTTATTCAAATACTAGTTGTTAGTATTTTCGTTTGTGTTTCTGTTAGGACGTCTGTTATTGTTTCTTCTTTTTTTGTTGTTTCTATTGTTTGGTCTTTGTTTCATTTTTGGTTCGCGAACTGCCTTTTCTCCTGGTAGGATTTCGCCTTTGTAGATCCAAACTTTACAACCAATTTTACCATATTCTGTATCTGCTTCTGCAAATCCATAGTCAATGTCTGCTCTTAGTGTTTGAAGTGGAATTGTTCCTTCAGAATATCCTTCGCTTCTAGCCATATCAGCTCCACCAAGTCTTCCAGATACCATTGTTTTGATACCTTTTGCTCCAGCTCTCATTGTTCTTTGGATTGGTTGTTTCATAGCACGTCTAAATGCAACCCTGTTTTCTAGTGCTGATGCAATATTTTCTGCTACTAGTTGTGCATTTAGGTCTTGGTATTTAATTTCTTCAACGTTTATGATTGTTCTTTTGCCTGGTGCAACTTTTTCGATTTTTTTCTTAAGTTCTTCGATTCCAGCTCCACCTTTACCGATTACCATTCCTGGTTTTCCAGCATAGATTGTGATTTTTAGGTTGTTTACAGCTCTTTCGATTTCGATATCTGCAATACCTGCATCATAAACTTCTTTTTTTATTACTTTTCTGATGTTATAGTCTTCTACTAAAAGATCTGAGAATTCTTCTTTGTCTGCAAACCATTTTGAATCCCAATCTTTAATAACACCAACTCTAAATCCTTTTGGGTTTACTTTTTGGCCCATCTTTTCCTCCTATGCTTCTATATTCTCAAGAACTACACCGATGTGGCTGCTTCTTTTTAGTATTGGGTAAGCTGCACCTTTAGCTTTTGGATGCCATCTTTTCATTGTTGGAGCATCATTTGCAAATGCGTTTTTTACAATTAGGTCTTCTCTATCAAGTCCATTGTTGTTTTCTGCATTTGCGATTGCGCTTTTTAGTACATCTTCAAGTAATCTTGCACCTTTTTTGTTTGTAAATCTTAAGATATTTAGTGCTTCGTCTACTTGTTTACCTCTAATTTCTTTACAAATATAGTTTACTTTAAGAGGAGATATTCTTTGATATTTAGCTGTTGCTTTTACTTCCATTGTCATCTCCTAACGCATTTTTGATTTCATTTCAGTAGCTTTTTTAGCGTGGCCTCTGAATGTTCTTGTTGGTACAAATTCACCTAGTTTGTGTCCTACCATATCTTCTGTGATATAGATTGGCACGTGTTTTCTACCATCGTGAACTGCTATTGTATGTTCTACAAATTCAGGGAATATTGTAGAACGTCTTGACCAAGTTTTTACAACTTTTTTTTCATTTTTTTCATTTAATTCGTCAATTTTTTTCATTAAATGATCATCGACAAATGGTCCTTTTTTAAGTGATCTAGCCATTATATCCCCCTATTTTTCGTCTCTTCTTCTTACAATGTATTGTGTAGAAGATTTTTTGTTGTTACGTGTTTTAACACCGATAGCTTTTTTACCCCATGGTGTCATTGGTGATGGACGACCGATTGGTGTTCTACCTTCACCACCACCGTGTGGGTGATCTACTGGGTTCATTACAGAACCTCTTACGTGTGGTCTACGTCCTAGGTATCTTGATTTACCAGCTTTTCCTAGTCTGATTAATTCGTGTTCTTGGTTTCCTACAACACCTATTGTAGCTTTACAGTTTAGGTGGATTAATCTAACTTCACCACTTGGTAATCTTAGTGTTGCAAAGTTACCTTCTTTAGCCATAAGTTGTGCACCAGTTCCAGCTGATCTTACTAGGATACCGCCTTGGCCTGGTCTCATTTCGATATTGTGTACTGTTGTACCTACTGGGATATCTTTAAGTTCTAGTGCATTACCAGGTTTGATATCTGCATTTGCTCCAGAGATAACTTTATCATTTACTTTAAGTCCTCTTGGTGCAAGAATATATCTTTTTTCTCCATCTGCATATGCAAGTAGAGCAATGTTTGCTGATCTGTTTGGATCGTATTCGATAGTTTTTACTGTTGCTGGAATATCATCTTTATTTCTTTTAAAGTCGATGATTCTGTATTTTCTTTTTACTCCACCGCCTCTAAAACGAACAGTTGTTCTACCTGTATTGTTACGTCCACCTTTGCTTTTAAGGTCTGTTAAAAGTGATTTTTCAGGTTTGTTTGTTGTGATTTCTTCGAATGTTGAAACAGACATATTTCTATGGCCGTTTGAAGTTGGTTTTAATTTTCTAATAGGCATTTAAATCCTCCTTATAAACCTTCGAAGTATTCAATTTCTGCACTGTCTGCTGTTAATGTAACTACAGCTTTTTTCCAGTCAGCTCTTTTACCGATTCCATGACGTGTTCTTACTTTTTTACCTTCGTAATTCATTGTTCTAACTTTTTGAACTTTTACGCCATCAAAGATTTGTTCGATTGCAGCTTTGATTTCTGGTTTGTTTGCATTTTTGTCTACTTCAAAAGTGTATTTGTTTTCATCAAGTAAGCTCATTGATTTTTCTGTAATAATTGGTCTTTTAATTATTTCATAAGGTGATTTCATTATATAAATACCTCCTCAAGTTTAGCAATTGCATCTTTTGTAATTACTAGCTTGTTGTGTCTTACTAAGTCATAAACATTGATTAGGTTTGCAGCTGATACATCTACACCTTCGATATTTCTAAATGATCTATAAACTAGTTTGTCATTTTCTGCTGTTACAACATAAGCTTTTTTACCAGCATCGATTGCATTTAAGATGTTTGCTGCTTCTTTTGTTTTAGGAGCTTCAAATGATAGGCTATCTAAAACAATTAATTCATTTTCGTTTACTTTTGAAGTAAGAACTGAGTAAAGTGCTTTTCTTCTTAGTTTTTTAGGAACTTGATAGCTGTAGTCTCTTGGTTTTGGTGCAAATACAACTCCACCGCCTGTGTAGTGTGGTGCTCTAATTGAACCTTGACGAGCTCTACCTGTTCCTTTTTGTCTAAATGGTTTACGTCCACCACCACGTACTTCAGCACGTGTTTTAGCAGATTGTGTACCTTGTCTTTTATTTGCTAGTTGGTTTTTAACTACTTCATATACAGCGTGTTCGCTAATTTCAGTGTTAAATAGAGTTTCGTTTAACTCTAATTCTCCAACATTTTCTCCTTTTATGTTTAAAACATTAACTTTAGGCATCTAACTCCTCCTTAGTTTTGGCCTTTGACTGCTTGTTTGATTTGAACAAGTCCGCCTTTAGGTCCTGGAACCGCACCTTTAACTAGGATGTAAGAGTCTTCTGTATTTACTTTAACTACTTGTAAATTTTGGATTGTAACTCTTTCATTTCCCATTTTTCCTGAGCCTTTTCTACCTTTGAATACTCTTGCTGGATCTGAACCTGCTGAACGAGCACCTGCTACTCTGTGAGATTTAGAACCGTGAGATTGTGGACCTCTACCATAGTTCCATCTTTTGATAGCACCTTGGGTACCCTTACCCTTGCTTGTTGCAACAACGTCTACGATTTCGCCTTCTTCAAAGATGTCTACTGCTACTTTATCACCAACTACTAAGTCGATTGGGTCATTTCCGTAGTTAACTTCTTTTAAATATCTTTTGTAAGATGCGCCTGCTTTGTCAAAATGACCTCTAATAGGTTTTTTAACATTTTTTTCTTTTTTGTCCATATAACCGATTTGAACTGCGTTGTAACCGTCTGTTTCGTCTGTTTTAATTTGTACAACTACATTTTCATCAGCTTTTAGAACAGTAACTGGAGTGATAACTCCATCTTCATCGATGACTTGAGTCATGCCTACTTTTGTTGTAAATATACTCTTCATGAGTACCTCCTTAATTACAGCGGATTGATTATCCAATCATTCTAATTACAGTTGTTATAACTTAATTTCGATATCAACACCTGCAGGTAAGTTTAATTTCTTAAGTGCATCAAGTGTTTTGGCATTTGGGCCTAAGATATCGATTAATCTTTTGTGTGTTCTTTGTTCAAACTGTTCTCTAGAGTCTTTGTATTTATGAACCGCTCTTAAAATTGTGATTTTTTCTACTTCTGTTGGAAGTGGAATTGGTCCAGATACTTCTGCTCCGCTTCTTTTAACCGCTTCTACGATTTTTTCTGCTGAGCTATCGATTACTTCGTGATCGTAAGCTCTTAATCTAATTCTGATTTTTTGTTGATTAGCCATTTTTCCTCTCTCTTTCTTTACCACGCCTCCGGGCGTTTTATGTGTGTGGAAACCGCTTAGAATTATTTCTAAACTTGCTAGGCAAAAGTTCCCTTGTGATTTTGGCCTAAGTCACAAGCAACATCTTGCTTCAAAGCACCATAATATAATACAACAAAAACACTACAAAATCAAGTGTAAAGTATACATTTTACAAACATTTATATAAATTTATAAATATTTATAAAGCTTGTTTACAAAGCTTAATTTTTCAGCATTTCTTGTGTAACGTTCCAATAATATACCGGCAAAATAACCTATGTCAAATAAAAATTTGTAAAATATTTTTATTAAATTATAATAGAACTTGTATCATTAATAAAAAGAATTTGAGGTCAATAATGAAAATCTTAAAAGAATTTGTAATCTTATGCGCCTGCCTTCTAGCTGGTAGCGTTCTAAAGTACTTAATTCCCCTGCCGATTCCTGAAACTATTTATGGGATGCTAATCTTATTTTTACTTTTTGTTAGCAAAAAGCTTAATCCTGACCAAGTAAGGAAAACTTCTAATGTCATACTAGATAATATGAGTTTTTTGTTTGTACCTGTTGGGGTTGGTATAATTGAAAATTTTGATTTGTTTACTCAAAATTTTGTTGCAATGTTTGTGGTGACAATTGTTGCAAGTACTATTGCCATGGCTGTAACCATGCTTGTTGTAAGCTTTATACAAAAAAGGAGCAAACATGTTTAGTAATTCATATTTTGGCATAGTCTTATCTTTTGTAGTATTTCAATTAGCAAAAAAATTTACAAATAAAATACATAACGGGATTTTAAGATCAATCTTTAATCCACTTTTAATTTCAATTATAGTTATTTCAATTATTTTATCCGCAGCTGGCATTTCTTATAAGGATTATAACCAAGGTGGGTCTTTAGTTTCATTTTTTATAGGGCCAGCAACAGTTGCTCTAATGGTAAGCCTTTATGATAACATTGATATTTTAAAGAAAAATTTTGCTGCCATTATGATAGGAATTTTTGTAGGTAGTTTCGTTTCTATGCTTGTTACTGTCCTACTTTCAAAAGTAATGGGAGTGGATGATATGATTATAATCACCATGCTTCCAGAATCAGTAACCACAGCAATTGCAGTTGGCCTTGCCGAAGAATACGGCGGCATTGCAGCTCTAGCAGCAATAGCGGTTATTATTCGAGGCATAGTTGGAATAATAATTGCTCCAATAATTATAAAAGTATTTAAAATCTACAATCCAGTTGCCCAAGGAATTGGCCTTGGAACAGCTGCCCACGCTCTAGGGACTACAAAAGCCCGTGATATGGGAAATGTCCAAGGAGCCATGGCCGGCTTATCCATAGCCGTAGCTGGAATAATGACAGTTGCTCTAATGCCAGTTATGGTTTTAATTTTAAATTCAATATAAGAAAAACTGCAGGAAAGTTAGTCCTGCAGTTTTTTATTCTAAAACTATCTCATTATAAGTTTTTTCTGTCGATTTAAATGTTAGTAGGTAAAAAATGATATAGGCTATAAATACAGAAATTAAACACATTAGATATAATCTAACATTATTTAAACTTAGTATTTGTAAAAACTTAGTTATGATAGGGATAGCAAATAATGAATGGGCGAAGGCAAATATTAGGGGTAAGAAAAATACCAGACCCATTTGTTTTGAAATTGACTTTTTAGCTTCCCTGTCTGTCATACCTAGTTGTCTCATTGTTTTAAATCTTGCCTTATCTTCTATACCTTCTGAAAGTTGCTTATAGTATATGGCAAGAACTGTGGATACCAAAAATCCTAGGCCTAGGATAATACCCACAAAGAATATGCCGGCATATACTGCTAGAAGGTCATTTCTATCAACTTGGCTATCTTGTAAGGAAAACCAATCATTATCCATATTGTCTTTTAGTTCATCCCATAATTTATCTCTTAAATACGGATCATAGTTTCCCTCTACATCAAAATTGACATTATTTACAGTTTCATAGCCACCACCATACCATTTTGGGGTAAAGTCACGTATGACTTTTTCAAATATTTTAGGATCCTTAAAGATAAGCTGGTCTTTGTCATTGATAGATATATCAGCTATGGATATAGGAGTAGGATATTTTTCTGCCAATTCTCTTTTTATCTTTAAATCCATGCCCTCTATTTTTTCTATTTGTCTTTTGTCATTACTTTGTAAAAAAATAACATCATTGTCTTTAAAGTCATAAGCTGAATCGTGATCTAGGACAAAAAATACCATATCAATCTGACTGCCATCCATAGATTGGTCATCTGTGATTTTCTTTTTTATGCTTGTTCCATCCCTATCAACTGGAAGTACTGCACTCTCGTAGGTCCATATATGTCCTGTTTTATTATTTTCTTTTAAAATCCTATCTACTTCATCCCTAAATAAATCAATGTCATTGGTATTTGGAAATGACAACTTATAGTCAGTTGCAAACATTTGTTCTTGGACTTCACTTGTTGCAAAGTAAAGGGAGAAACCAGATGTTAATACTATGATTACCATAGTAGATAGTATAGCAATGCTTGCAAGGGTTTTGGCACTATTCCTTACCCTATATATAAGACCAGAAACTGCCGTAAAATTGGATTTTTTATAATAAAAGTTCTTGTTTTTTTGAAGGAGTTTTAGTACACCTGATACTATAACCGAAAATGCTGCGTAGGTTCCTACAATTACTAGCATTACGGCAAGGAAAAATAGTTTGAAAGCATCCATGGGATTTTGCGTTGTAAGGCTGATATAATAACCTGCCCCTATGCACAAAATTCCAAATATACCTGTAGCTATTGGATATTTTGGAGTTTTTTGCCCTGCTTTTGCTTGGTATCTGAAAGACATAGGGCTAAAGTTCCTACTTTTAAATATTTGCCTAGCTAATAATAAGGCAAATATTATAAAAAATATAAGGGCTGTGAGTAAGAGGGGCTGGATTGTAGGAAATATCCCAGTTTCTAGAACATTCATATCTGTGTCTAGCATTTGCAAAAATCCGGCAAAAACTAGTTTATATATAATAGCTGAAATTATAGTTCCAATAATTATTGACTTTATATATAGGTTAATTAACTCATAGATATAGATTTTTACCAAATGCTTTTTTTCCATACCCAAAGTCAAATATAGGGCAGATTCTTCCGCTTTATTTTTCTGTATAAAATTATAGTTGGTCAAAATTGTTAATAGTGCAAATATCAACAATATTATAGAACCCAAATTCATCAAAGTTCTTATGGTTGTTTGTCCGAAAAAGTTTTTTGTCAATGGATCTGCACTTATTGATAGGCATATATTTATTAAAACTATGAAAAATACTGTTGTACCTATAAATGGTATATAGAGCCTTTTATGCCTTTTGATTCCATCTATGGCTAGTCTTTGGTAGAGTGATTTCATCTGATCTCACCCCTTTGAAGCATTTGCATAGTATCAGCAATCTTTTCGCCCATTTCATATTTTGAAAATGCAGAATTATATAGTTCATGGAATATTTTACCGTCTTTGATAAACAATACTCTCTTTGCTTCAGAGGCTGCTTGGATGGAATGGGTTACCATTATTACAGTTTGTCCATTTTTATTTAAGTATTTGAAAACTTCCATCAATTCCCTAGAAGAGTTAGAATCCAAAGCACCAGTTGGTTCATCTGCTAGGAGTAATTTTGGATTTGTAATAAGGGCCCTTGCTACTGCGCAGCGTTGTTTTTGCCCTCCAGATACTTCATATGGATATTTGTTTAATATGTCATCTATCCTTAGTGGCTTAGCCACTTGCAAGAGTTTTTTATCAAAATTTTTGGGGTCATCTTCTGCTAGTATTAGAGGCAAGAGGATATTCTCTTTTAAAGTAAGGGTATCGAGTAAGTTAAAATCTTGGAATACAAATCCTAGGTGGTCACGTCTAAATTTTGAAATCTCAGAATCACTTATGGTCGATAAGTCTTTACCTTCTAAAACTATATTCCCTTTACTAGGCTTATCTAAGAGAGCTAATAGGTTAAGCAAGGTAGTTTTTCCTGATCCGGACTCACCCATTATAGCTATGTATTCTCCTTCTTCTACCGAAAAATTTACATTATTAAGGGCAAGCACCTCATTATCTGATAATCGTGTTTTATATATTTTTTCTAAATTTGATACTTCTAATAACATATTATCACTTTCCTTTCTTATCTTTGTCTATATATTACAAGATAAAAAAATAAAAATCCCTCGATTAAAATAACAATTTTTAGCTTAAAGTGACAATTTGTTAGTTTAAAACTCGGCTTAGATTTAATATTACTTTTGTTCCTACATCTACTTTTGATTCTATGCTAACATCTATGGACAAATTTTCTGCTGCAGTTTTTACTAAATTTAAACCAATACCAGTAGATTTTTTGTAAATGCGCCCGTTATATCCCGTATAGGACTTATCAAAAACCCTAGGCAAATCTTCTTTTCTAATGCCAATGCCAGTATCCTCGATTATTAGATTTTCCCCTTCTATATAAATAGAAATTTCTCCCTTATCAGTGTATTTATTAGCATTTGACAAAATTTGATCTAGAATTAATCCAAACCATTTTTTATCTGTGGTAAGTTTTAGCTTGCTAGCTTTAAAATCAACCTTATTTTTCTTTCGGATAAAGACTTTGGCATATTTTTTTATCGAAGAATTTATAAGCTCATCAAGGCTAGTCTGCTCAAAAACAAAATCTGTAGAAAGTGACTCCAGTCTCATATAAGACAAAAGACTATTTATGTATTCCTCAATTTCAAAAACTTCATTTTTTGCAGCATGACTATCGACTGGATGATCATTTAAAATCAAATCTAGGGAGAACAAGGGAGTTTTGATTTGATGGGTCCAAATGCTTATGTATTCTTTAAAATCTTTCATCTTTAATTCAAAGGCATTTGATATTTGCTTATTTTCTTCTTGGATACTTATCATTCTTTCAGCAAATTTTGTATCCCTAATCAAATAAGGTTTCTTTATGGAAGTATCCTTAGCCCAGTCATTTAAATCTTGGATAGTGTTTTTAAATCTAAAATATGATAGGACCATAGAAATTGCAAACATCAAAAATGAAAATAAAATAATATACAAGATATAATTTTTATCTATGCCAAACCAGATACTTGCGTATAAGGCTAGGATATAAATTAAAAAAATTATAAAATTATGGCTATGAAATTTTATAAACTTAGACATCTCTTTCAATATAATATCCCACCTTTTTCTTGGTTTTTATAAAATTTTTAAGGCCAATATCTTCTAGTTTTTTTCTTAGTCTCATAATATTTACAGTCAAAGTATTATCGTCTATAAATTCATCAGTCTGCCAAATCTTATCCATAAATTCTTCACGCCTAAAAACTTTTTCCGGGTATTCAAACATCATTTCTAAAACTAAATACTCATTTTTTGATAAAGATATTTCCTCATTAGCAAATTTTAAAAGCATCCTATCCCTGTCAATAATTACATCCTTGTAGGAAATATTATTAGTAGACTCACTATATTCAAAAGTGCGTCTTAAAATTGCCTTTATCTTTGCAAGGAGCAGTTCCAAATCAAAGGGTTTTGTAATATAATCATCAGCCCCCATATTCATGGCCATAATTTTATTTAAATTTTCATCTGCAGAAGAGATAAAAATTATAGGGACATTAGATGATTTTCGAATCTGCTCACACCAATAATAACCATTAAAAAAAGGCAAGGAAACATCAAGCAAAACCAAGTCTGGATTTACTTTTAAAAATTTTTCATAAACTGAGGAAAAGTCATCAGCAACGTGGACTTCATAGGACCAATTTTGCAAAAACTTTTTTAAGGCCTTTAAAATAACATCATCATCTTCAACTACATATACTTTTATAGGATCCATAATTACCTGCTTTCTTAACTATAATTATAAGTTAAAAATCAAAAAATAAAACCGCCATAAGGCGGCTTATTATTTCTTACTTATTTTATTTTTCAAATTTTCAAAATCATATCCCCTATCTTCCAAATCATGGATTAAATTTGGGAAGGCCTTTAGTAGACGTTTTTCTCCATATTTTTGTAAGTTATTTTTAAATTCTTGGCTGCGTTCATCAAATTCTTTGCGTTTTTCACTAGTTTTTTCTGCTCTTTCTATACCTCTTTGAGCAATTTTTTCTCCAATATCTGTTGTAACTTCTCCTAGTCTTTGTTTTGACTTTTCAATCTCTCTAAATTTCTTATTGATGCCTAAGATAGTATTTACTGTTGCTATTAGGTCTATAAGGAAAATTATAGCAATAATAATATTTACAATTATTAATATCTTCACTGGAAAGGCTGATACAAATTTTACTATCATTGGGTGGATTGCTTCATAGAGGATAAAGCATAGGGCTCCCCAAATTAGTGAATATTCTGCACAAATATAGCCACCTATATTAAGCTTTTTGTCTGTGTAGTCCCACCATTTTTTGTGAAAAACTTTCTCTAATATAAATCCTGTAACTAGTTCAATAACTGAGGCCACAAGCATGGATGCAAAAAATAAAAACAATTTGCTATATGTATTTACCTTTCCCAACATAAATAAGATAGAAATGGCTGCAAATCCATAAATGGGACACCAAGGGCCATTTAAAACTCCACAGTTGATATATTTTCCCTGACGAATTCCATTATATGTAACTTCCATGGCCCAACCAATTATTGCATATATAAAAAAATAAATTATATAATAAGCATTTAACATATTAACTCCTAATAAAAAACTCCTAAGAATTGCTTCTTAAGAGTAATTTTACAACTTTATTTTATTTCTTCAATAACTTTTACAGCTTCTTCTTTTTCAAGAGTACTTCTTGTGTAGATATGATTTTGGCCGTCTTTGATTACGATGTAATTAAATGATCCATCATCCCAGAATTTGCCTGTATTTTCGCCAATTGTGATTTCCTCTGCATCATCTGGAATTGTTACAATTTCTTCTAATCTTTCATCTTTTGGTGTGATTTGAATTGTAATTTTTTTAGCAGGATTGTTTTCTGCCATATATTCTACAGTTCTTAAATCATTTTTTTCATCTTTGAAGTTTTCTACAAAGTTTTCTGGTAAATATCCAAATTCTAAATCATAGATGCCTTTGTCTCCAGATTCTTTGTTTTCTATTTCATTAGCTGGTTCTGGTTCTACTGCTACATCTTCTGTTTTTTCAGCTTCTTTTACTTCTTCGCTTGCTTCGTTTGCTGGCTTTTCTTCTGCTGTATGAGTATTGCCACAAGCTGCAAGTGGTGCAGATAAGGCTAAAATCAAAGCTAGTGATAAATATTTTTTATTTTTCATAAACTCTCCCTTTTTTCAATTCAGGGATAATTATACTACAATTTTTAAAAATAAAAAATTTTTTATTTTTATTCTTAAATCGCACCTATTACTAGGATAAAAAACTATAAATAAATCTTTATTCTAAATAATTATTAAATAATATCTGCAAAATCAGATTTATTTAGTATTTTGATTGTCTTATTTTTAATTTCAATCAATCCATCATCTGTCATTTTTGAAAGTTCACGAGAAAGTGAGGGTCTTGTTGTTGCCAAAATATCTGCCCACTCTTCGCGAGACAAATTTGTTTTTACAAGTCCATTTTCTTCGTTGGTTATTAAATATTTAGCAATTTTTTGCCTTAGGGTTGACTGAGAGGTAATTTGATTGGATCTACTTAATTGCAAGCATTTTCTTGAAACTACATTGGTATAGGCAATTAAAAAATCTTTGGGAGTGTCATCTGTAAAAAGTTTCTTAAAATCATGGATTACTAGGACTTTGGAGTCAGTTTCTGCTTGGGCAGAAAAATCAAAGGGCTCGTCAAAATACGAGTAAACTTCTCCAAATATGGCTGGCGTATTAAATTTTCTAATTATAAATCTTTTGCCATTTGGATCGATTTTATAGACTAAAATACTACCTTCTAGGAGGTAATACATTGCTCCTGTTACTTCGCCTACGGTAAATATTTGTGAATCTTTTTGATATATTTTTTCTTCAAATCTTGTTTTCTGAGTTATTTTTTTTAAATCTTCATCGGATAAGTCTTTAAATATAGATATTTCTCTTAAATTCATATTTCACCTCAATTTAAGTATAAAAAAAGACGCAATATTTTTCAATGCGTCTTTTATTTTATTTATCAATTATCTCAAGGATGGTCTTGTCTGCTGACTTAAAACCTTGGTGGGCGAGTTTGCCGATATTTGCAATGGTCTGTTCAATGTTTTCTCCTACTACACCAACATTTGCTTCACTTACAACACCATTTAGTGAAAGATAAGCTGCAATTATCGCTTCCTCTGCGCTGGTAGATAGCTTCATAGAACAAGATTCCTTGGCTCCATCACAAAGCATGCCAGTTAGATTTGCAAAAATATTTGTACAAGCCCCCGCAATTTCTTTTTGTCCACCACCTAGCATAAAGGCAATGGCTGCCGATGAACCAATAGCCGCACCAATGGCACAACCACAGATTCCACAAAGTTTTCCTGCGTATTCTTTTACATAACGATTGATTATATGAGCAAAAAACAAGCCTCGTGCTAAAATTTCATCATCCAAATTTTCGTGTTTTGCAACCATATAGACTGGCAAAATAATTCCTACACCTTGATTGCCACTACCACCTGATGTCATAATTGGAAGTGGGCCGCCACCCATACGCATATCAGCTGCAGCTGCAGTTAAAATCCTAGTTTCACTTATAAAATTATCAGGCAAAATTTTATTTTCCTTAAGCTCATTTAACTTTTTGCCAATACCCAAGCCATAGCCCTTTAGGCCTTCTTCGGCTGCCTTTAGGTTTACATCCACACCTTCTAATACAAAGTCAATTTCATTTATGTCCATGTCTCTTACAATTTTTTCTAAATCTGCAAAAGTCATATTCTTAATAGAAAATTCAGAATTTTTATTTTTTATAAATGGATTATCCAAAATAACATTGCCATTTTTGATTATTTTGCTTATATGGGAGTGAGAATGTGAAATGATACTTGTAACTTGGTCATTATTAGCAATAATTGTTGCTTCTATGTAGATGTCTGGCACATCGTCTATGTAATTTAAGTTAACTTTGTTTGCATTTACAAATTCTCTAGATTTTTTTATTTGATCATCAGTTAGATTTGAAAAAACCAAAAATGCCTTATCGGTTTTGCTTGTAAAGGCTCCAAGGCTAGCTGCTAGGTCCAAGCCATGGTCTCCCGTATTTGGAATTTTTACTGCTTTGCCATTTTTGTAAATATTTTTACTTACTTTTAAATTTATTTTTGAAATTTCTTCTTTATTTATGTAATCACTAGCTATATTAGCTGCATAGGCAACTGCCACTGGTTCTGTGCATCCTATAGCCTTTGTGGAATCTTCTCCAACTATATTGATTAATTCCCTTTGCATATCATCCATAATTTCGCCTCCATTTTAATTATAGTAAAATCTTTAACAAATGGCAAAGGTTTTCATATTTTGTTGCACATTATTTTTTAAAATTTTTATATATAAAAAAATCAGGTCCTTTTTAGAACCTGATTAATATATTTTATTAAGCTGTCATTGTTGCTAGGTCTTCTTCTACTGTAGAAATTGGTGAAATTCCAAAGTTTTCTACTAAGAAATCTACAACTGTTGGTGATAAAAATGCTGGTAGTGTTGGTCCTAGGTGGATATTTTTTACTCCTAGACTTAGTAAAGCTAGTAAAACTATTACTGCTTTTTGTTCATACCAAGCAATATTGTATTCGATTGGTAAATCATTGATATCATCTAATCCAAAAGCATCTTTAAGTGCAAGAGCAATTTGAACTAGTGAGTATGAGTCGTTACATTGACCTGCATCAAGTACTCTTGGGATACCATTTATATCTCCAAGTCCTAATTTGTTGTATCTATATTTTGCACAACCAGCTGTTAGAATTACGTGATCTTCTGGAAGACCTTGGGCAAATTCTGAGTAGTAATTTCTTTCTTTAAATCTACCGTCACATCCACCCATTACTACGAATTTTTTGATATTTCCAGCTTTAACTTCTTCTACAACTTTATCAGCTAATTGGATAACTTGGTTGTGGGCAAAACCACCTACTACTTTTAAATCTTCAAGGTTTGTTGGAGCCTCACAAGTTTTAGCAAGTTCGATAATTTCTGAAAAATCTTTGTAGCCATTTTCATCAGCTTCGATGTGTTTGCAACCTGGGTAACCTGCTTGGCCAGATGTAAACATCTTATCTTGGTAAGTATTGTCTTTTTTCATTGGTACAATACAGTTTGTTGTCATAAGAATTGGACCATTAAATGCTTCAAATTCTTCATTTTGGTGCCACCAAGATGAACCATAATTTCCGTGGAAGTGGTCGTATTGTTTAAATTCTGGATAGTAGTTTGCAGGTAGCATTTCTGAGTGAGTATAGATTTCTACCCCGCTATCCTTACTTTGTTCAAGTAGCATTTTCATATCGTGTAAGTCGTGGCCTGAAATAAGGATTCCTGGTTTATTGCCTGCAGAATAGTCTACTTCTGTTATTTCTGGGTGACCGTAGCTTGTTGTATTTGCCTTATCTAAAAGAGCCATAGCTTTTACACCGTGTTCACCAGTTGCCATTACAAGATCGATTAGATTTGGAATTTCTTTATCAGCTTTTGTTGTTTCTTCAAGTGCTTTAGCGATAAATCTATCAACTTCCACATCTTTATATCCTAGGACATTTGCGTGGTGGTTATAAGCAGCCATGCCTTTTAGACCGTATGTAGTTAGTTCTGTAAGAGATCTTTCGTCTTCATTTAAGATATTTAAAACGCCAACTTCTATAGCTTTTTTTTCTAATTCGCTATCATCCATTGTTGAGAAAAGAGCAAAGTCTGATAGACCTTCTTTATCTTCAATTTTTTCTAAAAGTTCATCTTTCATTTTGATTGTTTCTTTAACTATTTTAAAGATAGCTTCTGTATCAAAGTTTGCATTTGTAATTGTTACGAATAAGTTTTTTGAAATTTTTTCATAAACTTTTTCATTGTCCTCGCCTAGTCTATTAGCAACTTCAGCAAGTCCTTTTGTTACATATATTAATAAGTCTTGGCTATTTGCAGTATCTTCTTTTTTACCACAAACACCTTGGATAGTACATCCTTCATTTTTTGCTGTTTCTTGACATTGGTAACAAAACATATATTACTCCTTTTTGAAATTCAAGTATTAGTATTTCCTACAATCCTATTATAGGATAGATTTTTTAAAAAATCGGTAACATATGTTACAAATCAATATTTTTATGCTATAAATCCTATAATAATAATGGGTATAATATAAAAAAGTTAAGCACATAAGGAGGAAATTATGGGACTTTTTGATATATTCAAGACAAATAATAACGAAAACACAAATACAAATGAAAATATAGTTTATGCACCAATGACAGGTGAGGCAAAAAATATAAGCGAATGCGAAGACCCAGTTTTTGCTCAGGAAATTGTAGGTAAAGGGACTATGATTATACCATCTGAGGGTAAACTTTATGCACCAGTAGATGGAAATATTTCAATGGTAGCTGATACAGGTCATGCACTTGGTATTACATCTACAAGTGGCCTAGAAATTTTAATTCATATTGGCCTTGATACAGTTGAGCTTCAAGGTGGACCATTTGATGTAAAAGTTATCCAAGATCAAAATGTCAAAAAAGGCGATTTACTTTTAGGATTTGATATTGAACAAATCAAAGCAAATGGAAAATCAACCCAATCACCAGTTATAATTACAAATCCAGATAATTATGAAATTTCTGTCCTAAAAACTGGCAATGTAAATCATGGTGATGAGTTAATCGAAGCTAAATAAGGTTAATATATGAAATTAATTGCAGTAGATGTAGATGGGACGCTTTTAAATAGCAAAAATGAAATTTCCCCAAAAACTAAAGAATCTTTGATAAGGGCTGGAGAAGCCGGCCACAAAGTGGCAATAGTTTCTGGACGTCCAACATCAGGAGTAAGATATCTTGCAAAAGAATTAGAATTTGAAAAATATGGAGGACTGCTTTCAAACTATAATGGAGGATCCATAACAAATTTTAAAACTGGCGAAGTTATTTCAAATCATACATTGGACTTAGATTTGGCAAAGGAAATTTTAGCCGCTACCAAGGATTTGCCTCTTGAAATAATTATCCCAAGTGGGGATAAGATTATTTCTGATTCTGAAAATAAATATTTGGATGTTGAAAGAGATTTATTAAAAGTTGAGACAGAAGCAATAGAAGGACTTCGCGAAAATTTAGATTTTGGTCCAAACAAAATTATTTTTGCCAATGATCCAGAAATACTTGAACAACACCTAGAATTTTTGATAGATACTTACGGACAGCACACTGCCCAAGTAAGAAGCCAAAGATTTTATTATGAAATCATGCCAAAAGGCCTTTCAAAAGGGGCTAGTCTTTTAGAAATTGCAAAATATTATGGAATCGACCAAGAAAATATAATTGCCTTTGGTGATGAGCTAAACGATGAAACCATGATAGAAGTTGCCGGTACAGGAGTAGCCATGGGCAATGCAGTAGAAAAAATAAAAGAAATCTCAGACTATATTACCTTATCCAATGATGAAGATGGGATAGCAGATTATTTGGAGAAATTTGTACTAAATTAAGTCTTTGGGAGAGGCTTATGAAAATAATAAAAATATTACTTGCAATTATTGTAGTTTCTGCAATTTTTGTAACCACCAGCCATATTGCCAAATTAAACACTTGGCTAAATGCAAAGTTGGGCAATATGGACTATAGGCCAGATATAAAAGAAAACATAGACCAACACGCTGGCGAACACCATTTTGAAGATAGGGATAAGGTTTTTAAAATCTTAAGTGACTATGCAAATTCCATGGAAGATGTATTCATTAAATCATATGACAATACTAAACTTGGCGGGTCTTATCTTTTAGGAGAAAATACAAATCTTTGGGCAATATTAATCCATGGATACACTGCAACAAATAAAACCATGTTTACCATAGCAGACGAGTATTACAAAAGAGGATTTTCAATTCTTGCTCCAAATCTAAGGGGCCATGGAAATAGCGAGGGAATATTTACAACCTATGGTATCAAGGAAAAAGAAGATATAAAAGCACGGATAAAGTGGATAAAATCTTCTTTTCCAGATGCCAAAATAGTTTTGCAAGGCGAATCATTAGGAGCTGCAAGTGCCATGTTTTTAGTAGGAGAGAATCCAAAAGATGTCATCGCCTGTGTGGAAGATTGCGGTTATACCAGCTATTTTGAAATGTATGCCAACCAATTTCCAAAAAGACTAAAATTTTTGACCAAACCCATAGGTATTCTTGCAAATTTGTTCATAAAACCAGTAATTGGTGCCGATTTATTCAAATCAAATATAGAATCAATGCAAAAAACAAAAATCCCCACCCTCTTTATAAACGGAGCAAAAGACCGCCTAGTCCCAGTCAAAATGTGCGAAAAACTATACCAAGCCCACAATGGCAAAAAAGATATACATATAGCAAAAGGCGCAGGACATGCCGAAAGCAAACTTTATGATGCAGAAATTTATTATGAAAAAATATTTGATTTTTTAAGTCAAATATAAAAGCTAGCTTGATAAGCTAGTTTTTTTATGGATTTAATAGTTATTAAGATAAAACACAAAAAATATAGTAAGGTAATAGTATTAGAAAATAAGGAGAATAATAAATGAATATTATAGTTGCTCAGTCTGGTGGTCCTACTAGTGTTATTAATTCTTCCCTTGCTGGAGTGATTTCTGCTGGGATTGAAAATGATTTTGATAAGATTTATTTAAGTCTTCATGGCATTGAGGGGATAATTAATGGTGAAATTGCTGAGGTGGATAAGGATAAATATGCAAGTGAAAATATAAAAGCAAAGTTGATGGCTAGACCATCTTCGATTTTAGGTTCCTGCCGTTTTAAGCTGCCAGCAAATTTTGATGATGAAATTTATGAGAAAATATTTGAAACTTTGAAAGCTTATCAAATATCTACTTTTGTCTACATAGGTGGAAATGACTCTATGGATACGGTTATGAAGCTTAATAACTATATGAAAGACAATAACATCGCTGATATAAATATTATGGGTTGCCCAAAGACTATTGACAATGACCTAATGGGCATGGATCATTCTCCGGGATTTGGATCTGCAGCAAAATACATAGGAACAACCTTAAGAACTCTTAGAACTGATGTTGACATTTATGATTTAAAATCAGTTACCTTTGTAGAAATCATGGGTAGGCACGCTGGATGGCTTGCTGCTTCAGCCCTTAGTGCAAATTATGGGATAGACAAGAAAGTTGTAAATCTTGTTTATATGCCAGAGGATAAAAAATCCTTGGACCAAGTATTTGATGAAATAAAAGAAGCTTTAAAATATGAAAACAACCTCATAGTTGCCCTAGCAGAAGGTTTTAGGGATAAAGACAATAAATTAGATGAAGAAAGATTCTCCAACCAAAACGATGCCTTTGGCCACAAAATCGTATCAGGAGTTGCTAGTAGGCTAGCAGATTTGGTCAGAAATAAACTTGAAATCAAATCTCGTGCAGTAGAACTTTCTATTGTCCAAAGAACAAGCAATCTAATTAGCAAAACAGATGCAGATGAAGCCTTTAAACTAGGATATATGGCCGCTAAACTTGGCATAGACAATACAAATCTTGTCCCTGTACTAAAAAGAAAAGATACAAATGAATATGAAGTTTACTACGAATCTGTAAGTCCAGACAAAATTGCCAATAATGAAATGAAAGTTCCACAGGATTGGCTTGCTGATAAAAAAACTTTGGCAGAAAAAATTACAGCCTACACCCTACCCTTAATAGAAGGAAGTGTTGAGCAAAATTATGAAAATGGTATGCCTGTTTTTGTAAAACTAAGTGATTTTATAAAATAAAAAAATAAAGCTCTACTTGATATTGCCAGGTAGAGCTTTTAAAATCTAATTTTTTCTTCTGATGTATTTTTTATTGATATTTAAAATTAGTGATCCAAAAATCACCAATATTAGACCTATTAAAAGATTTATAGTAAAGCTTTCATTTAGAATTAATACCGAAAGCATAGATCCAAATATTGGGATGAATAATTTGTACATGCCCATTTCTCCAGCTGGATGGTATTTTAAAACAGTGTTCCAAATTACATAGGCAGTTGCTGAAATAAAGGCTCCATAGATTAGCAAAATTATTGCAAGGGGAGTAAATACAAGATTTGTTTTATTCATCATCAGGCCAATTATGATTAGGGGTATAGATCCCATTACAAATTGTGCTGCTGTTACAAAAAATTCATTTTGATTTGCCCCGTATTTTCTGACATAAACTGCCGAAAGTGCATTAAATGTAGTCGCTATTAGGATAAATCCTTCGCCAAGTAGGGTAAATCCAGTGCCAATATTGCCAAATCCACCATTTGCAATTACAATTCCAAAAGTTCCTAGAACTATTGCAAAAATTGTCGTATTATTTATTTTTTCACTTGGCAGCATAATTGCCGATAAGATTACAACTATGAATGAGTTCATGGCCTGGATTATGGATGCTTTTATACCACTTGTATTTATCATTCCTATATAATAAATCAAGTATTGTACAAAGGTTTGGATAAGGGAAAGAATAATAATATACTTCCAATCGATTGTTTTTTTATTTACCCTATTTTTATTGACTGTCAGGTAATATACAAAACCCAAAAGACCTGCCAGGAAAAATCTTATGCCTGCTATCAAAATTTGTGCACCCGTATCAGATGAGCTAACATTCATTTCGGCATAGGTTGTTTTTATGGTTGGAACAGCTGACCCCCACAAAAGCATGGCAAAAAGGGTAAAAAGTATTGCAGTTTTCTTTTCTTTAAATATTTCCAGCATAAAATCTCCTTAAAAAATCACTAGAGAAATGAGTAGGTAGACTGCCCCACTTGCTAGCATTATTTTTATGGGGTCAGTTTTAAATTTATACATAGCAAAAAGTGCTGCAGCAAAAATGATTAGCATCAAATAATCCAAATTTGAAATGGCAATTGCATTTGTATCAAAAAATGCAGTTCTTAGGATTTGAACACCTGCTATCAAAATCATTGAGACAATTGCAGGCCTTAAAAAATAAAGGATATTGGTCATAGCATCGAGATTCTTATATTTTTTGTAAAAATAGGAAATTGTACCGACAATAATTGCTGAAGGCAAAACACATCCTAGGGTTGCTGCCAAGGCTCCAGGAAATCCTGCCAATCTCGTGCCGACAAAAGTTGCAGAATTTATTGCGATAGGTCCCGGTGTCATTTGGGAGATGGTAATAAGATCGTTAAATTCACTTAAGGTCAGCCAATTATTTAAATCTACTACTTCTTCTTGGATTATGGGCAAGGCTGCGTAGCCTCCACCAAAAGAAAAAAGACCAATTTTTAGAAAACTTATAAATAATTTAATCAGCATCTTGACCTCTTTTCACAAATGTATAAATTACGCCAATTACAATTAAAGTTGCAATAATATAAACAACATTTACATCAAAGAAAAATCCTAAAATAAATGCTAAGATCATTATAAGTGGGATAATTTTTGACTTTGTCTTTAGTAAATCTTTGGCCATATCGATTACAACTTTTATAATCAAAGCCCCCACCCCAGCCTGCATACCCTTTAAAAACAAGGCAATATATCGATTTGTTATAAAAGCTTGATAGGCTATTGATATTAAAGAAATTATTATAAGTGGCGGGATAATTGTTCCTAAGATTGCAACAAGCATACCCGGTAAGCCAAGTGTTTCAAATCCTACGACAACTGCAGCATTAACCGCAACTGCTCCTGGTGCTGATTGGGCAATAGCTGTCATATCTAGCATTTCTTCCTTGCTAATCCATCCTAATTTTTCTACAAAAGTTTCCTTCATTAGGGATAAAATCACATATCCCCCACCAAAGGTAAAGGCTGATAGATAAAGGGTTGACTTAAATAAATCCCATAAATTTTTCTCTTTTTGCATCAATTCCTCATTTCTATTTATCTAATTAATATAATATCATAAAAACTTGCAAATAAAACAAAAAATCCCCAAATTGCATTAATTTGAGGATATAGTTTATTAATTAATATTTCTAGTTAAAATATTTTTCATTAATTTTTTGAACTACTTTTTCTGGAGTAAATCCGTACTCTGCTGTTACTTCATCACCTTTTCCAGATTGGCCAAATTTATCAATACCGATATTTAATCCATCTGTACCAGTCCATTCTGCCCAGCCAAAAGTAGATCCCATTTCAAGAGAGATTCTGTTTGTAACTTCTTTTGGTAAAACTTCTTCTTTGTAAGCTTCATCTTGGTCTCTAAATAATTCCATAGATGGCATTGAAACTACACGGATGTTTTTTCCATTTTCTGCTAATAATTTCTTAGCTTCTAGGGCAAGTTCTACTTCTGAACCTGTTGCAATAATTATTGCATCAGCATCTCCTTCACTATCAGAGATTACATATGCACCCTTGTTGATGTCTGTTAGATTTTCAGTTTCTTTTAGGTTTCCTACATTTTGACGAGTAAGAGCCATTACAACTGGTTTTTCTTTTGACTCAAGTGCAAGTTTCCAAGCAAGTCTTGTTTCATTTGCATCTGCTGGTCTTAGCATAATTGCATCTGGAATAGATCTAATCATAGCTAGTTGTTCGATTGGCTCATGGGTTGGACCATCTTCACCAACAGCTATTGAATCGTGAGTCATTACATAGGTTAGTGGTAGTTTTGATAATGCAGATAATCTGATAGCTGGTTTTAGATAATCTGTAAATACAAAGAATGTTGAAACGTGATGCCATGTTCCGCCGTGGGCAATAATACCATTTCCTATTGCTGCCATAGCAAATTCACGCACACCATACCAAACATTGCGTCCTTCTGGAGTTCTGTCTGTAAAAGCTACTGTATCTTTGATATTTGTTTTATTTGATGAGAATAAATCTGCAGATCCACCCCAGAAGTTTGGATTAATTTTTGCAAGGTCTTGGATTATTTCCCCATTTGAGGCACGAGTTGCGATTGCTTTATCATCTGAAGAATATTTTTTAACTTCATCCATAAAGTTTTCAGGCAATTCGCGGTTTATACCAGCCATTAGATTTTTGTGATCTTCTGGGTATTTTTCTTCATAGGTTTTTAAAAGCTCATCCCATTTTTGGTTTTCTTCTTCACCTGTTCTAGCAATGCCATCAGCAAAAGTTTCATAAATGTCATCTGGAACATTAAAGTCATCTTCAGTCCATTCGTAGATTTCTTTTGCCTTTAGGAAATCTTCTTCACCAATTGGCGCCCCGTGAACTTTGTTTGTTCCTTGCTTGGTTGAACCATATCCAATAATTGTTTTTACTTCGATAAGAGTTGGTCCTTGGAAATTGCCTTTAGCATGGCTTATAGCTTCATAAATCTGATCAAGATCCTTACCATCTTCTACCTTAATGTAATTCCAATTTAAAGACTCAGCACGTTTTTGAATATCTTCTGAGAAAGTTGTATTTGTAGCTCCATCTAGGCAAATGTCATTTGAATCGTAAAGCACGATTAATTTTGAAAGATTTAAATGACCTGCAAGGCTCATTGACTCATAAGAAATTCCTTCCATTAGGTCGCCATCACCACAAAGTACGTAAGTGTAATGGTCAATAATTTGGGCATCATTCTTGTTATATATTGCTGCCAAATGTTTTTCTGCCATAGCAATACCTACAGCTTGGGCAAATCCTTGACCAAGTGGGCCTGTAGTTACTTCCACACCTTCGATGTGTCCGCGCTCTGGGTGACCTGCTGCTTTTGCACCTAACTGCCTAAAGTCTTTTAAATCATTAATACTCAAATCATATCCTGCTAAATGTAATAAAGAATAAAGCATAGAAGAACCATGGCCTGCTGATAAAACAAATCTATCACGGTTAAACCAGTTAGCATTTTTAGGATTTGCCTTTAAAAATTTATTCCATAAAACATAAGCCATAGGAGCAGCCCCCATAGGAAGCCCTGGGTGACCACTATTGGCAGCCTCAATTTGAGCTATAGAAAGTGCACGAATGGCACTAATTGCACGTTCATCATTTTTATTAAACATAATCTCTCCTTTATACAAGTTACTAACTTTATACCCTTATGTAGTCAAATAAAAAAGAGGGAGGGCCAAAAGACCCACCCAAAATTTCTTATTTATTTCTAGCCTCAAAAGCATCCCAGTCTTTTACAAATGCATCAATTCCAGCAGTTGTAAGTGGATGTGTCCATAATTTTTCAAATAGAGAACCAGGGATAGTCGCAATGTGAGCACCAGCTAGGGCAGCTTTTTCAAGGTGGTTGATGTGTCTGATACTTGCAGCAATAATTTCTGACTCATAACCGTAAATATCAATAACATCACGAAGTTCAGCAATTAACTGAGCCCCATCTTCACCCATATCATCCACTCTACCCATAAATGGAGATATGAAAGTAGCTCCAGCTTTCATAGCCATAATTCCTTGAGAAACAGAGAAAATCAATGTACAGTTAGTTTTAATCCCCTCTTTGCTTAAAGTATGGATAGCCTTTAGGCCATCTTCAGTCATAGGAATTTTTACGACAACATTATCCGCCCATTTAGCAAGATCACGAGCTTGCTCTACCATACCTTCATAATCATAACTAGTTACCTCAGCAGAAACAGGTCCATCAATTAATTCAGTAATTTCAGAAATAACCTCTTTAAAATCACGCCCCTCTTTTTTGATTAAAGACGGATTAGTAGTAACCCCATCTACAAGACCAAGGTCATTGATTCTTTTAATTTCATCAACATTTGCAGTATCTAAGAAAAATTTCATAATCAAACTCCTTTAAAAAGATTCTATGATTATTATACCATGATAGGATTTATAAGAAAACGTAAACAATCTATTTAAAATAATCAAGCCAAGATATTTTGCTTTCATTTATTGATTTAAAATCATTTACAAAAGCATCCACAGCCTTATTGATATTGCTATCATCTATAAATTTCTCAAACACTTCATAAGAGCAAGTTGCTGTGTCTATCCCATATTCTGCCAATTTTAAAACTTGATTTGTATTTTTAAAACTAGCTGCTAGAACTTTTGCATCTGGATTAGTCTCATCTAAAATATTTTGAATTTTAACCGTTGTTTCAATGCCATCATATCCTAAATTATCAATCCTATTTACATATGGTGCTAGGTAATCCGCGCCAGCCAAAGATGCTAAAAAGGCCTGAGTTGGGCTATAAATTGCTGTTGCTGTTATCTTAGTATTTTCATTTTTCAATAGACTCATAGCTTTTAAACCTTCTTTATTAGTAGGGACTTTTATAAAAGTATTTTCCCCAAATTTTTCTTTTAAAAGCCTAGCTTCTTTTACAATATCATCAGCTTTGTCAGATAAGGCTTGAATATGGAGCTGGTCATCCCCAATAAATTCTCTAATTTCTGTTAAAGTTTCTATAGGGTCTTTTTTATTTTTAAAAAGTATACTGGGATTAGTTGTAACCCCAGATACTGGAAAATATTCGTATAGATATTTTATGTTCTCTATATTTGCATCATCTATCAGTAAATTCATATTAACCCCTAGTTTTTCCACCGGCTACATTTATAGTAACTCCATGGATATATGATGAACGATCACTTATTAAGAAACAAACTAAGTTTGCTATTTCTGTATATAACACTCATTCTTTAATGAGTTAGTAAATAATTTCTATTTCATCACCAACATTAAACTCTGGAAATACATCAGGAACAGCATGTACAGCCCCAGGAAGCGTTTCCATGTCTTTGTTTAAATAAATTGATAAATGTCCTAATTCATGAAAGTTTGAATTAGCCATATTACCAACTTCAGTGATTTCATATTCTTGATTTGATATAATTAACTTACTACCTTCCTTAAAATAGATGCCATCATCATTGCGTTCAAAATCAATGATTACACTAATGTCTCTAAGCTCTGGAGGTGCTGAGTTACCAAAAAGTACAAATAGTTTTTCAGCTTCAAATTCTGGAACCATTTTCCCTATATCTAAAATTTTTAATTTCATATTACTCTCCTTTTAATATTATAATACTTCATTTTTTTACATTTGTAAATATATTTTACAATTTTAAATTGATGTTTATAAATTTGTATGTTAAAATATTAATTATAATAAGAGAAAAGGTAATTTATGACTCACAGAATAGATTTACTAATAAAAGTTGCAAGTATGTTTTACGAAGAAAATTTAACTCAAACTGAGATTGCTAGAGAATTAAACTTATCTAGGCCTACAATAGCTAGTATGCTTAATGAAGCTAAAGATAAGGGTATTGTTAAAATATCAATAGTAAAATTAGGTTCCGATACACATTCTTTATCTATGAACATTAAAAAAAAATATAATTTAGATAACGTGTTTGTTTCACCCGCCCAAACTGACAATCCGAAAAAAGAAATAGGAATTCTTTGTGCTCAATATATAGAAAATCGCAGATTAGAAAATTTAACAATTGGACTTGGTTTTGGAACAACTCTGTATGAATTTATACATTATGCTAACTACATAAATACTAACTTTAAAGAAATAGTTCCACTAATAGGCGGGGTTGAGATGGATAATGAAGCATTGCATTGTAATCATCTATGTTTTACACTTGCAAGAAAATACTCTACTAAAACTAAGTTCTTTTATTCTCCAGTCAAAGCTGAGGATATAAATGAAAAAAAACTATTAATGGATTCAAGATTGGTTAGGCAATCAATAGAAAATGCAAAAAATGTAGATATCGCTCTTATCGGAGTTGGTAATCCTATTAGAAGTTCTACATATAGGAGGCTAAATTATATACAAGCTGAGGATGATAAAATATTAGAAGAAAAAAAGGCAGTTGGTGATATTGTTACTACATTTTATGATAAAGATTTAAACCCTATTACGACCCCCCTTACTAAAAAGTTTATCGGATTGAATATTGAAGATATTAAAAAAATTAATGAAGTAGTCGTAGTAGCATCTGGCGAAGAAAAATATGAATCTGTACTACCTTTATTAGAAAAAGGTTACATAAATCATTTAATTATAGACTATAGTCTAGCCATGCTTTTAAACAATTAAAAAGATGTTTAGAAAACTAAACATCTTTTTTTGTCTTAATACATACCGATACTTAATAACCATCCAATTAGAACAGAAATAACACCGGTTATTAGTCTTGAGTAAAGTATAGCAGGAACACCAATTTCCACTGTTTCAGGTTCTGCTTCACCCAATGATAGACCTACTGGAATAAAGTCCATACCAACTTGTGCATTTATAGCAAACAATGCTGGGAGTGCAAAACCAACTGGTAATGCTCCAGTAGCTATTTGAGATCCTATTAATACTCCTACTACCTGAGCTATAACTGCACCAGGTCCTAAAATAGGTGATAAAAATGGCAAGCTTGCAATAAATGCTATGACTAAAAATCCTAATATAGAATTAGATAAAGGAGCTATTAGATTAGCAATTACATCTCCTAAACCTGTAAAATTAATTATACCTATAAGCATTGAAATAAATGCCATAAAAGGAAGGATATTTTTTATTACTGTTTCTATTGTATCTCTACCAGCTTGATAGAATACTCCCATTACTTTTCCTATGCCTTTAGAAAATCTAAGAATGAAAGAGTCTTTTTTCCCTTGATTATTATTAGTGTACAATGTTTTTTCTTCAGAAATCTCGGATTTTTCTTTATTTATTGATTCATTATCTTTAGATTCGTAGCTTTCTTTTCTATCTATTTCATCATTAGAAACTGTATCTAAAATTTTAACATCCTGTGGTCTAACACCAGATACAAAATTTTCTTCATTAATGTGTTTTGCTAACGGACCTGAAGGTGATGAAGCAAGTATATCGACCGTTAATATTCCTTTCATTGGATATACACCAATTCTTGCTGTCCCTCCACAGTCTATTACTGCACAAATAACTTCATCATCAGGAATTGATTCTTTAAATCCATCTCTTACTTCCGCGCCAGATAATTCTGCTATTTTAGCTGCTGTTGGATGTATGCCTCCACCAGTTACAGATATAACTTTATTCTTATTCTCAGTTGGAGTTATAGTTAGTCCTTTACCCCAACCTCCTTGTCCTTTATTTACAAATACTGATTTATATTTTGACATACTATACACCTCTAGCTCTAGTAGCTACTTTTCTTTTTGTTAAAAATTTTGTAATTCTTTCTGTAACAATTCCTCTAATAAATATTACAATTATTCCAGCTATGAAGTATCTAGCTGCAAGCGATCCCTGATTATAACCTGCCTTTGCTACTCCATCTGCAATACCAAGGAATACAAATAACTCTCCAGCGTTTGCATAAGGGAATATACCAGTAACCGGATGTACAAAACTTACTGTTGCATCATAAAATGCTGGCTTATGTTCTTCTTTCAAAAATCTACCAAATGTATAACACATTGGGTTTGTTAATAGCAAGACTGCTAATATTGGCATTATTGTATATCTAAAAAATATATTATTAGATCTCTTAATAACCCAATTTTCTACCTTGTCCGCCCCAATCAATGCGATGATCGCATTTGTAAATGTTAACAAGACGATTAATAAAGGTATAATTCCTGTCATGAAGCTTTTAAAAACTTCTGCACCTGCTTCAAAGAGACCTATAAAGTTGGTCCCAAACCATTCTATATATTTCATATTTGCTCCATTTCTTAAAATAACGTTTTCTTACGTTTTAGAACAATGGGAGAACTAATCACCCATTATTACAACTTTACACTTTCTATCTCTAGATCTTGTTGTATCAAAGTCTACAAAATAGATGTATCCTGTAGTCCCTACTCCTAGTTTGCCATTTTCTACTACAAATGTCTCACTTGATCCTAGTATGGTGGATTTTAAGTGAGCATCTCCATTCCATAGGGCTGTTCTGTCTCCGTTTGGTAGATAATCTGATGCATTTGGCCATGATTCTACTGCTTTGTAGTGTTCTTCTCCTGGATATACGTAGATGTCTGCGCTGTCATGATCTGGTATTATTTTTTTTAGTACTGTGTTTAAATCTTCTTGTAGGGATTCGATACCATTTTCATTCTTATCGTGGGCGAATTCTTCAAAGAAGATTGAGCAGGTTGTGTGAGGGCTTACTACTACGCATATTCCGTTTTCTATTTTGCTTTCTGATATTGCTGATTTTACTTCTTCGGTTATGTTTAGGTAGCTTGCTTCTTTTCCTGTTGACTTTAGTTCTAGTGTTTTTATATAAGTCATTTTCTCTCCTCGTATGCTCTTACACATGCTTTTACCATATCTTTTAGCATTTGTTTTGGATTTTCGGCTTTTACTATGCCACTTGTGCATCCTGTTCCGTCTGCTCCTAGTTTTATTGTTCTATATACGTCTTCTGCTGTGCTGATTCCTGCTGCTTGCATTACTAGGATGTCTTTGTTTACTTCTCTTATTGCTTGGTTGGTTTGGTTAATGTAGCTTTCATCGCTTACTTTGCCTGTCCCTATCAATTCGGTTGGTTCACATAGGATTACGTCTGGATTTAGTTTTGCTATTGCTTTGGCTTCTTCTAGACTGTCAGCGCATACTATGGTTGATATTTGTTTTTCTTTTGCTCTTTTTATGGATTTTGCTAGGTCTGCTAGGTTTTGTTGGTGTTCTGCATGGTTTAAGAATGTTGCTTTTACTCCTATATTTGATAGGGATTCTGCTGTTACATATCCCATGCCACGACCTAGTTGTATTCCATCCATATGTTGGGCTGATATTTTTGCTTTTTTACTTATTTTTACCATGTTTGCTAGGTCTGCAAATGGTCCTGTTACTAGTATTGTTATTTTTTCTTGGTATTCTTCTGCTAATTCTTCGGCTACTTCTACGAGTTCATATAGTTCTTGCCCATATAGATAGGATTTTGGATTGAAGATGAAAAATGGTTTTGTTATTGTTTTTTCAATCATTGATTTCTCCTTATTATCTCATATGCTTTTTGTTTCGAATACTTTGTAATAGTGCTCTAAGACTTCTTTCATAGCCTTATCTGAGGCTTCTTTCATTTGAATATAGTTTTCGAAGTTTCCTTCTTTTATTTTTTTGTAAGCTGCTGTTATGAAGTCTGTGTAAATATTTATTTTTGATATTCCATTTGTGGCACATCTGTTTAAGTTTTCATCTCCAGATGATGAACCCCCGTGTAGTACCAGCGGTATATCTACAAGCTGATCTATCTCCTTTAGTCTTTCAAAGTTAATTTTTGGTTCGCCTTTGTAAAGTCCATGGGCTGTGCCTATTGAGATTGCTAATGAGTCTACGCCTGTCTTTTCTACAAATTCTTTTACATCTTTTGCTTCTGTGTATATTGAATCTGTTATTTCTGCCGCTTCTGAAGTATCATTTGCACCTACATGACCTAATTCTGCTTCTACAGTTATATCATGTTTGTGAGCGTAGTCTACTATTTCTTTTGTTATTTTTATATTTTCTTCAAAACTTTCGTTTGATGCATCTATCATTACTGAACTAAATCCTAGTTCTATAGCTTTGAATACAGTCTCTTTATCTTGACCATGATCTAGGTGTAGTATTACTGGTGCTTTTGATGCTTCTGCTAAATATTTTCCAAATGTAGCTGCTTCTTCTAATGATAGTATATCAGCATGTGATTGAGCATAAGATAGTATCAATGGTAGATTTTGTTCTTCTGCTGTTTTTACATATACCCTCGCTGAATTATTGTCTATGAAGTTTGTTGATGGTATTGCAAATTTTTCTAATTTCGCTATTTCTAAAGCTTTTTTTGAATTAACTAACAACTTTCTCTCCTAAAATTACATCATATTTGTTCTTAACTTTATCTAGGGCTACGTCTAAGTTTCTTATATCTTTATAACCCGTTTTATTATTTAAAAGATCATTTATATTTTTATTTTCTATACTTTTTATATTTTTAAAACTTGAAAATACTGTATATCCTGAATAATAATAGGCTTCAATAATATTATATGAGCTATCCATTATTACAATTAAGATTAACGATTGGAATTTATCACCTGCCCTTTCACTAAGCAGGTAATATCTATCCAACCCTTGATACTTGGTTTGTAGATTCTTTATAAATTTGTCGTATTTTTTTAACTGATATATTCCTAAAACCCCTTGGCATATGACTAAAAAAAGTAATATTATTACGACTTCTTTAATCATTTTTATCCAATAAATTCATCTTGTAATTTTCTTAATTTATATACAGTAGTTGTTGTATCGAGCTCTGTATTATCCAAAGTTAAGAATGAATCTGCAGGTATATCTTCTTTTGCAATTGTATTTCCGGCTATTAGTCCAATAGGTATATGGTTTTCTTTTAAACATTCCTCGTGGGTTTCTAAAAGACCTCTTACACAATAACCACCTATACCATCTATTTTTTCACCTTTTTTGATGTCTTTTTTTGTAAATGCAACTGTATCAGATACAGGTACCCCTAATGGAACTATTGAAGTATCATTGTTTAAAGCAACTTTTGCAACAGTTAATGGAGTTTCTAGTGATGCTAAATGGAATGGACGGTATAAAATATGTCTATCTTTATCTCCTTTTTTCATAAGATAATTTAACTCTTCAACAACACCTTCATTTTGTCCTTTTACTATTACAAATACACCAGGTGCTAAACCATCAACGTATTCTACTACTCCGTATTGGCTTAAAACTCCACCTTCTTCTTTTGTGCTTAATTGATCAACCGTAGAGTCTAAGTCCCCTGAAATTCCATGCATTCCCTTAATATCAGGCTTAAAACCAATCGCATTAGATAATAAGTTCATTTCAGCCATAGTTTTTGTACCATCTTGGAATGCAGCAAGCATATGGGCATTCATATTTTTAGATTCAGCTTCTTCTTTTGCAGTATCTGGATTGGCATGGACTTTAAGTTTATTATTTTTACCTTTTCCTGCAACCAATACTTCCATTCCCATTGATTTTGCGAATTCATATAAAGAAACTACCTCAGCCGGCTCATCTCCAGCAGATCCTGTATATACTAGACCAGCAGATTTAAATAGTTTATGCATAAGAGATCCAATTGTGATATCAATCTCTACATTTAACAAAACTATATTTTTGTGTGCTAGTAAGCATTCTAAACAAACCTTAGCTCCTACTTCTGGAACACCAGTTGCTTCTACTATTACATCTATATTTTCATTATTAATAACTTCTTTAAAATCTGTAGTTGTTAATATTTCAACTTTTTCTTCAGATGAGCTATTGAATGCATCTTTCGCTGCGTTTGCTGCATCAATATTTAAATCACTGATACCGGTAACAATCATACCTGGTATTGTTGATATTTGAGCAACCATTCCTCTTCCCATTTGTCCAGCACCGATTACACCTACTCTGATAGAGTCTTGTTCTTTTTGTCGTTCTAATAATTGACCATATAAAGTCATATCTACCTCCTATATTATAACAACGTTTTCACAAATATTATATCCACATTTTTACATTTGTCAATATATTTTACTAATGTAATAATCATCTTCAATAAATCACCACAAAAAAACACCCCCAAGGGGGTGTTTTATATTTTTCTTCTATTCAAAAACTTTCTCACCGTTTAAATAAGTAGCTTTTAAATCCAAATCATCATCCAAAACTATAAAATCAGCATCAAATCCTACTTTTAATTTTCCGCACACATTATCTATACCTACAGATTTAGCTGGGATTAGGCTGGCCATTTGGATGGCTTCAAAGGTGTCTGCTATTTGCCAGTCTACTACATTTTTTACAGCGTCTTTTAATTTTAAAATTGACCCTGCTAGGTTACCGCCTTCTTTTAGTCTTGCGGTGCTATTTTCTACAATTACATCAAATTCTCCTAGTTTGTAATCTCCATCTGCCATGCCTCCTGCTGACATACAGTCTGTTATTAATGCGATTTTATCTCTGCCTTTTGCATTCATCAAAACATTTGCACTGGCTGGGCTTACGTGGTGGCCATCGCAAATTAATTCACTTATAGCATCTGAATTCATTGCTGCTCCTACCATTCCTGGATTTCTGTGGTGGAGTCCACTCATGCCATTATAGGTGTGGACAAAAATATTTGCCCCTTCTTCTACTGCATCCATTGCCTGTTCATAGCTGGCATCAGAATGTCCTAAGGCAACTGCAATCCCCATTGCATTTGCTTTATGGATAAAGTCTATTACTCCATCTCTTTCTGGGGCAATGGCAATTTTATTTACCAAACCATCTGATAATTCTTTCCATTTTTTTAGTTTTTCTATATCTGGATCTGACATATATTTTTCATTTTGGGCACCCTTATATTTTTCTGTAAAAAATGGGCCTTCTAGGAAAACTCCACGGATTTTTGCACCAGTCACATCCTTATATTCTTGACCGATCACTTTGCAAGCTTGGTTTAATCTCTCTGTTGAATCTGTAAGTGTTGTTGGCAAAAAGCTTGTAACTCCCATTTCCAAAAGTCCCTTAGAAATTATTTCCAGAGCACCTTTTTTGGCATTCATGATGTCTTCTCCATGATAGCCATGGATATGAGTATCTACCAGACCTGGAGCAATAATTTCTCCCAAATATTCATAAGTTTCTGGTTCTTCTTTAGAAAATGACTTTATTTTGCCTTTCTTTACTTCCATATAATAATTTTCTAAAACTTTATCTTCTAAAATAATATAATCAGCTGTATAAAACATAATCTCTCCTTTGCTAGTATTTTACCCGCTTTGGATGGGTATTATAAGGATAGGAGTTTAAAAATGAAAATTATTTTAGCAGTTGATGAAAATTGGGCAATCGGAAAAGATAATGACATGCTATTTCGCATCAAAAAAGATTTGAAACATTTTAAACAAATTACTATGGGAAATATTGTGATAATGGGTAGGAATACCTATGAATCAATTGGTCATGCTTTGCCAGATAGGAAAAATATTATTTTATCAAAAAATCCCGATTATGAGGCAAAAAATGCAAAAGTTTTTCATAATCCAAGTGAGGTTATAAACTATGTTAAAACTAGTAAAAAAGAAGTTTTTGTAATAGGCGGGTCTGAGATAGTTGATATTTTTTTACCATACGCTGATGAAGCCATAATCACAAAAATAAATGCAATAAAAGATGCAGATACCTTTTTGCATAATTTTGACCAAGATCCAGATTTTGAGATTGTAAGTGAATCTCAAATATATGAGGAAAACGGAATAAAGTTTTCTTATGTAAATTATAGGAGGAAAAAATGAGTAAAACTGAAATTTTTGTAAGCGACAAGTGCCCACATTGCCAAAGGGTTTTTAAAGACTATGAGGCAAATCCTGAAAAATATGAGGGTGTAGAAATAATAAATATTTCTGATAGCCTGCTTGATTTAAAAAGGTTGTTAAAATACCGTGATAATCTAGATGGTTACAAAGAAGTAAGAGAAGAATCCAGAATAGGAATCCCATCTAGGGTTGTGGATGGTAAAGAAGTAGATTTTGTCCAAGAATTAATTGAAAAATAAAAACAAAAGTTGCAGATAAGTATCTGCAACTTTTTTATGGGATTTATTGGGATTTTGTTTTTAAGTTATTTAATTAGTTCAAGTGGTGAATCTACTTCTTCTTCTATTGTTTCACCTTTTAGGTATTTGATAGCTGTTTGTATAGCTAATTTACCCATTTCTTTTGGTTGTTGAGCAACAGTTGCTGATAGTGTTCCATCTTTTACTGCATTTATTGCATCATCATTTCCATCAAAACCAACTATTACAATATCTTTTCCACTTGTTTTTATTGCTTCACTAGCTCCTAGGGCCATTTCATCATTTTGACAGAATACTGCTTTTACATCTGGGTGAGCTTGCAACAAGTTTTCCATAACTGTAAGACCTTCTGCCCTATCAAAGTTAGCTGTTTGGCTTGCTAAAAGATTAATTTTGCCATCTGTAGCTTCTTTAAATCCTTCACCTCTTTCACGAGTTGAACTTGCTCCAGGGATTCCCTCTAGTTGGATAACTTCTGCATTTTCTCCAACTTTCTCTAGGATAAATTCTCCTGCCATCTTACCACCTTCAACGTTGTTGCTTGCAATAAAGCTTACGATTTCTCCTGAATCTGTTCCTCTGTCGACACAGATAACTGGAATATTTGCTTGATTTGCTTTTTCTACTGATGGTGCGATTGCTGTTGAGTCTACCGGATTGATTATGATTAAATCAACTCCCTGAGTAATTAAGTCTTCTACTTGGTTACTTTGTGTTGAAGAATCGTTTTGTGCATCGGATATTACAGTTTCTACGTCTTCTCCCGCACCCTCTTCAATACCTTCTCTAATTGATACGAAAAATGGATTGTTAAGTGTCGAAAGTGAAACACCTACTTTCATTTTTCCATCTGTACTGGTGTTTTCTGCTGTTTCGCTTGTTTCTGTTTTATTTTCTGTTGATTCATTGTTGCTTTGTCCCTCTAAGCTACAAGCAGTAAATGCAAATAATGCAACAAGGACTAGTGATAAATATTTTTTAATTGTTTTCATAAAACTCTCCTATTTGTTTCTTTTGCGGTCAATTAGAACTGCAATTAAAATTACAATCCCTTTTACGATTTGCTGGTAAAAACTTGATACTCCCAATAAATTAAGACCATTGTTAAGGACACCTAAAATCAAAATACCAATTAGGGTTCCAGTTAGCGATCCACTACCACCTGTCATACTTGTCCCTCCAAGCACAACTGCAGCGATAGCATCCATTTCGTAGGCAACACCCGCTGTTGGTTGGGCAGAGTTTAATCTAGAAGTTAAAACCAAACCTGATAATACAGCCATAAGTGATGATATTACATAAACGCTTATTTTTACCTTATCTATATTAATCCCCGAAATAAAACTTGCCTTTTCATTGCCCCCAACAGCATATATTTTGCGACCCAGGGCAGTTTTATTTAAAATAGTCCACAAAATCAAAAATGCTAGGGCAAATAAGATTACTTGGAAAGGAACTCCAAAAAATTGGCCCTTTCCTAAAAACTTGAAGGCAAAATTATCTTTTGGCCCAGCTATAGGTCTCCCATCTGTATAAACTAGGGTCAACCCTCTAAAAATAGTCATTGTGGCTAGGGTTACTATAAATGGGGCAAGTTTTCCTTTGGTAATTAAAAACCCATTTATCAAACCTAAAATAAGCCCAAGACCTAGGGCGATTAATATAGCTAGGATTGTGTTCATCCCATTTTGTAAAAGACCTGCAAAAATTGCAGATGTTACTGCTAGAGTAGAACCTACTGATAGGTCAATACCGCCAGTTAAGATTACAAAGGTCATTCCTAGGGCAATAAATCCGTTTATGATTAATTGCCTCATCAGATTCATTAGATTGTTTGCTTGTAAGAATGTTGGATTTAATATACTAACAAAAACCATTAGGATAATTAGTGCTAAGATAGTGCCCAAATTCTGGTTTTCTTTAATTTTTGTTTTAAAATTGCTCATAGCTTTCCTCCTGTTGCAAGGGTCATTACTTTTTCTTGACTAGCTTCTTCCCTTAAAAGCTCTCCATTTACTTCTCCTTCATGAATTACATATATACGGTCTGAAAGAGAAAGTAATTCAGGAAGATCGCTTGAAATTAATATTATACATACTCCCTTGTGGGTCAATTGCTTAATCAAATCGTAAATTTCTCTTTTTGCACCGACATCCACACCCTTTGTAGGCTCATCTAGGATTAAAATTTCTGGATCTATTGCATACCATTTTGCAAAAACAACTTTTTGCTGATTTCCGCCTGATAAGTCACGCACCTTACTTTCTGCAGATTGGGTTTTGACCCTAAAAGAATCTACAAGAGAATTTGACAAGTCTTTTTCTTTTTTCTTATCAATAAATGATTTTTCTGTAAATTTGTTAAAATTTAGCAAGGAAATATTTTCTCTGATGGATTCATCAAGGACTAGGCCTTCTTCTTGCCTATTTTCAGTAACAAATCCGATTTTATTGTTTATGGCATCCATTGGTTTTGTAATCTCAATTTTTTTGCCATCTATGTAAATTTCCCCACTATCTTTTGAATCTAGGCCAAAAACAGCTCGCATTATTTCTGTCCTACCTGCTCCCATCAGTCCAGCTATGCCCAAAACTTCACCTTTTTTTGCATTTATATTTATGTTTTCAAAAAGATCAGCCTTTGAAAAATTTTTAAGTTCTATTTTTACATCTGAAACTTTAGCATTCATTTCTGGATAAAAATCACCAATGTCCCTGCCAACCATATGAGAAACCACTTCTTTTTCGTTAGTTTGCTTAGTATCCATTACTGCAACTGATTTTCCATCACGCATGACTGTAATCTTGTCTGTTAGAGCAAATATTTCCTCCATACGGTGGGAGATATATATCATGGATACATTTTCATCTTTTAATTTTTTGATGAGTAAAAACAATTTATCAATTTCATTATTGGTTAAAGCGCTTGTTGGCTCATCCAAAATCAAAACATTTATTTTATTTAAATTTGCCTTGGCTATTTCCATCATTTGCCTTTGCCCAACTGATAAATTTGCTACTTTAGTATCTGGATCAATATTTAAATCAAATCGTTTTAATAAATCCTCACATTTTTGACGCATGGATTTTCTATCCAAAAACCAGCCTTTGTTTAGTTCGTTATTCATAAATATATTGTCCATAACACTTAATTCTGGCCAGTCACTAAGCTCTTGGTGGATAAAACTTATTCCATATTCTTTAGCAATATTTGTATCAGCAATGTCCACCTTTTGGCCATCGATTAGAATTTCTCCAGAATCCTTGTTCAAAACTCCTGACAAGATATTCATCAAAGTTGATTTTCCAGCTCCATTTTCTCCAACCAAAGCGTGAATTTCTCCCTGGCCAAGATTAAAATCTACACCCTTTAAGACATCATTTTTTCCAAAGGACTTGTAGATATCTTTCATTTCAATATTCATAATTGCTCCTAAAAAATATTTTTTGACTGCAAGATTATATTAGAATATGGGGTGTTCTCTCCAGTTCTTATGACAAATTTTACATCTTCTAGTTTTTTCTTAAAATCTTCATGGCATATGTACTCGCAACTTACACCATCCAAAAGTTTTTTAATAGCATTTTCTTGGTCTAGATTTTTATCCTTTATTTCGCTAGCTAAAATGTAGTGTTCGCATCCGAAGTCTTCTAACAAAATTTCTAGGACGTCAATGAACTTTGGTTGACCAAGCTTTAAGGCCAAATCAATTTTTTTATCTGGATCAATTGGCAAACCACAATCCCCAATAGCTATTAAATCTGTGTGACCCAAATCCGATAATCGTTTTGAAATTTCACTATTTAAAATTCCTTTTTCCTTCATAAATCTTCTCCAATAAATTTTTCTACATCTTCTAAATTTGGTATAGAAATACTTGCTCCCTTTTTTCTAACAGATAGGGCTGAGGCTTTTGTTGCAAGTTCTAAACATTTTTTAACATCAGTATTTTTATAAAACTCAGCTACAAAAAATCCAGTAAATGTATCTCCTGCTCCAGTGCTGTCTACCGCCTTGACCTTGTAAGCTTTTTGGCAAATTTTATCATCCCTATCTACAAATATAGAACCTTTGCTACCTAAAGTTATAACTAGCTTTAAATTTGGATAATTTTCTCTAAAATAAGCTATACAGCCTTCTATATCATTACAAAGAGATATTTCTTTGCTCTCAGTTTCATTTACCATTAGCAAGTCAATTTTTTTAAAGTCAAGATTTTTCAGTTCATCTGTAATTGGAGAGGGGTTTAAAACTATCTTCATTCCTTTTTCATAACCCTTTTTAATTATGTAATCCAGATTATTTATTTCGTTTTGCAATACAAGGATATCGTTTTTATCAAAATTTGACAGAACCTCATCGATAAAGTCTTTGTCAATATCAAAATTTGCACCCTTATACAAAACTATGGAGTTTTCACCATTGTCATCAACTTGTATAATTGCATTTCCAGTTGAATTATCTGAATCTCTTATAAAACTTGTATCAATTCCCTCACCTGCTAAGTATTCTTTTAAAAAAGCTCCATCACTACCAAGGCTTCCTGCATGATAAACTCTATTAGAGTTTTTTGCCAAAGCAACCGATTGATTCAAGCCCTTACCTCCGGCTCTTTTCTCAATACTTTGGGCACTAATTGTTTCACCAGGACGTGCGATGTGATTTACCCTAAAGAAAATATCTATATTTATAGACCCAAAATTTAATATTTTCATTTTTTAAAACCTACACTTTCTCTTTCAATAATTTTAGGCTCTACCATTATTTTTTCCTGAACTGTCTTATTTCTAATTAAATTATCAGCCATTCTCATTGCGTTTTTGGCGATTTCTTTTAGGTTTTGATCAAGGGATGTAAGTCTTGGGCTGATGATTTTGTTTAAAAATAGATTGTCATAACTTATTAGTGAAATGTCATCAGGGATTATTATGTCATTTTCAGCAAAGTAATTTATTAGACCATATGAAGACATATCTGCAAAAGAAAAAATTGCATCGACATTTTTTTCTTTGAAAAATTTCCCAGCCTTATAGCCTTCTTCATATGAATAATCTCCATGAACTATATTTTTATAGTCAATGTAAATATCATAGTTCATAGCAGCCTTTATAGCACCAGAAAGTCTGCGGGAAGAATTTGCTGTTGACCTTGGTCCAATCAAAAGACCAATATTTTTAAATCCTCTTTTTATGAGATATTCCATAGCAAGATATCCGCCCATTTCATTATTTCCTGTTACAATTTGAGTGTTTCTACTATCAAAATCTACCTCATCTAGGAAAATAATATTGTGCTTTCTTAGATCATCCTCATTTAAAGAATTGACATTTCGGTCAACTACCAGAGTAGCTGCAAAAATATTATTTGCTAGTAAATTTAAAAATTCATCCTTACCAATTTTTTTGTTGTTAGTGTTATGAATATACAAAAAATACGAATACTCTTGGGCAAATCGAGTCAGTTCCTTCACCAGTGCTGAAAAAAATGGATTATTTATATCCGGCACAACAACCATAATTATATTGCTTTTTTGGCTGGCAAGGGCCTTGGCATAGCCATTGGCATTGTAATTTAAACTTTTCGCAGCATCCAAAACTTTTTTCTTGGTTGGCTCAGATATTTTATTTTTAGTATTATTCAAAACCATTGATACAGTTGTTATTGATACTCCCGCAAGTTTTGCTACATCTTTTATATTTGCCATTTCACCACCATTAAAACGTTTTAATTGTCTATATGATAGCATCTTTAACAATTATTGTCAATTAGTTTTAAAAAATAAAAAAACCTCAAAATCCAAAATGAATTTGAGGTTTTTTTTATTATTTTTAAGCCGATGGAGCTTTGTCTTTGTTTAGGAATGATAATTTAGTTTCTGAAATCATTATTGCTGCAAACATTAGAACAAATCCTACAATTGACATTGGTGTTAGACTTTCAATTCCTAGCATTACTGGGATTAGAATTCCAAATACTGATTCAAATCCTAGAATAATTGCTGCTGAGGATTCGTCTGTGTATTTTTGTCCAATGTTTTGTAGTAATAGTGCTACTGTTGTACAGAAGATAGCTAGGTATAAAAGTTCAAGAATTGGTCTTGAAGAATTAATTACCATATTTGAGTTATCTTCAAAGAATAATGTCACTATTGCAGATAGAATTGCTGCTGATGTAAATTGGAAAATAGTCATTACTATTGGGTCTTTTCCTTTTGTAAACAATTTTACTGCTACTATATGTGCTGCAAATAGGATACCACTTAGTAAGGCAAGTCCATCACCTAATAGCATTTCTTTGCTTGCGTTAAATATTGATGTTCCCTTTTCTACTCCTGATTTAGAAATTAGATAAATACCTACAATGGCAATGGCTGCTGCCCACATATTATATTTATCAGGTCTATGTTTAGTAATTGCCCAAGATAAGAACGGTACTATTACACAATAGGATGCGGAAAGAAAGGCACTTCTTCCTGGATCTGCGTATGTAACACCTAGTGTTTGAGATGAATAAGCAATAAATAAGAAAAATCCTACTATAAATCCAGCTTTGAGGTCATCTTTTGTTGCTTTTCTAACTTTTTTGTTAAATATAATTGCAAGTAATATTGCTGAAATAGCAAACCTAACCATAAGGATAAAGTTTGGATTAAAAGTATCTGTTGCTCCCTTTACTACTGTCAGTGAACTTCCCCAAAGAATGGCTGTAATAAGCAAGCCCAATTTGGCAAGTTTGTTATAGTCACGTTTTTTTGTTTTTTCTGTCATAATTCCTCCTACCTAGTTTATATCCAAAACATATGTTTTATAAACTTATTTTTTTTAAAATTGTTGATTATTATTCATATTAAATAAAAACAACAAGCTGTCATCCATCTTTTTTATGTTAGCATCTATGTTGTATACCTCATCAAACATTTCTTTTGTGAATATTTGGTATTTATCGCCTACTCCATAAATTTTATTATCATTTATCAAAATTATATTATCAGCGTATCTTTCGATTAATTCCATTTGGTGGAGGGTGATGAGGGTTGTAAGATTTAGTTTTTGGGTTAGATTTTTTATTATAGCTAGTATTTCGTATTGGTTATGCAAATCAAGGGCACTTACTGGTTCATCTAACAATAAAATATCTGGTTTGCTAATTAGGGCTTGGGCAATGAGGACTTTTTGGACTTCACCCCCACTCATTTTTGAAATTTTCTTATTTTCAAATTTTCTAAGATTTAGTAGGTCCATTATTTCATAGGTATCCATTATGTCTTGATCGCTTAGTTTAAAATTAAGACTTTTTACTTTACCCAAAATTATAGTTTCAAAAACGGTAAAGTTCACTTTTGTATTTACATTTTGATTTAGATATGAGATTTTGCCATCTGTTTTTATGTCTCCATGGTAATTTATCAAGCCGCTAATTGCATTTAAAATTGAGGACTTTCCAGCACCATTTCGTCCCATAAGAACGTGGACTTTGCCTGGACCTGCAAAAAAACTAATATCATCTATTACATTTTTTTCATAGTTTATTGTAAGGTTTTTTATATCAATCATTTTTGACTCCAAAAAGCATTACAAATATTAGTGGAAGTCCTATAAGCGATGAGATAATGCCAATTGGCACAACAACTCCAGGTTTTATCATTTTAGTAACCATAGATGAAATTACTAAAAGAATTCCTCCGATAATTGCAGATAAAATTAGATAATATCTTTGGTCTTCTCCCACCATTCTTCTTGCAAAATGTGGGGCCAAAATCCCGATAAAACCAATAATTCCAACATAGGATACAGAAACTGCGGCAAGAATCGAAACTAAAATAAAAGTTTTTATCTTTAGCAATTTTGTATCAACGCCCATAGCCCTTGCTCTGTCCTCACCAAAACGCATGGCTGTAAGCTTCCAGGCATCTTTTAGGGCAAAGAATACTATAATTAGAAAAACACTTAAAATTATAAAAATTTCTTTGCTAGTAGTTTTTGTAACATTGCCAAATAGCCAAAAAACAATGGATGCTAGGGCTTCATCGGTTGCTAAATATTGCAAAAGCGAGGTCAGTGAGTCAAAAAAGAATTTGACAGCAATCCCTGCCAAGATCATATCTTCGGTATTCATGGATTTCTTTTTTGATATGTAAAAAACAAAAAACATGGACACTAGTGAAAATATGATAGATCCAAAGGCAACATAGGAAAGTGACAAGCCTAAAATCAAAAATAGGCTTGCACCAAATCCTGCCGCTGATGAGATTCCTAGAGTAAAGGGATCTGCCAGAGGATTATTTAAAATTGTTTGCATAATTGCCCCACCAAGTCCCAAAGACAAGCCAACTATTCCTGCTGTTGCTACTTCAGGCAAGCGGATATCAAATAAAATTGTTCTTTGAATCTGACTTAGATTTGACAAATCGCTAAGGGCAATTTTGCTATCACCGATAAATAAATCAATTATACCAGCGATTATTAATAAAATTGTAGAAATAATTATTTTTTTATTTCTATTCATATTTATATGACCAAGTTCCTTCTAAGCCAATTGGCATAAATTTTTGGTAAAACTCTTCAAAATCTTTTTCTGGATCTAAATCCTTATACTCTTCTGGATGTAGGGTCTTTGCTATATATTCATATGAATAAAAGTCACTCATATCACGTACTAGCTGTTGGCTAATAACATAAATTTCTTTATTTCTCATAGCTTCTAAGTCTGACCAGCCTGAGCGAGAATTATAAAGATCAATTTTTTCTTTTACTTGATCTGTACTTGTGTCATAGCCCATTTTCATAGAATGTGGTTTTTCTATCCATTGGGATCCTGTTAGGATAATTTTTTCTGGATCTTCAGATAAAACAAATTCACTTGATAAAGGGATTGCTTCATCAGATCCTAGAGCATCTGAACCTATATTGTGGCCACCACAATCTTCTATTATTTTGCCCCACATTTTGTTAGATCCATAAGAGTTTCCGTACTCTTTTTCACCCTCGTAACCATGTTCTACATAAACTTTTGGTTTTTGATCTTCTTCAAACTTTTTATCTAAGATTGGACTTACTTTTGATGTGTAAAAATCAATAAGTTCATCCAAATTTTTATCAAGTCCAGTTACTTGGGCAATCAATTTTGTTGAAGCAATGTGCTTATCAAACTCTTGTGAATGATAGTCCACATAAAATACTGGGATGTCGATTTTTTCTTGGATTGCTTCAATTTGGCTTTTAAATCCGATTGGTGCAATTATCCCATCAGCATCTGTATTTAGGATAGCTTCATAAGAAAAATCGTTATCCATGAAGTTTGCAATACGTGGCACATCTTCGATTTCTGGCATTACTTGTGCTAAACGAGTATAGAAATCGTTTCTATCAAGTTTTACACTATCATCCATGGCTGCGATTTTTGATAGGAAATTATCCTTATCCAAATACATCATTGTCATAAATGGACCACCTGATGATGAGCCTTGGATAATTACTTTTTCAAGTGGCTTGTCTAAAGTAATTTCATTGCCATCTAGGTCTCTTACAACTATTTTGCCACCCGTTTTTTCTTCACTATTTAAGTCTTCTTTTTTATTTTCAGAAAGCTCAGTTTTTTCTTTCTCACTTGTATTTTCTTCTACTTTTGTTTCTGTGGATGTATTTTCATCAGTTTTTGCTTCTTGATTGTTTGTACATCCAGCTAAAATTAGTATTAAAGATAGTAATAATGCTTTGAAATACTTCATTTATCTTCCTTCTTAACATATAATTTTTTTAACAAATCAAAGGCAGTTTTTATGCCGATGTCATTTTTAATTGCAAGGTCCTTAGCTGATTCAAATTCCGGATACACATATTCTTCGCCATTGTGACTAACAATTTTATAATCGTACTCACTCCCCTCATAAGTGAGTGATTCTTTTTTGCGATCTAGGATGTCCCTTTCAATTGGAATTTTTCTTATGCCAATGCTTGTGCTATGTTTGAAAATTAAATCTTCAATGGCTTTCTCATTTTCCAAATCGCAAATAATTGAAAGCTTATAGGCTGGGCGATTTTTTTTCATAAATATTGGTGTATAAAAGACGTCTAGGGCGTATTTCATACATTCATCTACTATAAAACCCAAAATCTCTCCTGTACTATCGTCTATATTAGTTTCCAGTATTTCTAGTGTTTTTTTTTACTGCTTTCAATTTCCATTACTCGCAAGATATTTGTGTATTTTGCAAAGTCTTTGTTGCCAGCTCCAAGTCCTACATTTTTTACTTTAAAACTATTGATTTTTTCGCCATTATCATAATATCTTACAATAGCAGCACCAGTTGGAGTTACGTGTTCGCCTTCTTCATCCAAAAGTTTTAGATTTATATTAGAACCTGCAAGGATATTTATGACAGCTGGCACTGGTATTGGCATTTGCCCGTGAGATGAATATTGGTAGCCATAACCCTCGCTAAGATCTGAAAAATAAATATTTTCCACTCCCAAATCATCGATTAGGACAGCTGTGCCTATAATATCAATTATTGAATCAACCGCTCCTACTTCATGGAAGTGAACTGCTGATTTTTCAATCCCATGAGCTTTTGCTTCTGCATCAGCAATGATTTCAAAGATACCAAGGGCATCTTTTTTCGCTCTTTGAGAAATATCTGCTTTGTTGATTAAGTCTGTAATTTCTTTTAAATGTCTATGGCCATGGTGGTCATCAGAATGGGAATGTGTGTAAGTATTGCCATTTTCATCCACGTGTTCATGAGTGTGGTCATGGTTATGATCGTGATCATGATCATGATGGTGGTCGTGGTCATGATTTGATAAAATAACATCAAAGTTATTTGCATCTATATTGTTTTTAATTTTTCTATCAAAAACCAATTCATAGCCATCTATGCCCATTGATTCGATAGCCTTAACTAGCTTTTCCTTACTAGCTCCAAGATCTAGAAGTGCTGCAATTGTCATATCCCCAGCAATTCCAGAGTTCATTTCAAAATATAAATCCATTTACTTCTCCTCAATCAATTTATTAATCTGACAAGCATTGTAGGATGCACTATATCCATTGTCTATATTTACAACATTGACACCCTCAGCACAGGTATTTAGCATGGTAAGTAGGGCTGAAAGACCCTTAAAATTTGCTCCATAGCCGATAGATGTTGGCACAGCAATAATTGGTTTATTTACCAAACCGCCAATAACTGTTGGAAGAGCACCTTCCATACCTGCAATTGCAATAATTACATTGGCCTTTGAAATTTCATCAATTTTTGAAGTTAGTCTGTGAAGTCCTGAAACTCCAACATCATAAAATTTACTAACATTTGCACCAAAAAATTCTGCAGTTATCCTAGCTTCTTCAGCCACCTTTAAATCTGCAGTACCACCTGTACAAATGGCAATATTTCCTATTTTGGGACTCTGTTCATAAACAAGAGAAATAATCCTTCCAGTTGGATCATATTTTGCTTCTGGTACAAGTTCAAGGACTCTTTCATATTGGCTAGGAGTAGCTCTTGTGCCAATTACTGATTCCTTACGCTCGCTAAAAGATTTATAAATTTCTGCAAGGGCAAAGTCCTCCTTGCCCTCACAAAAAATTGTCTCACCAAATCCGCGGCGTTCTTTTCTTTGGAAATCTAATTTTGCAAAGTCTAAGTCCTTATAGTTAAATTCTTTTAGGTAATCTAGACCTTCATTTATAGATATTTCATTATTTTTTATTTTTTCTAAAAATTCTTTATTGTTCATTAGCTAACCATGGATTTACTTCTGTTTTTAAATTGTCATCTACAACTTCATCCATAGAACCAGATCTGTAGCCTTCTAAGTCGATATTTACGTATTTAAATCCTAAGTCTTTGAATTTCTTTACAATTTCTTCAGCGTGTTCAAAAACTTGGCCTAGTTTTTCTTTTTCTACTTCAATTCTAGTGTTATCTCCGTAAATTCTAACTCTATTTACCGCAAAACCTAAGCTTTCTAAGTAGTTTTCAGCTTCTTCAATCATTGGGAATTTATCTATATCAATTCTTGTATTATATGGGAATCTTGTTGCCATACATGGTTTTGAAGGTTTTTTGTGAGTTTCTACACCTAGTTCTTTTGAATAAGCGCGTACTTCTGCCTTGCTTAGTCCAGCTTCATAAAGCGGAGATCTTGCGCCCAAGTCTTTTAGTGCTTTGATACCTGGTCTAAATACTTGGTAGTCATCTAGGTTTGTACCATCAACTACAAATCCATAACCAAGTTCATCTTTTAAGTTAAAGCAGTTTTCAAAAAGTCCACCTTTACAGTGGTAGCATCTGTAGTTTACGTTGTTAAGTAGTTTTTCATTGTCCATGATACTTACATTTGCAACGTGAAGTTCTACATCCATTTCTTTTGCAAGTCTTATACATTCATCTAGCTCATCTTTAGGCGAAAACTCTGTTACAAAAGTCATTGCAACAACGTCATCACGATTTTCTCTTAATTCTGAAGCTAGTTTTAAGATAAGTGTACTATCTACACCACCAGAAAATGCTAAAACAAATTTTTCATCTAGCAATTCTTTTATGATGCTATTTAACTTTTCCTTTTTTTCTGCATTAATACTTGTTACTGTTTTTTCCATAAAAAATCCTTTCTATAAGTAAAGCCACACTTTAAAATAATTTTGTAGCTATATTGACATTTTACAATATTATTTTATCATAGTACGAGACTTTTGTATAATCCTTAGTTCTTTACTAATAATTATACATATGTATACAAAGATTTTTTATTATTCTCTAATTTTTATCCAAAAAAAGGCTGATCCTACAAAGAAGTGTAAAAATCAGCCTAATTTATTAGAATCAATTTATAAAATACTCATAAAGTATGAATATTTTATTTATTCTATTTTCTGCGAGCTTTTGCTCTTATATTATTTTTAGTTATTTAAAGCTCTATCTACGTTTCTGATGAAGTCTTGTGTATTTGTTACCATAGTAACAGCTGTTACTGTACCCCTGTCAGAAAGTTTGTTTACAGCGAATTCTTGGATATCTACTGTGTACATGTAAACTGGTCTTACTTCGCCATCAAATTCGTTGTATGATGGAGTCATATTACCTGTTGCAATTGTAAATAAGATTGCTGAAAGCATGATGATTGTAGAAGTTTTTCTTGAGTGAGCTCTCATAGCATCTTGGGCTTCATAAACATTGTTGATTGTTTCTGGAAGACCAAATCTATCACGGATTGTACCAGCGATTACAAAATCTACGTCATTTTCAACACATGCTTTGATGAAACCATCTTTTACTTGTCCAGATTCTACTAATGCTTTTGTTGAACCGTATTTACGAGCTAAGTTGATAGTTTCGTATAGGTTTCTTGTAGAGTTTTGTTCTTTTTCAAAGTGTTCTTGTCCCCAAGATGTACCATATAATCCACGTTCAAGGTCAAATGCTGCTGTTTCAGTACCACAGAAGATTGCGTTGATATATCCATTTTCAACTAGTCTTTGTAAAGCAAGCCTAGCGTCTCTATCTAGGGCAATTGCAGAACCAACTACTATTGTTACATAGCCGTTGTTTTCTTTTTCGTGTTTAAGTACTTCGTATAGGTTGTCATAGTCCATTGAGAAAGCTGTTTCTCTTGAACGACCTGAACGGAAAGCAAATGTATCTTTTTCTGATCCTTCTTCTAAGAATCCTTGAGTCCATACATAGATACCTTCTGAAGCATCTTCTGTACGTCCGATTGCTACTTTATCGCCTACTTTTAGGTTTCTAAATTCAACGATGTCGACACTTTCTTCACCTGGTGTATCATTTACTACACAAACAGTATCCATTCTTGATTCTGTAGCAAGTACCCATTTGTCATTAACTTTGAAGTATTCTGGGAATACTGATAATGCGTGGTAGTTACGTGGGCTGATGCCTTCTTCTGTTACTTCTTCAAGTTTAACATTTGGTGCATTTTTTAAGAAATCTTGATCGAAATCAGGATGATGATATTTTGGCATTTCAAATTTCATCTTATAATTCCTCCTTGCTTTGTTCTTTGTGGCCTGTTATTTGTACGTGTTCAGTTTCTGGAATTTCCATATCTTCAGAAAGTACTCCTTGAGCTGGAGAAACTAATGCTTTTTCACAGTTAACTACAAAGTCTTGTACGTTTGTTACCATTGGTACAAATCCCATGTATTCTCTTGCTGCACCTACTTTGTGTACTACGTTTTCTGTAACGTCGATTGAGTACATATAAACTGGTGAAACTGTTCCATCTGTTCTTTTTTTGTAGCTTGATGCTAGGTTTGCAACTGATAAGCTGTGAAGCATTGTTGCTATACAAATAACCATTGTTGCTTTATCAAGTTCTTCTTTTGTTGCATTTAGTGCATCATCTGTATCTCCGTGTACTTCTGGAAGTGGACCGTCATCTCTGATTGATCCTGAAAGTACAAATGGAACATCCATATCAGAAAGTGTTTTGATGATACCATCTTTTACATTACCACCAGCAATAAATTCTTTGATAGAACCAGCATCTCTTACTTCGTTTAATAAGTCTAAGTGGTTGTAGTGACCCATTGGTTGGTTAACTTGTGTGTAAATATTTTGACCTAATGCTGTTTGTAAGAATCCACCTTCTAGGTCGTGAGTACACATAGCGTTACCTGCTAGTAATGAGTTAATGTAACCATTTTCTGCTAGTTTGTTTAAAGCATTTCTTGTATCATAGTCGAATACTACACTTGGTCCTAGAACCCAAACTATGTATCCATCTTCGCTATCACGTTCATGTTCCATTAATTCAAATAATTTGTCATAGTCATTTGAGAATGATGTTTCTACTGATTTTCCAGGTCTTGAGTAAACTTCTTCTGGGAATCCTTCTGCGTTTACATAAATTCCGCTTTCAGCATCATCATCGCCTCTTAAAACTACTTCATCACCTGATTTTAGGTCTCTGATTTCTTTGATAACTATGTCATCACCCTCAGCAACTGCTACACAGTTAAGTGATGTGTGTTCTGGTAGGATCCATTCGCCATCTTTTTTGTAGTAAGTTGGCATGTAAGTTGTTAGATAAAAGTTATCTGGTGCTACACCATCTTTTTCAACTTTACCTAGTTTTACATCTTGTGCGTTTTTAAACTTTTCATCTGAAAAGTTTGGACAAACATATTCTGGTACTTGAAAAGCCATTTTTACCTCCAATTTTTTTCTTGTGCTGTCAGATTTAGTTTTTCATCTTCAAATGCTAATGTTATTTGCAATGGATTATCTGACTTGGTTTCTAATATTTTTTTAGAAATTTCTAGATAGACTTCTTGCTCGATAAATTTCTTGATTTCTCTGATGTCCATATCATATTCAATTGCAAATGCTGATAGGTTTTTTATAAACTGATCATCATAGCTAAGGCTGATACGATTATCTTCCAAATCATTTTCTAATTTGCTTAAATTAATTTTTATTAGTTTATCAATTGAGTCTTTTTCTAGTTCGTTTAGATAAAAAACATAATCCACTACATTAGTTATACCCGATATATCATTTTCTAAATTATTATTAATATTTTCCGAAGTGGTTAAGAAAATCATTGTATTTTTCAAATCTATATTGCGGCCCTTGTTGTCTTTTAACTTGCCTGCACTTAAAATTTGTGAGACTAGACTTTGAATTTCAACATTTGCCTTCTCGATATTGTTAAATACAACTACGCTATATGGTTTTGTCCTTATAGCCTCAGTTAGGATGCCCCCTACTTCATAGCCAACATATCCTGGAGGAGCTCCAATAAGTTTTGTAACGGCTGATTTTTCTGTAAATTCACCCATATCAAATCTTAAAAGACTAGTTTCCCCATCAAAAAGATATTTTGAAGTTAGCTCTGCTATATAACTTTTGCCAGCGCCCTTGCCGCCAATTAAAAAACTACCGATTGGTTTGCTTCTTTCAAACAAACCACCCTCAGAAATTAGGTAGGTATCTATGATTTTATCAATCATTTTGTCATTGCCTACAAATTCTTCTTTCATATTTGACCTGATTTGATCGAGGTTTTCGATTTTATTTAGTTGTAGTTTTACCTTTGGCATGCCTGATAATTTAGAAATAATCTCTTTTACTTCAGAACTTGTCACACTAGTTGAAAGTGGATAGTAGGCTTCTTGGTCATTTAATTTATCAAGTTTTGCTTCTACTAATTTTTTAGACTTGATTTTTTCGTCTAATTCGCTAATGTTGTGTTCATTTTGAGCTATTTCTATGTCAGCTAAAATGTCATCAAGTTCTTTTTCGTAAAGTAAAATTTGCTCTTGTCTTTCTTTTTCAAGCTCGTATAACTTGGTTTTTTCTTCCAAAGAGTTTTTTAAATTTTCTATCTCTGTTTCTTTTTCGACAATCCTATCACGTGATATATTGTCTGTTTCATCCTTTAAGGCTATTTTTTCCATTTCAGCTTGGATTAGCGCGCGGTTTAAGTTGTCTATTTCGACAGGTTTTTGATCTTTGGTCATTCGCGTTAATGCCGCAGCCTCATCGATGACATCTATGGCAACATCTGGTAGTTTTCTGTAGGATAAAAATCTTTTTGAAAGCTTAACAGCTTCTACTAAAGCAGTATCCGAAATTTGTACCATATGATGTTTTTCATATTTGCCTTTCACACCTCTCAGGATGGCGATTGATGTTTCAACACTTGGTTCATTTACCATTATTTTTTGGAATCTACGATCAAGGGCTCCATCTTGTTCGATATACTTTTTGTATTCTTCGATAGTTGTTGCACCTATTGTTAAGATTTCACCACGGGCAAGCATTGGTTTTAGGATATTTGCAGTATCCATAGTTCCTGATGTATTTCCTGCACCAATAATATTGTGGATTTCATCGATAAATAAAATAATCTTGCCTTCAGAATCCCTTACAACCTCAAGGATTTTCTTTAATCTATCCTCAAAATCTCCCCTATATTTTGTTCCTGCTACCAGAGATGTCATATCAAGTGAAAAAACCATCCTATTTTTTAGATTGTCTGGCACATCCCCTTGGACAATCCTTTGGACAATCCCTTCAACAATAGCAGTTTTACCAACACCCGCCTCACCAATTAAAATCGGATTGTTTTTTATCCTACGGGATAAAACACGGATAGCGCTACGAGTTTCCTCATCCCTGCCAATAACGGGGTCAAGTTTTCCTTCAATAGCTTCCTTGGTTAGGTTTCGACCATATTTTTCAAGATTTGCAATGGTTTCTTTAGCAATACCATTTAAAAATTGCTCATTAAACTTTCTTGAAACGAATTGCATAAATCCATCATAATCAAGCTTATGCTGGCCCAAAATTTTGGAACTTGTAGTTTCAGTCTCCTTTAATAAGGCAAGAAAAATATGTTCTAGTCTAATTTTTTCTTCAAAGAGATTTCTTGTAAGTTCTTCAGCAACCAACAAAACTTTTTGATAAGACCTGCTGACATAAAGATTTGTCACACCCTTTGCACTTCTAAGTTTTGTCAGAGCATTTTCCACGTCATCCTTAAGTTGTTGGAAATTAACAGCTGATTCTTTTAAAAACTCTGCAATCTGATTATCGGGATTTTGTAAAATTGCATATAGTAAGTGCAAGTCAGACACTTCCGAATTGCTATATCTAATTGCAATTTTATTTGCATGATTAATAACATCTACCGATGCTTGTGAGTATTTTTTGATATCCATTAAGTTAATTACCTCCAGATGCCATGAAAAATATTTGGCTTAAATTTTAAGACTTTTATCGTCTTTTATAAATTCTTACCCATTTGTTAAATATTTCCCAGGTATTGAATCATAATAATTTGCAAAAACCAAAATTAATAGTTATTTTTTAAAAATCACAAAAATATTCAAAAAAATAAAAAGCCTTAGTTAAATAATTTTTAGCTAGATTTAAATATTTTTAAATATTATAAGAAATAATAAAAAATAGTCCTATTATTAACACTCCTCCTAAAAATTCTTTTGGCCTTTGCCTAAGCATAGTATAACATAAAATAAAACGATTTCCAATATTTTTTATCAAATTTGCTATAAAAACTAAAAATTTAGTTTAAATTTTATCAATATTGGTATTTCACTTTTTTATTAAATAAATTTTGCAAGAAATTAAGCAAATCATAGAAATATTAAACTTGATTTCTAATTATTTCTACTGATATAATAAACATAGGTAAACATATTCCAAGGAGGATATATGAAAGAGCATAAAGTAAATGATATAGATTATAAGAAATTAATGCACTTAGATTTTGTGTTTGGAGTTAGTGGACTTTTAATTGCATTTTTCTTTATAAATTCATCGTACATAAGTGATATTATAATGAAAGTAAATAATGTAAGTTACTTTAGTTTAGATGGTGACTTCTATTCCATACTTGCCATAAGACCTTTATTAATTATATATTCTATTCACAGAATTTATAGTGGTTTTAAAAATATGCTGATTGATAATTCTAAAACAGAAAGAAAAGAAAATAATAAGTAATTAAAAAAGAGATCTAATGTTTTCTAACTTTTAGATCTCTTTTATCTATCATATTTTATTCATTTTTTTATACTTGGTATAAGCATTTGCCCCCATAAGTATGGTTACTATTAAGATTAGCCACCAATATGGGCGGTTTTTTTGATATTGTAAAAATGTTAGTGCCGCAAGTAGCAAGCTTGTAATTGCACTTGTCAAAAATTCCATTTGCTCTAAGCTATTTTTATTCATCTTTAATAACTTGGTCTAAGGTTTTCCAAGAAAGTAGGGCGCATTTTACCCTTTGTGGCATATTTTGAATGTTAATAAAAGCAACTGCATCGCCTAGGCTATCTAGTTCTTCATCGCTTACTTCTTCTCTTTTAATCATTCTTATATAAATATCTGCCATTTTTTTGGCTTCTTCCTTGGATTTGCCTCTTATCGAATCGCACATTACGCTTGTTGCTGCCTGGCTTATAGCACATCCATCACCTGTAAAGGCTGCATCTACAATCTTATCCCCATCTGTTTTTAGTTCTAGGACTATCTCATCCCCACAAGAAGGGTTATGGCCAGGTTCTTTTATATCAGCATCTTTTAATTCGTGTTTGTTGGCTTGGTTTCTAGAATGATCTAGGATAATTTGTGAGTAAATTTCTTCCATATTCATATTATAAACCCATTACCTTTCTAACATTTAGTAACTCTTTGGCAAAGATCTCTGCCTCTTTCTTGGTATTATAAAAGGCAAAGCTTGCACGAGTTGTAGCGCTTACTTCTAAATACTTGTGAAGTGGCATAGCACAGTGGTGGCCACTTCTTACTGCAACTCCCTTACTATCAAGGATAGATGCAATATCGTGTGGGTGGATATCTTCAAAAGTAAATGATAAAACAGCTCCTGTTTTTGCATTCTCTGGGTAGAAAATTTTGATATTTGGTATATCTTTTATCAAATCATAGGCATAGCGGGTTAAGTCGTGTTCGTATTGGTAAATATTATCTATGCCAATTTCTTCAATATAGTCAATAGCTGCTGATAGTCCCAAAACTCCTCCAACATCTTGAGTTCCTGCCTCAAATTTGTATGGAAGTTCTGCAAAAGTTACCTCTTGTTCGTAAACATATTCTATCATATCCCCACCTGTTAGGAAAGGATCCATGTTTTCAAGCAATTCTTTTTTGCCGTATAGGACACCAATTCCCATTGGCGCAAGCATTTTGTGGCCAGAAAATACCATAAAATCACAATCTAAATCAGTCACATCTGTTTTTAAATGAGGGATAAGTTGGGCTGCATCAACTACTGCTATTGCCCCAACTTCATGGGCCCAGTTAGTAATTTTTTTGACATCGATTATTTCACTTGTCACATTTGATGCACCTGTAAATGAAACAATTTTTGTATTCTCATTGATTTTTGATTTTAAATCATCATAATCTAGGGAATAATCATCCTTTAGATATGCATAAACTAGCTTTGCACCCGTATGTTTTGCCACCATTTGCCAAGGCACTAGGTTTGCGTGGTGTTCTAGGATTGTAATTAAAATCTCATCACCAGCACTTAAATTGTTCATAGCATATGAATAAGCAATTAGATTAAGTGCTTCTGTAGCATTTCTAGTAAAAATTACTTCTTCACGATTTTTTGCTCCAATATATGAAGCGATTCTATCACGCGCACCCTCATAGGCTTCTGTTGCTACATAGCTTAAATAGTGGGCTCCCCTGTGTGGATTGGCATTTTGATATTTATAGTATTTGTCAACCGCTTCTATAACTTGTTTTGGTTTTTGACTTGTTGCACCTGTATCAAGGTAGATGACTTCCTTACCTACTTTTTGGCTATCTAGGTAAGGAAAATCAGCTCTAATTTTTTCTATATCCATTTTAATTCCTTGTGTTCATTTGATGAACTCTTTCTTTTAGTTCATCTCTTAAAGATTCATCTTCAATTTTATCAAGGGCTTTTGAGAATGTTGCTTCTAGCATCATTGATTCTGCTTGTTTTTTGTCAAAACCACGGCTCATGATATAAAATAACATTTCTTTATTTAGTCTACCAACACTTGCTGCGTGGTTACCCGCTACTTCTTTTTCTGCACAAAGAAGGATTGGAGCAGTTTTATTTTTTACATTGTCTGAAAACATCATTGAGTAATCCCCAATTTTACCATCCGCTTCAAAGCAACCGTGTTTTAGATCAACTACACCCTTCCAATTTTTGTGGGCACTGTCTTTTAGAGCACCATTAAACATAGCATCAGAATCAGTTTCATTGCCGTAATGATCATTGTTTGCAAGTATGTCTAGGAATTGGTCTTTTTCTTTAAAGTAAATTCCATCTTCTATGACATGAGCTCTATCGCCTGCTAGGATATTGTTTATATTTACAATTGAGTAATCAGCCCCAATTTCAATATAGGAAATATCTAAAAGCGCATTTTCTCCTACAATTGTAGTTACTGATTGTAAATTAGTTGAGTTTTCTCCAAAATTTGTAACTACAACTAATTTTACCTTTGCATTATCAGCTACATTTACCCTTATTTGAGAATTTAAATATAAATTTTCTCCCTCACCTAGGGCTGAAATTAAAAATGAAGATTCTGAATTTTCGCGGGCATTAATATCAATGCCTGCTACCAAAATATTATTTTCATCATCTACTTTTAGATCGATAGATTCAAAATCTTTTTTGCCCTCTACATCACGGTAGATGCTAAAGTTTCTAAATTCTTGGTTTTCTTTTTTTGTCTCATCAGAAAGGCCGTATTCATATGCCTTAAAAGCATCTTCTAAGTCTTTAATTGATTCGCCTTCGCTATTTTTAAAGTACTCTTGTTTTTCTTTTAGGCCAAGATTTGCATCTACATAATTTAGGCCTTGGGAATTCCAAGTGTACATTCTCATTTCATTTAGTCTACTCATTAACCATTTGCTCCTTCTAGTTCCATATCTATTAGGCGGTTCATTTCAACTGCATATTCTAGTGGTAGCTCGCGGCTAACTGGTTCTGCAAATCCACGAACAATCATTGATTTTGCTTCATCTTCTGGAATACCACGGCTCATTAGATAAAATATTTGTGATTGGTTTAGTGAACCAATTTTAGCTTCGTGACCACAGTCTACATCATCATTTCTAATGTCTAATACTGGAATTGTATCTGATTGAGCATTTTCGCCTAGCATTAGGTTTTCACAGTCAACTGTAGAACGACTGCCTTTTGCATTTTTCTTCATTTGAACTAGAGATCTAGTCATTGATTTACCAGTTCCAGCTGTAATTGATTTTGTAAGGGCTGTTGAATATGTGTTTGGAGCAAGGTGAATCATTGAGCAACCATTGTCAATGTATTGTCCATCAGCTGCAAAAGTAATTCCTGTGTATTCTGCGCTTGCGCCTTCACCAGCTAAAACTGATGTTGGGTAAAGCATAGAAACTTTTGATCCAAATGATCCTGAAACCCAAATTACTTTTCCGCCCGCATCAACGATAGCACGTTTGGTGTTTAGGTTATACATATTTCTTGACCAGTTTTCTATGGTTGAAAATCTTACTTCAGCATTTTTACCAACGAAAATTTCTACAGACCCTGCGTGTAAGTTTACTACGTTATATCTAGGTGCTGAGCATCCTTCGATAAAGTGTACTTTTGCATTGTCTTCTGCAATTATCATTGTGTGTTCAAATTGTCCAGCTCCAGGAGCATTTAATCTGTAATATGATTGTAGAGGAATATCTACTTTTACTCCCTCTGGCACATAGATTAATGATCCACCAGACCATACTGCACCGTGTAGGGCTGCGTATTTGTGAAGTGTTGGTGGAATTGCTCTTTGGAAATATTCTTTAACAAGGTCTTCGTGTTCTTTTAGAGCTGTTGCAAAGTCCATAAAGATAACACCTTGGTCTTCCAAGTGTTTTTGGATTGAAAAATATACTTCCTCAGAGTCGTATTGGGCACCAACACCAGCTAAGGATTCTTGTTCAGCCTGTGGAATACCTAATCTATCAAAGGTTGCTTTGATTTCTTCTGGTAAGGCTTCCCAATTTGATTTTTTATCTGTTTTTGGTTTTACATAAGCTGTAATGTCATCTACATTTAACTCTGATAAATCCGGTCCCCAAGTTGGATTTTCTAGTTGATTAAAGATTTCTAATGATTTTAATCTTCTAATTCTCATCCAATCTGGCTCGCCTTTTTCACGAGAGATTTCGTTTACTATATCAGCATTGATTCCTTTTTCGGTTATCTTATCGTAGGTAAATTCGTCTATAAAGTCGTAAAAACCTCGATCCAATTCTTTTATTTTTTCTTCTATATTATTACTTGGCATATTTTACACCCATTCGTATCCGCGTTTTTCGATTTCATCCATTAGGCTTGCATCACCCTCGTGAGCGATTTTGCCATCTTTAATTACGTGAACATAATCAGCTTCGATATTTTCTAATAACTCTCTGTGGTGAGTGATGATAATTACTGCATTATCTTCTGTGAGATAATCTTTTATACCCTTACTTACTATTCTTACAGCATCGACATCTAGTCCTGAATCAGTTTCATCTAGCATAGCTAGTTTTGGATTTAGCATTTTTAGTTGTAAAATTTCAGATTTTTTACGTTCACCACCTGAGAAACCAACATTTACATATCTACTAGCATAATCTTCAGAAAGATTTAAGTTTTCCATTTCTGTTGCTAATTGCCTGCTAAATTTAAGCATTTGTGGTTTTTCACCAGTAATTTGTTCTTCAGAAATTCTTAAAAAGTCGTTTAATTTTACACCTGGAATTTCATCAGGGTGTTGGAAGGACATAAATATTCCGCGGCGAGCACGTTTATCTACAGATTCTTCTGTGATGTCATCACCTTCAAAATAAATTTTACCTTCTGTTACTTCATAAACAGGATTTGCCATGATTGTATTCATAAGTGTTGACTTACCAGAACCATTTGATCCCATTACAACATGAACTTCACCCTTGTTTACTGTTAAATCTATACCTTTTAAAATCTCAGTATCTTCAACTGATACGTGGAGATTTTCTATTTTTAATAACTCAGACATATATACCTCTTCTTTTAAAATTAGTAATAAATTTTCAATTAAAATATACTACTTTACTAGGAATTATCAATTATTATAATTCTTTACATATTGTACCATTTTTGACCAATAAAAAAACGAGCCTAGGCTCGTGGATTTATTTATATAAAATTTATTGGTTGTTTATTTTGTTTTCAACAACATCAACAAGATTTTTTATAGCTTCTTCTTCCTTATCTCCGTCTGCTCTTAAAGTTAATTCATCCCCATTAGAAGCACTCATGCTAAGAACTGACATTATTGACTTTGCATTGTAGCTTCTACCGTTTTTTTCAACTGTTATGTCGCAAGGATATTTTACTGCAGCACGGATAAAAATCGATGCAGGTCTTGCATGCAAGCCAATCTCATTAGTTAGTATGACTTTTTGCTCGTACATAGTACCTCCTTTTTGTAAATTCTCTTCCTGTTATCATATTACAATATTAGAAATAAAAATGCAAACATTTTCCAGAATTGTTTTAAATTTAAGTAAACTTAGCTAAAATAAAAAATCCACCCACTCAGGGGCGGATTTCTTATTAGACCCTTTTTAGCAATTCTACTAGGAATTTGTAATTTTTTTCTGTTGATTCTATGTTTACTCGTTCGCTTGGAGAGTGAGCTCCTTCTATAGTTGGACCAAATGAAAGCATTTCTACATCTGGCATTACACCCTTGAATAGTCCACATTCTAGACCGCCGTGAGTGGTTTCAACTGTCATTTCTGATCCAGTTTGTTCTTTCCAAATGTCATTTGCAATATCAATTAGTTTAGTTTCTTCTCTTTGCCAGCCTGTATAAGCACTTGTAACTTCACAATCAGCTTCAAATTGTTGGGCAATTTTTTTAGCAATTGCTGCCCTATTAAATTTAGCAGAGTCAATTTGAGATCTAATCATGCAAACGATTCTCACTTCGTTTTCATCTTCTTCAAGTATACCTAGGTTTGATGAAGTTATGATTTCGCCTTGGTGTTTTTTAACCAAACCATCTGGTAGGGTATAAAGAGTGTTTATAATATTTTCTGAAAGATCTTTTGTTAAAACTTCTCCATCAAAACTTGCATCTTCAAGAGTTATTTGGCCTTTTGGATCTGTATCTTTTGATTCATTTAATATATCAGCAATTCTTGATTCGATTTCTTTTTTTGCGGCTTCTTTATCTGCTACTGCAAATACTACTTCTGCAGTTGATGCGATGGCATTTCTTTTTACCCCACCATTGATAGATGCAATTTGTACTCCCTCAATGTCTGCTAAAAGTCTACCAATAGTTTTGATTGCATTTAGGCGTCCTCTGTCAATTTCCATACCAGAATGTCCACCTTCAAATCCTCTTAGGTCAAGTTTTAAGAAATCTCCCTCAGCAGCTTCTTTTTCTTTTTTAAAGCTGATTTCTAAATCACATCCACCTGCACAACCTATTGTAAGGATTCCATCTTCTTCAGTATCTATATTTATTAAGTATTTTGCATTAATATCAGATGCATCAAGGGCATTTGCTCCTACCATTGAAGTTTCTTCACCAGTTGTAATTATAGCTTCAAGTGGGCCGTGAGCTACTTCTTCATCATCAAAGATTGCTAAAATATAAGCAACTCCCATACCATCATCAGCACCTAATGTTGTACCATCAGCTCTTACCCATTCTCCATCAACAATTAATTTTATAGGGTCTTTGCTAAAGTCATGGTCAGAATCATTTTCTTTTACACAAACCATATCCATGTGACCTTGAAGGGCAATAGTTGGCTTATCTTCGCATCCAGCACTTGCATCTTTTTTGAAAATAACATTTAAAGCTTCATCTTGGCGAACTTCTAAATTTCTTTCTTTTGCAAAATTTACCAAATAATCAGAAACAGCCTTTTCATCCCCAGAACCTCTTGGAATTTCACTTAATTGTCCAAAAAATTTCCAAACTAGTTCAGGTTTTAAATCTTTAATTTCCATAATAAATGCCTCCTTTTTTAATTATTATACTCATTAATTAATTTATTTTTAGCATTTATATTTTTATCTATATTATTGTAATAGTCACGAATATTACGGTCGTTTCTGTATTTTTTCCCATTCATAAGTTTGCTATTTGCATTCATACCAAGGCCCATTACATTTTCTATTTCTTCGTTAATAATTATGTTGTACCTTTGGGCTGTGTCTCCCTTTTGATAGCCTATATTTTCTAGATTGCTGATTATATTTTTTTGGCGATAGAGATAATAGGCTTTATAAGAATTTTTTTGAGTAAATTCTTTTATAGCTTGACTTATAGTTAGAGCATCTCCTATAGACCCCTTTTTATTTTCTTCCCTATACTTGCTGCCAGATTTTGTTGCTAGGGCATGGAAAGTTATATTATCAGGCTGAAGTTTTTTTAGAATTTCAAAATTTTTTGCAAAAGCTTCTGCATTTTCACCAACAAGTCCAACTATAAAGTCCATATTAATTATAAATCCTAATTCACCAGCTTTTTCATAGATTTTTAGAAAATGGTCCATATCCTGATTTCTACCAACTGATTTTATAATTTTTTGATTAAAGGTCTGAGGATTTAAGGAAATCCTGTCAACTCCCTTTGCCTTTAAAATTTCTAATTTTTTCTTATCCAAAGTATCTTCACGACCTGCTTCGAAAGTAAATTCTTGGTAGGAAAATTTATAATTTATTGTATCCAATAATTTTTCCAAATCCTTGTGGCTGACATATGAAGGAGTCCCTCCACCTATATATATTGTGTCTAAGTTTTTTGGCAGATTTATATTATTAATTTCTTTTATTAAATAGGAAATATATTCGCTCTTGTCATGGTGGGGTCCAATTATTGTAGGATAAGAACAATAATCGCACCTAGTTGGGCAAAATGGAATATTGATGTATAAATTAAAATTATTTTTATCAAAATCTAATTTTTCTTGCTCGTTTTTAATATACACTAGCAAATTAATTTTCTCATCTGAAACAAAATATTTTTCTTTTATTTGACTCGGACTTTGTTTTTGTAAAAGCTTTGATGGTTTTGATCCAGTCAGCATCCCCCATGGTGACGTATAATCATTTATTTCTACTAATAGCTTATACAATGTAGCTTTTAATTCATAATTATCCTTATAAGGGTAAGTTTGGCCTTGAAAAATAATCTTATCATCTAAAATTTTTATTTCTCCCTCATGGTCAAAGCTTATCTGCCTATCATCATAAAAAATATTTAAAATATCATATACAATTTTTCTTTTATTCTCATCACTTAGGTAAATTTTCATGGAATAATTATACTTTTTTGGGCAAGCAAAAACAGGCCTTCAAAATTGAAAACCTGTTTGATTATTAAACGTAAAGCCCAGCGCCTGGTCCTAGTGGTAATCCTAATAGCATCCAAACTATTAGCCAAACTGTCCAAAATATTAAAAACGAAATTGAATATGGCAGCATAGTTGAAATTAGTGTTCCAAGTCCACTATCTTTATCATATTTTTGCATAAATACTACTATCATTGCAAAATAGCTCATAAGCGGGCTGATGATATTTGTTGATGAATCAGCAATTCTATATGACATTTGTGTTAACTCTGGTGAAAGTCCCATTTCAAAGAACATTGGTACAAAAATCGGCGCCATAATTGCCCATTTTGCTGAGGCTGATCCCATAAATAAGTTTAAAAATGATGTTAATAAAATAAATATTATAATTAGAGGGATACCTGTAAGTCCAATATTATTTAAGAAATTTGCACCGTTCACAGAAAGAATGGTTCCTAAGTTTGTATATCCAAAAAATGCCACGAATTGGGCAGCAAAGAAGGCTAAAACTAGGTAGCCACCCATGGACTCCATGGATTTTGACATTGCTTTTACTAAATCATTTGAATTTTTAATTGTTCCCACGCTTTTACCATAGACAAATCCTGGGATTAGGAAAAGTAAAAATAAGGCTGGAATAAGACCATTGGCCAAAAAATTGTTGATATTTACATCACCATATTTGTCTGGCTCTTTTAAAATCGCATTTTCAGGAAACATCAAAAATCCAAGGATAATTAAATAAATTAATAAGGCAATAAGTGCATTTCTTAATCCCTTTTTTTCTACTTCTGTTACATCAGATTTTACTTCGTGTTGGCCAGCTAATTTGTATTGGCCTAACTTTGGTATAACTACAAGTTCTGTCACCAAAGTTCCTATACAAGTTAGAAAAATGGTTGAGGAAATTAAGAAAAACCAGTTTCCTGTAACATCAACTGTTGCATCAATGCTTGCTGCTCTTAAGGCTTCATTTGTAAGTCCTGATAATAAGGCATCTGTTGGTCCGAAAAGTAAGTTAGCAGAAAATCCTCCAGATACTCCAGCAAAGGCTGCAGCAAGCCCTGCAAGTGGGTGTTTGCCAGCTGTTAAGAAAATCAAAGCACCAAGTGGAATTACAACTACATAACCTGCATCAGATGCTATATTTGAAATGATTCCAACAAAAACTACTGTTGCAGTTAGGACAAGTGATGGAACATTTGATAAAAGTTTTTTAAGACCTGCATCAAAAAATCCTGCATATTCTGCCACTCCTACACCAAGCATTGCCACTAAAACTGTACCCAGTGGTGCAAATCCAGTGAAATTTGTAACAGCTGTGCTAAAAATGTGTCTGATTCCTTCCGCATTTAAAAGAGGAGCTGCTGAAATTTCAACTACTTTTCCCTCTCTTGCATCAAAAAAGTCTACAGAAACCCCATTCATATAACAAATTTGTGCTATAACTGCTAGAATTGCTATCATTATTACAAAAATCATAGCAGGGTGGGGCAGGGCATTTCCTACTCTTTCAACCCAGGCTAAAAATCCTGATTCTTTAGTCTGAGATTTTTTAGTTTTATCTGTCATAATACCTCCAAATAAATGAATTTATATAAAAATATATTTATACTTTATAGTTTTTGTAGTTTCTAGTCAAGAAATTAGACCATTCTCTAATTTTAGACACAAAAAAACTAGCCTAAAAGGCTAGCAATTTTTTTCCTATTTTAAAAACTCATAGGCCCAGTTTTTATCAATCTTTTCTGCCTTATCAGCATCAAATAATCCGTCATATTGGCTGACGATTTTATCATAAACTTCCCTTACAAAACCAAGAGTATACTCCTGACCATCAGTAGTTTTGATTAAAAATGTATTTGCATCTACTAGTCTAAATGATAAGACATCATCGTGGTTGAATAATAATTCATCACTTTCTAGTAAGATATATTTTAATATTTCTACTGCCTTATCAGACAGGTAGTTTTCAAAAATCACAATTTTTTCTCTAACTTCTTCTATATCACTTGTCATCCTTGTTAGATATTTTTCTTGCTCTTCTTTGTGAAATCTATCTAGCAAAGATAGACTTGATTTAAAAGCAAGTCTTGCTTTTTTATCCACAAATTGTGGGTCATTTACAAGCATAAATTTTACTTCATCATCTGTGTAAGCAAATCTGTAATTTAAAATAAATTCGTGATTGCAATTTGGGCAATGTTGGATGGCAAATTGGTTTTGAAGTATCAATTCTCTGTCATCAGTTGCAGAAAAAACTGCAGTGTTCATTTCATTTTCAAAAGATTGGCCGCAAGCTGGGCAAGTAATTCCAAATATTTTTTCTCTAGTTTGCATAATCCACCTAAAATTCTATAATATTGATTCCAAGATCTGTGTCAGCTTGTTTTTCTAGTTTACCATCTATTAAGTCTATAAAAATTTCTGCTGTAAAAGAGCAAGTAGCTTCTCCCAAATGCCCGCCAATTACCTTTGAGCCTTCTCCTGCACAGGTAATGTGGGTGTGTACAATTGGTTTTTGATCAAATATTGTTATATTACCAATAAGGGAAGTAATTTCTAAATCTTCATTGTAAGTATCCCATTGATAATCATCATCTCCTGAGTGCAAAATTCCAATTTTTAATTCATTTACTGCCCCTATGCCTTGAAAATGAGCGCCTGTAATATTTTCCTCAATTGCTAGTTTTTCAAGGGATTCTATAATCTTATCACCTTTTTTTAATCTAAGTACTATTTTTTTATCAAATCTCTTATAATCCATAAAGTCACCTCTTAGAAAAATAGATACCCAATAATAGGCTAACTATTCAAATTTGACCGCTTTTAAAAGAGGAATGGCAAGGATGGTTGCAAAAATTATAGAAATAACGCCGTTTGTAAGGGAAACTCCAGCTTTTTGGACAATCTCAACCATTGTCGCTTCTCTTGTCAGATCTAGAATAAAATAATTTTCTATATAGGTTTTAGATAAGTAAAGCAAAATATAGGCTAATTGGCCGCAAGCAGCTGCAATTGCTATTCTTAGCTTGTTATTTTCCCCAGACTTTTTGTGGAAAATATATCCAGCGATAGCTGCCATTATAAATTTGTTGATAAAAGTAGATGGGGCAGATGTAAAATAAACTGGATCAAAAAGATCAAAAAGTGCTGCACCAAGTCCACCAGCAAGGCCCCCATAAAGTGGTCCTAAAATAATCCCTGCCAGCAAGCAAAATACATTTCCTAAATGAAAACGAGTATTGCCCAAGGGAGTTACTAAAGGAATCTGTAAATAATTTGACAAAAATGCCAAGGCTGTGAAAAGCCCTATATATGTAAGTTTTTTTGTGGTTAAGTTTTTCATAAATCCTCCTAAATCTATTAATAGTATATCACATATATATACAGTAAAATAAAAGGGAGGTGATATTATGAGTAAAAATTTAGGTCCAATACATTTTATGATGTATGACAAAATCAAATTTCAAGATAAAATAACAAGCTACTTATTAGATGGAGATACAAGTGAAGTTGATAAAATAAATAAGCCAGTATCCACTGAACCCCTAGAAAATTTAATTGATCAGGAAAATATACATGGTTGGCTTGATTCAAAAATAGATGTTGTGGAAAAAAGGTTAAACTACGCCCTTAACCATAGTACAAATACAAAAGAAAAATTGTATGAATTTGGAAAAATAAATGCAGAAGGCAAAGATTTTTCTGATTTTAATGGTGTATTTACTGATTTAAATATGCTACTACTAGATGGTATGCCTTGTGACAATGGTCTTTCTGCTCAGATAGATGATATGGGCAGTCTGTATTTGATTACAAACAAAAATCTTCATAGCAAATATGAAAATCAAGACATAAATCCAGAAGATGCAAGGGACAATGTTTGCGAAGGCGGTCACGACCATGACCACCACGAAAATTTTGAAGTATCAAGCAAGGAAGATATTAATCTAAAAAGTGAAAATTCATCCTATCATGATTATAGATATGAATTTTTAAGGGGATATTTTTCAGACAGTCCCTATGATGTAGAAATGGTAAATGGGATAAATTATCGTATATTCCCAAAAAACTAATCCCACTTATAGCAAAAGAATACATGATCTAAGATGAAAAATGATTTTAATAATAAGCAAAAATTAATATTTAGAATGTTAGCCGACTCCATAATAGTCGGCACCCTTGCTGGACTTTTATCTGTTTTTTATAGGTTCTTAATTTCAAAAATGGACCTTTCCAGAAAATTTTTATATAGCAACCTTGATTTTAAATCTGTCTTTATTTTAATAATCTTAGCTGTAATAATTTCTTTTATTATAAGCAAATTATTAAAATGGGCTCCCCTTTCTGGGGGAAGTGGGATTCCGCAAATAAGAGGAGAAATCCTTGGAAAATTTAAAATGCAAGAGTGGCCAACCATTATTTCAAAAATTTTAGGAGGTGGACTTGGAAATCTCATGGGATTTTCACTGGGCCGCGAGGGTCCATCCATACAAATGGGCGGGGCTATTGGTAAGTTTGCTGGCAAAATATTAAAAAGACCTCCAGATGAAATAAAATATATGATTACAGCTGGTGCGGCAGCAGGACTTGCTGCAGCATTTAATGCCCCAATGGCTGGTTGTATATTTGCCATAGAAGAGCTGCATAAAACTTATTCAAAATACGTGCTCTTGCCAGCCTTTATAGCATCAATTATTGCAAATTACATTTCCTTTGTCCTTATGGGAGCCGAAACTTCATTCTCATTTGCAGTTACAAAATCCTTGCCAATGAATTTGGAATGGATTGTAATTTTAATTGGGATTTTGACCGGACTTATAGGTTGTTTTTATAATGTTATGATTGTTAAGTCCCAAAATTTGTTTAGAAAAATAGATTCCAACTTCTTAAAATATGGACTATTAATGGGAGTTACAATTATAATTGGATTTTCATTTTTTGAGGTGACAGGCGGCGGACACGGTCTACTAGAAGAAATGGCTGTAAATAGATTTGCTGTAAAATACATATTGGCCATACTTATTGCAAAATTATTTTATACAACATTTTGCTATGGATCTGGTGTCCAAGGAGGGATTTTCCTGCCAGTTCTAGTAATTGGTGGTTGTTGTGGGGCTTTGGTATTTGCAGTCCTAGAAAAATTTATAATTTTAGATACATATTTTATAAATTTTGTAATTTTGGGCATGGGTGGTATCCTTGCTTCAGTAGTGAGAAGTCCTATCCTGTCTGTAATTTTAGTCTCAGAAATGACTTCAACCTTTGAGCACTTAATAGCCCTATCCATAGTAGTATTGGTTTCATATTTTGTAGCAGAGGTTTTAAAAGTAGAACCAATTTATGAAACACTTTTTGAAAGACAATTAATAGATAAAAATCTTTTAGTACCTAACGAAAGAGATTTGGGAAATTATTCTATTTTGGAATATAGCATGGTTGATGGCCTAGATGTGATTGGTAAAAAACTAAAGGAGATAAAATTTCCAAAACATATTTTAATCATATCCATAGAAAGAGATGGCAAGGAATTTGTGCCAAATGCTGATGATGAAATCTTACTAGGTGATAAAATAACTGTTTTGATGAATGCAGAAGATGCTCTAGAAATAGATGAATATTTAAAAAACGAATAAAAAATAGCGGGTATAATCCCGCTTTTTATCTGCCATTTGCTCTTAAAATAGATTCTCCTCGTTCAACCCTATTAATTTGTTCTTGGATTAATTTGTTTATAACATCCCCGTGTTCTTTGGCAAATTTTGGCATAGTTTGTACTAAAATTTCAGCACCTGCTATGGTTTGTTTTGCATTTTTTACTGATTCTTCTAGTCTATCTAGGCTTTCTTCCGATAATCCTGTATCGATTATTGGGCTTTCTATATTTTCTTCTGATGGATTTTTTTCTAGCTCATTTGAATCATCAATTTCGTTTTCTTCGATCATATCATCTACTAATTCATTTATTTGATCATCATTATTTGTAATTTCCTCATCAATTGCGGCAACATTTTCTACTGTACCAGTATTTGATGAACTAATGGCATCTTTATCATTTTCACCAACCATGCCATTATTATTTCTATCATCCATAAATGGGTAAAGGTAGCTTTGGCCTTTTACGATTGGCAATCTGTATTTACCATAATTTTTAACTTCTTTTATAGTTAGCTGGCTGTTGTTGTTTGTATTCATGGCATCAAGTTCTTGTCTTTGGCCAGCAGTTAAATTTATGTATGCATTTCTTGTTCTTCTTGACCTGTAAAAACCTGAATTTGTATTGATACTGCTTGCAAAAGCTGGGCTAGCAAGTCCAGAAAATAAAATTGATACTGATAATGTTGATACTAATAATTTTTTAAGTTTCATAAATACTCCTTTAATTTGTTATAGTTAATAAATATTTGCCCCTTTGAGGATAAAAATCCATATATTAATAAAGGCAGAATAGATTCTGCCTTTACTTTTAATAATTTGCAAGTATTTTCTCAGCTTTAACAATAATGCTTTGAGCATTTGCAATTAAGGAATTAATTGTTTGACCGTGTTCTTTGGCAAATTGTGGCATTGTTCTCATTAAAATTTCAGCTCCAGCTATAGTTTGCTTTGATTTTTTTATTGATTCTCTTAATTTTTCTAAGCTTGCAGGTGAAATTTCATTTGATTTTACTGGGTTTGCAGTTTTTTCTTCTGTTTTTGGAGCATTTTTTATATCTCCTGAGTAAAGATTGTAGTTACCACTTAGGTTTACTGAAGATTCGTTATTATTTGCAATCTCAAAATCAAAAATTCCTACCCCATAATTCCATTTGTCATTTGTATTTAATGCAGAAAAACCAATGTGTTTTAATTCTGGGTCAAGAATTATGTGCAAGTGGCCATTTTCAGCATTTGATACACCCTTTGCTTCTTTTAATAATTGGTATTCTGATTTATTATTTTTTCTTTTTGATGGTTCAAAAGACCATTGGGCAAAGGCCTTAGTTGGATTTTCTGGATCTGTGCTTGATGCTAAAATTTCTGCACCAGGGTAGATTCCATTTTTTGTTATTGTAGTTTTTTGGCTACTTCCATCTGGTCTTTTGTGAGAAAGTCCTGTTAAAGTTTGCTCATACGCCCTTTGGATGGCAATTTTTTCCAAGTCATTTGACCAAGAAATACCATTTACATAAGCATTTTTGTCTTTATATCCATTTGCTTTTGCTACATCTTGTAGGCGTTCTCCCCTTGCATTTGATTCTTCAAGGGTATAAAAAATATTTTCATCCCATAATCTAGATCTTATGGCACGTATTTCAGATAAAACTTGATTTTTATTTGCTTCATCTTGGCTAAGATTAAATGTTCCTTCGCTAAAGGCTACATTTCCTGTATTGACACCCAAATCTACTCTACTTGCTGCAAATACAGGATTTGCACCTAAAATTGCAAAAGAAAAAGTTAGGGATAAGGCTAGTTTTTTAAAATTTTTCATAATAACTCCTATAATATATATCGTACATATATATTATACACCATATTCTTGACAAAACTTCTATGAAAATCTAATTTTTAATCATTTATATCGTAAAATCCTTTTTTGTAGGCATTAAGGGCCCTAGAGTTTACAAATAATGTCATAGCAAGCATTATTATAATCATAATTGCATAGGCTATGAATATATTTTTTGCAAATATTTGGGTCAAAAATACCCCCAGACCTACCATTAGGGCCACAATAATTAGGCTTAGAAAATAATAAAGTATATTTATAACTCCGCCCTTGCTAAGTTCCTCAGGTTTATTCCAATTTGTAATAATTTTTTTGCTACCAAGACTCAGTCCAAAAGCACTTGCTAAAACTGATCCAAGGCTAAGTCCTAGGAAAAATAGGATAGCATTTGAAATTCCAAATCTAACAAAATATAGAAATATTAAGCTCAGCAAAATATTAAAAATACTAAAGGCAAAAAATCCTGCAAATAATCTTGCTAAATAATGTTTTTTAGGGTCTATTGGCAAGGTTTGGAAGAGGTAAAAACTTGTATGCTCACGGGAAAGGGCGGTTGATGTGATATTTGAATTGCACCAAATTAGTAGGCTCAATAAAAATCCAATCACTAAAACCCAAAATCTAGTTTGAGGATCAAAAAAAGCCATACTACCCATTTCATCACTAAATTGTTTGCCCATCCTAGCTCCCATAAATCCAAAGATAATTAGCATTGGTATACCACCGGCTAGAAAAACTATATTTGAAAATAGATTACTTATATCCCTTTTAAATATAGCCCAAACTTGGGATTTTTGATTGAAACTTATATTTTTCTTAGCTTGTTTTTTATCAGTTTTTTGGGTGGTTTTCTCTTCTAAGCTCTTATAATAATTTTTATCAGCAAACTTGTAGGATAAATATAAAATCAAAGCTGAAATAGCAAGTAAGACCAAGGTAAAAATCAACTTATTTTTCAAGTCGCCACCTACAGCAAGCCCAAAAAATTTGGCATTAAAGAATATGTCTTTAAGTCCCAAAAAGTTTTCAAAAATCTTATTAATCTGTCCCGGATCTTGACCAATTTGATTTTCTCCTCTAATAAGTGGCAAGGCATAGGCAAGGCCAATTACTGAAAAAAGTAGGATATATCCAAGGGTTTTAATTAATTTTTTGTGCCTATTTATGCTTGTAAAACGCATTAGCAAAAGTATTACAAATGTAAGTAAGGAATAAATTATCAAAATTAGGCTTACAAAATTTATTAATCCAAATACCAATACACTTATGTCAAAACCCTTATGATTTGTGTAAACTACAAGACTTATTATGAAAAACAATATAAAATCTACATAGGAAATTACATTTCCGATGATTTTTCCAACAAAAAGTTCACCCTGACTAATGGGCAAGGTCTTATAAACTTCTGTTTTTTTATCTGAAAAAAAGTTGGATATTATAGTTGGTATATAAAATATTACTATCATAAGGCTCATGGTTATGCCAAAATAGGTAAAGTAATGCACATCTCCATTTTCCCTTCCAAGAAAAATAGACCCCACCATATTCATAATCATATAAACCATATAGGATAAAAATATGTAAGTAAATATGAAGTAAATAACTCTTAAAAAATAATTTTCTGGCAAGTTTGCTGCTTTTTTTCTTTTCATATATGGGAAAAATGCTTCCCAAAGAGAGTATTTTGCAATAGTTTTGATATTATTCATCAGTAAGCTCCAAAAAAACTGCTTCTAGATTTTCCTTATGATTTGCTTGGGATTTTATCTCATCAAAAGTACCCATGGCAATAATCTTGCCCCTATTTATAATTGCAATCCTATCGCAAAGTTCTTGGGCAACACTCATAACGTGGGTTGAGAAAAATACTGATTTGCCATTTTCCACTCTTTGCCTTAAAATTTGTTTTAAATTGTAGGCAGATTTTGCGTCAAGGCCTACCATTGGCTCATCTAAAATCAAAACTTCTGGGTCATTTATCAAGGCACCAATTAGGGCAAGCCTTTGGGCCATTCCATGGGAGTAAGTTTCGATTTGATCTGCCATGGCATCCTTAATATCAAAAAATTCCAAATAATAATCAAGTCTTTGCTTGCGAGTAGCTTCATCTATCCCATAGATGTCTGCCAGAAAATTTATGTATTCATATCCCGAATAAGATTCAAAAAGTTCAGGGTTATCCGGTACATAGGAAAATTGTTTTTTGTAGGTAATTTGGTCATCTTTTATATCTATACCATTTATAGTAATTTCTCCACTTGTTGGAGTGTTTATGCCTACTATGGCCTTGATGGTAGATGATTTGCCTGCACCATTTGGTCCTAGAAAACCAAATATTTCCCCATCCCTTACTTCAAAATTAATATTATCGACTGCAGTTTTTCCAGTCTTATATCTTTTTGTAAAATCTTTGACTTCAATCATTACTTCCTCCTTTTCAAAGAGTATATCATATCAGAAATGAATAAATAAACTGTACTTTATATATATTTCACGCCACTAAAAAACCCCAACCCAAATTTGGGCTGAGGTCTTAATTATTATTTTCTTTTCTAAATTAGGCCATTGTCTTTTAATACATTTTCAGCCTTTTTGATAACTTCTTTTTGTTTTTCTACTAATTCATTGATTCTTGCGCTATTTTCATTTGAAAAGTTTGGCATTGATTCTTTTAGTATTTCTGCACCCTTTATTATTTCTTGGGCTTTTTGGTATGAGATTTTTAATTTTTCTAGCTTATCTTTTTGTGTTTTATCTTTGTCTTCTTTGTAGTTTTTATCACCTATTGATAAAGTGTAAGGACCTACTAAATTTGTAACCTGATCATTGCTTGAATCCATCTTTGAATTCATATCATAAGATAATTCCACCACTTCATAGAGGGTGTTGGTTTCTTCATCTGCTAGTTGAGCATAACCAATGTATTTTATCCCTGGATTTAGTAGAGTGTGTAGCTCAAAACTTTCAGGAGTTAATTTCCCATTTGCTGCAAGCAATTTATCATATTTGCTTTGACTTGTTTGATCTTTAGCAAATGACCATTGACTTGAAGCCTTCATCTTATTACCATGAAGATTTGTTTTGGATACAATCTCCACATCTGAGTGTATGCCATTTATGGTTGCTGATTTAAAATTGGATCCGTCTGGTCTAGTATCTGATGAATCACTATATTTTTGTTCAAAAGCCCTTTGAATGGCTATTTTTTCTAAATCCGTTCTCCATTTTAGCCCAAATGCATAATCCTTCATAGTTGTATATCCAGATTTTTCTGCTGATTCTCTTAAATTTTTGCTTTCACTTTTTGTTCCATCTGGACTTACACTAACGTAAGGGATATTTGAATCCCAAAGCTTAGAACGGATATCCCTAATCTCATTAAGGAAATATTCTATTTCATCTTGGCTTTGTTTTAAGTTTACAGTTTCTTCGATATACTCACCTTTGCCCTTATCAACCCCCAAATCAGTGATTTGGCTAGCCTGGCTTTCTTCTTTTGCATAGCTATTTACTGGATTTATAAGGCTTGCTTGCCCTAAAAATGAAAATGATAAGGCAAGGGTTAGAGCTGCCATTTTTTTTATATTTTTCATAATCTTCTCCTTTTATATAGCCACTATATTGAGGATTTTTACTTTATCTTGCAAAAATCTTCATTACCCTTATACCCGGTGAAAATTATTTTATTCAGTTTTTATATAGAAAAAACTCCCAATTTTGGGAGTTAATAAAATTTATTAATTATCGGTGTTCTTGTATTTTTCCCTAAAGGTAAAGTCAGACCAATTGACCACGATTGCAGAAATTACTCCAATCATAGTATCAAAAGTCCTGTTAAAGGCAAAGAGGAAGGGTAAATTTGCTTCCTTGCCATGGTTAATTGTAATTGATAGAAAAACTATAGCCATAATTGAAATTGCCTTTGGTTTATTGGCCATAGCCATAATCCAAATTATTATTGAGGATAAAAAGCTAATTAAAACCAGCTCAACAGCCTGGGGCAAATAATATGCTGGCACTAGCAAAAGATAAATTAAGCCACACAGACCTCCAAGAATGGTTCCGATTATCCTGTTAATTCCTATCTCCCTACTGCCTTCTACATCTGATTTTAGGCAGATGATTGCAGCTATTGCACTATAAAAAGGCAACCCTTCTCCCGGCCTATAGGCAGATATAATCATAGCAATGGTCACTGCAATAAAAGTTTTAACTATCCTTAGTCCCGGAGCTTTTATTTTCATAGGCTACCTAGAAGAAAATCATAAAAGGCTTCTTCATTTACCCTACTTACCCTATAATTTTTCTTTCTGCTATTAGTCCTATAAAGGCTACCGACTTCCCCTTCAAGGTCGCTAGTAATAACTCCAAAGCCTGACTCTTCAAATATAAAGGCTTCTGGTGCCTGAGTTAGGTATAAAAGCAGCGGAGCCCCTAGAAATCTTTTTTCTAAAGGATAGTTTTTAAATTCATCTAAAATAATGTCTAGATTTTTATCTCTACCATAAAGTTTAGCAATCATCTCATCTGAAAGAAGCGGCTCATTTGCAATCTCAAATGGCAATAAAAATAAATCTATGCTTGTATTTAGTATTTTATCTACAGATTCAGGGTCTTCGATAAAAGTTTCTGAAACTTCTCCATCTGTTTCTCCACCTAAGATAAAAATATGAGAAATAAAATCTTCTATCTCTGGAGCTTCTTCCAATGCTCTAGCTATATTTGTTAGTCCACTTGTTGCAATTATATCAAGTCTACCACAGTCCTCTGCCTTATCAATGATATTTTCATAGGCCGGCATTTTTTCTATATAATCCTTAGTTGTAGAAAAAATTTCCTTATCCAAATGGTGGTAGTCTCTAAAAGATTTTCCAGCAGCAACTGGTAAAAATAAATCCTCTTCAGTCGAAAGTCCTACAATATTTTCTGCTGCCAAAACTGGGTTCATCTCTCCATCAGCTGTAGACATACCAAGAATTTCAAAATCAAAAGATTTAAAGGCCATGTAGGTCATAAGGGCCTCATCTTTTGCAAAATTTGTATCTATATATAAAAAAGGTTTTTCGTATTCCATAATTCCTCGCTTTTTTCTACTATACTAAGACTAGGCCTATTTACCATAGTTTTTTTGATAAGAAAAAGATGCGATTTTATCGCACCTTACTAGTTTTCAGCATCTGAATATTCTTTAAGTTTTCCTAAAGCTTGGTTTTCTATTTGCCTTATACGCTCTCTGGATAAGTCATAGATAGAACCTATTTCTTCTAGGGTTTTTGGTTTTTCGTTATCTAGGCCATATCGGTAGATGATTATTTGTTTTTCACGTTCTGTAAGCTGGTCTAGGGCTTTCATTAGGAAATTTTCCATATCACGTTCTAGGATTAAAATATCAACTGGTGTTGATTCATCTCCCACCATATCCATTAGCTCATCACCTGTTGAGTCTTCGCTGTCTAGGTTTATATTTAGTGATGTAGAATTTACTTGGTTGCGGTTGATTAAAAACAAATCATCTGCTTGTTTTTTATCTATGCCTTCTTTTTCCAAAATTTTATAAATTTCTTCATCGCTTGCTTCTGGATTTGCCTTTAGAATTTGTTTTAATTTGTTAAGTTTTAAATATTTTCCTGCTGGTATTCTGATTGTGTGGCCTTCTTTGTTGATGGCTTTTCTAATTGCCTTATCAATCCATTTGTAGGCATAGGTTGTAAATTTGTAGCCTAGGGTTAGGTCAAATTTTTCTGCTGCACGAATCATACCTAGCATTCCTGATTGGACTAAGTCTTCTAAATCCAAATCATTTCCGTGGGACCTATAAAAATATGAGGCCCTAGATCTTACTAGCCCTTGGTTTTTTTCTACTAGGGCTGCCAAAGCATTTTGATTGCCTTTTTGGAATTGTTCTACGATTTCCTCATTTGTAAGATCAGACATCTTCATCATATCGCTTCTGGTAATTGGTGTGATGGCTGTTGACTCGCTTCTTTTTATTTTTGGCTCATCATCATCCTCATCTTCATCAATATCATCGATTTCTTCGATGTCATCTTTTTCTTCAAATTCTTCGTCTTCTTCGATTTCTTCATCATCGATGAAGTCAATTAATTCTTCTTTTTCTTCATCAGATAGTTCTTCTAGGACACTTGCAATTTCTTCCTTTCCCATATCCTGGGAGTTGAAGTAAGAGCGTATCTTCTCGACTACCCTTTCATCTTTTAAATTTATTTTATCCATATGTCACCCTTATTTTGAATTTATTTTACCTTGTATATTTTAATTTTTTTCCAGATTATTTTTAATCTGGTCAATTTTTTCTATCATTTCTTTGGATAAGGGAAATGAATCGAAATTTCTATTGAAGTCTTGTTTTTTTCTTCGATTTATTTTTCTTCTATTGTTATATATTTCTGCCTTTAGCTCTGACGATGTCATTCTTGCGGCCCCCTTGTTTGAGGCAAGAATTTGGATTTGCCCATCATCTGTGACAACTTTTAGATTGTGTTTTTGGGAAATTTTTAGGATTTGCTTTTCTATATAGGTATCTGCCGTTTGGTATCTTTTTGTAAAAACTATCTTCATACCAAACTTTTCAGAGATTGTCTCCTTGGGTCTATCTAGGTTGTAGGCATCAAAAACAATTATGATTTCCTCACCTGACATTGACTTATATTCAGCAAGCTCATCGATTAGATTTTCTCTGGCAGATTCAAGGGAGGTTTTTGAAATATCAGATAAATTTGGCCAAGCGTTTATTACATTATAGCCATCAATTATTGTGATATTTCTCCTATTTAAAGCCATTTTGCCTTAAAACCTCATACATGCTTAAAGCTGATGCAACTGATGCATTTAGAGAATTCACCTTGCCTAGCATTGGGATTTTGACTAAGACATCGCAATTTTCACGTACTAGTCTGCTTAGTCCGTCTCCTTCATTGCCCACAACTAGGGCAACTTTGCCAGATAAATTTGTATCGGCGATAGTTTCTTTGGCTTCACCAGCTAGTCCATAGATCCAAAAACCATTTTCTTTTAAGCTTGCCATAGTTTGGTTTAAATTTGTTACCATGACTACTTTTATATTATTTATAGCCCCGGCACTTGTTTTATAAACCGTTGGGTTTACCTTTGCTGAACGGTGCTCTGGGATGATTACTCCGTCAAATCCAAAGCTTTCTGCAGAACGAATTATCGCTCCCAGATTGTGTGGGTCTTCGATTTTATCTAAAATTATAAGCCTGTTGGCATTTTCTAAATCATTGAGATTGGCATATTTGTAGGTATCCACCTCAATCATAACACCTTGGTGGTTCATATCTACATGTTCAAAAAAAGTTTTATCTACGTATTTAATAGGCACATTATTTTTACTAAGCTTTTCAACAATTTTCCCTACAATTGGAGTTTTTTGATCCATGATGTAGGCCTTATGAATGGTAAGACCAGCATCAATTGTTTCTAAAACTGGTTTTCTGCCATATATCTTATCCATTAGATTAGCTCCCATTTTACACCTTCGCGGGTATCTTTGATTGCTACTCCCATTTCAGCTAGCTGATCACGGATAGCATCTGCTTTTGCGAAGTTTTTTTCTTTTTTGGCAGCATTTCTTTGCTCGATTAGTTCTAAAATTTTTGCTTCATCAACATCTGCATTTACTTTTTGGCGGTTTTCTATACCTAAAACTTCTTCTAGTTCCAAAATTTTATCTAAAACTGCTTTTATAAGTTGCTTGGTATTTTCAGATGAAACTTTTGTATTGGCAAATTTTACTAATTCAAATAAAACTGTAATGGCATCTGCTGTATTTAAATCATCATCCATTACTTGGATAAATTTATTTTCAAAGTCAGCTAGCTCATTTAATAGATTTTCTTCATCATCAAACAATTCATTTTCACTAGCATTTTCTAATAAATCTTCTAGTCTAAAGACAGCAGTATTTATCCTATCCAAGGAATTTTTGGCACCTTCTATGATCTGACGAGTAAAATTGATTGGCTGGCGGTAATTTGTTGTTAGTAGCCAAAAACGAATTACCATTAGGTCATATTCTTTTTTAATATCGTGTAGGGTAAAGAAGTTTCCAAGTGACTTACTCATTTTTGTACCGTCTACTTGGATCATGCCGTTATGCATCCAATAATTTGCAAAAGTTTTTTCGTTTAGTGTTTCTGATTGGGCAATTTCATTTTCGTGGTGAGGAAATTCTAAGTCTTCTCCACCAGCGTGAATGTCGATTGTTTCTCCGAGTATTTTTTTATTCATAGTTGAGCATTCTATATGCCAACCTGGTCGGCCTGCTCCCCATGGAGAATCCCAAGATACTTCCCCATCAATCTTTGTTTTTTTCCAAAGGGCAAAATCTAATGGGTTTTCTTTTTTGCTAGCCTCTTTGCTATCTAATCTGTTGCTTGCTCCGTGTACTAAGTCTTCTACATTTTTGCCAGAAAGTTTGCCATAATCATCCGCTTTTTCGACTCTAAAGTACACATCTCCGTCTGATTCATAAGCTGCGCCTTTTTCTATAAGATCACTTACAAATTCGATAATATCATCCATCACTTCTGTGGCACGTGGGTGAATTGTGTTTGCTTCATCGATGTTTAAATCATTGGCATCTTCCATATATGCAGCTATATATCTTTCTGTCACTTCTTTTGTAGATATATTTTCTTCAATAGATTTTTTGATAATTTTATCATCAACATCTGTAAAATTTACTACATAAGTTATGTCATAGCCACGGTATCTTACATATCTTCTAAAGGTATCAAAAACTACTAAAGGTCTAGCATTTCCAATGTGCATATAATCATAAACAGTGGGCCCACAGACATACATTTTGATTTTATTTGCTTCTATTGGTACAAATTCTTCTGTTTTTCTTGTGAGCGTGTTATGAATTTTCATTTAAAAATTTTCCTTTACGTAATTTAATCTTTCTTCTATTTTTTCTTTTCCCATTAAAATCATTACATTTGATAAGTCTGGGCCGTGTACTGATCCTGTGATAGCTGCTCTGATTGGGAACCAAAGGTTTTTACCCTTGATGCCTGTTTCTTTTTGTAGGGTTTTCATAATAGTTTTTGCAAATTCTTCGTCGATTTCATCAGCTTCGCCTAGTTTCTCTAAATATGCATCAACTAATTTTTTAGTATTTTCTTCTTTTAATACTTGGCTTGCTTCTTCATCCCATTCTATTTCACTTTCATCTAAGAAATAATTTTTAGATAGTTTTGGTGCATCTGAGAATTTATCAACTGCTGATTGCCATGTTTCTGCAAGTAATTTTAAGTCTTCTTCTGGATAACTTTCATCAATTAGTCCAGATTTTTCCATAAATGGTTTGATTCTTTCAGCTAATTCTTCTACTGATAGATCACGAACGTAGTGGCCGTTTACCCAGTCTAATTTTCTTTTATCAAAAACTGCACCAGTTTTATTTACCCTATCAAAGTCAAATTGTTTTGCTAATTCTTCAATTGAGAATATTTCTTCTTCACTGTCTGGTGACCATCCTAATAAGCTCAAAAAGTTTATAAGTCCTTCTGGTGTATATCCTTCTTCTATGAAGTCTTCTACCATTCCATCCCCATTACGTTTTGAATATTTTTTGTGATTTTCATTTAGTACTGTTGGTAGGTGGATATATTCTGGTGCATCCCAGCCAAAGGCTTCGTATAGGTAAACGTGTTTTGGAGTTGATGAGATCCATTCATCTCCACGTACTACGTGAGTGATTTTCATTGCATTGTCATCTACAACTACTGCAAAGTGATATGTTGGATATCCATCACGTTTGATAAGAACTTGATCATCCATATCGTCAGTGTTAAAGGTAATTTTTCCCTTAATTCTATCTTCAAAAGAGATGTCACGATTTTTTGGTAGTTTTAGTCTTACTGTGTACTCTTCACCATTTGCAACTCTTTGTTTTGCTTCTTCTAGTGGTATAGATCTGCAAAGTCCATCGTATTTTGGTGTAAGACCGTCAGCTTTTTGTTGGTCACGTACTTTATCAACTCTTTCTTGAGAGCAGAAGCAGTAGTAAGCCTTGTCTTCTTCGATTAATTTTTCAATGTATTCGTTGTAAATGCCAGCTTCAACCCTTTCAGATTGGATATATGGACCGTATTCACCTTTTTCAGTTACTTTGCCATTCTCATCTAGCATTACACCTTCATCAATTTCGACACCTGACCAGTCAAGAGCCTTTAATAAATTTTCCAAAGCACCTTCTACAAATCTAGTTCTATCGGTATCTTCTATTCTTAAAATCATTGTTCCATCTGTGTGTCTTGCATATAAATAGTTAAATAATGCAGTTCTAAGTCCACCGATGTGTAGGTAACCGGTTGGAGATGGAGCAAATCTTACTCTTACATCACTCATCTTAACTCCTTTTTTGTCAAACTTTTTCAAATTTTAAAAATTTTTACTAATTTTAGATAATGAAAGGGAGTGCATAACACTCCCTTCCATACTTGACTTATTAAAGTATAACACGATATACTCCAAAAATCAACTTTGTCAATCAATTTTCTTAAAATAAATTTTCTTCTCTATACTTTATAGATTTTCATCCACATACCAAGCTGCGATTTCATACTATATATGATGTTTATAAAATATTATAAAAAACAAAAAACTCATAGGATTAATTTCTAACCTATGAGTTTTATTTGCATTTTTATTCAATAATTGTTTCTAACCAGCAAGGCTAAATGGTTCATCATACATAAGTGACAGGGTCGGTATGACTAGGCCACCTAGGATATTTGCTAATAGGATTAAAAAGAAATTTCTTAGGGCTAGTAGGTTAAATTCTCCTGCTAAAAAGAAGAAAAAGCTATCTGCAATACTATGTTCAAATCCTGATAGTACAAAGGTCATGATTGAAATAAATATCGCTAAGTATTTTCCTACCTGGTAGCGGTTGTATTTAAATTGGTGAACTGCGTTTGTAACAAACATATTACAGAAAAATGCCAGTATAAATAATGATTGGGGGCTATCGTTTAACTTTACCCCGGTTTTTAGCTGGGCCTGGGCTATTAAGGCCGGGCCAAACCTTGTCTGGCGAATGAGCATAGCTATTACAAAGGTTCCTATCAAATTTCCTATTAGAGCTATAAATAATTTTTTAGTGTACTCTTTTTTATCATAGTAGAAAAGATATCCTACCATTCCTGTAAATAAACTATATTTTAAACTTAAAATTATAAAAAGAGCTCCAGCAAATAAAAACGCTCCTAAGTAAGGGTTATCTACAGATAATAAAACTGTTCCACCAAAACCAACCATTACACCACCCATGATGGCATAAATTATTGATTTGTAGTCATAAGTGCGTTTACGCGATGTCGTCATAAATCTCCTCAATTTCTTCTTGTGACCTATTTTCTTCTATAAATAAGCCTTTAATATTATTCTTATAAGGACCATATTCTAGTTTTATATCACTATTTAGATATTCTACCACATACCTAACAGTAGCTGCCACTCCGTTTTTTAATGCGTTTTCATCCAAATCAAATTTGCTGCTGTGAAGAGCTGCTCCTGATCCAAATTCTTCATTTTTTATTCCAAGCATCAGGTAAAGTCCTGGCCATTGGGCCGTATAAATGGCAAAGGAATCTGAACCCATAGATGGATTTGCATTTGCTATATAATCTTCACCCAGCTCATCTGTCATTACATTTTTAGCAAGATTTGCCAATTTTTCATCATTAATTATTGGAAAATGTGGTCTGGTGTATTCATTAAAAACCACCCTACAATTGTGAGATTTTACCTTATTTATAATAAGGGATTGGAATTCTCTGTAAAATTTATAACCTACTTCTTTACGGTCAAAAAATCTAACACTACCCTTAAACCTTAATTTATCAGGTATTTGATTAAATTGATTGCCCATTTCAACCGCGCCTATTGAATAAGTCATTGGCTCAAATGGGGAAAATTTGTTCATGCGTAAGGATTTTAATTCGTTATAAATATCTACAAAGCAATCCAAAGGATTATTTGCCATATAAGGACGAGATCCATGACCACTTTCACCTTTTATAGTAACATCATACATCATTGCTCCAGCATTTATCCCGCCAGATTTTATGGCCATAACACCAGATTCATATTCTGGGGAAACGTGGATGGCAAAACTAGAATCAATATCCACTTCATTCTTACCCAAATATGCCATTAAATATTTATAATTCAAACCAAATTCTTCACCACGTTCAAAGCATAAAATAATTCTACCAGCAAAATCATCCTTATTTTCATTTAAAATTTTAGCCGCAGTTAAGAGCATGGCTGTATGTCCATCATGGCCGCAAGCATGCATAACTCCAGGATTTTTGCTTTTTACTAGTCGGTTGTTTTTTAGGTTTTTTTCTGTTTCTTCAAAGGGAAGTGCATCAAGGTCAGCTCTTAGGATTATGGTTTTAGGATTATCACTTTTTTGATTTCCTTCTATAAATCCTAAGACTCCGCCCTTATTTACGTCTACAAAGTCTATACCAATTTCTTTTAATTCTTTTTTTACAAGTTCTACAGTTTTTTCTTCCTGGCCCGAAAGTTCGGGGTTTTCGTGGATTTTCCTGCGGATATCTACTGTATAATCAAAAAGTTCTTGAACTTTCTTTTTATACATTATTTATACATTCCTAATTTTTTTGCTAATTCATCTATTTGATCGATTAATGAACCTATAAATGCAACTGTTTCAGAAATTGCCTTTGTATTTGTCATATCAACTCCTGCTGCATTTGCAAGTTCAATTGGTCCCATTGACCCACCTAGTTTTAAAACTTCAATCCAATTTTCACGGTCTTTTTCATCTCCATTTAAAATATTGTCAGAAATGATTGTTCCTACTGTAAGCCCAGCTGAATATGTGTAAGGATAAAGTCCCATGTAGTAGTGTGGTTGACGCATCCATGTTAGCTCTGCCCCATCAACAAGTTTTACAGAGTCTGCCCAAAATTCTTCTAAAGTTTCTGTAAATAATTTGTTCAAATCATCTGTATTTAGGTTTTCGTTAGCTTCCACTTTTCTATAAACTTCTCTTTGGAATGCTGCTTCTATAAAGTGGGTTACAAAGTTGTGGTAGTAGGTTTTTGAAATCATTGTTGATAAAACCCAAAGTTTTTCGCGGTCATCTTTTGCCTTATTTAGTAAAAATCTTTCCATGGTAATTTCATTTGCGGTTGATGGTGCCTCTACAAAATACATGGACATATCGTTGTTTAAAGCATTTTGATTGTTATTTGAATAATAAAATTGTCCTGCATGGCCTAGTTCATGGGCAAGAGTCATTACTTGGCTCATTTTGTTATTATAAGTTGTCATGATAAATGGATGTGATCCATAAGGTCCTGCTGCAAAAGCACCTGTTCTTTTACCTATATTTTGAGCATAGTCAATCCATCTTTGATCAAAAGCACGGTTTAAAACTTCTACATATTCTTCACCAAGATTTGAAAGTCCTTCAACTATATAGGCACGAGCTTGGTCAATAGATACTTCTGGTTCGTAATCTGGATCTATAGATAGTTTTAAATCAGCATAGGTCATTTCATCTAAGCCATAGATTTTTTGAATAATTTTTGCATACTTTCTCATATGAGGAGCAAGTTCTGCCATTATTGTATCGATGTGGTTGTCATAAATTTCTTTATCTACATCTTGGCGTGACAATAAATAATCAAAAACTGAATCGTAGCCTCTAATGTCTGAAAGGCGTTTTTCATTTTCAACATGGGTTAGATAAACAGATGCATCTGAATTTTGGTATTTTCTTAAAACATCGTGGTATCTTTTAAAGGCATCACGGCGCAAATCATCCCTAGGATCTGCTTCTAAAAATTCTTCAAAGGTGTTGTGATTTAAGATTATTTCTTCGCCTTCATAGGTAAAATCTTCAAAGGCCATATCTCCATAACGGATGTCTGCATAAGATTTGTATGATGCATCAAAGGTTGGCACAAGATTTGCCAAAACTTTTTCTGTTTCATCAGATAACAAATATTTTGAGTTTTCAATTACTCTTTCTAAGTAATATTTATATTCTGGATGGTTTTTCTTGGCCTCTTCTAATAAATTTTTATCAGCCTTAGAAAGCATAGATTCAAAAAAGCTTAGATTTGCATCGATCTTACTCATTTCGTTTACAAAATTAGCAAATCTTTTCATAACCTTATCATCAGATGTATCAACTTCTGTTGTGATACTTGCAAAAGTCCCCAATCTATCAGTTAATGCGGCAATTTCGCTATAAGCTTCTAAAGCTTCAAAAATTTCTTCTGATGAATTTAAAGATTTGTATTTATTTGCAAAATCATCAGCTAGGTTTTTAAGCTCATTAAGGCTTGCTAAAAAAACTTCATCACTTTCAAAAAGTTCTTCTATAGCCCAAGTTTCATTTATATTAACTTCATGTCTTTTTTTCATGATTACCTTCCTTAAATAATTATTTATACAATTATATGTATTTTATTTTACCATAAAAATCCTAAAGGTATAATGACACAAGGAGGAAATTATGGATAAAAGAATAGAAAATTTTGCAAAACTTGCAGTCGAATTTGGAGTAAATGTAAAAGCTGGCGAAGATGTGGTGATTAATGCTCCAGTAGAAAATCCAGATTTAGCAAGATTAATAACAAAAGCAGCCTATGAAAAAGGTGCCAGAAATGTATCAATAGACTGGCGTGATGATGCCATTACAAGATTAACTTACGAAAATCAAAACCAAGAAACACTAAATGAAGTTCCAGACTGGAAAATAGAAAAATTAAAATACCAAATAGCAAATAAAAAATCAAACAGAATTTCAATCTACGCCGAAGACCCAGACTTATTAAACGGCCTAGATGAATCCAAAATTTCAGAAGCAATCAAGGAAAATTCCAAAAAAACCAAAGAATTTGTAAAATATTCCATGAACGATATTGTAAGCTGGCTGGTAATTTCAGTGCCAACCAAAAAATGGGCGGCAAAAGTCTTCCCAGACCTAAACGAAGATGAGGCTTACGAAAAACTTTGGGAAACTATCCTAGATGTTAGCCGAGTAGAAGAATCTTGGGAAGAAACAAAAGCAAATTGGACCAAGCACATAGAAACCTTAAACCAAAAAGCAAATTACCTAAATGACCACCAATTTGACAAATTACACTACCAATCATCAAACGGTACAGATCTTTGGGTAAAACTTCCAAAAGACCATATTTGGACATCAGCTGGATCAAAAAATGAAAAAGGCGATCCATTTATCCCAAATATGCCAACAGAAGAAGTTTTCACAGCCCCACAATATGACGGAGTAGATGGCACACTTTTTGCCACAAAACCTTTAGTTTACAACGGTGTAGTCATAGATGAATTTAATTTTACTTTCGAAAATGGAAAAGTAATCGACTTTGATGCCAAAAAAGGCAAAGATACACTTGCAAAAATGTTAGAAAGCGATGAAGGTAGCAAAAACTTAGGAGAAATTGCCCTAGTGCCTTTCGATAGTCCAATTAGCAACTCAAATATTCTTTTCTATAATACATTATTTGACGAAAACGCATCCTGCCACTTCGCATTAGGAAAAGCATATCCAACAAATGTAGTAGGCGGCGCGGACTTAGAAGAAAGCGAATTAAAGCAAAGAGGAATAAACGACTCCCTAATCCACGAAGACTTCATGGTAGGAGCAAGCGATTTAAAAATAACAGGATATAAAAACGATGATGAGTTTCCTATATTTGAAAATGGAAACTGGGCAATTTAATATAAAAAAGACCACACAAGTGGTCTTTTTAAATGCCTAAAACGCTGAATCTAATCAAATCAATTATAAAATGTGTTGTAATTGAACTTGTTAGGTCTGATTTTTTTTGAAGGATTGCTAGTGGCATTGCGAAAACAAGCCAAGCTCCAATCAAGTTTCTTATATCAAATCCATGGGCTATTGCGTGGGGTAGGGTCATTATTGCGTAAATCAAAATTTTATCTACAATAGATTTTTCCTTGCCTCTTAAAATATAAATGCTAAGTGCATAAAAAATAAATCTAAAGCTGATTTCTTCCATGATGCCCGCTTGTAGGCCAATAAGAAGTGGGGTGATTGTTGGGTCTTTTATTTTAATTTCCGCCCCTCCTAAATTTATAAATCCTAAAATCAGACCAATTGCAGTTGCAATTATCAAATTTTTTTGCCAATTTTTGCTTAAAAGCTTATCCCAACCTAAAAAGTTTTTAAAAACTGTAACAGATCCTATATATGTAATAAAAATAATGGCAAATAAGGCAATGGCAAGAAGAGATTTTTCTATAAAAATGATATTAAGTGATCCAAGAGATGACATAATTATGGCCACTATCAAATCTTTTTTTGTTAGTTTCTCCTTGTTTTTAATCAACAAATAAATTGCAGCAATAATTATCCCTAAAAATAAAAATAAAGGAGCAAAAAATTTTACAGCAAAAAAGCTTAAAAGTATAAAAATAATAGTAATAAAAAATAATTTTAATCTCTGACTTTCCACCCATAACCTCCAAAACATTTTTCACCTACATTTTAGCAAAAAAATACCAGCCCAAAAAGTAGTGGACTGGTAGGATTTTTTTTAGCCATTGTAAGCTTCTTCATCTACAAATAAATATACATTTGGATGTAGGTGTAGGAAACTTGCTGGGAATTCCGGGTAGATTTTATCTTCTTCTAATAATCTTTTTACTGCATCGTGTTTATTTTTTCCACTTGCCATTACTACTATTGTTTTTGCATTAAATGCATCTGCCATTCCCATTGATACTGCATATTTTGGCACGTCTTCTTCGCTATCAAAAAATCTTGAGTTTGCTTTTATTGTTTCATCTGATAATTTGATGATAGATGTTCTTTGGTTTAGTTTTTGGTCTGGTTCATTAAAGGCCAAATGACCATTTGGTCCTATACCTAAAACTTGGATATCACGTGGTCCAAATTCATCTAATAATTGATCGTATTCTTTTGCATATTTTTCATCTGCTTCTGGGGCAAATGGTAGGTGGGTTTTGCTTTTATCAATGTCTACGTGGTTAAATAATCTGTCGTTCATAAAATATTGGTAAGATTGTTCATTGTCCTTATCAATACCTACATACTCATCAAGATTTACTGCACTTGCATATTTAAAACCAATTTCACCTTCTTTATTAGCCTCGATTAGATTTTTATAAAGCCCTTCTGGTGTTGATCCTGTTGCTAAACCAAATTTGATTTGTGGTTTGTCTTGCATTAGGCTTATTACAAAGTCTGCTGCTTTTCTACTCATTTCATCGTAATCTTTGCTTACTATTACTCTCATTTTTCCCCCTCAATATTAATTTCTAATTAATATTTTGATATTCTGAAACAATTTTGTCAAATAATTCTTTTCTTTCCTCTTCTTTTATACCCGTATATTTTTCGATTGCTGACTCTATTGAATTTTGATTTACAAATTGGATTAATTCTCCTGCTTTGTCATCACTTGGCTCATCGTATTTAAAGGCATAGGCGATTGCTTTTGCCAAATAATCAAATGGTAGATTGTTATCAAATGCTTTTATTGCTGGAGCCACAAGCCTATCTTTTTCTCCCAGTTTTCTAACTGGATCGCGTCCTACACGCTCAATTGTATCGTGGGAAGCTGTTTTTATAAATCTATTTAACTTACTTTCCTTAAAGTTTTCTAGTTCATCTTTGTCTAGACCGTGTTCTTTTATTAATACATTGCCTGATTCTGTCATAAGATTTTTGACATCAGCTAATATTTTTTCATCTTCAAAGGCTTCATTCATCATTTTATAGCCTTTATTATAAGCAAAATAGCTGCTTGCAGCGTGGGCACCATTTACTAAAAATAGTTTACGTTCTAGCATCTTGTCTGTGTCATCTGTGTATTCTGCATCTTTTACTGGTTTTGAAGATGGATCAGCAAGTTTTGCTTGTTCAATAACCGCTTCAAAATCATCAGAAATTTCTACGACAGGTTTGCCTATATTGTATTACAGTTAACTTAAATTCAATAATTGTTTAGCTTCTTAGATAAGTTATCAAAGCCTCCTGAATTATATTTATTAATCCAGTTTTCTAGAGTGCTATCAGGTATATTGTATTTGTTTGCTATTGCAGGTCGTCCACCTATTTGACCTGATAAGTATTCCAGTACTAATTTAATTTTAAATTCTTTTGTGTATTTTGGCATAGAAAAAACCCCTCCATCCGTATTCCGGATTTTGGGGTGCAGTTCAAGGTTTGCTTTTTTTGATATTTTAGTAATTAAATCTTGCTAATTCGAAGTAGTCTTGTGGGTGTGCACATGCTGGGCAGATTTTTGGTGCTTCTTTTGCTTCTACTAAGAAACCACAGTTACCGCACATCCAGATAACTTTTTCGTCTTTTTTGAATACTCTGTCATTTTCTATATTAGCTTTTAATGCTTTATATCTTTCTCTGTGAGCTTCTTCTACTTTTGCGATGTTTCTAAATGCACTTGCGATTTCTGGGAAACCTTCTTCTTCAGCAACATCTGCAAATGATGGATACATATTTTCTGCTTCATCATTTTCTCCATCGATAGCACCTTGAAGGTTTGTAACAGTATCGTGCCATACTACTGGCCATTTTGTGTAATTTTCGTTAAGTTCGATATCTTCTAATTTGTATTCTTCTCTTAAGAATTTGAAAAATCTTGCAGCGTGTTCTCTTTCATTCATTGCTGTTTCTTCAAATATTCTTGAAATTTGAACGTATCCTTCTTTTTTTGCAACTTTTGCTGCAAATGTGTATCTCATATTTGCTTGGCTTTCACCAACAAATGATGTGATTAGGTTTTGTGCTGTTTTTGTACCTTTTAATGTCATATGTATATCCTCCTGGATTAATTTTTGTATGTACTTTCTATAATGATTATATATTTAGAAAGAAACTTTGTCAAATTTTGTTCTAAATATTTTAGTTGATTAAATAATGATTATCATTACTAAATGATTTTTTACACTAAACCAAAAAAGCCTCCCAGATGGGAGACTTAATTTTATTGCCAAATATTTGCTGGATAATCTTTATTTTCTAGCATTTTTTTAAATTCTTCTTGGGCTGGAGCCAAGTCTTCTTTGTAGGTAATTCCTATCCATTTGTCATTTGTTGGAAGAATTGTAATTTCTGCTATATCTTCTTCTAAAAACTCAGCTATCATTTCTGGCAAGACGTATTCTGCTTTTTCTAAATTTTCTTTATTTTTTTCTAAATATTTATTAAAATACTGATCGCAAAGGTCGATAAAGGCTGGGAATGTAGCCCACATATTCATAGAAACAAGAGATTCCAGATTTAATAAATCACTGTCTAAGTTTTCACGACTTGTGATTTTGCCATCTTCTCCTAGGGCTATTTCGTGGGTCTCGATGATTTTTACTAATTTATTGTCTGCATTGCCAACAGAAACCCCGCGAGTTACTGTTCCATTGTCAGAAAGTGTATTTTTTAATTTGTAACCTGCCATTGCAATTTGTAATTTGGATGCATCTTGATTATTTTTATCATTTAAAAATTCGTGAAAATCTTTAAATACATTTTTGCCATAATAGTCATCTGCATTTATTACTAAAAACGGCTCATTTACTAAGTCTTTGGCTGCCAAAACTGCATGGACTGTTCCCCATGGCTTTGTGCGTTCTTGTGGAACTTCATAAGCTTCTGGCAATTCTAAAGATTGGTAGGCGTATTCTACATCAATTATTTTTGAAATCCTATCGCCTATTACCTCTTTAAAGTCTTCTTCTATATCACGTCTAATTATAAAAACGACCTTGTCAAAACCTGCTTTTTTTGCATCAAAAATAGAATAATCGATAATTGTGTATCCATTATCATCCATTTTTGCAAGTTGTTTAATGCCTGCACCATAACGGGATCCTATCCCTGCTGCCATGACCACTAAAGTGGTTTTCATATTTTTTCCTCTCTTTCATATCCGCGAGGATTCATTTTTTGCCATCTCCATGCATCTTCGCACATATCTTTTATATCATATTGAGCCTGCCAGCCTAAAACTTTTTTGGCCTTACTTGCATCAGCAAATGATTTGTCGATGTCGCCTGCTCTTCTTTTTTCTATTTTATAGGGAATTTTTTTGCCGATTACTTCTTCAAAAGATTTTATAACATCAAGGACTGAATATCCCTTGCCAGTTGCAAGATTTATAATCTCAATTCCATTTAATTTTTCCATATTTTCCACAGCTTTTACATGGCCGCGTGCCAAATCAACCACGTGGATATAATCACGAACTCCAGTACCATCGTGGGTCTTGTAATCATCACCAAAGATGTGGACATAGTCTAGCTCGCCTACTGCAACTTGTGAAATGTATGGCAATAAATTATTTGGAACTCCTTGAGGGTCTTCACCTATTAATCCTGATTTGTGGGCACCAATTGGATTAAAATAACGGAGCAAAACGACCTTGAAATCTGGATCTGCTGTATGTAAGTCTGTCATTATTTGCTCCATAAAAGACTTGGACCATCCATATGGATTTGTGCAAAATCCCTTTGCTACATCCTCAGTAATTGGTGTCACTTCTGGGTCACCATATACTGTTGCAGAGGAGCTAAAAATAATATTTTTGCATCCCACATCCTCCATGGCCTTTAGCAGGCTAAGAGTACCTGTAAGGTTGTTGTGGTAGTATTTTAGTGGATTTCTTACTGATTCACCCACAGCCTTTAGGGCTGCAAAATGAATTACAAGATCAATTTTTTCATCTATTAAAACTTTTTTTAAAAACTCTGTGTCAAGTATATCAGCCTTATAAAATTTGACCTTTTTGCCAGTGATTTCTTCGACTCTGTCGATAGCTATTTTTGAAGCATTGGACAAGTTGTCATAAATTATTACATCATATCCGCTATCTAAAAGTTCCACTGCCGTATGGCTGCCGATATATCCTGCTCCTCCAGTTAATAAAACGCGTTTTTTCATAAAACCTTCCAAATCTTTGCAAAATTTCCCTAACTTACAACTATTATAGGTATTATCAAAATATATGTCAATAAAGTTAAAAACCTTTTCACATATTAGCACATAAGCTTTGTTTAAAAATATTTTAACAATTTAAAGACTGGGTATATAATAATGAAGAATATAGTTTTATGGAGGAATGTAATGCGCGTTGATTATACAAATATAAACCTAGAAAAGCTTGGAAATTACGAAGAAAAAGCCTTAGAATCCTTTAATACCCTAATGGATGGTTCTGGCCAAGGATCAGATTTTTTGGGATGGATTGATAGACCTGTTGACTATGACAAAGAAGAATTTGAAAGAATAAAAAAGGCTGCTGCAAAAATCCAATCTGACAGTGAGATTTTGGTATCAATCGGTATCGGCGGTTCATATTTGGGCATAAAAGCTATCGACTTTGCCCTTGATAATTATTTTGAATCAAACAAAAAAGTAAAATTAATTTACGCTGGCCACCAATTATCCGGCCAATATATGGCTGAACTTTTGGATTACCTAAAAGATAAGGACTACTCTTTAAATGTAATCTCAAAATCAGGAACTACTACAGAACCAGCAATTGCCTTTAGATTTTTAAAAGAAGCCTTGGAAGAAAAATACGGCAAAGAAGAAGCCAAGGGCCGTATCTATGCCACAACTGATAGGCAAAAAGGAGCCTTAAAAGACCTTTCTACAAAAGAAGGCTATGAAACTTTTGTAGTGCCAGATGATATAGGTGGTAGATTTTCCGTTATATCTGCAGTAGGACTTTTACCACTAGCTGCAAGTGGAGTGGATATTGACGAATTAATGGCAGGATTTGAGCAAGGACGCGAAAAATATACAAAAGCAGATTTTGAAACTAACGATGCTATAAAATACGCTGCAATTAGAAATATGCTTTATGAAGATGATAAGGCCATAGAAGTTTTAGTAAACTATGAGCCAAAACTCCAATATATTGCCGAATGGTGGAAACAATTATTTGCAGAATCAGAAGGTAAAGACGGCCAAGGTTTATTCCCAGTTTCAGTAAATAACTCAACAGACCTCCACTCCCTAGGACAAATGATCCAAGATGGAAAAAGAAATCTATTTGAAACAGTCCTAGAAATTGAAAATTATGACAGAGATATAGAAATAAAAGAAGATGCAGACAACCTAGATGGCTTAAACTATTTAGCAGGCAAATCAATGAATTATGTGAACACCCAAGCCATGGAAGGAACAACCATCGCTCACGTTAAAGGCAATGTGCCAAATATCCGCATCAAAATTGAAAATGTAAGTGCAAAGTCTCTTGCAGAACTATTCTACTTTTTTGAAATAACAGTCGGTGTAAGTGGATATATGATGGGCATAAACCCATTTAACCAACCAGGAGTTGAAGAATATAAGGCACAGATGTTTAAGCTTTTAGGAAAACCTGGTTACGAAAATAAATAAATTTTTTAAAAGAATCCTTAAGGATTCTTTTTATAGATGTAAATTTTTCTAAAATGATTTATAATTATATTGAAACTTTAAATTAGGAAAGAAGGAATAATGAGAAAAATATCAGTAATCGGTCTAGGAAATGTAGGAGCAACTACAATCCACACCCTAATCGAAAGAAGACTGTGCGATGAAATTGCACTATTTGACAAAAAAGATGAATTAGCAAATGCAGAAGTAAATGATTTTAGAGATGGCCTTGTAAGAAGAAATGGCAATGTATGCTTAGTTGCAGGTCAAGATTCAGATTTAGCAGAAAGTGACATTATAATTTTTGCCCCAGGTGATATTACAATTTTGCAAAAAAATAGCGACCGCCTTGAAGAATTTAAATACACAAAAACTTGTGTAGAAGAATGGGCACCAATTATTAAAGATTCAGGTTTTAATGGCATTATAATCTCCATTACAAATCCATGCGATGTAATTGCAGAATATATGCAAAAATTAACAGGCCTTCCAAAAGAAAGAGTAATTGGAACAGGTACAATTTTAGATACAGCAAGGATGAAAAATGCAGTTGCAAAATACATAGGAATTGATCCAGATTCTGTAGATGGTTTTGTAATCGGAGAACATGGAAACAGCCAGTTTGTAGCATGGTCAAAGGTTTCAATTGCTACAAAGGCTATAAATAAAATTTTAGATGAAAATACTTGTAAACAAATAGAAGAAGCTTCCAAAATGAAGGCCTTTGAAATTATTAAAGGCAAGGGCTATACATCATACGGAATTGCAAATGCAGCTGCAATAATTGTTGAAACAGTATTTAAAGATGCAAAAACAATCCTTCCAGTCTCTTCATATTCATCCGAAGCTCAATGCTACATTGGCCACCCATGCGTTGTTGGCAGACAAGGAGTAATACGCGAATATCATTTAGAATTAAATGATGAAGAGACAAAAAAATGGAATCACTCAGTAGAAACTATTAAAAATATCAGACCAGAATAAAAAACAAGCCATGATGGCTTGTTTTTTTTGTCTAAATTTATGCAATTTTACCTTTTCTTCTAAGTCTTGCTGAGTTTATAAGAGCTGCTGTAGCATCTCCAGTAATATTTAGGGTTGTTCTACCCATATCAAATATTCTATCAATACCTGCAACTAGGGCAATACCTTCTACTGGAAGGCCAACAGATTGTAAAACCATGGCAAGCATAATCATTCCAGATCCTGGAACTCCAGCTGTACCAATTGATGCAAGTGTTGCTGTTAATACAATTGTAACAATTTGTCCAAGTGTTAGGTCAATACCATAGCATGAAGCTATAAATACTGCACAAACTCCTTGGTAAATAGCAGTTCCATCCATATTTATGGTTGCCCCAAGTGGCAATACAAAGCTTGTTACATCTGAATCAGCTCCCAATTCTTCACAGCATTTCATATTTATAGGTAAAGTTCCCATGCTTGATGCAGATGAAAATGCAAACATCATTGCAGGAGCTACACCCTTAAAAAATTCAACTGGATTTATACCAGCAAAAGTTTTTACTGTAAATGAGTAAATGACAGCTGCATGGAAGGCGTAGGCAATATATGCAACTAATAGCACGCTTGCAAGAGATCCGATAATCATAGGACCATTTTCTGCAATAACTGGCATTAGTAGGCAAAGAACTCCTAGTGGAGATAGTTTTAAAATAAGTCCCATAGCCTTCATATTTATGTCATTTACTATTTCTATAGCTTCAATTGCCTTAGCTTGTTTTGATTTATCAATTAAAAGTATTGAAAATCCAATAATAATAGCCATAACAATAATTTGTAGCATATTAGCTTCAACAATTGGTGCTAGGAAGTTTTTCGGGAAGATATTTACCAAAGTATCTATAAGTGAAACTTGGTTTTCAAGGGCAAATTCAAGATTTGTAGTAGCTATAAGTGGGAAAAATCTTTTGGCAATATTTGCAAAAACAAGGCCAATTATGATTGCAAAAGAAGTTGTGAAAAAGTAGTAGATGATTGTAAAAACACCAACTTCACCAACTCTTTTTATATCCCTCATAGAGATAATTCCGCCCATAATAGAAAATAAAACAATAGGTGTAACAATAAATTTAAGTAAATTTAGGAATATATCCCCAATAGGTTTGACATAAGCATTTAAAATCTCTGCTTGGTTTTGCAACAGCAAACCTAAAACAATTGCAATAACGAGGGCAATAAAAATATTGCGGGTCAGGTGTGATTTTTTGCGAGGTGAGCTTTCCATATATTTCTCCTTTTCTTTTCAAATTATATATATATTACTTCACTGACCCCCCTTTTGTAAAGATAATTTTTAAAAAATTTGACAATTTTTTTGAAATCATTTAAAATATTGAAGATTTGGAAAAAAATAAGGAGGTTTAAATGAAAGAAGATAAGAGAATTTATAAGGTAAATGATGATGTGCCTAAAAAGCTATTGCTTCCCCTAGGTTTGCAACACACTTTTGCCATGTTTGGTGCATCAGTCCTAGTGCCAATTTTATTTGGTATCAATCCTGGCATAGTGCTTTTAATGAATGGTATTGGGACTTTACTTTTTATTTTGATAACTAAGGGCAAGGCTCCAGCATATTTGGGATCATCTTTTGCTTTTTTGGCACCAGGTATTGCTATTATCCAGTCTCAGGGATTTGAATACGCCCAAGGTGCCTTTGTTGCAGTTGGGCTTTTGGGATGCATACTTTCCTATATAATTTATAGGTTTGGGACATCCTGGATAGATGTAGTATTGCCACCTGCTGCCATGGGTGCAGTTGTGGCACTAATAGGTTTTGAGCTAGCTGGAAATACTGTTTCTGGTGGTACAATCGGGGCAAATTTAATGACAGATACGGTGTCAGGGGCTGATTGGCTGGTATTTTTAGTAACTTTAATGACTGCTATTTTAGGATCAATCATGTTTAAGGGATTTATGTCCACTATTCCAATTTTAATTGCAATCATTGTAGGCTACATCGTAGCTTATTTTAATGGTCAAGTAGATTTAAGCCCAGTCCGTGAGGCAAGTTTGTTTACCCTTCCTCATTTTCAATTAGCAAAATTTTCTCCTGAGGCAATATTTGCTATGCTGCCAGTATTGTTGGTAATTGCAGCTGAACATATCAGCCACCAGGTAGTTACCAGCAACATTATTGGTGAAGACTTGATAAAAGATCCAGGCCTACACAGGTCAATTTTTGCAGATAATATATCAACTGCAATCTCTGGTCTAGTAGGTGGAGTGCCAACAACGACATATGGGGAAAATATTGGAGTTATGGCCATTACTGGAGTTTACTCTGTAAAAGTTATTGCAAGTGCAGCTGTAATTTCTATTTTGATGGCCTTTATAGGTCCACTTTCCGCCCTTATTTCTACAATCCCTGGAAATGTTATAGGCGGAGTTACATTCTTGCTTTATGGGATGATTGGTACAAGTGGGATAAGACTTTTGGTTGACCAAAATGTGGATTATTCAAAAAGTGATAATTTGATACTGACTTCTGTAATATTTATTGCTGGACTTAGTGGCCTTTCTATACAATTTGGATCTATAGAATTAAGTGGAATGGTCTTATCTTCTGTCGTTGCAGTTATTTTGTCATTGCTTATTTATTTTATCAAGAAAGCTGGGCTTTCTAATTTGGAATAATTTGTAATTAAATATAAATGGATTTCACTGCAGACCTAATTGAAAGCTTAATTAATAAAAATAAAAAACTGCTTTATAGATTAATTTCTATAAAGCAGTTTTTTCTTTAGAAAGTTCTTTTATATTCTTTACTTGTATTTTTATTTTTATTATTAACGCCTGCCAGTAATAGCATAATTGCCATCACTTCCATCCAAAATGTCAATAATCCTCCTTCTACTCCAAAGGCTCCTCCTGTTAGGAATTGATTGCCGACAAGTTGTGTTTTTAACAGGCTTATATTTGATTGGCTGATGCCTGAGACATTGATGCCATATATATTTCCTTGGGCAAAGTTCCAAAAAGTATGGGCTGCTGCTGGGAAAAATATGTCATCTGAAACATAAAACATAAGGGAAAATATAACCCCCATCAGGAAAATATTTATAAAAGGAAATACTCCGAAACCATCATTTCCAAGGTGCATTATAGAAAAAATAAGGCTATTGGCTATAATTGCTAGTTTTACGCCATTTTCTGCTGCAAAATAATTCATAAGCACAGATCTTGCCATCAATTCTTCGCTAAATCCTTGCAAAACCCAACCAATAAAAAAAATAAGGAAAATCCCTGGATTTACATTTTGATAATTTGGGCTAATATCTGCTAAATCTCTGATTTTAAGCTGCAAAAAAACTCCTGTAATTAAAGCAAAACCAAATATTGCCCCCTTAAAATAATTTTTGACCCTGTTTGGGTTTTTTAGGCCCATAGAAAAATCATTGTAATTTAGGTATTTTTTTGCAAATATGTAAATTAAGACAGTTGATAAAACCGTCCCATAAAGTAAGCCCAAAATCATCTTATCTGCTGGCATAAGATTTTTATAGGCATCTATGTTATTTAAAAGATTAGGAAAAAATACACCTCCCAAGAATAGTTTTGGCAATATTGTAAGCATTATCAAAACTACCACTAAGATGACTGCATTCCTGTGTTTTTGAACTCTCTTAGTCTCCCTAATCGTTAGATTGTCTTCAAACATTTCATTCTCCATTAAATTTTATACTTTAATTATAACTATATTTTATTTTTATTCAATAAAAAACACGGAATTTTCCGTGTTAGTCATTATTTATTGCATCATCTATGCTATCAGTATCTTCGGGTGCACTTGATTTATCAGAGTCATTTGTATTTTTAGACCCCTGTGCATATTCTAAGGCCCCACCTAATATTGCATTTATAAAATCTCGGGATTCATTGATCTCATAGCCATTTAACTTGCGATTTAGGAAAATGGTAGCTTCTCTGGTATTGCGTTCCTGGTTTGGATCAGCAAGTGCTGCCATATAGTCGCTGTGGATTTTTTGATCATCTTCACTATCATCTACTTTGTCATAGACATCTATGTAATTTACATTGGATATTTTTAATTTTACTTCCTTGCCACGGTTTTGTTTTTCAACACTTTCTACCTGGATGTCTAGATTTTTAAAATTATTTTCGTAAAAGTCTTCCTGCTTAGTTCCATCATCAGAATAGGAAGTCCTCAAGACATCAAGGATTATCGGTAGCCTTTCAGTGTTATTTTCCATATATTCTATGTCATAAGTTTGTATGGCCATCTCTAGACCATCCACAGTCCTATTTACATTTGATATATAAAACTGGTAAATACCAAAGGGTATGCCTATTATTAGCAGGGCCATAATCACATAGGGAAATATGAAAAGGCGGCGTTTGTTTGGTTTTCTATGAATATTTCTTTGTGCTTTTTTTGCTTTTTTTGCCATAATTTCCTCTTTAAGATTCATTATACCATCTATTATACATTTTTAATAAATATGATAAGATAAGATTATGAAAAGTTTTAAGATTAATTTAATGGATTTAATAGCTTTAATATTATTAGTATTTTCATTTTTCTTGCCATCTTTAGGGGCAAATATAGGTGTAAATGCTAACGTTTTGCTTTTGCTTATCAATGCTTATTTGATAGGCTATTTGGCATATTTAATTTCCTTTATGGAGAGCAAAAAAGTATTTTTGATGGCCATACCCTTAATTTTATATAGTGGTTTTTTGATATTTTTTATGCGTGGCTTTAAGCTAACATTTGAAAAACAAAGGATAAATGACCTAATTTATGTAATTACAAACTTATATGATGTAATATTTGTAGTTTTTTGCTTTTTTATAGTTGAAATTATCCTATCCCGCATCATTGGTGCAAATGGAAGTCTGGGAGTGGGAATATTTGCCCTTATACTCTACTATGTAATGCAAAATACTAACTTTTTGCCCTTTGATTTTTATTACAATGACCTTTTGCTTTATTTTTTCTTTTATATGATGGGATCTAGGCTAAAACAATCCATGAAATTTAATAATTTCCTCTTTGTTCCAGCTATTTTACTATTTGCAGGTGAAATCTACCTTTATATGTACTTAAATTATTACCCAGGTTTTTACCTATCAATGATAATTTTAACCTACCTTATTCTAAAGCAAAGCCCGGATGTCCAAGGAGTAAACAAGCAAAGGTACTTATTTTTTGCCTATCTTTTCCCCTACAAAGTTGTCTATGTATTGATAAAAAGCCTAGTAGATGCTAGTCCCCTTGTGATTACAATCATAGGAGTCCTATCTGTCTTTATCCTAGCTGAACTTTTATACAAGATTAGGGCCAAATTTTTGGATTATCTTTTGATAGGAATCCACTGATAGACTAGAAAAAAACATTTTCATATTAAGTAAATTATGATAAGATAAAGATGTAAACGATTTTGTTTATCATTTTGTATTATAAATATTATTTAAGGAGGGTAGTTTATGAAAGAAAAACTACAAAGATTAGGCCAATCCCTAATGCAACCGGTTGCGGTTATGCCTTTAGCTGCCTTGCTACTAGGACTTGGTTACTTAATTGACCCAGATGGATGGGGTGCATCATCACCTATAGCAGCATTTTTAATTTCTGCTGGTGGTGCAATCTTAGATAACCTAGGTATCCTATTTGCAGTTGGTGTTGCCTTTGGTATTGCCAAAGAAAACCACGGAGCAAGTGCTCTAGCTGGTCTTGTTGCATTTTTGACCCTTTCAAAAATGTTATCACCTGATACAGTTGCCCAACTAAGAAGCTTAGACATGGAAGCTTGGCAAGCAGCCGATCCTTTCCAATATTCAGCTTTTAGTAAAATCGGCAATGGTAACGTATTAATCGGTATCTTATCAGGTATCTTAGGTGGTAAGGCCTATGACAAATTCCACGAAACAAGATTACCAGACTTCTTAGCATTCTTCTCAGGTAGAAGACTTGTGCCAATTATTGCTTCAGTTTATGCTCTAATTGCATCACTTATTTTAATGTTCTTATGGCCAGTTATTTACTCAGCTCTAGCAAGCTTTGGTGCATTCTTACTAGGTCTAGGTGCAAAAGGTGCAGGTATCTACGGCTTTGCAAATAGATTACTGATTCCAACAGGACTCCACCACGCTCTAAACCAAGTATTCTGGTTTGACCTTGTAGGAGTAAATGATATTCCAAACTTCCTAAACAACGCACAAGATACAATCACAGCAACCTACCACCCAGGTATGTACCAAGCTGGTTTCTTCCCAATTATGATGTTTGGTCTGCCAGGTGCAGCCCTAGCTATGGCTCAAAGAGCAGATGAAAAAAATAAAAAAACTATCAAGGCTCTTATGATAGCAGGTGCCCTAGCATCATTCCTAACAGGGGTTACAGAACCACTAGAATTTGCATTTATGTTCGCAGCTCCACAACTATACTTTGTACACGCAGTGCTTACAGGTATTTCAGTATTCTTAGCAGCAAAATTACAAGCATTTGCAGGCTTTGGATTCTCAGCAGGTCTTATAGACTTCTTCCTATCATCACAAAACCCTATGAGAAATAATATGCTAATCCTAATAATCATGGGTCTAGTATTCTTTGCCCTATATTATCTAATCTTTAGAGCATTAATCGATGCTTGGGATATAGCTACACCAGGTAGAACACCAAAATCTCAAAAAACAAATGATTCAAGAGTAATCGAAACAGAAGATCAAGGCAGAGTGTCAACAGCTGATAAATCAGAAGCTGAAGAAAGAAGAGAGCAACAAGCAACAGTATCAGGTTCATACGCTGATACAGCAAGAGAAATCCTAGAAGGACTAGGCGGCCCAGAAAACGTTGATACATCAAGCTATTGTACAACAAGATTACGTCTAACAGTAAATGACCCAGCAAAAGTAGATGAGGAAAAAATCAAAGCAGCTGGAGTTGCAGGACTAATCAAACCAGGTCCAAAAGCAGTTCAAGTAATAATAGGCCCACAAGTTCAAGCAGTACACGATGAATTTGTAAAATTATTAGGTAAATAAAATCGGAAATAAAAGACAAATCAGCAGGCTATTTGCTTGCTGATTTTTTTGTGGGATATAAGTAACAAGCAATGTGTTATAATAAAAAAGCCTCTAACCTAAGAGGTGAAAGGAGGTGTGAGTTTTAGAAATGTTTCGATTCCTAATGGAAAATTTTATTTTTCCCTTGCTGGTTGGCTTAATATTAGTTTTAATAGAACAAATTTTAGACCAAAAATGCAAGTAAAACAAAAAGACAGTAGTTGCAGCTACTGTCTTTTTTTGTGAGTATATACTCTGTTTCGATTCTCATCCTTGTTGCCAAGGGCTTTGATAGAGGTGGCTTCTCTTACATATATTATATGTCACAATTTGTGCCTTTTCAATATTATTTTATCCCAGCTTATGGGTAAAATACCTTAAAAGGAGTAGAAAATGAAAAGATTATTAAACTTCCAAGGGGCAGACTTTTTAAATGCGACTCCCCTAGAACTTAAACAAGCAATACTTGCAAGCGAAGGCAGGGTCATAGTTTCAGAATCAGTAGTCACCTTTGAGCCTTATGTAAATGGTCTCACAAATGCAGAAATAGAAAAGGCCTTTGGTGCCGACATTTTGTTATTAAATGTACTCGACTTAGACAATCCAAAGATAGAAGGAGTGCCAGAATCAGAGGCAGATCACATAGGTTGGCTAAAAAAAGCCACCTCAAGACCAATAGGGGTCAATCTAGAACCAGTAGATGAGGGTGCAAATATGACCCAAGGCAAGGAAGAAATAGGTAAAGGCCGCAAGGCAAGCATTGAAAACTACAAAAAAGCAAACGATTATGGCCTAGATTTGATTTGCCTAACAGGAAACCCAGCCACAGGAGTAACCAATGAAGCAATACTAAAAGCAATCAAAGAAGCCAAAGAAAACTTTAATGGCCTAATCATAGCCGGCAAAATGCACGCAGCAGGCACAGATGGGCTCGTAATGGACTTAGAAATTGCCAAAGAATTTGTAAATGCAGGATGCGACATCCTCCTAGTCCCAGCCCCATACACCATCCCGCACTTTAACGAAAATGACCTAAGAGAAATAGCAGACTACATCAGATCCTACAACAAAGACAAAGAAATAGACCAAAAAGTCCTAATCATGTCAGCCATAGGCACCAGCCAAGAAACCGCCGACAAAGACACCATCAGACAAATAGCCCTAGCAGCAAAATCAAGCGGCGCCCACCTCCAACACATAGGAGATGCCATGAACGGTATATCATTACCAGAAAATATTTACACAATGGGTGTAGCAATAAGAGGAGTAAGATGGCAAATTTACCAAATGAGTTCTTCAATTAGGAGGAATGAATAAGAAAAGACAGCTATAAGCTGTCTTTTCTTAGTTATTATTCTGTTAATGAATATATCCATCTCAACCATTGTTTAATTGTGCTTGCTCTTCTAAACCTAGTTGTTTCATTCTCTCTTGACCCATATTCACTCATAGTTTGCATTATTACTTCTGTTGATATATCACCATTTGGAAAAGATAGATCAAATAATATATAGAATAGTTTATGCTCAAAAATTAATTTCACAATTTCTAATTGTCTATACCTATAACTACCTTCTAAAATACTTTTCCCATTATCGTTTAATGATCTTAAGATTTCACCATCTTCATAAATATTTTCCATTACATTTAAGTATCTTCCTGCATTGAAATAATAGTCGGCCTGTCTTATGTCAAATTCCATTTTATCAGCAATCTCGTCCTTAGTTTTAGGATATTCTGATAATAATTCCATAAGCGATATTAATTTATCTACTGAATTTGCTTGTAAAGACGGAAACCCATTTCTGTCTTTATCTTCATCATATATAGGTTTAGTAGTTTTGTGAATGTCTTTCAGATCTCTAAGTGTAATTAAAGTTTCATCTATAGAATATTCTGATTCTTTTAAAAGCTTTATTGATGAAAAATCTTTTTTATCTATAAATTCATATTCGATTAACTTGTATATCTTGTTAGAGTAAATTGAAAAAATATTTCTAATTGGCTTATTTACCTTATTTTCCCATAACCTATATGGATAGTAAAGTTGTCTTATATTCATATTAGCATTTATTACATTTTTAGCTTCAATAATTGTAACTGATTCTTTAGTTTCTAGTCCACTATCTATTTCAATTTGAGCCTTACTTACATTAACACTTGCTTTATTTTTGCTTCTATACTGATTTACAAGAAAATCAAAATTCTCAGTTCCCATTCTACCATTAAAAGTTTCAACGGGATTTTCTTCATTTAGAAAATCAGCCAATATATTAGAAATTAGCATAATGTTAAGAGCGTTTGACTCTGAATTGATTTTATCCAAATCTATAGTTTCGTATTGTGGAACATTAACTGTTTTTATCTCACTTTTTCTTACTCCAAACTCGGGTAATTCTTTATATAGGTCAAATCTTCCTAGTACGTAAGCTTGTCTACTAATGGGTAATATATTTATTTTTTCATTCTTAAATACTTGAGGTAAAGATTCGTAAGTATCCCATTTTGACATTAATCTTGATTCTCTAAACTCATTTATTTTCTTACTAGTTATTATAAACGATCCATAATTATCAATTTGGTCAATGATATTATATTTCTCAATAAGCTTTATCCAAGCATTATTAGATTTATTTGTTGACATAATTTCTTATCAAAACCTCTTTTACTTTTCCTCTTTTTGTAGGATCACTATTTATAGCTCTTTTTGCATCTACAGTAATTATTTCATAATCTCTATATAGATCTAAAATAATATCAGAGTATGAATTTGATAATAAGAATTTAATACCTTTTTCTGTAAGTTTATCGCATTCGTTTTTTAAGTCAATCTGCTCATCATATTTAAAATTATTCTTAGTATAACTTGTAAAGTTAGATGTTTTAGAAACTGGCAAATATGGTGGATCTAGATAAATAAAATCATTTTCATTAGCAACTTTTATTGAGTCTTTATAATCACCAGAACTAATTGTAATTTGAGCATCATTTAAATAATTTGAACAAGCTATAATGTTTTTATAATCGACAATTTTTGGTTTTTTGTATTTTCCATAAGGGGCATTAAATTGGTTTAAGCTATTGACTCTATATAAACCGTTAAAACAAGTCTTGTTAAGATATATAGTCCTTGCAGCTTTTTCAATATCTGAAATATATTTATAATCATCATTCCTATCAAGAGATCTGATTTCATAAAAATAATCTTCATTATTTCTTATTTCGTGAATTTCTAAAAATGTTATTAGTTGTTCTGGATTATCTCTTATAACTCTATATGTATTTATTAACTCTTCATTGTAATCATTAATAATAGCTTTTTTAGGTTGTAAACTAAATAAAATAGCACCTCCACCAACGAAAGGTTCAAAATAGCAATTATAATTTTCTGGAATTAGCTTATTTATTTTATTAGCCAATTGCCTTTTTCCACCAACCCATTTTACAAATGGATATATATTACTAGATTTCTCTATTTCCATCATTAACACCTCTTAATTATTACTATACATTATAAAACATATTGATCTATATATAAGGTTCAATCCCACCCACTACTTATATATAGAAAAAATCCAAGAATCTTCCCGAAGAAAAAAGACAGTAGTTTATGCTACTGTCTTTGGTGCTTCTAGGATATCTATTTTTGTTCTGATTTCTTTTTTTAGCATCCATGTACATAAAATTGTATTTAATGATTCTGCTATTACAAAAGCCCACCATGCTATGTTTAGGTTGCCTGTGCGGCTTAGGGCATAGAATATTGGGATTAGGATTAATAATTGCCTAAGGACTGATTGGAGGATTGCTATTTGCCAATTTCCCAGTGATTGGAAGACTCCTCCTACTGATACTATAGATGGGACTGCTGCTATATATGATAGGGAAACTATCCTCATCATTGGCACCCCTATTTGCATCATGGATTCTGTAGCATTGAAAAATCCTAACAATTGCCTTGGGAATAACCACATTATAAGTACTGATATAGTCATTAGGACAAAGGAACTTTTCATGGCTAGATTTATTGATCCTTTTATTCTTTCCTTTTTTCTCGCTCCGTAATTATAGGAAACTATGGTTGTAAGTGCATTTGATATACCAAATACTGGCAAGAAGGCAAATGACTGGAATTTAAACATTACCCCAAAGGCTGCTATGGCACTTGCTCCAAAGTCTTTTAATATCAGGTTTAGGACAAATACTACTATTGATCCTATGGTTGTCATTACTGTGGATGGCAATCCTATCCAAAAGATTTGTTTTACTATCTCTGGATGGAACTTAAATCTTCTTGAGCTAAATTTGATGTCTTTGTTTTTTGTTTTGTTAAAGTAAAAACCTATTAGTGCTCCAGCTAATTGACCGATAACTGTTGCTATTGCAGCACCTTTTACTTCTAGTCTTGGCAATCCAAATAGTCCAAATATTAAGATTGGGTCAAGGATTAAGTTTATAAGTGCCCCTGAAATTTGGGTTATCATTGTGTATTTTGTAAGGGAAGTGGCTTGTAAGAGTTTTTCTGCTAGGATTTGAAAAAATATTCCCATACTAAATATGGTTACTATATAGGTATATTCTTTTGTATAAGTTGTTACTACAGCATTTTGACCTTGGGCATTGGCAAAGGAATTGGTAAATAATATACCAATAATGGCAAATGCTATATAAGTGATTGCAGATATTACTACCCCGTGGATAGCTACTGATCCTACTCTGTCGCGGTTATTTTCTCCCAAAAACCTGGATAAGAGTGCCGATGAACCTACTCCGATTCCTACTCCAAAGGCTATCAGGATATTTTGTACTGGAAAGGCAATTGAAACCGCTGTCAGTGCATCTTCTGATATTCTTGCCACAAACATTGAGTCTACTATGTTATAGATTGATTGGACTAGCATTGATATTACCATTGGTATTGCCATTTCTAGCAATAGTTTATCAATGGCTAAAGTACCTAGTTTATTTTCTTTTACTTGAATTTCTTCCATAAAATCTCCCAATAAAATAATTATAAATTATATGTAAGCCTATACAGTAAACCCGATTTGCAATTTTCTGTCAATAGTGGCTTGCTAAAGCAAAAAAGCCTAGGAATGTTTTCCCAGGCTAATTTTTATATATCTTTGCTTAGAAAGCAGGGTTTACTGCTTTGTTGTCTCTTTCTTCGCTTAATTTTTGGATAAAGGTTTCAACAGATACTTCTGGAGTTTCTTCTCCATCCCTATTTCTTACTGTTAGTAGTTTGGATTCTTCTTCTTTTTCACCAACTACTAGCATGTAGTTTGCACGCATTAATTGGGCTTGTCTGATTTTATATCCTACACCCTCGCTTCTTTCATCTACTGATACTCTAAAGCCTGCGTCTTTGATTTTTGATTTTAAATCGTTAGCTGTATCTAGGAATTTGTCTGATACTGGGATGATTACTACTTGTTCAGGATTTAGCCATAGTGGGAATCTACCTGCAAAGTGTTCTGTAAGTACACCGATAAATCTTTCTACTGATCCTAATAATGCTCTGTGTAGCATAACTGGTCTTTGTTTTTCCCCATTTTCATCAATGTATGTCAAATCAAAGTTTTGTGGTAATTGGAAGTCTAATTGGATAGTACCACATTGCCATGTTCTTTTAGCTGCATCTTCTAAATGGAAGTCGATTTTTGGTCCATAAAATGCCCCATCACCAGGGTTTAGTTCATAGTCCATGCCACGTTCTTCTAGAGCTGCTTTAAGTTGGTCTTCTGCAAAGTCCCAATCTTTTATATCTCCCATAAAGTCATCTGGTCTTGTTGATAATTCTAGTGAATATTTAAAACCAAATGTTGAGTATAATAGGTCCGCTAAGTCTATCATTTTGTAAACTTCATCTTTGATTTGGCTTGGCAAACAATAAACGTGGGCATCATCTTGGGTAAATGTTCTTACTCTAAATAGCCCGTGTAGGGTACCTGATAGCTCGTGTCTGTGTACTTGACCAAATTCTGCAAGTCTAATTGGTAGGTCTCTATAAGAGTGTTGGTTTGATGCATATGTTAAAACTGATCCTGGGCAGTTCATTGGTTTGATTGCATAATCTTCTTCATCTATTTGTGTGAAGTACATATTTTCTTTGTAATGGTCCCAGTGGCCTGATCTGTGCCATAATTCTTCATTCATGATAAGTGGAGTTTTGATTTCACCATATCCACGTTCTTCTAAAACACCTCTCCACCAGTCAAGAAGTTCATTCATTAAAATCATGCCATTTGGATGGAAGAATGGGAATCCTGGTCCTTCTTCATGGAAAGCAAATAAATCCATTTCACGGCCAATTTTTCTGTGGTCACGGCGTTCGATTTCTTTTTGCAATTCTTCCCACTCTTCAAGTTGCTTAGCTTTTTCAAATGAAATACCATAAAGTCTTTGAAGCATTTGACGGTCAGAATCACCTCTCCAATATGCACCAGCTATTGTTTTTAATTTTACTGCCTTGATTTTTTTTGTAGATTCAAGGTGTGGTCCACGGCAAAGATCTACAAAGGCATCTCCCATTTTGTAAAGAGTGATTAGCTCATCTTCTGGCAGGTCATTGATTAGTTCGATTTTGTAATCTTGGCCCATTTCTTCAAACATTTTTAAAGCCTCGTCACGGGAAATTTCGATTCTTTCCATTTTGTGGTCAGCTTTGGCTATTTCTAGCATTTTTTTCTCAATTTTTGCAAAATCTTCTGGAACAAATCTGTGGTCTAGTTCCATATCATAGTAGAAACCATCATTGATAGCTGGTCCGATGGCAAATTTTGTATCTGGCCATAAAGCCTCTATCGCTGCAGCCATAAGGTGGCTAGATGTATGCCAAAATATTTCTTTGCCTTCTGGATCATCAAATTTTACAACTCTAAAGTCACTATCTTCATTGATAGGCTCCATATATCCGCGTGTTACACCATTTACAACTGCTCCAAGAGCTTGTCTGTGAAGGCCTTCAGAAATATCTTTTGTAACCTCACCAACACTTACGCCAGCTTCATATTCTCTTACCGAATTATCAGGTAATGTAATTTTAATCATAATTTCTCCTTTTTTTGCCACAAAAAAACCGCCCTTATCGTTGCCGATAAAAGGACGGGTTGATTCCGTGGTTCCACCTAATTTTGTGCTCATTTAAAGTCTTAACGCGACCAACGTTTTAATCTCTTAAAAAACTCCAGGGTGGTTTTTCATAAAAACTCGTATAAGACCTCTCAGCAACGGCCTTTCTCTGTGGATACTCATAATTACTACTTTTCCTGTCATAGTTATTATTTATATTTTTAGTTTACCACGATAAATTATTTTTGCAAATGGAATTTGGGTAAATATTTAAAAAGTCTTGGGAAATAGAAAAAAGCAAAGGATGTACATATGAAAGTAGTAATAGTAGGAGCGGTAGCGGCTGGTGCCACATTTGCAGCATCCCTGCGCCGCTTGGATGAAAACGTTGAAATAGTAATGTTTGAAAAAGATAGGGACATGAGTTTTGGAAACTGCGAACTTCCTTATTACTTATCATACGAAATTAAAGATAGCAGACTTTTAGTCCATAGGGACAGTGATAAGTTTAAAAAAGGTTATAATATCGATGCTTACAACTACCACGAAGTAATATCCATCAACCGTGAGGAAAAATATGTCACAGTTTTAGATAAGAGATGTGGTGAAGAATTTAATGAAACTTATGACTATCTAGTTCTAGCGCCCGGCGCCCATCCAAACATTCCAAAATCCATAAAAGGAACTGACAAAGACCATGTTTTTACCATCCGTAATGTTATGGATGTAGAAAATATCAGGGCCTATTATGAAGACCATGATGCAAAAAATATCTTGGTAGCTGGTGGTGGATTTATAGCAGTAGAAGCAGCCCATGCCTTAAAGGAACTAGAAGATACCAATGTTTCTATCTTTGCCCGCAGCAAAATTCTATCTATGATAGATGATGAACTGACAGCCTTCATTGATGAAAATATTAGGGAAAATGGAGTAAATATCATCCGCGAAAAAGAATTAGTAGAAATCCGTGATGATGAAGTAGTTTTTGCTTCTGGCAAAAAAGTTAAGGCTGATATGGTGATTTTGGCCCTTGGTATGGCTGCAAACAACAAATTAGCAGTAGACGCAGGTTTGCAAATCACAGAAAAAGGCTCCATTGTAACTAATGACAACTATCAAACCACCGATCCAAATATTTATGCCATTGGTGATGCCATTGATATTATAAATTTTATAAGCAATGAAAAGCAAAATCTAAAGCTAGCATGGCCAGCCCATAGGCAAGCGAAATTTTTAGCAAATCATTTGCTAGGAAATGATGACGAGCCGCTCAAATATATAGGCACATTTTTGATAAAATCTTTTGATTTAAATATTGGCATGACTGGTCTAAATGAAAAATCACTCCAAAAACTAGGCTATGATTATGATGTTACATTGATTTCTCATTCTGATAAGGTCGGCATTATGCCAAGCTCAGAAATGGTCTATATGAAATTACTTTTTGAAAAGAAAAGTGGCAAAATATATGGGGCCCAAGCCCTAGGAAGGGGTGTAGTGGATAAAAGAATAGATGTGATTGGCACACTGATAAAAATGGGCGGAACAATTTCTGATTTGTACAATCTAGAATTAGGCTACCAACCTTACTATTCCACAACTGAGGATATAAATAACGTAATTGCAAGCCAAGCCATTAATATTTGCAAGGGTCGCCTCCCACATGTAAAGTTTTCTGATTTTTGCAATACAAAAGACGAATATGACATTGTTGACATCCGCAACCAAGCAGCATATGACGAATGTCACATCAAGGGAGCAAGGCTAATTGAGGGCAAAAAGCTAAGAGAGGACTATGAGAAAATCCCAAAAGACAAAAAAGTTTTATTTTACGATGAAACAGGAGTACAAAGTTCAAATATGATAAAGATGCTAAATAATCTAGGATTTGAAAATATCTATATGTTAGATGGTGGCTTGCTGTACTTTAGAAAGTATGATGAGTATTTCAAACTCGGCATGCTTTGTGAGGGAGACGAGTAAGAATGTATCTACATTAAGACAAAATAAAATTTTAAAAATCTTCTGTTCGCAAAAAATTGCGTTGTTTGAGCACATGCGAGTTTGTAGTTTTTAGAATTTCGAAATTGTAAATTTATCAATTTTTGGAGTCAGTTTATCTTTTTAAAATTTTTATATTGATATACAAAAAATCACCCATTATGGGTGATTTTAATTTTCTGGATTTTCTTTAGTATCTACTTCATTGTCTTTGGTGTTTGGTTGATCTTTTAGTTTTCTAATCCTACATGCCTTTATCCTATTATCCTCGATATAGAGGATTTTTATTTCGTAGCCGTTGTAGATTATTGTTTCGTTTGCTCCTTCTTCTGGGATGTAGCCTAGTTTATCTATTATAAATCCGCCCAGTGAATCAAAGTTTTCGTTATCTTCATCTATTTCGATAGGGATTTTTTCGTTTAGGTCTTTGATATTCATGGAAGCTTTTACAACATACACTCCCTTGCGATTTTCTCTAAATTCGCTTGAAAGATTAGCTCCTTCATCTAAATCTCCTACGATTTCTTCTAGGAGGTCATCGATTGTTACTACTCCTGCAAATCCTCCATATTCGTCGATTAAGACTGCCATATGAATATGTTTTATCTGCATATCGGCAAATAATTTATCAGTTTCAATCTTATCTGGTGCGTAGTAGGCAGGTTTTATCAGGCTTTTGACATGGACATTTTTTATCCCAACCCTGGTTGCTTCTAGTAGGTAGTCCTTGGTATAAAGAATTCCTAATATATTATCTACTTCGTCTTCGTAAACTGGGATTCGGGAGTGTTTTATTTTTGTAAATTCATCTAGCCAAGTTCTATCTTCATCATTTATGTCTATCATAAAAACATCAGTTCTTGCTGTCATTATTTCTTCAGCAATCAAGTCATCAAATCCCATAATAGAGTGGATCATTTTTGATTCCATAGGGCGAATGATTCCTTGATTTTCTCCTACTTGGACAATGGATTTGATTTGCTCGCTGGTAACTGCTTTTTCGATGCCCTTGGCCTCTATGCCAAAGATTTTCATAAATAAATTTGTTACAAAACGAGTGAATTTTACAAATGGATTGGTTATTGCAAGGATGATACGAGATACAAATATCGTATTCATTGCTAGGTCCATCGGATTTCTAACTCCAATTCTTTTTGGAATTTTGTCTATAAAAATTATTTTTATTGTGACAAATAGTATAAGTGATAGAAATATATATGTGTTTGTGCTAAAGTTTTGGCCAAATATTGTAGCATCACTTACCGCAATTCTGATGCGTCTTACAAAAAAAGTAACTATTAGCAAGGTCAAAAATAAGTCTATCATTTCAAAGGATTGATTTAGCCTATCCTGATCGCTTATTATTTTTAAAAGTGATTTAGCTTTACTGTCTCCCTCTTCTTCTAGTTCTTTAAGCTTTTCAATATTGAGGGAAATAAGTCCAGTATGAATTGCAATTATTACAGCATTTAGGATTATTAATATTGCTATTGTAATTACATTTTGTAAACTAAAATAGGGCCCTTGGTCCATTTGTATTTTCTCCGTTCTTTCTTTATCTAAATATGACTATATACATTATTTTAGCTATTGTCAAAGCAATTATGTACAAAAAAAAGAGTTCAACTCCCTTTATAAGCTGAGCTCTTTTTTATTTTTTAATTTTAATACATACATCAAGGCAAAAATTACTATCACTCCAAAAGATAAGGAAATAATAGCTGAATGAGTAAATCCTGCTATGATATATGCTATTGCGGATATGGCTGCAACACTCATACCATATGGTAACTGAGTTTTAACATGATCAATATGAATACATCCTGCCCCTGTAGATGACATTATAGTTGTATCAGATATTGGAGATAGGTGATCTCCACAAACTGCTCCTGAAAGAGTAGCTGATAATCCTATAAAAAATATTGGATTTGTTGGCTCAAACATAGATACCACAATTGGTATCAAAATTCCAAAAGTCCCCCAGCTTGTTCCTGTAGCAAAGGCAAGAAATATTGCAACTATAAAAATTACAACTGGCAAGAATGAATTTAAACTTCCTGCTACATTTTCCATAAGTCCACCTACATATTGGGTTGAGCCCAATAGGTCGTTTGATATATTTTTTAAACTTGTAGCCATGGTCAAAATCAAAATAGCCGCTACCATTGAAGAAAATCCTTCAGAAATAGCATCCATAGATTTTTCAAATGTTAAGGCCTTTTTTGCTACAAAAAATATTATAGTAATTATTAGGGCAATAATAGATCCCATGGCAAGGGCTACTGATGAATCTGTATTGGCAAAAGCATTTACAAAATCATGATAAAAAGGACTTTGTATATCAAAAAATCCGCCTACATTAATTAAGCTAACAACACAAGAGATAATCAGAACTAATACAGGAAAAACTAAGTCAATTACAGATCCATGTAAGTTTTGATCTGAATCAACAATAGAAGTATCTTTTCTAATACCTAAATATCCCTCATTTATAGCCCTTTGTTCATATTTTTTCATTGGCCCAAAATCATTATCAAAAACTATAATATTTATTACAAAAACCAAGGTCAAAAGAGAATAAAAGTTAAAAGGAATGGCTCTTATAAATAACTCTATACCTGACATATGACTATTTTCAGCATATCCTGATACAGCAGCAGCCCATGAAGAAATAGGTGCTATCATACAAACAGGAGCTGCCGTTGCATCTATTATATAAGCAAGTTTCGCCCTTGATACCTTGTGAGAATCAGTTATAGATTTCATAACAGATCCACTTGTTAGACAATTAAAGTAATCATCAATAAATAGCATTATACACAAGCAAAATGTAGCAAGCTGGGATCCTTTTCTAGTTTTTATCCTTGAATTAGCCCAATCTCCAAAGGCCTTGGATCCCCCTGAATAATTTATAAGCACAACCATTATTCCAAGAACTACTAAAAATATAAAAATTCCTGAACTTCCTGAAATAGAAGAAATAAATCCTTTCTGGACTAAATTATCTAGAAAAACTCCAAATGAGCCTCCTGATGCTAAAATAGCACCTGTAACAATTCCTAAAAATAAAGATGAAAAAACTTCTTTTGTAAATAATGCCACAAAAATAGCTACTAAAGGTGGAAAAAGTGACCAAACACTCGCCTCAGTAGCTTTTCCTGTTGCTGCAATGTATAAAGAAAGCCCCAAAGACAAAATTGCGACCCCAAGGGCTGGTTTAAATTTTTTGCTATCCATGAAAAACCTCTCTATGAGTTTTAAATATTTATAAAAACGCACTTTATATAATAAAACTCAAGTATTTTAACGTATGTTTTAGATTATACTTATTTTTTTCATATATAAAAGTGATTTTACCAGCTATTTTTGAAATTTAAAATTATAGGCAAAAAAAAGAAGACCCTGGGTCCTCTTCTTCCAATTCTTTTAACTTTTCTGCATTAAGGAAAATGTGTTTAGTATTTGTAGCAACTACGATAGTATTTATTAATTAAAATAGCTAGCAAAATTACATTTTTATACTAAAGTAATCCTTACTCCTTAGATAAAGTCGGTCTGCTATCGCCTGATGGATTAAGTCCTTCTTGATTTTCTCTAAATCCTGGTTCAGCAATGGTATCTGTCACGTCTGGATCTGAGATTATATCTTTAACTTTCATCAGTCTTGCGATAGTTGCTCTTTCGTTTTCTTCTAGTTTTGCTCTAATATACTTAATAGTTTCTTCCAAGTCTGGGATAGTACGGTATTCTAGAGCATTTACACGTCTACGTGTAGATTCAATTTCATCTGCCATTAGCTGGGTTGTTTTTTCTAGTTCTGCAAGCTCTAATAGTTTTTCCATAACATCATTTAGCCCTGCAATTGCTTGGTCTAGTCCTGCTGATGTTTCTGCATAACCATAAGAATACATGCTTGCATCTTCATTTTGATCTACCTTAAATTCCATTTGTGGAATCCTAACACTCATGACATTTTTAACACCTATATCAACACCAACTTTTTGTGTAGGAAAGCTAACTGCTGCTTCCATTGATTCTGGGCTCATAAAGGCACTTGCAATAAGAAAATCAGAAAAAGAATCAGATAGTTCTTTTTCTACTTCTTCTCTTAATGTTTTGTTTTGGCGGATTAAAATCATAAATTGACGCATAAGCTCATCTTGCTTGTCTTTTAATAATTTATATCCACGTTTACTTGTGCCAAGCCTTTCTTTTAAGGTGTTAAGATTCATCCTAGTTGGCGTTACTTTTAGTCTTGCCATCTTTATCACCTAACCCAAATATTTTTCAATAAGGTTATCATCAATTCTCTTAAGTTCTGATTTTGGAATTAGTTTTAATAATTCCCAACCTAGATTTAAAGTTTCCTCGATAGTTCTGTTTGTATAATATCCTTGGTTGATATATCTTTCTTCAAACTCTTTGGCAAATTCAGCAAATGCAAGGTCTGCATCTGAAAGCGCTGAGTCACCTAAGATTTTTTGTAATTCGCGGGCATCAACCCCTGATGCATATGCTGCATAAATTTGGTTCATAGTACCAGCGTGGTCTTCACGAGTTTTGCCCTTACCTATACCCTTATCTTTTAGACGAGAAAGAGATGGTAATATTGAAACTGGTGGTTCTACACCTTGGTTATATAATTCACGGTTTAGGATAATTTGTCCTTCTGTGATGTATCCTGTAAGGTCTGGGATTGGGTGAGTGATATCATCTTCTGGCATTGAAAGTATAGGAATTTGTGTAATAGTTCCTGGTTTGCCACGAAGTTTACCAGCTCTTTCATAAATTGTAGAAAGGTCTGTATATAGGTATCCTGGGTAACCACGACGACCTGGTACTTCCTTACGAGCAGCTGATACTTCACGTAGGGCTTCTGCGTAGTTAGTCATATCTGTCATGATTACAAGTACTTGCATGTCTTTTTCATATGCTAGGTATTCTGCACAAGTTAAAGCCATTTTTGGTGTAGATAGACGTTCGATAGCTGGGTCATCTGCAAGGTTCATAAATAATACTGAACGGTCAAGGGCCCCAGTTTTTCTAAAGTCTTCTAGGAAAAATTGTGCTTCTTCAAAGGTAATACCGATAGCTGCAAATACTACCGCAAATCCTTCATCATCGTTTAATACACGAGCTTGACGGGCAATTTGTGCTGCTACTTGGTTGTGTGGCAGACCGTTTCCTGAGAAAATAGGAAGTTTTTGTCCACGTACAAGGGTATTTAGTCCGTCAATTGTAGAAATACCTGTCTGGATAAATTCTGATGGGTAGTCACGGCTTACTGGGTTTATTGCAGTTCCGTTTACATCACGTTTTTCTTCTGGAATGATAGCTGGGCCATCATCGATTGGTTCGCCAAGTCCGTTAAAAGCACGACCAACCATATCTTCTGACACCCCAAGTTCTAATGGGCGGCCTAAAAATCTTACAGATGTTGATTCAAGGTTGATACCTGTTGATCCTTCGAAAAGTTGGACCATGGCACGGCCTTCTTCAATTTCTATAACACGACCACGGCGGCGTTCGCCAGTTTGCATTTCTATATCTACTAGTTCATCGAAGCTTACACCTTCAACACCTTCAACAAGCATTAGAGGCCCAACAACTTCGGTTACTGTTTTATATTCTTTTAACATTATGCCTCCCTTGTTAATTGGCCAATTTCTTGGTCAATTTCATTTTTGATGTCTGTTAGTTTGCCTATTTCATCTTCGTGAACGAATTTTGCTCTTGTGATTTTCTCATGAACTGGAAGATTTTCTAGTTTTTCAAGCTCAATACCATTTGCTAAAGCTTCTAGAGATCTATCATAGTTATAAAGAATTAAATCAAGCATGATATTTTGTTTTTTTAGTGAACAATAAGTATCTACATCATGGAAGGCGTTTTGTTGTAGGTAGTCTTCTCTGATAGATTTTGTTACATTTAATTTTAATTTATCATCATCACTTAGGGCATCACGACCAACTAGTCTTACAACTTCTACTAGTGAAGATTCTTGTTGTAATAGACTCATGGCACGTTTTCTCATAGTTGAGAAGCTTTCATCAAAGTTATTATCAATATATCTATCCATTTTATCTTGGTATAGGGAATATGAGTTTAACCAGTTGATAGCTGGGAAGTGACGTTGGTAGGATAGGTCGTAATCTAGTCCCCAGAATACTTTTACAATACGTAATGTAGCTTGGGTAACTGGTTCTGAAAGGTCCCCACCTGGAGGAGATACAGCACCGATTACTGTTAGTGATCCTACTTCATCCCTATTTCCTAAAACTTCAACTTTACCACTTCTTTCATAGAAATCTGCGATTCTAGATGCAAGATATGCTGGGAAACCTTCATCCCCTGGCATCTCTTCTAGACGTCCAGACATTTCACGAAGGGCCTCTGCCCAACGGCTTGTTGAGTCAGCCATCATAGCTACGTTATAGCCCATGTCTCGGAAATATTCTCCAAGGGTAATTCCTGTATAAATACTTGCTTCACGAGCTGCTACTGGCATGTTTGATGTATTTGCTATAAGAATTGTACGCTCCATGATAGATTCGCCTGTTTTTGGGTCGATAAGTTCTGGGAATTCGTTAAGTACGTCAGTCATTTCGTTACCACGTTCACCACAACCTACATAAACTACCATGTCTGCATCGGCAAATTTTGCAATTTGGTGTTGTACTACTGTTTTACCAGATCCAAATGGTCCTGGGATTGCAGATGTACCACCTTTTGCAACTGGGAAAAATGTATCGATTACTCTTTGACCTGTAACAAGTGGTTCGTTTGGATCAAGCTTTCTTCTTGATGGACGCGCTTGTCTTACTGGCCATTCTTGAATCATATTTATTTCTTTATCGCCATTTTCAGTTTCAATAACAGCTATTGTGCTATCTACTGTATATTCACCAGATTTTATATCTTTAAGTCTACCGCTGATTCCGTATGGAACCATGATTTTGTGAGTAAGTACAAGTGTTTCTTCAACTGTACCAAGGACATCACCTGCCACTACTTCATCGCCTACATTTTTTGTTGGGACAAATTCCCATTTTGTTTCACGATTTAGTGGTGGTGCTGTAACTCCTCTAGTTAAAAATGATCCTGCAAGGTCTTCAAGTTTTTCTAGAGGTCTTTGGATACCGTCATACATGTGACGAAGCATACCAGGTCCAAGTTCAACTGATAGAGGGTGGCCTGTAGAAACTACTGGGTCTCCTGGTCCAATACCTGTTGTTTCTTCATAAACCTGAATACTTGCAACATCTCCTCTCATCTCAATTATTTCGCCGATGAGCTTATCTTTTGATACCTCAACCACGTCATAGATGTTAGCATCAGATAATCCGCTAGCTTCTATCAATGGTCCTGATACTTTAGTAATTTTACCTTCTTTCAAATTAAGCTCCTTTAATTTAGAATGTTGGCTCCAACAGCCTTTTCTACTGATTTGTTAATATCAGCAAGGCCTATACCCATTGATCCCTTATTTCCAGGGATTAGAATGATAGCTGGAGTCATTTGATCTCTATATTTATCAATTGTAGATGGGATTTCTTGGGCAAATTTTTCTGTTATAAATATTACGCCAACATCTTCTTTGGCAAGGCTATTTATAGTATTTGCTGCTTCTTCGCCATCTATAACTGTATATACTTCTACACCGAGTGCCTTAAAGGCAAGAACACTGTCCTTATCCCCGATTACTGCTACTCTATGCATAAGTTTCACGCAACCTTTCTAATGTAAATTCTTTTGGTAATGAATTTAGTTTTGATACTAGAATGATCCTTAGGTTTTTAATCTCAGTTTCTTTAGAAATTATATAATTCATCAAAACTTCAGGGCCATAGGTCATAGATTTTGCAAGCCTTGAATAATCCATTTGGTGGTCATCAATTGCTTTTTCAAGATCTAGTAGGTTTTGGTCAAGTGATTTTTCATCATCCAAAGCTCTAACTAGATACTTGTTGATATTTTCATTTGAAAGCTTGACCACAATATGATTTATATCTGCTGGGGCAAGTTCTACTAATCTTTCTGGCTCAATATATCCGCCATCGATTAGTGCCTCAGATAGATTGCTTGCTTCATTTCCTTGAGCCTTTATACGCAAAAGAGTTTTGATATTGATTAGATCAATACGTTCTTTTGTATATTTTGTAAGCTCTTCTAGGTCTATTTCCTTAGCATCTATTAAAAGTTTTTCGTAATATGCCTTATCTAGAGTGATGTCTATGTCTTTTGGATTGTTAGTTTCCCTAAATTTTGCTAGGGCTTTTTTACCATATTCAACATAAGTGTCATTTTCATTTACTGACTTGTTAAATGGCTCATAGCCTTCGATTTCAAGACTCTCTAAAAATCCAACTTCGATATTATCGCTTGATAAGTGTCTTTTGATGTAAGCTAAATTTATATTTCCTATGTCATTATATAAATTTGCGTAAGACTCATCTTGGGCGATTTCTCTAACTAATACTTTTAGGTTGTGAAAATTATATCGTTCTCTAAAGTATTGGAGAATGTTGTCATCACTTGCTGTATTTTCTATGAGTTCATAGGAATTTTTAAGTTCCTCATCTAAGATTTTTTCGTATTCTTCAGGACGATTTAAATTTTGAATGGCATCCCTATATGATGAGTCGCTTAAGGCATTTAGCACATCTTCTACTGAATTATAATCGTTTAATCTTTCTAGGTCATTGCTAGTAAGGAGGTTATTTTCGCGTATTCTAGTTGAGATAGATCCACCTATATAGTTATCTCTATTCATAAACCCTCCTTATTTAAAGATTTCATCTGAAATTTCTTTTCTTATATCATCAATATTGTATTTTAATATGGAAGAAAATCTGTTGTCGTATTCGATTTTGCCTGATCTTACTACAAAACCATCTTCTACTGTTTCATCAGCTACTTTTAGACCATTAAATTCATTGTCCTTAATAGCATTTTTGAAGTTTTCTGCTAGTAAAATCTCGCCATTTGTGATATTTGCTTTTTTTAAAGTATTTTCAATGTAGGCTTTGTATGAGTTTTGGTCTAGATTTTTTAAGTTTTCTAGAAGTTTTTCTACTACTCCATCGATTACTTTATTTTTTGCATTTATTTCTATATCACGTGATTGTCTTTCTGTTGATACCGCTTCGTTTTTTTCGATTGTTGCGGCTTCTTTTTTTGCACTTTCAATTATTTCTTGTGCCTTTTTTTCTGCTTCAGTTTTTCTCTCGCTAACTATTCTGTTGGCTTTATCTGTAGCATCATTTATTATATTTTGACTTTCAGTATTTCCTTCGCTAATTATTGATTCTAATATTACTTCAAGATTATTCATAATCTTTTCCTAATATTAAGCGTTTAGTACTAGTAGTAGAGAGATTACAAAGCCTAAGATTGCGTATAACTCAACCATTACAGAATAAACTACACCTTTTACGAATTCATCTTCGTTTTTAGCAAGGATGTTTACACCGGCAATAGCTACTCTAGCTTGTCTGTTAGCTGATGCGTAACCAACGATTGCTACTGGAAGAGCTGCCATTAGTAGGTAGAGTCCTTTTTCAAATGTAATTTGATCCCCACCTGTGATTTGTTGTAGGATAAAGAATCCGATTACGAATCCATAAAGACCTTGAGTACCTGGAAGTAGTTGTAGGATAAGTGCTTTACCAAATTTTTCTGGTTGATCTACTGTTAGAGCTGCTGTAGCTTCCCCTGCCATACCTACACCTTTTGCTGATCCCATACCAGCTAGTAATGTTGCAATTGCAGCTGCTAAAACTGCTAAAGCTGTTCCACCGTTGTTAATAAAAAATTCACTCATTATTTTTCTCCTCTTCTAATAATATTTACAAAGTTTGTATCTTCGACCATCTCACGGAACTTAATTCCGCCACCTTCGTAGAATTTATTAAACATTTCTACATAAATTAACCTTAGTGAGTGTACATATGCTGATAGGTATGATAGGAACATATTAAATAATTGGAAAACAATAAATATGATGATTCCACCTATTAGTCCGCCTATGCCACTTCCTGCCATCATTTCTACAATCAAGTTTACAGAATAAGCTACGAATCCACCTGAAAGTACAAGGGCCATAAGTCTTAAGAATGATACGAAATCTCCAATCCAAGATGTGATTCCATATAGTTCATAAGCACCGCTTGCAATCCTTCCAGGCCATGATTTTATAGCACGTCCTGCAAATAAAAGTATCATTACCATTCCTGCAATCATAATGTATTTAGCAATTGGATTTTTGGTGATAACTAGAGCAATCGCTCCACCTACAGCCATATACCAGCTAAGTACATCAAAGATTACTCCATCAAAGTGTCCATCTCGAATTGCCATATATCCTTTTACTCCAAGAGCAAAGAATAAACTAAATCCACCTATTATCAAACTGATTAGTATCAATTGGTTAATATCTGTTGTTGTATCTATCCAGCCAAATGGTACATCGATGATACCTCCAAATACTGATCCAAAGATAAATCCAAACACACATGCTGATAAGGAAATGCCTAGGAAAAGTTTTAAGGTTTTTTGAGTTGATTTTGGAAAATCTTTTAGTTTTAAAGCAAGTAATATTGCAATAACTCCAAGAAGTCCATAACCTAAGTCCCCAATCATAAATCCTGTAAAGATTGTATAAAATGGAGCAATAATACCTGTTGGATCTAGTTCGCTATATTTTGGTAGCGCATAAGTTTCAACAACATTTTCGTAAGGTTCTACTAATTTATTGTTTTTTAGAATGATTGGCACATTTGGGTCATCTTTTTGGGCTGGAATTACATCAAGTATGTATTTATCTCCCAAAATTTGATTTAAATCTGCCTTAAATTCTTCACTTTTATCACTTGGCACATAGCCTTCTATGATATTCATTTGACGAGTTTTTAGGAAGTTTTCACTTGAAGCTTCTTTTTTTCTGCAGTTTATGATGTAGGCTTGGTAGATATATAAGTCTTCCAAGTATTTTTTAAAGTCAATTATTTCATTGTCTACTGCTTGAATTTCCTTATTTATCTGATCTTCTTGACCACTAAGGTCGGTTAAGTAATTATTAACCTCACTATCTGCAGCAATTTTTGCTCTGCTAAATCCAAATTCTCTAAGTATCTCAGAGAAATTTTCCGCTTCTTTGTTGGTTGAAAGGGCTACAACATAATAATTGCCATCTCTTTCGCTTAGCTTATAAACCAAAGTGCCATCTAGATTTCTTTCTACTAGAGCCTTTTGCAAATCTTCATAAAATCTGCTTGAGATAGTTCCAGTTTCCATAAAAAACCTATCAGACCTATAAAGCTTATCCATGTTGACATCTATGTCTTGCCATGGAGATAATTCGCTTTGTTTTTGATTTAGGCTATCCCTATTTTGTACAAGTTTTTCACGCTTGGTAACAAGATTTCTTAATTTCTCATAGATTAAATCAAAAGTGAAGTTTGATCCGCGTCTGTTGACTTCTTCAAGGGATAAGTCACTTACCTTATCATTAAGTTCTTCTGGTAAATCTTTGGTGTAGTCTTTTATTACATCTATAGCATAATTTACCTTATTAAGTGACTCATCTATTTCAGCAAGTCTTTGAGTTTCACGAACTTCACTTATATAATTTTCGTCATTTTCTTTTACCAAATCGTTAAAATGTACATAGTTAAAAGCTTGTAAGCTGTTAAGAAGACTTTGTCTATCAGAGTCAAAACTTAGCAAGTTAAACTTATCCATTTTAACTATTGCCATCTCTTACAATCCTTTCTGTCAAAGCATCGATAATAGTTTTTACATTATTGTTATCGGTGTTTAAAATATTATTTGAAGCCTCGCGTGCCTTTTGCAAGATAGGTTCTTTACTGCTTTGAGCCTTGCGATTTGCTTCATCAATGAGACTGTTTGCTTTTTGGTTTGCATCAGAGATTATTCTCTTATACTCACTTTCAGCTTGTGATTTTGCTTCTGATAAGATGTCTTGTGATTTTATTTTTGCATCGCTGACACTTTTTGAAGCAGTTTCTTCAGCCTCTTTGATTTTTAGTAAAATATCATCTGCCATTTTTCACCCCCTAGATAACATTAATTAAATTATACCATAAAATAAGCCCAGAAAATAGGACTAATTAAATTTTTATCAAATTTCCTTGGGACTTTATAGTATATTTGAAAATAGTTTCTTGTATTTTCCATACATATTTTTTAAATACCCAATATAAAAAATAATTAAAATAAATTTTATAAAATTTAAGTGAACCCAAAATAAATTATCCTAGGTCCACTCATTCTATTTTCTATTTGATTTTTTCTATAATTCTTGATCTTGTTTCAAAATCATCTGTGCTTCCAGAAATAGAATTATTTTCTTTGGCAAGTTTTGACATTTGATCTAGGATATCACTTACTTTTTGAACATCGCCTGTTTTGTTTGACAATTCATCGATGCCTTGAGATTTATAATCTTTTAATCCTTGGGCAAATTCATGGTATCCAGCTTCGTATTTGTCGCTTCCTTCTTTTAATTTGCCTGTTGATTGGTTAAGTTCATTTAATCCTGTATTTAGTTGTCTAAGTGCATCTGCTAGTGGGTTAATTGCTGTTTCATTTATATTTGCTAGTTGATTTAATGATTGGGATTTTGTTTTAAATTCTTCTAAGCCATTTGAAAGTTTTTGTGAACCATTAGCTAATTGTGCAGAGTTTTGGTCAAGTTCATTGATAGCGCCTGATAGTTTTTCAACACCTGCTGTATTTTGGATGGTTCCTTCTTTTAGCTTGCTTGATCCAGCTTTAATCTTGCTTGTGGCTTCATCTAGCATTGCAATGGATTCTTGAAGTTTTGCAAGGTTTGATTCTGAAAATCCTTTGCTAATTTTTTCTACACCATTAGATAGGCTAGTTGAAGCTTTTGCTAATTCTTCTTTTGAAGCTGATAATTTTGTAGCTAGTTCTTTTGACCCAGCATTTGCTTGATTTATGCCTGCTGTTAGTTCAAAAGATGCTTGGTTTAACTGATTAAGTCCTGCTTTTAGTCCAGCACTTACTTGGCTGCTTGTTTTTAAATTTTCTGCCTCAGCATAAAGATTATTTCTAACTGCAGCTAGATTTTCAATTTGCCCGCTTAAAGACCCATCTTCGTTACTTGCTTCTAGATTTGCAATTACACTATCAATTGTATTTGCTTGGGCGTAAATATTTTCAAGACTTGCTTCTACATTTATTCCATTAGCTGTTTCGCTTAAATTTTCTATGCTTGAATTTATAGTAGCCGATGCATCAGAAAGTTTTGTAAGTCCCCCGTTTAATTCATCTACACTATTTGCAAGTGGACTTATGTTTTTTCCAAAATCATCAAGCCCTTTTTGTAATTGGCCTAGGGAATCTGTAAGTGAAGCGGCCTTTTGATCTCCGGCTTTTGAACTCATAGCAGTTTTTTCTTTTAATTGGCTTGTTGCTTGGTTTAATTGGGCAAGGCCATTATCTAGTTCTGTTGCACCGTTTTGTAATTCTTTTGCACCTTGATTTAGGGCTGGCATATTTTGATTTACTTGGCTAACACCTGCTGTGTATTTATTGATACCAGCATTTAAATTATTTGATCCATCGCTAAGTTGATTTACCGCATTGGTCATTACTGAAACTTGACCTGGTAAATCTGCAAAGGCATCTCCAAGTTTTTCAAAGTTTGCCAAAATTTTTGCAGAACCGTCTGATAATTTGCCTGCACCAGCATTTAATTGGCTAATTCCATCGTTAATCTGTTTGCCACCATTTGCTAGTTCGTCAGAAGCATCTACAAGTTTATTCATATTGTCTTCTAGCTTATCGATACCTTCGTTTAAATCATCTAAGGAAGCTAAATTTGTCTCTTCTTGGAAAAATTCATTTGTAATTAGGGTATAAATTTCACTTTGTTTGTAGTCAGTGACATCCATCTCTACTTCGATTTTATCTTTGAATTTATCAAGCTTGTCAGCATCAAGAACATCATCAAAGTTTTCTTTTAATCCTGGTGTCAAAAGTCCAGTTACAACTTGGTTTTTACCGTCTTTTACAATTTTTCCGCTATCACTTGTGATATTTGAAACCTTGTCTCCATCAAAAATCATTGCTGTGGCTACTGCGTATGGGGAGAAGATATTTGTTTCTTCGCCATTAATTTTTGCTGGTGTTGATTTTTTGTTTGTTGCTTCTGCTACTATTTTTAAGTGTCCAGATTTTCCTTCTAGTTCACTTGCTTTTACTTGCTTGCCATCTAGAAAATATTTTACAGTCATATCTATTGGAAGTTCACCGTTAGTTTTTCCTTGGTAATAAATGTCTTTTTCTTCTGTCTTCCAGTCTATATATCCATTATTTGCATCAATGGCTTCATCGGTTTCTAGATTTTTGATTTCTTTTAAGTTTGTTTTATCTTTTGTTTTTATATTTTCATCAGCATTTAACCAAATAGATGCTGTTTGATCAACAATTTTATTGTCTTCTTTGGTTACATAAATGGTTTCGCTTTTTCTTACAGGATCTGTAGCTGCATATGATACATTTGCTCCTAAAACTGAGCTTACAGTTACTGCTGCAAGAACTTTTACAAATTTTTTATTCATAAAATCCTCCTAATTTAATCCTTTTGTTGTCTTTTTTATGAATGGGAATGTTACGCTAATTATTGCAGGTAGGAAGATAATAATTACTAGCATGGAAATTATTGCTCCTCTTGCCAAAAATATACATATGGTAGATACTATCTCCATTTTTGAATACATACCTACACCAATAGTTGCTGCAAAAAACGCAAGGGCTGATGTAACAATTGATTTTGCTGTTTCTTTTGTTGCTATTTTTAAAGCCTTGTTTTTATCCTTGTTTTTCTTGTATTCGAATAAAAATCTATCTGTCATTAGGATTGAGTAGTCAATTGTTGAACCTAATTGCACTACACCGATTATTATTGATGTGATAAATGGTATGGTTTGGCCCATATAAAATGGTAGCCCCATATTTATAAGTATAGCTAGCTCTATTGCCGCAATTAGTACGATTGGTAGGGCAAAAGATTTAAATACTATAGCTATAATTAAAAATACAACTGCAATGGATGCAATATTTACCATTTTAAAGTCACGGTCAGATATTTCTGTTAGGTCATCAGTAAGAACTGCTTCACCTGTCAGATATCCATCTGGATCGTGGTCTTTTACAATTTTATTTATTTCTGCTATTTGCTCTTTAACCTCAGGTGATGCTGTTTGGTACTTAGAGTTTAGCATCAGCATTTGGTAGCCATTTTTTACAAAATTATCTTTTAGTTTATCTGGTAAAACACTAGATGGTAGGGTAAGTCCTGTTGCAGAGTTGACACTAAGGACATTATTTACTCCATCTACATCTTCTAATTCTCCTACCATGCCATTTATAGATTGCTTGCTCAAATCATCTTTTACTACTATAAAATGAGTAGATGCCATGTCATAATCTTTTTTCATTTTGTTTAGGGCAACTATGGAATCAAGATCTTGAGGTAGTGACCTATCTAAGTTGTAGTAAAGGTCTGTATGAGTTGACCCATAAATTGCTGGGATGAAAAGAGCTAAAAATACAATAAATAAAGTTTTTTTGTATTTTAAAGTAAAGTTTGAAGTCTTCTCAAAGGATGGCAGTAAAACCTTATGGTTAAATCTATTGACCCATTTTTCTGTAAGCAAGATCATTGGAGGAAGAACAACTACTGTTGATACTAATCCTAAAAGCACACCCTTACTCATTACAAGACCGATATCTTTACCAAGACCCAGTCTCATTAAAAGTAAAACTAAAAATCCTGCAAAGGTAGTAAGTGATGAAGCAAAAATAGATGCTACTGTAGATTCAATAGCCTTAGCCATAGCCTCATTTTTGTTTTCATTTTTTTGTTTCTTTTCTACATATCTATGATATAAGAAAATTGAGTAGTCTGTTGTTACAGCTAATTGCAATACCGCTGCAATTGCCTTTGTTATATATGAAATCTCCCCTAAGAAAATATTTGTACCAAAGTTATAAAGAATCGCATAACCAATGTTTAACATAAATAAAAATGGTATGATTGTAGACTCATTGGTAAAACTTAAAACTATTAGGGCAAGAACTACCGCCAGTGCTACATAGATTGGCGTTTCATGGTCTATCAGATCCTTAGTATCTTTTACCAAGGAAGAAATACCTGATAAAAATTTTTCTTTAGATTCAATTGCCTTTATCTGATCTATTGCCTCCATAGTCCTAAAAGAAGATGAAGACTCACTAAATTTAACCATCAAAAGAGTAGAATCTTCTGCATAAAAGGCATCTCTTATCCCATCTGGTAAAAATTCATTTGGTACTGTATCTCCCACAATAGAAGATTTTGAAATAACATCTTCTACACCATCAATTTCTAGAATCTGCTTTTTTAACTGATCTGCATCATGGTCATCGCCTTTTAAAATCAGCATGCCAGTTGCAGCATTTTTAAAATCCTTATCTAGAATTTCTTGGCCTTGGGTAGACTCAAGGTCAGCAGGTAAGTAGGAGAGAATATCATAGTTTACACCAGTATTTTCATAGCCAATCCAAGAAGGTATAAGTAATAAGGTCATAATAAGTAAGACTAATTTTGGATGGTATGAAATAAATCTTGATATTTTTTTCATTTTATTTCTCCTTATCTATTAAAAATTTTTCTTATAACAGCAAATAAAACTGGTTTCATTTCATCGATAGATAAAGTTGAATCCTCCATAAGAGCACTCTTACAAGTGGACATCATAATATCAAAAGTCATAGCTAAAATGTAAAGCTGTTGAGATTGGCTGTAAGATTTGGAAAATAAATTTTCGTACTTATTTAAAATAAATTGTAAAGTCGAATCAGCCTCAGTTAGCCTTTCATCATGCTCAATTTTTGTATATAGGGCCCAGGTGATATTGTTGCTTAAAAGATCAAGTTCAAAGGGATTAGCAATTAAATAATCTATTATGTAATCCACAAAAGAAATATATCTTTCAACTGGATCTTCACCCTCACAGTTTTCTTCAGCCTTGATTATAATATCCATGGCCTTATCAAGGACAATTTTTTCCTTCAAATCATTTTTATCAGTGTAATAAAGATAAAAAGTCCCAAGTCCAAAACCTGATTCAGACATGATTTCACGGACAGAAGCCTTGTCAGGCCCCTTTTTCTTAAAAACCTTAAGAGCCGACTCCATAATTTTTTCTTTTTTTCCGACTAAGCTATCTGATACCATAAAACCTCCTATAAAAAATGAACGTTGTTCATTTGTTGTTACAGTTTATATTCTACACCTAAATGAACATTGTTCAACTATTTTTAAAAATTTTTTAAATTTTAGAAAATATATTGAATTTTAGCCACAAAAAAAGAACCCCTAAGGGTTCTAATTTTATAAATCATCTTCTATAATAGAAGATTTGGAATATGCAGTTACTTTTGCTTCGAAAAAGTCAGTTTTTACTTGGTTAGGGTCAGCGTATTCTTCAACCCATTTCATAGATTCTGGTACTTCATTGTAGCCTTCATAAAGATTTCCAAATCCTAGGCCTTTGGCTCTTAAGTTTCCTAGGTATTTAATGTAATCTTCAATCATTTTTCCATTTAAACCAGCTATATTATCACCAATTGCATATTTCCCCCAAGCAATTTCTTGCTCTACACCTTCTTTTAGCATTTCTGTGTAATATTTGATGTGCTCATCTGTAAATAAATCTGGTCTTTCTTTTTTAAGGTCATTTATAAGAGACCTAAATAACCATAGGTGGGTGTTTTCGTCACGGTTGATGTATCTAATCTCTTGGACAGTTCCTGGCATTTTTCCGTTACGTCCTAGGTTATAGAAAAATGAAAATCCTGAGTAAAAGTAAATACCTTCTAGAATGTAATTTGCAATTAAGGCCTTCATAAAGTTGAATTCATCATCTTTTTCTAAGAAATCATTGTATTGTTCGCCTATATATTCGTTTCTGTGAAGTAAATGTTCATCATCCTTCCACATATAAAGGATATTTGTACGCTCTTCTGGTGAACAAATTGTATCTAGGATGTATGAATATGATTGAGAGTGGATGGACTCTTGGTAGGTTTGAATTGACAGGCAAAGGTTGATTTCATTTGCTGTAACATAGGTTTGCAAATTTGGGAGATTTGCAGTTTGGATTGAGTCAAGATATGTTAAAAATGAAATTATCCTATCAAAGGCAAATTTTTCGTGCTCATCAAGATTTCTATAATCTTTTATGTCTTGGTTTAGGTTAATTTCTTCTGGTATCCAGAAGTTATTCATAGCTTGGCGGTACCAATCACTGGTCCAAGTGTATTTTAAGTTGTTAAAATCATTTAGGTTGGTTGTATTACCTTGGATAATTTTTCTCTTAGCAAGATCAAGGTCTCCATCTTCATTAAAAATACCACGTTTTTCAACTTCTCTTTTTTTGCTATCTTCCATTGTCTGCTCCTTTTTACTCATAGTGCTCTTTGCAAGATATAATAACTATTTTTTCATCAAAAACTTTATAAACAATTCTGTGTTCCTGGTCAATTCTTCTGCTCCAATAACCTGAATAGTTAGACTTTAAAGATTCAGGTTTTCCCAGACCATCAAGCGGTGTTCTAAGAGTTATTTTGATAAGTTTGTTTATCTTTTTGAAATTATTTTTATTTTTCTTCTGCCAAGAAAGGTATTCCTCCCACGCAGGCAGAGTCCACTCGATGTTTCTCAAATCACTCCTCTATTAGTTCATGGTTTAAAATTTCTACTTTACCTTTTTCATAGTCTTCGATTAGTTTTTCAATCTTTTTAAGATTTTTTGGACTATAAAAAGGATCTGCTTCCAATTCAAAAGGAATTTTGTTTTCTCTAACTATTTTTTTTAAATATATATTAATCGCTGATGATAAAGATATACCTATTTCTGAGCATATCCTTTCAGCATCCTTTTTTGTACTAGAATCAACTCTTACGTTTATTTGTGATTGGGTCATAATTAATCTCCTTTTTATATACAAATACTATACAACGTATATGCGTATTATCAAAGGAGATTTATTTCTCATCTAACTTGCACAAGAATCACAATCTTCTACTTCAAGGCTTTTACCTCTTACATAGTATATACTTTTTACTCCTGCCTCCCATGCTTTGATATATACGTTTAATATTTGGCGCATGGTATATTCGTTGGTTATATAAATATTTACGGATTGGGCTTGGTCTATATGTCTTTGTCTTACGCCTGCCATTTCCATTGATATATTTTGATCAATGTCGTGGGCATTTTCGTATAGCCAAAATGTTTTTGTAGTTAGACCTGGAGCTACTCTTGGTACTATGGCTCCTTTTTTCTCTTCTAGGAAGTATCTGCTCATAATTGGGTCAACTCCTGCAGATGTTCCTGAGATAATTGATGTAGACCCTGTTGGAGCTATTGCCATTAGGTAGCCATTTCTTAGTCCGTTTTTAGCTACTTGATTTTTTAATTCTTCCCAACGGTCGCTATTGTAATCTCTTAGATCAAAATATTCACCTGTTTGCCAGTCGCTTCCTTCAAACTCTTTGTATGATCCTTTTTCTTTGGCAATTTCCATTGATTCTAGGATTGCATAGTAGTTTATATCTTCATAAACCTTGTCTACAAATTCTGCGTGGGCTTCGCGATTTGTCCATTTTATATCATTTTTAACTAGCATATGGTGGTAGCCGCTTGTTCCAAGACCAATTGCTCGGTATTTTTTGTTTGTAACCTCTGCATATGGGGTTGGGTAGTAATTTAAATCAATTACATTATCTAGGGCTCTTACTACTGTTCTAACAGTTTCTTCTAGGACTGCTTGGTCGGTCACATCAAATTTACCAAGGGTTAAGCTTGCTAGGTTACATTCTACAAAGTCACCTGGTTTTGTTTTGTTAACTATAATTGTGTCGCCATTTTCATCCACAATTTCTGTAGAAACTGTTTCTGATGGGCTCATATTTTGGGCGATTTCTGTACAAAGATTTGATGAGTAAATCATACCCTTGTGTTTGTTTGGATTAAATTTATTTACTGCATCTCTATTAAAGACAAATGGTGTTCCTGTTTCTGTCCAGGATTTGATTAGTAAACGCACCATTTCTTTTACTGGCATAGTTCTTCTTGATATTTCTTTATCTTCAACAAGTTTTAAATAAAATTCTTTCCACTCATCTCCATAGGTATCCTCAAGAGACTTGCCATATTTTTTCTCAATTTCATGTGGGTCAAACATATACCAGGTTGCATTTATATCATCACGACTTAATTCCCAGAAGTAATCAGGGAAGCAAACCCCAGGGAATATATCGTGGGCTTTCATTCTGTCATCCCCATTGTTTGTTTTAAGTCCCAAAAATTCAGGCATATCTTTATGCCAAATATCTAGGTAACAAGCAACTGCCCCTTGGCGAACACCAAGTTGGTCAACAGCAACTGCAGTGTCATTGGCAAGTCTTATCCAACGGATAACTCCACCTGCAACTCCTTCAAAGCCACGAATATCAGATCCATTTGCACGAACTTTTCCAAAATATAAACCCATGCCGCCGCCGTGTTTAGAAACTTCAGCAAAATTTGTTATTGAACGGTAAATTCCCTTTAAAGTATCTGGAACTGTATCAATAAAGCATGATGAAAGTTGGTTAAATGGTTTACGAGCATTGGTCATGGTAGGGGTCGCCATAGTTGCTTTTAATGTTGATAGGATATCATAAAGTCTTTTTGCAAATGCAACCCTGTCTTTTTCTGGGATTGCTAAGTGCATGGCAATGCCCATAAACATTTCTTGGACACTTTCGATAATATCTCCTGTAAAAGTACGAATTAGATAGCGCTTTTTAACCAAATCTAAACCAGAATAGGTAAATAAATCATCGCGGTCTTTTTTAAGATATGCTTCTAATTCATCAAAATCTTCTGAAGAATAATTTTCTTTGATATATGCCCCATAAAGGCCAGCATTAGTTAGGTAGTCGATTTTTGATTTGAAGTCTACAATGTCGTATCTTTCTTCATTTCTCTTTATTTCAAGATCAATTTCATACATCAAAAATCTTGCCGCTATAATTTCCCAGTCAGGAGTTTCCTTGCTAGTAAGCTCACTTGCTGCACGAGTTAGGGCCTTTAAAAGTTCATCATCAGTCATATTTGCCTTGGTAAAAGATTCAAATTTAAAATATAAAGAATCTATTGGATATCTTTGATTATCAAATTCGCTTTGGACTTTTGAAATGATGTCTAAAATCTCTTTATCATTGATATATTGTTCAAAATCTGTCATTACCTTGCGATCCATGTTGTGTTTTGCACGGTAAAGGATAAATGATTTTACTTCCCTATAATAGTTTTCGTCAATTAGAGTAAGCTCTACCAAGTCTTGAACTTCCTCAACTGATACTATGTGGTCTTTAGGATATTTTTCCTTGATTGTGGCCGCTATTTTTTCGCTCATTTCAGCTAATTTTTCATCAGATACCAAGCTATCCACAGATGCGAAGGCTTTTGAAATAGCCACTTCAATTTTTGATTTTTCAAATGGAACTCTTGTTCCATCTCTTTTAATAATTTCCATATTTTCCTCTGTTTTTCTAATACTATATCTTGTATATTTTCTTATCAACTGATAATTATGATACCATATATAGTATGTTTTTGAAAAGAAATACAGAAATTTAACAAAGCCTATATTCTGCAGTTTACACAAAATATAGGCTAAATTTTACACTTTTTTAGTTATATTTATATATATTTATAAAATATCTCTAGTTTGCAAATAATACTCATATTCTCTATTTTTTACAACTACGGTGTCGGATAATATATCCATAAGTGATTGTTTTTTTGGAGCAAAGGCAATTATTAAATACAAAATTACAAATTTATTTTGTACATATCTCCCAAATGTTTCACGTGAAACAACTTGGCCTAGGCTTAGTTTTTCTCCATTAATTGCTACTACCCTTATATTTGTAATCATTTTGCCCAAGGTTTGACCATCATTAAAATAGGTCATAAGAGTGAAATATGCTAGGGTAATTATCCAGCTAATAATAGCAAATATACCTATACCGTTAAAAATGTTAACATCAGCACCTATTATTAGGTTTTTAATAATACTAGCAATAGCGTTGACAACTAGCATATCAATAGCAAACGCCAATAGCCTTATGAAAAAACCTGCATAATAAAAGTCAGTTCTTACATCTCTTTTATCTAAAACTTGGACTTCACTCATAGTAGCCTCCGTAAAGGTACATTGGTTTATTAGCCTCATTTTCCATAAATTCTTTTAAGATTTGTAGGTCAGATTCTGGCTTATTTGTAAGAGATTTAAATGCTGGTAGGTATTTAGCAAAAGAGCTCATTAGTTCATTTTTTTCAAATACCATAGGATCATTTAATTTATATTTTTCTGTAATATCAGCTACCGCATCATCTAGGTCGCCTATTTCATCTACTAAACCATTTTCCACAGCTTGGCTACCATCATAGATCCTACCATCGGCAAGTTTTCTCACTTCTGATTCGCTCATGTCACGGCCATCTGCTACAACTTTTACAAATCTTCCAAAGGCACTATCTACCAGACCTTGAAGATATTCTTTTTCTTCCGCATTCATATCACGGCCAAAGGTCCCTGCATCTTTCATTTTGCCAGTAGTTACATTTTGTTCTTTGATTCCATATTCTTCAAATAAACCTTCTAGGGAATAAGATTGCATAATCACCCCGATAGATCCAGTAAAGCTTTCATTTGATGCATAAATTTTATCGCATGGAGCTGATATGTAATATCCACCACTTGCAGCTAGCTCTTGCATAACAGAATAAACTGGTATGTCTTTTGCCTTTATTTGCTCAACTTTTTTTGCAATGCGTTCGCTGGCATAAACTGATCCACCTGGAGAATTTACATGTAAAATAACAGCCTTAATTGTATTATCCTCTAGGACTTCATCTAGTTTTTCAACTATAAAATCATTTGTTTCATTTTTTGCTATCATTCCATCTACATTTAAGACCATAATTCTTTGTAGGGCATTGTTTCCATATAAAACTTCATCTTCTGCTCCCATAAGTCTTTGGCGGGCCTCTCTGTACACATTAGCCTCTCTAATTTCTTTTGTATTTTCTGACCTATTTGTAAAAATAGATATTAAAAATACTAACAAGGCCAAGCCGGCTGCTAACCATCTTTTTTTGTTACTAGTTTGCATAATTCCTCCCATTTTTAAAAATTTATTATAAACTATTGTTATTATTATAACATAGTTTGTAATTGTTTTATTTTTTATTTTAAGTATAATTATAGTGCATGACAGTTATCGTTAACACTAAGAATAATTGTAATGTATAGGCCATTGTGGCCTATTTACATATATTATATGTAATATTATATCCAAAGAAAAAACTGCCCATTATCTAGGGCAGTTTTTTCTTTGGCTAATCTTCACTTGATGTGTTGCCTTCAGGATCTTGGCCCGGCATTTCATCTATATTTTCATTTATAGGTGGTAAATCATTTATTTCTGTATTTTCATCATCTAAATCATTTAAATCCACATCTGTATTTTCTCTAATTTCTTCCTTATCAATAGGGTCAGCTTCCTTACGGTTTAAAATTTCCATAAATTCTTCGCCTGTGATAGTTTCTTCTTTTAGTAAGAAATCAGAAATTTCGTGAAGTTTGTCCATATTTTCTTTTAAGATTTCAATTGCTCTCATGTGGGCCTGGGTGATGATTGATTGTACTTTTTCATCAATTTTATTTCCCGTACCACTTGATACAATTAGATTTCTTTCTCCTCCAAGGTATCTACCGTGGATTTGTTCTAGCTGCATAAAGTCAAAATCTTCATCCATACCATAAATTGTAACCATTGATCTTGCCATAGCTGTTGCTCGTTCTATGTCATTGCTTGCACCAGTAGTTTTTGTATTAAATACTAGCTCTTCAGCAGAACGACCACCAGCAAAGGTACAAATTTCATCAAATAGTTCTTGCTTGGTCATGATATATTTTTCATCTTTATCAACTGTCATTGTATAACCCAATGCCCCGCCAGTTCTTGGTACAATTGTAATTTTTGTAACAGGAGTCTTGTGGGTTTGAATTGCTGCTACTAGGGCGTGGCCAACTTCGTGGTAGGCAATAATTTTCTTTTGATCATCAGAAATCACTGCATTTTTCTTTTGTTGACCTGCAATTACTACTTCTATTGACTCTTCTAAGTCCTCTTGGATTAATTTTTTACGTCCTTCACGTACTGCACGTAAGGCACCTTCGTTTACAATATTTGCTAAATCTGCCCCAGATGTTCCTGCTGTTCTTCTTGCTATTTCTTCATAGTCGATATTATCTTCACGTTTGATATTTTTGGCGTGAACTTTTAGGATATCTTCACGGCCTTGTTTGTCAGGAAGTTCTACTTGAACTTGTCTATCAAAACGTCCTGGACGTGTTAAAGCTGGGTCTAATATTTCTGGTCTATTTGTTGCAGCCAAAAGTACTACACCTTCTGTTGCATCAAAACCATCCATTTCATTTAATAATTGGTTTAGAGTTTGCTCACGTTCATCATTTCCAGAAAAACCACCAGTATCACGTTTTTTACCAATAGCATCAATCTCATCGATAAATACTATACATGGAGCTTTTTCTTTGGCTTGTTTAAATAAGTCACGTACTTTGCTAGCACCCATACCTACAAACATTTCCACAAATTCTGAACCAGATATTATGAAAAATGGTACACTTGCTTCACCAGCAACCGCTTTTGCTAAAAGTGTTTTACCTGTTCCTGGAGGTCCTACTAAAAGTACTCCCTTTGGAACTTTTGCACCAATTTCTTTATATTTGCCTGGATTATGAAGAAAGTCTACGATTTCAAATAAAGAATCTTTTGCTTCTTCTTGGCCAGCTACATCCTTAAAAGTTTTTCCTGTTTTATTTTCCACATAAACCTTGGCATTTGATTTTCCAAAATTCATGAAATCTGCGCCACCACGGCCTCCCATGGTTTTTGTAAGAGATCTTGATGCAAAATAAAATATTGCATATAGGAATAATAAAGGCAGGATTGATGTTAGAAATATAGTCAACCATGGATTCATAGTTGTTTCTATTTTCCTACTAAAGGTTAGCTTATTATTATTTTTCTTAGCTTCTAAAAGCCTATCTGTAAGGTCTGTATCAGCCCACAAACCAGTTTCATAAGTTTCTTCTTTGCCATCTACTACCGCTTTAAAAGTGTATTTAGTTTCATCTTTGAAAACTTCAGTTACCTGATCTTTTTCAATCATAGTAACAAATTGGCTATAGCTTACCTCTTTTGCTCCATCTTGGTTAATTACTGGATTTAATGCAAATCTAATTACAATATAAAGAATTATCGCAATTATCCAATAATACAAAAGGGGTCTATTAGATTTATTTTTCTTATCACTCATCTTATAGTCCGCTCCTTGAGATATAATTATCTAAAAGTACATCAAGGGCTCCTAATTCATCAATTATTGTTTGTAAGTTAACATCTATCTCATCTGTTGGGATGTCTGTTCTGATTTGGTCAAAGTAAGATCCAACCTTATCAGCCGCTTTTTCCCCTTTTTCAGTTAATTCTACGTTTACAACTCTCTCATCTTCTTCAGATCTTATTCTTGTTACAAACCCTTGTTTTTCTAATTTTTTACAAATATTTGAAATATTTCCTCCGGTTACACCAATGGCATTTCCTAAGTTTCCTATAGAAACAGCTTCCTTATTGGCATAAAGGGTAATTAGCATTTTAAGTTGCAAGGTTGTAATACCCAATTCTTGGGCTGTATCTTGCAATAAAATATCAATTTTATGTGAAATCTCCCTAATCATAGAGAAAATCGAATTATTAAATTCAAAAAAATCAATATGTTCCGCTGCCATAACTCCTCCTGAATTTTTAATCTTTTTATTATTTTACATATTATTTTAGATTTTTCAATCTAAAAAATACTATTTTTTATATATTTTTTATTAAAAATATTGTTAGGCCTTAAAATATAAATTTTACCACATTTCCTTGGAAAACTTACCACTTTCTACTAAAGTAATGTATTTTGCTGCATCAAGGGCTGCAACTTGTCCTTGGCCTGCCGCCTTATTTATTTGATATGGTCTGCCTGCTATGTCTCCTGCAGCGTAAAGTCCGCGGATATTTGTTCGGCAATTATTATCAATTATTATATGCTCAGCATCAGTTTTTATAGATGGAACAAGTCTTTCTGGTTTTGAAGAGTCTCTGATTATAAAAAATCCGTCTGCTTCTATTTCCTTGCCAGATTTAAATTTAAGGGTGGTTGGATTGTTTTCTCCCACAAATTCTACCGGAATTTCTCCATTTATAACTTCAATATCATCGTTAAGTTCAGGATTTTCCTTATACATATTTACATAAATAAGTTTATCAACTACTTCAGATGTATAATTTGCTTCCTCGACTGATTCTTCGTTGTAGCCGATTAAGACAACTTTTTTTCCCTTATAAAAACTTGCATCGCAGGTGGCACAATATGAAACGCCCTTGCCAAAAAATTTGTCTTCGCCGATCAAATCTTTTTTAAGTTCTATACCTGTTGCTACAATTACAGATGTAGCTTCGATCATCTTATCTCCCTTTAGGATTATGGCAAAGTAATCTCCCATGGCATAGATTTGTTGGACTTTTTCTGTGGATTTTTCTATATCATGACCTTCAAGAGTTTTTTTGAAATTTTCATTTAATTCTGCTCCACTTATGGTTCCAAAACCCAGATAATTTTTAATCCCCTCAGTTTTAGATATGGCCGGCGAATCTAATCCAAATACTATTACGCTTTTATTTCTTATGCTAGCATTAACAGCGGCGCTAAGTCCTGCTGGACCCGCGCCTATTACTGCTAAATTATATCTCATTATAAATATTTTCCCATTGCTTGTTCTAGGACATCTCTTGATTGAAAACCTACAAGAGTTTCTTGTAACTTACCATCTTTAAAAATCATTAGGCTTGGAACTGCATTTACATTATATTGGCTAGCAATTTCTTCTGCCTCATCAACATCTACTCCATAGATTGGATAATCTACTTCACTTGCTAATTCTTCTAAAACTGGCTTTTGCATTTTGCATGGTCCACACCATGTTGCATTAAAATCTACCAGGCAAAGTCCCTTGCCAGCTTCAACTTCATCTCTAAATCCTAATGTATCTAATTCACGCATTTTTTTCTCCTTTATTTTTCTTATGTATTTGCAGGAAATTTTATATTAAGGTTTTTCCTGCTGTTAAGAGTTGAAATTTAGTTTTGTTCGACTAAACCTCTTACTTCCATAACTGGTAGTGAGTATATTATACCCTTATTTTCTTCTATTAAATTCATTTGATCATATATGGCATCGCGAATTTTTTCTACTAGGTCTTTTTTAACAAGCATGATTACAATATCTTTTTCAGGCTCTATATTCATATTTAGTAAAATTGACTTTACTTCTTTTGCAGAACCACGTCCGTGAACGAGTGTAGCACCCCTTGCACCATTTTCTTGGGCAATGTGGACTGCTTTTTGACCTTCATGGCGGTCTACAATTACATAAAGCGCTACATAATCTATATCAAAATTCAAATCATCTTCTCCTTTATAATCAAGTGGCGATGTAAATGCTATACCTGTATTGGTTTTATCCAACTTTTCACTTAATTCATCAAGTATTTTTTTTACACTTTCATCATCCAAAATGGCCATTACAATTTCTTTTCTTATTTTATCTACATGAAGCATATTTGAAATCGCATCTGTAGCTGATCCATAGCCATACATGCAAGAAATTGCCTTTGCCCCATCATCTTGTAAAACTTTCATAAAATCGCTGCCAAGACCTCTTGGCAAAATTACTCTTAAAAACTGCATTATCTACTTCCTTTCTTATAAAGGTAGCCCAAGATCATTATTGTAAGAACTGGCATCATAGCTACAAAAGAAATTACTCCAAAACCATCTGCTACATTGCCTGCCACTCCCTGGCAAAAGGCCAAGATAAATGTCGCAGTCATAGGTCCTGATGCTACTCCTCCTGAGTCAAATGCAATCCCTACAAAAATTTGCGGAATTTTAAGTGATAGCAATAGTGAAATCAAAAATCCTGGGACAATAACCATCCAAAGGGCAAAATTTTGTGAATTTATCCTAATAATTGCAAGCATAACTGCACTTGCAACTCCAATTGATAAGGCCCTTAAAATACTTTTTCTTTTTATGGAACCACCGGTTACATCCTCAACCTGCTCAGATAATACGGCAACGGCTGGTTCTGCGAGAACTACAACCAGTCCCATTACAAATCCTATTAGGGGTAAAAATTTGGATTCCCTAAGACCTTCGCCCAACACTCTGGCAAGCTCCATAAATCCAGCCTCAACTGAGGTCAAAAATACTATTAGACCCATATAAGTATATAGCAAACCAAGTAAAATTTCTGTTAACTCGTATTTTGCTAGCTTAAAATATTTAGCATTCATTATTATAAAAACTAGGGCAATAGGCACTATTGCAAAGCTTGCATTTTTTAGTCCACTTATGAGGGCTGAACCATGGTCTGCTGCTTGGATTTCAAAATTATTTTCTCCCACTGAAAGACTCATTAAAAGCCCTGCAATAATTGGGCCGGTAGAAGCTATGCCTACCAAGCCAAAGGAGTTATCTTCGCTATAATCACCCTTTAAATTTGCAACACCAAGTCCAAGGGCAATTATAAATGGAGTTGTCATCGCTCCAGTGGTAGCTCCTGATGCATCAAAGGCAATGGCATGGCCTGTGTCATTTGCCAAGAACATAAGGACAAAAATAAGTAAATATACAATCCACATTAATCTTGAAATTGAAATCTCTTTAAAAATCCTAAAAAGACCCATTGCAATCATTATTCCCACTCCTATAGAAATAATTGCAACTATAAGCCACGGTGAAAGTCCAATGGCTTGGGTAATTTGATTGGCCAAAATTAATAGGTCTGGTTCTGCCATTGAAATTACAAATCCTATAAAAATACCAAATAAAACTACTTTTATGATTTTATCAAACCTTGCCAAAAAATCTCCCATCATAGAACCAATTTTAGAAATAGAAAGGTCAACTCCTGATAGAAAAATTGAAAGTCCTATGATGACCCCAAAAGATCCTAGGACAAATTTTATAAGCAAATCACTTGCTAATCCTACAAAAAAATTGAGGACAAAAACTAAAACAACTATGGGCAAAACTGCCTTAGTATTTTCTTTTGTATAATCTAGAAATATAGGCGCCTCCTTTTATTTTTTAAAAAAAAGAGGCAATCTTTCGATTGTCTCTTTTAAGATAAATGTTTAGTTTCGGTCATTCATTTATTCAGCCGCTGCTTGGCTTGCTGTAATTATTGCTGTTTCGTAAACGTCATCTGCTGAGCATCCACGGGATAGGTCATTAACAGGTGCATTTAAACCTTGAAGGATAGGTCCTATTGCTTTAAATCCACCAAGTCTTTGAGCAATTTTGTATCCGATATTTCCTGCTTGTAGGTCTGGGAAAATAAATACATTTGCTTGTCCAGCTACATTTGAATCAGGAGCTTTTTTGCTAGCTGTTGTAGGATCAATTGCAGCGTCAAATTGTAATTCACCATCAATTGCAAGGTCTGGAGCAAGTTCTTTTGAGATTTTTGCAGCTTCTGCTACTTTATCAACTAGTTCGTGTTTTGCAGAACCCTTTGTTGAGAATGATAGTAGGGCTACTTTTGGATCGATACCAAATAATTTTGCTGTGTTAGCAGATTCTACTGCAACTTCTGCCATTTCTTGAGCTTCTAATGTAATATTTACAGCAACATCAGAGAATACGTATTGTTCTCCATTTTCTCCAACCATAATCATAATACCTGATACTCTAGAAACACCTGGTTTTGTTTTGATAAGTTGTAGGGCTGGTCTAATTGTATCACCTGTTGTTCCAACAGCACCTGATACCATTCCATTTGCAAGGCCAGTTTTAACCATCATAACACCATAGTAGTTTGTATTTTGAAGCATTTTTTCTGCATCTTCTCTTGTATTTTTACCTTTTCTAAGTTCTACAAATTTTTCTACAAACTCATCATAGTGGCTATCATTTGCAGGGTCGATAATTTCTAAATCACCAAGATTTAGTCCGTTTTCGTCAGCTGCCTTTTGAATTTCTTCTTTATTTCCTAAAACGATTGGTTTGATTAATCCTTCTTCATTGTGGCGGATAGCTGCTTCTAATATTCTTTTGTCTGTTCCTTCTGGAAATACTATTGATAATTCTTTACCTTCTACTGCTTTTCTAGCTTGTTCTAAAATTGTTGAGCTCATTTTTCCTCCTAAATTCAATCAATTGTCTTTTTAATATTAATACCCAAAAAAATTACAAATATCAAATTATTTTTATTTGCCACGTGCCTTTTGTAGGGCAGCTTCTTCTTGTTGGGAAATTTCCCCACGGCTTTGACCATTTGAAATTTCTTTTAAATAAATAGTGGATCCGTCCTTGCCATAGATGCTAGTTAAAATAATTCCATTATGGAAATTATCTAGCAAACAAAGGCAAAATGATAGTTCACTTGTATCCCCATCGAAGGCATTAAAATGAACAACGGACATATTGCTAATGGAGCCCATGGTTGTGTCCTTAGCCTCTAGCGACCTTTGGTCAACTGATTTTAATTGTTGGTTTGATAATTCGATTTGGTCATTTAATCTTAAAAGTAATTCTTCAAGGTTGACCTCTTCGCTAGTTCCTCTTAAGAGGTGGTCATAGCGATTTTTTTGCCTTCTTAATTTATTATTCATAGACTGAATCATGGCAAATTCTACTACGACAAGAATTGCCAAAATTCCTAATAATACGTAAACTACTGTCATTTGTTCCTTCTTTCAATAATGTCTAGATTTTTTTGATATAGATTTTTTGCAAGCCTAGTTTTTTCATCAAAATCATATGATAAATCTGTTTGGTCTAAATTTATTTTTATAGTTGCAAAGGAAGATAATATTGCCTGATATAGCAAGTCATTTGAAATTTGACCGTCGGTAAGAGTGGATTTTTTTCCATATTCTAGAAAAAAACTTATTTCATCCAATGATTTCAAATTACCATCCACCATTGAAATAAGAGGTAGTGCTGCATTTTTATAATCAATTTCCTTTGCCTCTTTGTTTTTTATCTTATCCATAAGAGCATTAAAATTATCTACATCATCTTGCATAAATTTTTCGTACTGCTTGGATATATGGAGTAATGTTTCACGTGAAACGTTGGCTTTTTCACTCAGGTTTCCAAAATTATCCTTATCCATCATAAGGCAAAGATTTATAGCAAGATTTGATATTAGAATCAATATTGCACCACCACCAGGATTTGCATCAGCTTTTCGACTTTGACTTATGAGGGTAGCCACATCCATATCAATTAGTTTCATCTTTTATCCTATTATATAGGTTTTCTATTTCTTCTATAGAAAAACAATCAAAGGTTACCTTATATGATTTTCCTGTTTTATTGATTGCTACCTTAGATCCTACTTCATCCATAAATTTTTCTTCTAGGTCTTCTACTAGGATTTGGTCGATGTTTGGCCCGTAAGTTTTTTTGTTAGAGTCTACTTTTTCATCATATATTTTGGTCTTAGTAGTTTTCTTTTCCACCTTACGGATATTTGTTCTACCATTTATAAAGTCATTTAGGGTAAGGCTTCTTTGGTTATTGTCAGTTATTGATAAAAGTGTTCTAGCTTGACTTGGAGAAATTTTGCCATCATCTAGGGCTTTTTTCTCAACATCAGTAAGATTTAAAAGTCTTAGAGTGTTTGCTATATATGACCTAGATTTTCCCATGGTTTTTGCGATTTGTTCTTGGGTCATATTGTGGTCTTCAGATAATTTTTTATAGGCATTTGCTTCTTCCAAAACCTTTAAATCTTCCCTTTGGACATTTTCTACCAAAGATAGTATTTCTACATCCTTTTTACCATAATCACGGATAATAGCATCAATTTCTTTTAGACCTGCAATTTTGCTTGCCCTAAATCTTCTTTCACCTGCAATAATTTCATAATTGTCATTAACTTTTGAAACTACGATTGGATTTAGCAAGCCATATTCTTTTATAGATGCTGCAAGATCATTTATAGCATCATCATCAAAGTGCTTACGGGGTTGGTTAGTGCGTGCTTTGATTTTGTCTAAGGCAATTTTTTCTATCTTGTCAGTAGGATTTACATTTTCAATTGTTTCTAATTCTTTTTTTATTTCATTGTCGTAGGCTTTATTTAAAGAATAATTTGTATTTTTTTCTTCTTTTTTATTTACTTCTGGAATCAGGGAATTCAATCCACGTCCAAGGGTTCTCTTATTTGACATCTATTCTCCCTTTCTATTTTCTTCATTATTTATTATTTCATTTGCAAGGGCAATATATGCAACAGAACCTTGCGATTTTGAATCGTATTCGATAGTTGATAAACCGTGGCTAGGTGCTTCAGCCAAACGAGGATTTCTAGGAATCATTACCTTAAATACATTTGTTTTAAAATAAGCTTTAACTTCTTCAACAACTTCATATGATAAGACCGCTCTTTTGTCAAACATAGATAATAAAACGCCTTCTATTTCTAAATCCTCATTCAATTGTTGTTTGACCATATTATATGTATTCATAAGCTCACTTACCCCTTCTAGGGCATAATACTCGGTTTGAATAGGTATGATAATTGAATTACTTGCCACAAGAGCATTTATGGAAAGCAGTCCAAGAGAAGGAGGACAATCAATTAGTATAAAATCATATTTATCTTCATCTATCAATCCAAGCAAGTTTTTTAATTGACGGGTACGTTCTAGGGGATCTAGGTCAACTAATTCTACTTCTAAACCTGATAAGGCAGACTCAGAAGGTATTATATCAACCCCTGATTTTGTTTTTGTTATATAGTCTTCTATATTAATAGGATTTTCTTCAATTAAAACTTCTTTAGTATCTTCTTCGTTTTCTACTTCTAACTCTTCATTTTCTGTAGAATTATCTACTTCATCCTCTGTTTCTGAAACATCTTCGTGATTTAGTTCGGGATTTTCTTCGCTAGCGTAAAATAATTCGTATAAGGAGTTTTCAATATTGTACTTATCAAGTCCTAAACCAGTTGTAGTATTTGACTGTGGGTCGATGTCAATTACTAGGACTTTTTTATCCAAGTAATTTAAGGCAACAGCCAAGTTTACAACTGTGGTTGTCTTTCCAACTCCTCCTTTTTGATTAAATACTGATATTATTCTCATATTCACCTCTCATTACAAGTATGGCTATATCTATAATTTTTATTTTTGCTCTGAGCCTTACTCGATTTCTATCTCCATTTAATTGTAAGAGTTTTGTATATTTTTTACCATTATACATTATACCAATCCACACTTGGCCCGTATGGGCATAGCCGGTGGTTGCTAGACATAAATTAGCCTTAGTTCTTTCATATAAACCGTCTAGCATTTGTATTAAAACTTCTTCACTTACTACACTGTACTCTTTTATTGTTTCACGTGAAACATTTAATATCTTTTCTTTTACTTCATCTGCATAAGTAACATAAGCTTGGTCTATAACATCTGAAGCGCCTGGAATGTCAATTATAGATGATGCAATTAATCCACCAGTTATGGATTCAGCAGTAGACACTTTTTCTGATCTATCCCTAAGCAAATTGATTAATACTTCTTCTTTTCTTATATCTTCGGTTGTTATTACATATGGACTTAGCTTTTTATTTATTAAATCAACTCCAATTTGTAATTGTCTTTGCACTTCACTTTTATTATCTGCCTTGGCTGTTATCCTCAGTATGGGTCCTTCATCAGTTATATATGGACTTATGGTTGGTTCAGTCCTATCTAAGTCAATTCTTCTTGCCATGTCCCATTCACCTAAAAGACCAAATTTTGCAATTTTGGATTCTATTATCGCTTCTTTGGTGATATATTTAACAACTTCTTCATTAAACATATTTTTCATTTCATTTGGTGGGCCTGGCATTAAAATATATTTTGTTCCCTTTTTACTAGTTAATATACAACCAGGAGCAGTTCCTACTGTGTTTTCTAAAATAATGGCAGATTTGGGAAACATGGCTTGTTTAATGTTGGATTGAGCAGATTCTTCATCTCCATTAAAAAAAGAAAGCAAAGCATGGAATGATTTTTGATCAAGCTCTACTTCATTTTCTATTTCGCAAACCTTAATTGCCATTTCTTTTGTAATATCATCAGGAGTTGGACCTAAACCTCCACTTGTGATTACATAATCAACTTCACCATCACAAGCCTTAAAGGCATCAAAAAGTCTTTTGGGATTATCACCAATAGTTTCCATTTTGTATAAGTCGATACCAAACTCCATTAGCCTTCGGGCTATGAATTGGGAATTGGTATCGACAATATTACCTAATAAAATCTCCGTACCGATTGAAAAAATTTGTGCTCTCATTTATTTCCTTCTATATATATAATACTTATTCAACTCTATTTACATTAACTTCTTTTTTAAAACCTATTAAAAATTTTATCCCTATTATTATACAGATCAAACAAATAATCATTACTAGACTGGCAACATCTTGATATAAAGATAAGCCCAGTGCCAGTAAATTATTTACCAAGTGTACAAGTATAGCGTCTGTTATATTTCTTCTATAGTAATATACATAGGCTAAGACCATACCCATAAAAAATGTATTTATTCCTTGGAGGATATTCAAATGGTAAATTCCAAATAACAAACCATTTAAAATAATTGCAGTTTTTAGGGAATATATTTGATTAAATTTTTCAAAAACAATTCCCCTAAAAATAATCTCCTCACAAATAGGAGCAAGTATAACCACTCCTAAGAACATAATTAATATATCAAAACTTGTATTTGCCTGAAAGGCTTGGTTGAATTGATTTAAGATATCATTTACCATCTGATTATCGCCTGCTAGGGTTAAAATCAAAGAAATTATTATATTTCCAAAGCCAGCAACTCCAAGACCAATTATCACCATCTTCCACGAATCAGGTAAAAAACCTCGGTTTTTTATAGGGTTTTGAAATCTATTAGGCTGGGCTTTTTTGAAAATTTTAAATCCTAGCCATATTAATATTAATCTTAAAAGTTGGCCAACAACAACCTGGTATTTAATTACATCTGTTAATATACTGGCTTCAGATCCACTAGGATTTGATGAGCTAATCATAGCTGCCAATATAATAGAAGAAATTAATTCCGTTCCATAAACAAAGAGCATAGCCAAAAATCCTATGCCCAAAAATTGCAAAACTTTTTTCATTACCTATCCTTTATTGTTTCACGTGAAACATCAAACTTATTAACGCTATTATGTTTCATGTCTCTTAAAATTTTGATAGCAAATATAAAGCAGATCAAGCCACCTATAAAAGCTATATAATAAGTTATTATATTTATATTTACAAAAAGTGCAATAAAGTTGTTTACCACGTGGACGATAATTGCATCTGTGATATTTGCTCTTTTGTAGTAAACATAGGATAGGGTTAATCCTAGGAAAAATGCATTGATGCTTTGTCCAATATTAAAGTGGATTATTCCAAATATAAGTGATGATAAAATCATTGCTGGCCCCAGCTTATAGAGTAAATTACTTTCTCTAAATAAAACACCTCTAAAATATAATTCCTCACCAAGAGGAACTAAGACAGCCATGCATACGAAAAATAAAATCACATCACTTAAAACAAGTTCATCAAACACATTTACTGGGTGAAGGGTCTCAAAATTTATAGGGTTGCCAGCTAATATGTTTAATAAAATTCCTGTTAAAAGTAAACCAAAAAAAGCATAGCCCCAACCTACTATGACCATTTTCCAAGAATCAGTTAAAAAACCTTTATTTTTCAAGTAAGGCTTTTGACTAGTTGAAAGTCTTTTTTCACGTAAATTGAAAAAAATAAATAATAAAGCAATTGTGATTATCCATTGCAAGGCTAATTTAAAATGAATATTTGCTACAGCATATTCTAGCAAAGCTTTGTTGTCGCTAAGAGGGATACCAGATATAAGGCCGAGCAAGCGTATAGAAACAAAATCCATGCCTAGCCAAAATCCAACTACAAGGATGGCTACTAATAAAAATTTAAAAAACTTTTTCATGGCTACTCCTTTTATTTTTATATTACCCATATAACTATTCATAAAAACAAAAAGAAAAATCCTAAAGGGGATTCTTCTTTGCTTGGTTTTTGCCGCGTGGATATTTTTTTTTGGTCGGATGGATTTTTTCTACGATAATATTTACCCTGTCATTGTCATCAATTTTAAATCTTTCGATATCTTTAACTTTACCGCCCAAAATTTTTATTGCATTTTGGGCTGCTTCCAATTCTTCATCAGCTTTTGGACCCTTAAGTGCAATAAAGATTCCGCCAACTTTTAAAAATGGTAAACACAATTCAGAAAGAGTTGACATATTTGCAACTGCACGGCTTACTACTACATCAAAGGATTCTCGATTTTCTTTTGCAAAATCTTCTGCTCTGGTGTGGATAGCACGGGCATTAGATAAGTCTAATTTATCAATTACTTCATTCATAAAATTCACTTTTTTATTTACACTATCGACTAGGGTTAGGTCAAAGTTTTTTTCGATACGAAGGGGGATACCAGGAAATCCTGCACCTGCTCCTATATCCAAGACCTTATTTCCTTCTTTTATATAAGGAAGAACTGAAAGTGAATCTTCAAAGTGTTTAATTTTTATCTCTTCTGGATCTGTTATACTTGTTAGATTTGTGTGAGAATTTACCTCGATTAGATAATCGCTATAAATTTCATACATTTTATTTTTGTCCACTTACTTCTCCTGTCTTAAGTCTAATTAAAAGTACATTTATATCAGCTGGTGTTACTCCAGAAATCCTGCTTGCTTGGCCAACTGATGATGGTTTTATTTCGTTTAATTTTGCAGCTGCTTCTTTTTTTAGACCATCAATGCTATTGTAGTCAAAGTCTGCTGGCAATTTTTTATTTTCCAGTTTTTTAAACTTATCTATGTCAGCCATTTGTTTTGCTATATAGCCTTCATATTTGATTTCAGTTTGAACTTGGATTTGTTGAAATTTTGGAAGCTTTGGTCTATCCTTATCAAAAATTGCTACTGATTCATAGTCAAGTTCTGGACGTTTGATAAGACTATATAGGCTAACTCCAGTTAAAATTGGGTTGGTACCAATTGAAGCTAATTTTTGATTCGTTTCATCTGTTGGAGTTAGAATAATATTTTTAAGTCTTTCTTTTTCATCATTTATGGCCTTATACTTATCAACCATTTTTTGGTATCTTTCTTCACTTGCCAGTCCAATTTTGTATGCTTTTTCAGTTAACCTTTGGTCAGCATTATCTTGGCGCATGGTTAGGCGGTACTCGCAACGAGAAGTCATCATCCTATAAGGTTCATTTGTACCCTCAGTAACAAGGTCATCAATTAAAACTCCTATATAAGCATCTGACCTATCTAAGATAAATGGATCTTCTCCTTTTATTTTTAAGGCTGCATTTATACCTGCTATAAGACCTTGGCCAGCTGCTTCTTCATAACCAGATGATCCATTTATTTGTCCAGCAAAATATAAACCAGAATAGGTCTTGGATTCTAAAGTTAGATTTAATTCCCTTGTATCAATCATATCGTATTCAATAGCATAGGCTGGACGCATAATTTTTGCATTTTCCAGACCCTTAATGGTTTTATAAAAATCCATTTGCACTTCTTGAGGTAGGGAAGATGATACTCCTTGGACATAAATCTCATCAGTAGATAAGGATTCTGGTTCAAGAAAAACTTGGTGGATATTACGATCTTCAAAACGAATCATTTTATCTTCTATAGATGGGCAATATCTTGGACCAATACCATCAACTTTTCCACCATAGATAGGGGAGCGGTCTATGTTTGCCATTATGATTTCTTTTGTAGCAAGGGTGGTGTAGGTCAGATAGCAATCGTATTGCTTGTGGCCTGAGAAATCTTTACCCTCATTTTCAAAAGAAAATGGTACTATTTCCGCATCCCCAGCTTGAACTTCAGTTTTTGTAAAATCTATAGTCTTACGGTCAATTCTTGCGGGCGTCCCAGTTTTGAAACGACGTAAGAAAAATCCCATTTCTTCTAAAGAATCAGAAAGGTAGGTTGCAGCTGATAAACCATGAGGACCGGAAACTTTTTCAAAATCTCCCATAAGAATTTTTCCGTTTAAGTAGGTACCTGTACAAACTATGACAGCCTTGCAAGGAAAGATTGCTCCCTCGATTGTTTCACATGAAACAATTTTTCCATCCTCATAATTTATCTTATCTACTTCTTGCTCAAAGATGTCAAGATTTGGCTCATTTTCCAAAACCTTTTTCATCTCTTCATGATATTTTCTTTTATCAGCTTGAACACGTAGTGAGTGTACAGCTGGTCCTTTGGAAGTATTTAGCATACGAGATTGGATAAATGTTTTATCAATCACCTTTGCCATTTCTCCTCCCAAGGCGTCTAGTTCACGCACCAAGTGACCTTTTCCTGTTCCTCCGATGTTTGGATTACAAGGCATATCTGCTATTGATTCCAAGGATGTAGTTAATATTAAAGTTTTCATGCCAAGTCTTGCGGCAGCAAGTCCTGCTTCACAACCTGCATGGCCTGCACCGATGACTACGACATCATAACTATCGTGTATATATTTATTATTTTCCAACGCAAAACTCCTTAAAGACCTTATCCATTATTTCATCTGAAACTGACTCACCAATTATAAGTCCCAAATCATCATAGGACCCACGTAAATCTACCTCTACTGCATCAAGGGGTATGCCCATTTTAATGTCAGTAAGCGAGTCATCAAGTTTTTTGCCAGCTTGATTTAATAATCTTTCGTGGCGGGTATTTGTAATTAAAATGGACTCACGATTAATTTCGCTTGTATCAAAAATTTCTGTAATTGTCTCTTCTAATTTATCGATACCAATATTTTCTGTCATAGATGTTTCTATAATAGGCAAGTCAATATTATCAAAAATTGCCCTATCAAATTTTTGGTCTAGGTCAGTTTTATTTAAGATAATGATAGAATTTTTTCCCTCGATTAGGTCAAGGATTTTTTGATCTTCCTTATCAAATTCTCTTGACGTATCGAATAAGGCAATGATTAAATCAGAAGATTTTGAAATTTCTATTGACTTATCCACACCGATTTTTTCAACAATATCATCAGTATCGCGGATACCTGCTGTATCATTTATCTTTAGGGTAAATGAACCTAGATTGATATATTCACTAATCAAATCACGGGTTGTGCCAGGGATGTCTGTAACAATGGCACGATTTTCTTTTAATAGGGCATTAAGTAGGGAAGACTTACCCACATTTGGTTTTCCTAAAATTGTAGTATTGATACCTTCTCTGATAATTTTCCCTTTGTTAGAAGTATTTAAAAGCTTATCAATCCTAGTCTTAGCCTGGTCCATATATTTTATAATTTCATCAGGAGATAGGTCCTCGCCATCTTCTGTGAAGTTTATAGAATATTCTAACCTAGAAAGAGCTTCTAAAAGAGACTTACGAATTGCTTCAATTTCATTTCTCAAAGACCCATTTAATTGGTTAATCCCTTGGGCTTGGGACAAATCATTTGTAGAATTTATAATATCTAAAACAGCTTCTGCCTGAGATAAGTCTATACGACCATTTAAAAAAGCACGTTTAGTAAATTCACCAGGCTCAGCCAGAACTGCACCCTTATCTAAAAGAAGATTTAAAATCTTTTTTACAGATATAAAAGAACCATGGCAATTAACCTCTACTATGTCTTCTCTAGTATAGGTCCCAGGACCTGCCATAAAATTTACCATAACTTCATCGATAATTTCATTCCCATCGACGATATTACCATAGCGCATCCTGCGATTATCTTTTTTAATATCTATTGGCCCACCGTGGATAGGCTCAAATATTTGATCAATTATTTCTTTGCTTTTATCCCCACTCATCCTAACAATGGATATACCACCAGTACCTGTTGGAGTAGAAATAGCTGCAATAGTAGCTTCACTCATAAAATTTTCCTTTCATAGTACGATTGTATCCACTACTTTGACTAGTGGTTATTAACATAAAGATTATAGTAGAAAATTAGTAAAAGTCAACATTTGTTGATAATAAGTAATCAAATAACACATAAATCCTTACTTCATTATCAAGCTTAACAAAAATTAAAAAAAGCAGTCAGTAATGACTGCTTTTTATTATAAAACTGTTTTAAAATTAACTTTAACCTTATCCTTAAAGGTATTATAAATTAAAGTCCTTTTTAAAACTTCATCTAAAAATTCGTCCAGTTTTTCTCCTTCTAAAAAAGAGAAGAAGTAAACATCTACTTCTAGTTTTTCTATCAAACCTGGATCTTCATAACCTATTACATTTAATAAATACATGGGATTTGAGATTTCTAAGTCCGCCTTAGCTTCTATATCTTGGAGAATTTCCCCACGTTTTTTTGCTACTTTCATCATGGTTAGCAAAATCTCTGAAACAATTGATGATACAAATAAATCTATAGACGTAAATTCATCTTTTTCCGAATCAAAGGATATGGCTTGGTCGACACTTGTGGATGTTTTTTCATTATAAACTTTAACATCTTCATCAAAGACCACCGCCCTAAATGATTTGGAAAAATAATTTATATCATCATTCATAGTCAGCTCTCAATCTATCCCTTGCTTCTACCATAGATCCCACTTTGGCTTTTATATTCTCGTATTCATTTACAGGCCTATTAGAAAATGTTGCAAAGCCACAATCAGGATTTAGCCATAGATTTTCTTTATCAATGTAAGTTAAAGCTTCCTTGGCTCTATTGTAGATTACATCTACATCTTCTTTTTCATCAAATCTAGGATTTAGAACTCCAAGCCCTAAAATTAACTTGTTTTTTATTCTTTCATCTGCTAAGAGAGATTTTAACTCTCCTGCCCTTGGTGTGGAAAACTCTAGGGCCAGCAAATCTGCATTTATATCAGAAAATAAATCAAGAAGTGGTGTATAAGGGCCTTCAAGTAAGATACTTTCATCCTTGCTCCAATTGCCCCTGCAAACGTGCATGGAGGCTATAGATTTTTCACTATCTATGCCATCCATAACACTTTTTATAAGATGAGTTGCAAATTCTAATTCTTCTGTCGGATCTTTTCTTTGGGATAGGGAAGCACACATAAAGGTCCTTGGCCTACCTTCTGTAAAAACTATCTCTGTTAGAACTGGCTCATCAAATTGGATGACATCAACACCTATTCCTTGTAATTTTGCTATCTCTTTTTTAAAGATTTTTATTATATCTTCACCCAAGTCTTCCTTACTATCATAGTAATTTGAGCTGACATTTGGTAGCCACATACTACGGGTTACAAGGTATGGACCTGGTAGGGTGATTTTTACAGGTCTATCGGTAAAAGATTTTAATTTTTTAAGTTCACTTGCTACTATATCGCCTGTGTATTCTACTTTACCCGTACAAATTGCATTTTTTATAGAAGAAGCTGGGACATCTAGGGTATTTAAGATATTTTCAAATTCTCTTTTGTCATCCACATAATCTAGCATTTCTGCCATAGACATTTGAGAAACTCCACCAAGTTTTTCAGATATAAATGATACATAGTTATCACGTCCTATTTCTCCACTTGTTATTATATCTATATCTAAATCTTCTTGAAGTTTTACTACTTCTTTTGTTTTCTCATCTACTAATTTTTCGTAAGTTTCTTGATCTATTAAGCCTGCGCTAAGTTTCCTACGGGCCATTAATATTTCATGGCCTCTTGGCATAGACCCTATAAGAGATGTTTTAAATAAATTAGTTTTCACTATTAAAACCTTCGATAAAGTTTCCTAGATATTCATTTGCCTTTGTAATTTGTTCAAAACCTTCGCGTCTACCTGGCATCCACTCTGTAAGGCCTTCTAGGTCCATGATTTCCTTATCTTCTTTTTTGTTATAATCCATTTTAAACATGATGTCATCAAATTCTTTAATGTCTTCATCAGCTACTTCTGGGTTAAAGGTAAAGATGCAGTGGTCAAAGTAATCTGTTTTTGATAAAATTTCTACTTCATTTTTATCAATTGTTCCATCAGCAACCCAAGCATCATAGTTTAAATCTAGGCAAAAACTTGCATCTACTTCATCATTTAATAAGGCTTTCATACTATCTAGTTCACCACCAACGTGATCACCGTGTAGTCCCACACCTATATTAAATCTTTTTTCTTCATAATCTTTTTCAAATTCTAGGCCATTTTTGTGCAAGTGATAGATTGGTATAAGTCTTGCTTGGGGAGAGTCTATAGCACCAAAACCTATTGTTTTACCCTTAAGGTCAGCTATATCATTAAATTTATCCTTTTTAACTACTAGATATGTTTGACGGTCTCTGTCAGTATCTCTCATGCAAGCAATTTTTTCTTTTTCATCAAGTCTAAGTCTTGCATCAAGTTGGGCAAGTGGGGAGTTCCAAGCTACATCAATATCTCCATTTACAAGTGCATCTACTTGGAGTTTATAGTCCTTAAAGAAAACCGGCTCTATCTCTGCTCCGTTTTCCTTATAGAATTTTTCAATCATTTCCCAAATTACAGTAACTCTTGGAGCATAAATAACAGCTCCAACTTTTAATTTATTCATTAAAAAACCTTCCTTTTTGATTAAGTATTAAAGTAATGGTTGGCCTGTAATAGCTCTTCCTAGCCAAACATTTAAAATATCTAATGATGGAGCCATGATTTGTCCTGCATAGGCATCTCTCATTAGTCTTTCTATTTCTGACATTCTATTATAGGTTTTTCCGCCACCTACTCTCATTGCAAGATTAGATGATTCGATTGCTCTTTCAATTGCACAAACTCTTGCTGCAATAATTTTTGCTACAGCATCTTCTTCACCATCAACCAATGATCTTGCTGCAAGCTCTGTTATAGCTTTTGAGCTTAAAGCATTAGAATAAATTTTTGCAAGGTGAACTTGTACTGTTTCGATGTTAGCAAGATTTGATCCATCTGGATATTTTCTATTTAAGGCATAGTCATTTGTAACATTTGAAAGTCTTAAGTTAAGTCCTGTATAAACGCTAGCCAGACCTAAAATGAAGTATGGAGCTACTATATTAAATACTTGAGCTTCTCCAGAACCTTCTTCACCAATACGATTTTCTTCTGGAAGAGTTACACCGTTTATTTGCATTGGGCAAGAAACATTTCCCCTCATGCCAATGCCTTTCCAATGTTCCATTTTAAATTCTAAACCTTCACTGTCAATTGGTACTAGCCAGTTATTTATATCTCCTTCTTTTTCAGTTGATGGGGTTAAAATTAAGTAATAGCTTGCATGTGTTGCACTTGTTACCATGGATTTAACACCATTAAATACATATTCGCCGTTTTCTTTCTTTTCTACTTTTACTTCTGGAATATAAAAGTGAGTTCCTGTTCCAAATTCAGAATAAGCAAGTGCCATAAAAACGTTATTTTCAATAATATCATTTACAACACGTTTTTTAAGTTCTTCATTTCCTTCATTTAAAACTGTCATTAAAGCTACGTTATGCATCATATAGCAAAGCCCTGCTGTTGGGTTACTTTCAGCAAAAGCCATTACTGCTTGTTGGTGTTCAACAGCTGTTTTTCCTAGTCCACCCATTTCTTCTGGGATTAAGAGCTTAAAGTATCCTGCTTTTCCCATTTCTTCAAAAGATTCTACAGGGAATCTGCTTTCCTCATCACTACTACGAGTGTATGGCTCGATGTGTTCTTTAGCAAATTGTTTTGCTTCTTGGTAAAAATCCATATTTAACCTCCTAAAAATATCGTTTACATTTATATAATATCAAGTTACTGTTAAAATGTCCACAATTTTATACAATATTTTTTGTAAAATATTAATTAATATTAACTATCTTATATATCAAAGTACCGAGACATTTATTTTTTAAACAAAAAAAGCAGTCAATATGACTGCCTTTTTTATTCTTCGCTATCATCCACATAGTCAACAACTATATATCTTTTTGGTTCCATGCCTTCTGAGTGGCTTGTTATATTTGGATATTTGCTGATTTCTTCGTGGGCTAATCTTCTTTCGTAGGAATTCATGTATTTTAAGTTCCAAGGTTTTTTGCTTCTTTGAACTTTTCTTGCTGTATCTGCTGCAAGTTCTACAATTTTTTCGTCCCTGCGTTTTTTGTAGTTATTGATATCTACATTTACTCTTAGGTTATTTGCTCTTGAGTCGATGGATTTTCTAACTAAAAGTTCAATTGCATCTAGGGTTGCTCCACCTTTTCCAATTGCTATTCCAGTGTCTTCTTCAGCAACTTTTGCATCAAGTTTTATGATAGAACCTTCTAGGTTGCCGTATACACTTGGGTTTTCAAAGTGCATTTCTTTTAGGATATTTTCTAAAAATTCTTTGGCCTTATAAAATTTTTCTATGTCTGTTTGTTGTTTTTCTTGGGCAATAGTTGGTTTTGCTTCTACTTTAAAGTCTTCTGCCAAATCAGATGATTTTTCTTTTTTTTCTTCATCTTTTAAATCTTCTTCAGAGTTTTCAAGGTCTACTTCTGGATTTGATTCAAATGTTATTTTTGATGACTTACTTATGACCTTGTAGTTTTCTTGGTCTGAAATTTCTTTATTTTCTTGGTCAAAGTCTATATTTTCAAAGCTTTTTTCTTCTTTGCTTTCATTTTCCCAAGGGTCAACTACATGGGCTTCATAGTTTTCGTTATTGTCAATTTTGCTTATTCTCTCATCTAATTCTTTGGTCAAATCCACATTTTCGCTTTTATGACCCTTTGAATTTTCTTGGTAAGAATTTATCTTTTGAAGTCTTTCGTATTCGCCATAATTTTCGTCATCATATGTTATTTGATGGATGCTTGCTTCAAAGTCCCTGCCTTCTTTTTCATAAATTTCATAGGAATCATTTTCTGATTCATAATCTTCTTGGCTTTCATAATTGGCACGGGCTTCATCTTCGTAGTATTTGCTGCGGTCTTTGATATTGTATTCTTTGTCAAATTCGCCAGATTTTAGAGAATCGTATCTGATTTCATTTTCTAAATCTATCATAGCTTCATTGATATCTTCATCAAAGCTGATGCGGACAACTGCATCCTTGCTTCCTAAGCCTAAAAATCCAGCTGATCCTTCTTCTATGATTTCAATTTCTACTTCAGATCTTGATTTACCAATTTCTGCTAGAGCTTTTCTAATAGCCTCATCTTTTGTTTTTGCTTGTTTTATTATTGACTTTCTCATTTTTTACCTCGTTTGTGTGAACTTGATTAGGTTTTTTGATTGTATAATGCATTATAACCATGATTATGAGTCTAATTAAAGAACTCATTGTGTAATATAAAGGTAGACCTGCTGGTAGACCTCTAAACATAAAGAAATATAAGATTGGCATCATTAAAAAAGTTTTATTCATGCTTGCCATTGGCCCTTCAGCCATTTGTGGGTTGGTTTTCATTGAAAATAATTGCACTAAAATTTGAGAAACACTTGTTGCAAGTGGCAAACCAAACCAATATGGATCTTTTTGAGTAAGGTCACCTATCCAGTAAAAATCTTTTCTTATTCCTTCAATGCCTTCAGGGAATACGAATTTGGTTGTATCCTGCATAACTCTAAATAAGGCAAAGATGATTAAAAGTTGGATAATCATAATAAGACATGAAGATAGACCTGGATTTACATTTTCTTCCTTATAAAGCTCTTGCATTTTTTGTTGCATAATTTGAGGATCATAAGAATATTTTTTCTTTATTTCATCCATTTTAGGTTTAATCTTTTGGGTATTTTCTGCTGTCTTTTGTTGGGAAACTGTAACAGGGATGATAATAAGGCTGACAAGCAGGGTCATAAGGATAATTGAAATTGCATAAAAACTTATATTACTAGGTTCAACTTGGCTAGAGCTAAGTGAATCGTAAATCCACCTCATTAGTTGACCTAATAAGGAAGCTAAAAAATTTATCATATACTCTCCATTTTTCTAATAAATTCTCGTGTGTAGGACTAATTGGATTATTTAACAGGGTCGTATCCGCCCTTGGAAAAAGGATTACATCTTAAAATTCTCCACAAAGACATAAAAAATGCTTTAAAAAATCCATATTTAGTAAAACACTCAACTGCATATGTTGAGCAGGAAGGATAATATTTGCATTTTCCAAAGCCTAATTGTGGAGAAATGTAAGTCTTGTAAAAATTTATCATTTTTATAAAAATTTTATTTAACATAAAAAATCTTATTCTTTTTAAAAGCAATGCTCATAACATGGCCAAAAGTCTTTTTTAAGGCCTGGTAATCATAAGATGTAACATGTTTTTTTGGGATAATTACAATATCAACACCATTGAGCTTATTGTAATTTATCCTTACTATATCGCGCAATTTTCTTTTTAAGGCATTACGCTGGTTGGCCTTGCCAATTTTTTTGCTAATAGAAAAGCCAAATCTAGGATGGTTTAGACCATTTTTTTTAATCAATATAGTAAAGTCTCTGTTATAAAAAGCATCACTTTTTCTGTAAACTCTTTGAAAGTCAGTATCTTTTCTTAAACTAAGTCGCTTTTCCATCTACGTCCTAAATTTCTAATAAGCTGTGCTTAAAAGCTAGGATTACTATCTACTATATTAAGCAGATAATCTTTTTCTATTTTTTTTGCGGCGAGCTTTAAGTACTCTTCTTCCACCTGGAGAAGACATTCTTTTTCTAAAACCGTGATCTTTTGCTCTTTTTCTTCTATTTGGTTGATAGGTTCTTTTCATACTAACACCTCCTACTTATAATTTTAGACTCATACTATTATATGAATAAAGGGGCAATCTGTCAAGATTATTTAGCAATTTTACATAAAAAAATGGGTAGATGAATAAGATTTGCATAATAAAATTTATAAATATACTAAAAACCCTTAAAATAGCTGATAAAATTTCATTGTGGATAAGATTTTTGGAAAAATTTTTATGCACAGCTTTTAAACACAAATTTTACTTGGATAAATATGAGCAATAGTGATTGTAAAAAATTACTTATCCCATAATCTTGGGATAAAGAGAAAAATAATATAAATAAATTTAATAAATACACAGACTTATCCACATATGCACATATTTTAAAAGTTGAATTTAAAATTTAATAATAGTTTTCCCAAAACTTATCAATGGCCTGTGGATAAGTTGTCAAATCCTCTAATTTGTAGTATAATTTCAGGTGTAAAAGACTTGGGAAAAGATAAAAATCCCTTTTCATGAAATGTTTTTATGTGGAAAAGTTTTAAAAATAAAAATATTTTATGATGGTTTTTATAATAAATCCCCAAATTGTAAGGAAAATTTTTATAAACATAGACTTATCCACAATTTAATCCACATTGGTGGATAAGTATCAAAATCCTAGTTAAAATTTGAAATATAGGCTTTTGACTATGTGGATAGATTTTCTTATGAAAGGCATGGTAATGATTAGTTTAGAATACATTACAGATGAATTAAAAAATGAAATGAAAATGAATATTGCCGACCAATCGCAATATGATACATGGATAGATATACTAAAACCCTTAAATCTATACGAAAACACCCTTTATCTTGAGATTCCAAAATCAGAAATGATGTTTGTTTACGAAAAGATATGGACTCCAGCCCTTCAAGAGGCCCTAGATAATATAAATAAAGAAAATGATTTTGATCTTAGGATTGTGGTTATTGCCAAAGATAGCGATAGCTACAATAGGGTAATGGAAATGGGCAAAAATTATGAGGCCAATGGGCAAATGCGTTTAAAGGAAGTAAATAAGTTTCCAAAACCTATTCTTGACCGCAATTATACCTTTGAAAATTTTGTTCAAGGTAAGTCAAACCAATATGCCCACGCCATTGCAAGTGCAGTTACCCAAAATATTATAAATGACAATCCTACCAAAATTTATAATCCTCTTTTTATATATGGGGAATCAGGGCTAGGAAAAACTCACTTGATGCAGGCTATAGCTCATAAGATTTTAGAAGAACGCGATGACTTATATGTTATGTATATTTCTAGTGAACGCTTTACAAATGAATTGATTGCTAGTATACAACCATCTAGCAAAAATAAAAACCAAAACCTAAACCAAGAATTTAGAGATAAGTACAGGTCAGCTGACATACTATTAATAGATGATATTCAGTTTTTATCTAACAAAGAAGGTACACAAACAGAGTTATTCCACACCTTCAATGACCTCTACTATGCTGATAAGCAAATCGTCCTATCATCTGATCGACCACCCCTTGAAATAAAGGACTTGGAAGACAGATTATTATCCAGATTTTCATGGGGAATTACAGTAGATATTGGCAAACCAGATTTTGAAACCCGTGTTGCAATCCTTCAAAAAAAATCTGATGAACTAGGTGCCTATATAGATAATGAAATTTTAACCTATATAGCAGAAAATATTGATACAAATATCAGAGACCTAGAAGGAGCCTTATCAACAGCCATAGCCTATGCTAAGGGTGATAATAGAAATACTATAAATATGGATGATGCCAAAAAGGGCGTCAATACCAGGAGTTTAAATAAGAAAAAACACGTAAGTATAGAGGATATACAAAGATTTGTGGGCGAGAAATATAATATAAAAGTTTCTGATATAAAAGGAAAATCCAGGAAAAAAGATTTAGTTCGTCCAAGACATATTTCAATGTATCTTGCCCGCGACATCCTAGATGATAGTTTAGTTACAATATCAAATGCCTTTGAACGTGACCACACCACAGTCATGCATGGGATTGATAAAGTAAAAGATGAGATGGCCCTAGATCCTGATTTTAAGGATGAGATAGAAAGTCTAAAAAAAGCAATTACAGAGTAAAATGTGTATATCTTGGTGGATATCATTGTGGATAAGTTAAAATTTATATTTTAACAATCTATGAAAAAGGATATGTGGATAAAGACAAAAGTTATCCAAGACTTTTCCTTAAGTGATTTTGGAAAAATTTTGGCATATTATAAACATCAATTATACTTATCCACATATATACACCCCCTACTACTAATACTACTAAATATATATAGTTATATGAGGAGCACTTTATGAAAATTGAAGTAAAACAAAATGAGCTAATGAATGCTATCAACATAGCAAGTAAGGCAGTAAGCAAAAATACCAATATTCAAATTCATGAATTAATATACTTTGAGGCAAAAGATGATAGACTCTTACTGACTGCTTTTGATGGAGAAATTACAATTTTAACTTCTATCCCAGCCCTAGTAAAAGAAGAAGGTGAAATGGCAGTAAAGGCAAATCTATTTTCAGGTATCATTAGAAAATTGCCAAATGATACGGTAAAAATCGAAATTAAAGATGGTAAAATAAATATCAAAAGCCAAAACTCAAACTTTAATCTAATAGCCTTTGAATATTTTGAAAAACAAGACTTGTCATTGCCAGATTCTGAGCCAATAGAAATTGCCAATGATAAATTAAAAAGATCTATTCTACAAACAGAATTTGCAACTAGCATAGATGAAACAAAACTTGCCCTAACAGGAATTTTATTTGAATTAAAGGAAAATTATCTAAATATGGTAGCCCTTGATGGTTATAGGGTGGCGCTTAAGAAAAATAAAATTGACTATCCTTCTTCCTTTGAAGATAGCGAGTTTATTATCCCAAAAAGATCTCTTATGGAGTGGTCTAGGATAATTTCTGATGATAATACAACTTACATTTTCAAAAATGAAAATGACATAGTATTTAAAAGTGAATCGACTACTATGTATTGCAAAGTAATTGACAAAAACTTTATAGACTACAGAAATATTATAAATGATATTTCTGATACATCAGTTATATTAAGTAGGGACAGCCTAGCTCGTGCCCTTGACCGTGCCCAAGTACTTTCTGATCCAGGAAAAGCAAATCTAATTAGGATAGAAATTGCTGAAAACCACATGGTTATCAAATCAAACTCAGAAGTGGGAGATGTAAAAGAAGTTGTAGAAACTGAACAAAATGGTGAAGATCTAGACATAGCCTTTAACGCTCGCTACATGCAAGAGGGTGTAAAGGCAAATGAGTCTGACAATATAAAATTAACCTTCAAATCTTCATTAAATCCTTGCCTAATTTATCCAGTAGATAGCAAATATGAAGATGAAGAATTCACCTACCTTGTATTGCCAGTTAGACTAGCAAATTAAAAAAGAAAGAAATTTTATGGAAAATTTAGAATTTGAAGCTGAAATGATAACCCTAAAAGACCTACTAAAGGCTACACAATTAGTCCATTCAGGTGGCCTTTCTAAGCTAATCATAAAAGAAGAAGGAGTCCTTCTTAACGATGAGCCTTGCTTTATTCCTGGCAAAAAATTATACAAGGGCGATAGGGTTATTTTTGATAATATTAGCATAACAATCATATAATGTGGATAAGCGAAATAGAAGTTAAAAATTTTAGAAATTATCAAAATGAGAATGTAAATTTTAATGATGGTATATATATTTTTTTGGGAGACAATGCCCAAGGCAAGACTAATCTTCTAGAATCCTTATATTACCTAGCCAATGCCACATCCTTTAAAAAAATACGTGATAGGGACATAATTAGCTTTGGTAAAGACCGTATGCATTTAAAGGGACTAATAAGAAAAGACAGGTATTTTAAAAAGGTTTTAATAGATATTGAGGATGGGGAAAAGAAAATTTGCGTAAATGGAGTAAAATATGAGAGGAACAAAGATTTAAAGGCACTTTTTTCTTTGGTTTTATTTACTCCAGAAGATTTGCTAATTATAAAAGAAGGACCAAATCTTAGGCGTGATTTGATAGATGAAATCATAATATCCATTGATTTTGCCTACAAAAATAGCAAAAAAGAGTATGAAAAATTAATTTACCAAAGAAATAAACTTTTGAAAAAGCAAAATTCTCCTTATTTTAATCAGCAATTGGATGCCTTTGATAAGGGGCTTGTTAAATACGGCTTTAAAATTTTTAAACGCAGGGCCAAATTTATAAAAATAATCGACCAATTTGCAAATGACTATCACAGCAAACTTTCAGCAGGCAAGGAGGATTTAAGACTAATTTACAATCCAGATATAAATGCTGATTCATTGGAAGATTATTATCAAAAATTTGTAAGTGCAAGAAATGATGACCTTAGATATATGACTACCCAAAGGGGGATTCATAAGGATGATATTGATATTACAATCAATGATAGACTCATCAAAAATTTTGGCTCCCAAGGCCAGCAAAGGTCTGCAATTTTAAATATAAAACTTGCCCAAGTAAAACTAATTATGGAAGTGACAGGTGAAAAATCTGTCATTTTGTTTGATGATGTTTTCTCAGAGCTAGATGAAAAAAGATCTCATTTTCTTTTGGAAAACCTAGCGGGCTATCAGACAATTATTACAGCTACCAACACCAAGTCTTTGGATATGGTAGATAAGTCAAATATCAGAAAAATTGCAAATGGCAAGATTTTAGATATTTGAATGAGAAAGGAAAAATATGACAGAAACTAATTATGATGCCGGTAATATTAAGGTTTTAGAGGGACTTGAACCTGTCCGTCTAAGACCTGGTATGTATATCGGTTCGACAAGCGAAAAAGGACTTCACCATTTGGTTTACGAAGTTGTAGACAACTCCATAGATGAAGCCCTAGCTGGTCGTTGTGATTACATAAAAGTAACTGTATCAGAAGATAATATTATTAGTGTAGAAGACGATGGATCAGGTATCCCAGTAAAAGAACACCCACAAACTGGAAAATCAACTCTAGAAACTGTTTTAACTGTTCTTCACGCTGGTGGTAAATTTGACTCATCTGCCTACCAATTTTCAGGTGGACTACACGGGGTAGGGGTTTCAGTAGTAAACGCTCTATCAGAATATTTAATAGCTGATGTCAAAAGAGATGGCCACCACTACAGGATGAGCTTTGAACGAGGAGTCGCTACAAGTGATCTTGAAGTTTTAGGAGAAACATCAGAAACTGGTACAACTATCATCTTCAAACCAGATGCAGAAATATTTGAAACAACAGAATTTGATAAAAAAACCTTGGAACGCAGATTCCGTGAAATGGCTTTTTTAAATTCTGGTGTACAAATTATCTTTGAAGATGAACGTGATGAATCCACTCAAACATTTAAATACGACGGTGGGGTTAGCGAATTTGTAGAATATTTAAACCGCAACAAAGATCCAATAATGGAAACTATTCCACATTTTGTAGGTAGCCAAGAAGACACAGAAATTGAAATTGCTTTCCAATATACAGATTCATATAGCGAAAATATCCTAACCTTTGCAAATAATATTTACACACCAGAAGGTGGTACACATCTATCAGGATTTAGGTCAGCCCTAACCCGTGGTGTAAATGATTATGCCCGTAAATATAAAATTCTTAAGGAAAATGAAGACAATCTCCAAGGTGAAGATGTCCGTGAAGGAATGACAGCCATAGTTTCTGTAAAAATATCTGAACCACAATTTGAGGGTCAAACAAAAGCAAAACTTGGTAACTCAGAGGTAAGGGGAGCTGTTGATACATTTTTCTCTAACAAATTAGAATCATTTTTAGAAGAAAATCCAAAAGTTGCAGCAACTATCCTAGATAAGGCCCTATCTTCAAGAAGAGCCAGAGAAGCTGCAAGAAAAGCAAGGGACCTTACTCGTAAAAGATCAATTTTAGATAGCGCTACCCTTCCAGGTAAACTTGCCGACTGCCAATCAACAGATATTAGCGAAAATGAAATCTTTATCGTCGAAGGTAACTCTGCTGGTGGTTCTGCCAAAGGTGGCCGTGACAATAAAACCCAAGCCATCCTACCTTTACGTGGGAAAATCTTAAACGTAGAAAAGGCAAAACTTGATAGAATTTTAAATTCTGAAGAGATAAAGGCCATGATTACAGCCTTTGGTACAGGTATAGGCAAAGATTTTGATATTTCAAAACTAAGATACGGCAAAATCATTATCATGACAGATGCCGATGTCGATGGTGCCCACATTCGTACCCTGCTTTTAACTTTCCTATATAGATATATGAAGGATTTAATCGATGATGGCCACGTATATGTTGCCCAACCACCCCTATATAAAATTTCTCAAGGCCGCAGCGAACGTTATGTATATACAGATGCAGAACGTGATAAGGTCTTAAAAGAAATTGGCGAACAATCTTACAAAATCCAAAGATACAAGGGTCTTGGTGAGATGAATGCCGAACAACTTTGGGATACAACAATGAATCCAGATAATAGGATTTTATTACGCGTTGTGGAAGATGACGAATCAACAACAACTGATGATACCTTTGCCCTACTAATGGGAGAAAAGGTAGAACCACGCCGCGAATTTATCGAAGAAAACGCCAAATACGTAACAAATATTGACGTATAGGAGGCAAAATGACAGAAATTAAAAATGATAATAATATTATAAATGTTAATCTAGAAGACAAGATGAAGGATGCCTACCTAGATTATTCTATGTCAGTTATAGTTTCTCGTGCCCTGCCAGATGTGCGCGATGGACTAAAACCAGTTCATAGAAGAATTCTTTATGGTATGGAAGGCCTAGGTCTTGATCCAAACAAACCAACTAGAAAATCAGCCAGAGTTGTTGGGGAAGTAATGGGTAAGTATCACCCTCACGGTGACTCAGCCCTTTATGATGCCCTAGTAAGACTTGCCCAAGATTTCTCAACCAGATATCCCCTTGCCCAAGGACAAGGTAACTTTGGTTCAATAGATGGTGATGACCCAGCGGCAATGCGTTATACAGAAGTGCGTATGTCTAAAATTGCCAAGGAAATGCTACGTGATATTAACAAAAATACCGTAGATTTTATGCCAAACTTTGATGAAGAAGAACTAGAACCAACCATCTTGCCATCTAGATTCCCAAATCTTTTGGTGAATGGATCTAGCGGTATAGCCGTAGGTATGGCAACAAATATGGCTCCTCACAACCTAAATGAAGCCATCGATGCATCCATTGCCTACATGAAAAATCCTGAAATATCTATTGAAGAACTAAATCAAATCATAAAAGGACCAGATTTTCCAACTGGTGCAAAGATTTTAGGTAAAAATGGTATCAAGGAAGCCTACGAAACAGGCCGTGGAAAAGTAAAAATACGCGGTATAGCAGAAATAGAACCATTTAAGAAAAATCGTGAAAGAATCATAGTTTCAGAAATCCCATACCAAGTGAATAAGGCAAGGCTAATCGAAAAAATTGCTGATTTGGTAAAGGATAAGAGAATAGACGGTATTTCTGACATCCGTGATGAATCTGACCGTAAGGGTATGAGAATCGTCATTGAAATCAAACGCGATTCAAATGCAAATATTGTTTTAAATAATCTTTACAAATACACCCAACTTGAAACAACCTTTGGTATTATAAACCTTGCTCTAGTAGATGGCATTCCAAAAGTCCTAACCCTTAAGGAATTAATCAAATATTATATAGACCACCAAAAAGAAGTTGTTACAAGAAGAACCCAATTTGACCTAGACCGTGCCAAAGCACGTAAGCATATAGTAGAAGGTTTGATAATTGCCATTGATAATATCGATGAAATAATCAAAATCATCCGTTCTTCATATGATGATAATCAAATCAAGGGAATATTCCTAGAAAGATTTGGCCTAACAGACTTACAATCTCAAGCAATCCTAGATATGAGATTAAAACGTCTATCAGGACTTGAAATTGAAAAGCTAAACGCCGAAAACAAGGAACTTGAAGAAACTATTTCATATTTGATGGGCATTTTGGACTCAGAAGAAAAATTAATCGAACTAATCGAAGAAGAATTAAATGAGATTAAAGAAAAATACGGTGATGAACGCCGTACTAAAATTGTAGCTGATGAGGGAGAAATCGACCTTGAAGAATTAATTGAGGAAGAAGATATCCTAATTACTCTTACAAATGATGGTTACATCAAACGTCTACCAGTAGATACCTACAAGGTACAAAATCGCGGTGGCAAGGGAATCTCAGCTGCAAACACAAAAGAAGATGACTTTATCAAACGCATTATGACTACAAATACCCACGAAGATTTACTATTTTTCACTTCATTTGGTAGGGTTTATAGCTTAAAAGGATACCAAATCCCAGAAGGAAGCCGTACTAGCCGTGGTCAAGCCATAATAAATATCTTATCCCTAAATTCAGGTGAAAAAATTACAGAAATTATGCCACTTTCTTACCTAGAAGATGATGATCAAATAGTACTTCAAACAAAAAATGGTAAAATTAAGAAGACAGATGCAAATAACTTTACATCCATCCAAAGAAATGGAATCATAGCCATTGGCCTAGAAGAGGGAGATAAGCTAATATCTGCCCGCCACATTGCCAAGGAAGAAGAACTAATAATTTCAACCAAAAATGGTATGACTATCCAATTTAATACAGAAGATGTAAGAAGCATGGGCCGTCAAGCTCGTGGTGTTCGTGCTATAAAGCTAAACAAAGATGATGAAGTAGTAGCTATGAATATCAAGGGAGATGAAACCTACCTACTTGTTGTAACAGAAAATGGTTTTGGTAAGAAAACATCCTTTAATAACTTCAACAATCAAAACAGGGGTGGAAAAGGAATCAGATGCCATAAAGTTACAGAAAAAACAGGTTGCGTAGTAGACACTCTGCCAGTAGACCTTGATGATGATGTATTGATGGTATCACTAAATGGTGATATGATTAGAATAACTGCAAAAGATATTTCAACCACAGGTAGAAATACTATGGGAGTTACATTAAAAAATTTGAAAGATGAGTCAGACAAAATCGTATCAGTTGCTAAATATGATGCTAGCCTTGGAGTAGAAGTAGAGGAAGAAAATGTTTGATAAAAAAATAGAAATAATAGATGACATTCAAACCATAAAATTAAGCGGCGACCTAGATGTATATTCAGAAGATGAATTTAAATCATTTATAGATGAAGAAATCGATCCAAATAAGGATGTAAGAATAGATTTAAAAGAATTAGACTACCTAGACTCAACAGGTCTTGGTATGTTTATGAATATCTACAAAATGGTAAATGAAAATGGCAAAGAAATAAAAATCATCAATGCCAAGGACAATATCCAAAAATTATTTAAAATAACTGATTTAACAGATCTATTTGATATGGAGTAGAAAATGGAAAAAATCAGCATAACAATACCCCCAAAAAAACTATATATAAAATCAATCAGACTTTTTACAGCATCACTAGCAAGTGACCTAGGATTTAATATAGAAGAAGTGGAAGATTTAAGGGTAGTAGTAAGTGAGGCCATTAACTACAAACTATCAGACACAGATGTGACTATAGAATTTCTTCCAGCAGAGAAAAATCTTGAAATCCGTGTCTTAGGCAATGATAAGTCTCTAGATGAAAGAGCACTAAAAATGCGTGATTTGATTTTAAAAGAACTAGCAGATGAAGTAAATATAAATGATGGAGAAATCAAAATCATACAAAGGGCTAAGTAATGACAGATAAAAAACAGCCAGATAAAAATGATCAAGCATACAAAGAAGAAATCAAAAAGAAATTTGAAGAGTATTCTAAAACACGTGACAAAAAGCTCCGTGATGAGCTAATAGAAGAGCATATGTATATAGTAGATATCCTTTCAAACAAATATGTAGGAAAGGGAATCGAAAAAGAAGACCTCTATCAAGTTGCAAGCCTTGGACTAATCTATGCAGTAGATAGGTTTGACCCATCAAAGGGCTATGAGTTTTCTTCCTTTGCAACTCCAACAATAATGGGAGAGTTAAAACGCTACTTTAGAGATAAGGGTTGGGTAATAAGAGTACCAAGACGTATCCAAAACCTTTATAAAAAAATAAATAATGCCAAAAAAGTATTGCCACAAGAACTTCAAAGAACCCCAACTGTAAAAGATATAGCAGATTATTTGGGAGAAGATGAAGAAACGATACTCGAAACCATGGAAGCAAGTAAGGTTTACTCACCACAAAGTCTTGATATGAAATACCAAGTCCAAAAAGGAGAAAACTCCATTGACCTTGCCGATATGATAGGCGAAGAAGATAGAAACTTTGATTCAGTAGAACTTACAGATTTGATAGAAAAATCAACTTCAAGGCTAAATGATCTAGAAAAAGAAATTTTGCAGCTAAGATACTATGAGGGCCGTACCCAAATAGATATTGCAGAAACCCTAGACATCAGCCAAATGACTGTATCAAGGATAGAAAAGAAAATAGTCCAAAAATTCACACTAGAATTAGAAAAAATGGAAACAATCTAATCCACGGCCAAGCCGTGGATTTTGTGTTTCACGTGAAACACTATTGATAATATTTTAGTAAACGTTTACTTTTTGAAAAGATTGGGTATGATTGATAATGAATATCAAACCTAAAAGCGAAAATTTTATGAAAATTTTATTTTGGAGGGAAAATGGAAAGACTAGACAGATATGAGCTATTTATAAATGGTGAATGGATAAAACCTGAAAGTGGCGAATATATTGACATTATAAGCCCATCTACAGGAGAAAAACTTGGTGAGTTTGCAGCAGCAAATGATGCTGATGTGGACAAGGCAGTTGCGGCAGCTCGTGAGGCTTTTGAGGGAGAGTATGGTTCATGGAGCAAGGAGCAAAGAGTCCAACTACTTTTAGACATAGCAGCAAAAGTAGATGAAAATGCAGACTACCTTGCAGAATTAGAATCAATGGACAATGGTAAACCAATCCGTGAAACAAAGGGTGGAGACATACCACTAGTTTCTGACCACTTTAAATACTTTGCAGCAGTTCTAAGAGCAGATGAAGATGAAATTACAAAACTAGGCGGAAGATTTATCTCAGTTAGAAAACGTGAACCAATAGGTGTAGTTGGACAAATGATTCCATGGAACTTCCCACTACTAATGGCAGCATGGAAACTTGCACCAGCAATTGCTGGAGGAAATACAATTGTAATCTCTCCATCAAGCCACACCTCACTTTCTATCCTAGAATTTATGAGACTAATCGAAGATGTATTGCCAAAAGGAGTTATCAACCTAGTAACAGGTAAGGGATCAAAAACTGGTGAGTACCTACAACACCACAAAGGTTTTGACAAACTTGCCTTTACAGGATCAACAGCAGTTGGACGTCACATAGGTATTTCTGCAGCAGAAAACCTAATCCCAGCTACTCTTGAGCTAGGTGGTAAATCAGCTCACGTAATCTTTGATGATTGCGATATGGAAAAAGCAATCGAAGGAGCCCAAGTAGGTATTCTATTTAACCAAGGAGAAGTGTGCTCTGCAGGATCAAGATTATTTATTCAAGAAACAATCTATGATGAATTTGTAGAAAAATTAGTAAAAGCCTTTGAAAATGTAAAAGTTGGAGACCCACTAGACCCAGAAACACAAATGGGAGCCCTAAGAGATAAAGAAAGATTTACAGTAATCGAAGAATTTATCGAAAAAGCTAAAGCAAGCGGTGGTGAAGTCCTAACAGGTGGCCACCCACTAACAGAAAATGGCCTAGACAAAGGAGCATTCTTTGCACCAACAATTCTTGCAAATGTGCCAGAAGATAACGATGCAGTAAAAGAAGAAATCTTTGGACCAGTTGTAGTAGTAGATAAGTTTAAAGACGAAGAAGACGTAATCAAAAAAGCAAATGACTCTAGATACGGTCTTGCAGGCGGTATTTACTCAAATGATTTCTATAGAATCATGAAAGTAGCAAATGGTGTAAGAACAGGAAGAGTTTGGGTAAATACCTACAACCAATTCCCAGCAGGTTCATCATTCGGAGGCTACAAAGAATCAGGTATCGGCCGTGAAACAGACAAACTAGCCCTAGATGCCTACACACAAGTTAAAAATATCATGATCGATGGATCAGAAGATAAACTTGGTTTGTTTTAAGGAAAAATAAAGAATAAAAAATCAGATCTCAATTGAGGTCTGATTTTTTTATGTGATTTTCTACCCATTCTAATAGGTCATTTTCAGTCAAATTGGAACTTGCTATTCCCATTATTACATCTATTAGTTCTCCTTGACTGTAAGATAAGGGATAATTATTAGCATCTAATAAGATAACTAAACAGTGAGCACCTATCCTTTTATTTCCATCAAAAGTTTGATAGGGACTATTGATAGATAAATCTAGCAATTCCAAATCTCTTATTCGGTTATCTCCACCGTATTGCTCTATAAGGAGTTTGTGGAGCAAAATTATATCTTCTTTACTAAATTTTTTCATTCTGCTAATTTCTTATAAGCTTCATCATTAATCTTGCTATATTTTTCATGTAGTTTCATGATTTCATCTCGAGTAAGAGAATCATCTTCATCACTTTGGTTAAATTCATGGATTATATATTATTACATTGATAAGTAGGAAAAAGGTAGCAAATCCACTTTCTCTCTTGTTAAGTCTTTATATTGTTGTTGGTCTTGTCAGTTTTGCAAGTGGAAGAATCTATGTATCAATAGGACTCTTCATTATGGTTGGGGTTCTTACAGGAATTATCATGAAAAGGAAAAATCCAGAAAAATTATTAGGCACCCTATCTAGTATAGGTGGTTTCATTGGTGTGATAACTCTGTTGGTGTTTCATGATATACATGGAGCAGCAATTCTGGGTGGATCTCTCACTGCCGTTATTCTCTTTTCCCTACAAAGGTGGTCGTGACTTAGCAACTTGAATACATACGTAAGATTCTACCAGTTTATGTTAATTGTTCAATAATAATTTAATTTAACAAAAGGGCGCGATTGTTGAAAAAAGGGATAGCATTTGCTACTCCTTTTTATTTGTGTGCCCAACATGGGCAACAACTTGATGGTAAAAGCTATTTGGTAGGAACCTTTAGCTAAAAGTAAATTTATCCACAGCGACATGGAATCTGAAGGAAACTAGAGGCAAAATCCCGAACTGGCGAACAGAAGCCACATCAGGGTGAAATAAAGTGGATGAGTTTACATAACAAAACAAAGTCCAATACTACCCGAACCTTATACAGTAAATGTGACGGTTACTTGTGAGGAAGGCCGTTGTTCTTATCTAGGGAGGTCTTATGGATATGAGAAAACAGAGTATGCACCATGGTTGAAACAAGATTTGTCATGATCGTGGGAGATTTCTCTATATATACAAGTAAGAGTTTGAAAGATTTTATTTATGAATGTAATAAAGGAAAAAATATTTTTTTCACATCTGATGTAGAGCAGGCTATTAAGAGACTAAGTATAGAGTGATTAGAGGGGCGAGATTTAATTGATGCACATTAGGATTAGAAGACCAACTGAAGATGACAAATACCGATTAGTTAAATTTTTTAAAATTGTAGTGGTCGATACCTTTATCAAGGAAGGTATCGAAGAAATGGTAGAAGATTTAGAGGAAGAAATTGAATCTAAGAAGCAATATTTAGAAAATGATCTAAAGAGCAATGGAGAACTTAGATGTTTCCTAATAGCAGAATATGAGGGCTGTATAGTAGGTACAATAGAATATGGACCTGCCAGTGACCTAATTAATAGTTGTACACATGGAAAATATAAGAACCTTTATGAAATAGGTACAGTTTTTGTAAGACCAGATTACCAAGGACAGGGTATAGGTAATTTACTATTGAATGCTATGATTCAAGAATTACAATGTAAAGGAATCAAAGAGTTTTGTATGGATAGTGGATATTCCAATGCACAGAAAATATGGAGAAAAAGGTTTGGTGAACCTGAATATTTCCTAGAGAATTATTGGGCAGAGGGTCAACATCATCTAATCTGGAAAATTAAGATTTGAATATATCATGTAAAGATGAATTCCTATAAAAATCTCTACGAGTTATTAGTAATATGACAAGTTAAATGCGTTAAGGGATCAAATCTTCCTTGACAAATATAATAAAAACAAATATTATAATATGTAGTATTAATTAAAGGAGTTTTATCATATGAGGCATAGTATTTTTAAATAACTATTAATAAAATAGAACAAGTACATTTTCCATACTAGTTAATATTTGTATGGCTTGTTAATTGTACTTTTATTTAAAAATATTCTCATAATAATAAATTTATATTTTTATGTATTATAAGGCATTGACCAGATTAAAGATATAGCACGATTATGCTATATCGAATTGTATATGTCATATTTACTTTAAGCAGTTATATAAAAAATAAGTTCCCCTGTGAAGAGAGTATTTTATCACAGGGGATTTTTATATAATTGTGGAGGTATAAAATGAAAATTATTAATATAGGAATATTAGCCCATGTTGATGCAGGAAAAACAACTGTTACAGAAGGTTTATTATACAAAGGTGGGGCAATTAATAAGATTGGAAGAGTCGATAATGGTACAACGATAACGGACTCGATGGAACTTGAAAGAGATAGGGGGATAACTATACGAGCATCTACAGTTTCATTTAATTACAATGATACAAAGCTAAATATCATAGATACCCCTGGGCATATGGATTTTATAGCTGAAGTTGAACGAACACTGAGAGTATTAGATGGAGCTGTTTTAGTAATTTCAGCAAAAGAGGGAATACAAGTTCAAACGAAAGTGATTTTTAATACCTTAGTGAAATTAAATATTCCAACCCTTATATTTGTGAATAAAATAGATCGAAAGGGAGTATATTTGGATGAAATATACACTCAAATACAGGAGAAATTAACTTCTAATCTTGCAATAATGCAATCAGTTAAAATAAAAGATAAAGGTGATTTTGAATTGACAAATGTAAGGGATGATAAAGTAATTCAAAGTCAAATAATAGAGAAGTTACTGGATATAAATGATTATCTAGCAGAAAAATATATAAATGGCGATGTCATTACAGAAAAAGAGTATGATAATGTATTTCTGGATGAGGTAAATAGTTGCAATCTTTATCCTGTTTTGCATGGTTCTGCTTTAAAAGATATTGGGATTGATGAGTTGCTATTTGCCATTACAAACTATCTTCCTGTAAATAATGATAATATTACAGATAACCTATCTGCGTATGTTTATAAGATAGATAGGGATGAAGAATCCCGTAAGATTACTTTCCTAAGAGTATTCAGTGGGAATATAAGGACACGTCAAGATGTTTATATAAATGGCACAGAAGAAACTTTCAAGATAAAAAGTCTGGAATCAATTATGAATGGTGAAATTGTGAAGGTAGATCAGGTTAATAGTGGGGATATTGCTATTATTTCTAATGCTAATTCTCTGAAGATAGGTGATTATATTGGTAAGAAATATGACGGGATTTTAGATATAAAGATAGCCCAACCGGCATTGAGAGCATCAATTAAACCTTGTGATTTAAGCAAAAGAAGCAAACTGATAGAAGCACTATTTGAATTAACTGAAGAAGACCCATTTCTCGATTGTGAAATTAACGGAGATACTGGAGAAATCATATTGAAGCTATTTGGAAATATTCAGATGGAAGTAATCAAATCACTACTTAAAAACAGATATAAAATAGATACTGAATTTGGTGAATTGAAAACAATATATAAAGAACGACCTAAGAGAAACTCTAAAGCAGTAATCCATATAGAGGTTCCACCAAATCCTTATTGGGCATCTATTGGACTGTCAATAGAACCACTACCAATAGGGTCAGGATTATTATATAAGACAGAGGTGTCCTATGGATATTTAAATAATTCATTTCAAAATGCAGTAAAAGATGCTGTAGAGAAGGCTTGTAAAGAAGGGCTTTATGGATGGGAAGTTACAGATTTAAAAATAACTTTTGTCTATGGATTATACTATAGTCCAGTAAGTACACCTTCTGATTTTAGGAATTTAACACCATATGTATTTTGGGAAGCTCTTCGAAAATCAGGAACTGAAATATTAGAACCTTATTTAAAATATACAGTTCAAATTCCAAATGATTTTTGTGGAAGACTTATGAGTGATCTTAGGAAGATGAGAGCTTCTATTGCAGATATAAGGGCTAAGAGAGAAGAGACGACTCTAACCGGCATAATACCTGTTGATGCATCGAAGTCATATCAAGCAGAATTGCTTTCCTACTCAAATGGGAAAGGTATTTTTATTACTGAGCCTTATGGTTATGATATATATAATGGTGAGTCTATAACTAATGATATTAGAAATAATGATAATGATAGTAGCAAAGAAGGACTGAGATATTTATTTCAGAAACAAAGTGAAATTTGAAAGGAGCTTAAGTGCAATTATCAGTTAAATATGGATAAAACCTATATCTATAAAGGTTTTCACCATATGTACAAAAAAATGAACCATGGGATAAACATCAATACGTAAAACAAGAAATGGTGGTAGTATATAACTATGGATACTAAATAAGGTTTTATATATATGCTATAGCAGAGGATGCTTTAAGATCTTAGGAAGAGCTTATTATGTTTTTAGATGATTGGCTTAAACCAAATCGTGTAAACTACTCATTAAATCATTTAACAAAAATATTTAAAGAGGAGCTAGTTAATAATTAATATTATAACAATACATGAAATCCTTTCAATAGAAGCTCAAGCTGAAGAGGAAATAGGATTATTTGATAATCTATTTTCCAATAAAGACATCAAGCTAGATGAAGATATTGTTCATAAATATATTGAACGTATTGATGTATATGATAATGAAACTATAGAAATTAGCTTAAAAGGCTTTTTAGGTGGAAGGGAGATGAGGTCAAATGATTAATACTGCTATTTATCTTAGAATATCCGTACTTGAAAAAGGGAATCTAGGGCATACAGAAGACACTATAAATTCTCAAAGAAATATTATAAAGAACTTCATCTTTAATGACCAAGAGCTTAAAAAGACAAATATAGAAGAATTTATTGATGAGGGCTATAGTGGTAGCACTACTTCAAGACCAGGCTTAGACAAACTTCTTTTAAAGGTAAAACAAGGAAAGGTAAACTGTATCATAGTAAAAGATATGTCACGATTTATGAGAAATTATATAGAAATGGGTGATTATCTTGAAAACATCTTTCCTTTTATGGGAGTTAGATTTATAGCAATCAATGATGGCTATGATAGTAGTAATGAAGTTCAAAATGGAACTGAATTAGATATTCAATTTAAAAACCTTCTTAATGATTATTATAGTAGGGATATTTCAGAGAAAATGACTACTGCTTTACTTGTGGCGAAAAGCAAGGAAAATACACCTCTGGAACTCCACCCTATGGATATTTGAAAGACCCTGAGGATAACTATAAGCTTATAGTTGATGAAAAGGTAGCTGATAATATTAGATATATGTTTCAACTTATCCTTGAAGGACATACCCTGAATGAAACTGCAAAGATTCTTAACAGTGAGGGCGTTATTACAGCAAGGGCAAGGAGAAAAGAGATAAAAGGCTATGATGCCTATGCTAATAGGTGGGAATCTACTGTAGAAGATACAATATGGTCTCACAGCATGGTTAGAAGGATATTAAAAAACGAAACATACACAGGGACTTTTGTCTTTAATAAATCAAGCAAGAGTAAGCTAGATGGTGGTAAGGTTATATATCACCCTAAAGAAGAATGGATAAGAATTTTTGATAATCATGAAGCTCTTATAAGCAAAGAAACCTTTGATGAAGTTCAAGAAATATTAAAATCTAGGCATAAAAATAGTTTTATAGGAAATAAGAGTAAGTATAAAAATAGTCCTCTTGCAACTTTTGTAAGATGTAATAAATGTGGTTATAAGATAAGATTTGGTAAAAGTTCTAATGGGAAAGAGTTAATAGGTATAAATCTTTACTGTTATTACTGTAGAATGCTTGAGCAGGAAGAAAAACTACCTCATTATAAGGAATTAGAAAAAGAGGTATTTAGAATCCTTAAGGATAAGTTTCATACAGATAAGACAGAAAAGAAAAAACTTCTATATGAGCAAAAAGAACTTTATGACAGGAATGACCAGCTATCAAAGAAGAAGAGGATAGAGTTTGAAAATTATAAGTTTGGTAAAATTTCAAGAGAAGATTTTGTAGAAATAAAAAATCATATACAAGAGTCTGATGAAGAGAACAAAGAACGTATCCAAGCAATAGATGAAGAGCTTAAACAAGCTGGAAGCATAGATAACCTTACTGAAGATATTGTTAGGAAGTATATCAAAACAATTTATATTTCTGGCAAGGGTATAGAAAGAATAGAATATCAATAGTAAAATAGAAGGAGATCCACTATTAGGGTCTCCTTTTCCATAAAGTTTTGTAAGGAAATTAAATGAATAGGAGTGTGCGTATGTCGGATAACAAATGTATTATTAAAAAAGAACAAGAATACTTATACGGGTTATTAGATTCTACAGCTGCTATTAATGTAGATAGATTTAAAATAAAATGGATAGAAGAAAATAAATATATTTTAGGTGTTTCTTCAACTGATCCAAAGAACATGCTTGGTAAAGTTTCTAAATATCTAGCGTTTAACACAAGTATATATGAGAATGATTTTTCTATTAAGTATTCTTTAAAAAAGGCACTACATATTTGGTATGATACTAATTTGTCTTCATCATTCGAGGCTATTTCGAATGATAAATATAGTGATGAAAGATTATTATATTATTATATTGAAAATGCAATATTTCGTATAACTACTCTCTGGGACATACTAGCTAACATTTATAATATATATTATGAGATAAATATTAAAAGTAGAGATATATATTATAAGAAGTTGTTATGCATTGACAAAAGATATTATAATGAACATAAAATACATGAAATAGATAATTATAAGGAATTAAGAAAAGAAATGTGTGAATTGAAAAGATATATTGAGCAGGATTGTAGAGACAACGGAGCGGTAGATGATGAAACTTGGAAGGGCAATCATCGATATTTATCTGATTACAGGAATCAAATGACTCATAGAAATTCACCTAATGTAACAGGAGTTTTAGGTCAAGAATTTAATATGAAAACTCCACCAATATATCTTATTAAAAGGACCAGTGAAGATTACTCATATATTATTAATAAGCTAGCTAGCTTAACCGAAAAAATTGAATCTGAACTAGTCAAGTCCAAAATCTTGTGTAAAAGTTCCTAGTACAATGTTTGCTATTTTCTAAAGTTTTATGTAAGTTCTTGTAGCACCTATCCAATCTTCATGTTGATGCATCAACATGGCCCCGATTAAACGAGTGGCTGAAGCTGTATTTGGAAAAATGCGAACAACTTTTTCTCTTCTTCGTACTTCCTGATTGAGGCGCTCTAAGAGGTTGGTACTGCGAATCCGTGTATGTGCTTGGCCAACGATTACATATTGGAAGGCATCCTCAAAGCCTTCATCCAAACATGTACAAGCAATTTGATATCCTTTTTCTTCACTAAATTGTTCTAGTATCTCATTTTTTAAGGCTCGGGCTTGCTCAAGGTTTGTGATTCGAAACAGGGCTTTTACTTGTTCTCTGAAAAGAGAGGAGTTCTTCTTGGGGACGGTAGCAAATATGTTTCTTACAAAATGGACTTGACAACGTTGCCAAGAAACGCCTGTAAAACACTTACGAATCGCTTGTACTAGCCCTTTGTGAGCATCAGAGATGACGAGTTGAATCCCTTTCAACTCTCTTCTCTTTAGGTATTCAAAGAAATGGGTCCAAGTCGCTTCGCTTTCGCCTTCTTGGATGAGAAAACCTAGAACTTCTCGTTCTCCTTCTTCATTGAAGCCAATGGCAATATGACAGCTTTTAGAAACCACACGAGAATTTTCTCGGACTTTTATATACAAGACATCCGTCATGAGATAAGGATAACTTTTCTCAAAGGGAGCATTTCTCCAGTTTTCTACGATATCGTCTAATTCTTTTGTGAGGTTGGAAACAAATGATTTAGAGATGTTTTTCCCACATAATTCTTCCACTACTTGGCTAACTTTTCTTGTAGAGACGCCAGAGATATACATCTCGAGCATGGCCGCTAAAAGCGCTTTTTCATGTCTTTGATAACGATCGAAGATGTCTGTAGAAAATAGGCCATCTCTGGTACGAGGAACACGCAAAGTAAGGCTACCAATGCGAGTTGTGTACTCTCTGTCATAATATCCATTTCTTGAGGATACACGATTTTCATCCCTCTCATAGGCGCCAACGCCAATATATTGATTCCTCTGTTCTTCCATAAGTTGGTTAAAGACGGTAGTTAAAATATTCTTTGAAAGATCATCTTTTACAGAGCCTTCAATTAATTTTTGGATTTCTTCTTGTTTTAAGGTAAAATGTACTTGTGTCATGGTTCTCCTTTCAGGTATGTTTTGTAGTCAAAAACATTGTACCTTAAAAAAGGGGGCCATGACCTTTTATACTTTTACACAATTATATGGACTTTATCTCTGAACTTATAGCATAATATAAAGATTCAATTATATAATACAATTTAATTTTTAAATCAAAAATCATTAAAATATTTATCATACCCTTGACACGAGAGGGTAGTGGGAACTTTCTTACAGAAACCTATCTCTCCCTTAGAAAACTAGAAAATGAAGCCATCAAAACTCGTTTTGGTGACCAAATATTTATGGGAGATGTAGAAAATCCTATCAAAGTTAGCCTTGACCAATTTTATGGAATAGAGATAAATGACTTTGCAGTAACAGTAGCAAAAACCGCCCTTTGGATCTCAGAAGACCAGATGATGAAAGAAACAGAGGAGATCATCCACGCTAACATAGACTTTTTGCCACTCAAATCCTACGCCAACATAGTAGAAGGCAATGCTTTAAGGATGGACTGGGAAGAAGTAGTGGCTAAAGATGATTTGGATTATATAATGGGTAATCCGCCTTTTGTTGGACATCAAAATAGGTCAAAAATACAACAAAAGGATATGGATATAATATTTAATCAAGGTAATTTTAAAAAGCTAGATTATGTTGTAGCTTGGTACAAAAAAGCCATGGAATATATCAATAATCAAAGAATCCACGTTGCATTTGTATCTACAAACTCTATAGTTCAAGGTGAGCAAGCAGTACTGATGACTGAACTATTTTCAGATAAATACTCTATAGATTTTGCATATCATTCATTTGTTTGGAACAGCGAAGCTAAATTTAAAGCAGCTGTTCACTGTGTAATAATAGGATTTAGCTTTTTTAAGTTTTCTAAAGAAAATAAATATATTTTCGACTCTAAAAATGGAATAAAAAAAGCTAAAAGAATAAATAACTATTTGTTAGATGCTCCTGATATAATATTAGAAAGTAGAGGTAAGCCTAAAGGCAATGTTCCTAAAATGATAAAAGGAAGCCAGCCAACTGATGGAGGAAATTTAATATTCTCACAAAAAGAATTTGAAGAGTTTATAAAAAAATATCCTACAAAAGGACATTTATTAAAAAAATATGCCGGTGCTGATGATTACATTAATAATAAGACTAGATATTGCCTATGGTTAGTAGATATAAACCCAACCGAATATAGAAATATTCCTGAAATAAGAAAAAGATTAGAAAATGTTAGGGATAAAAGATTAACATCTCCAACGAAATCAGTGCAAAAAGATGCTGAAATTCCATATTTATTTACACAAATAAGACAACCTAAAAACGATTATTTAATTATACCAAGAGTTTCATCAGAGAGAAGAAAGTATATACCAATTGGATATGTAGATAAAAATTTAATAGCTAGTGACTCCACTCAGATATTAAATAGTAAAGAAATATATTTGTTTGGTGTTTTATTATCAAACGTTCATATGGGATGGATGAGATTTGTTGCGGGAAGATTAGAAATGAGATATAGATATTCACCGTTTGTCTACAACAACTTCCCATGGCCAGACCCAAGCCAAGAACAAAAACAAAAAATAGAAAAAACTGCCCAAGCTATCCTCGATGCCCGTGACCTTTATCCAGCATCATCATTGGCAGACTTATATGATGAGCTTACTATGCCAAAGGAACTTAGACGTGCCCACCAAGAAAATGACAAAGCAGTCATGGAGGCCTATGGTTTTGATTGGCGTACCATGACCGAGTCTGAATGTGTGGCTGAGCTTATGAAAATGTACCAAGAAATAGGTAATTAAGTAATTATATGCAAAGTAAAGCAACTTATAAAGATAGTTATAGATTTTTTATAGATGAATCGATGCATGACTCTAATCTGACACTTAATAATATGTTAATTAATATATCAGATAAACATCATAGCTCTTATTTTACACTAGCAGGCATAGGGAATAAAAAAGAAAATACAACTAAATTATTAAACGAATATAATACTTTAGAGAACAGGTATAAAAAATTAATAGGTATTAGAGCAGATGCTGAATTTAAAGCAAAAACAATAAAATCCAAAAATTTTACTTACGGATTTAAATCAATGGAAGATAAGTTTGTAAGATTTTATTATGAATTATTTGATTTATTAAATAGAGAAAATACCATTGTACACCTATCTACTATTAGTAAATTTGAGTTAGTAATTCACTCAGTTTTTGCAGAAAACTACAACGAATGGATAAAATCAAATAACTTTAAAAAAACAATGAATACAGTTATAAAATTTTTGCACGATAATGTTACAGAAGAATTATTAGAAGTATTATTTGACTCAAACTCCAAACCATTAGATTTTCATGAAAAAGTAAACATGATAAGCAAAGAAATCGAAGTCAACAGTGGAGATTCAGAAATCGACAGACTTTATGGTCAAATGTCAGATTATATTATATTGTTATTGCTTTTAGCTATAAAAAAGCAAGACTTTAGAGAAGACTATAAATGGAACTACATCTATAGTTTAAATGGACTATATAAATTATTAGAGAATTTAAATGCAGATATATTAGGTACTGAAATATTTATAGATGGAGGAGGTCATAGAACTGAAACTATTCTATCATCTGCAGAGTTCTTATTTAATAAGAGTTCCGTACAAGTAATTAATTCAGAATATAGTGAGGGAATAAGGATAGCAGATATGGTATCGAATTTTTTTGCTAGAATTATAAGATCAATGGAAAATAATTATAATCAATTATCTTATAAAGATAAATTTTTAAATATTAGTTGGTTTGAATTGGATGAGTTACGTTTTAAAACTTATAAAAATATTGGAAAATACTTATTAAAAATGAGGAATATAAATTCAACTACTTATACTGGACTTTATTCAGATATACCAGTTAGAATGTACAGTTTGTTTGACTTCTTTACTCGATTTGAAGATTATGAAATTTATAGGGCTACTAATATTTCTGACCGCCCTTTTATGGTGGAAAGTATAGCTTTAATGAAAGAGAATAATATGTACAAATAATATTAAAAATGACCTAGGAGTTTAAAACTCTAAGGCCATTTTTTTATTTATTTTTCTCTTGGTCTCTTAGACTCTCATCAAAGGCATCCATTATTAATTTGAAAACCTGATCCCAATCTTCTTTTTTGTTTACATCGTATTTGTTCATATCGATTTTGATTTTTGGAGAGTAATTGTATTCTTCGTACCATTTTTGGTACTCGGAGTGGAGGAGTTTAAAGTAGGCTAGGTCTTTTTTGCCTTTTTCTGTATTTTCATCTATTTGTTCAAAAACTCGGCCTCGCTTGGCTAAATTTGATAAAAACTTTTCAAATGTTATGTCAAGATAAACCAGCAAGTCTGGGGCTTTTTTGGGCATGTCTTCGATTTCTTCTAGCATATTGTCTAAAAGGTCTTTGTAAACGTCGTATTCTACTTGGGTGATGTTATCTTCCATTAGATTTATCCTGGTAAATAGTTCATCTTCGTAGATGCTACGGTCGAGGACATTTTTATTATTTTTTAGGGCTTGTTTTATTAATTTAAACCTTTCGTTTAAAAAATATATTTGAAGCAAAAACGCGTATTTTTCTTTGTTGTTATAATAAAGAGGCAGGATGGGATTTTCATCTACTGGCTCTATCATTAGGTCTGTGCCAAGTTCATGGGCAAGTTTTGCTGATACTGTTGACTTGCCAGCTGCTATCATTCCAGCTAATACTATCACTGTCATAGGTCTCCTTGTTTTAAATATTTTGCTAAATATTTTTGATTAAAATTTTTTTTATTTGATTTTTGTTTGGTAAGTAAATTTAATTTAATTATTTAGTTTATTACTTCGAATACCGGGGAGCAGGGCCGTAGGGGCTGCAGAGGCCCCTTTGGCCCTTCCCCGGACCCCCGACCCATTTCACCCCCTCTGCTCCTGCGGAGGGCAATGAGCAGTAGAAGTTCGCTCCGCGAATTCTTTTTTTTATTGGATTTTCAAAATCCCTTTTTATTTTAATCTTTATTTAGCCTTGGTTTTTACTATACCTTTATATTTGGATTATTTTTTAGTTTTTTCTCTTCTACATTTTGAGAAATCTTTTTTTAGCTCTATATAAATATTATATCTATTACAAGTACTCTTAAATTTGCCCACAAAAAATCCCCTCTACTTATATATAGAGGGGATTGGAGTTTTTTCCCTAGTTTTCTTCTGTTTGTTCTCCTGGGTACATTTTGCTGGATCCTGGGAACATATTTCCTAGTTCTTCAAATATTAGTCCTATATCACCTGTGCCTGTTTCTTCTAGTCTTGCCATTGCTCTGGTGTAGGCTATGTCTATGTCGTTGTTGGTCATTTGGTTGACACTTGCTGGGCTAAATTCGTAATATTGGACTAGGGATGCTTTGATCGCATCGTAGTCTGTTTGGCTTGAGCCGTATTTTTTGATTTTGTTTTTACTACTTGTATTTTCTGATTTTTGATCTTCTGTTGAGCTTTCTGCTTGATCATCATCGTCTTCTTCGTCTTCGCCAAAGAGAATTGATGCGGCATTTTCTACATAATCTTCATAATATAGGTCTATATCATCTTCGTAGGCTTCATGGAAGGCGTCTTGGACACTTTTATCATCGATTGCCCAAACCTCGTTTGATGGATAACCCATATCAATCATTAATTGTCTTTCGTAATCAAAAGTACCATTATAGTCGCCTTCTTCTGCGGCTTCTTGGTTATATCTATTTTCTACAGAGTCTAGTGGGAATTTATTTGCTAATTCTGGATACATTTTTGCTAATTCTTGGAAAACAAAGTCTTTTGCATCCCAATATCCAGTTTCTTCGCTTAATTGATTTGCATCTTCGATTAATTTTTCTAAATCATCATCGGTTAGGTTTTTTACAAGGGTTGGTGAAAATTCACCTATATTTAGGATCATATCGCGCCATTTGTTTAGGTCTGTGGCATCATTTTTATCTTCATTTTCGTTTGTTTGAGTTTCTTCAGTTTGATCTTGCTTTTCATCAACTATGTCTTGATTTTCTACTGGGCCATCTAGGGCTTGGGAGATAGTTTCTTCTGAAACTGCTGTTTTGCTTGCATTTTGATCGCAAGCTGTCAGTGTAAGGACTAGTCCAAGTGCAATTATAATTTTGTTATTTTTCATAAGGGCCTCCTAATCAATTTTTATTTTACCCTATTTCGCTAAATTTTAGTAGTTGGAGGGGCAATTGTAACCAAATTTTAACTATTCATCCTAATAAAACTTAAAATATTTCAAAAAATTGTAACCTTTTTGTTGCAATTTATGAAAAAATAGATTATAATATGTTCAGTGATTAAAAAATAAAGAACAAATTGTAATAATATTGTAATATAGAGTGAGGGAGAATAATGAAAAAATTTAACAAAACATTGTTACTTGCCTCAACATTATTTGTATCCACTGCTGTTACTACAGCCGATAAATCATATGCTGATGAGGGGTATGACCTAAATGTTGAACCGAGCAAGTCGACTAATTTAGATAACTACGAAACCGAAGAAAGCGAAAATTTAGAAGCAGAGCAAAATTCTGATATTAATTCACCAGAAATAATCAACTACGATGATCAAGCTATCTCAAACTACGAATCTATTGATCAATCCCAAAGCCTTACACCACAAGAAAATACTACAGACTTACAAAACACAGATTCTAAACTAACAGAAGCTGATTTTAGTGTTGAATTAAATGATGAAGAAAAACCAGCAGAAGAAGTACAAGTTCAAACTCCATCTAGCGCTGATGTAAATGATGTAATTTACTATGACAACTCAAACCTAGATGAAGCATTAAATGAAGATTACAATGCAGCAGAAGCTCAAAGTGTATCTAATTATCAAAATGCAGAAGTTTCTCAAACAAAAGAAGTAGAAAATAACTTAAAAGAAGAAAAACAAAATTCAACAGAAAATGTAGAAGAAACCAAAGAAGAAGAAACAAATCTTGACCAAACAAATTACTATGCTCCAAAAGGCACAGGATACTTTGTTCATGAAGGAAATAATACAAAATATTACGAAAATAACAAGCTTGTAAAAGGCACAAATGTTATAGTAAAAGATAAATTTTATGAAATTGACAAAGACGGTAATGCAACAAACCCAAAAACTCTTTGGGGACGTATTGGCGATAATATTTACTATATGAATGAAAAGGGCAATCTTACAAAGGGTATTGCCCAAATCAAAGACAAAAAATATTATTTCAACAAAGAAGGCCAACTACAAAGAAACAAAAAAATTGTAACAGGTGAGGCTCACTACGAATTAGCTAATGATGGTTCTATGACTGCGCCTAAAAATAGCTGGGTTACAATCAACAAAAACAAATACTACAACGACAATAACGGCAAACTTTTAAAAGGTATTGCTACAATTGGCAACAAATCATACTATTTTAACGACAGAGGAACACTAACAACAAACAAAAAACTGGTTACAGCTGACAAATACTATGAAGTTGACAGAAATGGTGTAGCAACAAACATAAAAAATAAATGGTTTACAATAGCTGGCAATACATATAGATCAGATAACAATGGTAAAATTGCTAAGGGTGCCCAAACAATCAACAAAAATCTTTACGTTTTTGATGATAATGGAAAATTAGAACAAAATAAATCATCTATTTATGCAGGTAAATACTACAAATCAGATGCCAAAGGTCTAGCAAAAGTTATTAAAAACTCATGGGTAGAACTAGATGGCAAAAAATACCACACAAACGAAGCAGGATTTGTAAAAGAAGGTGTGTGGAGAATAGACGGAAATTATTATTATTTCACACAAAATGGTCTAACACCAAACCAAACAGTTACACAAAAAGGTGTTGTATACACAGTAGATGCTAATGGTGTAGCAACAAAAGAAGATAACAACATTCCAGGAGAAAAAAGCATTGATAAAGTAATGGAATGGATGTTTGCTGCAAGAGATAAAAAAATGACATACAATATGGGAGCTGGTAGAAACTCAGCAACACAAGCTGACTGTTCATCAGCAGTTTACAGAGCCCTAATCCACGGAGGATTCTTAGGCAAAGATGCCTGGGTTGGTAACACAGAAACTCTATTCCAAATGGGAGCAAAGGGTACTGTAATGTATGAAATAAAAGAAAATGAACTTCAACACGGAGATATTTTCGTAGCAGGTACACCAGGTGGATCTATGGGAGCAGCAGGCCATACAGGATTTATCCTAAATCCACAAGAAGATACAATCATCCACATGACCTATGGCAAAAATGGTGTAGCAGTAACACCTAGAAAAGGATACATGGGAGATAGCAGAGGCCTACCAGTAAAATACTTTAGACTTGTAGGAGCAAGCTCTAGTGGATCATATGTTAACAAAAAATAAGAAAAATATACTAACAGTCTAAGCCAAGCTTAGGCTGTTTTTTTGTGGACAAAATTAAAATTTATTCAAAACTCATTTATAAATAAAAAGGTATTAAAAAAATCAGTTAATAAAAATTTATATTTTCCTAAAAAAATGCATAGGCAAAGGATATCCACTTCTATGCTATAGAAATAGTATAGATTTTTAACAAAGATTGAAACTTCACTATCTTTGCCACTTCAATCAAATAAAGGAATATGGAAAAATTTGCAGGGGCATTATTAGGATAATGGTTTTTCAATGATTTATATGTATAATAATACGCGGTGATTAATAAAAAATTATTTCAAGTATTGACAAAAATATTTTTTTAGCATAAAATACTCATATCACAATTTAATGGAGGAAAGCAAAGTGAAAATGAAAAAAGTTTTCTCTTCCCTAATGGCTTTAGGACTAGCAACAACCCTAACAGCTTGTGGAGGAAGCACAGATTCAGCAACCACTTCTACAGATAACGAAGCTAAAACAGAAGATCAAGCAGCAGAAGAAACTACAGAAGAAAATGCTGAAGAAAATAAAGATGACGCAAACGAAGATAAAAAAGAAGATGATAAAACAGCAGAAAACGCTGAAGGCGAAGAAGATGCTGAAAACGCAGCAGAATTAGAAAACTTCGAAGCACAAACAAGTGATGATACCCTTGTAATCGGTTCTGCAGAATTTTCTGGTGACTTTTTTGAAGGTTGGCAAAACTCTGCATACGACGTTGTAATTAGAAAATTACTAGGTATCGAAGGATCTAACGGTTTTAAAACAATGATCGTTGATGAAAATGGAGAATGGCTTGCAAACTCAGCAGTACTAGATGGTGAACCAGAAACAACAGATAACGAAGATGGATCAAAAACATTTACTTTCAAAATCAAACCAGGTCTAAAATGGTCAGATGGTAAAGAATTAACAGTAGATGACTATATCTTTGGATCTTTACTATTTACTCACCCAGAATTTATGCCTCTAACAGGATCAGTAAACCCTGGTGACCTATTTGGTAAAGGATATGAAGCTTACCACTCTGGTAAATCAGATACATTTGATGCAGTAGAAAAAATTGATGAAAACACATTCTCATATACAATCGCTGCAGAACAACTTCCTTACTACTATGAAAAAGCCCTAGCAGCTATATCAGCTTTCCCAATGCACGCAGTTACAGAAAACCTAGCATTGAGTGAAGATGGTAAAAAACTAGTTGCAAAAGATGGCTACACACCAAGTGAAGAAGAAGTTCAAAAATACAAAGACTCAGTTCAAGAACAAATTGATAGAGCAAATGAAGAATTCAAAGAAGTAGAAGAACCAGCACAAGATGCATCAGAAGAAGACAAAGCAGCTTATGAAGAAGCTAAAAAAGCTAATGATGAAAAAGTTGCAGGCCTTCAAGAAAAACTTGACGGTGATGTTGACCCAACAGAACAACTTATCGAACAAGCAATGCTAAATGTATATAACGAATACAGAACAGCTCCAAGTGTAGTTTCAGGACCATACAAATTTGACGAATACAACAACAATATGGTTAAACTTTCTCTAAACCCAGAATACCAAGGAAACTTCAAAGGAGAAAAAGCTACAATTCCAAACATCATTGTTCAATACGTAAACAATAATATAGCTGTTGACTTATTAGAAAATGGAGACATAGACGTATGGCAACAAGAAGGTGATGGCGGAAAAATCGATAAGATGAAAGCTGCAGCAGATGCAGGCAAAATCGGGATAAACACATTTGAAAGAAATGGTTACGGTTCACTTAACTTCTTAACAGACAGAGGAGCTACTCAATACAAAGAAGTACGTCAAGCTATCGCTCACCTAATGGATAGAAATACATTCGTTCAATCATATGCAGGTGGTTATGGTGTAGTAACTAACGGTGCATATGGTCTTAGCCAATGGATGTACAAAGAACGTGGAGCAGATCTAGAATCTAATCCAGAGCTTACAAACTATCAATTAAACATCGATACAGCTAACGAAGTACTAGACAACTCACCATATAAATTTGAAGCTGATGGAACAACACCTTGGGACCGTGCAAAAGCTGAAGAAGCATTTAACGCTGATGCAGAAGGATTTGACTACTACAGATACGATGAAAACGGTGAAAAACTTGTAGTAAACCAATTCGGTTCTGAAGAATCTCCAATCACAAGCTTAATGAACAGCCAATTACCAGTAAATGCTAAACAAGCAGGTATGGAATATAACATCCAAGCAGGATCATTCCCAACACTTCAAGAATACTATGTATTCCCAGAAGAAGATGCTAAATTTACAGCATTCTCAATGGCTCAACAGTTTGATGATGTATACGACCCATGGGCACAATATAACTCAAATGGTAATGACAACAAATCTAGAACAAACGATCCAAAAGCTGATGAATTGACAGTAAAACTTCGTCAAACACCATCAGATAAGAGAGAAGAATACCTAGATAATTGGGAAGAATTCCAACTTTGGTACAATGATTACCTACCACAAATCCCACTTTACTCAAACCTATACCACACAGGATATACAACAAGAGTTGAAGGATTTGATGTTAATACACCAACATGGGGAATCGAAGACCAAATCAATGGTGTTACACTAAAATAGTCAAATAAATTATAAAACTAAATGAGCTCACATCTAGTGGGCTTTTTTAGTATTTATAAATAAATATTATCTTTAAATTAAAATTATTATTAATTTGAGTGTATAAATATATACTCGCAAATCCATTTATTTTTGCCTACAAAATGGCAATTTTTAGTGGTAATATAGGACTTTTTTATTTGACAAAATAAGTGCATTATATTAATATATTATTTATAAAAATTGTTATTTTGGAAGTTTATAACCTTTTTCAATAAGGCCTAAAAAATCTTAGATTTTAGCGATTTAGTTAGTAAAATTTATGTAAAATTATTTAAAAATTTCTTTATATAACAATATAGAAAGGAAAGTTATGTTTCGTTATATAGTAAAAAGAATATTAAGCATGATTCCAACAGCTTTAATCATTTCTATAATGCTTTTTGCTTTTTCCAAAGCCATGCCTGGAGACCCTATCCAAGCTATGATGCCTCAAGGAACAGCTATGACAAAAGAGCAAGAAGCTCAAATGTATAAAAATTTATCAGAACGTTATGGTCTTGATAAATCTTATCCTGAGCAATATGTAAGATGGTTAGGCAGAACCCTACAAGGGGATTTGGGAGAATCACTTAGAGTAAAAAAACCAGTAACAGATCACTTAAGAGAACCACTTAGAAATACTATTTATCTAAATATAGGCTCTACTATTATTTCATTTTTGTTATCGATTTTAATTGGTATAAGGTCGGCCACCCACAGGGGAGGAGTTTTTGATAGGACCTTCCAGACCCTAACCCTTATCGGTATGTCTATTCCTATATTCTTTATAGGCCTACTTTTGATTTATATTTTTGCATTTAAATTAGGTTGGTTACCTCCAAATGGTATGCCTAGGGAAAACACCTTTGGCCAATGGGTAAGATATTTGACATTACCAACCATTGCCTTAACTGTAGGATCTCTTGCATCTTTATCAAGATATGTAAGAAACTCAATGCTAGATGCCCTAAATCAAGATTATATTAGAACAGCTAGATCTAAGGGTCTTAAGGAAAAAACAGTTATATACTCACACGCATTTAGAAATGCCCTTATCCCAGTAGTTACTGCCCTTACTTGGGCTGTACTTGGCATGTTTTCTGGTTCTGCAATTACAGAACGTATTTTTGCATATAGGGGAATAGGAAATGAGCTTATAACTGCAGTTATTTCCCAAGATTATAACGTAATTTTAGCTTTATCAATGTTTTATGCCCTACTAACCCTTTTAGGCAACTTGATAATGGATATAGCCTATGCGCTAGTTGATCCAAGAGTTAAATTGGAAGCTTAAGAGGTGAAATCATGAATAAAACTTTTAATAAATCATTAAAGTCTTATGGTAAATTCTTAAAATCATATTTGCGTGCTGGTTTTACCTTTGCTAGTGATATTCCAAATACTGAAAATGAGCTAAGAAATCCAGAAGATGAAAGACTAGATGAAGATATAAGAGAAAATCTTAACAATCCAAATTCAAATGTGGGAGCTGGACCTGATCCATCAAGCGAAAACAAGGATTTAAAAGAAGAAGCAATCCTTTCTCCAGGTAAGGTTGCAGTTAGAAACTTCTTTAGAAACCCACTTGGAGTTATTGGTTTAGTAATGTTTATTGCAATTATATTGCTAGTTTTTGTAGGAAGTGCAGTGCTTCCATTTAACCAATACTATTCTCAAGGTAACCTTACAAATGTTGCCCCAGGTGGAGCCTATATGAACTTTCCTAAAGAAATGGAAACTGAGGGTACAAAAAGAATTTCAATTGGTAATACCTTCGCAGTTGGACTTACAAATGAAGACAATGTTTATGTTTGGGGGTCTGATAATGAAGATAAGGTACTAACAGTTCCAGAAGATATAAAAAAATCTCTACAAGGCAAAAAAGTAACTGATGTTGCAGCAGGAGATAGACACGTTATCCTTGCAACCGATGATAATCAAATCTTAGGTTGGGGAAATAATTCCTTTGACCAAACAAAAATGCCTCCAATGCAAGAAAACCAAATCAAAACTGAGGGGGTAGAAAAAGTTGGAGCAGGTGTTCAATATTCAGTAGTACTTACAAAAGCAAAAAATCTTGTAGTCTGGGGATCAACCATGGCCAGCCGCCTAAATTTAATCCCATCTGATGTTCAAGGTAAGGTAGAAGATTTTGATACATCTCCAATCAATATGTTGGTTGCAAAAACTGACGGAACAATCCAACTTTTAGGTGTACTTGGTGCTGAAAACCAAACAACTATGCCAAAAGAACTTACAGATGGATCTGTCTTTGTAAAAAAAGTTGCCCTTACTAGCTCATCTGCAGCAGCCCTTGATGAAAATGGCAAACTTTATGTTTGGGGTCCAAGCAGGGCTGGTATTTCTGGAGACAATGTTCCAGAATTTGAAGCCCCAATTGTAGATATCCAAGGTGGGGATACAACATTTACTGCCTTAGATGAAAATGGCAAACTTTATACTTGGGGTAAGGACAATTATGGTGAATTAAATGCTCCAGAAGGAGAATTTGAACAAATATATGCCTCATACTTTAACCAATATGCAGTAGATAAAGAAGGAAATATCAAAACCTGGGGTCTAAATGGATTTAGATTTGGTTCTGATGATCAAGGTCGTGATATCTTTACAAGATTAATCCACGGTGGTCGTATGACTATGGTTATTTCCCTAATTTCAACTGTAATCCAAGTTGTACTTGGTGTAATAATTGGTATGATTGCAGGTTTTGCAGGTGGACGAGTGGATAATATTTTAATGAGGATTTCTGAAATTATTTCATCATTCCCATTTTATCCAATGCTTATCTCACTTTCTGCCTTATTGCCACCAGGAGCTAGCCAAACCCAAAGAATAACAATGGTTATGGTGCTTTTAGGTTTACTAGGCTGGACAGGACTAGCTCGTCTTGTGCGTGGACAAATCCTTGCAGAACGTGAACGTGATTACATTACAGCGGCCCGTGCCCTTGGTGTAAAAAATTCACAAATTATGATTAAGCATATCCTGCCAAATATCCTATCTATAGTAATTGTAAATGCTACCTTAGGTTATGCTGGCAACTTGCTAACAGAATCAGGTTTGTCATTCTTAGGTTTTGGTGTACAAGAGCCAACACCATCATGGGGTAATATGCTATCTGCTGCCCAAAGTTCAGAAGTATTAAATATTTACTGGTGGAGATGGGTCTTCCCAGCACTTGCAGTATTTTTAGTATCATTTTCTGTAAACTTAATGGGGGATGCAATTCGTGATGCAATTGACCCTAGAGCAAATGAGAGATAGAGGAAAAGAATGAGTTTATTAGAAATTAACAAGCTTCACACATATTTTTCCACAAGAAAAGGCCTTATCAAAGCTGTAAATGGAGTGTCATTTACAGTTGATGAGGGAAAAACTTTAGGACTTGTTGGTGAGTCTGGTTCTGGTAAAAGTCAAACTGCCATGAGTATTTTGCAATTATTTGAACCAAACCAAAAAATATATGATGGTGAAATAATATATAAGGGTGAGGATTTAGTAAAATATAACAGGAGCCAAATGGAAAATATCAGGGGAAATGAAATATCCATGATTTTCCAAGAGCCAATGAGCTCATTAAACCCTGTTTTTACAGTAGAAAGACAAATTTCAGAAGTCCTTATGCTTCATAGAAATATGAATAAAGAGCAAGCAGCAAAAAGAACTGAGGAACTATTAGCTTCTGTAAAAATCCCAAATCCACACATAGTAGCAAAACAATATCCATTTGAACTTTCAGGTGGGATGAACCAAAGGGTAATGATTGCTATGGCCCTAGCCTGCGAGCCAAAATTATTAATTGCAGACGAGCCAACAACTGCCCTTGATGTAACTATCCAAGCGCAAATTTTAAGATTGATGAATGATTTAAAACACAGACTTAATACATCAATCCTATTTATAACCCACGACCTTGGTGTTATCAACCAAATGGCAGATGAAGTAGCGGTAATGTACTCAGGACAAATTGTAGAACAGTCTCCAGTAGAATATATTTTCAAAAGAGATATTACAGACTACAACCATCCTTACACAGTAGCCCTACTAAATTCTATCCCATCAATTACAAGTGATAAAAATCAGAGACTAGACATAATTCCTGGATCTGTACCACACCCATTAAATCTACCAAAGGGTTGCAAATTTGCAGACAGATGTAAATTTGCCACAGAAAAATGCGTAAACCAAATGCCAGAACTAGTTGCAGTTAATGAAAATCAAAGAATCAGATGTCACTATCCAAATAGAAAGGAAAGAGAAGATGGAAAATACTAATGAAAAAAAGGTATTATTTAAGATAAGACACCTTAAAAAATATTTCCCTCTTAAGAAAAAAGGTCTATTCAACAGAGGACCTAGTTCCTATGTTCATGCCAATGAATCAATTTCTATTGACATCTATGAAGGTGAAACTTTAGGTCTAGTAGGAGAATCCGGATGTGGAAAATCTACTTTTGGTAGAACACTTTTACAAATTTATGACCAAACAGAGGGAACAACCCTTTATTACGGAAAAACTTTAGAAGATGTTGCACCAGCATACATGGGAACAATGATTAGCAATATCTCTAAACAATTCCCAACCTACAAAAATGCAAATGAAGAGCTAAATAACATCTATGCTGAGATTGAAAATGCAGCTAATGATCAAGCACGTGCAGCGGCCAATGAAAAAGCAATGTTCAAACGCCGCGAGATCGAAGAAAAATACTTAAATATGATAAGAATAGCTGGTGGGCTTTTAGTATCTGATGACCTAGATAAGGTCCAAAGCCTATTAAATGACTATTACACAAGTCTTCGTGAGCGTGCAAAAGTTATTGCTGATATAGATGTATTTGAGCAAAAACTTCAAATGAGATCAAGAGAATGGGACGAATATTACAATAAACGTGATAATGACCCAAGATATAAGGAATTAATTGCAAAAAGATCCGAATTATCAAAAGTAGTTGGTGAAAAACATAACAACATCGAAGCGTATAGAGACACCCTAAAAGACAAAGAGGGCTTTGAAGAGCTTGAAAGTCAAAAAGACAATGGTATCGACCTTTCAAAACTAAATGATGAAGAAATGCGTGAGATGAGAAAAGACCTACAAATGATTTTCCAAGACCCATATGGATCACTAGATACAAAGATGACAGTTGGAAATATCATCGGTGAAGGTGTCCTAGGCCATGATTTATTCAAATCAAGAAAAGATGAAGGATATAATGAATACATCCAAGAAACTATGGAAAAATGCGGACTTGCACCATATTTCTTGCACAGATATCCTCACCAATTCTCAGGTGGACAAAGACAAAGAATCGGTATTGCAAGAGCTCTAGCCCTAAAACCAAGTTTTATAGTTTGCGATGAGGCAGTATCTGCCCTTGACGTTTCAATCCAATCACAAATTATAAACCTACTTCAAGACTTAAAAGATCAAAACAATTTGACCTACCTATTTATAACCCACGACCTTTCAGTAGTAAAATATATATCTGACCGTATCGGGGTAATGTATCTAGGAGTTTTGGTAGAACTTGCAAACACAGAGCAAATTTTCGATAATCCAATGCATCCATATACTCAAGCGCTTTTACAAGCAATTCCTAGAACAGATGTGGACCAAGGCCAAGAACTGCAAACAATTGAGGGAGACATTCCTTCAGCAGTAAATCCTCCAAAAGGATGCCGTTTCCACACCAGATGCCAATATGCAATGGATATTTGTAAAACTTACCAACCACAACTAAAAGACTACGGCAATGGCCACTATGTAGCCTGCCACCTTATGGAAGTAAGTGAAGAAGAAAAACAAAAAGCCTTTGAAAAAAATCAAGCTTTGAGAAATAAAGAAGAACACGACCTAGAAGAAATGAGCGCTCTATGAGAAAACCCATAGATAGGTTTAGCGAAAAAAACGCAGATGAAATCTATGAAAAAGAAAACTTGTTAGATGAAAATAATCTTGAAAAAAATGACAAACTAGCAATGTTTTTAGCAGCAATAAGAGTATTTTTGCCAGGACTACTACTTGTAATAGGTCCACTTTTGCTGCTGGCTATACTTTTATAAGCTAGACGGGAATATCCCGTCTTTTTTTGTGCCACAAATTAGATACCTTAAATTTCAATAAATATTATAAATTTAAAAAACAAACGGGATATTTAGTTAATTAAACTAAATTTTATAAATTTTTTTGAAATATTTTACAAATAAGCTGATAATCAATACAATATATTGTATAATATATATGTAATCAGTTTCACATCATAATAAATATTTTTTAAAAAGGATAATATAGTATGAAAATAAAATAAGTATTTGCCCTTGCACTAGCAACTAGCTTGGTATTGCCAGGAGTTTCTGCATTTGCAGATGACAATGACGACCTAGATGACAGATATGAAGCATACGAATTCGACGATGACGACGATGACGACGATGATGACAGAAAAAGAAGAACTGTTAGATTTAAGCCTGAGCAAAGGATTCGCCTAAGAGCTGCTATCGAAAATTGTAAAAAACAACTAGATTTTGCAGATAGAGTAGTTAGAGCTAATAAAAATAATCCAAGAGCAAAAAAGTTAGCAAAATTAGTAGAGAATCAAAGAATAATCATCAGAAAACTTGAAAGACTTGTTGGATAATTAGAAAATAAGATTAAGTATAAATATTTTAACGGAATCTGCTTAAATTTTAAAGTAGATTCCGTTTTTTAGTATAAAAGTTAAATTTTCTTAAATTTGTAATATAATTAATTATAGAATTATATAAAAGGGAGACAGATGTGTTTAGGATTAATAATTTTTTGGACAATGATGACATAATGATAACTGACCAGCAAGGGGCCTTTAGGGTAGCAGAATACAAAAGAGATTTGTCAGTAACTAAGGAAACTGCCCAAAAAGAATATTTTGCAGCTCAAATGGGAGTTAGGCTAAAGCAATTAATTTGTGATTTACAGGTAAATCCAGTAACTCTTCAACAAGGGTCTATGCAATGGATGGTTGGTGATGTAAATGCTGGTACAGGCATCAAGGGTGTGGGAGATTTCTTTAGCAAGAGCCTAAGATCATCTGCAACCAACGAATCAGCCATAAAACCAGAATACCACGGCTTAGGAATGGTAGTTTTAGAACCAACTTACAAATACATAGTCCTACTTGATGTTAAAAACTGGAATGGTGGATTGGTTTTAGAAGATGGATATTTCCTAGCCTGCGAATCATCCCTAGACCACAAGACAGTAGCCAGATCTTCAATTTCATCAGCAGTTGCCGGTGGAGAAGGATTGTTTAACCTAGGTTTATTTGGTAATGGAGTAGTAGCTTTAGAATCTCCGGTCGCAAGAAATGAGCTAATCGAAGTAGAATTAGAAGATGATGAGCTAAGAATAGACGGGTCTTTTGCAGTAGCCTGGTCTTCTTCACTAAAATTTACAGTAGAGCGAACAACAAGGTCACTAATAGGATCTGCTGCCAGTGGAGAAGGCTTTGTAAATGTTTATCGCGGCTCAGGAAAAGTTTTAATGGCTCCTGTGGATTTATAACTTATTTTTGGGTATCTATATTGCAGCAAAGGAGTATGATATGGATTTAAAAATAAAAGATATATGGAATAAAAATGGGCATTTGGCAATAGATCATTGGGGAGCTTTAAAAAGTGAGCCCTTAGATGCCGACCTTACAAGTGTAGAAAATTTTAAAGAATTTCTAATCGGCCAATACGGTTGGGATGAGAAAACTGCAGAAGAAGAATTAAAGTGGTTTTCTGATTTTTCTAGGACCTTTGAAAGTGAATAAATAAAAAATCGCTAAGGATAAAAACTTAGCGATTTTTATTTTTAGTTAAATATACCCATAAAGAAGTCACCTAGGAGGGCTGAGATTAAGAATGTTCCTATGATTACAAAAATAGAAACTATAACTCCCTTTACCCCAACTGACTTAAATGCTCCCCAGTCCTTACCGATTATAACACCCGCATAGGCTAGGATTGGTGTAATAATTGCGTTGATATTTAGATTATCCACACTTGTTATTACAAAATCAGATATTGGTGATATTGGGCTTGAAATAAGGATTGCAATAATTGAAATCCAAAGCACTGCCGATACTTTTTTAAGAGGTACTACATATGATAAAAAATATCCTACTAGGGTAATTGCAGATAAAACCAAGATACCAGGCAGAGAATTGCCCAGGCTCTCATAGCCAATCATATTTGCAACAGTACAAGCAATTATTGTAAAAAATAGGGCTATAAGTATGGATGGAAAATCAGTTTTGAACTTTTGCACCTTTTCCTCCTCTTAGCTTATCAAGTCTCTTGTATAAAAATTCTGTAATTGGCAGCCCTAAAAATATACCAAGTGGCAGGGCAATTACACTGGAAATTAGGTTTGAAAGCCCAGCAAAGGCTGTTATTTCTGCCTCAAATTGTGGATAATTTGCAATTAGTGCAGAAAGTCCCGCTGTCATCATAGAAGCAGATCCTGCTCCAGTTCCCATGGCTGCTGCCTGTGGGCTAACTATTCCTAGAGAAATTGTAATTGATGTTATGATACTTAAAATTATAGGTCCTAAAATTGTTCCTATAATATAAACTGCCATTACACCCCTAAATTCTGGAGATTGGGCTCCATAAGTGTCTTGGATAAGGCCTACGTTTGATTCCCTACTTAGGGCATGGCACATACCAATAGATTCTCTTTTTAGGCCAAGAAGCATGGCAATTGGCAGAGAAATAATAATTGTACCAAGGTTACCAAAGTTTTGTAAAACAAGGGCAAGGCCTGCTTCTTTGATAGCCTCAAGTTGGGATCCACTGGCAACTCCTAGTTTTGCAATAAGGATTGCAAGCATGATACTCATCATGGAGTTTGCAGCTGGAGCTTCTTTTTCTGTTAAAGTTTTAATTGGTGACATATAAACGGCAAATGATAGAACCATTGCCCAAATCAGGGGAGAAAATACTATTGTTATTCCTCCGACATTTAAGTTTTTTGGACCGATTAGGATGCTTATTATAGCCAAAATCAGGACTGTAATATGCATGCCTAAGTCATCTTTTATTTTAAATTTGTGCATAAAATCTCTTTCTATTTTAAAATTTCAAAGGCAGATGCAATAAATGTAGCAACTCCCTTGTAGAATAGGGACTCATCAAGGTTAAATTTGGAGTTGTGGTTTGGATAGCAAACTCCATCTGAGTGTTCTGTTAGGTTTGATAAAAACATAAAGCAGCCTGGTACTTCTTGCTGGTAAAAGGCCATGTCTTCTCCACCCATAACTGGTTTTCTAAGTTCAAACACATCTTCTGGCATTAAGTCGCTTACAATATTTCTAATTTGACCGGTAAATTCTGGGTCATTGTTAAGCACTGGGTAAAATCTTTCGTAATTTACATCAGCAGATCCACCATAAGTTTTTGCAATTCCATCACAGATTTCACCAATTCTTTTTTCAACCACATCCCTTACATCCTCATCAAGAGACCTTGCTGTTCCCATCATTTCTACCTTATCTGGGATTATATTTTGAGTAAAACCACCGTTGATTTTGCAAACTGAAACTAGGGCAGAATCGACTGGTGCTATCTCTCTGGAAATAATTTTTTGAAGTCCCATTAGGATTTCCCCAGAAATAACTATTGGGTCAATAGCAAGATGTGGGCTTGCTCCATGTCCACCTTTACCATTTACTTCTATAGTGAACTTATCCATGGCAGCCATCATTTCATTTTCCTTAAAGGCAATAGATCCGCGTGGGATTTCTGCTAGGTGGCCTCCATGCATACCGATTATGAAATCTACTTTTGGATTTTTCAAAACCCCTTCATCAATCATTGGTTTTGCACCACCTGGGATTTCCTCTCCTGGTTGGAAGATAAATTTTACAGATCCTTTTAATTTATCTTTGTTCTCATTTAAGATTTTTGCAGCAGTTAGGGCAATAGCTGTGTGGGAATCGTGGCCGCAAGCGTGCATCTTGCCTGGGTGGGTAGATGCAAATTCAAGTCCTGTTTCTTCATGAACTGGTAAAGCATCCATATCAGCTCTAATTGCAAGACATTTGCCAGGCTCACTTCCTTCAATAAGAGCAGAAAGACCATTGCCATTTACGTATTCCTTGTATTGGATGCCAAAATCATCCAATTTTGATTTTACATAGGCAACAGTTTTTGGTAATTCTAATTCCAATTCAGGAATTTTATGTAAGTCGCGTCTCATTTCTATACAAAGGTCTTCATTAGCCCTTGCAAGTTCTATGTAATCCATAATAACCTCCTTTAATTATAAAAAAAACTATAGTTAAATTATAGGTTTATTAACTTTATTGTCAAATAGTCTAATTGTACAAAATTTATGGAAAAATTTCTAAAAAATTATAAAAAATTAGGAAAACGATGTTTAGAATAAAATTTGCTGGGTATTATATTAATAAGAAAATATATTTTCAACTAGAAAGATAGGAGGATAGTCCAATGAAAAGTGAAGACTCACAGTTTGAACTCTACTTTAAGCCAGATTGTCCATTCTCTTTGAAGGTGTTAAATTTCTTTAGAGATAATGACATCGTCAAATACCCATCCTATAACATAGAAGATGCAACCTGCGGCGAGCAAAATGCTCGTAAATTAGAAGAAGTCGGAGGTAAGGTACAAGTACCATGTCTAGTTATAGATGGCAAAGCAATGTACGAATCTGACGATATAATTGAATACGCAAAAGAAAATCTTCTTTAATAAAAATATTAAATATTGAGATAAATATTAAGCTCCTCGCTTTGAAACTTTGAAAGAAAAAGTGAGTACCATCTCCAGTTTCAAAATTTGCTTTAAATACGAGTAGTTAAGGAAATTTACTTTTTAAATTAAACACTGAACCCAAGTTTTTAAGACTATTGGATAAGGATATTTTAAAATCGCAAACCCGAGTAACAGTCAAGACGATTTTAAAATATCTATTTGAAAATAGTTTTATCGCAAACTTGGGTTTTTTAGTTTGATTCTTCGGGTATAGATATAGTAAGTAAGTTATTTAGCAAAATTATAAAAGCAATAGGAGGTAAAGAATTGAAAGAAGTAAAAGTAAATAAAAAAAACATAACTTTTTTAAATGGACTAGGATATCTTTACATACCTACATTTATTTTTTTAATATCAGGATATATGATGAGAGGTTATAATCTGATATTTATAAGCTCGTTTTTTACAGTAGTCACCCTAGCTTATTTTTCCTCTTATTATATAGTAAATAAAAACTTTGATAAGATTAAAGGAGAAAGATTTATAGGGCTTGTAGTTCCTTTAATGTTTGTTATATCAGTAGTCCTAGCTATAATTTTAAATATACTAGTAAGTCTTTAAAATGAAAATAACCCAAGCCTTAGGCTTGGGTTATTTTTTAGTCCATTACTTCATAATTTACATCATCGATTATTTCGCTTTTTTCCTTATCCATTACATAGTCAGGAATCATTTTGTTTGCAATGGCAAATAAGATTGTCATTACAAGGGCATCATCAAACCATCCTAAAAATGGAATTGCATCTACTACAACATCTGCAGGCATGAATGCATAGGCAATTGCAACTGCTACTGCAATTTTTGCTGGGATTGGTGTATTTTTATTTTTTAAAGCATTAAAAAAAGCTGGAATTGATGTTCTAATTTTGTTAAATTTTGTCATTGAAACCCCTTTCTTAAAATAGGTTTTAATAAAATTTATTTACACTTATATTATACTTGAATATTTTAAATGTCAAGTTAAGGAATGTAAAACTTAATAAAAAATATTATCTTTGGTATAATACTTTTAAGGAGTATATTATGGGATTTAGATTTAGAAAAAGTATAAATCTTGGCAAGGGATTTAGGATAAATATGAGTAAGTCTGGGCCAGGATTTTCTTGGGGAAGCAAGGGATTTCGCATAACCCGCACTGCAAATGGAAATATCAGAGGATCTGCTTATATACCAGGAACAGGGATTGGTTATCAAAAAGATTTTGGAAACCCTCATAAAAAAATTACAGGCAAAAAAAATACAAATACAACCAGCAAAAGTAAAACACAAAGTGCAAATACAAGAACTTTTGACAATGATTTGGCTAGTATCCACTCAGATGATATGAAGGATGTGCTTGCTGCAAGTAATAAAAACCGCACCAACACCTATATTGCCATTGGATTGATTGCAATCGGCATACTTCTTGCAATTATCAATCCACTTTTTGTTATTATTTCTGTCCTAGGAGTGATTTTTTGGCTATATAACAAAAATAATCAGACTATTAGACTTGATTATGAGATGAGCGAGGATGCAAAAAAAGAATTAGAAGTTACAAATAATTTACTAGAAGGCATTATGGAATCAGATGCTGTTTGGTTAGTGACAGAGGCAGAAGATTTGCCAGAATCAAGCGGAGCGGACATGAAAATTATCTCCCGCGAAAATATTTCGTATTTTAAGGGTAATGATGAGATAGAAACAAATGCCGAAACCTTTACTCTGGATGCTGGGCCAATAAAATTAATTTTCTTGCCAGATTCAGTATTTATCAAAAAGGGATCAAAAATGTCAGCCTTATCCTTTAATGAGATGGAAATAGACTTAGGAAAAATGATATTTTTAGAAGATCAAAATCTTCCAGCAGATGCGACAGTACTTGGCAAAACATATGAGCATACCAATAAAGACGGCAGCCCTGATAAGCGTTATAAGGAAAATCCACAAATAAATCTTGTAGAATATGGGTATTTGTCCCTTAAAAAAGCACCGGGATTTGATATTTTTATAGTATTTTCAGATACAGTTTTAGATGGAGAATAAATTAACAGTAGCTTAGCTGCTGTTTTTTATTTCTATTTTTATAAAAATTCTGAATATACTTTCAATAAAAACTAAGGAAAACGGGAAAATGTTATCATATTTTTTGATTATTGAAAGTAATTTCTATTTAACACTAATATATTGAAAATAAATTCAGATTGGTATATAGTTTTCATAAATAGGAGGGCAAAATGACTGAAAGTAAAATCCAAAGCCTTAAGGGAAATTTGATAGTATCCTGCCAAGCCTTGGCAGACGAACCCCTTCATTCTTCTTTTATTATGGGGAGAATGGCAAAAGCGGCAAAACAAGGCGGAGCTAGCGGAATTAGGGCCAATACCCCAGATGATATAAAAGTAATCCAAAATCAAGTAGACTTACCAATTATAGGCATCATAAAAAAAGATTATGATGACTCAAAAGTTTACATAACTCCAACCATGGATGAGATTGATCAGCTTGTTGCAACAGGAGTTGAAATTATCGCCCTAGATGCAACAGAGGATTTAAGACCAAATGGCAAAAATATCGACGATTTTTATAAAGAAATCAAAGAAAAATACCCAGACCAATTGCTAATGGCAGATTGCTCCACAATAGCAGAGGCCATTCATGCGGATGAATTGGGATTTGATTTTGTAGGCACAACCTTAGTTGGTTACACTGACCAATCAAAGGGCCATAAAATCGAGGCAAATGACTTTGAAATTTTAAGGAAAATTATAAAAAATGTCAAAGCAATGGTCATTGCCGAAGGAAATATAAATACCCCAGAAAAGGCAAAAAGAGTTATAGTACTAGGTGCTTATAGCGTCGTAGTTGGGTCAATCATTACTAGACCCCAAGTGATAACCAAAAATTTTGTTGACAAATTAGCAGAAAAATAAAGTTTTTTTAAACAGGAGGAAAACGTAATTATGAGAAACTTAGAAAAATACAAGGGTGTTATCCCAGCATTTTATGCTTGCTATGATGATGAGGGAAAGATTAGCCCAGAAAGAGTAAGAGAACTTACCAAATACTTTATAGAAAAAGGTGTAAAGGGAGTTTATGTAAATGGCTCTTCTGGGGAGTGCATCTACCAAAGTGTTGAAGATAAGAAAATCGTTTTAGAAAATGTAATGAAAGAAGCAAAAGGAAAATTAACAGTAATTGCCCATGTTGCTTGCAATAATACAAAAGATTCTAAAGAGCTTGCTGCCCATGCAGAAAGTCTAGGAGTAGATGCAATTGCAGCCATTCCTCCAATTTATTTTAGACTGCCAGAATATGCCATTGCAGAATATTGGAATGATATTTCAGATGCTGCCCCAAATACAGATTTTGTAATCTACAATATCCCACAGCTTGCTGGAGTAGCTCTAACACCAAGTTTATTTGCTGAAATGAGAAAAAATCCTCGTGTAATCGGTGTAAAAAACTCATCTATGCCTGTCCAAGACATCCAAATCTTTAAGCAAGATGCAGGGGAAGATTATATAATTTTTAACGGTCCAGATGAACAATTTATCTCAGGACGTCTAATCGGAGCTGAAGCAGGTATCGGTGGAACTTATGGAGTGATGCCAGAATTATTCTTAAAAATGGATGAGCATTTTAAAAATAGAAATTTAGAGTTAGCTCATAAAATCCAATATGACATAAATGCAATAATTTATAAAATGGTATCAGGCCATGGCAATATGTATGCGGTTATCAAAGCTATTTTAAAAGAAAATGAAAACTTAGACCTAGGATCTGTTAGAAAACCTCTACCAGCCTTAGTAGAAGAAGATGAAAAAATAGTAAAAGAAGCAGCATCTATGATAAGAGATGCAAAAGAAAAATATCTTGGCTAAGTAGGAGAAAAGTATGCAGGGTTTTACGACAATTGACTTAATAATACTTATAGTTTACCTAGGAGCGGTGCTTTTTGCAGGGCTTAGATTTTCTAAAAAGAAAATGGAGGGTAAGGAATATTTTAGGGGCGATGGATCCATTCCTTGGTGGGTAACATCAGTATCTATTTTTGCTACCCTACTTAGCCCTATTTCCTTTTTATCACTTGCAGGAAACTCCTATGCGGGCACATGGATTATGTGGTTTGCCCAATTGGGAATGCTAATTGCCATACCATTTACCATAAAATACTTTTTGCCAATTTATGCAAAATTAGATATAGATACAGCATACCAATATCTAGAAATAAGATACAAATCCAAGGGACTTAGAGTCCTTGGGGCAATTATGTTTATCATCTATCAAATTGGTAGGATGTCTATAATTATGTATCTGCCATGTATGGTTTTATCTAGCCTTATGGGCATAAATGTAGATATTTTAATCGTAATCATGGGTGTTATAGCAATAATTTATTCCTATACAGGTGGATTAAAATCTGTATTATGGACAGATTTCATCCAAGGATCTGTTTTACTAATTGGTGTTACTTTTGGTTTAATATACCTAATTAGCAATATCAATGGTGGTTTGGGAGCCATCAACCACGAGCTATTTACAAACCACAAGTTTTTAGCAGTAGACCAGCCAATTTTTGATGCAAATATACTTAGAGATAGTGTATTTTTATTAATTGTTGGGGCTGGTATAAATACAATTGGTTCCTATGTTTCAAGCCAGGATATTGTACAAAGATTTACTACAACAAATGATTCAAAACAACTAAGAAAAATGATGATTGGTAATGGTTGCTTATCAATATTTATTGCTACTGTGTTTTACCTAATAGGTACAGGACTTTATGTATTTTACCAAGTGCAAGGCAATCCACTACCACCAAATGCCCAACAAGACCAAATATTTGCTTCATGGATAGCCTATGAATTGCCCGTTGGTGTAACAGGTATCTTGCTTGCAGCAATATATGCAGCAGCCCAATCCACCCTTTCAACAGGACTAAACTCAGTTGCTTCAAGCTGGGCTTTAGATATCCAGTCCACCCTAAATAAAAAAGAAATGACTTTTGAAAAACAAACTAAAATTGGCCAAAGAGTTTCATTAATAGTTGGGGTTTTTGCAATAATTGTATCCATAATGTTAGCCCACGGTGGAGTAAAATCAGCCTACGAATGGTTTAATGGATTTATGGGACTAGTTTTAGGAATCCTAGTTGGTATCTTTATCCTAGGTGCCTTTACAAAAGTTGCCAACAAATTTGGAGCAAGCCTTGCCTTTGCCGTAGCAGCACTAGTTATGGTCTATATAAAATATTTTGTAGACCCAGCAAAAGTTTCCTTCTGGTCATACTCAATTATTTCTATTGGGGTATCACTTGTAGTTGGAGTAATTGGATCTATGATTTATAATAAGATAAAGGGAATTAAGGATATACCACCAATAAATTCCACAGTTTATAATCAAGATTAGGAGAAAAATATGATTTTTGGAAACATTACAAATTTAGAAGAATATGAATATTTAGAAGACAAAATCAAAGCTTGCTTTGACTATTACAAAGAAAATGATATGGAAAATATGGAGGCGGGCATCCACAAGATTAATGATGATGAATTTTTTGTAAATATAGTTGAATATGACACGACAACAGTAGAAAATAGATTTTGGGAAGCCCACAAAGAATATCTAGACCTTCACCTAATGCTTTTAGGAGAAGAAAGAATAGATTTAAACTTCTTAAAAGACATGGATCTTGGTGAATATGATGCAGAAAAAGATTTTCAAGCAGCTGAGGGAGAGAGAAACTCTTCGGTAGATCTAAAGGTGGGAGACTTTTTAGTTTGCTATCCAAATGATGTCCACATGACAGCCTTGCAAATAACTGATCCAGTATACACCAAAAAAGCAATATTTAAAATCAAAATTTAATTAAGAATTTAAGGCATAAGGCAAAATACTTATGCCTTTTTGTAAATAAAAGTAGGAGCAAGTATGAAAAAATATATCAGCATAGATATAGGTGGGACCTTTATAAAATACGGGATTATAGATGAAAATGGTCAAATTTTAGAAAAAAACGAATTAGCCACAGAAGCCAGCAAGGGTGGAGAACAAATTTTAGAAAAAGTTTTAAGAATTGTGAGCAACTATAAAGATAAAACTGAAGTAGAAGGTGTTGCTATATCAACAGCTGGCATGGTTGATACCAAAAATGGATCTATCCGCTACGCATCAGACCTTATCCCAGGCTATACCGGCATAAATTTTAAAAAGCCAATCAAAGAAAAATTTGATTTGCCATGCCATGTAGAAAATGATGTAAATTGTGCTGGCCTTGCCGAATACAAATCAGGTGCTGGAAAAAATAGTAAAATCGCCCTAATCCTTACAATTGGAACAGGTATAGGCGGTTGTGCAATAATAAATGGCGAACTTTACCATGGGGTCAATGGATCTGCTATGGAAATAGGTTACATGAATATGGAAAATAGCACATTTGAGACACTTGGTTCTGCAAAAATTTTGGTAGAAAAGGTCTCAAATTTAAAGGGAGATAGTCCAGAAAATTGGGATGGTAAAAAAATATTTGAACTAGCAAAAAATGGCGATGAAATCTGTATAAAAGCCATAGATGAAATGTGCGAAATCCTAGCAATTGGAATATCAAATATAGTTTATGTCCTAAATCCAGATACAGTTATCCTAGGTGGTGGCATCATGGCTCAAGAAGAATATTTATACGAAAAATTAGATAAAAACCTAGAAAAATACCTAGAAAAACCCCTTTACGATTGCCTTAGCCTAAAATTTGCCAAAAAGCAAAATGCAGCGGGAATGCTAGGTGCCTTTTATAATTTCCAAAATAAAGAGGCCAGAAACTAGGAATCTGCTATGGCCTATTATGTAAAATCAGTTATAGAAATCATAGAATCAAATTACGAAAACTTCACAGCTACAGAAAAAAATATAGCCGATTTTTTCATCCATAATGACAAAAAAGGAGATTTTTCTGCCAAAAAATTAGCTGACCAGCTTTTTGTATCAGAAGCTTCTCTTTCAAGATTTGCCCAAAAATGTGGATTTAGGGGATATAGAGAATTTATCTACCAATATAGGCAAAATTTTGTTGAAAAAAATGACGAAATCACAGATAATGTCAGCCAGGTCCTAAAAACTTACCAAGAACTTTTAAATAAAACCTATTCTCTAATAGATGAAAACCAGCTAAAAAGGGTGGTTAGCTATATGAATGCCTCCCAAAAAGTTTTTGTTTGTGGCAAGGGCTCATCAGGCCTTGCTGCAAATGAGATGGAAATGCGTTTTATGAGGATAGGGGTAAATATCGACTCCATAACAGACTCTGACCATATGAAAATGAGGGCGGTTTTTCACAATGAAAACAATCTGGTAATTTGCCTAAGCATCAGTGGAGAGACCAAGGAAGTTTTGTATTTTCTAAAAGAAGCCCACAATAAAAATGCAAAAACAGTTTTGATTACATCTCAAAATAGGGAAGAAATAAAGAAATATTGTGATGAATTGGTTTTAGTTCCATCGCTTAAACACCTAAACTATGGAAATGTAATCAGTCCCCAATTTCCCCTATCAATTATGGTTGACATCTTATATACTTTTTTTGTAAATGAAGATAAAAATATCAAAGAAAAAATGCACGGTGATACCATCAAGGCCTTGGGCAAAGGAGATTTTAAAGAAAATAGCAAATAAAAAAATCATTCCGATTTGGAAATGATTTTTATTTTGCTAAATTATAGATTTACTTCTTGGTAGTTGATTTTTTTCCTAAAATCATTTGGATTTATGGAATAGATTTTTTTGAAATTCCTGTAAAAAGTTTTGGTTGTATTAAAACCTACCTTGTAGGCGATTACTGACACCAAATCATCGCTTTGCAAAAGCAGCCTTGCAGCATTTATCACTCTCATGTAGTTTATATAATCATCAAAAGTCTTGTCTACATAAAATTTCAGAGACTTATTTAAGGAATTTTGATTAATATCAAATTTTTTGCAAACCTGGTCTATATCCAAGTCATTGTAATAATTTTTCACTAGATAATTGATGATGTCAGCCATTTCTAGATAATCTATGACCTGGTCGCCATTTTCAATGGTGTGGTAGGAATTTTTGTAGTCCTTAGAATTTAATCCTGTTTTGGATTTAAAAAATTTGGAAAGGTGGGAGGCATCCTTAAATCCTAAGATGACAGATAACTCTTCTAGGCTATTTTCAGAAAAATTTAGGTAGCCCATTAGTTTTGTAAGTTTCATCAAGGATGTGAGATTTGTAAAAGATAGGCCGGTTTCTTCCTTGATGTACTTTGAGATATTTGATTCTGATAGGTAAAAAATATGGGCCAGATTTGCTAGGGTCAATTTTTCCTTCAAATGGGCCCAAATATAGTGGAAAATTTCTATTTTGTTATACTTTTGGAGTTTTTTTTTACCATGACCTGCTGATTTTTCAAATAAAATTGCAAGTTCCATTATTTTGATGCAGATCATTTGTTTGGCATAGTCCTTGCCATTTTTAAAGGCATGAAGCTCCTCATTTAGGGTTTTTATAATGGATTCTACAGTTTTTCTGTCATCATCATCTAAGATTACATAGGCATTTTCTGTGATAGAATTTGTAATTTGCATGGTCGATCCAAACATTTGGTTGGTTTTTTTTAGGAAAATATTTATAAGCTCTATATCAAAAACTGCCACATCAAGCTCAATTGGATCCATTACTTCCATAATTTGCGTGTAATACCATGGCAAAATCCCCACAAGCATACCTTCTTTTAGGGTGTAATTTTCTCCTTGGATATTAAAAATAGCCTCGCCCTTTTTTATATACCAAAATCTAGCGTTGGTATGAAGGAGGGGATCGGTAGAATTTGCACATATTTCATGGCCCATGTCTATTAAAACTGCTTGGCTTAAATCAGTTTGAAAATAATTTGATTCATCCTGGATGTTGGTCTGATTTTTTATATTAATCCCTCCCTTCTAACATTTCTTTCTATATATTATATCACATTTTGCTAGTTTAAAGCACAAAAATCATTGGAATTCTGAAGTCTTATCAAAAAATATTAATAAAAATTTATAATAAATTACAAATGTTTTGTGAAAACATTTGCCCTAACTTTACAATTTTTTTGAAGAAATATGTCCTATATCAGAAAACGATTGTGATATAATTTTATCAAGATGATGGTTTGTAAATATTTATAAGTCATATCGAACTTATAAAAAAAAGGAGAAAATTATGTTAGATACTATATCACGCTTTACTGATTGGTTGTGGAGCTGGCCTCTATTAGTATTATTAATGGGCGGTGGCTTGCTTATATCTATCAGAACAGGATTTTTCCAATTGCGTCATTTTGGTTATATTTTAAGCCAAACTTTTGGAAAAATGTTTTCCAAAGAAAACCAAGGTGATGGAACAGTTTCTGCTTTCCAAGCTATGACAACTGCCCTTGCTTCATCAATAGGAGCGGCAAATATCGTAGTTGCACCTACAATTATTTTCGTTGCAGGACCTGGAGCAATCTTTTGGATGTGGATTGCAGCTATTATCGGTCAAGCTACAAAATTCTCAGAAGTAGCTCTTTCTATCAAATATAGAGAGCTAAATGCAGAAGGCGAATACGTTGGTGGATGTTCATACATGCTTAAAAATGGTCTAAAAGGCAATCTTGGTAAAGTCCTAGGTTCACTTGCAGCATTTTTCTTTATGTTAGAGATCCTTCCATCAATCACACTTCAAACACTATCAGCAGTTAACCCAATCCAAAGTGTATTTAAACCACTTGCAGTAGATGAACTAGTTGCTAAAAGAATCGCTATTATTGGTATTTTTATTCTAGTATCTGTAGTTGTATTTGGTGGGGTAAAACAAATTGGTAAGGTAACTGAAAAACTAGTTCCAATCATGGCAGCATTTTATATTATATGTGGATTATTGATTATAATTATGCATATTGGCGAAGTACCAGCAGCATTTGGTCACATTATCCAAGGTGCATTTGATCCTAAGGCTGTTATGGGTGGTGTAAGTGGTATTGCACTTTCAAAAGTAATTTCTCAAGGGGTAGCTCGTGGGGTTTACTCAAACGAAGCTGGTATGGGTTCTGCAGGTTATGGACACGCTGCAGCTACAACAGACCACCCTGCTAGACAAGGTCTTTGGGGAGTATTTGAAGTATTTGCAGATACAATTATAGTTTGTACAATATCTGCACTTGTAGTAATCCTTACAGGCACATGGCAACCAGGTATGAGTGAAGCTGACATGGCAGCAGTAAGATCTATAGCTGTAGAAAGATCATTTAACACATTATTTGGTCAATGGGGTTCTGTAATTATCTCAATTTGCTTATTCCTATTTGTACTTTCAACAATCATAGTAATCGTATTTTACTGTGAAAAACAAGCTGAGTATTTATTTGGAACAAAAGTGGGTAAAATTATGAGGGTAGTTGCATCACTTATGATACTTGCAGCATTATTCGTATCATTTGACAATGCTGGAGTATTCCTTGACTTTACACTAGGACTTGTAGTAATACCAAACTTGATTGGTCTGATAATGATGAGTGGCGAAGTAAAAGAAATCGCTGATGACTTCTTTAAATCAGACAAATACTACAGACTAGATACTGGCAAAGTAAAAGCAACAACTACAACTAGACCAGTAGAAGAAAAAGTCACAACAACTACAACAACAAAAACCAAAGAAGTTTCAGAAGGTGAAACTTTAACATTTGAATCAGACGATGATTCATTAAACAAATAGTATAAATTATTTACAAACCATTATTAACTTTCAGGAGGATACATGAAATCAATCGTAGTAGCCCTAGGTGGAAATGCCCTAGGAAATAGCCCAAAAGAACAATTAGAAGCTGTAAAAGGTTCATCAAAATCAATTGCAGACATCATAGAATCATATGACAAGGTAGCAGTAGTACATGGAAATGGACCACAAGTAGGAGTAATCAACCTAGCATTATCCCTAGCAGCAAAAGAAGACTCAACTATACCAGAATTCCCATTGGTGGAATGTGTAGCAATGAGCCAAGGCTATATAGGATACCACCTACAACAAGCTATCGAAAATGAATTAGCATCTCGTAATATAGACAAAAAAGTAGCAACAGTAGTAACACAAGTTGAAGTAGATCCAAAAGACCCAGCCTTTGAAAATCCAACAAAACCAATAGGTAACTTCTACACAGAAGAAGAAGCAGATGCAATTAGCAAAAAAGATGGATACACATTCAAAGAAGACGCAGGTCGTGGATTTAGAAGAGTAGTACCAAGTCCAAAACCACAAAGCATAGTAGAACTATCAACAGTGACAAACCACCTAGACAATGATGGTGTAGTAATCACAGGTGGTGGTGGCGGAATCCCAGTTCTAAATGAAAATGGCGAACTAAAAGGGGTAGACGCAGTAATCGATAAAGACTTTGTAGCAAGCAGAATCTCATCAGACATTGGTGCAGATACACTACTAATACTTACAGCAGTAGACTCAGTATATATTAACTTTGGTAAAGAAAACCAAGAAGAACTTCGTGAAGTAACAGTAAGTGAAATCAAAAAACACATCGAAGACAACCAATTCCACGCTGGATCAATGCTACCAAAAGTAGAAGCTTGTATCAAATTTATCGAAGAAAATCCAGAAGGAACAGCAATCATTACATCTCTAGAAAAAGCAGCATATGCCCTATCAGGAGAAGTAGGAACAAAAATCATAAACGGCTAAGCCACCCTTGATTAAAAGCAAAATAGCTGGGTAAAAAAATAAAGGTAACACGCTTATAAAATGCAAAAATAAGCATTTTGTAATATATATTGGTAATATTTTAGAAAGTATAAAGGAGATTTAAAATGGGAGTTAACTTAAGAGGACGTAATTTAATGGCAATCAAAGACTTCACAGAAGATGAAGTACTTTACCTAATCGAACTATCAGAACAATTCAAAAGATTAAAACTGGCAGGAACACCACACAGATACCTAGAAGGCAAAAATATAGCACTATTATTCGAAAAAACATCAACAAGAACAAGATGTTCATTCGAAGTAGCAGGATATGACCTAGGAATGGGAGTAACATACTTAGATCCAGGTTCAAGCCAAATGGGTAAAAAAGAATCAATCGCAGATACAGCAAAAGTATTAGGTAGATTCTACGATGGTATTGAATACAGAGGATTTGACCAAGACTTAGTAGAAGAACTTGGAGCAAATGCTGGAGTACCAGTATGGAATGGTCTAACAGATAAATGGCACCCAACACAAATGATTGCAGATATGCTTACAATCAAAGAAAACTTTGGTAAACTAAGAGGCATCAACTTCGTATACATGGGTGACTGCAGAAACAACATGGCAAACTCATTAGCAGTAACATGTGCTAAACTAGGTGTAAACTTCACAGGATGTGGTCCAAAAGACCTATGGCCAGAACAAGACGTACAAGATCTAGCTAATGAACTATCAAAAGTACACGGATCAAAAGTACACTTTACAGAAGATGTAAAAGAAGCTACAACAGATGCACACGTAATCTACACAGACATTTGGGTATCAATGGGAGAACCAGAAGAAGTTTGGGAACAAAGAATCGAACAACTTCACCCATACCAAGTAAACAAAGCAGCAATGGACAATGCTAGAGAAGATGCAATCTTCATGCACTGCCTACCATCATTCCACGACCTAAACACAACAATTGGTAAAGAAATCAATGACAAATTTGGTGACAAATACGAACTAAATGGTCAAGAAGTTTCTGAAGAAGTATTCTTATCACACCAATCAAAAGTATTTGATGAAGCAGAAAACAGAATGCATACAATCAAAGCAATCATGTATGCTACACTTAAATAAGTAAGATAAAAAAATAAAGTGACCTCCAAAGGCAATAGACCTTGGGGGTCTTTTTTGTTAACTAATATTTATAAAACTTTACACTTGTTTTACATATAATTTACATCATTGATATAAACTTAAAATAAAAAATATAAAGGGGATTTTATGAAAAAATTACTAGCAGTAGTACTTGCAACAAGCTTAGTCCTTGGAGCAAATGAAAGTTTTGCAAGCCAAGATTTAGCAACAGAAAATAACGTTGAACTTGGGCAAACAACACAAATCTTAGAAGAATCAAGCACAGATTTAGAAAATGTAAATTTATTAGCAGCAAACAATGAAAACACAAGTCAAAATGATTTTGATATTGTCATCAACGAAATAATGACAAAAGCTCCTGATAAGGGAAAAGATTATGTAGAATTGTTAAATAAAGGAAATGCTCCAGTAGATTTAACAGGCTGGTATATTTTCGATAGCGAAGATAGGGCGGATAAAGTAATAAAACTTGATAGAATAATATTAAATCCAGGAGAAGTTTTTGTATTAGAAGAAGATACTCTCTTTGATTTTGGTCTTGGAAAAAATGATACTGTAAGATTATTCAATAAAAATGATCAGTTAATCGGAAGCTACCAATGGGAAGGCGGACACCCAAATGAAGTTTTTGCAAGAAATCCTGAGACAGGTCAAATGCAAGAAGCAAAAGCTTCAAAAGGACAAATAAACCCAATACCAGCAAAAGAAGAGGAGCAAACTCCACCAGCTGAGGATACTAACACAGTAGAATCAGCATTTAAGGGCAAAGTAGTAGTAAATGAAGTAGAATCAAAAGATCCTAGTGGTGGCAATGATTATGCAGAAATTTATAATAATACAGACCAAGCAATAGATATATCTGGTTGGTATATCCTAGACAATAATCCAAAACACAAAAAAGATTCTAAATATACAGTAAAAGAAGGAACAAGCATTCCAGCCAAAGGATTTTTCGTATTCGAAGAAAATGTAGACTTTGACTTTGGCCTAGGTGACAATGATGAAGTAAATCTTTATGATAAAGAAGATAAGTTAGTAGATAAGTTCTCTTGGCAAGGCCATGCAAATGGTACATATGGTAGAATCCCAGATGGTACAGGCGAAATTGTAGATGGTAAAGCTTCAAAAGGCAGAGCCAACACTACAGAAGAAAATGTAGAAAAAGAAATAGATGTAGAAACATTAAATTGGCCAGGAATTGATGAAGTAAAAGTGTTAGACGAAACATCAATATTTGACCTAAAAGACCTATCAGGCCTAGACAACCACGATGGTTGGATATATGGAGTAAATAACAAAGAAGGTAGATTTATCATCTTCAAAGTAGAAAATGACCAAGTGATATTTGCACCAGGATTTGATGGCAAAGGAAAATCCGTAAAATTTATAAAAGATGCCAATGATCCAAAAGCAGCAGGCCCAGACTCAGAAGGCATCACAGTGGATAATAAAGGAAGAGTTTACCTAGCAGTAGAACGCGATAATGGCGATAAAAATGTAAACAAAAACATGATACTGCAAGTAGCAGATCCATTTAAAGATGCAAAAGAAATGGTAGCAGACAGAGAATGGAACATCACAGAATTATTGCCAGATGTAGGAGCAAACCTAGGCATAGAAACCATTGAGTGGGTAAGCTTTGATAATCTAAACGGATTTTTATATGACCAAAAAAACAACAAAGCCCTAGACAAAAACGACTATCCAAATGCCTATGCAGACGGAATATTCTTTGTAGGTATGGAAGCAAATGGCCATGTATACGCCCTAGTACTTGAAGAAAATGGAAAAGCAGAAGTCATATCAGAAATCCAAACAGGACTAGGTGGAGTAATGAGCATGGACTTTGATACAGAAAACAACGTGCTTTGGGCAAACGCAGACAATGATTACAACAATATCCACAATATAATTCAATTTAATGGAAGCAAAGATCCAAAAATTGTCCACGTAACAGCACCAAAAGATATGAATATCGACCTAAACAACGAAGGATTTATGATAGATCCAAAAGCATCAGCAGATGGACTAAGATCAACCTACTGGTTTATGGACGGAGAAAACACCAAAGCCTTTAGAAAAAGTGCCATAAAAGCAGATTACATGAAAGACCTAGGGCTTACAAAAATCCCAGGCAAAGAAAGCCCAAAAAAAGACCAAGGCAAAAATCCAATCATAGACAATATAACAATAGTAATCCCACCAACACTAAAAATAGTAGATAAAAAAGAAATCGAAAGCCACTACAACAAAGAATTGCCACAAACAAAACAAAGCAAAAACGAACCATATGCAGAAAAAATCACAGACGAGATAATCTACGTATCAAATGGCTACAAATCAATAAAAGAAGGCTATTACTACAAAAAAGACCTACTAGAAAAATACAACAAACTAAAAGCATCAGTAGAAAAAAACCGCACAACAGCAAGAGCAATCCAAATCCTAAAAGATATTGCACCAAATATAGCAGAAAAAAACAAAGAAACAATAGCAAAACTTCTAGAAACATCACAAAAACTGCAAGAAAAAAGCCAAAAAGCCTTAGAAGAGATGGATATAATCTTAGCTGGAAAATAAGTGATAGAAAAAGGACAAAGAAAACCTCGGGAAGAATCCTGGGGTTTTTCTATATATAAGTAGAAGCTCTGTTTTAAGGAGAATTGTTTTTTACAAATACTCTGGTCTTCGGTAGCTACTTTAGTTATAATGATTATAAAGAAAATATTTAAAATATTATTTATAGAATCATATTATAATTTAGGAGGAGCCTTATGTCAGAAAAAGTAAGTGGAGCTAATCTCGGCTTTGAAAAAGAAATATTTGCAGCGGCTGACAAGCTACGTGGTAATATAGATGCGGCAGAGTACAAAAATGTTGTACTTGGGCTAATATTTTTAAAATATATATCTGATTCTTTTGAAGAAAGATACAAAAAACTTGTAGAAGAGGGCGATGGTTTTGAGGAAGACCGCGAAGAATATGTAGCAGAAAATATATTTTTCGTACCTAAAGAGGCTCGATGGGATTATGTAGCAAGTAAAGCGATGACACCAGAAATAGGGCAAGTGATTGACAAGGCTATGGTGTCTATAGAAGAAGAAAATGATAGGTTAAAGGGCATCCTTCCAAAAAATTACGCCAGACCAGAACTAGATAAGAGACGTCTAGGAGAAGTTGTAGATTTATTTAATAACCTAAAATTAAAAGAGCACGGTAATTCAAAGGATATCCTAGGCCGTACATATGAATATGCCCTAGCTCAATTTGCCTCCCAAGAAGGTAAAAACGCAGGAGAATTCTACACTCCATCAAGCATTGTAAGAACTCTGGTAGAAATCTTAGAGCCCTATGAAGGTAGAGTCTATGACCCTTGCTGTGGGGCAGGAGGTATGTTTGTCCAATCAGCAAACTTTGTAGAGCGCCACCAGGGAAGAGTCAACCAACTTTCAATCTATGGGCAAGAATCAAATGCCAATACTTGGAAGCTAGCTCAAATGAACCTTGCTATCCACGGCCTAGAAGGTGACTTAGGAAAAGGCGCAGCAGATACATTTTTCGAAGACCAACACCAAAGCATGCGTGCAGACTATATCTTAGCCAATCCTCCCTTTAATATGAAAGAATGGGGAGGGGATAAATTAGTAGAAGATGTAAGATGGAAATACGGTCTCCCACCAGCAGGCAACGCCAACTATGCATGGATGCAACATATGATTTACCACCTAGCACCAAAAGGAAAAATGGGACTAGTCCTTGCAAACGGATCCCTATCAGCATCTGGTAAAGAAGGAGAAATCCGAGCAAATATTATAAAAGATGACCTAATGGAAGCCATTATAGCCATGCCAGATAGACTTTTCTACTCCACAGGCATATCAGTATCCCTATGGATAATCAATAAAGAGAAAAAACAAAAAGGCAAAACCCTATTTTTGGATTGCAGAAATTTGGGCCACATGGTAGACAGGGCCCACAGAGACCTATCAGTAGAAGATATATCCAAAATATCTCAAACTTATAAAGATTTTACAAATGGCAAGGATATAGAGGAAGCTGGATTTGCTCATGCAGCTGATATAGAAGAGATAGAAGAAAATAGCTTTGTTCTAACCCCAGGTAGGTATGTAGGCCTAGAAGAAGTAGAGGATGATGGGGAACCCTTTGAAGAAAAGATGGAAAGGCTTACTAATGAATTAGGCTTGCTTTTTGCTGAATCTAATAAGTTAGAAGAAGAGATAAGAGCACAGCTTGGGGAGCTTGGTTATGGAGTTTGAAAAAATTAATCTGTATAAACCTAAGTTCTATAATGATTGGGATACTAAAACATTATATGAATTAGCTGATTGGATAAATGGAAAAGCATTTAAGAAAAAAGACTATTCAAATAACGGTATTCCAATTATTAAAATTGCTGAACTAAATAATGGAATATCATCAAATACAAAATATACTAATAGTGCTGAGGATAAATTTTATCTAAAAGAAAAGGATCTTTTATTTGCATGGTCAGGGAATCCTGATACATCTATTGATACTCATAGGTTTAATTTACCAGAAGGATATTTAAATCAACATATATTTAAAGTAATACCTAATCAAGATGAAATATCCAGCAATTATTTCTATTATTTAATGAAGTATTTGAATCCTAATTTTAAAGAAATTGCTAGAAACAAACAAACTACTGGATTAGGACATGTAACAGTATCGGATATAAAAAACGTTTATGTTAATATTCCAAAACTGGAATTTCAAGACTCAATAACTGGTCCTCTTTATTCTATTGATAGAAAAATAGAAATAAATAATAAGATAATAGAAAATCTAGAAGCTCAAGCTCAAGCTATTTTCAAATCATGGTTTGTAGACTTTGAACCATTTCAAGAAGGGAATTTTATAGAAAGTGAACTAGGTTTGATTCCTGAGGGGTGGGAAGTTAAGGAGATAAAAGAAATTAGCGATAGAAAAAATGGTTACACCTACAAAAGCTCTGACTTATCTGATTATTCAAGTGTAAATATGGTTACAATCAAAAACTTCAATAGACATGGTGGACAAAACGATGATGCTAAAAAGCCTATTAAGAATACAGAAAGAGTAAAAAAGCATCATATTTTAAAGGATAAAGATATATTAGTGGCGTGTACAGATTTAACTCAAGCTGCAGATATAATTGGTAGAGTGATTCTTTACAGCGACAATAATTATTTTGATTATGAAATATATTCAATGGATGTGGTAAAACTTGTGCCTCATGATATTACTGATACTTACTTTATATATCATTATTTGAACTCTAATATATTTAAAGGATATGCCGAAGGTGTAGCGACGGGGACAACAGTATTACACCTTCCAAAAAAGTCTATAGATAGCTTTAAACTTATATACCCTAGTAAGGAGCATATAGAAAAATTTAATGAAATAATAAAGCCGTTTATTGAATTAGAAAATTTGTTAAGAAATGAGAATTATAGTCTAGCCCAAACCCGAGACACCCTCCTCCCAAAACTAATGAGTGGGGAGATTGACGTTTCTAATATAAAGATTGATGATGAGGATATAGATTATGAGTGAGATATATCTAGAAGATGGATTTGAAAAATTATTTATAGAGTACATTGAGGACCTAGGATATAGCTATATTCCCCACCAAGAAATAGTAAGGGATAGCATGAAGGCGGTGCTTGCAAGTGAAATTTTATCTGATGCCCTAGCCAGCATTAACCCAGATATTTCTATGGAGGTCATTGACCAAGCTATATATAAAATAAAAAACATAGATGCAGGCCTTTTGGTAAATCGTAACGAGGTCTTTTTTGACTACCTACAAAATGGCATAGAAGTCTCTTATTATGAAGATGATGAACAAAAGACTTCTACTGTTTATCTTATAGACTATGAAAATATAGAAAATAACTCTTTTGTAGTGACCAATCAACTTACTATCATTGGCAAGGACACAAAAAGACCTGATATTATTTTATATATCAACGGCTTGCCTTTGGTAGTTATAGAGCTTAAATCTATGACTTCTACTAACTCAGACATTGATAGTGCTTTTAGGCAAATACAAAATTACCAATACGATATAGAAAATCTATTTGTCTACAATGCCTTTAATATTATTTCTGATTTTACTACTACAAAAATTGGGACTATTACCGCTGGCAAAGCTTGGTATAAGGAGTGGAAGTCTATCGATGGGTCTTATGAATCTACTCAATATGCTGATTACAAAACTTTACTTTCTGGTGTCCTTAGCAAGGATAGGTTTTTGGACATTATCAAAAATTTTATTTTCTTTGAACATAAGGATGATGGAACAAATAAAATTCTTGCCCAATACCACCAATATTTTGCGGTTCACAAGGCGGTAAATTCTACAAAGTTAGCAATTTCTTCTGGTGATGGCAGAGGTGGGGTGTTTTGGCATACACAGGGTTCTGGTAAATCTTTGTCCATGGTTTTTTATACTGGATATATGATACGTGCCCTAAGTAAGCCAACTTTTGTAATACTTACTGACAGAAATGACCTAGATGATCAACTATATGGACAGTTTTCTAGGGCTGCTAAATTTTTAAGACAAGAGCCTATACAAGCTAGTTCACGTGATCACTTGCATGAACTTTTAGACAATAGGACTAGCAATGGGATATTTTTCTCAACCATGCAAAAATTTGCAGAATCAGAAGAACCATTAACCTTACGTGATGATGTGATTGTAATAGCAGATGAAGCTCATAGATCACAATATGGTATGCGTGAGAAAATAACCAAGGACGGGAAAATAGTATCTGGTATGGCAAGACTAGTTAGAAATTCATTGCCAAACGCTACTTATATTGGTTTTACAGGTACACCTTTAAGTGAAAACGATAAGGATACCCAAGAAATATTTGGTCAATATATAGACGTATATGATATGGCTCAGGCTGTGGAGGATGGAGCTACCAAGCCTGTCTATTATGAAAATAGAGTAATCAACCTAGGTCTTAATCAAGATATTTTAAGCCAAATTGATAAAAAATATGATGAACTTAGTGACCATGCCAATGAAATGGATATAGAAGCTAGTAAGAGAGAATTGTCCCGACTTGAGCAGATTATAGGATCAGATGAGGCTATAGATACTTTAGTAAATGATATCATTACCCACTATGAAGAGACTAGGGAAAATTTATTGACCGGCAAGGCTATGGTAGTAGCTTACAATAGGCAAATAGCAGTAAAAATCTATCAAAAAATTCTAGAAATCCGCCCAGATTGGGATGAGAAGGTAAAGGTAGTAGTAACTGCAAATAATAATGACCCTATAGAATGGAAAGGGATTATAGGGAATAATTCTGATAAGGAAGAGCTGGCAAAAAGATTTAAGGATAATAATGATCCCTTTAAGATAGCTATAGTTGTGGATATGTGGCTGACTGGATTTGATGTGCCATCTTTATCCACTATGTATGTCTATAAACCTATGAAAGGCCACAACCTCATGCAGGCTATAGCAAGAGTAAACCGTGTTTTCGCTGACAAAGAGGGTGGGCTGGTAGTAGATTATATCGGTATAGCAAGTGCCTTAAAAGAAGCTATGAGCAATTATACTAAGGCAGACCAAAAGCAAATAGAAAATGCAAATATTAGAGATTCGGCATATCCTATGTTTAAGGAAAAACTTGAAGTATGCAGGGATGTATTTTTCTATAACTTTAATTATGCCATGATATTTTCTGAAAAAATCAAGCCTAGCCAATTGGCAAATTTAATCACTGAAGGGCTAAATCATCTGCTGACTTTTTCTGAAGAAAAACAAAACTCATACAAAAGGGAAGCCTACGCATTAAAACAGGCTCACACCTTATGTTCATCTATATCAAATGAAAAAGAACAGAGAGAAGCAGCATTTTTTGAAGCTATACGCACAAGCTTAAATAGGATTACAGGCCAAGGCAAATTAAATAAAAACGAAATCAATGAACAAATAAGCAAACTCTTAGAACAATCTATACATAGCGAAGGAGTTATTAATCTATTCCAAGATTTTGACAAAGGATTTAGCTTATTTGACCCACTGTTTTTAGAAAAAATCTCTAAAATGGAACAAAAAAATCTAAGCATAGAGCTATTAAACAAACTTATAGAAGATGAAATAAGACTAATATCACGTGGAGATATAGTAAAAGGTGAAGAGTTTTCCGAAAGACTAAAACGCATCATGAAATCCTACAGAGAAAGCATGGTAGACAATGCAGAAAGCCTGGATAAGTTTGTAGGATTAGTAAAAGAAGACAAAAGCGACTACAATCTAGGAACAATCAGGGAAGCTTTGATGAATCTAGCAGAAGAGATTGTAAGACTAGAAGAAGAAAATAAAAGCTTAGGCCTAAGCAAAGAAGAACTAGCCTTCTATCACGCAATATCAAAACCAGAAAACATCCACGAATTTTATACAAACCAAGAACTAATAGCCTTTACTCAAGAACTAACAGAAGCAATATCAGAAGAAATGACCTCAGATTGGATGATGAGAGAATCCGGCCGAGCAAATATGAGAAGAACCATCAAAAGACTATTAGCAAGGCATAAATATCCGACAGATAGTCGTGATAAGATAATAGATTTGCTAGTGGAGCAGGCTGAATATTTTGATGGGATGGTTATATAAAAAGGAGATCTATAGATGGATAAATTTTTTAAGAAAAATAATGACGAATCAACAGAAATAAGAAGAGCAGAAATCAATGAAGAAGAATTGGCTAAAATCATGGCTGATAAATCTACAGTATCACATGGAAGTGGCAGGTCTTATAAATATGTAGTTTTACAAGTTACTTTGAAAGAAAAATTTATAGGAACTGGGTCTAAAAACTTATCTGAATTAGAAGCGGTGATTAACAAGCAAGCACAAAAAGGATACAAATTACATACTATTTCAACATCGGTAGGATCAAGTGTTGGCCTTGGCGGAGGAGATAGAATTCAAGCAACCATGGTATTTGAATCTATAAGATAGCTAGGTAGGAATATGCCAAAAGGAATAATATACGTAATGACAACAGTTGTTCCTGGTCTTATAAAAATTGGGAAGACTGATTTGAATAATTTTGATAGCAGGATGTACAATTTGGAAAGGCATGGCTATGCAAATGTAACTGGACTTAAGAGAAAATTTGCTATAGAAGTTGAACAATACGATGAAAAAGAGAAGCTTTTGGATGAGATTTTTTCTAAGAGTAGAGTTCCAGGGACTGAGTTATTCGCTCTTGATATTGATCTGGTGGTGCAGTTATTGTCTTCATTTGAAGGCCTACAAGTCTATCCAAAAGAAGAAAGTAAAAGAGAAGTATTTATCAGCTCCACTAGAGAATTAGAAGCCAAATCTGGAATAGAATTAATTCCAAACGGAGAGTACACTCTATCAAGAAATGTAAGAGGGTTTGGTAAAGTAGAAGGGATACTAGTTGTAGAAGATGGCGAACTGACTTTAAAAGAGGGTGCAATTTGTGCACCTATCAGCCATAAAAATCCGCCAGAAGTGGTAAAGTCTGCTCCTATTGTAAATGGAGTTCTAGTTGAAGATTTAATATGTAACTCTCCTTCAATGGCAGCTTGGATACTAGTTGGCAAAAATGCAAACGGGTGGATAAATTGGAAAAATAAAAATGGTGAACCTATAGATATATATAGAAGAAAATAAAGTATGACAAAACAAAGTTAAGAACTTATTTCTTAACTTTATTTTTTTATTAAAAATCTCAGTTGACACCACAAAATCCACCAGTATCATAACATATAGAAATATTTCTATATGAGGTAGATTATGAGTGTTGATTATGAAAATATATCTAAAAAGTTAAAGGCAATTTCTGATCCTAAGAGGCTTAAGATTATAGATATGTTATCTTGCGATGAGCTTTGTGCTTGTGAGATACTTGAAAAATTTGATATAAGCCAACCCACCTTATCTCATGATATGAGAAAGCTAGAAGAGGTTGGACTTGTTTCTAGCAGAAGAGAGGGTAAGAATACCTACTACTCTTTAAATAAGGATTGTTTAGATGAGATTGAGGATGGTTTAAAGCTTATATTTCATATCCAGGATGACTGTATTTGCAAGGTGTAAAATCCTAGGCAAATATTTTTTCTAAAACATATAGAAATATTTGAATGTGTCTATATGTATTTTGTTACATATATTATGGTTTTAAATTAAGGGAGGATTTTATGAAAAAGATGTATATTTATGAAGATGCTATGTGTTGCTCAACAGGTGTATGTGGACCAAGCCCAGATGAAGAGTTGATGAGAGTATCTACTTTGATAGATAAGCTTACAAAAAGTGGAGCTAGCATTGATAGATATAACCTAACTAGCAATACTAAAGAGTTTGTAGAAAACAAAACTATTAATGGTCTCTTAGGGGAAAAAGGTAGAGATATCCTACCAGTTGTAATGATTGATGATGAAATTGTTATGACAGGTAAATATCCTAGCAATGAAGAGTTTTATGAAATGTTATTTTTAGATGCTGATGCAATAGAAGAAACAAATAATGATGGTGGATCTTGCTGTTCTGGCAGTGGATGCTGCTGCTAATATAATTAAGAAAAAGGAAGTGACTTTAAGTGAAACAATTTGATATTAAAGAAATCGACCTAACTAAATACTTATTTTTCACAGGAAAAGGAGGTGTTGGAAAGACTTCTACTGCTTGTGCTAGTGCAATAAGCCTAGCTGATGAGGGCAATAAAGTCCTATTAATAAGTACTGACCCTGCTTCAAACCTTCAAGATGTCTTTGAAACAGAGCTTGATAATAAGGGTGTAAGGATAGAAGCTGTGGATGGCCTTACTGTTGCCAACCTAGATCCTATAGAAGCTGCCAATGAGTACAAGGAAAGTGTAGTTGGTCCCTACAGAGGACAGTTACCTGATAGTGTAATAGAAAATATGGAAGAGCAATTATCCGGATCTTGTACCGTTGAGATAGCTGCCTTTAATGAATTTTCTAAGTTTATAACTGATTCAGACCTTAAAGATAAATATGATTATATAATATTTGATACTGCGCCAACTGGCCATACTCTAAGGATGCTCCAACTTCCTTCTGCTTGGACGAGCTTTATCAGCGAAAGCACCCACGGAGCTTCATGTCTAGGTCAATTATCAGGTTTAGAAGATGAGAAAGAAACATACAAGTTTGCTGTAGATACCCTAGCTGATGGCAAGCTTACAAGCTTAGTATTAGTTGCAAGACCTGAGGAAACTCCTCTTCTTGAAGCAAATAGAGCATCTAATGAACTATCAGAATTAGGTATTAACAATCAAATTCTTATCATAAATGGACTATTAAGTGACCATGATGATGAAGTTTCAGAAGCTTTCTATAAAAAACAAAAAGAGTCCCTAGACAAGATGCCAGAAGGTCTTAAGGATCTTAAAACTTTCTTTATCCCACTTAGGGGATACAACTTAAATAGTATCGAAAACCTAAGATCACTTCTGATTGAGGATAAGGACTATACTAGCGATGTAGATATTAATATAAATGAAAACACAAGGCTAAAAGATATAGTAGATGACTTATATAAGAATGAGAAAAAAGTTATCTTTACCATGGGAAAAGGTGGTGTAGGAAAGACTACAATAGCATCTGCTATCGCTAAGGGACTTACCGATAAGGGGCAAAAGGTCCACCTAACTACAACCGATCCAGCCAACCATTTGACTGGCATGATTGAAGAAGATGACTTATTAACTATAAGCCATATAGATGAAGAGGAAGAACTAAAAAAATACCAAGAAGAAGTTTTAGAAAATGCTAAAAAAACCATGTCTGATGATGACTTAGAGTATGTAAAAGAAGACTTAAGATCACCATGTACTCAAGAGATTGCCGTATTTAGAGCTTTTGCAGATGTGGTGGATAAGGCAGATAGTGAAGTTGTCGTTATAGATACAGCTCCAACAGGTCATACACTTCTGCTTCTAGATTCTACAGAATCCTACAACCAAGAGATAGAAAAAAACCAAGGTAATGTTCCAGAATCAGCAAAAAAACTTCTACCTAGATTAAAAAATAGTGATGAAACAGAAGTACTTATTGTAACCCTTGCAGAACCTACTCCTTTCTATGAGTCTAAGAGACTTGAAGAAGACCTAAAAAGAGCGGGAATTTATAGCAAGTGGTGGATTATAAACTCATCCATATACAAAACTGGCTCTACTAATAAGACCCTACAAGCTAAGGCTAATAGTGAGCTAGAATGGATAAATAAGGTTGACGAGCGCACAGATGGTAACTTCACAATAATCCCATGGTCTAGTGATGAGATTAAGGGATCTAATTTAGATAAATTAATTAAGTAGGTATATTATGACAGAAAAAACAAAAGTTGCATTTATATGCGTTCACAATTCTTGCAGGTCTCAGATAGCTGAGGCCCTTGGCAAGAAATTTGCTGGAGAAAGAATAGATTTTTACTCTGCAGGAACTGAGCTAGTAGATCAGATAAACCAAGATGCAGTAAGGCTTATGAAAGAAATACACGGGATAGATATGGAAGAAGACCAGTATTCCAAGCTCATAGATGACATTCCTGAAGTAGACTATGTCATCTCTATGGGTTGCAATGTGGTATGCCCAATACTTCCTTTCAGGCACAAAAAGTATGACTGGGGGATAGAAGATCCTACTGGTAAGTCTGATGAGGAATTTATCAAAGTAATAGATGAGATTGAAGGAAAGTTAAAGGACTTAATCAGTGAAATAGATGAGGAGTTTGCTAGATGAAAAAACAACAAGATATAAGCTTTTTTGAGCGAAATCTTACATTCTGGGTCTTGATCTGCATGGCTATTGGTGTTTTAATCGGACGCTTCATACCTGCTATTCCAGAGGCTTTGGGAGAGTTTGAGTTTTACAATGTATCTATCCCAACAACTATACTTCTTTGGATTATGATCTATCCAATGATGCTAAAGATTGACTTTAACAGTATAAAAAATATCAAGAATAATCCTAAGGGTTTATTTATAACATGGATTGCCAACTGGATCATCAAACCATTTACTATGTACCTAATAGCTAGATTATTTTTCTTTGGAATTTACAAAAATATTATTAACGAAAATCTAGCATCAGAATATCTAGCAGGTGCAGTATTATTAGGAGCTGCCCCATGTACAGCCATGGTTTTTGTTTGGAGTAAGCTAACAAGAGGAGATGGTGCCTATACCCTAGTTCAAGTAGCTAGCAATGATTTAATTTTGCTATTGGCCTATATACCAATAGTAAGCTTTTTACTAAAGAGGGGCAATATCAATATACCTTGGGGGACCCTACTTTTATCAATCGTACTATTTATAGTAGTTCCCCTTATCCTAAGCATCATTACTAGAAAGTATATTATAAAAAATAAGGGTGAGGATTACTTAAATAATGTATTTATCCCATCATTTGATAAATATACTATGGTTGGATTATTACTTACATTGATAATTATATTTTCATTCCAAGGGATGAAAATTATCGACCAACCTCTAGATATTGCTCTTATAGCAGTACCACTTATACTTCAAACCTTTCTTATATTTGCTCTAACCTTTGGCATGGCATATCTTGCAAAATTGCCTTATTCTATAGCTGCTCCATGCGGCATGATAGGAGCATCTAACTTCTTCGAATTAGCGGTAGCTGTTGCTATCTCACTATTTGGCCTATCATCCGGTGCAACTCTTGCAACAGTGGTAGGAGTTTTGGTAGAGGTGCCAGTAATGCTACTCTTAGTAAGAATTGCAAACTCAATGGAATATAAGTTTAACAGATAATTGTATAAATAATTTTTAAAAATTATCATAAAAGATCAGCCTTAGTTATACTAGGGCTGATTTTTATAATTGGCTATCATTTTAGGATTTATTTGATAAGTATATCAAATTTATAATTAGTGATTCACCAGCTGCAAATCTATAGTATATAGCTATAGCTTTTGACCTAAAATATTTGGATGTTTAATTCAGAAGAAAATTTCAAATTTTATTTCTACTTTACATGATTTTTAATAGTCATACGGTATTATAAATATATAATGATAATCAATTTCAATGGAGGAATTAATGAGAAATTTATATATATATGAACCAAGTGTAAGTAGCGTTGATAGCAAAGAGCTTGAAAGAGTTGATGAGATTGTAAACCACCTTACAAATGTAGGGGCTGGCATTACTAGATACAATTTAGATCAAGCAAAAGATAAATTTGATGAAAATGTAATTGTTAGAAGATTTTTAGAAGAAAATGGAGAGGATGTACTTCCTATTACCATGCTAAACAAAGAAGTAATTATCACTCGAAGATACCCAGCAAATGATGAGTTCTACGAACACCTATTCCCAGATTCAGATTTAGATGATATGGATGATTTTGGTGATGAAGGTTGTGGATGTGGCAGCGGAAGTACTTGCAGCTGCTAATATCATTTAAAATTAAATATGCAAATCTTAACCAGTTACTTATTTTAGTGGCTGGTTTTTTTATGCTGATATGGAATATGTACACCATATGGAGTACAATATTATCGTAAACTTAGAGTCAAAAGGAGAAAATATATGGATAGTATAAAAGAAGCTAGAGTATCAGCTAGGATTGACCAAGAAACCAAAAATAAGGCCGAAAAAGAATTATCTAAGCACGGTTTGTCCATTTCTGAATTTATTAGAATGAATTTAACAACAGTGGCTAACCAAGGCTTGCCAGATTATTATGGTATACCATTAAGGAAAGAAGATTATTAAATATATAATATATATAAAAAATATATAATATATTTTTCAACTATTCGGAAATTCCGGACACTTTAACTAACTAAATAACTAGAAAGGATTAATATGAAATGAAAAATGATACAGGAGAAATTGTTATATATCAGACAGAGAATGGAAAGACAAAAATACAAGTGATAATAAGAGAAGATACTATTTGGCTAAATCAAAACCAATTAGCAGATCTATACCAAACAAGTAAGTCAAATGTTAGCGAACATATCAGAAATATTATAAATGAAGAAGAACTAGATATTGATAATGTATTAAAACAGATACCGACATTAGCGAATAATGGAAAAACTTATGATGTGAATTATTATAATCTAGATATGATAATATCTTTAGGATATAGAATCAAGTCAAAAATAGCTACTAACTTTAGAATATGGGCTACTGAGAGATTAAAGGAATATATGATTAAAGGCTTTACTTTAGATGACGAGAGACTTAAGCAAATGGGTGGAGCTAACTATTGGGATGAGTTATTAGATAGAATTCGTGATATAAGATCCTCTGAAAAAGTAATGTATAGACAAGTTCTAGATTTATATGCTACAAGTGTAGACTATAATCCTAGAAGTAAAGAATCAACTAAATTCTTTAAAATAGTCCAAAATAAGTTACACTATGCTGCTCATGGTCATACAGCAGCTGAGATTATATATCAACGATCCAATTCAAATAAACCATTTATGGGATTAACCAATTTCTCTGGAGGCAGCCCATCAAAAAGAGATATTGGAGTAGCTAAGAATTACTTGACTTCCGATGAGCTAAAGATTTTAAATAATTTGGTTTCTGGTTATTTTGATTTTGCTGAAATTCAAGCTATGAAAAGAAAACCCATGTATATGCAAGACTACATAGACCACTTGGACCTAATATTAAGTTCAACCGGGGAAAAGATTCTAGACAATGCTGGAAAGGTAAGTCAAAAGCAAGCTTTAGCTAAGGCAGAAGAAGAATATAAGAAGTATAAAAAGTTAGAAGTTGCTAGTGTTGAAAAAGAATATCTTAAATCTGTAAAGGCATTAGAAAAGAAAGCAGAGGAAAGAAACAAATAAAAAGCCGGGCTATACAATAGTCCCGGTTTTTACTTATTTTTAGTTTCTCATCAAATAGTTAAATGCACCAAGGGCTGCTGTTGCGCCTGATCCTGCTGCTATTACAATTTGCTTAAATAGGCTGGTTGTTGCATCTCCTGCGGCGTATACTGACTCTAGGCTTGTTGATCCGTCTGGGTTTACTATTATTTCTCCCCTGTCTGTTAGGTCAACATCGCTTTCTTTTAGCCAGTCTGTGTTTGGCACTAGCCCTACTTGGATGAAGCAGCCTTCTACATCTATGGTGTGTTCTTCGTTTGTTTCACGGTCTGTGTATTCTAGTCTTTGAAGTTTGTTTTCCCCGTAAAGTCCTGTTGTTTGGGCATTTTTTACTACTTCTACATTATCTAGGCTAAATAGTTTATCTTGTAAAACTTGGTCTGCTTTTAGTTCTGGTAAGAATTCTATAACAGTTACATGTTCTACCATTGCGGAGAGGTCTATGGCAGCTTCGATTCCTGAGTTTCCTCCACCGATTACTGCTACTTTTTTGCCTTTAAATAATGGTCCGTCGCAGTGGGTACAATATGCTACACCCTTGTTTCTAAATTCTGTTTCGCCTGGGATACCTAATAGTCTCCATCTTGCACCAGTTGCAATTATTACTGATCTAGCTTCTAGTTTTGCTCCGTTATCAAGCTCTACTTCAATTAGACGTAGGTCTTGGGCTGAGTTTTCGCTTTCTTTGATATTTTCTGCAAGGGCACCTGTCATGATGTCTACACCTAGGGCCTTAACTTGGTCTTCCATTTGTCCCATAAATGATGGGCCTTCTGTGTATTTAAAGCCTGGGATATTTTCAATTCCTAGGGTTTCTACTACTTGTCCACCAAATTCACTTGCTACTAGTCCTGTTGATACACCTTTTCTAGCGGCATAAACTGCTGCGGTTGCTGCTGCAGGTCCTCCACCGATGATTAGGACATCAAAGGCTGCCTTGTCAGCAAAATCATCTGCTGATTTGCCTCCAGCAAGTTTATCTAGAAGGGTATCCATGGTTTGCTTACCACCTTCGAAAAATTCTCCATTTTTAAAGATGGCTGGCACTGCAAGGACATCTCGGCTGTCTGCTATGTCTTGGAACATAGATCCTTCTATCATGGTATGGTTTACATTTGGATTTAGGATTGCCATGATATTTAGGGCTTGGACTACCTCTGGGCAGTTGTGGCAGGATAGTGAAACGATGGTTTCAAAGTCTGCTCCCTCCATGGATTCAATTCTTTTTTTGCTACTTTCATCTACCTTTGGTGCAACTCCACCTGCTTGAAGCATTGCTAGGGCAAATGATGCAAATTCGTGGCCAAGAGGTACGCCTGCAAAAACTATTTTACCGTGGTCAAATGCACCCTTTACCTCAAAAGATGGCTTGTATTCTAAATCTTTTTCTTCTACTTTTATTTTATCTGACAATTCTGCTACTTCTGTTACAAATTCTTTAACTTTTTCCGATTTGTCATCATTAGTAACAGAAAGCCCAATAGTGACTTCTGTTTTAAGTAGGTCAAGATATTGGGATAACTGCTGCTTTAAATTATTTTCTAGCATCTATTTGATTTTCCTTATTAATCTTATAGTTTACCTACAAGGTCAAGACCTGGAGTTAGTACTTCATCGCCTTCTTCTTCCCATTTTGCTGGACAAGCTTCGCCTGGGTGTTCAGCAACGTATTTACCAGCTTTGATTTTGTTGATATTTACATCAGCTTTTCTACCGATACCATCAGCGTTGATTTCTACTGTTTGGATTACATTTTCTGGGTCTATTACAAATGTTGCTCTTAAAGCTTTTCCAGAATCATCAAGGATGTCTAATTCTCTAGCTAATTCTTTGTTAGAGTCAGCAATCATTGTGTATTGTAATTTGCTAATTCTTTCTGAATTATCATGCCATGCTTTGTGAACAAAGTGTGTGTCTACTGATACTGAGTAAACTTCTGCACCAAGATCTTTAAGGGCTTGGTAGTTATCTTGCATATCTTCTAGTTCTGTTGGGCAAACAAATGTAAAGTCTGCTGGGTAGAAGATAAGAACTTTCCAGTTTCCTTTTAAATCTTCGCTAGAAACTGTTGTAAATTCGTCATTTTGTGGATTATATGCGTCAAGTTCAAATTCTGGTAGTGTTTTACCTATAAATGCCATGTTAATTCTCCTTTTTAATTTAGTGCGCTATTACTATTAGTTACATAATTATTATAATCATTCTAAAATAAAAGTCAAACTAAATTAAACTTTCCCTTAGAATGAACTTACATTACATCTATTACCCAAATGCTAGGAAAATATTTAGTAGATTTTTGATTATATTTAATTTAACAAATATACCTATATATTAATGTAAATTTTACATTAATATGGTAAAATATTACCTAGTAAGACCCTAGGAATTACTAGGGAAATTTTATTGAAATATTAATTTAAAATTTGATGAGGAACTATGAAAAAAGCAAAGAAAACCAACGTGTGCGTAAAGGCCTTTGAGCTTGGAGCTGGTAGTAAGCTAGAGCAAGAGCTAATCGCTAGTGGTCAAATTATCAAACACGATGATCACTATGAAATCTACTCGGCAGAGTCAACCACCAAGGGTGAAGTGGCAAAAGATGGCGATTTTGTAAAAATTGACCAGGCAGATAACCCCTATCCAAATTCACGTGAGAGATTTTTAAAACACCACAGGCACATAAAAGACTATCATTATGAGCAATTCCCAGTCATCCTTTGGAGCTGGAAATATGGAGACGATGAGGATGAGGTTATAAAATATTTGCTAGATAATGGCAAACTAACCATAAACCCCGACTCTGAAAAATGTTTTTACCAAGCCAAGCTTTGGGGAACTGTCCTAAGTGCTAAGAAAGATGATATTATCTTAATATATGATGTTAAAAAAGATGGTGAAAATATTTTAGATGTCGACTTTAACCTTATCGACAAGGATGAGTTTGACAAGACCTACGAATATATTGACTAAGGAGCATATATGGAAAATGCAATAGTTTCTGGAGAAACTACCATTATTGAGACCAACGAATTTGAATGGCAAAAAAACATCAGTTCTGGTCAGTATTTGGATATTGAATCTATCGAGATAGGTGCAAATAACACCATTGCTCTAAGGAAAAAAATTCCTTTTTATAAGTACATAATCAATTTTTTGCTGCTGACCCACTACAAGGACCTAGGCCTGGGCCAAGAAGAAATAGGGGATAAGGCGGCAGAAATATTTACATCCATAGAAAATGCAGAAAAAAACCCAGACTTTGAAAAAATAGTAGACCTAGTAGTAGAACTTTTTAGGACAAAAAACCTCTACCCACACGGCACAAAAAGCGAAGTTTATGGATCGTTAGAATTTAATAAAGAAGACAGGAAAATTTGGAAAAAAACACAAATTAGAAAAGACTTAAAGGCAAGCATTATCACCAGAGATAAGATGTTTATTTATGGATTTGGCCTAGGAATGGACCTTGCCGAACTAGAAGTTTTTTTGATGAAGGTATTAGAAGAAACAGGGCTTAACATTTGGGATAAGAAAGAAGCCTTGATTTATATTGCCTTAAAACACTTTCCAGACAATCCTGTCAATTTTTTTGTAAGGGCAAACCAGCTTTATGATAACGAAGATTTGGCCTATGTTAAGGTTGAAAAAAAGGATACCAACCTAAATACAAGTATTCTTCAAAACTCACTTGATGATTACTTAAATGAGTACCGCAATATGAATGAGGTCGATGATGAAATTATTTTAAATATCATTGCCTACCACAAGGACTTGGTCAGTGAAAACACAAATAGGACTATAAAAAGTGAATTTGTATCCACATTTTATGATTTGGAAGAAAGTCTAGGCGATCAGATTGCAGCATTTTCTAATGTAAAATACGGCAATGATGATGGTTTAACCCAAAATGCCGACTTTTTTTCAAGGGGCAGGGTAAAAGTTTTTTACAAAAGTGATGAGGATATTATCCTAACACGCAATATGCCCTTTGTATTCAAATCAGAAGAAAAGGGCGAAAGCAAAACCTATTACCCAGAACATAAGTATATCTTAGAAAAAAATCCACAAGGCGGATTAAAGGAAATTACACTTAGAAGCGATGACTACGCCTTTAAGGATGAGGTGCCAATACTAGGATCAGCAGATGAATATAGCGATTTTGTTTATCAAAATGATATTGCTGGCATAGAAAAAGTAGAACAAGATTCCATATATATTTCTGAGAAAAAAATATCTTCACTACTATCCTATCTTTACAATGAAGATGCTATTATTTCAACAGATGATAGCAGCCTGCCAGATGATCAAATTAAGGCCCTAGATGACTTATTAAAAGATACAAAAATCAAACACGAAAACTTAAATGCCATTATAGAAAAGGATAAGATCTCCCAAATTACACGTTCTAGACTCATTACCCTCTATTTTCTATCCTATGTTTTGGAAAATGAGGATATTTGGTTTGACAAACTTTCCATACCAGCTAGGCGCAAAAGGGACTATCTGATTTTTATGGACTACAAGCTTAGAAACTCAAGGCTTTATGAGTACAATATCTCAAATCCCTACGAGGAAACCCTGCTAAAACTTGTGGTTTATGATGAACCAATAGATGCTTTCCGCGACCTGTGGGCCAAGTATCTACTAAATATAGGAGATAAAAAATAGATGAAAAATTTCAAGACACAAGAAGAATTTATCAGCCAAATAAAAGAACCAGTCTTAGATAATAGATATCCCCTAGATGGTCAAGAAATAGCAATCTCTGACCAAAGGGGAGAATTAAAATACAAAATAGAAATAGGCAGACTGGTTGGGGCTGGTGCTTCTTGCCTAGTCTATGAAGTTGTTGTCGATGACCTTTACCCACCAAAGAAAAATATGATTTTAAAGGAGTTTTTCCCAAATTATAAGGAAGCTAATATTGTGGGCCAAAGGGATGAAAACAACCCTCTCAAGGTGCGTTTTGAAACAAAAGACCAAGAGTCCTTGATGACCTTGGTCAAAGACCGCAAAAAATTTATCGAATCATATGACAAACACATAAAAATGATTGAAATTGACCCGATTTTAGAAGATAGGATAGTAAGACCCTACAAACTAGAAAAGTCTGATGACTATCTTTTTGCCCTATATGACACTGACAAGGCCCAAAGTGTGGATAAATACAATAACCTAGACCTTGGTAGGATTATAGATATTTTAAAGCAAACTTCTGAAATTCTAAGCTTCCTTCACCAAAAAGATATTATTTACATGGACCTAAAGCCTGCCAATATCCTTTATGATTACAAAAGAGATAGGGTAAAGCTTTTTGACTTTGATGCGGCAATATTTTTGGATGAACTGGATAATATTACAGAATTTTTCATGCCAAGTGAGCGTGCCTTTATCCCTCCGGAACTGCGTTATCTTTCGAATATCAACAACCGCAAGGAAATGTTTATCAGCGAAGAGATAGACTTATATATGCTTGGGGTTACATTTTTCTATCTATTAATGGATAGGTATCCAGAGGATTTGGAAAATGAAAATATTGACTATTTGGAAAGAAATCTTAGGGAGGTCTTACTTAAAAAGTCAAACAGGATCTTTTTAAACAAAATCACCACAGATAGGATAGTTGACCTATTAAAAGAAAGCCTTAGTGTCCACAGGTATCTATCAGTCAATGACTTTAGCCAAAGGCTAGATGAGATTCAAAAGGGCCTTGATACTAGCAAAAACAATGAAATTGCCAACATACTTTCTTCAGCCTTTGTTATGGAAAGCAAGCCTCTTTATAATTATATAAATGAGGATGAAAATGGAAAATATATTGATATTGCAATGGTAGGAGGCTTAAGAGCTGGACTGGATTTCTTTAGTTTATTATTTGCATCGGTGGATTTGGCAGATGTTGAAAATAGGTTTACTTTTTATACCAGCAATCCTAAAGAATCCTACAAGATCCTTACTGATGCCATGCCCCTGCTAAGGGAAACTACAAAAATTTCTATAGAAGAAAAAGTCGTTGATGATAATATAAACCAAGTTATCACAGAAAATTCCTACGCTTCAATTAATTTTACAAAAAAGTTTGATAACATTAATGAGCATTACATCATAATCCACCAGGAAGATGGGCTAAATTATACGGATTTGGCAAAAAAATTGTACGACAAATTTGAGGATTTAGAAGAAAATCGACTAATAGTAAATTACAGCAGGTATGTAAGGGGTGTGGAAGTTTTTGAAAATGACTTTATCAGTTCTTATAATATCGACATCCGCAGTGCTGCTACATTTAGGAACAGAGATTTTAGCGAAAGTATCCTAGAAGAAGCCTATGAAATTCACAAATTTTATACCAGAGAATATGGTGGTGAAAGGGTGGATGATGCAAGAATTTGGCAAAATTTTATAAAAGATGACCTTTATAGCATCAAATCTTCTATAAGGACAGCACTTTCTATGAAATACAGGATCTATATGTCTGGATCATATAACAAAGATGACATTTGCCGTCATTTTTATGATAATGTTGTAAAACCTGGACGATTGACAGATGCCCTTAGCCAACGAGATATTTTTGCAGATATGGAACACCACACTTGGAATAGATTTATGATCAGCCAAGGTTACCTTAGGCCAAGCTATGAAGAATTTAAAAAATATGCCTATGTTGGTTCAAATAATCACGTTGACAGGATAAATAAACTCCACCCGCTCATTGTAAATACCAATATTAGAAAATTTAAATCTGGCCAGGATGATGAGTTTGAGCTTGTAAGTAAAAAAATACAAGCATTCTTGCTAAAGAAAACCAAAAATCTTGACCAAGGAGTCTTAGAACGCATCAGCCATAATTTAAATAATACAAATTGGCTGGCTAATAATAATTTAAGGGAACTTTTCCCCCTTTGGGAAGAGCTTTACAATATTACTCTTAGGTTATCAGACAAAGAAGCCTATGCTATAAACACCTTAAACCAGCTAATCAGTATAATTGATGAGAGATTTGAAAAAGATTTTTTAGGCAAGGAAGATCTTTTGGCTGATTATAGGCTTATCAAACAAGATTTAAAACTCCTAATTGAAAGTGAAAAACCAAAGTCATTTAGAGATTCTGACTACATGGTTATAGATGCTAAGCCCTTGATAAAATATGGGCCTATAAAAACAATTTTTGCCCCATTTGTGGCAGATGATGAGCTTTTGTGGGCCAATGTTCTTGCAGCAATCAAATATGAGCCACAAAACTTATTTTTAATCGATGAAAATCCAGAAGATCACAAGGAAAAGTTTGATAAGATTGTTGAATTTCTAAAAAATAAAAGACAGCAAAAATCCATGAATATCAAAATGATTAGCTATGAGGATATAAAATATTATAGTAGTGAAAATGCTGTAGCCGACCTAACTTTAAACACTCATACAGATGCAAAAAGACCTGAAATTATGAAACTTCCTTATGTGGAGTATTTAGGATCAAATGAGTGGGGTGGGGATTATGCTGCCAATGATTTTTATCTAAATCGCAGAACTCTTACAGTTGAAGAAGCATTTTTCCTAAATAATGCCAAATTTTATAATGCAGCCAGTGAAAATAATTTGGCTCGTTTGAGCAATTTTTACGAAAAATTATGGCAGGCCTATATGGATACTGATTCTTCTAAGTGGGCGATTTTCACAGAGTTTTTTAGGGCAGGAATTTCTCAATATATTTTTGACCTTTCCTATCCAAAAAAAGAAAATTCTAGTATGATAGAATCAGGAAATTTCATCTTTAAAAGGGATGATAAACAAAAATATCAAAAATTAACTTCTTTTTTAAAAGAGCTTAAGGATGAGGATTTACTAGTGGATTACAAATTTCCCATTAATCCAGGCAGACTTAAACTAGAATCCTACAACGAAGAATTTTCTAAAAATTTGGGAGACTTTATTAGTGAAAATTTATTCAATTATTTTGAAGTTTTTGACCTAAGAAAATTATATTTTCCATTATTAAATGAAAAGGCAGAAAAGAAATTTTATTGTTATGCTATGAGCAATAACGTCAAATTTTCCTATAAAATTTATAATAAAGATTACAAAAACTTGGCCTATGAATTAAATAATATGATGGAAGACTTGGATAAAGATACAAATCCGGATGCAGAAATCAGAATTTTCAACCACATAAATGGCAAGGACTATGTAGAAGGTCACGGTGACTACCTAGAATTTAACTACCAGCTAGGAGATATTGCCTTTAGGGAATTTTTTGAAAAGGGTATTGCCCTACAAATTTACACCTACTTTGAACTGATTAGAAAAAGTAAGGTTTTTGATGAGGTCAAAATCGATGTTAGATTAAAATGGCAGGCCTATGATGATTACTCTCCTTTAAGTGAGGGAGTAGAAAATCATATCGATATAGTTTGCACCAAAGAATTTTCAACATTTATAATTACAACTACCCAAATCCAACTAAAAAAAGAAGACCTTTATGAAATAAAAACCCAAGCTAAGCAATTTGGTATTGATACAAAACCAATTTTGATAAATACCAACAGCATGGGCATAGATAAATCCATTAGAAAAATTGCAAAAGCAACTGGAGTTTTCCTAATAGACCGTGAAATGATTGAAAAAAGAAGTGTTGTAGAATACTTAGACAATATAGCAAGGGCAGATAAAAACTGGCAAAACATAGAAATTTAGGTGATAAGAGATGAAACAAATTTTTGTATCAAGCACATTTAAGGATATGCACATAGAAAGGGATTTAATACAAACAAAATTAACTCCAGATTTAAATGAAAAAGCATATCAAAAAAGAATACAAGGAATCAAATTCCAAGATTTGCGTTGGGGTATTGATACAGATATTGATGATGAAGAGGATAAGGATAAGAAAATCCTAGAGGTTTGCTTAGATGAGATTGAAAATAACAGGCCATATTTTATGGTACTTGTTGGCGATAGGTATGGCTGGATACCAGAAAATGATTTGGTCAAGGAAACTGGGGTAAGGTATGGGATATATTCTCCAGATGAAAAAATCGAGAAATCTATCACAAATCTTGAAGTAGACTATGGATTTTTAAAAAATCCTCAATATGCTAAGAATTCTTTTGCCTACATTAGAAATATCATTGGTGATGTTTCAGGCACAATTTATGAACAAGACCCAGAAGAAAAAGAAAAAATAGAAAAACTAAAAGAAGAAATTAGGATGGCTTTGCCAAAAGAAAATATCCATGAATATGATGTCACCTACAAAAATGGATATTTAGTTGGTGTAGACAAGTTTGTAGATTTTGCAAAAGAGGATATGCTTAAGATTCTTTTTGAAAAAGAAACCAATAAGGAATTTTTAACAGACAATCAAAAAGAAATCCTCTACCACAAGACCCAGGCTGATGAAAAATCAGTAATATCAAATGCTAGAAAGTCTATAGAAGATAAGCTAGTAAAAGAGATAAAAAACAATAATATCATTACTGTTAAGGGGAAAAGTGGAAGTGGAAAATCGACCCTTATGTCTACCCTTTCTAACCGCATAGTAAAAGAAAGCTATTCCATAATCTTATTTTCTTCACTGACACCAAGGACAACCAGTGCCTTAAGCATGATGAGGATTATAACCGAATATATAAGTGAGATTTTAAAATACGAAAATAAGTCCATAGATTTTGATGAAGTCCTAGATGACCACAAGGAAGAAATTTCAAAATCAGGGCCTAAGGGAGAGCTATCTGCCGAAGAAATACTCTATGAAACAACCCTTAGAGAATACTTACGAAAAGGAAAAAGAGAGATTGTCATCCTAATCGATGCCATTGACCAGCTAGATAATCCTAGAGCCATAGCAGATTTAATCAAGCCCATAAACTTTAATGAGGATAGCAAGGTCAAATTTATAATCTCCTACCTAGATGAAGATGATAAGTTAGATGATGATTATATTTTCTTAAATGATTACCTAAATTTCAAATTAAAAGAGCTAGAAGATAGTGATAAGATAGAAGTAATCAATGCTTCTCTAGCAAATAACAACAAAGAATTGCCCTTAGAAGTAAAAAAAGAAATTGTAAAAAAAGAGGGAAGCTCATCTCCCTTATATATATCACTCTTGGTACAAAGACTTTTGATGATGAATAGTGAAGACTATTTAAGCATCATAAAAGCAGGTGACGGTTATGAAAAAATAACCAGCTACCAAAAAGATCTTATTGCCAACTTACCAAATGATCTTAAAGAGCTAATCCTAGACTTAATCACCCACGCAGCCAAGAACCTAAAAACAAATACAGACGATGTTGAAAAAACCATATCCTACCTTGCTGTTTCAAGGCGTGGACTTCGTGAAAGTGATTTAAGAAAAATATATGAATTAAAGGGCAAAACTTACAATTCCCTTGATTTTGCAAGTCTAAAAAGATATTTAAGGGCCTTTTTCCTAGAAGATAAGTATTTAAGGGTAGATTTTACTCACAAGATTATCCGCCAGGCAGTTTTAGAAGCCGTAAGTGGGGAAAAAAAGAAATACTACCACAACAATATCGCAGAATCCTTTATGTCCCTGCCAATTGAAGACCCTATCAAACTTCAAGAACAATATTATTCTGCATATATGTCAGGAAATATTGATGCAGCAGTTGATATTTTAAGGCAGATTGGCGAAAATGCTCAAAATCTGAATCCTAGAGATATAGAATCAGCCATTGAAAACATCACCAAAATCCACAATACCCGCATAAATAGTGAAGATGATTTGTGGATTAGAAAAGTTTTTGAAGAATTTTCAAGATTTGACCTAGAAATTCAAAAAGTTTTACTAGCCTATATGGTATATTCTTCCTTTGAAGAAAGAACTAGAGATTCTCTAAAAGCTAGCAAAATTAATGGTAAAAAACTTTTAGAATATTTAGAAATCATGTTTGAAACATACCCAGATGATCTTGGCATCCTAAGACTTTATGCTGATCAGTCTGCATTTTTAGGTATGAAATACAATGTTGGTTTAAAAGAAGATATGAAAAATAGCGAAATTTACCTATTAAATGCAGTAGGAGCCAACGAAAAAATTTACCAGCTTGATCAAGATACAAAAAAAGAAAATCTTGCCTATTCATATAGCAATATAGCTAGGTTGTACCTTGATATGGGAGCAAAAAAGAAAAGTGAATCTCAAAATTATTACCAAAAATCCCTTAAAATGTTTGAAGAAATTGCAAAAAATGACCCATCAATGGTAAATAATGAAAACCTAGCCATGGCCTACAATGATATTGCAAACCTACATTCAACTGGGGATAGGCAAGATATTGTAAATGCTAAGTTTTACTACAAAAAAGCCATTGCAATTATAAAAAAACTTTTGGATGAGCATGAGAATATAAATCTTAAAAAGACCCTGGCCCTAGCATATATAAATATTGCCAGCCTTTATTTTAGCGAAAATAAATTTGATAAGGCTGAAAAATGGTATTACAGATCAATTGATGTAATACGCCAAATAGAGCAAATCGAGCCAAGTCTTGAAAACAAAGAAACCCTAGCCAAGGCCTACAATAATATTGCCGATCTTTTTGCAAGCGAACTGATCGATGATAGGCAAAAGGCAGAAGATTTCTACTTTAAGGCAATGAGGATTTTTGAAAGTATTTTAAATCACAAGCCGATATTATCTGTAAAACGTTCATTGTCAGTCACTTATGACAATATGGGAAATCTATATGCAGATTGGAAAATTAACAAGGCTTACAAATATTACAAAAAAGCTATAGAAATCAAGGAAGATTTGCTAAGCATTAGCTCATCAAAGGATGATATTACAGATTTGGCAACTTCTTATAATAACCTAGGATTTTTGTATATGGATAATAGGTCAGATGATAATTTTGCATTGGAATGCTACAAGAAAACAATCGACCTAATGCATACAATCGATGAAAACGAGATGGATAAAAGTTATGGGGAGAACCTTGCAACTTGTTATACAAATCTTGCAAGTCTCTACTTTTTACTAGATGATATAGCAAATAGCGAAATTTACTTTAAAATAGCAATAGATATCTACAAAGACTTGATTGAAAAATATCAGGATGATGATATTATAGAAAAATTATTGATAATATATAACAACCTAGCCTGCCTTTATGCAGACTTAGATTACAGTCTCGAAGAAACTGAGGAATTGTATTTAGAAGTAATAGAGCTTATAAAAATCCTAAAAGACCCATACAAAAAACGCAAGAAAACTGCTATAACCTATAACAACTTGGCAAACTTATATCTGATTAAGGATAAAAATTATGCCCTTTGCGAAGATTGCTATCTAAAATCAATCGAGCTTACAAAATGGGTCATAGACTACCATAAATCAATAGAAAATGAGGAAAGACTTATGGTAAACTACAACAACTTAGCAGAGCTTTATGCCTTGTGGGGCAAGTAAAAAAGCAAAAGAATATCTAGAACTTGCAATAAAAACTGCTGATGCCATAGATTATAAAAATAACCAAGAAAATATCAACAAATTCATATACAAACACCATGAATTTTAATAAGAAATGTCGGATAAATATCCGGCATTTTTTTCTTGGGTATTTATATACTAGAGCAAAAAAGGAGTAAAAAATGGATAAGAATAAATTTAAATTAACAGGGCAAAAGATAGATATTGCAAGTATAGATAGTGATTTGATAAGTGATCAGAAAGATGAAGATATAGAAAGAGAATTATATGAAGAATTAGTACCAAAGCTGCGTAATCTCCATGAAAAATTAAATGCAGAAGGTAAATATGGGATATTGGTAGTTTTACAGGCCCTAGATGCTGCTGGCAAAGATGAGATAATAAAATATATTTTCTCAAACCTCATGCCACAGGGACTTAAAAACACAAATTATGGCAAACCAACCGAAGAAGAAAACGCCCACGATTACCTATGGAGGATGCATAAGGGGCTGCCAGAACGAGGAGAAATAGCAATCTTAAATAGGTCCTACTATGAAGATATTATTTCACCTAAAATTTATGACACCCTTGACCATTTACCAAAAAATATCAAAGATGACCCAGACTTGTGGGAAAAAAGATACAAGCATATCAATAATTTTGAAGAATATATGAAAGAAAATGGCTTTCCAGTTATGAAATTTTACTTCCATATGTCAAAGGATGAGCAAAAAGAAAGATTCTTAGATAGGCTAGAAAACAGGGAGAAAAATCACGAATTTTCATTTTCTGACATAGTCGATAGGAAAAATTGGGATGAGTACCAAAAAGCCTTTGAAGAAATGTTAAATAACACTGCTACAGAGGATGCTCCTTGGTATGTGCTGCCAGCTGACAATCCATGGCTTTCAAGAAAAATTGCAACTATTGCACTAATTGATGCTATAGAAAATATAAATCCTGAGTATCCACGTTTTGACCCAGATGAAGAAGAAAAAGCAAAAAAAATAATAGAAGACTTAAAAAATGATAAAATTTAATATCAAATGAGATAAAACCAGACTTAGCTTTTAATAAAAAGATCTAGGTCTGGTATTTTTTTTGCTAAAAAATAGCTTTTTCATATGAAATCACCCTTAAAAAACAAAAGTGAATTCCAAAAAAAATCAAGCCAGCAAACCCCCTCTATAATGTAATCAGAATAAAGGTGATGGCAATCATAAAAGCAGAAAATAAAAAGTGAAATTCAAAAAAATTAAGCTTAGACAAACACCTTATACTGAATACTTAAACAAACTTAAACAAACTTAAACAAAAAATCTTACAAAGGGGACAGCAATGAAAAAACAATTTAAAGCTCTAACATTAGCACTAGCATTATTAACAACAACAGCTTGTGGAACAAGTAAAGCAAAAGAAGAAAAAATAGCAAAAGAAACAAGAGTTGGACGTACAGAAGTTGTCCAAAGTTCAGAAAAAAAAGTAGCAAACGTAGATGCACCAAAAGCAGGTGCAGTAAAAGTTGAAGAAAAAGATAACAGAAATTACCTAATTCCACAAACAGTGGCTTTAGAAGAAAAAGAAGAAATGACAGAAGAATCTAACGAAGTTGAAGAAGTTGAAGAAGTAGCAGAAGAAATCACAGCAGTAGCTACTGAACAAACACCAGTTATTGTTGATGAAACTGTTCAAGCAATAGAAAAGGTTAGACAGGAACTTCCAGAAGTTAATAAAGAAGTAGAAGCTATAAACGAAGTAGAATTTGAAGAAGTAGCAGAAGTAGCTACAAATGAAACATTCGACCTAGCAGACATAGATGCAAGATCAGAAACATCACTTCCAAATGCAGTAGAACAAACTGTAGCAGCGGCAACAGTTGAAGAATTTGACCTAACAGACATCGAAACAGTATCAGAAATATCTGAATCACAATCTCTACCAAACACAGTAGAAGAAGAAGTAGTTGCAGCAGTAGAAGCTCCAGTAGTAGAAAATCTAGTTGAAGCTGACCAAGTATCAGGTGGTCTTACAGTCTCAAGCCCATCTATAGAAGAAATCAGATCTTACTGGATGAACTACCAAACAAGTGCAAGTGACACAAAAGAATTTTTAGGACTAAAGCTAATTAACCCAGACAGTACAGAAGTTTTCACAAGCGCACCAAATACTAACCTTAACTCACTAAATGTTGGTTCACTATCACAAGCAGCTCAAGAAGATGCCCTACACATTGCAAACACAGCAAGATTTGCAGCAGGTATCACAAATCAATTAACAATTGGAAATGACCAAGCTAAATTTGCTCAAGCAGCATCTATGATTAATAGATTAAACCTACAAGTTAACCACTTCCCATCACTACCAGCAGGAATGAAAGCAGATTCAGCGGAATATGCAAACGGAACTATCGGTGCAGCAAACTCAAACCTTGCTTCAGGATTCAACATCCTTGACTCAGTTGTAGAATATTTAAGAGATGACCTTGGTGAACAAAACCAAACAGAAGTTGGACACAGAAGATGGGTACTAAACCCTCAAGCTAGCCTTGTAGGATTTGGTCAAACAGACGAATTCAGCGCAATGTTCGTAAATAACGACGACTATGCTGGAGAAAATGCAAACACAGTTTACGCTTACCCAGGCCAAACAGCAATCAGCGAATTCCACTCCGAAGGATCTAGCCTATCACTAATGTTTGGCGAAAACTTTGAACTTGCTAATGCACAAGTTGAAGTAACAGATCTTGCAACAGGTCAAGTAAACACAGAATCTCACGTAGATGAAAGCTTTAAAGGAAGCGTAAAAGCAATTACATTTGGATACGGAATGAACTATGCTCCAGGTACAAAATTACAAGTAAAAGTAACAGGAGTTACAAAAGACGGCCAAGAATATCCAGTAGAATACACAATCAACTACATGAGCCTAAATTAATAATTACCACCCTTTAGATATAAAAAAGTTTAAGTTTACAAAAAAATCCCAGCTATTAAAAGCTGGGAATTTTTTGTTGAGAAATTAAATAAAAATATTTTTGATTATTTAACCCAAAATTGACTTGGTTTTTTCAAATAATTTTCTAGCATCTTCTTCTGGATTTTTGCTATCCATTATTGCCCTTACTACAGATATGCCAGATGCTCCTGAATCTTTTAGGATGTCTATATTTTCGTAATTTAATCCACCAATTGCTACTGTCGGTATGGATATGTTTTGATTTATTTCTTTTAAGGTCTCAACACTGGTGCGGGTGGTTTTTACATGGGTTTTGGTTTCAAATATAGCACCAACACCTAAATAATCTGCTCCCTTTTTTTCTTCAGCTATGGCCCAGTCTAGGGTTTTGGCAGTTGATCCAATTATTTTATCATCTCCCAAAATTTTTCTAGCATCAGCCACATCCATATCTTCATTTCCTAGATGTACTCCATCAAGGTCTGCTGCTAGGGCAATGTCTACCCTATCATCTACTAAAAGTGGTACATGGTATGAGTGGCACAATTTTTTTAATTTTTTGGCTATCTCTATAACTTCACGAGCTAGGGCAGTTTTTTCCCTAAGTTGGATTAAAGTTACACCACCCTTTAAAGATTTTTCTATCACATCAAAAAATTCTTCATCACTTAATTTGTCCCTATTTGTTACTAAGTATAAGCTTAAATCAAAGTCTTTCATAATCTATTCTCTCCATTATTTTTTTGCTATCCATAAGTGAAATTTCGTCTAAAAGTGAGATTTTAAAAGTTGCCATACCCTTTTCTTTTTGGGCAAGCTCTGCTGCAATATTTAAAATGCTTATGGCAAGGGCTATTGCATTTATAGTATTTTCAAAGGAATATGCTGCAGCAATGATTCCGCCAAGTATGCAACCTGTCCCAGTTACTTTTGGCAAAAGAGGACTGCCGTTTTTTAAAATCAAAATGTCCTTGCCATCAGAGATTATATCTTCCTTACCACTTGCAACAACTATTGTGTTATACATAGTAGATAAGTCTTTACAAATTTTTATAATTTCTTCTTTTTCTATGGATTTTGAATCCACCCCACGGGTTGATAATTTTTTGTGGTATATGGAGTAAATTTCGCTATAATTGCCCTTTAAAACTTTTATAGGATAATTTTTTAAATAGTAAAGGCAAGTTTCAAGTCTGATTTTTGTAGCAGATGCGCCCACTGGATCAAGGATAATTGGAATATAATTTTCCTTGGCCGATTTTAGGGCTTCCTTGATTCCCTTTAGCTTGCTTTCGCTAATTGTCCCCATATTTACTAAAAGAGCATGGGAATTTTGGGTTACTTCATAAACCTCATTGTAATATTCTGCCAAAAATGGAGCTTGGTTTAGGCTTAAAAGTACATTTGCCATATCATTTGAGGCAAGGGGACTGACTATTGCATGGATAGTGTGGGTATTTTCCCTCATCAAATCCAGAATATTTTCAAAATTAATCATTTAGTGACTCCTGCATTTTGGCAAGGCTGCCATTTTTCTCAAGGGCCTTTAAGAAAATATAGGCAACTGAAGATCCAATAATTGTTGCAATTACAAAGCTTGGTGTAAATGTGAATAGGGCAACCATGCTATCTCCAGCCACAAATTTCATAACTGGAAAAGAAATCATAGACCCGATAATTCCTGTGCCTATCACTTCACCTATACAAGCTGATAAAAATGTTTTGTATCTATTGTATAGTATCCCAGATAAAAAGGCTCCAAAAACTGCACCTGTTAAAGCCAGTGGAGAAATCCCCATAAGGCTCATACGGATAAGGCCAATCATTGTTGCACAGGCTAGGGAATAAAATGGACCAAGCAAAACTGAGCAGACCACATTTATAAAATGCTGGGTTGGAGCAAAACCATGGACCCTAAGGATTGGGGAAATAACTACACCAATTGCTACAAGCATGGCAAGTAAGACAAATTTACGTAAACTTTTAGAATTTTGCATATGAACCTCCTTAAAAGGAGCTAAAAGTTGAGAAAAATCCCTCCGCTAGCATTACCTAGATCAGGTTATTGGGTATAATCTCAGCCAAATTTAGCACCCCATTTACAAATCTTTAATAACAGCATAACACAAATGTAAGAAGTTGTTAAATAAAAAAACCACCACGCTCTCGTGATGGCCTTTGATGGGTGAAATCCCGTAGGATTCCATGAGTTAAACAGCGAAAGTATAAACTTTCTAGTTTATTATAACATATGCAAATCATTTGTAAAGCTTTAATTTATGCTATTTTAACCGATTTTAGGGTAATATTTTATAAGGAGTATATAGAAAAGAAGGCGGAAGATGAAAGTTTTAGTAGCAATAGATTCTATAAAAAATTACGAAAATTCAATAGAAATAGGAAATATATTTAAGGAAGAATTAGGAAATGATGTTGATATTATCCCTTTTTTAGATGGTGGAGAAGGTACAGTCGAAGCCATGCAAGCATTTTTAGATGGAGACTACCATTATGTAAATGTCCACAATCCTAAAAATGAGGTAATTACCGCAAGATATGTCATGAAAGATAAGCAAGCAGTTATGGAAATGGCAGAATCATCCGGTTTGCGCTTGCTTTACCAAGAAGACCTTGATGTTATGAATTCTTCATCCCTAGGCTTTGGGGAGATGATGGTAGATGGCTTAAATGCTGGAGCAAATACTTTTTTCATAGGCATTGGAGATACTGCGACCAATGACCTTGGCATGGGCATGCTCTATGCCTTGGGAGCTAGATTTTTTAACAGCGAGGGGAAAGAACTAAACCCAATTGCAAAAAATATGGTAGAAGTAGAAAATATTGATATTTCAGATCTAGACCACAGGCTTTTAAAGACAGAAATCACTATAGGAACTTCTTCTGATACTACACTTTTTGGGGAAAATTCATTCCTAGAAAATAGGATTTATAGGAAAGGGGCCTCTGTCGAAGATATAGCCTTTTTGTATAAGGGTTCTAAAAACTTTAAGGAAAAAATTGAGCAGACCCTAGGAATAAATCCTCTAGATTTGCCATCACTTGGTTCTGGTGGAGGAGTGGCTTGGGCTCTTTATGCATTTTTTAAGGCCAAAATTTCCAAATCCATGGACGTGATTTTAGAAAAAATAGATTTTGATACTATGATAAAAAATTATGATATTTTAATTTTGGGAGAAAATGTGGATACCTTTGACGGGCTAAGCTCAATAAATGTTGCAAATGTAGCTAAGGCTTACAACCAAAAGCTAAAGGTAATATTTTTGGAAGATCAGGATGGCAAAAAAATTGGCCAGAGGGAAAATTTTGATAAAATATATGATTATCACATTTCAGATAATTTTGACCGAGACCAGATGAAAGATGCTATTAGGGCCCTTGCCAAGGACCTAAGTCAAAATTACTTTAGCGGATAAAATAGGAAAAGAAAGTATAATAAACTTATGAATAATTTTAGAGTTTTAGGATCAAGCAAAGTAACAAGCCTTTTACTAATTGTAAATATTATTGTATTTGTAATTATGACCTTTACTGGTGGCAGCGAAAATATTGCAAATCTTGTTAGATTTGGTGCTGTTGTAAAGAGTGAAGTTGCAAATGGCCAATGGTGGAGACTTTTTACTGCTAGCTTTATCCATATAGGATTACCACATATTTTATTTAATATGTACTTTTTGTATCAAGTAGGGCCTGTTTTTGAAAGGCTTTATGGCAGTCGTAACTATTTGATAATTTATCTTTTAGCAGGAATTATGGGCAACCTAGTAAGTTTTGCCTTTGGAAACCCAGCTACAGTTAGTGCTGGAGCTTCTACTTCACTTTATGGACTTTTTGGTCTGGCTATAGGTATTTTGTTAAATTATAGGGGCGATAGTATGCTTTCTAGCTTTGGATCTAGTTTTCTATCTATTATCGCCATAAATATTATTTATTCACTTATCAGACCAGGAATTGGTGTTTTGGGCCACTTGGGTGGACTTTTGGCAGGAGTGATTTTGGCAGGAGTTTTCCCAATTATAAATCGTAGCCTACAAACTAGCACACAACTTATAAGTGTGACTGCCTTTGTAGTATTGTCCATTCTTTTTGTAATAATAGGACTAAGATCGGCGGTTTAGGCACTAATGAAAAAGAATTTTTTTGTAATACTTGCAATGATTATTTCCCTATCAGCTTGTGACTTCCAATCACGAGCTGATTTTGAAAAGGAAATAGCTACTGCAGAAAAAAAGCAGGATAAAGACTTTGTAATGCCTGACATCACCTACAAAAAGGCTGGTGAAGAGGAGATTGATACAGCAAGGGAAAAATCAGAAGATGATTTGGATTTGGAAAATTTGTATGGCTCTGGTAAGAGCGGCAAGAATCTAAATCCAGCTGATGCTGTAGGAAATATTGTAGATACAAATGTTGGCGATAGCCAAATTGGGATTTCACTTCGTCCATCTAGCCAAAGGGCAGGTGCTTATTCCACCATTCTTTCTTATAAGAGGAATAATGAGCTAACAGAACGCGAATTTGGGCCGGTTACCGGCATAACTGGCATAAATACAACAGTAAGCTTTGATAAAATAAATTCCGAATCAGGCCCTATGCTTTTGGTAAGCCAAGTAACAGTTGATAATGGTGAAACTTATAGCGTTTACTATTTATTTAATAAATTTATGAGCCTGATGGATAATTTGGTTTTTAGGACATCAGTAAATGATACAAGTCCAACAGTCGAAAGATTGGGAGATGTGGTTGAATATACTGACCAAGCCATTCCAGGATCATTAGATCAGGCAATTACAAATCGTATGGAAGCAGAGGCTAGGTATTTGCCATCTATGTTAGATATTTACGGGGTAAAACACCGTCCGCTCACAAGCCTTTATGATAATCGCCAAATGGATTTGGGATATTTGCCAGATATTACTGGGGAAGATCGCATATTAATCACAAGAACCACAACTACTACCCAAAATATGGGCATGAATATAGATATAGAAAAATAAGGAGAAAATAATGCAAAGACACGAAATAGATGAAAAATTAAAGTGGGACACCTCTTTAATTTTTGCAAGTGATGATCAATATTATAGTGAAGTAAAGGAAGCTAGAGAACTTGCTGATAAGCTTACAGAATATAAGGGCAAAATTACAGAAAATGCTGATAATCTTTTAAATTTCCTAAAAGATTACGAAAAACTAATGAGAAAATTCCACAAGGCAGGAGTTTATGGCCACTTAAAATCTGATGAAAATACAGCTGATAGCACCTACCAACAAATGAGCCAAACAACTTCTATTGCTGGAGCAGAAATTTCTGAAAAATTATCATTTATCACACCAGAAATTCTAGCAGCTGACTATGAAGACATCAAAAAAATGCTGGGTGAAAAAGAAGAATTAGAGGCATATGACCATTATTTTGAGGACTTATTTAGAAATAAAGACCACGTTTTAAGTGAAAATGAAGAAAAAATCCTAGCAAGCTTTTCAAAATTAAGTCAAAATCCAGTTTCTACTTATATGATTTTTTCAAATGCAGATATGAAATTCCCAGCTGTAGAAAAAGACGGCAAAGAAGTTGCCCTATCAGATGCAAACTTCACAACTCTTGAAGAAGATAAGGACCGTGATTTTAGACGTAGGGTTTATGAAACTTACTATGGAGTTTATAAGCAATTTGAAAACACAGCTGCTTCCTTACTTGATGGGGAAATTACTAGCCATAATATAGAATCAAAACTTAGAAAATATAAGTCAGCTCGTGAGATGAGTCTTTTCAGAGATAATCTAGATGAAGAAATTTATGACAATCTTTTAGAAGTAGTTCACGAAAATATGGACATCCACAGAGACTACACTAGCCTTCGTAAAGAGTTTTTAGGGGTAGATGACCTAGGTTTCCACGATATATATGTGCCACTTGTAAAAGATTATGAAAGAGAAATCGAATTTGATGAAGCACGCGAATTAGTACTTGAAGCAATCAAACCACTTGGGGAGGAATACGTAGAAGTAGCCCGCAAGGGATTTGACCAAAGATGGTTTGATGTTATGCCAAATGAAGGCAAAAGATCAGGTGCATATTCTTCAGGATCATACGATACCCAACCATATATCTTGTTAAACCACACAAATACAATTGGTGATGTATTTACAATTGCTCACGAACTTGGCCACTCTATGCACTCATACTACACAAGGAAAAACCAACCATACATTTACGGGTCATACTCAATCTTCCTTGCAGAAATTGCATCAACAACCAATGAGCTACTACTTTTAGATTACATGCTAAAAAATAGCCAAAGCGAAGAAGAAACTGCATATTTACTAAATTATTTCGTAAACCAATTTAAATCTACAGTATTTAGACAAACAATGTTTGCAGAATTTGAACATGAAGTAAATAAATTAGTTGCAGAGGGAGAGCCTATCCCAGCTGCAAAACTTAACCAAATATATGGTGACTTAAACCGTGATTACTTTGGTGGTGATATAGAAGTTGATGAATATATTTCTGCAGAATGGGCAAGAATCCCACACTTCTATATGTTCTATTATGTATTCCAATATGCAACAGGATTTATGTCCGCAGTAGCCCTTAGCCAAAAAATCTTAAATGGTAGTGATGAAGACCGTGAAGCTTACTTAAACTACCTAAAAGCTGGTGAAAGTGAATATCCAATCGATGTTCTTAAAAAAGCGGGCGTTGATATGACAAATAAAGATGCTATGCAAAAGGCTATGGATGTAGCACGTGAAGCCTTAGAAGACTTAAGAAAAGCAATAATCTAATAAAAAAAAGACCTCCTAGTTTCCTAGGTAAGGTCTTTTTCTTATTCAAATTCAGCTAGGATTTCCTTGATCATTTCTTCTGGCATTTGCCCTGGCAGAACTTTTTCCACATCGCCATCTGAGTTTAAGAATACATTTGTTGGGGTGGACCTTATATTAAATTCATCTATAAATTCTCCATTTGTATCAAATATGACTTCAATATTTTCATGGCCAAGGTCATCAAACCACTCTATAAAATCATCCTTTGGCATTTCGCCTAAAAGTCCTGGAGAAACTACACTTACAATATTGTAGTCGCTAGCGTTTTTGGATAATTGGTCCAATTGTTCTAGGCCGGTTAGGCATACCGGACACCAAGAAGCCCAAAACTCTACAAAAGTTTTTTTGCCCTTATAATCTGCCAGAGAAACTGGATTGCCATCCTTATCTTCTAAAACTATAGAATCTTCACTTTCTGTTTCTTTTTCATTTTTAATTTGCTGATTAATATTTTCTTCTACTTGATTTTCTGCCTGTAACTTTTGGTCATCGATATCTTCTTTATTTTGCTGATCACAAGAAGATAGGGTCAAAGATAGGGCGAAAATTGCAAGTAATATTAATTTTTTCATATTTTTCTCCTATAAAAATAAATTGTTGAAAAAAGCTGTTAGATTTGAAAGTTGGCCTGTCATTATGACTATTCCCATAATCATTATCAAAAATCCGCCCGATTTTTTCAAAAATGTAAGGTGTTTACTAAAAAAATTAAAATTTTTATTAAGGGTGGTCGATAAGATTGCCATTAGCAAAAATGGTATCATTAGCCCAAAAGAATAGACTAACATCATAAAGGCTCCGTATACTTCTGTACCACGACTTGCTGATGCTAATAAGACCGCCCCAAGAATTGGCCCCACACATGGAGTCCATCCTAGGGAGAAAGATAATCCCATCAAGTAAGTCCCAAGAGCCTTGGTTTTATTGTTTTTAAAACTTATTTCCCTAGACTTATTTAATTTTCCTATATTTATTATCTCCATTTGGTGAAGGCCTAGGATAAATACCAGCAAACCTCCTAGGAAAATTATCCATCTATTGCTAAAAAATTTCCCCAAAAATCCTGCTCCAAAACCTAAAATAACAAAACTTGTGGCAAGACCTAAGACAAAGGTCATGGTTTTTATAATTGCTCCAACATTTATAAAAATCCTGCCAAATTTTAGATTCTTATATTCACTATTTTGGTCGGTAATTATGCCGATGTAGGCCGGCATCAAGGGAAAAGTACAAGGAGCAAAAAATGATAAAAATCCAGCAACAAATACTGAACTAAGAAGTAATTGATTTTCCATCATAATAACCTCCTTTTTTCTTATATAATATATCCATTATTATCAAAATTTAATAATAAACTTTAGTAGATTATAGAAAATTTATCAATAATTTCTATAAAAAAAGAGTAGAATAATCTACTCTTAAAACTTTTATCCAATTCCCCCAAAAATAATCCCCAGAACTAGGGCTAAAATGCTCAATGTACAGTAAAGGTATTTTCCCAGTGGATAAAACCATGAGCCAAGGGCTTTTTTACGCCCCTTATTTACTTCGCTTAGGGCAAGGTTTTTATCAAGAATCCAAAAGAACATCACGCCAGCCAAAAGTGCGCCCAAAGGAGCTATAAATATGGAAACAAAATCCATCCAAGGTCCGACGATGCCTTGGATAAAAATAGCTGCCAAAATGCCAAAACCATTTATAAGAAATGCAGATCTTTTTCTGCTAAAGCCAAATTTTTCTTGGACATAGGCCACTGGAGCCTCATAAAGGTTGATAATTGATGAAAAACCTGCAAAAAGTATGGCCAAATAAAATATTATCATCAAAATTTTCCCAGCTTCCATTTTGTTAAAAACAATTACCAAATATATAAACATTAGTCCCGGCCCACCCTCAGTAAGGTCAGCATTGCCAATGGCCATTGCTGGAATAATTACAAAGGCAGCAAGAAGGGCTGCTATGGTGTCAAAAAACGCAATATTTTTGGCAGAAGAAGGTATATCTTCATTTTTTGGCAAATATGATCCATAAATCACAGATCCATTTCCCGCAATAGATAGGGAGAAAAATGCTTGTCCAAAGGCAAAAACCCAGAGTTTGGGGTCAAGCAATTCATCTCTATTAAGGCTAAAAATATATTGGTAGCCCTTGCTAGCAGCAGGATTTGTCCCAATGTAAATTGCAAGACCAAGTAGCAAAATAAATAAAATTGGCATCAAAAATTTATTTGCCCTTTCAATGCCCTTGGCAATACCAAAGGACATGATAATCATAGAAGAAATACCAGCTACAATTATCCAAAAATTATTGCTAAAATCACTGGCAGTTTGGTCAAAGGTCATAGCAATCAAAGAATTGTCGCCTGCAAAACTAGACAAAGTTCCATTTATGGCCATGAAATTGTATCTAAAAATCCAGCCCATAACAGCAGTGTATCCAATAGCTAAGGCAAGAGATCCCAAAACAGGAATTATCCCCAAATTTTTTCCGATATTTTTATTGCCCCTTTGACCTGTTGCAAAGGAAAAAGCCTTGACAGGACCAGATCCAGTAAGCCTACCTAGGGAATACTCTTCAATAACTCCTGTAGATGCAATTAAAATTACAAAAAGAAAATATGGCAATAAAAAACTCATCCCGCCAAAAAGTGAAACCATAACAGGAAAACGCCAAATATTTCCCATGCCAACCGCAGAACCTACAGAAGAAAGTGTAAAGCCTAGCTTACCAGTAAAACCATCAATATTATTAAATTTTTTATTTTTATTTGTATGCATAATATATCCTTAAAGCCTTTTAAAGTATTATATCAGATTAAAGCGGAAAATCTAATAGTGATTTAATAATTAAACTTTAAATATATTTTTATTTTTACTAAAAAAATGTTTAAAGGCAAAATCAGCGGGTAATTATTTTAATGGCTAGCCAAGAAATATTTGAAAAAATAATTTTAGAAACTAATAATTAAAGATTGAAAAGGGAAGGAAGCGTAATGAAAAATTTTAAAAAAATTATCGGAAAAGCTAACATAGCCTTAGCATCTTTAGCATTAGGAATCGGTTTGGTATTGCCAACTCAAACTGCACACGCTAGCGGCTACAGCAAAGAATGTATAGTAGATGTATCCGTTGGGATAGTTACTGAAGGAGCTGCAGGTGGACTTGCAGGTGCAAAAGCAGGATCTTTTGCTGGACCACAAGGAGCTACCATTGGGTCGATAATTGGAACAACAGCAGGCGCTATTCATGGTGGACACAGTCAATACAAAGATTCTTGTAGATAATTAAAACTAAATTGAACATATATGAATTATATATTAACACAAAAGGGTTGTTTGCTTATAAAACAGCTCTTTTTTAAATTTTACAAAATCAAAATAAAAATTATATAAATTTATTATTATAATTATAAAAAATAGGAGAATAATATGATAAATTTTGCCCACAGGGGATTTAAGGGAAAATATCCAGAAAATACCATGCTAGCATTTAAAAAAGCCATAGAAGCTGGTGCAGATGGTATAGAATTTGATGTGCACTTGTCAAAAGATGGGGAATTAGTAATAATTCATGATGAAACATTAGAAAGAACAACAGATGGTGAGGCTTTAGTTTGCGAAAAAACCCTAGAACAATTACAAAAACTAAATGCTTCAAAACTATATCCAGATTGTGAGATTCAAAGAATACCAAGCCTTAGAGAATATTTTGATTTTGCCAAAGACAAAGAAATAATTACAAATATCGAACTAAAAAATTCTATTATCGATTATAGGGGCATAGAAGAAAAAGTTTATGAGCTTATAAAAGAATATGATATTGCTGAAAAAATAATAATCTCATCCTTTAATCACCAATCTTTAGTAAGATTTAAAAATATTGATCAAAAGATAAAATGCGGGGTCTTAGAATCATCCAGACTCCATAAAGCATGGGAATACGTAAAAAATCTAGGCATGGAATATTACCACCCAATGAATTTTGTCGTTGATAAAGAAATGGTAGAAAAATTTGCTGAAAATGATATTGGCTTAAATATTTGGTTTGGAAAAGCAGACTATGATTATAGCCATTATTTAAGATTTAAGCCTAATGGATTGATTACAGATTATCCAGACAAGTTATGTAAACTTGATTAGAGTCACAGTTTACATAAAAATTGCAAATTTTATAAATTAATTAGGTAAACTTATCCGTACAGCAAAGTTTCTAAGAAAGTAGGAGTGGGGTGAAAATATCACTTGTAAATATTAATAAAAAGTTTTCGGATAGTTTTGTTATAAAGGATTTGAATTTGGTTATAGACCACAATTCTTTTACTACTCTCTAAGAACCTTCTGGTTGCGGAAAAACTACCGTTTTAAGGATGATTTATGGACTTGAAATACCAGAAATTGGAGAGATTTTATTTGATGTGCTATCTGTTCTATATATTCTAACACTAATAATATTTTCAATAGGCATACCATATTTTTCAATAATTGCCACATCTCTTATAAACTTAAGAGGCTATGGCCTTAAGGCTGGCAATTTTACTGGTAAGCATTATGTAGAATTATTTCAAAATAGGTCAGCAGCAAAAAGAGCCCTTCTGACAAGTTTCGGATTAGGAGCTGCAACTGCCATTATTTGTGCAATAGTTGGAACATTTATAGTAGTAAGTCTATATCGCCAAGGCAAATGGAAAAAATATTTGGAAAACATAGCTATTTTACCGGAAATGATTCCAAACATAGTATTTGTAATAGGTCTTATGATTTTTTGGAACAAAATCTATAATGTTATCCCCCTTTACAATACAGTAGGATTTATGATTTTAGTATATTCAGTAATGTTTTTACCATTTACTATCCAATACGTGTCATCATCTTTTTTACAAATGGGAGATAATCTCATCCAAGCCGCAAAAATAAGTGGAGCAAGCATATCTTACACATTTAGAAAAATAATCTTGCCGCTAATAGCACCAAGCATAAGTTCAGTAGCCATGATGACATTAATAATTTCATTTAGAGAACTAGTAGCAAGTTCTATCATCAGCCCACCAAACGTAATGACAGTATCTACATATATAACAAGCGAGTTCGAACAAGGGTCAGTTTCAGTAGGCATGGCCATGGCAGTAGTATGTGTATTAATAACAACTAGTCTACTGATAATAATAAATGTATTAAATAATAGAAGAAATATCAAATAAAGCTTGACACAATTAAAAATACCTAGTAAAATTAATAGCACCACTTAGAAAGTAAATTCAAATGATATTTGACAAAACTTTTTAAATGGTATATCATATAAAAATACCACACCTGCTATAAAAGTAATTTATGGCAAAAATATTAAAAAATTATCAAAAACATTTGACAATGATTTTTAATCGTGGTATTATATATATTGTCGTTAACACACGGCAAATTGAACCAGATAAGTTAAAACTTATCTACAAATAAATAGTAATTAAACTTAATCAATTAATTTGAGTAACCAAAAAAGCAGGCCTGTCCGGCCAGAAGAGGACCCTCCACGGAGTGGTCGCAGGACGGAACGGCCGAGAAAATGATTCTTATCTATATTATATAGAAAAGGATAAAAATAAATCACGCATTGATTTTAAAATCAGTGTAAATGAAAAGAGCTTGAATCAAAAAGCTTTTATGAATAAAACTTAATCTACTATTTTAAAGATAGTAGCTAAATATTTTTCATGAGAGTTTGATCCTGGCTCAGGATTAACGCTGGCGGCGTGCATAACACATGCAAGTCGAACGATGAAACTCATTAGATTTCTTCGGAATGAAAATGAATGGATTAGTGGCGAACGGGTGAGTAACGCGTGAGTAACCTGCCTTACACAAGGGGATAGCCTCTGGAAACGGAGAATAATACCCTATGAAATTACATTCTCGCATGAGGAAATAATCAAAATGTTTAG